>CAVQOB010000024.1:0-49659 GCA_963714325.1 uncultured Alphaproteobacteria bacterium | reverse complement strand
TTGGCTCAGGCGTGTGGATTGCCGTTCGAGCGCCTATGGTCGATCCGCATCGGCTACGCGACGCGTGTCCGGCTGAATGCCAACGTCGACGTACGGGACCGCATGAGCGGCGAGATCATCGAGATCCGGCAGTCATAATGCAGCTGTCGCCGGCCGCACCGCGCCAGTCGTCGCGAGGTAGAGCGCATAGAGCGACGTCTGGCCGGCAATGAACAGGCGGTTGCGCTTCAAGCCGCCGAAGCAGACGTTGGCGACAAGTTCGGGGATCAGAATCGTACCCAGATGCGTGCCATCGGGTGCGTAGCAGCGCACACCTTCGGCGGTCGATGTCCAGACATTGCCGTGCACGTCGCAGCGGAAACCGTCGAAGAAGCCTGCGTCGGAAACGGCGAACGTGCGTGCACCCGTGACACTGCGGCCATCGGCAGTGACGGTGAAGGCAGTGATCGATTTGGGGTGGCCGTCGCGATGCGAGGCGCCGGTGTCGCTGACGTAGAGCGTGCGCTCGTCAGCTGAGAAGGCGAGGCCGTTGGGGCGAACGCGATCGGTGATGACAGCGGCGATGTGGCCCGTCGTGGGGTCGAGACGGTAGACGTTACTGGCGCCGATCTCACTTTGCCCGGCATCGCCCTCGTAGTCGCTGTCGATGCCGTAGGTTGGATCGGTGAACCAGATCAATTCATCGGATTTGACGACGACGTCGTTGGGAGAATTGAACCGCTTTCCGTCGACGTGGGTCGCCAGCATGACGACGCGGCCGTCGTGCTCGGTGCGAGAAATGCCGCGGCCACGGTGCTCACACGAGACAAGCCGGCCTTGCGCGTCGACCGTGTGGCCATTGGTGTGCCGCGCTGGATCGCGGAACACGGAGACTACGCCGCTGGTCTCATCGTAGCGCATGATGCGATCGTTCGGGATGTCGGAGAACAGCAGGTAGCGCCCGGCCGGGAAGTAGACCGGCCCCTCAGCCCATCGCGCGCCGGTCCAGAGCATTTCGACCTTGGCGTGGCCGATCATCAGCTTTTCGAAACGAGAATCAAGGGTGATGGTGTCGGACATGGACGGCTTCGCTGGTGTTCAAAAAGAATGGGCAGGTTTTAGAATTGACGCCGACTTCAATACTATCGGTGCTCGGTCATCAAAGCACAGTCTCCTGTCATCCCGCGCGCATCCGCAGCACGTCAGTGTTGCGGTGTAGACGCGGGATCTTGCAATATGCATAGTCACTAGGTCCCGCATCTGCGGAGCAGCACTTTTGTGGCGCTTCGGATGCCCACAAGCAATCGCGCAAGCGTGCTGCACCGCGTGCGGGATGACAACTCGGACAGGCTCTGTCGTTGAGCGAACACGGGACGTGTCACTTAACTGCGCTTGGCTGCGTCCATGTAATCGCGTTGGGGCGATCCAATGTAAAGCTGGCGCGGGCGACCGATCTTCTGCTCGGGGTCCTCGATCATTTCCTTCCATTGGGCGATCCAGCCGACGGTTCTTGCAACCGCAAAGAGCACGGTAAACATCGAGACCGGGAAGCCGATCGCGCGCAGGATGATGCCGGAATAGAAGTCGACGTTCGGGTAGAGCTTCTTTTCGATGAAGAACGGGTCCTTGAGAGCGATCTGCTCAAGTTCCATCGCGACTTCCAACGTGGGGTCCTTGATGCCGAGTTTGCCGAGCACTTCATGGCAGGTCTTCTGCATCACCTTGGCGCGCGGATCGTGGTTTTTGTAGACGCGGTGGCCGAAGCCCATCAGGCGCACGCCTGACGCCTTGTCTTTGACCTTGGCGACATAGCCGGGGATGTTTTTGACGCTGCCGATTTCCTCCAGCATCTTGAGGGCGGCTTCGTTGGCACCGCCGTGCGCGGGGCCCCAAAGGCAAGCAATGCCGGCGGCGATACAGGCGAACGGGTTGGCGCCCGAGGAGCCGGCGAGCCGCACGGTCGAGGTTGACGCGTTCTGTTCGTGATCGGCGTGCAGGATGAAGATGCGGTCGAGGGCGCGGGCGAGCACGGGATCGATATGGTAGGGCTCACAGGGAACCGCGAAGCACATCTGCAGGAAGTTCGATGCGTAGTCGAGGTCGTTGCGCGGATAGATGAAGGGCTGGCCGATCGAGTATTTGAACGCCATCGCCGCCAGCGTCGGCATCTTGGCGATCATGCGATGTGAGGCGATCATCCGTTGCTTGGGATCGTTGATGTCGGTGGAGTCATGATAGAACGCCGACAGCGCGCCGACCGAGCCGCACATGATGGCCATCGGATGCGCATCGCGGCGGAAACCGGAGAAGAAGCGCGACATCTGCTCGTGCACCATGGTGTGGCGCGTGACGATGATGCGAAATTCTTCAAATTGCGCGGGCGTCGGCAATTCGCCGTGTAGCAGCAGATAGCAGACTTCGAGATGATTGGATTTATCGGCGAGCTGCTCGATCGGGTAGCCGCGATACAATAGCACGCCCTTTTCGCCGTCGATGTACGTGATCTTAGAAGAGCAATTGGCCGTCGATGTAAAGCCCGGGTCGTACGTAAAGCTGTTGGTTTGGGCGTAGACCTTGGCGATGTCCATGACATCCGGCCCGATGGTGCCGGAGCGGACGGGGATCGTCATCTGCTTGTTGTCGACGATCAAGGTCGCGGTCTTGCCGGTATCCGACTTGGCCGGTTTATCCTGCGCGTTCATGTGCTGTCCTTCGCTCGAGCGCTGGCGCCCCGTTGCACCGGGTCTAGGCTCTGTGAGTGGGTAGTCTCAGTGCACCGTCAAACCCTGTGATCGGGGAGCGCACCGGCTTTACAGTCCCTTGGCTAGCCGATTTTGTGCACTGCGACAAGTTGGCTGTTTGAGGGAGGTGATGCGCAGAGGGCACATGGGTGTGCATTCTTGTTGGTGCATCGAACTCTCCTGCGTGGAATCGGTCAGGTGCGCATCGCTGGGGAGCCTTTCGCGTTTGCTCGGTCGGCGGGCACTTTTGTTTGTAGCTAGCTTCGGCAGTTGACCCTCATCCGGCGCCCGGCGCACCAAGAGCGCTCTTACCCCGCCGCATCCCTGATCCGCGCCAAAGTTTCGTTGCGGCCGAGTACGGCCATAACGTCGAACACGGGCGGGGAGACGGCGCGGCCGGTCAGCGCGGCGCGCAGGGGTTGCGCGATTTTGCCGAGTTTGGCGCCTGTTTTTTCCGCATGCTCGCGGACGGCAGCTTCGAGGCTCAGCGCGGTGAATTCTTTGACTGCTGACAGTGCCGGCAGGATGGCTGCAAGCGTTGCCCTGGCGTCGGCCTCGAGCAGCTTCGCCGCCTTGTCGTCGAGGGCGAGTGGGCGCTTGGCAACGATGAAGCTCGCGCCATCGACCAGTTCGGGCAGGATTTTCGCGCGTTCCTTGAGTGCTGGGATCGCCGCCTTCAGCTTGTCCCATCCGGCTGTCTCGAATTGTTCAGCGAGTGCGGCGCCTCCGGTCCAAGCGGGAACGCGCTGGCGGACGAGGTCGAGCGTCGCCGGATTGCCCGACAGCGGCAGGAAAGCCTTGATCGCTGCGAGCAACTCGTCGTCGGAAGCGGCGCGGATGTAATGCCCGTTGAGGTCGGCGAGCTTGGCGAAGTCGAAGCGCCCTGGCGAGCGGCCGACGTCGGTGATGTCGAACCACGCGATCGCCTGTTCGGTCGAGAAGATTTCGTCGTCGCCGTGGCTCCAGGCGAGACGGGCGAGGTAGTTGCGCAAGGCGGCGGGAAGGTAGCCCATCGCCTGATATTCTTCGACGCCCTGCGCGCCGTGCCGCTTGGAGAGCTTGGCGCCATCGGGCCCGTGCACCAGCGGGATATGCGCGAAAGCCGGCAGCGACCAGCCGAGCGCCTGGTAAACCTGGGTCTGCCGCGCGGTGTTGGTGAGGTGATCGACGCCGCGGATGACGTTGGTGACGCCCATGTCGTGATCATCGACGACGACAGCGAAATTGTAGGTCGGCGCGCCATCGCTGCGCAGGATGATCAGGTCGTCGAGGTCCTTGTTGGGGATGACGACGCGGCCCTGCACCTGGTCCTCGATCACCGTCTCGCCATCGCGGCGGGTTTTGAGGCGGATCGCCGGTTTAACGCCGGCGGGGGCATGCTTGGGGTCGCGGTCGCGCCAGGGGCTCTCGACGATCAGTGGCCGCTTCTCAGCCTCGGCCTTGGCGCGGATGGCGGCGAGTTCGTCGGGTGTCAGGTAACAGCGATAGGCCTTGCCGGCCGCCAGCAGTTGATCACCGATGCTGCGATGATGGCTGGCGCGGGCGAATTGGTAGAGAGGCTCGCCGGACCAGTCGAGGCCGAGCCATGTCAGGCTCGCCAGGATGGCGTCGACGTGCTCCTGCTTCGAGCGCTCGCGGTCGGTATCCTCGATGCGCAGCAGGAATTTTCCGCCGGTGTGGCGGGTGTAGAGCCAGTTGAACAGCGCAGTACGTGCGCCGCCGATATGCAACGTGCCGGTCGGCGAGGGGGCAAAGCGGGTGACGACAGATGAGCCGGTGTTTTTTGTTTTGTCGGGCATGATGTCCGTGGGATGCTTGCGAAGAACCGCTGCGGTGTAACACGGCGGCGGGTGACGGCAAAACGCCGGCTTGGCGGGCGGTCGCGCGAGGTTGGGGAGTAGACTGTGGTCGGCGGCTTGGCGGTCGGGGATGCTGGGTTGGAGGAAGAGCGGGCACGCAGCGGTTTCGCGCGCCTCGCCGGGCTGATTGAGGACGAGCAGGAGCGCTGGTTTCTTTGGCTGCCGGTGGCGTTTGGATCCGGGATTGCCGGTTATTTTGCGCTTCGCGCTGAACCGGCGCTGTGGATGTTGGCCTTCGTCGGAGTCGTTGCGGCGTTGGCCCATGGCTTTGGCCGTCATGCGGGGCTCTTGAGTCTGCTCACAATGGCGCTGCTGGCAGCAGCCCTCGGCGGTCTCGTCGCCAAGCTGCGCACGGAACTGATGGCGGCGCCGGTCCTCGTGCGCCAGATCGGGCCAGTCGACGTGACCGGTTGGATTGAGTTGGTTGAGCCAAGACCGACTGCCGGCCAGCGCATTACTGTCGTAACGCGGTCGATCGCCGAACTCAGCGATGCCGATCGTCCATATCGGGTTCGAGTGCGGACGCGGACGGCAGAGCCGGGTCTGGCACCAGGACAGGCGGTGCGCTTCAAGGCGACGTTGGCCGGCCCCGCATCGCCGGCAGCGCCCGGCGATTTCGATTTTGGGCGGTTGGCCTGGTACCAGGGGCTTGGTGGCATTGGATTGGCGACCGCGCGCATCGCCGCTGATTCCGATGCTGGCGAGCCGCCGGTGATGCTGCGCGTTCGCGCGTCGATCGAAGGCGTGCGGCAAGCCATCGGCCGGCGGATTACGGCCGCGCTGCCGGGCGAGGTGGGGGCCATTGCCAATGCGCTGATCACTGGCGAGCGCGGGGGCATCAGCGAGGTCACTAATCAGGCCTATCGGGATTCTGGCCTGTTTCACATTCTGTCGATCTCCGGACTGCATATGGTGATCATGGCCGGCGCGGTGTTTTACATGCTGCGGTTGGTGTTCGCTGCAATACCCCCGATTGCCCTGCGCTATCCGATCAAAAAATGGGCGGCGGTGGCGGCGATCGCTGCCGCAATCGGCTATACGCTTATATCGGGTGCGGCATTCGCAACGGTCCGCTCCGCGATCATGATCACCATCATGTTCCTGGCGGTGATCCTCGATCGGCCGGCCTTGGCGCTGCGCAATGTTGCGCTCGCCGCTTTGGTAATCCTGATTGTTTTTCCCGAGAGCCTGCTCGACGCGGGCTTTCAAATGTCCTTTGCGGCGGTCGTCGGGTTGGTGTCAGCCTATGAATGGCTGGCGCAGCGGCGGCTGCGCCGGGTCGGGCAGCGCAACACCGAGCGTGGTCTCATGGCACGCGGCGCGGGTTTCATCGGCGAGATCTTTCTCTCGACGATCATCGCCAGTCTCGCCGTGGCGCCGTTCGCGATCTATCATTTTCACAATACGCAGCAACTGGCGCTGATCGGCAATGCAATTGCGATTCCGATCTGCAATCTGATCGTTATGCCGGCGGCCTTGGCGGCGCTCGTGGCGATGCCGTTCGGTTTGGAGCGTTGGCCGCTGGTCGTCATGGGGCAGGGGATCGATGCCATGTCGGCGATCGCGCGCTGGGTGGCAGCGCTACCGGGCGCGGTATTGAAGGTGGCGTCGATCCCAACAATGTCCTTCGCGCTGATGGTCGCGGGCGGCCTGTGGTTGACACTGTGGTCGAGGGGCTGGCGGGTGCTTGGAATCATCCCGGTGGCGCTGGGGCTGCTGTTCGCACCGGGGCAACTACGTCCCGATATCCTGGTTGGCCGCGATGGCACGACGGTCGCGGTGCGTGACAAGGGAGGCCGGCTCTCTGCATTGGCAAGCCGAGGATCGTCATTCGAGCTTGCGCGGTGGCTGGAAGCTGATGGTGATCGCCGCACAGCGAGCGATGCCGCGGCTGCGATGGCGTTTCGCTGTGATCCGCTCGGGTGCGTTGGCGAGAGCGGCGGACGCCGGGTCGTCATCGCCGCCAACGCGGCGGCATTCCGTGATGACTGCGCGACGGCCGGCGTCATCATCCTAAAGGTTCGCCGGACCAGAGGCTGCGGCGTGGGTGGCGCGACGGTGCTGATCGATCCGGCGTCACTGGAGGCCGAGGGCGCTCATGCTGTCTATCTGACGGGAGCGACGCCTGTCGTTGCGACCGTTCGTGCGACGCGCGGCGATCGGCCGTGGTCACGACGTATCGAGCGGCCACGGTCTGCGCCACGCGATGGAGATAGCGAGCGTGTCGCCGGGTTCGCCGGCCTTGAACGACGCTTTCGCGAACCGCCGCGTCCGGAAATTGAGGACGAGAACTGGCCGCGTTCCAAGCCTGAGGTGGAGTAGATGTCGTGCCGATGTCAGTCGTGCGCCGAACACGCTCGGCTCATAGCCCTTCGCCGGCAAATTCGGCCGGTGTGCAGGAGACGCCGCGTGCCTTGAGCGACTGGCAAAGCTTTTGCGCTTCGACGGCATTGGCCACAGGACCAGCGATGAGTTGATACGATGTGGCGTCGCTACCGCTGTAGCGGGGTTGCAGGGATTTGAGCGCGGACTTATGGCGTTCGGTGAGTAAGTCCCAATTCAGGCGGAGTGCCTCGACGGAGGGTAGCGAGGCCAGCCGGACGCCCATCGGTCGGCCCGAAGCGGCGGGGATGGGCTCAGGCAGTGTTCCGGTTTGAATGGGCGATACAGGGACCGGTGCGAGGAGCGCAGCGGTCGCAGGCGCCGCCGGTTCAAGTCGCGCATCGATCTTGGCCGTGTCGCGGCCGGCGCGCTTGGTATCACCTGCTTTTGCCTCCGACGGCGTTGAAGCAACGATACGCAGCGGGCGGCGCGGATCGAGCGCTGACGCTGCAAGTGCGGGCGCAGGCGTCGTCGCTGTCGGTGCAGGGGGTGCGAGTGCGGATACGGCCATGCCACTAATGCGGTTCTCGATGACGCTGACGCGTTCGACCAGGGCCTTCTCGCGTTGGTCTTGAACCTGCGCCGAGGTCTTCAGCTTGCCGACGTCATCCTCAAGGCCAGCAAGGGTGCGCTGGATGGCTGTGAGACTTGCCGTTTGGGTCACTGAAACGACGCCCGTGGGCTGGCGTACACCGGCGATCAGCACGTCGGGGCGGGCGGCCAACAGTGCCAGATAGGCTGTCGCAACTGCACCCAACAACAGCCATGCCGCGACATAACTGGTCGACAGGTGCGATCCGCCTTTTTTGGCGCGGCGCGTGCGACTGGTCATGATCGGGTTATCGGTCATCGTCAATGGACTCTCCGGTGGAATGCGAACGCACTTCAAGCCGCATCGCCCTAGGTTCAAGACTTGAACGGCAAACGCATGGCTTAACGCATGGCTTGGGGTCGGAGGCTTCCATGGACGCGAAACACACGGCCATCCGAATCGCCTAGAAGGTCTCAAGGTCAGGGTTCAGCGTCAACGGTCGCACGTGCTTGTCCTTGGTATGGCTGTGGAGGTGTGGCAGTGCCGCACAATGATTGGCTGTCGCCGATTGACTGTGCATGCAACCTGCTGTCTGGCTGCTGTCGGGCTGATGCTTGGTGCAGCTCGGTGCAGGCGCGACCGCAAGGCAAACACGGCATGAATGTTGCGTTCAATGTCTAACAACGGACAAGAAGTGCCGGCGAATTGCGCTCGGCATGCGGGACTAAGCAGGTAGTCCAATAGAGGACAAGCATTGGCGACAGGACTGAAATGACACAAAAGCAGCTCCTAACGATCGTTTTGGCGGCCGGTAAGGGCACGCGCATGGCTTCGGACATGCCCAAGGTGATGCACGGCATTGCCGGCCAATCGATGCTAGGGCACGTGCTTAATCTCGCCGAACGCGCGGGATCGAACAGTATCGCGGTCGTGATCGGGCCTGGCATGGATGCGGTCGCAGGCGAGGCGCGGCGGCATGTGCCAGGTGTCGAGATTTTCGTCCAGGCTGAACAGTATGGCACCGCTGATGCCGTGAAAGCGGCCCGCACGGCTATCCGTTCGCACTGTGGTGATGTGCTGGTGATCTTTGCGGATACACCGTTATTTGCGCTTGAGACGATCGCCAAAGTGCGAACTAGTCTCGACGGTGGCGCTGAGGTGGTGGTGGTCGGTTTTGAGGCCGCCGATCCCTGGGGATACGGCCGTTTACTGCGCAATCACGATGGCCAGTTGATTGCGATCCGGGAACATAACGATGCAAGCGCTAAAGAGCGCGAAACGCGGTTGTGCAATGGTGGCCTGATGGGGTTCGCGAGTAGCACACTCGATAGCGCTCTCGACGCGATCGGCAATGCCAACGCCAAGCAGGAATTCTATCTGACGGATGCCGTCGAAATCGCCGCGAAAGCAAGTCGCAAAACGGCCGTCGTGATTTGCCCGGAGCTGGACGTGCTGGGCGTCAATTCGCGCGAGCAGCTGGCGGCCGCCGAAGCGATCTGGCAGACGCGCCGACGCCGCGAAGTGATGTTGAATGGCGCCACGCTGATCGCGCCGGAAACTGTCTGGTTCGCCCATGACACCGTGATTGGTCGCGATGTCAGAATTGAGCCGAATGTCTTTTTCGGGCCAGGCGTAGTGGTCGAGGACACTGTCGTTATCAAAGCGAACTCGCATATCGAAGGTGCCGACGCCAAGAGCAAAGCGGGTGTGGTGATCCGGTCCGGCGCGGAAATTGGTCCCTTTGCCCGGTTGCGGCCGGGCGCCGACATCGGTGCCAACGTCCACATCGGCAATTTCGTCGAAGTGAAGAATGCAACGCTTGAGGCCGGCGCTAAGGCCAACCATTTGTCCTACATCGGCGACGGACGCGTCGGCGCCAAAGCGAACATCGGGGCCGGCACTATATTTTGCAATTACGATGGCTTCAGCAAACACATCACCGAGGTCGGTGCGGGCGCATTCATTGGTTCGAATACGTCGTTGGTTGCGCCCGTCAAAATTGGCGAGGGCGCCTATATCGGGTCGGGCAGCGTGATCACGAAGAATGTCGCAGCCGACGCATTGGCGATTGAGCGGGCGAGCCAGGAAGAGCGGCCGGGGTGGGCCGCCAGATTTCGCGCGGTCATGCAACGGCGCAAGCACGGGGCGTGACTGGAAGGATCATTGCGAGCCAAACGGTTGCGCAGTGTAACGAGTTGTGAATTGAGCTGTTGCTGCACGACAACCAAGAGTACTCTATGCGGGAGTGCCGGAACGTGCGCAACGGGTCGAATGTACGAGCTAGTCAGTTTGATCGAGGACACGGCCGATGTGTGGAATAGTCGGGATTCTTGGAACCAAGTCCGTTGCGAACGATCTGGTCGATGCGTTGCGCCGGCTGGAGTATCGCGGTTACGATTCGGCTGGGATCGCGACCATCGAGCACGGCCAGCTTGACCGGCGTCGCGCCGAAGGGAAGCTGCGTAATCTGGAGACACGGCTTTCCAATCAGCCGTTGCAGGGTCGCACGGGGATCGGGCACACGCGCTGGGCGACGCATGGCCGGCCGGTCGAGCGCAACGCGCATCCGCACATGAATGATCGCGTTGCCGTTGTGCACAACGGGATCATCGAGAATTTCCAGGAATTGCGTGAAGAACTGACCGCTAAGGGCTTCACCTTCCAAACCGAGACCGATACCGAAACGGTCCTGCATTTGCTGACGCACAACTTGTCGCAAGGCATGGCGCCGATCGACGCCGCGCAGGACGCGCTGGGGCGTTTGCAGGGCGCGTTTGCGCTCGGCATCATTTTCGCCGGCGACGAGGACCTGATGATCGGCGCACGTCAGGGACCGCCACTGGCGATCGGCCATGGCGACGGCGAAATGTACCTCGGCTCGGACGCGATCGCGTTGGCGCCGTTCACCGATACGATCACCTATCTCGAAGACGGCGACTGGGTCGTGCTGACGCGACGCGGCGCCAAGCTCTATGATCTCAAGGGCCGATCCGTCGAACGCCAGAAGATCAAGTCGGTCGCCAGTTCCTTGCTGGTCGACAAGGGGAACTATCGCCACTACATGGCGAAGGAAATTCACGAGCAACCGGAGGTCATCAGCCACACCGTCGCTAACTACATCGATATGAGCGAAGGCCGTGTGCGGATGCCGGATCTCGGTATCGATCTGGCGAAGGTCAATCGTATCACGCTATCGGCGTGCGGCACGGCCTACTATGCCGGGCTCGTCTCGAAGTACTGGTTCGAGCGCTATGCGCGCATTCCCGTCGAAATCGATGTGGCGTCTGAATTCCGTTATCGCGAGGCGCCGTTGGAGCCCAATGGCCTTGCCATTTTCGTGTCGCAGTCGGGCGAGACGGCCGATACGCTGGCCGGCCTGCGCTACTGCAAGGAAAACGGGCTTCGCATTGCATCGATCGTCAACGTCCGCACATCGACAATAGCGCGCGAGAGCCATGCGATCCTGCCGACATTGGCTGGGCCTGAGATCGGCGTTGCCTCGACCAAGGCGTTCACCTGCCAATTGGCGGCGCTCGCGTGCCTTGCCATTGCGATCGGACGAGCGCGCGGCGCCATCACTCTTGAAAAAGAACGCGAATTGGTCAAAGCGCTGATCGAGGTGCCGCGCCACATCACGTCAATGCTGCGTGACGAACACCTCTATGAAAAACTTGCGCATGAAATCTCAAAGGCGCGCGACGTTCTCTATCTCGGCCGCGGGATCAGCTATCCGATCGCGCTCGAGGGCGCATTGAAGCTGAAGGAAATTTCCTACATCCACGCTGAGGGCTATGCGGCCGGAGAACTGAAGCACGGGCCGATCGCTCTGATCGACGAAAACGTGCCGGTGATCGTGGTCGCGCCCTCCGATGACCTGTTCGATAAGACCATGTCCAATATGCAGGAAGTGGCGGCGCGCGGCGGACAGATCGTGTTGATTTCGGACGTGGCGAGCGAAAAGACCGGTTGCACAGTTCTGGCCCACATCAAGATGCCCAAAGTGCATCCGTTCACCACGCCGCTGATCTACGCTGTTCCCGTACAACTCATTGCGTACCATACGGCGGTGTTCATGGGGACCGACGTCGATCAGCCACGCAATCTGGCTAAGTCGGTAACTGTGGAATAGGAGCATAAGTACGTCCAGGAATTGCCGCAAAGTCTTGTTTGGTCTTAAGGTTCGGGATTGGGTCGAGTACGCGTAGGGACGTAATGGGGACGGGGATGACCCGGTTGAACGTGAATTCTAACGCAGAGCGATGGTCCCGCGTGGTGCTGGCGATGGCCGGCATGACAGCGATGGCTGTTGCCGCATGGCAGCCCGTCGCCGCGCAGGTTCCGCAGGGTCCGGCGACGGCCGCGCAGCCCGCACCTGCGAAAGCAAAAACCAAGGCTAAGGCTGCGGCACCGGCGCAGCAGGAAGAGGCGGCTGAGGCTGGCGAGGGCGGAGCGAAGACGCCGCAGAAGCCGAAGAAGCGCGATCCGGCAGAGGCACAACGGTCGATTGATAGCGGCGTCAAGTTGCTGCAGGCCGGCAAGGCCGATCAAGCTATCGGGACCTTCAGTGCCGTCATTTCGGGCGGCAACTTGCCCCCGCCGGTGATGGCCAAGGCGCTCTATAACCGTGGGCTTGCTTACCGCAAGAGCAACAAACCGGCGCAAGCCATCTCCGATCTGACCAGTGCCTTGTGGCTCAAGGGCGGATTGGTTGAAGCCGAGCGGGCCGATGCGCTGCAAGCACGATCTGCCGCCTATCGTGAAGCAGGATTGCCGGATCAGTCGGGCAGTGCCGATACCGTTGCAACCGGATCGCCGGCGACGCGCGCGGCACGCAACGAGGTGCCGCCGGCCCGGGCTGCATCGGCGCTGACGACGGCGACGACAAGTGCGACTACTCCGTCCCCCGTATCGGCATCGACGCAGACAGCATCGCTGGCGCCGACGCCGTCTGCCGCTGCGCCGAGTGGGGCCAGCAGCGGTGGAGGCAACTTCTTCAGCACCCTCTTTGGTGGCGGGTCCAGTGCGGCGCCGGCAACGCCCCCGCAAGCCGTTCAGCCGCCGCCCGCGCCCAAAACCGATGTTGGTCAGGCCTGGTCATCGACGACGCGCATCCAGTCGCAGCGAGCTGCCTCGCAGGGCCCAAGCTCGCAGGGAGGAGCAGCGCCGCAACAGGTCGCGGCTGCACCGCCTGCTGCCACGCCGCAAGCGACAGCGGCAGCAACGGCCGCCGGGCGTTACAAGGCGCAGGTCGCGCTGGTGCGCAGCGCAGACGAAGCGCAGGCGGTCGTCGCGAAGCTCAAGTCCCAGTTCGCCGCCGCCCTGGCGCAGCGGGAACCGGCCGTCGATCAAACGACGCTCGGGAACATGGGCGCATTTTTCCGCGTCCGCGTCGGGCCCTATGCCAGCCAGGCCGAGGCGCAGGGTGTCTGCGCAGGGCTTAAGGGCAGTGGTCTGGACTGTGTACCCGTGTCGCAGTGAATCGGACCGCGTCTGGTCGTAGCGTTTCCCAGTCCTGTGCGCCCAAGCGGGATTGCGCGGCTTATGACGTGATCGACGCGCTGTCCCAACGCGATGGCCGACCAAAGCGGGGCTCGCCAAAAGCGCGTGTTTCATGCCATGGATGATCGTCGAGCCTGAGATCACTCGGGCTGCCGCGGCCCAATGGCCGCACTCCAACCCCCCAGTCGGACACTGATGGCGAAGAACAAGAACCGTAGCACCGCGCATGGCCAGACCGCCAAGCCTGCCAAGCCAGATGACGGTGGCGAGTTGGCGGCAGGTCTCGCCAAGCTTGCCGAGGATGATCCCTCGACGCATGTGCGTTTGAGCGCCCGGCTGCGGAACTACTTTTTGACGGGCCTTGTCATCGTCGGTCCGGTGACGATCACGCTCTACATCGCTTGGTATGTGATCAACGTCTTCGATGCCTGGATCAAGCCGTACATTCCCGGCATCTATAATCCCGACAAGTATCTGCCATTTGCGGTGCCCGGGCTCGGTCTGATTTTCGCATTTGTCGGCTTGACGATGATCGGCGCGCTGGCAGCCAACCTGATCGGCCGGTCGATCATCAGCGCTAGCGAAGTGATGCTCGACCGCATGCCGGTGGTGCGCAATGTCTATCGCGGCACCAAGCAGATTTTCGAAAGCGTCGTCACGGCGTCGTCGCCGGCGGGGCAAGCCGCGTTCCAAAAGGTTGCGGTGATGGAGTTTCCCTCGCCCGGGATTTTCGCGTTGGTGTTCGTGACCGGAAAGGCACCCGACGAGGTGGCGGCGCTGAAGCCGGACGACGATCTCGTCAGCGTCTTCATGCCGACGCATTTCCTGCCGCCGTCGGGCTTCACGGTGTTCGTGCCGCGGCGTGCGGTGACGCCGCTCGCTCTCTCGGTGGAGGATGCCGCCAAGATTATCATCTCGGCCGGCATGGTGAATCCATCGGCGCAGAAGCGGCTGCAGGAGTTGGCCGAGGCCGCACGCAAGAACGGCAAGACCAGCCGGACGCAGCCGGTTATCGAGGCGAGCAAAGGCTGATCGTCAGGTGACGACGAGCACAGTGCCATTGACGGCCTTGACGGTGACGCGGGCGCCAGCCGGCAGATTGGGCCCCTCGGCCTGCCAGATGGTGTCGCCGACGCGGACGCGGCCACGCCCGCCGGTGATGGCTTCCTCGACAACCACGGAGCGACCGATGTACTGGTGGCCGCGTTCGTTGAGCGACGGCGCGTCGGTGGCGGCGGTGTTCGCGGTCTGGCCAAGCTGGCGGCCGTAGTAGACCGTCACGAGCGAGAGCAGGCCAAAGACGACCAACTGCCATTCCCAGCCGAATGGCGTGATCCAGGCCAACAGTGCGACGATGGCGGCGGCGACGCCGAACCACAGGAAGTGGACGCCGGGGACGACAACTTCGAGTGTCATCAGGACTGCCGCCAGGGCTAACCACATCCAGACACCGTAGCTGATTATGAATTGCGCCATACTGCGTTTCTCCTACGTGCAATGTGCGGGTACGTGCGGTGCTGCCGTCAACCCTGTGTGTTGCCCGACCACGGGCCGGATGTCTTGGTTGGGCGTCCGGCGGGCGGAGGCAAGGAACCATTGCCACCGCGGTTGCCGAAGGCTTCGCTGGTAATTTCGGCGAGGCCGGCGAGCGATCCGATCACGGCGGACGCTTCGAGTGGCATCATCAAGATCTTCTGGTTCGGCGACTTGGCGATGGCTTCCAGCGCCTTCACGTAATTGTTGGCGACGAAGTAGTTGATCGCCTGCACGTTGCCTTCCGAAATGGCTTTCGAGACCATGGCGGTGGCGGCGGCTTCGGCCTGGGCGCCGCGCTCGCGGCCCTCGGCGTCGCGGAAGGCTGCTTCCTTGCGACCTTCGGCGGCGAGCGTGACGGCGATCTTCTCGCCCTCGGCCTTGAGGATCGCGGATTGGCGCATACCTTCGGATTCGAGGATCTGCGCGCGCTTTTCGCGCTCGGCTTTCATCTGCCGGCCCATGCTGTCGATGAGGTCGCGGGGGGGCGCGATGTCCTTGATTTCGATGCGGGTCAGTTTGACGCCCCAGGCTTCCGTTGCCGAGTTGACGACGTGCAGCAGCTTGGCGTTGATCTGGTCGCGATTTGAGAGCAATTCGTCGAGATCCATCGAGCCCATGACAGTGCGGATGTTGGTCATGGTCAGTGCGACGATAGAGGTTTCGAGCTGGTCGACTTCGTAGGCGGCTTTGGCGGCATTAAGGACCTGATAGAATGTGACGCCGTCAACTTTGACCATGGCGTTATCGCGGGTAATAATATCCTGCGACGGGATTTCCAGAACCTGTTCCTTCATATTCATTTTGTGGCCGACACGTTCCATGACTGGAACAAGGAAATGCAGTCCTGGAGAAAGCGTGCGTGTGTATTTGCCGAAATTCTCGATGGTATACTGATAGCCCTGCGGCACCATTTTGACGATGCCGAAAACCAGTGTGCCGACAAGTCCGAGGAACAGCAGTCCAAATAGGCCAAGACCACTCAATAATTCAACAGACATGACGACACCTCTCATAACGCCTGAATTCCCCGGATGTGGGGATGCTGAGCCTGGATTTGTAGAGGGTGAATGCGAAAACGCAGTAAATATTTTATTGAGAAGCGATTAATTTTGACCAAATTGGATTTTAAGATCTAAATTATTAGAATGCCGCCTTAAATGCGTGGGAATACTACATCTCGTCGCTAGTATTGAATTCGCCGACGCATGATCGTACGCCGGCGGATATTCGGCGCACTATTTGTATAGCCCCTTCTTGGTCAGCCAATCCTGGATCAATCCGGCGACCTCGGCATTGTTCTTGTCCATCATCAGCATGTGGCTGTTGCCCTTCTGGCCGACAGCCGGCAGATCGATGACATCATAGCTGGCACCCGCCGCCTTGGCCGCGTCGAGGAATTTGATGCCATTGGCTTTGATCGCCGGCCAGCGCGCGTCTTCGGCAATGTAGTCACCGTAAACGGCGAGCATCGGCACATCCTTGAGCTTGGCAACGTCTTTTGCGTCGCCGGTGCCCGCGGGTTCGACCAGGATCAAGGCCTTGACCTTGTCGGGCCGGACCTGCGCGACCTTGAAACCGAACTGTCCGGCTTGACTGTGCACCAAGACAACGCACGGGCAGACCTTGTCGACGAGTTCAGTATAGGCGGCGATCGTTGCGGCGTCGGTCGTTGTCCAGCGCGGCACGTTTTGCTTGGTGAAATTATCGTAGCCGGCGAGAGGGAACTGGCTGCCGGGCAACGCCTTCATCTTGGCGGTGTCCTTGTCATAGGAGCCGGGACCGGCGCCGATCCGGAAACGCTCGAATGGGTTGTTCTTGGTCAGAAAGATCGGCTCGCCTTGGAAGATATCGGGATACATCGCCCAACCGGAACGACCACGCTCGACGGCGTCGGAGTTGTAGACCGGCCAACCCTTGCGCAGGAACCAGTTGAGCCAGCCCTCGCGGCCATCCGGTGTCGTCTCGTAGGTAACGCCGGACAGACCACCGCCGTGCCACATCAACAACGGCATGGCACCGCGCTTGTTCGCGGGGATGAAGTACTGCACGTACATGTGTTCGACGGCGTAGGTGCCGTTCAGATCGACCTTGGCGGGAACGCCGCCCGGCGTAAACGTGACCTCCTTGATCGGTTTGCCAGACAGTGTCACTTCGCGGCCACCAATGTGAAATGAGCCCATCGACGAGAGCGTCAGCGGCTCCTGCGCGGTGGCGGCAGCGCTCATGCACAGTGAGACTACCAACAGGCCCAGTCGTTGCAGATTTTTCATGCGTTTCCTTCTCCCCGTTTCAAACGATTCTAGGCTTTTCGTTCAGACCGTCGCGACATAGCCATCCCGGCGTGGATCGCAAGCGCCTGTCTTGAGGCCGGTGGCCGGATCGATGGCGACGGCGTGCATACCGCCGACTTTCATCGTCCAGGCCTCGCCAATTTGAATTTGGTGTCCACGCTTGGCAAGGGCTTCAAGCGTTGGCGCGGGGATGCGTTTTTCGGGTTCGACGAGGCGGCCGTCCCACAGCCGCGCTCGCGGAGCTTCGATGGCCTCCTGCAGTGGCAATCCGAAGTCGACATACTGCGACAAGGCTTGCACCTGTGTCTGCAGGATGCCGTAGCTGCCTGGGGTGCCGAGCGCGAGCACCGGCTTGCCGTCCCTCAGCGAGATGGTCGGCGCCATGCACATCGGCAAGGCGTCACCGGGCTTGGTGCGATGGGGGCTCGCAGGGTTGACGTCGGTCCAGTAGAGGAAATTGTTCATGCACAATCCGGTGCC
Source organism: uncultured Alphaproteobacteria bacterium (assembly GCA_963714325.1). Lineage (GTDB taxonomy): Bacteria > Pseudomonadota > Alphaproteobacteria > Rhizobiales > Hyphomicrobiaceae > CAVQOB01. The sequence goes on along the minus strand of CAVQOB010000024.1, from coordinate 32,360 downwards.
CGGGACGACGACGCCGGAGCCGAAGGGGCTGCCGAGGCTCTGGGTGACGCAGACGAGATTGCCGTCGTGATCGCCGATCGAGAAGGACGTGGTGTGGTGTTCCTTGGCGGAGGCTCCTGCGGGCGGCGGTGTCCATTGTTCGGTTGGGCCATCGATGGGTGTGCCGTCTTTGACGCGCGCGCGTAGACGATCGACATTGGCATTGGCGAGGATGTCATTGAGTTTGGCCGGCGCTGGATTGTTGAAGGCGATGCGCTCGCCGGCCGCCAGCCGGATCGCTCGCCAGACAATGTCGAGATGTTCGACGCTGTTGCGGTCGAGCCTGGCGAGTTCGAAACCTTCAAGGATGCGCAGCGTCAACAGGAACTGGAACCCTTCACACGGCGGCGGCAGCGTGTTGACGGTCAGACCACGATAGACAGCGGTCAGCGGATCTTTCCACTCGGGCTTGACGGCTTCGAGATCAGCGAGTGTCAGGCAGCCGCCGAGCGATGCCAGGTGATCAATGATGCTGCGGCCGAGCGCGCCACCATAGAGGTGTTGCGGCCCCTTGCTGGCGAGCACTTCGAGCGTGCGCGCCAGGTCGGGCTGGCGCAGGATGTGGCCAAGGCGTACGGACGCCGCGCCGCCGGTGTAGTTTTTTGACCATGCGCCATAGAGCGCGTCATAGGCTTTCAGCAGTGGGATCTGTTCGTTGAATTCGATGACGCCGAATTCGGCAAGCGCAAAGCCGTCGCGGGCGAGCGCGATAGCGGGCTGCAGGGCATCAGCGAGGGGCTTCCGGCCATGGGCGCGGACTAGTTCCGCCCAGCCGGCGAAGTTGCCGGGAGTGCCGACCGAAAGGGCTCCGCGCTGCAGATCGTCGCGCTGCTTGAAGCGCTCAACCGGGAGTTTGGCGGGGACGCGCGGCACGAAATCGAGCACACGCACACGCTTCTCGGCGGCGATGTAGCAGGTCGCAAGGCCAAGCCCGGCCAGGCCGGACATGAAGGGTTCGACGACATTGAGCGCGGCGGCGGTGGCGGCCGCCGCATCGAAGGCGTTGCCGCCTTGCGCCAGCAGTCTGGCACCGGCTTGGGCGGCGTGGGGGTGGGCGGCTGCGACCACACCATTCATTGATGTCATTGTCGGGCGTTTGCCGTTCATGCGGCGTGCTCCAGGAAACAGTGGACCTAGTGTGACGACGGCGTGAGGATCTAATGCCTTTGGGCCTTGAATTTCACGAGGTCCGGCAGGCGGCGTCAATCCATCTCGGGCCACCTCAAGCGCCGGTCCGGACGGGGCAGCCTTGCAAAAATTGATGGGGGTGGATTGACCAAGGCTTGCATTTTCGCGCTATCTTGAACGTCCGTCACTGGCCAAGCCGCGCGGCCGACCACGGCGAACGATCTTCATCGGGTGCAAAAAGCCCGTCATAACCGGCCCATGATGTCAGCCCCATTCGTCAAACCCACTATGTCCAGGAGTACCAGCCGATGGCCAAACTGAATATCAATGGCAAAGTGCGTGATGTGACGGTCGAGGGCGATACGCCGCTCCTCTGGGTGCTGCGCGAGCAGGTTGGCCTGACCGGCACCAAGTATGGCTGCGGCGTTGCGCAGTGCGGCGCCTGTTCGGTGCACATCAACGGCGACGTACAACGGTCGTGCTCGCTGCAAGTCAAGGACATCAAGGCCACCGACAGAATCGTCACCATCGAAGGGCTGTCGCCGACGACGACGCATCCGATCCAGAAGGCGTGGCTGGCGCTGGACGTGCCGCAGTGCGGCTACTGCCAATCCGGGCAGATCATGGCGGCGGCGGCGCTGCTGAAAAAGAAGCCAAAGCCAACCGATGCCGATATCGACGCGGCGATGACCAACATCTGCCGTTGCGGCACCTATCAGCGGATTCGCGCGGCGGTGCATGCGGCGGCCGGCAATGTTGCGGACGCTGCGTCGTCGTCCAAGTCGAAATCGAAGGCTTGAGGAGTACAGTTCATGACCAAATCATCCAAAGCCAAGTCCACGACCGCGCAATTGCTGGAACTCACGCGCCGTCACTTCGTTGTTGGTGCGGGCACGGCTGCTGCCGGCGGCCTTGCGCTCGGCTTCGATGCCGGCTCGGCGGTGGCGAAGCAGGGCGTGGACAGCGGCGCGGAAATCAACGTCTGGGTCGCTGTCAGACCAGACAGTACCTGCGTGATCCGGATCGCCCGTTCAGAGATGGGGCAGGGGACGTTGACGGGTCTCGCGCAGCTCGTTGCGGAAGAACTCGAATGCGACTGGAAGAAGGTGACCACCGAACAGATCACGCCCGGGCAGAACCACGCCCGTAAGCGGGCCTGGGGCGAAATGGGGACCGGTGGCAGCCGCGGCATCCGTATCTCGCAGGACTATGTCCGCCGCGGCGGCGCGGTCGCGCGGATGATGCTGATGCAGGCCGCCGCTGATCAGTGGAAGGTGCCGGTCGGCGAACTGACGGTCGACCAGGGCGTCATCACGCACGCCACGACGAAACGGTCGGTGACTTACGGCAAGGTGGCGGCGGCAGCGGCTAAGCTCACGCCACCTGATCCGAGATCGATCACGCTGAAAGATCCGAAAGTTTGGAAAGTCGCCGGCAAACCGCTGAAGCGTCTCGACACCGCAGATAAGCTCAATGGTTCGAAGCGGTACGCCATCGATACCAACCTGGCGGGCATGCTGAACGCGGCGATCAAGGACTCGCCAGTGTTCGGTGCCAAGATCCAGAGCTACGACGAGGCGAAAGTGTTGGGGCTACCCGGCGTCAAGAAGGTGGTGAAGGTCAACGACACCACTGTTGCCGTCGTCGCCGATACCTGGTGGCGGGCGAAGAAGGCGCTGGACGTCCTGCCGATCGTTTACGAGACGACGGACAACGAGAAGGTGTCGAGCGCATCGATCGCGGAGCATCTGAAGGCCGGGCTGACGGGCGGCGATAGTTTCGCCAACACCAATATCGGCGATACGCCGAAGGCGATCGAAGGTGCCGCAAAGAAAATCGAGGCGGTGTATGGCACGCCGTTCCTGGCGCACGCCTGCATGGAGCCGATGAACTGCACCGCGCGAATCACCGCGGAGCGTGGTGAAGTCTGGGTCGCGACGCAGAACGGTGAAGCGTCGCACGCGGCATTGTCGGAAGCCTCGGGGCTGCCGCTCGACAAATGCGAGGTCTACAAGTCGGATCTCGGCGGCGGTTTCGGCCGGCGCGGCGGGACGCAGGATTATGTGCGCCAAGCCGTCGCCATCGCCAAGCAGATGCCGGGCGTACCGATCAAACTGATCTGGAGCCGCGAGGAAGACCAGGCGCACGACTTCTTTCGCCCGATCTCGCAATGCAAACTCGCCGCCGGCATCGATGCGGCCGGCAACCTGACGGCGCTGCATATCCGCGTCAGCGGCCAGTCGATCAATGCCTATGCCAACCCATCGGCAATCAAGGATGGCAAGGATCGCCGCCAACTGCAGGGTTATTGGGAAGAGCCGGGCGACGCGCAGTTTGGTTATACCGTGCCGAACACGCTGATCGAGTATGCCATGCGCAACACGCATGTTCCGGTCGGCCCCTGGCGCGGCGTCAACACCAACCAGAACGGCGTCTATCTCGAATGCTTTATGGACGAGGCGGCGAAGGCCGCCGGTAAGGATCCACTCGCCTTCCGCCAGGCGTTGATGAGCCGGCACCCGAAGCACTTGGCGGTGCTCAACGCTGCCGCCGAGAAGGGCGATTGGGGCAAACCGTTGCCGGCCGGGCGTCATCGCGGGATTGCACAGTTCATGGGCTACGCCAGCTACTCGGCGGCGGTCGCCGAGGTCTCTGTCAATGAGCGTGGCAAGGTCAAGGTGCACCGGATGGTGTTGGCGTTGAACTGCGGTCACGCCGTCAATCCCGATCAGATCGCAGCCCAAGTCGAAGGCTCCGTCGCCTACGGCTTGTCGGCGGCGTTCTACGGCGAGATGACCGTCAAGGACGGGCGGATGGTCGAGACGAATTTCGATAGCTACGAAATGCTGCGGCTGGCCGAAATGCCGAAAGTCGAAACGGTGATCGTCCCGACCTACGACTTCTGGGGTGGCGTTGGCGAACCGACGATCTGTGTTGTCGCGCCCTGCGTCATGAACGCGATCTTTGCCGCGACAGGCAAGCCCGTCCGCTCGCTGCCGCTGAAGAACCTGAAGCTGGTGTAGCCGGCGCGGAGCAACAGGACGTATCGGCCGTCCAACAGGAGCGATGGTGACATGGTTCCTGCCTTCGTTGGGTTGTGTTACGCGACGCCTTCGCGCAGCAGATCGTGGACGTGGACAATTCCGACGGGCTTCGCCTTGTCGACGACGAACAGCGCGGTGATGCGCGACGTGTTGATCGCCTCCAACGCCGCCGAGGCGAGCATATCCGGTGTGATCGTCTTCGGTTTGCGCGTCATGATGTCGGCGGTTCGCTTGGTCAGGATGTCGTGCCCCATGTGTCGTCGTAAGTCGCCGTCGGTGATGACGCCAGCCAGCCGGCCCTTGGCGTCGACGACGCCGAGGCAGCCGAAGCTTTTCTGCGTCATCGTCACCAGCGCACCGGCAACCGGCATGTCCTCGCCCACCAGCGGCAGTCGCTCGCCGGTGTGCATGACGTCGGCGACGTACTTGAGGCTGGCGCCGAGTTTACCGCCGGGATGAAAGACTTTGAAATCGTGCGCGGAGAAGCCTTTGGCTTCAAGGAGCGCGACGGCGAGCGCATCGCCGAGTGCCAGCTGCATCGTTGTTGAGGTGGTGGGTGCGAGGCCGTGCGGGCAAGCTTCCCTGGCTTTCGGCAGTTCGAGGACCACATCGGCTTGCTTGCCGAGCGCCGACGTCGCCTTCGACGTGATGGCGATGAGGGTGACTTTGAACCGGCGGGAAAAGGTGATGATGTTGCCGAGTTCTGCTGTCTCGCCCGACCAGGACAAGGCGAGAATGGCATCGTCGCGGGTGATCATGCCGAGATCGCCGTGGCTGGCTTCCGTCGGGTGGACGAAAAACGCCGGCGTGCCGGTCGAGGCGAAGGTGGCGGCGATCTTCTGGCCGACGTGGCCACTCTTGCCCAGGCCGGTGACGATGACGCGGCCCCGGGCATCGACCAATGCGGCGACGGCGGCGGCGAAAGGCGCGGCGAGGGGGACTTCCAGGGCGGCGTGCAACATCGCCAGTCCCCCGCGCTCGAGTTCGAGCGTGCGCAGCGCCGAGGCGACGGCGCCGTCAGATCGCGCCGGTCGGGCCGCAGCGCGCTTTGACTTTGATTGTGTGGCGGTGCCAGCCATGTCTAAATCCTTCGAACTCTCGGCATGCCAGCGCACTCCGAATCAATCGTCGAAGCTGCTGCAACCCGGCCTCTCTAGCAGAGGTCTTGCGCAAGCGCCACGCGGCCGGTTGGTGCCGATCCCAGGCGCGCTTCAACCTTCCCTTAACTGAATGCGGACTAGGGTGAACCCGAGCCTGTTGTGCGTCTGTTGTGGTTCTTCGGTCCCCAAGGTGCGCATTCGTGATCGGCCGCCGTCAAATTGCTTGGTTCCTGGCTGGATTTATCGGCTCGTCGCTGCTGGTGATGGGATTTCGTGCGTCCGTCGCCGAGGCGCAAACGCGGTCTGAGGCATCGCCAGGTGGTCTGCCACAGCGCCAACCGGCTCCGCTCGTGCGCCGGCAACAGCTCCCGCCAGCCCAGGGCGACAACGATACCCCGGCCGCAATTCCGCAAGTGCCGCGCTCGCCGCTCGACAATGTGACCGACGCCGAAGCGGATGGTGATGGCGAGGGATCAACAGACGCGCAACGCAATGCGGCGCGGCGCCCAGCTGTCGATGGTGCGCCGGCAAGCTCTGAAGGCCCGGGCGACGCCGCCGACGGGTCCGTTGAAAATGGTGAGCCGCGCGCGGTTCCCGATGGTGCTGATCCCGAGCAGGTCGAGACGCGGCCCGTCGGCGACGTCGATGCCTTTGAGCGCCCGCCCGCCGGCTATGATGCACTGGCGTTCCAGATCGATGATCTTGAACCTATCCTCGATCGCCGGCCAGCGCGGTTGGCGCGGTTCGAGCCCTATGATCCGCTGGGTATCCGGCGTGGCAGCTGGGTTATTTTTCCGGAAGCGGAATTCGGGTTGAACCGGACCAGCAATGTGCTGCGCGATCCGAGTCGGCGCGGTGCCTTCTCCATTGATGTCAAACCGACGCTGCGCGCCGTTACCGATTGGCGCAAGCATGCGGTCGAGTTGTCGGCGACGGGTCTTGCTTCATTCTACGGCAACGGATTCGCCAGCGAGAACGACCGCAGCTACGCGTTCGAAGCTAAGACACGGATCGACTTATCGCGTCGGACGAACATTGAGATGTTGGCGTCGACACGATTGACGCAAGACGCCCGTGGCTCTGTCGACGCGCCGGACTCTGCTAAGGACCGGGCCGACGTGCAGACGCAGCGCTTCGTCGCGGCGGTCAATCATCGTTTTAACAGGCTGTCGGTCCAGTTGCGCGGGTCCTACACCGATACGAATTACAGCGAGGTTGCGACGCAGGCTGGTGGCATTATCGCCAACGCCGAGCGTGACAACGTCGCCCGCGAAATCGCCGCCCGCGCGACGTGGGCATTTAAGCCGGCGCTGTTTGCGTTCACCGAGGTGGCGTTGAATGTTCGCGCCTACAATGTTGCGCCCGGTGACGGCATTCGCCGCAACTCCGATGGCGAGCGGTTCCGGTTTGGTGTCGGCTTTGGTGACAGTGGCCGGACGTGGCGTGGCGAGGCCGCGATCGGTTATGGCCGGCAGAAGCCCGATGATGCCCGCCTGACGCAGATTGCGGGGCTGATCCTCGACGCCAATGTTGGCTGGCGAATGAACGCGCTGACGTCGTTCCTATTCACGGCGCGGACGGATTTCAACGACTCGACGACGGCGAATTCGCCGGGTGCGCTGACACGCGTGTTCGGTGTCGAAGCACGACATGCCTTCCAGCGCCATCTGATTGGCACGGCGGCACTGCGCCAATCGATCGCCGATTATAAGGGTATTTCGCTGACGGAGCGCGAGACGACGGGCGAGTTGGGGCTTGAATATTTTCTCTCGCGCAATGCCACGGTTTTCGGGCGCTATACGCATGTGATTGCGGACAGTTCGACACTTGGTGCCGACTACACCGTCGATACCGTGCGTGTCGGCATGAAGATCCGGCAATAGGCAGTAGGCAATAGTGGATGGCGATAGGCCACAGTGGCGTGCAGATGTCGTGATTGAACCGGAGCCGGGCGTGCCACCTTGTTCTTGCGGCTCTTGCACCAAAGCCGATTGCTGACTTCAAGCCGTTCAACTCAGTCGCAAGCCTACCCGAGCGAGCCCTGCGCAGATGCGGTTCATCACGGGTTCGGAATACAGCATGTCCGCACGAATCTTATCGCAGGTCATGCCTGGATAGTCGCGCAGGAGCAATCGCAGGCCTTTGTCGGCGGCATCGAGATGGCCAGCATCTGCATAGGCTGGAACAAGCTGCCGATAAATCCAACGCGCATCGGGTTTTGCCACGAGTGCCTTTTCCATCCAGGCGATTGCCTGGTCGTTTCGCGATTCGATGTAATGCGCTGCTCCGATGCCAAAATGGCAATTGAAATTGATCGGATCCAGCGGACTGAGGCGGAGAGCCTTCTCGAAGCAATTGATGCTCTCTCCCGGTCTGTCACGATAGCCGTGAAGCCAGCCAAATCGGTTCCATCCCCAACTACAATTAGGATCATGCTCCAACGCGCGCGAAAGAAGTTCCTCGGCCCGATCGAAATCTCGGACAAGAGTGTGGGCGGCGCCGAGCATCGACAACGCAAACGAGTCATCTGCCGTTTGCTGCACGGCACGTTCGGCCAACGCAAGCGCGCGTCGGCTATCAAATCCGAAATCTTCCGTCCAGCTATAGACACACCGCTGCGCATGGCACCAAGCAGACATGGCGAGCGCTGACCCGTAGTGGGGATCGCGCTGCAATGCCTGATCGAGCAAGGCAAGGCCCTTTGCATTGGATTTTCTATCGAGCGCTGAAACATGCGGCAATGCCTGCATGTAGAGATCGTAGGCGTCGAGATTTTCGGGCCGCTTCCGGCGCGATCTTGCAACTTCGGCAGCGCGGATTGAAGGTTGAATTGCACCGATGACGCTGCTCGTGATCCGGTCCTGCAACTCGAAGACGTCGGCTACGTCGCCGTCGAAACGGTCGGCCCAGATTTGATGTCCGTCGCTGGTCTCGACGAGTTGTCCAGTGATGCGCACTTTCTCGCCGGCTTTCCGGACACTGCCCTCAAGCACATAGCGCACGCCAAGCTCGCGTCCGACTTGGCGAACATCCACGTACTTTCCCTTGTAGGCAAACGTCGAGTTGCGCGCGATGACGAACAGCTGCCTGACGCGCGACAACCCTGTGATGATGTCCTCGACGATGCCATCGGCGAAATAGGACTGGCCCGCGTCATTCGACATGTTGTCGAACGGGAGGACGGCAATCGATGGCATTTTGGGCTCGGTCTCGGTGATGGGCGTCGCGACACCGGCCGCCAAACCTGGGGCTTCGTGGACGCGGTCATGGTCAATCCCAACTCCAAGGTCTTCGCGCGGCTGGAGTTCGAAGCGCAATCCTCGGCCGCGGACCGTCTTGATCACGCGCTGGACAGTCCCGTCGTCACCTAGCGCTTTTCGCGCCGCGTTGACACGGCTCGCTATTGCCGCATCGGAAATGATCCGCCCGTGCCAGACGTGCTCGACGATTTCGTCGTAGCTCACGAGGCGGCCCCGATGGACGACGAGGAAGGCGATCAGCTCGAAGACCTGCGGTTCGATGTGCACAACTGCGCCGTTAACTCGGACAACAGCTGCATCTAGGTCAACATCGAATTGATCAAATACGAGCAGGCGGTTCGGGCCGATTTCGCGCATTGCGTGGCTCGCTCTTCCAATAGTGCTGTGCCGTATCTTACGGACAGGTGCGGCGGGCCTATCAAATGCGTTTCGATGGCAGAATAAAGGGTACCTGAAGGTCATCTGAATGCAAGCCTCAAGCATCGGCTGCCTACTGCGGCTAGGTTTGTCTTTGCAAGCCCGCGTCGGGGCGGCGGGCCAAAGTGAGCAACCTAAGGGAGTTAGTTATGACGAGCTTCGATGCAACGGCGTTCAAGAAGACGACGCACGGGCAGTGGAATGCTGTAGCGGACCGCTGGAATGCCTGGGGTCCGCTGCTCGATAGCTGGCTCGGGCCGGTGAGCGAGACGCTGCTCGATATGGCCAATGTCCGTCCGGGCAGTCGTGTGCTTCACATTGCGGGTGGCTCCGGCCAGGAGGCCTTGCAATCGGCGCGTCGTGTCGGCCCCGCCGGCTATGTTCTGACGACCGACATATCCGAGGCGCTGACGGCTCTGGCCGACGCGAATTTCTTGGCGGCAGGTCTGCGGAATGCCACCGCGCGGGTCATGGATGGCGAGGAGATCGCGCTTGCTGGAGAACCCTTTGATGCCGCCCTGTCGCGGGTGGGGCTGATCTACTTCCCCGATCAAGTGGGCGCGGTGAAGCGACAGGTGGCCGCACTTCGACCGGGAGGCTACGTCGGGGCCATCGTCTACGCGACGCCCGAAGCGTGCCGCTTCTTCTCCGATCCGGTCACCGTGATCCGCCGGCATGCAGCGCTTCCACCGCCTGCCGCCGGCCAACCCGGGCCCTTCAGCCTGGGAGCTCCTGGACGGCTTGAAGCATTGTTCGAAGCCGCCGGACTTGTCGATGTGCAGGCACGTAAGGTCAATGCCCCCGTCATATTGCCGAGTGCAGCCGAATGCCTGCGCTTCGAACAGGAGTTATTCGGCGCGCTCCATCAGATGCTCGGAAAGCTTGATGAAAAGGCCAAGGCTCAAGCATGGGCTGAGGTCGGTGAAAAGTTGGCGGCATTCGAGGCCAATGGCCGGTTCGAAGGTCCGTGCATCATGATCGCCGCTGTCGGGCGTCGTCCATCGTGACTGTCGCATGAAATTGCCGTCGACTGCACCGTTTGCGCAGTGCAGTCGATGTTGCTGCGATGTAGCGCTCGAATCCACCAACTGCGCACTTTGCTGGCGCTTCGGATGCCCACCCGTATCGGCGCTGCTCACCGCACGCGTCCCGCCTCGTAAGCCTGCACGTTTGCCGCCGCGATGCGGAAGACGGGCGCGTCGATGGCGTGCTTGGTTGCGAGGTCGCGCATGAAGCCGAGGATGTGCTCGCCTTCGGCGGCGCCGCCCTTTTCCATGTCGCGCAGCATCGAGGCCTTGTAGGCATTGCCGGCGCCGGCGAACGTCTTGGTGTAGGCGGCCATATAGGCGTCGGTCATCGGATAGCCTGCGGCGGCGGCGATGCGGGCTGCGGCGTCGAGCGTGGTGGCGATCAGCCAGGGGCCATCGGCTGACTTGTTGACGATGCCGATCGATTGCCGGGTCAACGTCGTGACCGCTGCGACGGTCGAGAGGTGGACGAGCTTTTTCCACAGTTCGGCGCGGATATCGGCCGACACTTGCGCGTTGACCTTGGGCTTCGTGAACAGGGCATGGAAATCCGTCACGCGCTTTGATGTGCGGCCGTCCAATTCGCCGAAGACGATCTCATTCCAGTCGTTGAGGTGGAGGATCTGGCCGTCTGACGCGAGCGTCGCCTGGATCTTGGCGAGGCCACCGATGATGCGCGCGTGGCCGAAGGCGGCGATGAGCCGGTCGAAATGAGCGAGGCCGTTGAGGATCGGCAGGATGGCGGTCTGCGGCCCGACGGCCGGCTTGATGGTGGTGATCGCGTCGTCAAGGTCGTAGGCCTTGCAGGTGAGCAGCAGGATGTCGGCGTCGGGCGTGATCGTCGTTGTGGTGCGGCTTTCGACCTTAAGAGTTGCGTTGCCGAGCGGGCTGTCGATGCGCAATCCGTCGCGGTCGAGAATGGCCTTGCGGGCGGGCCGGACGAGGAACGTGACGGCGGCGCCGTTCTCGACGAGACGGCCGCCGTAATAGCCGCCGAGCGCACCGGCGCCAAGGACCGTGATTTTCATGGAATGCTGTCTCCGAGTTCAGCGCGCGTCGATCGGCACGTAGGGGCGCGGCTCCGGCCCAGTGTACAGCGTCAGCGGGCGAATGAGAATGTTGTTGGCCAACTGCTCGAGCACCTGCACGGTCCAACCGGGGACGCGGCCGACGGCGAAGATCGGCACGAACAGGTCGTTCGGGATGCCATGCAGATAGTAGATGACGCCCGAATAGAAATCGACGTTCACGTTGACGCCATGGCGGGCATAGGGCTGCATTTCCGCGACCAGCGCCTGCAGGATGGCGTACCATTTAGGCTCGCCCATTTCCGCCGACAGTCGCTTGACGCCATCACGCATGTGGCGCGCGCGCGGGTCCTCGGCGCGGTAGACGCGATGGCCGAAGCCGGTGATCGCCTCCTTGGCTGCGCGCTTTTTCTTCACGTAGTCTTTGACGTTGCTGGCATCGCCAATCTCGGTCGCCATGCGCATGACGTCTTCGGCAGCGCCGCCGTGGGCAGGCCCTGAAAGCGCGGCGATGGCGGCGGTCATGGCGGCGTGTAGGTTGGCCTCGGTGCCAATCACGACGCGGGCGGTGAAGGAGGAGGCATTGGAGCCGTGTTCGGCGTGTAGCACAAAGTCGGTGTCGAGCAGCTTGGCGGCGTCGGCGGAGGGTTTTTCGCCTTTCAGCATGGCGAGGAAATTGGCGGCGTGGCCAAGCGTCGGTTCCGGCGCGACGATCGGTTGAGCGCGGCGGATGCGTTCGTGCGCTGCGACGATCATCGGGATTTGGCTCGCAAGGCGGATGGACTTGGCGATGGTGGCTTGCCGGCTGTTGTCGGCGACGTCGGGATCGAAGGCGGCGAGCGCGGAGACGGCGGTGCGCAGCGCATCCATCGGGTGGGCGGCCTTGACGGCGTGCAAAATGTCGAGGATTTCAGGAGGTAGTTGGCGGGCGGCCTTGAGGCGCTGGTCGAAAGCCGCGAGTTCGGCGCGCGTCGGCAGTTTGCCTTCGATCAGCAGGAACGCGGTTTCTTCGAACGAGGAATGGCTGGCCAGGTCGTGGATGGAATAGCCGCGGTAGCTGAGCTCGCCAGCTTTACCGTCGATGCGCGTGCAGTCGGAGCGTTCGAAGGTGACATCCTTGAGGCCACGGTAGATCTTGATCTCAGGTTGCGGTTCGGTGCTCATGATAGGCTCCCGGATGGCGGTGTCTCGGAAACTGTAACAAATTGTTCCGGAATCTGGAAGCTAAGGAAATCTGAGACGATGGACGTGATGGCATCGAGTGCGGCCGCAATTCACGGGCACGGACTGAAAGTCGTTTTCCCGGAAGCTGAAGACGAACGGATTTTACGGGCGGCAGCGCGTTTGCTGCGAGAACGGCTGGCGCGTCCGGTGCTTATCGGATCGCCAGCGGAGATTGGGACGCGTGCCGTGGCGGCCGGAATTGCGCTCGCCGATATCGAGATCCGCGATCCGAAGAGCGATGGGGCGGTGCGGGTCTTGGCAGAAGGTATCGCGAAACGTCGTGGCAGCATGACGGTCGGCATGGCCGAGCGGCTGGTGCGTAAGCCGCTCTATTTCGGCGGTGCGCTGGTCGATGCGGCCCAAGCGGCGGCGATGGTGGCGGGCGTTGCCAATCCAACCAAACGCGTGATCGAGGCGGGATTGATGACCATTGGTCTTGCTGAGGGGATTGCCACGCCGTCGAGCTTTTTTCTGATGCGCTGCCCGCACGCAGAGGGTGGATCGCGGACGGTGATCTTCGCGGATTGCGCAGTCAATGCCAACCCGACGCCGGAAGAATTGGCGGATATTGCCCGGGCATCGGCGGCGAGCGCACACGAGGTGTTGGGCGTCGCGCCGCGGGTGGCGTTGCTGTCATTCTCGACACATGGCAGCGCGCAACACGGCGATGTCGACAAGATCAAGGCGGCGCTTGCGATCGTCCGGCAGCGCCAGCCCGACCTCGCGATCGATGGCGAATTGCAGGGCGATGCGGCGTTGAGCCTGGTGACGGCCGCGAAGAAGGTGAAAGGCGCAAGCTCGGTCGCGGGGCAAGCCAATGTGCTGGTCTTTCCCGATCTCGATGCCGGGAATATCGCCTACAAGCTGGTGCAGGCGCTCGGCGGCGCGCAGGCGATCGGACCGTTCCTCCAGGGTTTCGCACGGCCGGTATCGGATCTGTCGCGCGGCGCCAGTGTCGACGACATCGTGGCGACAGTCGTCGTCACGCTGGCGCGGGCGACGAAGCAGCGGCAAACGCGGAGCGCGTAGCGGGGCTAGCGAGCGTCAACTTGAATGCCCGGTGGCGCCTGATCTGCCGCCAAACGTCAGCGGCCAAATTTCAGTGGCCAAACGTCAGTGGCCAAACTTCAGTGGCCAAACTTCAGTGGCCTGCGAAATGCTGTTCGAAGGCGCGGCGGGTGGCTTCCTTCTCGCCGAGTCCCCGGCCAAGGGCGTGGCGGTAGGTATGGGCAGCTGCGGCGCCCTCGGAGATGGCGGCGGCGGTGGTCGCGAGCGCCGTCAGGATGCGCGCGCCCAGGGCCGGCTCGGCGGCATCAGTGAAGTGGCTCGGCTGCTGGAAGGTGGCGGTGTTCATCGGCGTTCTCTCGGGAAAAGTGCGGTTCGGTGGGGCCGAGAGGAGGGAACTTGACGCCCGTCCAACCCGGCTCGCGTTGTCTGGTATATGGCATGCCATGCTGCGGCGCAGCAATAGACAGAATTGCATAACGGCCATTCGCTGCGGTTTTAGCATTGTTATGATTGTTTAAAGTTCGGTCATTGGAGTTTGCGCTGTTGCAGCAAACTGGGCGAAAACGGCCAATTGCTGCAGTAGCGAACGCCGGATGTCGCGCTGGGGTTGGCGGGGGTGGTGTGGCGACACAAAATCGGGAATGGTGGCCTATGGTCGATCATCCGTCCCAGCCGCAAAGCTTGCCGATCCGCCGCCTTGCGGAGGTTGAAGCTGACCCGTTGGCGGGTGGGGCCCTGCTACCAGCCCTGCTCGGCGGTATCGACGCGATTTTCCAGGAGACGACGAGCGCTAAGTTCCGCAACGAGGCCGAGCGGGCAGCATTCCGGTCACTCTGGCTCGGCCAGTATCTCGAACGCGATCGCGAGCATGTCTACCTAGCGCTTGCTCGCGATGGTGGCGTGGCCGGTTACCTCGTCGGCTGCTGGGATCATCCGGCGCGTTCGACGCGCTTTGCAGCGCTTGGATATTTTTCGGCGTTCGCCACCGTCGCGGACTGGTTTCCAGCCCATCTGCATATCAACGTCACGGCGTCGGCACGCAATCAAGGGATCGGCGCGCAGCTGGTCGAAGCCTTCTGCGCGCGATCGGCTGCGGCCGGGATCGGCGGCGTGCATGTGGTCACCGGGGCAGAGGCACGCAACATCCGTTTCTACAATCGCCTCGGCTTCATTGAGCGTGCGCGGACGTCCTGGAATGGCAACGCGGTCGTCTTTCTCGGTCGCGATCTCAAGGACTGAATCTGTCCAGTGTCAGCGAGCGGCGGGGCGCATCAGGCGCGGGCGTTCGCCAACCGGCTCAAGGCCGGCGTGGATCGCGCGCCGACGCAGTGTCTCACTGTTGGCGAGCAAATGCAGCCCGATGCCGCGCAACGCCTGCACGGGAAGGATGTCGGTCAACAGCGAGCGATTGAGCATGTCGATGGCCGTGACGCGGGCTTGCGTGTCGGCGCGGCGGGCACGCACAAACCGCTGCAGCATGGCATCGCCGCCCAACGCTTCGCCGACCGCCAAGCCATCGCCTACGCAATCGGCAAGTGCAGCCGCATCGCGAAAGCCGAGGTTGAGACCTTGTGCGCCAATCGGCGGGAGTACGTGGGCGGCCTCGCCGACGAGGGCGATGTGACGCGCGGCGGGCGAGGCTGTGCTGAGGCCCGATAAGGGAAAATCGGCGCGTGGCGCGAGGCTTGAGATGCGGCCGAGCAGTCCATGCAGGCGTTCGTCGAGTGCGCGCATGAAAGCGACATCGTCGAGAGCCTTGAGTTGTGCGACCGTGCCCGGCGCATCGACCCAGACGAGACTGGACGCGAAGTGATGACCGTTCGTGCGCATCGGCACGGTTGTCAGCGGACCGTTCGCGCGATGGAATTCGGTCGAGATGCCGTCGTGGGATTTGTCGTGGGCGAACGCCGTGACGATCGCTGCTTGTGGATAGCTCCAGTGCGACGTCGCAATGCCCGACGCTGTGCGGGCGATGGATTGGCGGCCATCGGCACCGACAATCAGTGCGGCATGGACGCAGCTGCCATCCGTCAGGCGCAGGCGCGCGCCGTTGGTCTCGATGTCGATGCCAGCGACAGCATGGCCGAACCGGCGGTCGATGTTGGGCGTTGCCGTGACGCGGGCCAGCAGGGCTGCGACCAGCGGCGCGTTCGCGACATTGACGCCGAAGCGGGACGCGCCGATCTCGCTCGCCTGGAACATCACGTCGGGTGCGCGCAGCAACCCGCCGCGGTCATCGACGATGCGGATAGCGTGGAGCGGTTCGGTGTCGCTGGCGAGATCGGACCAGACGCCGAGGTTGATCATCAGGTCGATGCTGCCGCCGAGCAGCGCCGTGGTGCGCGCGTCGCCATGCGGAGACTTCGGCGCGACGAGGCAGATGTTGCGTTCGAGCCGTGCCAATGCCAGCGCGGCCGCGAGCCCGGCCGGGCCGGCGCCAATGACGATCGCGTCGTGAGCAGAAATATGGGTCATGCCGGTGACACGCTACCGCATCAGGGCAAGGTTGGCGGTGTGGCAGAGCGGCGCGATCGGCGCTTTGATCGTCACGCCGCCATCATCTGTTTCCGCATTCTGTTGAGCCAGACGAACAGCGGCCAGAACACCGCGCCGAGAGTCAGCGCTGCCAGCACCGAGGACACCGGCCTTGCAAAGAACGGCCAGACACTCCCGTCGGACTTGATCAGCGAGGTGACGAAGCTCTGCTCGACCATCGTCCCCATGACGATGCCGAGTACCAGTGCCGCCACTGGATAGCCATTGCGTTCCATTACATAGCCGAGCAATCCGAAGGCGGCGACTGTCGTGACCAGGAACAGATTGTTGCCGGTCGCAAACGAGCCCACTGCACAAAGCAAGACAATGATCGGCATGATCGCCGAACGCGGCACGCTGAGGATGTGGCTCGCCAGCCGGATCATGATGATGCCGAGCGGGATCATGATGATATTGGCGATGATGAAGATGATGTAGAGCGCGTACATGCTCGAGGCTTTTTCGGTGAACAGCGTAGGGCCGGGGTTGAGCCCCTTCATGTACAGCACGCCGATGGCGATGGCCGTGATGGTGTCGCCGGGGATGCCGAACAGCAGCGCCGGCACCCAGCCGGAGGCGAGGCTGGCGTTGTTGGAAGCGCCGGCCTCGATCAAACCCTCGGGATGGCCAGTGCCGAATTTTTCCGGCGTCTTCGAGAACCGCTTCGACATCGCGTAGGACACCCACGCCGCCATGTCGGCGCCAGCGCCCGGCAGTACGCCGATGATGATGCCGACGATGTTGCCGCGCACCTGCGGCATCGGGTATTCCTTGGTCAGTTTCCACATGCCCTTCATGATCGAGCCGAACTTGCGCTTCGGCAGCGGCGGCGGCTCCGCTTCCGTCATGCCGCGCATGACTTCCGACAGGGCGAAGACGCCGACCAGCGCGGGGATCGGCTCGATGCCGCCAAGCAGGTCGGTGAAGCCGAAGGTGAAGCGCATGGCGCCGGCCGGATTTTCGATTCCGATGCACGAGACGAGCAGGCCGAGCAGCATGCTGGCGATGGCTTTGACAGGGCTCGATCGTGCAACCATCGTCGCGCACATCAGTCCGAGGCAGGCCAGCCAGAAATATTCGTAAGTCGAGAAGTTGAGCGCCATTTCGGCAAGCGGCGGCGCCAGCAAAATGAGCGACAAGGTACCAATGATGCCGCCGATGGCCGAGAACCAGACGCAGATGCCGAGTGCCAGTTCGGGCTCGCCTTTGCGCGTCATGGCGTAGGCTTCGTCGGTGTAGGCGGCGGACGCAGGTGTGCCGGGAATGCGCAACAGGCAGCCCGGAATATCGCCGGAGAAAATCGCCATCGCGGAGGCGGAGATGATGGTTGCTACGGCCGCGATCGGCGAAAGATAAAAGGTGACCGGAACAAGCAGCGCAGTCGCCATTGTTGCCGAGAGCCCCGGCAGCGAGCCGACGACCAGGCCGTAGATCGACGACAACAGGATGGCGATCAACACGTCGGCCTGGAACACCAGCCGAAAGGCGTCGATGATTGCAGCAGTCGTGCTCATTGCGGTCTCACCAGGGCATTGGCAGCAGGCCCGGCGGCAACGGCACGCGCAGGAGTTTTAGGAAAACGAGGTGCACGAAAATCGGCCCCGTAACGGCGACAGTGAGTGCGAGCGGTAGCCGCGCGCCGAATGCCAGCGACGCCGTCAGCGCCATCATGAAGGCGGTCGGGATGAAGCCGAGACGGTCGACGGCGAGCACGTAGAAGAACAGCAGGGCCGGCGGGATCAGGGCCTTCAGGCCGTTGGCCCAGGTGTCATCTTTCGCAACGGGAAGGCCGGGATCGGAGTGGGCGGCGACTTCGGCTTCGGCTTCTTCCTCGAACGTCGCGCCGATTTTCAAGGCGATCAGCGCGCCGCACAGGGCGAGGCCGCCGCCAACGACCATCGGAAATACGTTCGGCCCGACCTGCTGACCGGGGACAGGCGGTAGCAGTGAACCGCCGTACCATGCCGCGCCGCCAAGTCCGATCAGGAAAATGCCGGTGATCTGATCAGAGAGTTTCATCGGTTGATATCCACCAGAGCCCCCATTTATTTCGAACGACTACTCGGACAGGCGCCTAGTCAACGACCTACACATCATCGACTCGCCCCACACTCCATCATCCGGTGGCGTGTCCGCGGGATCAACGATGCCAAAATGGACGGCATCGCACCCGCTGCGCAATGGGTCCTGGCAATGCATGCCGGGATGACACCCGATGCGTGGTGCCAGCGGATTGGCGATGACCCGCTGTTCTTTCCCGGCGCGCACCGCGACGGCTGGCGCCGATCAGGTCTTCTTCAATCCGGCGGCAGTCATGGCTTTCGCCATCGCTTCATCACCGTCGGCCATGAACTTGGCGAATCCGGCAGCGTCGGCCCACTTCAGGCCGAAGCCACGGTTGTTCATGAACTCCTTGTACTCGGCGCTGTCGAAGGCTTTCTTGAGAGCAACAGTCATGGCTGCCGCGACATCGGCGGGAATGCCCTTGGGAGCACCAAATCCGCGCCAGGCGCCGACCGAATAATCAACCCCAGCACCTTCCTTGAGCGTCGGCACATCCTTGAACTGTGGATTGCGCTCCGACGCCATGACGGCGAGCGAACGCGCCTTGCCGGCGTCGATCAGCGCCTTGGCTTCCGGGACCGAGCAGGTGACGAGGTCGAGACCGCCGGCCGCAAGATCCTGCATGGCCGGCGCCGCACCATTCGATGGCACCCATGCGACATGATCGGGCTTCAAGCCCATCGCCGTCAGCCAGCCGATGAGGGCGAGATGCCAGATGCCGCCCTGGCCGGTACCTGACGCTTTGAATTTCCCGGCGGGCGCCGCCTTGATCGCGTCGGCGAGTTCCTTGACGGTCTTGTAGGGGCTCGCCGAATTGACCTGCACGCCCGGTGGGTCTTCGTTCATGAGCGCAAGGGGCGTGTAGCTGGAATGCTTGAGTTCGGTGAGGCCCTGGTGATGCATCATCGTAATCTCAACGGTGAGCATGCCGATGGTGTAGCCATCGGGAGCGCCGGTCGCGATGGCGGAATGGCCAACGACGCCAGAACCACCGGTGCGGTTGACGACGTTGAAGGGCTGTTTCAGTTCTTTCTCGAGGATGGCCGAGACGATCCGCGCTGTCGCGTCGGTGCCGCCACCGGCTCCCCAGGGACAAACGACGGTGACGGGGCGATTCGGCCAGGCCGCTTGGGCGATGATGGGATGCACGCCAAATCCTGCCGCAGCACCTGCCGCGGCACCCGTGGCCAATAGGCCACGCCGTGTGATATGAGACATGAGAATTTCCTCCGACAAGTGAACGCGAGCCGTTCTTCTTTGTTACAAGCAGCCTAAGGGCCGTGTTCCGGCTTGGCAAGATGATGACCTGGGGTTCCGTGGGAGGCTGATGCGCGCTAAACGGGGACCTGAATTGCGTGTTGTGGCCACGACTGCTGCAACGGTTCACACAGGCGTGAAACGTCTTTGTTTGGCCATAGAGGCCGCATGAAGGTAGAACGTGCGGCGGATGGTTGATTCATCAGACGCGCGTTGCGGCGTGCGTGAGCTATGGGTTGGCACTGACGGGGTTGTGCCAGGACGATAGATCGAACGGGAAGTAGAACGGTCGCGAAATGGCGAAGACAGTTGAGACGGTAGGCAAGAGCACAGACGGTCAAGGCCCGCGCGCAGGAATCGCGCGGCGGACAGTGCTGCGCGGCTTGGCCGCCGGGCTGATGGGTGGATCGGCGTCGCAGGCGCTGGGGCAGGGCAGCAATGCGAACTGGTTCGATCAGGTGTTTGGCAAGACGTCGAGTACGACATCCGACGAGAAGCCCGCCCGCAAGCAGGAAGTGCTGAACGATCTTCGTCCTGACACGACGCCGTGGCGTAGCGAAGCCATGCTTGAGGCCGTCGACGGCGCGATCCAGAAATATGAAAAGCTGGCAGCGAACGGTGGCTGGCCGCTGATCCCCGGTCAGAAGCAGATTTTGCAGCAGGACGATGATGAGCGCTTGCCGGTGCTGCGCCGCCGCTTGCAGGCGTCCGGCGAATTGCCGCGCCAGTCGAGCACCAGCGGCTGGGGGGAAGATCTGGAAAGTGCGGTGCGCCGGTTCCAGGAAAATCATGGCATGCGCATTTCCGGCCGCGTCGATCGCTCGACGTTGCAGGCCTTGAATGTGCCGGTGCAGGCGCGCATCGCGCAGCTGCGCCTCAATCACACGCGGTTGCGCGAGCTGCAGCAGACCCGGCCCGAAGATCGCTACATCCTTGTCAATGCGGCAGCGTTCCAGCTGGAAGCGGTCGAGCGCGGCGAGGTGCAGTTGCGCCATCGCGTCATCGCCGGCAAACCCGACCGGCAGACGCCGATCGTCAAGGCGATGATCAAGGCGATCAACGTATTCCCCTATTGGCGCGTGCCCGACAGCGTCGCGACGCTCGATCTCATTCCAAAACTGCAGAAGGATCCGGAGTATCTAAGCCGTGAAAAAATTCGCGTCGTGAAGGATAACTTCAACGGCCCCGAACTCGATCCGTCGAACATCGACTGGCGGACGGCGGACGCCAAGCTGATCAAGTTCCGCCAGGACCCGGGACCGCAGAATGCGCTCGGTCTGCTGCGCATCGACATGCCGAATTCCGAAGGCGTCTATATGCACGACACGCCGATGAAGCCACTATTCCAGCAGCGCGGCCGCGCGTTCTCAGCCGGCTGCGTGCGCGTGCAGGACGTGTTCAAGCTTGCCGAGTGGATCGCGCGCTATGAAATGGGGTGGGATCAGCCCGGCCGTGTCGAGCAGGTGATCGACGGCAATCAAGCGCTGGATCTCAATCTCACGCGTCCGGTGCCCGTGTATTTCAGCTACATCACCGCCTGGGCCGAGCCGAGCAACGGCCGCGTCCAGTTCCGCCCCGACGTCTACGGTCGCGATGGCCTGCGCGACCTTGTCGCCGGCCGCGACCGCGACGAGAGCGAAGGCCCGGCACCAACGCAGTCGCAGGCGCTGGCGCCTTAAGGGTATCGCGAGCGGCTGGATGGTGCGCGTTCCGTGTGTTAGAAGCAGGGGGCAGTGATGTTCTGGACGGCCCATGACGATTGCTATTCGACCAGAAATTGTAAGGTTGCTGGAGGCACAGGTTGCCAGCGGGCGGTTCTCGTCGGTTGAGGCAGCGATCGAGGCCTTGGCACTGGATGACGCCGCGGCGGAGGCCGACCTCACCCGCGCAGATTTGTCGTGGGCCAAGCCCTTGGTCGAACGCGGACTTGCAGATATTGCTGCCGGGCAGACCAAACCAGCGTCTGATGTGCACGAGGCATTGCGCGCGCGTTATCGTTTGGGCAAATGATCCGGGAATTCCCGATTGTCTATACCGAGCGGGCGCAGTCGGACTTGATTGCAATTGGCGACTATTTGCGTGACGTCGCGGATGTTTCAGTGGCGGAACGATTTGTCGAGCGCATTGTATTCACAGTTTCAGAGTCTCAGTCGGCGTCCCAAACGGCATCGCCTTCGCCGCGACGTCGGCATGGGTGTACGCGCCATTCGGTTCAGAACCTATTTGGTTTTCTACCGGGTCGATAGCGACAGGGTTGTGATCGTCCGAATCCTGCATTCGTCACGCGACATCACCGGCCGCTTGCTCGGGGAGTAGGTACTGCTTTCAACCGGGCTAACGCGGCGGGCTTGACGTGGCGGCGGCTTTTCGAAACCGTGGTGGTTCGATCAACCTTCGGACACCCCCATGCTGCCACTCGCTGCCTACGCTGATCGCTTGTCGGTGCGTCCGGGTGAGACGATCCGGTTTCACTGTGCGAACGCGACGGGCAAGCCGGTGGCGGCGTCGCTGGTGCGGGTGATTTCGGCCGATGCCAATCCGGCGGGGCCGGGGATCAAACTCGAACCGGTTGCTGCGGCCGGGCTCGCTGAGATCGCAAGGCCGACGCAGCAGACGTTGAATTGCGGTTCGTTCGCCCGCGTTGATCTCGGCGCGCACGGCGAGGCACTGCACAGTCTGACCATCGCAGCGACGATCCAGATCACGGCATCGGCCGGTGATGGCCGGTCCATCCTGTCGCTGCTCGACCAGCACGCTGGCGGTATCGGTCTCGCGTTGGATGTCAAGGGGCGGCTGATCGTGTCGATTGGGGTCAGCAGCCCTGCCGGTGGTGGGCGGGTGGCGTGGCGGCGCATTGAGACGCCGACGCCGCTGGCACAGCAGGCGTGGTATCGCGTCTGGGCGAGTTTTGATCGGGCAAGCGGCGAGATCGTGATTGGCGCGCAGGCGCTGGACGTTAGTGAGGGCCGGGCCGCGCCACGCGTGACGACGGCGCGATGCGTTGATACCGTGCCGATCGGCCGGCGGGCGGTTTTCTTGGCTGCGACGAACGATGGACATGATCCCTTCCGTTTCGATGGCCGGATCGAACGACCGATGATCTTTTCGCGCGCACTCTCGCAGGACGAGACCGCGCGGGCGTTCAAGGGTGAAGCCGTTGACGGGCTCCTCGCCGCCTGGGATTTTTCGCAAGCAATGGACACGGACCGCATCGTCGATACGGGGCCGCACGGATTGCATGGCAGCCTCGTCAATGCGCCGGCGCGTGCCATGCGCGGGTCGAACTGGAGCGGGCGCGAGCAATGCTTTCGCCACGCGCCCGAGCAGTATGGCGCGATCCATTTTCATGCCGATGATCTCGATGACTGCCGCTGGCCGGTGACACACGCCTATAAGGTGCCTGAAGGTCTCAAGTCCGGCGCCTATGCGTTGATGCTGGAAGCGGGAGAAGCGCGCGACAACGTGCCGTTCTTCGTTGTGCCGCCGAAGGGAAAACCTGCCGCGAAAATCGCGCTGTTGATGTCGACCTTCACGTATACCGTCTATCACAATCATACGCGGCCGGAGTGGCAACGCGATCCCGCGTGGCAGGCGGCATGGAAACAGCAGGCGGCGCTTTGGCCCGGAGCCTACGCCCATAACCCCGGTGATCATGCCGAGTATGGCCTCTCGACCTACAATTTTCATGGCGACGGCAGCGGCATTCATCTGGCCTCGTGGCAGCGGCCGATGCTCAATCTGCGGATCGGCTACATCACCTATCCCTATGCCGATATTCGTGGCTCAGGCCTTCGGCATTTTCCAGCCGATACCCATCTGATCGCCTGGCTCGAGCACCACGGCTATGCCACCGACATCATCACCGATTGGGAACTGCATCACGAGGGGCTCGGCCTGCTCAAGGACTACGCCGTGGTGATGACGGGGTCGCATCCCGAATACCACACGCAAGCGATGCTCGATGCGCTGGAAGCCTATCGCGATGGCGGCGGGCGCTTCATGTACATGGGCGGCAACGGGTTCTATTGGAAGATTGCGCTCAATCCAGCAAAGCCCGGCCAGATCGAGATCCGCCGCGCCGAGGGCGGCATCCGCGCGTGGGCCGCTGAGCCCGGCGAATACTACAATCAACTCGATGGCGAATACGGCGGGCTCTGGCGGCGGAATGGCCGGCCGCCGCAGCGGTTGGCGGGCGTCGGCTTTACGGCGCAAGGCAATTTCGTCGGCTCGCACTATCGTATCAATACGGACGCCAGAGTTGATCCGCGCGTCAGCTGGATTCTCGACGGCGTCGACGAGGAAACGGTCGGTGGCTTCGGGCTGTCGGGGCATGGCGCGGCCGGCTTCGAACTTGATCGCGCGGACAAGCGCCTCGGCACGCCGGCGCATGCGATCATCATCGCGTCGAGCGAGGATCACCCGCCGGAAGCGCCGTGGGTGCTGGTGCCGGAGGAGCAGCTGACGCATATCGTGACGCTTTCGGGGGAGCCCGCCCGGCAATTGATCCGCGCCGATCTGGTGTTCTTCGAGGCGCCGAACAATGGCGCCGTCTTCGCAACGGGATCGATCACCTATTGCGGGTCGCTGCCAGTGAACAGTTTCGAAAACACCATCAGCCGGATCACCAAGAACGTGCTGGATCGGTTTCTGGATGGTCGCGCGCGGTTCGCGGTGCCGGAGGCCGGTGCGCGCATGTGATTGCGGCCGTGCTGTATTCCAGCGCTTCAGGCGCCCATCGGCACCGCCGAGCACTGTCAGAGTTGCGAAGCAGTTGAGGCGACGCTAGCGTCCCGTCTCGCAAATTTGTACAATGCCATGGCCATAGCGCTGGAGTGTTGCGTTCAGTTTTTCATTGGAGCGAGATTATGCGCGGTTGGCAGTCATTGCATTTTGCGGGCCTGCTCCTCGCCGGCTCAATGGTGGTGTCGCCGGCATGCCTGGCTCAGGTCGACGTCAAGTATCCGATTTATTTCTACGACCTCGCGAAGATTCAGGTCACTGGTTTAGCGTTGCAGCAGGACAGCGGCAACAGCTTGAAAGGGACGTCGCTGGAACATGGGTGCTATCGTGAAGTGCACCCGGCCTATGGCAGAGGACCATTTCTGGTCTCGCTATCCGACGCGTTCCTTCAACGGTATCGCCAGCGCGGATTCACATTGAAGTCGTTGTGTCTGGCAATGGCGACGCCCATGACCATGCATCCGGAGACGGGAAAGCCCATCCCGCACCTCATGTATGCCGATCTGGATGCCATCCGGCGGAAACCCGATGAAGGCGACTATCACGTTTCCGGTGCCGTGCCATTGGTCATTCCAGACTGCTTTAAAAACGCGACACCGTATACCGACTGCCGGTTCCATTTCGATCCGGTGAGCGCGGAGAAGAACTCGCCAGCGCAGACGGCATTTCTGACGAAGCTTGGGCAGGCATTTGATGCCGATATCGCTGAGTGGATTCGTGACGATCGCCTTTGTCAGACGGAACAATTCGGGATCGCAAATGGGATTGCGATCTGCGGCAGTCAAGGCGCGATCAAGGCTCCTGTGCGCGACGCGCGCGGTTATCTAGCGCAACGCGTCTGGGGACTGCATTCGAACGCTGAACATTGGCCGAAAAGCTCTCGGATCAGGACGCTGTTTGCCGAGAAGAGTGCCGTCGAGCGGGCGGAATTCGATAAGGCGTTTAATGATCCGAAGGCGCCTCGGCGCGCGCACACGTTGTTCCCGAATTCAACAATGACTTGGATATCGGGGTTTGACGTCGGACCGGATCTCGCAAAGGGGTTCGGCTATTCAATTCTTGCCAACGTCAATGGCCTGCCCGGGCCAAGTGTTTCGGTGAACGTTTTGAGACGCGTGCTCAATTCCGGCACACAGGGCTCGCAGGTGAACTTGGGACGGCTCAGAGCCATGCTTGAGGAGCGATAGAGCCGTGCCTGTCATCCATGGAGCAATTGCCGAATGCGATGGCAGAATGGCAACCGCCAGCGCTCTTTTTGTTTGGCGCATCTGATGTGTTTTTTGCGGGTCGCTGGCTGCTCCGCTGACGGGCGATCCCGGCTCGCGCTTCGCTTGGCCGGGAGGCCGCCAGCGGCGATTGGCGTCCCTCGGGACGAGGGCCCGAGGGCATGGGGCAACTGACGCCGCAACAAGAAAGCCCGTTCACCATGCCCCGCCAAAGGCTGTCAACCTAGGTAAGTACCTAGGTGTCGGGTACGGAAAAATTTGTCACACTCTCTCGCATCCATGGCCTGTGGGAACGTCTGCAGCGCACTCGCGTGACCGGGCCGGGAGCTTGCAATTCGGATGAGCCTGCGCAGCGGGGCTTAGTCCGGGCTTATTGAAGTCCCTCTCGAAGGGACCGGCCAAGGAGGCGATCCCGAGCTCCGGCACCGGATGGTCTTTGCAAGCAAGCGGGGCGGCGATTTGCCGAGACGACCCCCAGACTTCAGGATCGAGGCAAAGCCGCCCCGTCCCTCTTTCTTCTCGCGCCTTCAGGTGCCGACCAGCACCCGGCGCGGCATGGCGCGTGGGATAACGCCGGCCGGATGCGCGAGCGCAGCCCGAAAAGTGCGCAGCGGTTTTCGGATGAGCTGCGCGACAACAAACATGCCCGGGGTGGCGTTCCCGTTTGCTAGGGTTGCGCGGCTGTCGTCCCTCTCCCCGTTCTTCACGGGGAGAGGATCCCCGCAGGGGAGGTGAGGGAAAGCCACTGGCTCTGAATGAAATGATGCCGTGCGGGCCTCGACTTGCGGATAAAGTCGCGCGACGACTCGCGGCCCCTCACGACTCGTTGCCGCCCCTCACCCTGCCCTCTCCCCGTGAAGAACGGGGAGAGGGAAAAGATCATTCCCTCTCCCCATTCGCCTTCGAATGGGGAGAGTTACCATGCGCGCCGAAGGCGCGCACATGAATGGATGAAAGCGGTTTTACTGTCGGCGTCGTGGCATTGAGGTCGTTTTTTCCCTGGCGCCGTCGAGCCCGAGGGAGAGTTTGATCCTGGGGCCTCAGAGCACATGTCATTGTCGCCACGGACGGCGGCGGGCTCAGCCCACCGTTCCGTCCCGGAGCACGCAGAGTAGAGTTCAAATCGACGAGGCCCCTGGCCACGGCATTCCTGTCACTTGGGAGGTGTCCGTGAATATCCTACATAAGAAGTGCGCCGGTCTTGATGTGCATTCCGCCTTCGTGGCGGTCTGCGCGCGCACCGTGCGAAGCCGCAAGATCGCCTACGAGGAGGGCCGCTTCGCGACCACGACGCGCGATCTTCTCGCGCTCGCAGCCTGGCTCGAAGAGCGTGGTGTCACGCATGTCGTGATGGAGGCAACCGGTGTCTATTGGAAGCCTGTGTGGCACATCCTGGACGCCGCGTTCACGCTGATGCTGGTCAACGCCCACGAGGCGCGCAATCTGCCCGGCCGCAAGAGCGATGCGAGCGATGCCCGCTGGCTGGCCGATCTCCTGGCCCACGGCCTGATCCGCGCGAGCTTCGTGCCGCCGGAGCCGATCCGGGAGCTGCGCGATCTGACGCGCACGCGCACGCAGCTGCAACGCCAGATGACGCAGCACGAGAACCGTATCGGCAAGGTTCTGGAGGACGCCAACATCAAACTCGCAACCGTCGTGTCCGACCTGCTCGGCATCAACAGCCGGCGCATTCTGGAGGCGCTGGTCGCTGGCGAGACCGATCCTGCGCGACTGGCGGCGCTCGCCGATCGCAGGTTGAAGGCGTCTCGCGAGGACCTGGCCGCCGCCCTCGACGGCCGCTTCACGCGCCACCACGCCTTCCTGGTCCGTGAGCACCTGACCATGATCGACGTGCTCGCCCAGCGGATCGCCAGCTTCGAGACGGAGGTGGAGGCTTTGCTCGCCCCCTTTCGTCAGCTCGTCGCCGAGTTGACCAAGATCCCTGGTGTGAAGAAGCGGGCCGCGTCTGCCATCCTGGCCGAGATTGGAACCGACATGAGCTGCTTTGCCACCGCCGGCCATCTCTCGAGTTGGGCCCGCCTCGTGCCCCGTCTCGACGAGACCGGCGGCAAGAAGCGCTCGACACGGGTCAAGAAGGGCGGGGCCTGGCTGAAACCGCTGCTCGTGCAATGCGCCATGGCTGCAGCCCGCACCAAGAACACCTATCTGTCCCGTCAGTTCGCCGGCATCGCCGCCCGGCGTGGGCCCAAGAAGGCCGCCATCGCGGTCGCCGGCTCGATCCTCACCGCCATCTACCACATGGTCCGCGATGGTGTGCCCTACCGGCCGCCACAGGTCCGTCCCCTCGATGCGGCAGCCAAAGACAACAAGGCCAAGCGTCTCGCCGGTCAGCTCAGGGCTCTCGGCTTCGAGGTGAAACTCGAACGTGCCGCATGACGTCAGCCCACCGTGCCCGTGGCCAGTTTCTTTCAGAGTAGGGTTAGGGTGAGGGGCAGCCACTGGCTCTGAATGAAATGATGCCGTGCGGGCCTCAACTCGCGGATAAGGTCGCGCGACAACTCGCGGCCCATCACAACTCGTTGCCGCCCCTCACCCTCGGGTCAAGCCCGAGGGCATGCCGTGCCCATTCCCGTGAAGAACGGGGCGAGGGAAAAAAACAAAAAGGCCGCCCGAGAGTGACCATCGCGTTCGGCGTCGGTTGGGTTGGCGCGGTTGCAGACGGTGCGAGGCAACCGCTGCGGCGCGATCCGCGCGCAACCCAACAATCGCAGATGCCGGCGCAAGCGTTGGGTTACGCGCGTTTGGCGGCGGCGCTTAAGGAACATTCCGTATCGCGCTAACCCAACCTACATGCCTACGGTTGGCGCTCGCGCAGTTTGGTGGATTTGGCGGCGCGGGTTTTGGGGCGCTTGATCGACGTCGACCAGCCATCGGTGGTGGCATCACTGCTGGCGGTGTAGACGCGACTCGATGTTGAACTGCTCGCGCGCTTGGAGTGCGGCGGCGTGGCCGCGCGGTGCGACGGCGCCGCCGCGTGGTCAGCCGCAACTGATGGCGCAAGGTTGGTGACGGGTGCGCCAGCGGTGCCGGCGCTGACCGTGTTCCCTGATGCCGTCGACGTGTCGGCCGGTGACGTGCGCTCCGGCCCGATGCTGCCATAGAATGGAACCAGATTTTTCTTGGCCCCGCCGCGCGACACTTCCGCCTTGGCGAGTGTCGCCTGGTACTCGTGAAACAAGTTGGCCTCGGGTTCGTGACCCTCCTTGGCAGTCATGTGGACGACGCGATAGCCGCGCGCCCGGAGCTCGCTGAGAATGGTCGGCAGCGCGCGCGCCGTTGACGCCTTGATGTCGTGGAACAGCACGATGCCGCCGCGGCGGGCCTCGAT
Organism: uncultured Alphaproteobacteria bacterium; assembly: GCA_963714325.1. Lineage (GTDB taxonomy): Bacteria > Pseudomonadota > Alphaproteobacteria > Rhizobiales > Hyphomicrobiaceae > CAVQOB01. The sequence continues at coordinate 3,913 of CAVQOB010000024.1, read as the reverse complement.
CTTGGCGAGTGTCTCGCGCGACAAGGCGGCTGGCGTCGGCGATGAAGCTGTCGTTCGAGACGACGTCGACGGTGAAGGTTGCGACGCCGCGCGACTGCAGATGCGCGAGCATGCCGGCGCTGTCGCTGAGGCCGGGGAAGCGGAAGAACGGAGCGATCGGCTGACCGGCGGCAGCAGCGACGGCGGCAAAACCACGATCGATCTGATCAGCGGATTGTTCGCGTCGCATCGTCCGCATATGCAGGGGATGCGACCAGGTATGCGTGCCGAACGTGTGCCCGCGCCGAAGCACGTCCTTGACGGTGTCGGGGTAGGCCATCGCCATGCGGCCGACCGAGAAGAACGTCGCCTTGGCGCAAAAGCGATCGAGGGTGTCGAGGATCGATTTGGTGATCCAAGGCATCGGGCCGTCGTCGAAGGTCAGAATGACTTCCCTAGGTCGCGAGGATGTCAGGCTGCCGCGCAGATTTGGTGATGTCGCCGAAGAGTGGGCCTTGCTGCGTGTCGATCTCGACGACGCGGGCGGGCGCCAGCGAAACGCTCGGCGGCGCACGCGGCAAGGGCTGGGGGCGCCGAGAGCACGATTGCGCACGCCACCGCGAGGATCGCGATGGCGCCCATCAACCATTGCTCAATGCGCGACGACTTCAACATTGCTCTCCCAGGGAACGCGAAGCACACACGCTTGCCGACTCGCTCGCCCGCGGCAAGCGTGTGCTTGGGGTTCTATACAGGTAGCGACGAAACTTTGCCGCTAGAACCGGTGAGCTCAGTTACCGCGCAGAATGCTGTCGCGCCAATCGCTCTCGGGGCGGACGCGCGGCACGCGGACCGGAGGTGGCGGCGGTGGCGCCGCGGCGACCGGTGGTTGGGCCGGAGGGGGCGGCGGCGGCAGTACGCCGGGTGGCAAGGATCCGCCCGGCGGCGCGCCGACAATGCCGGGCTGCGATGGGCGAGCGTTACTCGGCGGCAATGCGCTGGGCGCGACCGGCCAGGTGATGGCGCGTGCGGCGAGTGGATTGGCGGCACTCGCGATACGCTTTGCGCCGCCTTCCCGGCGCGCGATGGCGTCGAACTCCGGTAGTGTTTGCGCCACAAATTTCGGCTTCATGTGCACGACCTTGTAGCCTTTGGCCTTGAGGGCGGCGAGCAAGCCGGGCAACGCACGGGCGGAGGCTTCCTGGATGTCGTGGAAGAGGATGATGCCCTTTTTCTTGTAGCCGATCTGATTGAGGATCGCCTGATGCACGGCAACCGGGTCCTTGGACTTGTAGTCGTAGGAATCAGCATCGATCGAGAAGATGCCGAACTGGCGGGTTTGCGCGTAGCCGATCATCGACTTGGGATCGGCCAGAAACGGAAAGCGGAAGAACGGCGCGATCGGTTGGCCGAGGGCTGCCTGCACCGACGAAAAGCCAAGCTCGATTTCGCGCCGGGCGGCGAGGGGGGTGAGTTTCTTGAGGTTGGCGTGCGTTTGGGTATGGGTACCGATGGTGTGGCCCTTGCGATGAGATTTCGCGGACCATCTCGGGATCGGCGAGCGCCATCTGGCCGACCATGAAGAATGTCGCCTTGGTGCAGGCGGCTTCGAGCGCGTCGACGATCGGGCGCGTGTAGGGCCTGCAGTGGACCATCATCGAACGTCAGCACGATTTCGCCGTCAGCCAGGAAATCGATTTCCTGGTACTGCTGATGGCCGTAGCGCGGGCCGGACGACGTATCGATTTCGACGACGCGCGAGACGCCGAGCGCGCGGCCGGGATCCGTGCACGCCTTCGCGTTCGCCGTGACACTGCCGGCGATGAGGCCGAAACCCAGGGCAGCCAGGCCCAGAATGCGCTGCATAACAGCCTGCTCCAGTCACGCCGCGATTTCGGCGGCAGCGGCTTGTCCCACGACAGTGTGGCGGGAGCAAGCCTCTGCCCGGCCACAAGGCCGGGGGATTAAGGCGTTGTTGCGCCCGGGGATATCGCTTTCCACTGGCCTGCGAATCGAAGCGACGCCATATATGGTCGTGGCGGTGAAGCGGATCGGCTGTGTGCATGAATACACCACAAAGCGCGCGGGGATGAGGCCGGAATGACGGAGCCCAGCGACGGAGGACCTGCAGAAGACGCCCGTGTCGGCGGAGGCCGGTCCGGCGGCGTTGGTGGCACAGGTGGGTGCCGCGCTCGCGGCGCGCGATGTCGAGGCACTGCGCGCGGCGGTCAAGCCGCTGATGACGGCGGATCTTGCCGAACTCATTCAGTTGCTGGAGCCCGAGCAACGCGTCGAACTGATCCAGACGCTCGGCAGTGATTTCGATCACGAGGCCTGGTCGAAGCTCGACGAGACGGTGCGCGACCAGTTGTCGGAAGCGCTGCCGAACGCGGTGATCGCGCGCGCGGTGACGGAACTCGAAACCGATGACGCGGCCTACGTCATGGAAGGTCTCGAGCCGCAGGACCAGCAGGACGTGCTCTCGCAGGTGCCGCGATCGGAGCGCGCCGCATTGGAGCGCAACCTCGAATATCCCGAAGAAACCGCCGGTCGCTTGATGCAGGGCGACTTTGTCGCCGTGCCGCCCTATTGGACGGTCGGGCAAGTCATCGACAACATGCGCGAGGCCGATGATCTGCCCGAGAGCTTCTCGGACATTTTCGTCGTCGATACGACGCATCGGGTGATCGGCAGTATCGAGCTGTCGCGATTATTGCGCACCAAGCGGCATGTCGGCGTCGACAAGATCCTCGATACCGATCAGCATGTCGTGCTGGCGACCGAGGACCAGGAGGAAGTGGCGCGGCAGTTCGAGCGCTATGGCTTGCGATCAGCGCCGGTTGTCGACGCCAACAGCCGCCTCGTCGGTGTTGTGACGGTCGACGACGTGGTCGAGGTGATCGAGCAGGAGGCGGACGAAGATATCAAGCTGCTGGCTGGTGTCGGTGACGAGCGCTTGACCGACAGCGTACGCCAGATCGCGCCGCCGCGGGTGACGTGGCTCGCCATCAATCTTGCTGACGGCCATTCTGGCGTCGACGGTGATCAAGGTGTTCGATGCGACGATCGAGCAGATGGTGTCGCTGGCGGTGCTGATGCCGATCGTCGCGTCGATGGGCGGCAATGCCGGCACGCAGACGATGACGGTCGCGGTGCGCGCGATTGCAACGCGGGAACTCTCGACCGCTCAATGTCGCGAAGTTCGCGATGCGCGAGACGGCGGTCGGGTTGCTCAATGGCGTTCATTTTCGCGGCGATCATGGCGGCGATCACGGTGGTCTGGTTCGGATCGCAGGGCTTGGGGCTGGTGATCGGCGCGGCCATGATCATCAACCTCTTGGCAGCAGCACTCGCCGGCATTTTTATTCCGATCGTGCTCAATCGCTACAAGTTTGATCCGGCGGTTTCGTCGACGGTGTTCGTGACGACGGTGACGGATGTCGTGGGCTTCTTTGCGTTTCTGGGATTGGCGGCGTGGTGGTTGCGATGAGCGGCAGGGTGGGGCTTGTCCGATGGTCGCGGCAGAGCATGCAGATGGCCACGCTGGTGGCGGGTATGGTCGCCTGCGCACTGCCGGCGGTTGCGCAGAAGGTGGCGCCGACGGCAGGCGGTGGCACGGTGCCGCTCGGCGATGTGCTGCGGGTCGCCAAGCCCTATCCCAATCTGATCAATGAGGTGCGGCTGGCGCTGCTGAAGGCGGGCTTGAAGCGGGAGCAGGTGGTGTGCGCGGGGCAGCGTTTGCCTGCGGCCTGGACGCATCTGAACGGTCAGCGCATCGCACCTTATGCGTGCCAGATCGGCGATCGGTCACTGGTCGTGCGCGCGGTCGCCAACTACTTCGATCGCAATGGCTACAAGCTGGCAACGGATGATCCCGGCGTTGCGGCGAAAGCAACGCGACTCGCCGAGACGCGGTTGACGTGGCAGTGGAAGT
>CAVQOB010000023.1:0-8965 GCA_963714325.1 uncultured Alphaproteobacteria bacterium | reverse complement strand
GGGTCGCCAAGCCCTATCCCAATCTGATCAATGAGGTGCGGCTGGCGCTGCTGAAGGCGGGCTTGAAGCGGGAGCAGGTGGTGTGCGCGGGGCAGCGTTTGCCTGCGGCCTGGACGCATCTGAACGGTCAGCGCATCGCACCTTATGCGTGCCAGATCGGCGATCGGTCACTGGTCGTGCGCGCGGTCGCCAACTACTTCGATCGCAATGGCTACAAGCTGGCAACGGATGATCCCGGCGTTGCGGCGAAAGCAACGCGAACTCGCCGAGACGCGGTTGACGTGGCAGTGGAAGTGAGTTGCGGAAAAAAACTCCGCTGTGAAATTCGCACTGAGGCAGGAACCGCCATGGGGTTGACGCGACAACGGACGGGGGGCGGGGTATAAGCAGCCCGAAGAATCGGCGCGGCGCCTCTGCCCCGTCCCGACCCGCAAACATCGAGTACGCCATGACCCAGAACGCTCAGCACAATCAAAAGATTACACCCGCCATGGTCGCCGAACACGGGTTCAAGGGCGACGAGTACGACCGGCTGCTGCAAATCCTTGGCCGCGAGCCGTCGTTGCTCGAACTCGGCATCTTTTCGGTGATGTGGTCGGAGCATTGCTCCTATAAATCCTCGCGCTTCTGGCTGAAGCAGTTGCCGACCTCCGGTCCCCAGGTCATCCAGGGGCCCGGCGAGAACGCCGGAGTGATCGACATCGGCGATGGCGACGCGGCGATCTTCAAGATGGAAAGCCACAACCATCCCTCGTTCATCGAACCCTATCAGGGTGCCGCCACCGGCGTTGGCGGCATCATGCGTGATGTTTTCACGATGGGCGCGCGGCCAATCGCCAACCTCAATGCACTGCGCTTCGGCGATCCATCGCATCCCAAGACCCGCCGCCTCGTTGACGGCGTCGTGCGCGGCATCGGCGGCTACGGCAACAGCGTCGGCGTGCCAACGGTCGGCGGCGAAACCAACTTCGATGCCGGCTATAACGGCAACATCCTGGTCAATGCCATGTGCGTCGGCCTCGCCCGCACCGACAAAATTTTTTATTCCGCAGCCAAGGGCGTTGGCCTGCCCGTCGTCTATGTCGGCTCGAAAACCGGCCGCGACGGTATCCACGGCGCAACGATGGCGTCGGCCGAATTCGACGACAAGAGCGACGAGAAGCGGCCAACCGTGCAGGTCGGCGACCCCTTCACCGAAAAGCTCCTGATCGAAGCCTGCCTCGAGTTGATGGCGACCGACATGATCATCGCCATCCAGGACATGGGCGCGGCAGGTCTTACGTCATCGACCTCAGAAATGGCCGACAAGGGCGGCGTCGGCATCGAGTTGATCCTTGATCACGTGCCACAGCGCGAAGCGGGCATGACCGCCTACGAAATGATGCTCTCGGAAAGTCAGGAGCGCATGCTCATGATCTTGAAGCCCGGTCGCGAGCCGGACGCCGAAAAAATTTTCCGCAAATGGGGACTCGACTTCGCCGTCATCGGCCACACCACCGACACCGGCCGCATGATTGTCAAACACAAGGGCCGGATCGAAGCCGATCTCCCGGTCGACAAGCTCGCGAACTCCGCCCCGCTTTATGAGCGCCCGTGGATTGCAACGCCGCCGGCAAAAACTATCCTCCCCGAGTGGGTGCCAGCGCCAGCGAGCATTCTCGGCCAGCTCAAGTCGATGATGGCAACCCACCACCTCGCCTCGCGCCGCTGGATCTGGGAACAGTACGACACGATGATCAACGGCGACACGCTGCAACGCCCGGGCGGCGACGCGGCCGTCGTGCGCATTCACGGCACACAAAAAGCGCTCGCCATCAGCTGCGATGTGACGCCCCGCTACGTGAAGGCCGATCCCCGCATGGGCACGATGCAGGCCGTCGTCGAGACCTGGCGCAACATCACCGCCGTCGGCGGCGATCCGCTCGCCATCACCGACAACATGAACTTCGGTAACCCAGAGCGGCCCGAAATCATGGGTCAGTTCGTCGGCGCCTGCGAAGGCATGAAGGAAGCCTGCCTCGCGCTCAAGTATCCGGTCGTCTCCGGCAACGTCTCGCTCTACAACGAAACCAATGGCATCGGCATTCCACCCACCCCCGCCATCGGCGGCGTTGGCCTGATCCCCGATTGGACAAAAACCGTCGACATCGCCTTGAAGGGTGACGGCAATCTGCTCGTCGTCATCGGCCGCGAGCAAGGCCATCTCGGCCAGTCGCTGTATCAGTTGGCTGTCACCGGTAAGACCGAAGGCGCGCCGCCGCCGATCGACCTCAGCGACGAGATCAAAGCCGGCAATCTCGTGCGGGCGTTGATCCGCGAATTTGGAGTTTTTGCCGTGCACGACGTCTCCGACGGCGGCCTGATCGTCGCCATCGCCGAAATGGCGCTGAAGGGCGAACGCGGCGTCCAACTCTACCCTTATGAGGGCCGTCTCCCCGCCCATGCCGCCTGGTTCGGCGAGGATCAAGGCCGCTACGTGCTTGAAGCGACACCCGCTGGCACCGAGGCTATTCTCGAACGCGCGCGGCTGTTGGGGCTGCCCGCACGAGTTCATCGGCAAGGTCGGCGGCAGTGAACTGTCCCTCAAAGGCGAACCAGCGTTGGCGCTCGATGACCTCGGCGCGGCACACGAGGGCTGGATGCCAAACTACATGAACGCCAAAGTCCAAGCCTGAACCGCGCAAGCGCTGACCGTTTCGACGTGCATTCGCATCGCACCATCACTCGGCTTCAACTCTGCGTGCTTCACGCGCTTGTACGTTGCTCGTGATGCACCGCCCCGAGACCATCACGGTCGAGTCATCTGTCAGGCTCAGCACCAGTTCGGCTGACGCCGCGCGGGAGCACCCAACCTCTGACAACCCCTGGAGTTCCTCGATGAAGAAAACGATCATGGCCGCCACGGCACTCGCATTTGCAGCAACGGCAAGCCTCGCCATCCCCGCATTCGCCCAAGGCAGCGGCAGCGGCACGTCCGCTGGCGCCGGCTCCGGCTCGGGCACCGCAACGAAGCCGTCAACCGCCAAGAAGAAAAAAATGCCGGCCAAGGCGGCGGGCGCGACTGGCGGCTCGGGATCAGGTGCCGGGTCAGGCGCGGCAGCACCAGGCTCGGGGTCGGGCGCTGGATCGGGTTCGGGCGCGGGAATGAAGAAATAAGCGCCGACACTGCGACGATCAGCAAGACTCGGCCGGTCATTCGTGATCGGCCGTTGCTTCTTGGCGGGGCATTCGCGCACGCCACGCTTCGACCGCGAGGAGGCCCAGGATCGGGATCCAGATCACCCAGACGATATAGTCGCGGAACACCCAATAGGTGTCTCTGGCGTGGAAATAAAACGAGGCATAGTAGATCGGCATCAGCGCGGTCGCGGCCCAAAGTCCGTGAATGGGCCTGAAAGCGAGCAACGGCTGCACCCATAGCAGGTACCAAGGAAACTGCGCCGGACTCAAGAGAACCATGGCTGCCGCGATCAGCGTCGCCCGCTGCACCATATCCAAGCCATGACGCCATGGTCGCCACGCCAGGGCGAGCGCAACGCCAGCAATCATTGCGGCGAAAATCGCACGCGTTATCCGGCTGGCCAGATTCATATCCAGTGACAACGCGCCGAGCAATCGCTGCACCATGCCTTCAGCGGCCGGAAAAACGGCGCTGTTCGTCTGCCACCGCGAGGCATAGGCGACAATGCCCGACGTCTCATTGATTCCGGCTTGGTAGGGAAACCACGCCATCAGGCCGAGCAGCAGGCCCAACCACGCCAGCGCGCCAGTCAACAGCGCTGGACGTGACAGCAGCGGACGTAGCACCAGCGGCGCGAGGATCACCGGCCAGACCTTCGTCCCACTCGCCAAGCCGACCATCGTGATCGAGAGCAGATGACGCTGCCGGATAGCCAACAGCAGTGCCGCCAGCACCAACGGCAACAACACCGCTTCCATATGCGCTGAATTGACGATCTCTTTGAGCACCAGCGGATTGAGCCAATACGTTGCAGCCCAAAGGGGCGATCGCCCGACTTCGCGCAGCAGCACGATCAGCAGCCCAAGCGTCGCCATCTCGCTGGCGATGCAGACCAGCCGCCACGCCAGCAAGCTCCACGCTTCCAACTGGTGCGCGAGGGCAAATACAGCCTGTGCGACCGGCGGATACATCGTCCGCAGATAGGGATGATTGATGCGCTCGTGAATGTAACCGGCCTGCTCGGCGAGGTCCTGGAGATGTTGCGGCGCCGAACCCGCGTTCACTGCGTCCGGCGGATAGGCGTAGGGGCTGGTGCCACTTGCGACGACGCCACCGTCCCAGAGATAGCGATAGAAATCGTCCTCAAGTGCTGGTGTGCTCCACAATAGAAGCACGCGAAGCAAGGCACCGCCGGCAACGATGAGAATGAGCAACTTGGTCTGTTTTACAAGTGGCAGCCGTTCGCCGGATCGAATCAGAGGCAGAAGACCGAATACGAAGACCACGCCAGCCGAGACCATGCCACCGGCCAGCCAAAGCGCCGGCACATCGGCCAGTTCCCGCTCATGACTGAAGCGACCACGAAATACGACCAGCAATACCACATGGAGGACGAGCATCCCGAGAACGCCGAGCCAGCGTGGTAGGACTTCACGCATGCCGTCGTTGAACAGATGAACCGGCATGAAAATCCCGTGTTGGTCGCGCGAAGCAGCCTATCGGGCTGCCGAATATCTCGTTTTGCCTGAGGTCCCGGCCGAGCAGCAATGGGTCCACTTGCATGTCGCTGTCAACTTCGCATCACAACACTGTCATGCCCTATAAACGCCGGCATCAACGGCCAGCCGCGTCGCGATAGCGGCAACGGCATCGAGGCTGGGGGTCTCCAGCCCGGCGGCACGGGCGAACGCGAGTGGCGCCAACAGGAGGGCGTCGAGTTCAACCGGGCGCTGCAGTTCGTAGTCTTGCCGGATAGATGGCTTGTGGTCTGGCGGCGAGCGGCGGAAGGCAGCGGTATCGGCTTCACTGACATCGACGCCGTATGCGGTGGCTATCCGGCACGCCTCCTGCACCATGCGGAGTTGCAATGCACCCAAGCGCTCGTCGTCACGGATGATCGTTGCCTTGTGTCCGGTCACCATGCACAGGATCGAGCAACTCATGTTGATCAGCAGTTTGCGCCAGATGACTTGGCGCACATTCTCAACGGGCGGCGAAGATAGTCCCGCACGTTCCAACACGCTGCGAATGACCGCAGTGCGCCCCCGCGGAACATCATCGATGTCGCCGATGGTAAAACGATTGGATGTTGGGGAATCGTTTTTCACACGCCCCGGTGCGACAACTTCATTGCTCGAATTGACGACGCCGCCGAGAATGCGTTCGGTCTCGATAGACCGCCGCAACAGACCGCCAGCGTCAAGACGATCGAGAATTGGCGGCATTCTGAGATGTTCCTTGAGCCCTAGATCATACCACCAGGGAATGCCGTTCTGCGCAAAAATGATCGGCGTATCGCGGCCGAGCAAGGGCTTGAGGTCGGTGGCAAGACAAGCAAGACCGGTCGCCTTGAGCGTCGAGATTACCAGATCTTGTTCGCCAAGATCAGCGGGGCGATCGGACGCGCGCACCCGGGCCGTGATGGTTCTCGAACCAGCCTCCAGCAGAAGGCCATTGCTCTTGATGGCATGGAGTGCCGCCCCCCGCACGACGACCGAAACGTCGTAACCCGCTTCGTCCAACCGGACAGCAACGTTTCCGCCGACCGCGCCGGCACCATAAACCGCTATCCGCATGATCATCCACCCTGGTTCTCATTGAGCGCTCAAAACTATGCGGCCTCGCGGTATAAACTCTGTTTTTTTGCTGAAGATAACCTATGGCTGATCAGGGTTGTTTCGGGGTAAGCTTAGACAATGCTGCTGTGACGGAGAACTGAATTCGATGCCCATGGATGCCAAAGACATCGAGCGCCTGATCAGGGCGAAAATTCCCGACGCAACGGTCGAGATCAAGGATCTGGCAGGCGATGGCGACCATTACGCGGCCCACGTAGTCTCGCAGGCCTTCAAGGGCAAGACCCGCGTCATGCAGCACAAGATGGTCTATGATGCGCTCGAAGGCCGGATGGGCGGCGTGTTGCATGCCCTGGCGCTGTCGACGGCCGCGCCCAAGGACTGAGCCAGGCATCGAGCGGATCCATGGGTCGTCCAACCTACGATCACGTCGCCTACGTCAAAGCTGGCCGGTCGCGAGACCTCGACTGAATGGAGCGCTTTCTGCGCGCGCTTACGGGCCTCGCCGACGTCGCCATCCGTCGCCACACCTTCCGGCACAGCTCGGGTTGGACGCCGCCGACCGCGTGGCAGCGCATACAGGCCATGCTGCATGGCAGAAGCCGCTTGCTCGACGAAATGGAGCGGATCAATGCGCAGCCGGCCCTGGTCATCGAAAAGGATGGCGTGGTGCTGCGGATTGTTTATAGCGATGGCCCCAAGGTTGCGACGGAGGCCGTCGATCTGGCCGGGAACGACATCCCGGACCTTGCGTCGGTCACGGCCCAATTCGAGATGGATGGGGATGACCGGCATCTGGTGCTCAAAAAGGCCTATACCACGATCTGCAACGCCCTTCACGACGAGGGGTCGTTCGTACTATATTCAGGTCAAAGCGGCGTTTGGGAACGAACGTCCTGAGCGGGGTTGCACCCCATTTTGGAGACTCGCATATGAGCCAGCAAACCGTCCACGACCACATCCGTAAGCTTGTTTCTGACAATGACGTCGTGCTGTTCATGAAGGGCAACAAGAGCATGGCCAAGTGCGGCTTCTCGCATCAGGTCGATTCGATCCTTCAGCACCTCGGCGTCGACTATAAAGATATCGACGTGCTCTCGAGTCTGGAGATCCGCGACGGGATCAAGACCTTCACCAACTGGCCAACCATCCCGCAGCTCTACGTCAAGGGCGAGTTCGTCGGCGGCTGCGACATCATCAAGGAGATGTTCCAGGCCGGCGAGTTGCAGGATCTGCTCAAGGACAAGGGCGTCAAATACGCCGCGAAAACCCTCACGGCGTAAACGCCAACGCATTGGCGCTTGGTGTGAAGCTGTGATCCCCGAGCACGCACGCTGGACCGATGGAGCGGTCGTCGCGTTTTCCGTTATCCTGTGGGTCGTGTGGCAGCTCCTGATGGCTGCAGCTGTATTCGCTGCGAGCTGCACGAAGTCGGGTTGCGGTGGTCCTGAATACGTCTCGATCAGTGCCAAATCACAGGGGGTCGTGACAGTCATTACGCTAGCGTTGCTCGGCCCGCTGATCCTGCGCGCGGCGCGGCGGATTACGCGCGACCAGCGCGGCGCACGACTGTCGGCCACGGCGTTTGTCCTCGGCGTTGCCGCCATTGCTGCGGGGTGGCTGTTCGAGATCAATCGGGCGCTGGGTTGCTGCGGCTACGACCGTAACTTTCTGCCGGATGGGGCAGTTGTGCCGCTTTGGATGGGCTCAGCCCTTCTTGGGACTGTGGCGGTCGTGCTGCTTGCGGCGGCCTACGCCATGGCCGACGTCAAGGCGCCGCCAAAGGCGGCGCCGGGCGATCGATCGGACGTTGCGTCCTAGTTTCGCCGTGGTTTCGGCCTCTTTGAGCGCTGACGGCTCGCGTAAACTCTGAGCATCGTGCGGTGGAGCAGACAGGCCAACATGACTTTGGGCGGACGGCGGTTTCTTCTGAGCATGGCGATCCTGGCCGCGAGTGTCTGCTTGGCACTCGGCGTGACGCTACCGATCATCAAGCTGACCAAGTACGTCTTCTTCACCTATGAGCATTCGCTGATTTCGACGGTGCAGTCGCTGCTGCAGACCGGGCAATACTTTCTCGGCCTCACCGTCCTGGTCTTCTCGATCATACTGCCGGCGCTGAAGCTGTTCTATCTGTTGCTGCTGTCGACGCTGCCGCTGTCGGAACTGAAACGCCTTGGCCGGCAATTGCGGGCACTCGAATGGCTCGGCAAATGGTCGATGCACGACGTGCTCGTGCTGTCGCTGACGATCTTCTTCATCAAGAGCCAGGGGGTGTGGGATGCGCGCTCGCTCTACGGCGTCTATTTCTTCACCGCCGCCGTGCTGTTCATGATCCTCGCTTATTCCTGGCTCAAGACCGATATCCTCGATGAGCCGAGCCTTGCTGAGTTGCGCGCCGAATCTGGCCCGCCGCCGCGCATCGCCGCCTTCCGCAATATCGTGCTGTCGCTGCTGATCATCGTCGCGACGGTGTTCTTCGCGCTCGGCATCATCCTGCCATCGATCAAGTTCACGACAGCCTATGTCTGGAAGAATGAGCACTCGATCGGCTCGATCATTCTCGCGTTGTATCAGAATGACGAATTGTTCCTTTGCGTCGTCATCTTCATGTTCTCGATCTTCTTCCCGTTCCTGAAGCTGTTCTATCTGCTCACCCTCGTCACGTCGCCGGATATGACGGCCGAGTTCCGCTCCAAGTCGATCTCGATGATGGAGTGGCTCGGGCGCTATTCCATGACCGACGTGATGGTGCTGGCTTTGATCATTTTCTACGTGAACTCGTCGGGCTATACGGAAGCCAAGGTGCAGCCGGGCATCTACCTGTTTGCAGCCAGCGCTATCATGACGATGATCGGCTACGGCTGGGCGAACTCCGTCAGCCCCCGCCGGCGCCAGACCACAGCCGAGCTGACAAAACCCAAGGTCGTCGGTGGCACGGCGGCTTGACGCGCAAACACCAGCGCCCTCGCGATCAGGGTTGGCTTTTGGCAGGGCGATTGCGTAACCGTGACGGCGGCTGCGCAGCAGACAAGCGTTGTTGCTCTTCATCGAACAACCGCGTAGAAGACCCAAGTCGCCTATGGTGGCCCGGCGCAAGACCAGACATTGATCGGTAGATCGCGGCCTGGATTACCTTGCTAACCCAACCCGGGAATGTGACTGTGAAACTATTCGGAGCGTAGCGCAGCCTGGTTAGCGCACCAGT
>CAVQOB010000022.1:0-44580 GCA_963714325.1 uncultured Alphaproteobacteria bacterium | reverse complement strand
AGAAGAGGACTTCGAACCTCCACGATCTTGCGACCGCTAGCACCTGAAGCTAGTGCGTCTACCAATTCCGCCATCTGGGCAAGCGCGTTTCCAGTAGAACGCGCGCCCGCCAATGTCAATCGCGCAGCTCGGGCCAACCGGTGATCCGACCCAAGCCGCCCGTGCCTGCGCCGTCGAGCCGCCTTCACAGCAGCACCAATGACAGCTATTGCTCGCTCCTCGATTTGCCAGATCGTATACAAAAACCGACTGCGGGAGCCGCACCATGTCATCGACGCCCACCACCGGGAAACTCGCGACCATCATCGGCGGCTCTGGTTTTGTCGGCAGGCACACCGTCCGCGCGCTCGCCCGGGAGGGTTGGCGTGTGCGAGCCGCTGTTCGCCGTCCCGATCTCGCCGGTCACCTCCAACCGATGGGCGGCGTCGGCCAGATCCATGCCGTGCAGGCCAACCTGCGCTATCCGCAATCGCTCGGCACCGCCGTCGCTGGCGCCGACGTTGTGATCAATCTAGTCGGCATTCTCGCCAAATCAGGAAAGCAAACCTTCGACAGTGTTCACGTCGCCGGCGCCCGCGCCGCGGCCAAGGCCGCTCGCGACGCCGGGGTGAAAACCTTCATCCACGTCTCCGCCATCGGCGCCGATCCCAAATCGAAAGGCAACTATGGCCGCACCAAAGCCGCCGGCGAAGCCGCCGTCTTGGCAGAATTTCCCGGTGCCATCATCCTCCGACCATCCATCGTCTTCGGTCCCGAGGACGAGTTCTTCAACCGCTTCGGCTTCCTCGCGCAGATGACACCGATGCTGCCGCTGATCGGTGGCGGAAAAACCAAATTCCAGCCGATATTCGTTGGTGATCTGGCGCAAGCGATTGCTGCGGCCGCTGCCGGCAAAGCAATGGCCAGCGCGACTTACGAACTCGGCGGACCGGAAACGTTCTCGTTCCGCCAATTGCTCGACAAGACTCAAGGCTGGACCGGCCGCAAACGCCCCTACCTCAGGATGCCGTTCTGGCTGGCCAAGGTCGCCGCCTTCGCGACACTGCCACTGCCAAACACGCTGCGCCCCTTGACCGTCGATCAGGTCCGCATGCTCCAGCGCGACAATATCGTCAGTGACAAAGCCAAGTCCGAGCATCGCATCTTGGCCGACCTCGGCGTATTACAGCCGCAATCTGTTGCCGCGGTGGTGCCTGCCTATCTCGAACGCTTCCGCGCCAAGGGCCAGTACGCCCATTATCGTGGTTGAACAACACACTGGATTCCTCACGATGCAAAAGTCGGTGAAAGCCAAAGCCGCAACACTGTCGCACGTCGAACGCCTCGATCGCCTCGCCGAAGTCGCCGTCAAAGTCGGTCTCGGCCTGAAACCCGGACAAGAGATCGTCCTGACGGCGCCCGTCGAGGCCATCGACCTCGTACGCCTCATCACCACGCACGCCTACCAGGCCGGTGCCGCAAACGTCACGACCTTGTTCGACGACGAGCAGGCGGCATTGCTCAAATACGAACATGCACGCGAACCAAGTTTCGACACTGCTCCGGCATGGCTCTACCAGGGCATGGCCAAGGCCTATGCGGATGGTGCCGCCCGCCTTGCCATTCGCGGCGGCAATCCGGCACTTCTTGCAGGTCAGAACGCGAGCAGGATTTCGCGCCAGAACCGTGCCACCAGCAAAGCCTACCAGCCCGCCATCGAAAAGATCACCGGCTTCGACATCAACTGGACACTGCTCGCCTATGCATCGCCGGCCTGGGCCAAAACCGTGTTCCCGAACGCATCCGAAAAGGTTGCCGTCGCCAAGCTCTGGGACGCCATTTTCAAGGCCACCCGCATCGACACACCCGACCCGATCGCCAACTGGAAAGCGCACAACAAGGAACTCGCCAAGCGCACCAAGCAGCTCAATGCCAAGGCCTATCATGCGCTGCACTTCAAAGGCCCTGGCACTGACCTGACCGTTGGTCTCGCCGATGAACACGAATGGTGCGGCGGCGCTGCGACCGCCAAGAACGGTGTCACCTGCAATGCCAACCTACCCACCGAAGAAGTCTTCACGACGCCGCACAAGGATCGCGTCAACGGCACCGTCGTTGCCACCAAGCCGCTCTCCTACATGGGCACGTTGATCCAGGACATTGCCGTCCGCTTCGAAGGCGGCCGCATTGTCGATGCCAAGGCCCGCACCGGCGGCGATGTCCTGAAAAAAGTTCTCGAAACCGACGAAGGCGCTCGCCGCCTCGGCGAAGTCGCGCTCGTTCCGCATTCCTCGCCGATCTCCGCCAGCGGGCTGTTGTTCTACAACACGCTGTTCGATGAAAACGCCTCGTGCCACATTGCCCTCGGCCAAGCCTATGCCAAATGCTTCCGCAAAGGCACCAGCCTCAGCGAAGCCGAACTCGCCAAGCGCGGCGCCAACCGCAGCCTGATCCATATCGATTGGATGATCGGTTCTGACAAAGTCGACATCGACGGCGTTGCGGCGAACGGCAAAGCCGAGCCGCTGATGCGCAAGGGCGAGTGGGTCGCGCGCTGAGCAACGCGCCGGTTGGTCGCTCGTGCGCCCCAAAAAGTGTATGGCGGTTTTTGGATAAGGCGCACGAGCCAGCAAAAGAGTGGGCCCCAAAAAGTGTGTGGCGGTTTTTGGATAAGGCGCACGAGCCAGCAAAAGAGTGCGCCCCAAAAAAGTGTGTGGCGGTTTTTGGATAAGGCGCACGAGCCAGCAAAAGAGTGGGCAACCGAAGGCGCGAACAAAAGCGCCAGCGACCTCCAAAAAGAAAACCGGGCGCAGCCCTTACGGCGCTCCCGGTTCTCTCCCCCCACTGCTTCACCGCCACCCTCTCAGGCTACTGGCGAAGCGTGTTCGTCAATCATCAGTCCGACATGCACTTGCGACGCACCGGCTGCTGGTGGGCAGCTGAAGGCGCAAGCAAAGAGCCTTCAGACCTTTTCTTTTTTTTCTTCGTCAGCGCCGGCCGGAGCGGCCAGCGGCGGCGTAAACTGGTGTGCTGCATAGTCGCGACGGCGAGCCTGTGGCGGCTGGAACGCGCGTCGGGCATGGAACTCGCAGTAGGGCAGTCCCTGCACTTTGCCCTTGCCGCAGAAATGGAAGTCCGCCAGTTGCGGATCACCGATCGGCCAACGGCAGCAAGCGTCCGTCAGCGTCTGGATGTACTTGCGCTCTTTTTCCGGGATCACTAATTCTTCGATCTGCGGCACATATGGCTCGGCATCACCCTGATAGAGCTGCCGCAGCGCCGGATTCCCGGTTTGGGCAAAGCGCGGCTTGTTGTTGCTGGCGATACGCTTGTTGATCGCCATCGAACGGCGCGGCCGATGCGACTTCATGCGCGATGTTGTGGCCCGGCCTGAGAGCCCGAGGCGATGAACTTTGCCGATGACGGCGTTACGCGTCACGCCGCCGAGGCGGCCGGCGATCTGGCTGGCGCTGAGGCCTTCCTGCCAAAGTTTCTTCAGTGTCTCGACCCGCTCATCGTTCCACGACATACGCTGGTCTCCTTTTTCTTGTACTTCGGACCGAGCGGGCTAAGCCGTACGCACGGTCCAGGGAACACCGGCACAAGCAGCTCCCAAGCACCGACACGCCAATACTGGCGATCAGGCGCGACGGGCCGCAGATGACCGGCGACGAAACGCAGACTTTTACAGACGCTGAACAGAGTTTGTCTGACGCGTACTCAAATACGCGCGCCGCAATACATGGGCGCAGGGACGCGTCACAGCACGATGAAACGGATACACTCGCGATAAACAGCGATATATCGTGCCCGACAAGAGGGACACTACTACGCCTAGCCTTGCGGGCTCAAGTCTCGTTAACCAATCCCTAGGTCATTGCCCAGTCTACGTGGCCGAATCGCCACAGAGTGGCGTGCGCAACCAGCAGCAAGGCAGGCGTTGTCTTCGCATGTGAATTTAGCGTCGACCGTGGCGTTGGACCGGCGCGCAGGCATTGATCACCAGCCGCGCAATGAAGAATTATGCCCGCTGAGTTGCGTGATTCCATTGACAGATTGTCGCGGCGAACTCATAAGCACGGCATGAAGATCCGGCTGACCCGTATCGACCGATGGACCCGTGGATGCGCTTGCGCGCAGCTGCGATGACGATCCATTGAGGGGTCGTACGTTCAAGCCGCGCCATTGCGCGGCCAATTTTTTGTCTCCGCTCTTGATCTGGGGTCCACCCAAATGTCCTCCGCCCAAAAATCCAATGCCAAATCCACCGTGAAGTCCGCCGTCGCGCCATCGACCGGACCTTCACCGGCCGTCATGCCGACCTACGCCCGCCAGGACGTGGTTTTCGAACGCGGTGAGGGCTCATGGCTCATCTCGACGACTGGCGAGCGCTACCTCGATTTCGCATCCGGCGTCGCCGTCAATGCCCTCGGTCACGCCCACCCCAAACTGGTTGCCGCCTTAACTGCGCAAGCCGCCAAGGTCTGGCACACATCGAACCTTTATCGCGTTGCCGGCCAGGAGAAGGTGGCTGAGCGCCTCACCGAACTGACGTTCGCCGACAAGGTCTTCTTCTGCAATTCGGGCGCCGAAGCCTGCGAGGGCGCGATCAAGCTCGCGCGTAAATATCACCACGCCAATGGCCACCCCGAGCGCTGGCGGATCATCACCTTCAAGGGCGCCTTCCACGGTCGCACGCTGGCAACCATCGCAGCAGCCGGCAACGAAAAATACCTCGAAGGCTTCGGCGAACCCGCGCCGGGCTTCGACGTCTTGGCCTTCGGCGACCACGACGCCATCGAAAAGGCGATTACGCCGGCAACGGCTGCCATCATGATCGAGCCGGTGCAAGGCGAAGGCGGTATTCGCCCGCTCCCCACGCAATGCCTGCAAGGCCTGCGCGCACTCTGCGACAAGCATGGCCTGCTGCTGATCTTCGACGAAGTGCAATGCGGCATGGGCCGCACCGGCAAACTTTTCGCGCATGAATGGGCCGGCATCACGCCAGATGTCATGGCCATCGCCAAGGGCATCGGCGGCGGTTTCCCCGTTGGCGCGTTTCTCGCCACCAGCGAGGCCGCCAAGGGCATGGTTCCCGGCACGCACGGCTCGACCTTCGGCGGCAATCCGCTGGCCATGGCCGTCGCCGACGCCGTCCTTGACGAAGTCACCACTCCGGGCTTCCTCGAACACGTCCAGCAGATGGCGCTACGCTTCAAGCAGTCCCTTGCCGCCTTAAAGGACGAGCATCCCGACATGATCGAGGAAATTCGTGGGCACGGCCTGCTAATGGGCATCCGCTTCAAAGCTGCGACACCCTCCGGCGACATCGTCAAAGCAGCGACTGCGGAAAAATTCCTCACCGTCGGCGCCGGCGACAACGTCGTCCGCGTCATGCCCCCGCTCAATGTCAGTGAGGCCGACATCGCCGAGGCCGTGGCGCGCCTGTCACGTGCGGTGAAGGCAGTCGCTGCTGCTGCTAAAGCCAAGTCGGCGGCATAAGGCGACCCATGCTCGACACAGTCACAAAAGAGAAGCGCAAAGTTCGCCACTTCATCGACCTGCATGATCTCGATGGCAAGACGCTGCGCCGCATCATCGACATGGCACACGCCATGAAGAAGGCCGGCAGGCGTCCGCCAGCTGCGCTGCGCCCCGAAGGTATCGAAGACGCTATCCTTGTCATGATCTTTGAGAAGCCCTCGACGCGCACCCGCGTGTCATTCGACGTCGCCATGCGACAACTCGGCGGCCAGACCATTGCCCTCAATCACACTGACACGCAGCTTGGCCGCGGCGAACCGATCTCGGATACAGCGAAGGTCCTCTCGCGCTACGGCGACGCGCTGATGGTCCGCGCCAACAAGCACGACACCATCACCGAACTGGCAGCGCACGCCAGTATTCCCGTCATCAACGGCCTCACCGACATGAGCCATCCCTGCCAAATCGTCGCCGACATCATGACCTTCGAGGAAAACCGCGGGCCGATCACCGGGCGCACCGTTGCCTGGGCGGGTGACGGCAACAACGTCGCTGCGTCCTGGGTCCACGCCGCCGTCCGGCTCGGCTTCAAGATGCGCATTGCTTGCCCACCACAACTCAATCCCGAACGCGCACTGCTCGATTGGGCCAAGCGCGAAGGCGCCGACATCGTCCTGACCGATGAGCCCAAGCTCGCCGTCAAAAATGCCGATTGCGTCGTCACCGATACCTGGGTCTCCATGGGCCAGAGTGACGCCAGCCGTCGCAAGCAGATGCTCGGCCCCTATGCCGTCGACGACGCCTTGATGACCGCCGCCAACAAAGACGCGATCTTCATGCATTGCCTGCCAGCCTATCGCGGTCATGAAGTCTCGGCATCCGTCATCGACGGCCCACAGTCCGTCGTTTGGGACGAGGCCGAAAACCGGCTGCACGCCCAGAAAGCCATCCTCGCCTGGTGCCTCGGGATCGATTGATATGAGCGGCGACATCGCCAATCCCAAACCGGCCGGCCGGCCGGCCGATGACCTTGTTCTGCCGTTCCGCATGATCGGTGCCTCGGTCTCCGGCCGCCTCGTCCGACTTGGGTCAGCCGTTGATCGGATCATCGCCGGACATGACTACCCCGAAACCGTCGGCCGCACATTGGGCGAAGCCATCGCTTTGACCGCGTTGCTCGGCAGCTCGCTGAAACTCGAAGGCAAGTTGATCCTGCAGACCAAGACCGACGGACCAATAACGATGGTGGTCACCGACTATCATGTTCCCGGCCATGTCCGCGGCTATGCCGCCTTCGATGCCGGGCGCATCGCCGCCATAACCAACGCGAACACGCGACCGCCACAAGGCGCATTGCTCGGCAATGGCCATCTCGCGATGACCATCGACCAGGGCGAGGCTAAGTCCCGCTATCAGGGCATCGTCGCTCTCGAAGGCCAGTCATTGGTCGACGCCGCACACACCTATTTCCGCCAGTCCGAGCAGTTGCCAACCTTCATTCGCTTGGCCGTCGCGCGCCACTTCGCGGCCGGCCGCTGGAGCTGGCGCGCCGGCGGCCTGATGATCCAGAACGTCCCTTTCCGAGCCGGCCAACCGGAAACGCTCGGACCGGACTTGACCGGCGAAGAACATGATCAAGCGCTGGCCGGAGACAATGATGAAGCCTGGTCACGGGTGCGAATCCTCGCCGAGACCGTCGAGGACCATGAACTGCTCGATCCGACGTTGTCACCTGAACGCCTGCTCTATCGCTTGTTTCATGAGGAGAATGTCACGGCATCCGATCCAACTGCCGTCGCCGCCCGCTGCCGTTGCTCGCGTGAACGCATTCATGCACTGCTGAAAAGCTTCGGCGTCGATGAACTGAAGGACATGCGTGAAGCCGACGGCAACATCGCTGTCACGTGCGAGTTCTGCTCAACCCGCTACGCCTTCGATCCAGCTGACGTGACGTGATCGGCCGCCCAGTACAAACCGGCAGCCCGGGCATACGACGCAAATGCGCATCAATGCGCGAGACGGGGAACTGACGAGTTTGCCCGAAGCATCGGCGCGGCGGTATCATTGGTCGACAGACCTGAATGCATCGGCCTTGCCGCCAACGAACCAAACAAAGCAGCACGCAGATCGCACACGGCCAACGCCCGCGCCTCGTCCGACGTCGCGCCAAAATGCACATGAACTTCGCTGATGCCGAGCGCCGCGCCGCGCTGGCGGATGACGGCGAGATTGAGGGAGGCGCATTCGGATTCGGTCGCACCGATTTGGCAGGGCATCGCAACACCATCGGCACCGCGCTTGACAAGAACGACCACGGCGTCGACCAGCGCCGGGCACATTACGAAATCATAGACAGTGTGCAGATAGCGCCGACCGGAAAGTCCCCGCCAGGACGTCGACCGCGCGGCGATGTCGCCGACATGCGACGCTTCCAGCTCTTCGATCACTCGCTGTGCAACAGCCACGCAGCGCAACGCCTGCGGAGCAGATTTGAGGATCAACGCAACCATGACAACGCAACCTGATGACAACAGATGAAGCGGCCAAAACACAGGCCATCAACTCAAGCAAAGCTTACGCAATACAGTCGTCTTAGATACCGATACTCACAGGTTATGAACCGATTAAAGCTGAATTGTGGCCAGCTGCGTCGTTTCGCCAACTGTGCATGCACGCATGCCGCCAAGTTGACGTGCCGGCTCAGCCGGACCGCCAACGCGCCGCCCCCTCCACTAACCGCACCGCGAGTAGTCGCAGTTGCGGCACACCCAACACCCCTCCTCACGAACGAGCGCCGGCGCAATGCACTTCGGACAAACCGATCCGGGAGGCGCGGCACGCTCGGCTGCACGCGCAGCTGATAAACGCTGTGCCCCCGCGCCGCCCGTCAGCTCAGGCAAACCGGACACAGAACGCGCAGCCAGACCGCTGGCGGGTAGCTCCAATGATCCGCTCTGGCCACGGCTCCTGACTTGTGCCCGAGGCTCGAACGAGGCCCCCGGTTCAACCGAAGTTTCGACCAAAAACCCGATCCGCTTGAGATGCGCCTCGATCACGCCGCCGATCGCCGCCAGCAGACTGGGCACGTAGTGGCCATCCATCCACCGCCCGCCCTGCGGATCGAACACGGCCTTGAGCTCTTCGACCACGAACGAGACATCGCCCCCCCGCCGAAAGATGGCGCTGATCATCCGCGTCAACGCCAACGTCCAGGCATAGTGTTCGAGGTTTTTCGAATTGATGAAAATTTCGAACGGCCGCCGCCGCCCGCCAACAACGATGTCGTTGATCGTGATGTACAACGCATGGTCACTACCCGGCCACTTCAGCTTGTAGGTGAACCCCTCAAGCACACCGTCTCGCTCCAACGGCCGCGCCATGTACACGACATCACCTGAACTTTCGAGTTCACTGATCTCCGCGTCCGCCGCTGTGACAACCCTCGGCAACGGCTTAGCCTGAGCAGCGTGCGTCACTGCCCGTGCCACATCGCCAGCCTCAACCACCATCGCCGCCGCAACCTCCGGCACAACCGAACTGAGCACCGCACCCGTCACCGCATTCGGCCGATAGGTCGTGCAGCCCTTGAGTCCCAACCGGTAAGCATCGCGATAGATGTCCTGAAACGCCTCGAAGACCATGCCCGCCGGACAATTGATCGTCTTGGAAATCGAACTGTCGACCTCAGCCTGCGCCGCCGCCTGCATTGCCAGATGATCGCCCGGCGTCAGCGTTTCCGCGGTCACAAAGGCGTCGGTCAGCGCCACATCCGGGCCGAACATGCGCCGATAGAGCGCATAGGCATAGTCTTCGACGCGCTCCTGCCGGCTTTGACCGTCAAGGTTGAGAATCCGCCGGTCGTAACTGAACCCGAACACCGGCTCAATACCACTCGATACATTGCCGGCCAGCAGCGAGATGGTGCCCGTCGGCGCGATCGACGTCAGCAATCCGTTACGCAAGCCCGTCCGCCGGATCTGCCGTCTGAGGTCACGCGGCAAATTGGCGAGCGCGGGCGCCGCCAGCACCTTCGCCGCGTCGAACAGTTCAAAGGAGCCCTTCTCGGCCGCCAAATCAGCGCTCGCCTGATAGGCGGCCAACTTGATGCGGCGCAGCCATTGTCCGGTCAATGCGATCGCATCCGGCGACCCATAGCGAACCCCCAGCATGATCAGCGCGTCGGCAAGCCCGGTCACACCGAGCCCGATCCGCCGCTTCCCCCGCGCCTCCCGCTTCTGCGCCTTCAACGGATAACGCGAGACGTCGATGACACAGTCGAGAAATCGCACCGCAGTCGCCGCCAGCAACTGGAGCTTCTGTTCATCAATCCGCGCCGCGCCTGAGAACGGCTGCTGCACCAGGGCCGCAAGATTGATTGACCCGAGCAGACACGCACCATGGGCTGGCAACGGTTGCTCGCCGCACGGATTGGTCGCGTGGATCTCTTCGCAATAGCTAAGTGTATTCTGCTGATTGATGCGATCGATGAAGATCACGCCTGGTTCGGCGACGTCATACGTCGCCTGCATGATCCGCGCCCAAAGTCCGCGCGCGCTGATCGTCCGGAAATGACGTCCCTCGAACACCAGCGGCCAGGCAGCATCCGCCTCCACCGCCTGCATGAAGGCATCCGTCACCAACACCGAGAGATTGAAATTCCGCAATCGCCCGGGCTCACGCTTAGCGTCGACAAAAAGTTCAATATCTGGATGATCGCAGCGCAACGTCGCCATCATCGCGCCGCGCCGGCTCCCGGCCGACATGATCGTGCGGCACATCGCATCCCACACGTCCATGAAGCTGACCGGCCCCGATGCATCGGCACCGATACTTTTTACCAGCGCGCCCTTCGGCCGCAGCGTCGAGAAATCATGGCCGATCCCGCCGCCCGCCTGCATCGTCAATGCGGCCTGCTTCACGTTATCGAAGATCGAACTGAGATCGTCCTCGATCCGCCCCATGACAAAGCAGTTGAACAGCGTCACATCGCGCCCGCTACCCGCCCCCGCCAGAATCCGCCCAGCCGGCAGAAACGCGAAATCCGCCATCGCTCCGGCAAAGGTCCGCGCCCAATCCGGCCGCAAGCTCCGCCGCTCGGCCTCTGCCGCAGCCATTGCCACACGCTGCCAAGTATCCGAGACGGTCCGATCGATTGGGCGGCCATCGGGCGCCTTCAATCGATACTTCTGATCCCAGATCTGCTCAGCGATCGGCGGCAAGCCGAAGGCGCCAGCGGATGGACCAGTGGAAGGACCAGTCGGAGAAGATGTCGAGCCGGGCACGAAACGCAGAACTCCTAAAACGCACCGCAACCATAGCCCACGGCATCACCGGAGTCAATGAATGTTCCTATTATGTTCGCTCTTTGATCTTATCAAGGTGTAAACGCGCCTCATCAGGCAAGGGCGGCGGCGCCGGTTGCGCGGCGGCTTCTGCGATCAATCCGCCGCACGCCGCCTCAATCCGCGCCTCCACTGTCCGCCGGAATTCGCTTCGCGACAGACCAGGCGCGATCGGTTCGAGAATTTCGACAATGATGGTGCCCGGATAGCGCCGGAAATTCCGCCGCGGCCAGTAGAGCCCCGAATTCAATGCCAACGGCACCGCCGGCACTTGCAATCTCTCATACAGCGCCACGTAGCCCGGTTTGTAATCCGGCGCCGCACCGGGAACCTGCCGCGTTCCTTCGGGGAAAATGATAACCTGTCGCCCCTCGGCAACACACGCTCTCGCATCCCCCAGCATTTGCTTCAGCGCCGCTGCTGCGCGATCACGCTTCACCAGAATATGCTGGAACTTGACGCAGAACCACCCATAGACCGGGATCCATTTGAGTTCAGCCTTCAGCACGACTGCCGGATCCCGAAACAGCGGCAACAGCGCGAACGTATCCCACGCCGATTGATGCTTCGCGATGACGAGGCAGGCCCCAGCGGGCAATTTCTCCCGCCCTCGCACTTCAAGCCGCGTACCGCAAATCACCTTCAGCAGCCAGGTGCAGGTCCTCCCATGCAACAGCAAGCCCTGCATCGCCCAGGAGCGCGGCGCCAGCAGCAACCAGATGCCCAACAGCAGGAACAGCGCCGTTGCGACATAGAACGCCAAGGCGAAGCAAAGCGATCGGATCAATCCGGACATCGATCAAAGCTTAGCTGGAAAAGGCACTGCCTGATGCCTCGGCACATCAGCAAAGTTGCGCTCCGCTTCGCTCGGTCCGATGATCCGTGCCATCACCAGACGTGTCGCAGCCGGCAGGAACTTCAAGTATTCGATCACCACCATCCGCCGCGTGTAGGTATGACGCCACCACGGCTCAGAATAGTAGGCACCCGATATGGCCGGATAGGTGTCGATCGCCACGTTCGGCAAGGCACGGTAGAATTCAGCGAGGCTTCGCGGCATATGATAGCTTGAGGTCACGACAATTAATCGCTGATAATGCCAGATCCGCGCCCATTTCGCCGTCTCATCGGCATTCCCCGTCGTATTGACGGCCTCGTGGCCAAGATCAACACAACAGTTGAACAGCACCTCGTTCAGCCCGGTGCTCCGCCGCATATGCTCTTTGGCGACTTGTCGCCCGACGCCCGAAATCAGCAGGCGACGACCCTTACCCTCAGCCAGCAGGCGCGCGCCCTCGCGAATGCGTTCGTCCCCCCCGGTCAGCACAACGATTGCATCGGCAGGCGCAATCCGCAACGGCGGCCGATTAGGAACGGCCGTCACAAACAGCGCAAAGCCCACCGCCACAGTGATGGCAACAGCACTGACCGACCGAGTGATCCACTTGAGCGTCCTGGACAACGAATTCCTCCAAGGGTGCCACACGCACTGCATCAGCAGACTAACTGATTTGGTTCAGTTTAAGGCCAAAATTCGGCGCCAGCAATGAGCCGTGTCACATGAGCCGTGTCACTGCCGGCTGTGTAGGATGCGATATACTCCGATCCGTGATGTCAGCATGCACAAGGCAGCAATCACCGCCACCACGATCAAAAGCAGGACATATCCCGGCAGATCGAGCGCGCCGCTGCCGACCAGCCGGCGAATTTCGGCCATCGTCACCGACCCTCCGCCCAGCAACTCCATCACGAACGGCAGCGCCACGAAAACCAGCATCGCAAACATTGCCCCGACAACGCCGGCGCGCACGCCAAGTCGCAGGAAATGCTTCTCGAACTCTCGTGCGATGAAGCGATCCGTCGCCCCGACGAAATGCAGCACTTCGACGATCTCTCGGTTGGACGCCAGCGCACTACGCGTCGCTGAAACGATGATGGCCGTCGTCGCCGCCCCAACCAGGATGAGGATGGCGAGGCCGCCCAGCGCGAACGACCGCGTCACCGTCCGGATCTGCTGTTGCCATTGGCGATGATCGTCGAGTGCGACCCCTTTGAACTGATTGACCAGAGCGGCGCGGAGCTTACCCAGATCCGGCGGATTGCTGCGATCCAGTTCGAGCGCGATGAGCCGTGGTACCGGCAGACTTTTCAGTGCGTCCGAACTCCCAAGCCACGGCTCCAAGAGCGCCGCTGAGTCAGCCGCCGATATGGCCTTGACCGCGCGGACGCCCGCCTGCTTTTCCAAGAACAGCGACACATCGCGGATCTGCTTTTCAATATCGACCCGTTCTTTGGGCTCGATTTGCACAGTCACTTCGCTGGCAATGTCGCGAAGCCACGCCGCCGCCGACTGGTTCATCATGTACACAGCCCCCGCCGTCAGGCAGGCAAAGAAGCACATGATGGTAATCACCAGCGTCAGCGAACGCCCGGTCACTGATCCAGCCGGCACGATCGGCGCCGTGATTTGTTCAGCGTCCGCCATCTGTCCCCGCGACGGCGCGTACAGATCCTCCTTAGCGCGGCTGTCAGCTTTCAGCGTCGGCACCGGCTGCTCAAACCCTGTCGGCTCGACCGGCTCATACTGTGGCGCAGCATCGCGATACTCTGTTGGAGCTCCGCGTTGCCCGAGCGACGACCCGCCGCGCCGCACATCAGCCGCACGCGTCACCGGTCCGGTCGCGGGTCCGGTCGGCAGATCATCGTAGGGCGCTTGGTCATAGCCGAAGTTCGGCGGTGGCAACGGGCGACGCCCCGTCGGTCTGTCATACGAGCCGGACATGGCCTTGCTCCAGCTCGAGCCGCGGCGCCTTATACTGCCGCATCAATTGATGGTCATGGGTCGCGATCACCACCGACGTTCCCAGCCGATTTAGTTCGATGAACAGCCGCAGCAGCCGCCGCGCCATCTGCGGATCGACGTTACCGGTCGGCTCGTCGGCAAGCAACAATTCCGGCTTCCCGATCACCGCGCGAGCGATCGCCGCACGCTGCTTTTCCCCCCCCGACAGCACCGACGGATAGGCATGCATGCGATCGCCAAGGCCCACCCATTGCAGCAGGTCGGTGACGTCTTCCTTGTAGTGGTTGGTCTTTCGCCCGACCACCCGCAGCGGCAGCGCCACGTTTTCCCAGGTCGTCAAATGATCGAGCAATCGAAAATCCTGGAACACGATACCGATCCGGCGCCGCAATTGCGCCCGCTGCGAGGGCGGCACCCGGCTGACATCCTGGTCGAACAGCCGAATCTGGCCACGTGTTGGGTGGATGGACATGAATAGCAGCCGCAGCAGCGACGACTTTCCCGCCCCTGAAGGTCCCGTCAGAAAGTGAAATGAACCGGGGCGCAAATGAACATTGATATCGCGCAGCACTTCGCCGCCGCTACGTTCATATTTCAGGCCTATGTTTTGCAGTCTGATCACGCGGTCGACGGGGCTCCCAGGGCTCCAAAGGTGGCTCGATGACGGTCAAAACGCCCGATTCGCAGGTTCGTGCCTCGATCGCTTATACCCAACTCCTGCCAATTTTACAGACGGCAGCGCATCTGTTGCAGTAATCCCGCAGTAATCCGACTGATCCATCTCCCAGCAATGTGGCGCCCATATGGGCCAGCTCAGAAAGCCAGGCGACGATAGGGTCTGCCATTTGGCGAAGGTCCGCCTTGACCTCGCTGTTTTCCCACCGGAAATCCAGACAACCGCAACACACCGTTTTGGGCTTGCTCGAATCCTGATCGACCGTGAAGTCCGATCGGTACAAGCCAATAATTGTACGAACTTCCCGGTCGGGACGCGACGTGCAGGGTGTGCGTCGCACCAAAACACGTCATACTTGTCCCATGACACTTGAGCGCTTCAGCGCGACCCACGCCCCTCCAAAGCCGGTAAACCGAGTAACCCACCATGCCTGACACCCCCGCCAACGAGCAGATCGACGTCATCTTCGCTCCTGACGACATCGCCAAGCGCATTGAGCAGCTGGCGCACGACATCAAAGCCCTGAACCTCGATCACATACTGGTTGTCGCTGTCCTCAAAGGTAGCTTCGTCTTCGCCGCCGACCTGATCCGCGCCTTGCATCGCGTTGGCCTCGCCCCCGAAGTCGACTTCATGACTCTATCGAGCTACCACAAGGGCACAACATCGACCGGCCAGGTCTCCATCACGCGCGACATCGAGAGCGACGTCCGCGACCGTAACGTCTTGATCATCGACGATATCCTGGAATCCGGCCGGACCCTCGCCTTCGCCAAGGACCTGATCGTCGCCCGCGGCGCTAAAGTCACCAAAACCTGCGTCCTGCTCGATAAGCCGGTCAAACGCTCAGCCGCCATAGCGGCCGATCTCAAGGCCTTTGATTGCCCCAACGAGTTCGTCGTCGGCTACGGCATGGATGTCGCCAACCGCTTCCGCGAATTACCCTATGTCGGCCGACTCGTGCGAGACTAACAACCACCATCGACACCTGAAAACGAGAACGGAGTTTTCGCCATGGCTCGCATCCTTCTCGCCGACGACGACGCCGCCACCCGCGATCTGGTCCGCCGCGCGTTGGCAGCCGACGGCCATGATGTCATCGTCACACAGGACGGTCTCGAAGCGCTCGAAAGCCTGCAGGCCGACGCAGCGCGAATCAACCTCCTGATCTCCGACGTCGACATGCCCGGCCTCAACGGCGTCGAACTCGCCGCCAAAGCCATTGCCAACGCCCCCGGCATCCGTATTGTCCTGATGACCGGCCTCTCCGAAGGCGCCACCAAAACCGATCACCTGAAGCCCCACCTCAAACGCTTCGTCTCCAAACCCTTCACCCTCGACCAAATCAAAACCATGGTGCGGGAAGCTCTGGCGTGAGGCGCGCCCTTCCCTCTCCCCGTCCTTCACGGGGAGAGGATGCCTGCAGGGCAGGTGAGGGGCAGCCACGGGCACGAATTTTCCGACGCGACACTCCCATTGTCATGGCCGCGGTGGCGGCCATTCAAGCAACTTTCCGCTTTTTTGTCTTTTGCAGGGATTGCAATGGGGGCAGCAGACGGCGATCAGTCGATACATGGATCTGCGCTGAGGCTTGCTTGGGTTGGCCGCCTCCGCGGCCATAACGACGATGGCGGGTGCAACCTCGCAGGAAACTTGTCGACATCTCGAATTCAAGTTCGCAATCCGTGCCGTTCGCCAAACCCCGAAAACAGAGTGACCGACTATGCATCGAGCGCTTCCAGGAATTTTCGGCCCATCTCTTCAATCGTATTAAAATTTGCGAGAAGTTGAGCGTGGAAAACCATCGGCCGAGTCTGCTCGCCAAACGAGTGTACCATCATCGGCTTAAAGTGCTGGAGCTCTCCCTGCTCTGCTTTCAGTCGTTGATGTTCAGAAAAATCTCCATGCATGAGTGCCTGCTTCTGTCGCTTGTCCAAGTCAAGAAATTGCCCTTCATGTTTCGGATCAACGCAAAATGGTGGAACATACAAAGGAATACGGTGAGCAAGCGCATGACGATAGTCGTCGACCGCATTGAACCAATCATCGAGTCCCACAACATAGCCCCGGAAGTTCGGTGGCAGAGATTCTCGGACGACGCTATTGGTTGCCCGTAGGCCCACCCAAGCAGGCGGTAGCTCTGAACCGTTCGATTGCCTGACCTCCTTCTCGTGGACCCAAATCCACGCAAGATTGTCCACTGCGCCAAAAACATTGAATATGCTGCACTGAATATTGATCTCAGCGTCAATCCGCACATCGTCATCGACCGGCGCATCACAATCGGGCGGAATCAGTAAAAACACCCTTTCAGTGCATCGCGACAGCGTTTTGAGTCGCCTAAGATACCCGTTCAATGCAAATTCTTTGGCGCGAACATTGCCGAAATCCAACTGCAGATATTGTTGCTGCAATGCATTTCTTTTGAAGGCGACACTTTCAAGATCACGTTTTAGCTGTGCAAGATCATCCACGCTAAAGAATGCCATCTCATTGTTCCTCGCGGAACGACGCATGGACGATTACCAGTATCCATTGCGAGCGGCGCATTCAGCTCCCCCCATCACAAAATAAACTTCGACAGATCCGCGTTCTTCGCCAACTCCCCCACCCGCGCCTTCACGAACGCCGCGTCGACCGCGACCGTTTCGCCCATCCGGTCCGTCGCATCGAACGAGACTTCCTCCAGCACGCGTTCCATGATGGTCTGCAGCCGCCGCGCGCCGATGTTCTCGACGGTAGAATTTACCAGCACCGCCGTATCCGCAATCGCATCAAGCGCATCCACCGAGAACGACAGCGTCACCTGCTCCGTCGCCATCAGCGCAACGTATTGCTTGATCAGGCTCGCCTCCGGCTCCGTCAAAATCCGCCGCATATCCTCCCGCGACAGCGCCTTCAACTCGACGCGGATGGGTAACCGCCCCTGCAACTCCGGCAGCAGATCCGACGGCTTCGCCGTATGAAACGCCCCCGACGCAATGAACAGCACATGGTCCGTCTTGACCGGACCGTACTTGGTCGAAACCGTCGTCCCCTCGATCAGCGGCAGCAGATCGCGCTGCACACCCTCGCGTGACACGTCCGCGCCAACCCGCCCGCCCTCGCTGCGCGCGCAAATCTTGTCGATCTCATCGAGAAACACGATGCCATTGTTCTCGACCGCCCGGACCGCCTCCGCCGCAATCTGATCCGTATCGATCAGCTTGTCACTCTCCTCCGCGATCAGCAGCTCATAGCTCTCTTTCACCGTCGTCTTGCGCGTCTTGGTCCGCCCGCCAAACGCCTTGCCGAGCATGTCCTGGATGTTGATCATGCCCATCTGCCCGCCCGGCACATCCATCGTCGGAAACGGCGACGACGTATCGGAAACCTGCACTTCAATCTCTTTGTCGTTGAGTTCGTTGCCGCGCAGCCGCTTGCGAAAGCTTTCGCGCGTACCGGGCTGCGCACCGGGCCCCACCAACGCATCGAGCACGCGCTCTTCCGCATTCTTCTCCGCCCGCGCTTTCACCTCGTTGCGCTTACTCACCCGCACCAGCGCAATGCCAACTTCGACGAGATCCCGCACAATCGAATCCACATCCCGCCCGACGTATCCGACTTCCGTGAACTTCGTCGCCTCAACCTTCAGAAACGGCGCGCCCGCAAGTTTCGCCAGCCGCCGCGCGATCTCCGTCTTGCCGCAGCCCGTCGGCCCGATCATCAGAATGTTTTTCGGCAACACTTCCTCGCGCAGATCCCCCGTCAATTGCTGCCGCCGCCAGCGATTGCGCAACGCGATCGCCACCGCCCGCTTGGCGTCATTCTGCCCAACGATATAGCGGTCCAACTCCGATACAATTTCACGCGGCGAAAAGGTGGTCATGGTTCCCTGCTATTATTCCGGCACCGGCGGGTCATTCCCACGATGAGCAGTCTAAGTATCGTCATGGCCGCGCAGGCGGCCACCCACGACAAGCCTCAGTAAGTCTCGGAACATCAACGATGTCTCATCTGCGACAGCCCTGTTGAGCACCGAAAATAGCAGATCGCAGTGCGTTGACGTGGGTGGCCGCCTGCGCGGCCATGACGACGTATTTGCATCAGAATACCAAGCCTCAGTGGTTGGACACGAATTTCAGCCCGACAATCGAGCCGATCAGTGTCGAAAGGAAGACGAGACGGAGCGCGTCGGTCGGCTCCTTGTAGAACAGAATGCCGACGAGGACGGTGCCGGCCGCCCCCATGCCGGTCCAAACAGCATAGGCCGTTCCAATCGGAATGCCGTCGAGCGCTTTGAACAGCAGCACGAGGCTGAGCGTTCCGGTCACAATCAACGCCACGATCGGCGTCAGCCGATTGAACCCATCGATGTACCGAAACACCGTCGTGCCCGCGATCTCTGTGAGCCCTGCGAGCACGAGCCACGTCCACGCCATGCCGGACCCGCTCAACGCACGCTCTCCAAACTCTCAACAACCAGATTGCCGTTGGTGTAGACGCAGATGCTCGCCGCGATCGCCATCGCGCGCCGCGCAATCTCTTCCGCCGACTTATCCGAATCCAATAATGCCCGCGCCGCGGCCAAGGCATAGTTGCCGCCCGACCCGATCCCCGCACAATCCGCTTCCGGTTCCAGCACGTCGCCGGTCCCCGTCAGCACCAGCGTCCGCTCGCGATCCGCCACCAGCATCATCGCTTCGAGCCGCCGCAAATAGCGATCCGTCCGCCAGTCCTTGGCGAGTTCCACGCACGCCCGCGTCAACTGCCCCGGATACTGCTCGAGCTTGCCCTCGAGCCGCTCGAACAACGTGAAGGCATCCGCCGTCGCCCCCGCAAACCCGCCGATCACATCGCCGCGCGCGCCAAGCGTGCGCACCTTCCGCGCATTCGACTTGATCACGGTGGCACCGAGGCTCACCTGCCCATCGCCCGCAATCACCACTTTCCCCGCCTTCCGAACCGTTAAAATTGTTGTCCCGTGCCAGGATTCCATGGGTCGTCCCGCCTTTTCCGTGTCTTTCCCGCCGATTTCGCTGAACCCTCGATATCGCTGTGAACGATCGGTAAATCAAGGGGACATACAATGTGCGCCAGCACCCTGGCCGGATCACGCGCAAGCTGATAATCCCAAGCTCAATCATGGCCCTATCAAGGATCGCTCCCGTGAAGCGCACCGCTACCATCGACCGTCAAACCAAAGAGACCCGCATTAAGGCCTCGATCAATCTCGACGGCACCGGCAGCTACGACATCGAAACCGGTATTGGCTTCCTCGATCATATGCTGGAGCAACTGGCCCGCCACGCCTTGATCGACATCACCCTCAAAGCCAAGGGCGACCTGCACATCGACTTCCACCACACCACCGAAGACAGTGGCATCGTCCTCGGCCAAGCCTTCGCCAAAGCCATCGGCGAGAAAGTCGGCATCACCCGCTACGCTTCGGTGCATTTGCCGATGGACGAAACCCTGACCCGCGTCGCCATCGACGTCTCCGGCCGCCCGTTCCTGGTCTGGAACGTCACCTTCTCGCAGTCCAAAATCGGCGACATGGACACCGAGTTGTTCCGCGAGTGGTTCCAAGCCTTCGCACAGAACGCCGGCATCACCCTGCACGTCGAGAACCTCTATGGGCTAAACAATCACCACATCGCCGAGACTTGCTTCAAGGGCCTCGCCCGCGCGCTCCGCCAAGCCATCGCCATCGATCCGCGCCAAGCCGACCGCGTGCCATCGACCAAGGGCACGCTGAGCGTTTAAGCGCGGTTGCCGGTGGGCAACGGTGGCGCCGGCACAAGCGCCGCGCGTCAGCAGAAATTGAAGCACGACGCGCGGCGCCTGGGCAATAAGCCCTCTAATCCAGCATCCCCGCCCACTTCGGCAGCCACAACACGATACCGGGGAAGTAGATGCACAACACCAGCCCAAGCAACTGCATCGCCACGAACGGATACATCCCCTTGTAGACGTCACTCATCGTGATCCCCGGCGGCACGGTCCCCTTCATGTAGAACAGCGTCGCACCGAACGGCGGCGTCATGAACGACGTCTGCAGGTTCACCGCCACCAGCGTAGCGAACCACGGCATCAGATACGCATTGTTCCCGAGATGATCGGAAAAATCATACTTCAATAAAATCGGCCCGAACACCGGCAGCACGATCAGGCAGATCTCGATCCACTCGAACGGAAACCCGAGCAGGAAGATCAGCACCATCAGGAACGCCAGCATCTCCCACTTCGTGTCGACCCCAAGCCACTTCAGCGCGCCGATCATCGCATCATCGCCGCCAAGTGTGCGAAACACATACGAGAAGCACGTCGCGCCAAGGAAGATCAGGAACACCATCGCATTCGCCCGGCACGCCGAGCGGATGCTGTCGTTGACCATCGACATATTGAAGCGGCCATTGATCATCGCGATGATGAACGACCCGAGCACGCCGACGCCGGCACTTTCCGTCGCCGTCGCATAACCGGCAAAGATCGATCCCAAGACGATGAACATCAGGAAGGTCATCGGGAACAACCCCTTCCACATCGTCCGCCAGAACTCTTCCCGGCTCTGCGGCCCGAAATTCGCCGGCAGCTTTGGCGCGCCCTTTGGATATATCAACGCATAACAGATGATGTAGATGAGATAGAGCCCCGACAGCAGGAACCCCGGCATCGTCGCCGCCGCGAACAAAGCCCCCGCCGACGTATTCAGCATTTCCGCCATCACCACCAGCATGATCGCCGGTGGGATCAGAATGCCGAGCGTCCCCGCCGACGCAACCGTGCCAATCGCCAATTGTTTATTGTAGCCCGCATCCAGCATCTGCGGCAGCGCAATCAGCGACAGCAGCACGACGGCCGCACCGACCACGCCGATCGGCGCCGCCAGAATTGTGCCCATCACCATGACCGCAACGGCGAGACCACCCGGCACGCGCTTGAGTAAAATCTCCGTCGCCGACAGCATGTCCTTGGCGGAGCCCGATCGCTCCAAAATCGACCCCATGAAGATAAACATCGGGATCGACACCAGTACCGGGTCAACCGCGACGCCACCCCACATCCGCAGGATGACATTCGACATCGACGCAATCGGGAATACCCCCATCAGCCAGCCGATGATGCCGAAGATCAACCCCGCGCCACCCATCACGAACGCAACGGGATAACCGCAGAAGATGATCACGAACATGATCGCGAACATGATCAGCGCGAGATTGTCGGCAATAAGATCGAACATGGTCGCCCCTCAAACCTCGAGCTCGGAATGGCCGATCTGCAGTCCAACCTCGTCTTGCCGCCGCTTCCCGAATAGGAACGCGAGCAGCCGCAGCAGCACGCTGGCGATCGCCAACAGCACCAACCAAAGCCCGATGAAAAAGACCCCCTTGATCGCCCAGCGATAGGGCAGCCCCGTCACATTCTCCGATGCTTCGTTTTGCAGGTAGGATTGCAACACGAACGGCCAACCGTGCTGCACCATCACGTACATGAACGGCAGCGCCAGGATCGTCACACCGCAGAACTCGATCCACGCCTTCCGGCGGAAAGTCAGTGTCTCAGTATAACTGTCGACACGCGGGTGCGCGTTGATGACGTAGTTGTAGCCCATCCAACCCGAGAAAATCGCGGTATGCAGGTGCCACTCGGCTTCCTGGAACTGCGTCAGCGCGATCGGCAGCTGCAAACGGCGAAAAACAATATCCATGCAGGTGATGAACATCAGCACGATCAACAGATAACCACTGCCGAACGCAATTTTTTCGAGGAACCACTTGATGCCATCCGCTGTGCGGATCAGCCCAAAAACCGCCGAGGAGAACAACAGCGCCGTGCTGATCGACAGGACGATCATCCACGGCACGCTGATCATCATGTCAGACGCCATCCATTCCCCCGAGGCTTGCGGCACGAGCTCTACAGCTTGAACGCGCACTAAAAACGAAGTGGAAAAATAAAGTCCATGAAAGCGGAGTGAGAGCCCCGCGAAGAGCCCTCATTCAATGCCAACGCATTATTCCTTCAGATACCCGTAGTCCTTCCAGACCTTGTATTCGGTACGGAACGCCGCGTAGCTGTCCCAGGCTTTCTTGAACTCAGGGCTCTTCTCGGCCTGTTCCTTGGCAACCTCTTCCCAGGTCTTGCGGTAGAGCGCGAGCATCTCCTTCGGCCAGTAGTGCAGCGTCACACCCTTGCTCTGGATCTCCTTGATCGCCTTGCCCTGAACGCTCTCGCCCTCGATGAACTGGCGCAGCATCGTCGAGTCACAGGTCACGCGGATCTGCTCTTTCTGCGTATCGGAGAACTCCGCCCACTTTGCTTTCGAGATGTAGAGCGAGTTGATCGTCGACATCTGATGCCAGCCGGGGAAGTAGTAGTGCTTGGCCACCTGATGGAAGCCAAGCGTCAGGTCCATGACCGGCATCGAGAACTCGGTGGCGTCGATCGTGCCAAGCTGCAGTGCCTGAAAAATTTCACCCGCCTGCAGCAACTGCGTCTGCACGCCGAGTTTCTGCATCACGTTGGCGCCAAGTCCAAAGAAACGCATCTTCAGACCCTTGAGGTCATCCGCACCCTTGATCTCTTTGCGGAACCAACCCGAGGCCTCGGGAGCAATCAACCCGCAGGGCAACGCCACGATATTGTACTTGGCATGCAGGTCGTCATAGAGCTTGCGACCACCGCCATGGTTCATCCAGCCCATGTATTCGCCGGCCTCGGGGCCAAACGGCACCGCCGCATACATCGCGAAAGCAATATCCTTGCCGGTGAAAAATCCGGAAACGGTCCAAGCCGAGTCAAGTGACCCGTTTGAGATCGCATCGAAGTATTGTCCCGCCGGAACCAGCGCGCCCGGCTCGAAGAATTTGGCGTCGATCGATCCGCCGGAAACCTTCTTCAAGGTATCAACGACATAGTTTTGCGTCGGCCCAAGCAGCCCGGTCGTCGACGGGAACGCGCCCGCGACATTCATGCGCACCTTTTTCTCTTGTGCTATCGCACCGGTCGCACCGACCGCCACGCTGGCCGCAACTGCAACAGCGGTCAAAAGTCTTGCAAACATTGTACTTCCTCCCAAAAGGAATGATGTCCAGCGCTACCCGTTTCAAGGAACGCGTATCCGTGGCGAGACCGGTTCAGGCAATTGCCACTGCAATTCCCGTCCGATCCTGCCGCAGCGTTGCATGCCGCCTGTGCGGCGTCAAAAACAATGTATGCGTTAATGGAAATTCTTACGGCGACGCAACATTTGCTAAGCGTTGTGTCGTGACCGGCCGAGTTTGATCCGCGCCAGCGCCGCCGCCACATCAATCCGCCCGTCGTAAAGCGCGCGGCCCGAGATCGCCCCTTCGAGCTTGCTACTGGCCGGCGCCAGCAACGCATCGACATCCGCCATGGAAGCAAACCCACCCGACGCAATCACCGGAATCGACGTCGCCTCTGCCACCCCCCGCGTCGACTCCCAATTGATTCCCGCCAGCACGCCATCACGATCGATGTCCGTATAGATGATCGCCGCCACCCCCGCGTCCTCGAACCGCCGAGCGAGATCGACGACGCCGAGCTCCGACGTCTCAGCCCATCCCTGCGTCGCGACCCTGCCGCCCTTGGCATCAATCCCAACGGCGACCCGGCCGGGAAAGCTGCGACACGCCTCGCGCACCAGCGCTGGATCCCGCACCGCGACCGTCCCGAGGATGATGCGGCGAATGCCCTTGTCGAGCCACATCGCGATCGTCGCCAGATCCCGAATCCCGCCGCCGAGTTGGCACGGCATCGATACTGCGCCGAGAATAGCTTCGACCGCCGCGCCATTAACTGGCCTACCGGCAAACGCGCCATTCAGATCAACGATGTGCAAAAACTCAAACCCTTGCCGCTCGAAAATCCGTGCCTGCGTGGCAGGACTGTCATTGAAGACCGTCGCCGCGCTCATGTCGCCGAGTTTCAGGCGTACGCATTGGCCGTCTTTGAGATCGATGGCAGGAAACAGGATCACCGCTGTCACGCACGTTCGGTTGTAGGGAGGACACATGTCCTCGGATTGCTGCAATTGTCGGGCATCAACACCCACGTTCTCACCAGGTCAAGTATCACCGTGTTTCAGTCCGACCCTCAAGTCTTTGACGCTGCGGCCAAACCGGCTCGCAAGCGGACATTGTCCGAGACCGATGCCATCGACATTTGGATCTCTCGCTGGCTGCGCATTCGCCGCAAGGACATTCTCCAGCGCTACACCTGCGATCCCCGCCGCCTCTATGAGATTTGGGAAGGCACCCGTTACCCCGCCAGCCGTGAAAAGGCCTGGACTGCGTTCCAACAGCGGTTTCCAGCCCTGACCGGCCAAGTTGATTCAAGCCCCCATCGCCGCATCTCGCGCAAGGTGCCGGATGGGCTGCAGCCCGGCCTGTTTGATTGAGCCGGCACGCTTGGCACTCAACGGTCTCTCGCTTTGCTGATGCAGCCGTCAGTTACCTGCGCCGACGTTTTCCACAGTTCCGGATTGCCAGAAGAACATTGAGAGAACTTTTGCTGGACTCATGCACTAAGTCGTGGCATGTTCTTCATATGTTCACGCCGCAACGTAGTGCGTATCGACAGCGGCAAAGACAGACAGTCCCCCAACTCGCTTACCCCCACTGATTTGCCCGAGAGAGAACCCCATGCGCACATTTCTCATCAGCTATGACCTCGCCCGCCCTGATTTGGCCCGCAACCGCCTGGTCACTGAAATCATGCAGATTGGCGAAGCCTGGGCCCGGCCGCTGGCCTCCACCTGGTATGTCCGAACATCCGAGCGCCGCCGTGTTTTGGAAGCGAGGCTGCGGCCCTTGCTCGATACCGATGATGGCCTCGTCATTCAGGAGGTAGAAGCCGATGCAGCCTTGCTCAATACGGCACTGCGTTGGTTTCGCCAGCGGCGCACTGAAGTTGCGGCCGCAGTACCAACAAATGTGATCGCCTTTCCGGTCGGCCACGACGTCGCCGCCATGACGTCCGCCCCCGCCGCAGCCTGAGCAAGAACATCACAAGATTTGCGCCGCCTGCCCCCTCTCTCGGGCGGCGCTGGCGCGGAAGCGGACCTGCCCCGGCCGCTTCCGCGCGCCCCAACCCAAGCAATCCATGCCGGCGGCATGCCCAACCGTCGAGCCGGGACCACCCGCCAGCACGGTTGCTTGGGCCCACCGAAGCGCGACGCATGTCGCATCGCCGGTGACAAGCAAAGCCTTATCTCTCCCCAGGACGTGCCACGCGTTCTCAGCCGCACTCCCAATTCCCCGATCGGCGACTGAGCTGTGGTACGTCCAATTTTTGCGATCAATCCAGCGAACCCACACCTGCGCAGCGCGATCGGCTCCTACGGCGTCCAGCGCAAAAAATTCGCAATCAACCGCAGCCCCAGCGCCTGGCTTTTCTCCGGATGGAACTGCGTCCCGGCAATATTGTCCCGCCCAACCATCGCCGTGACCAACCCGCCATGATCCGTCAGCGCCACGACGTCGACGGCCTCACGGCAAACCAACTGAAACGAATGCACGAAGTAGGCATGCAATCCATCGGGCCCTGTCGCAATGCCCTTGAGCAACGGATGCACCCGTCGCACATCGATCGAATTCCATCCCATATGCGGGATTTTCAAAGTCGCATCCGCCGGCTTGATCGCCGTAACGTCGCCCGCGATCCACCCGAGCCCCTCGGTCACCTCAAACTCCAAGCCCCGCGTCGCCATCAACTGCATGCCGACGCAAATTCCGAGAAACGGCCGGCCCTGCCGCCGCACCACCGTCTCCAGCGCCTCCCGCATCCCGCCGACCGCATCGAGCCCCCGCCTGCAATCAGCGAACGCGCCGACTCCCGGCAGCACAACCCTGTCGGCACGCAAAACGTCACCCGCATCCGCCGAAACCACGATCCGCACATCCGCCGCGCTCTCAAACGCCGCGCGCTCGAACGCCTTCGCCGCCGAATGCAGATTGCCCGAGCCATAGTCGACGATCACCACCGTCTGCATGTCGCCCTCTGCATATCAACTGAAAACCTCTACCGCCGCCCGAGCAGATCGCCGATCACCCGCGGCCGCAACGGTGCAGCCGGTTTGGCAAACGCCATCGCCGACGCCATCGCCGCCGGTGCTGTCGCCTGCCCCGCCATTCCTGCATCAGACTGCGCGCCACCGAGCCAGATATCTAAGAACCGCCGTTCGCAGTCGAGCGCGCCTTTACCGGTCACTGCCCCGAGCGTCGCAAATCCCTGCCCCTCCAAAGCGCCGCGCTTCAAATCATCCGCCTCGAACCCGATCAGCAGATGCAGCGCTACGAGCGCCAGCGCCAGAAACGGCAGTTGCAATTCCAAGACCAACACCAGACCGATCGCCGCAGCTAGCGCCGCAACATAGCCAGCAAGCCACACCCACATCTGGTTTGCCGCCAGCCAGAATGGCGCACCGAAAAACGCTGCCGGCGTGAACCCGTCCTTGACGAACACCAGCGCTTCGGCCCGCGCAATCCGTCCAGCAGGCGGTGCCGCGCCTTCATGCACGGTATAGGACTGCACCCGATCCATCCCGAACAGCAATCTCAACAACATCGCCGAACTCCCGTTACGCCACGCGCCCAAGGTGACCACACCGATCGAACGCAAATTCCAGCACGACCAATGCCCTGGGCATGCCGCGAATGCAACAGCCACGGACGCACGGCGCCGCCTTTCCGCCGACTATTCCCTCGATGCCCAGCGCCTGCTATGCAGCCCCATGCTCAAGACCCGCATCGTTCCCTGCCTCGACGTCAAGAACGGCCGCGTCGTCAAGGGCATCAATTTCGTTGATCTGATCGATGCCGGCGATCCCGTCGAAGCGGCCAGCGCCTATGATGCAGCCGGCGCCGACGAACTCTGTTTCCTCGACATCACCGCCTCCAGCGACAACCGCGAAACGATCTTTGACATCGTCGAGCGCACCGCCGCCCGCTGCTTCATGCCGTTGACCGTCGGCGGCGGCGTCCGCACTGTCGAAGACATTCGCCGGCTCTTGAATTCCGGCGCCGACAAGGTCTCGATCAACACCGCCGCCGTCACCAATCGCGACTTCGTCCGCCAAGCCTCCGAGAAATTCGGCGCCCAGTGCATTGTCGTCGCCGTCGATGCCAAACGCGTATCGCAGCCAACCGCTCCGGCGCGTTGGAGTATATTTACCCACGGCGGCCGTAATCCCACGGGCATCGACGCCATCGACTTCGCCCGTGAAGTCACCAGCCTCGGCGCCGGCGAGATCCTCCTCACCTCGATGGATCGCGATGGCACCAAAGCCGGCTTCGATCTCGAACTGACCCGCGCCGTCGCCGACGCAATCCCGATTCCAGTGATTGCCTCAGGCGGCGTCGGCACCCTCGATCACCTCGTCGATGGTGTCAAAATCGGCCACGCTAGCGCCGTTCTCGCCGCGTCGATATTCCATTTCGGAACGTACACCGTTCAGCAAGCCAAACAGCACCTGGCTGCGGCCGGCATCCCAGTGCGCCTGCCAGGGCCACGCACAGCCTGACATTGCCCAACTAAACCGGGACCCCAACTGCAATGGGTCAAAGCGCCGTTGCCGAACACGTGATTCGCGATTTTTCCGAACACCCGCCCGCACACAAAGCCTGCAATCCGCGTTTTGCTACCGGATTGACATGACGCCGACCGCATTGACACGCGAATCGGCCCGCGTGGCATACCACACCACGCTATCCCCGCGCACAATCCCTGATCTCGTTGGCACACCGCACGATTCCCGATTGTGTTTGACTCCCCCAATCCCCATCTGACCTGATGAGCGCGTCAGTGCGCATCACAAAAGCGCGTCTTGCCGGCCACGGTTAAAAACTAACTTTAATCGATCTAATGCCCGCCCCAATGTTTTGGTTTAATCTGCGGGGTGGATGGTGACTGAAAGAGGCGGTGAACAATGCCCAGCCAGGACAACATCTTTGATCTCTTCGCTCAGGCTTACGAGAGCCAGAAACAGCAACGGCTGTCGCTCAAGGAATACCTTGAGGGTTGCCGGAACGATCCGTCGTTTTACGCTGGCGCATCGGAACGCATGATCGCAGCGATCGGGGAACCCGAATTCGTCGATACGGCCAAGGACGCGCGCCTCAGCCGCATCTACATGAACCGGACCTTGAAGGTCTACCCGGCCTTCCGCGACTTCTATGGCCTCGAAGAGACCATCGAGCGCATCGTCGGCTTCTTCCGCCATGCGGCCCAAGGCCTCGAAGAACGCAAGCAGATCCTCTATCTCCTGGGGCCCGTCGGCGGCGGCAAGTCCTCGCTCGCCGAGCGCCTCAAGGAGCTGATGGAGAAGCGCCCGGTCTACGTGCTGGCCACCGCCGATCAGATCAGCCCGATCTTCGAAAGCCCGCTCGGCCTGTTCGACCCGATCAAGATGGGTCA
Organism: uncultured Alphaproteobacteria bacterium; assembly: GCA_963714325.1. Classification (GTDB taxonomy): domain Bacteria; phylum Pseudomonadota; class Alphaproteobacteria; order Rhizobiales; family Hyphomicrobiaceae; genus CAVQOB01. The sequence continues at coordinate 15,878 of CAVQOB010000022.1, read as the reverse complement.
GATGCTGCAGGAACGCTACGGCATCCCGCAGCGCATGCTGATGGGCAACATGAGTCCCTGGGCCGTCAAACGCCTCGACGAGTTCGGCGGTGACATCTCCAAGTTCTCGGTTCTGCAGCTCACCCCGTCGAAGCTCCGCCAGATCTGCGTCGCCAAGACTGAGCCCGGCGACGAGAACAACCAGGACATCTCGTCACTGGTCGGCAAGGTCGACATCCGCAAACTCGAGCACTACGGCCAGAACGACGCCGATGCCTACTCGTATTCAGGCGGCCTCAACCGCACGACGCAGGGACTTCTCGAATTCGTCGAGATGTTCAAAGCGCCGCTGAAGATGTTGCATCCCTTGCTGACCGCTACACAGGATCGCACCTACGTCGGCACCGAAAATGTCGGCGCCATGCCCTATCAGGGCATCATTATCGCCCACTCCAACGAAAGCGAATGGCAGAGCTTCCGCGCCAACAAAAACAACGAGGCCTTCCTCGACCGCATCTGCGTCATCAAGGTGCCCTATTGCCTGCGCGTCACCGAAGAACGCCGCATTTACGAGAAACTGCTGACCGCCAGCGACTTGAAGAACGCGCCGTGTGCGCCCGGAACGCTCGATATGCTCGCCCGTTTCTCCGTCCTCTCACGCATGAAGGAGCACGAGAATTCCTCGCTCTACTCCAAGATGCGCGTCTACGACGGCGAAAGCCTGAAGGACACCGATCCGCACGCCAAGACCATCCAGGAATATCGCGATGCCGCCGGCGTCACCGAGGGCATGGACGGCGCATCGACGCGCTTCGCCTACAAGATCCTCTCGGAGACGTTCAACTTCGACACCAACGAGATCGCCGCCGACCCGGTCCACCTCCTGTTCGTGCTGGAGCAAGCCATCCGCCGCGAGCAGCTGCCCGACGAAACCGAGCAACGCTACATCGAGTTCATCAAGGAAGAGCTGTCACCCCGCTACGCCGAATTCATCGGCAACGAAGTACAGAAGGCCTATCTTGAGAGCTATCACGACTTCGGCCAGAACCTGTTCGACCGCTACGTCTCCTACGCCGACGCCTGGATCGAGGACCATGACTTCAAGGACCCCGACACCGGCAACCTCATGAGCCGTCAGGTCCTCGAACAGGAACTCTCGAAAATCGAGAAACCGGCCGGCATCGCCAACCCCAAGGATTTCCGCTTCGAAGTCGTCAAGTTCGCGCTCCGCGCCCGCTCCAAGAACGGCGGCAAGAACCCGAACTGGACCAGCTACGAGAAAATCCGCGACGTCATCGAGCGGCGCATGTTCAGCCAGGTCGAGGATCTCTTGCCTGTCATCTCCTTCGGCAAGAAGCAGGACAATGAGACCGAAAAGAAGCACGAGGAGTTCGTGCAACGCATGGTCTCGCGCGGCTACACCGCCCGTCAGGTCCGTCGCCTTGTCGAATGGTACATGCGCGTCAAGAAGTCGAGCTGAACGCACTCCCTCTCCCCGTGGAGCATGGCGTAACGGGGAGAGGGTTGGGGTGAGGGGCGGCAGCACTGATCGGAATGGGCGGCCGCCGTCTGCCACTCACGACTGACCACTCACCACTCACGAGTCCCCCATGCAGATCGTCGATCGCCGCCTCAACCCGAAATCCAAAAGCCTCGGCAATCGGCAGCGCTTTCTCCGCCGTGCCAAAGCCGAGATCCGCGAGGCCGTGAAGGAATCGCTGAAATCCCGCCGCGTCACCGAAGCCGACAGCGGCGAACGCGTCACCATCAAATCGAAGTCCCTCCGCGAGCCGCAATTCTCCCACGCCCGCGGCACCGGCAATCGCGACTTCGTCCTTCCCGGCAATGAGGAGTATCAAGTCGGCGACGCGATTCCCAAACCCCAGGGCGGCGGCGGTGGACGTGGCAATCAGGGCAGCCCCGATGGCGACGGCCAGGATGAATTTTCCTTCTCCTTGTCACGCGACGAATTCCTCGACATCTTCTTCGAGGACCTGCAACTCCCCAACCTCGTGAAAATAAAACTCAAGGACCTCAAGTCATCGAAGCCCGCCCGCGCCGGCTTCACCAACTCTGGTTCCCCCGCCCGCCTCAATCACATCCGCACCATGCGCAACAGCCTCGGTCGACGCATGGCCCTCGGCCGCCCGAGCCTCGCCACCATCGAGGCGATCGAAACCGAATTGAAAGCCGCCGAAGAGGCAATCCCGCCTGACGAAAAACTGATCCTCGAAATCAAATCGCGCCTCGAACACAAGAAGCGCATGCGCTCGACCATCGCCTACATCGATCCGATCGACCTGCGCTACAACCGCTTCGACCGCGTCCCCAAACCCACCACGCAAGCCGTCATGTTCTGCCTGATGGACGCCTCCGCTTCCATGACCGAAAGCCTGAAGGACCTCGCCAAGCGCTTCTTCATGCTGCTGCACGTCTTCCTGACGCGCCATTACAAAGAGGTCCACGTCGTCTTCATCCGCCACACCTCGACCGCCGCCGAAGTCGACGAGGAGACCTTCTTCCGCGGCACCGAGACCGGCGGCACCGTCATCTCTTCGGCGCTCGAAGAAATGATGACCGTCGTCCGCGCCCGCTATTCGCCCGCCGACTGGAATATCTACGCAGCGCAGGCCTCTGACGGAGACAACTTCCACGACGACATGCCGAAGTGCCTCGACCTCCTCAACAACGAGATCCTCCCCATCTGCCAGTACTTCGCCTACATCGAGACAGCTCACGGCGAACGCTACGCCGACACCATGGAAACCGTCGTCTGGCAGGGCTACGAAGCCGTCTCCGAAAGTTCCGACGTCTTCGCCATGCGCCGTGTCACCAGTCCCGAAGACATCTTCCCCGTCTTCCGCGAACTTTTCGCGGCGAACGGCATCGCCGCCTGACAGCTAGGAAAGAATTCCGCGTGGCGCCAAAAATCACATTGCCGAAGCGCAAAAGGCAAACCGTGAAGCCGCTCTTCGACGGCGCCGAGTGGAGCTTCCCGCTGATCGAGAAGGTCTACGACACCATGGGCGAAATCGCCCTCGGCGAAATGGGCCTCAATATCTATCCCAACCAGATCGAGGTCATCACCGCCGAGCAGATGCTCGACGCTTATTCCTCCATCGGCATGCCGGTCATGTACCGCCACTGGTCGTTCGGCAAGCGCTTCGCCTACGACGACACCATGTACCGTAAGGGCATGCGCAGCCTCGCCTTCGAGATCGTCATCAACTCCGATCCCTGCATCAATTACATCATGGAGGAAAACTCCATGACCATGCAGGCCCTCGTCATCGCCCATGCCGCCTACGGCCACAACCACTTCTTCAAGAACAACTACCAGTTCCAGCAATGGACCGAAGCCGATCACATCATCGACTATCTAGCCTTCGCCCGCACCTACGTCTCCGAGTGCGAAGAGCGCTACGGCCAGGAAGCCGTCGAAGCGGTTCTCGACAGCGCCCACGCCCTCATGAACCAGGGCATCAGCCGCAACCTGACGCCGCGCCCACGCGACCGCCTCAAGCACGAAGCCCAGCGCGAGGCCCGCCGCCGCGAACACGAGGAACGCACCTACGACCGCCTCGATCGCACCCTTCCCGAGATCAACCGCATCGATCCGGCCGCCGCCATCACTTCGAACGAGAACCGCCGCCTCGGCCTACCCGAGGAGAACATCCTCTATTTCCTCGAAAAAAACGCGCCCAAACTCGCCGATTGGCAGCGTGAATTGCTGCGTGTCGTCCGCTCGCTCGCGCAATATTTCTATCCCCAGCGCCAGACCAAGACCATGAACGAAGGCTGCGCCACTTTCGTCCACTACGAGATCCTCAATCGCATGTACGAACACGGGCACCTGACCGACGGCTCCATGCTCGAGTTCCTCCACTCTCACTCCTCCGTCGTCTTCCAGCCGGCCTTCAACGACAAACGCTACTCCGGCATGAACCCCTACGCACTCGGCTTCGCCATGATGCGCGATATCCAGCGCATCGTGCGTGAACCAACGTCCGAAGACCGCGACTGGTTCCCCGATATCGCCGGAACAGGCGACGACATGGCCGTCCTCCGTGACGCCTGGGCCAATTACCGCGACGAGAGTTTCATCCAGCAGTTCCTCTCCCCCAAACTGATGCGCGACATGCGCCTGTTCGCCCTCAAGGACGACGCCAAGGACCCCGCCGTCCACATCACCGGCATTCACGACGAGCGCGGCTATCGCGACGTCCGCCGCCGCTTGGCGCGCATGTACGATCCCTCCGCCCTCGATCCCGATCTGCAGGTCACCGACGCCGATCTCTCCGGCTCCCGCCGCCTCGTCGTCACGCACACCGTCCGCAACGGCATCATCCTCGACAAAACCGAAGCGGAACGCACCCTCCAACATCTGGCGCAACTGTGGGGCTACCGCGTCCGCCTGGTCGAAGTCGACGCCGACAACGGCCGCGTCCTCAAGGAACACGAAGTCTTGCCGATGCCGTGATGGCCAACCTTCCCCCTCGCCGTTCTTCACGGGGAGAGTGTTAAGGCGTGGCGCGGCCGCTTGCTCCAACACATTTCAAATATCACCTTGAACTCCGATCCCTTCGCCAATCAAACGGACCGCGACCGGCGTCGCGACGGGCCATGTGCGGCACAAGTAGAGCGCGGATCATCAGTCGCGATTTGCTTTTGCTGCGCCGCATCGGTCTCGGACCACAGAGCCTGTCTACCTTTGCGCCGAGAATCCAAGTGGACGGAGAGCCCGCGACCCGACGCCAACACGACGCGGGCGCGCGCCGCGATTATCTGCAGCGTCTTGCCGTCGCCAACGAGCAGCTCCAGCGTCGCGCGATCGTCAGGGCTGACGTACGGGCAGACTTTGATGTTCCTCATGCCGGGCATTGAATTTGTTTGGCCGGCTGATGGGATTCCTATACCTGTGCTAGCATACTAGGATGCCGCCAATAGTTCGAAGTGGGGAATCATGATCCGCCAACTGACGTTATTGGTTCGGGTCATTGCCTCGATGCGTCGTTGCTCAAACATCGGGATCGGAGCACGAGCGGTTACGGTCACAGAGACCTCTTCCGTCGGAGGAAACTGCTGTGCCTAGTGGTTGCCGGAACCGACCAGAACTTCCATGTCGACGACGAACGGCCGGTGACTACCGCCAGCGGGGAACGAGAGCCGCATCGCCTCGCGCACGGCCGTCCGGGTCGCAAGAGGCAACTTGACATACTCCTGACCGGAGATACCCGCCCCCGCCTCCGTTCCGGCGAAGTAATCATCAAAGGAAGCGAACGAGAACGAGCGGATCTGTGTGCCCACCTCAATATCTCGGAACGCCGCGCTGGCGAACAGGTCGCGCAGCCGCTCGACCGTGCGGATCGAGGCGTAGCGATTGAGTTGCTCGGCCAGCTCGGGAACGTGCTGGCCAATAACGGTTCCGATGCGCGTAAAAAGCGACCGCTCGGGCGTCGAGTTGACGATCACCGCCGCGCGGCCGCCAGCGTTCAAGACGCGCTTGAACTCGGCGAGACCGCGACCGGGGTCATCGAAGAATGCGAGACCAAGCTGACAGATCACGCGATCGAAATGAGCATCAGGATATGGCAGTTTGTGGCCGTCGAACTGGCCAAATGTGATGCCTGCATTCTCTGGATTGCACCGCGCAACATCAAGCATGGTCGTCGAAATGTCGCCTGCTGACACGGCGCCGCCGGCACCGACCAGGTCTCTTGCGGCTTTTGCAGCAGCTCCCGTGCCCGTCGCGACATCGAGTATGCGATGGCCCGGAGCAATTCGAGCCGCGTCCAGGAGGGCGGGAATGAATGCCTGTGTTACTCGGGCGAACATTTGATCGTAACCGCTGGCACCTCCGACATAGAGCGTCTCGGTCATGGACACCTCGCAACTGGAAAGGCGTATTGCCAATATTGCCGACTGCGTCCGCTACGATATGCAGAACGTCGCCGTTGGTCGAGGGAAACCAGAGATGACATCTCTGATTTCCCGATATGCGGAACGAGCGACGATGAACCGGTCGCATAGAAGAGCTTCATTGCGGCCCCCCGTTGCCCGACATCCGCGGTGTTGTTGCGCTCAAGTTGTCCGCTTCATGATACTTGAGCAACCTAGCCATTGGCTTCGGAAAACGTCACATTGAGCGTCTCTTCTTGGCCCGCCCGTCGACTGCGCGTATCTCCGACCTGTAACGAGAATCAGGGTCCAGCCGACAGGGACGGCCAACGATACACCCTCCCCACACGCCTGCCCCTTGCCCTCCGGCCCCACCTGTGGCTCGCTGCAGATCGTCCAACCGCGCAATCCCCAGCATACGAGACGCCCATCATGCCCACCTCCTCCACCATCGGCTTCGTCGGCATCGGCAACATGGGCGCGCCGATGGCCCGCTGCCTCGCCAAGGCCGGCCACCACGTCCGCCTGTTCGATCTGCGCGCTGAAAGCTTGAAACCTTTCGCCGGCATCAAGAACTTCGCAGCTGCCGCATCTCTTGCCGAAGCCGGTGCCGGTCTTTCGACCGTTATCACCATGCTGCCCGAGGGCAAAGCCGTCCAATCCGCCGCCTTTGGCACGTCCGGCACGCCCGGCTTTGCGGCAGGCATGGCCCAAGGCGGCGTCATCATCGACATGAGTTCGTCCTACCCGCTCGATACCATCACGCTGGCTGGTCGCGCCGCCGAACTGCAACTCCACGTCGTCGATGCACCCGTCTCCGGCGGCGTCGGCAAAGCCGTCACCGGAACCCTCGCCATCATGGCCGGCGGCGACGGCACCATCATCGACCGCATCGAGCCTGCCCTCAAAGCCCTGGGTTCCATCCACCGCACTGGCAAGCTCGGCTCCGGCCACGCCATCAAGGCGCTCAACAACTACGTCTCGGCCGCCGGCCTCATTGCCACCTGCGAAGCCCTCCACGTCGGTGCGCGCTTCGGCCTCGATCCCACCATCATGACATCCGTCCTCAATGCCTCCACCGGTCGCAATAACACCACGGAGAACAAAGCCGCGCGCTATCTAATCCCGAAGACCTACAACTCCGGCTTCTCGCTCGCCCTGATGGCCAAGGATGTCAACATGGCCCGCAACCTCGCTGAGGATCTGGGCGCCGCCGCCGACGAACTCGAATTCGTCGCCGACTACCTCAAACGCGCCGCCAAGGCGCTTGGTCCCGACGCCGACCACACCGCCGTCATGGCCCACGTTGAATTGAGCGATCCGGCTTGATGGCGCTTAAACCAATCAAGCGCTCGATCGACGCCCTCTACCGCGCCCCGATCCTCCTGCTGACATTGACCGCGCTCTTCTGGGGCGCCAACGCCGTCGCCAGTCGCATGGCCATTGGTCAGGTGACGCCGCTGACCCTGGTCTTCATGCGCTGGATCCTGGTCCTCGTGGTGCTATGGCCCATCTATGGCGCCGAGGTCCGCGCTCATTGGGCCGACATCAAATCGAAGCTCCTGCGCATCATCCTGATGGCCGCACTTGGCTTCACCGGCTTCAACGTCCTCTTTTACTTCTCCGCTTATCACACCACCGCCATCAACATTGGCATCCTGCAGGGCTCGATTCCCGTCATGGTCCTCGCCGGCTCCCTGATCGCGCACGGCACCCGCGTAACCCTGCTCCAGTTGATCGGTGTCATCCTCACCCTGACCGGCGTCATCGTCGTCGCCACCCGCGGCGAGCCGTTGGCCATCCTCGACCTCGACCTCAATCGTGGCGACCTCCTCGTCCTGCTCGCCTGCATCTTCTACGCTTTCTATACGGTCGCCCTACGCAACCGCCCACACCTATCGGGTGCCGCATTTTTTACGCTCCTCGCCCTCATCGCCGCCATCACCACGTTGCCGCTGCTGGCCTTTGAAGCGGCCACGACCGGCTTGCAGATGCCAACGCTCTACGGCTGGGCCATCATCGCATTCGTGGCAGTCTTTCCATCCTGCCTCGCGCAACTGTTCTTCCTCCGCGGCGTCGACCTCATTGGCCCCGGCCGCGCCGGCGTCTTCGTCAACCTCGTCCCCGTCTTCGCCGCCACCCTCGGCGTCGGCCTCATCGGCGAGCCCTTCTCACCCTTCCACGCCATCGCGCTCGTCCTCGTCGTCGGCGGTATCTGGCTCGCCCAGCAGTCTGCTCCAGCCCGCGCTTGAACCAGCACTCTCCTGTGCATAGTGGCTTTTGTGCCGCTCGCCCGAATCAGTCGCCCGCTGCCAAATGCGCGAGCCAAATCTTGGCCCATCGATCTGCCAAGGTCGGCAACATCGTCGCGCGCTCGTCACGAGGAGGGCCCTCCATGACCCTGTCAATTCTGCATTCCCTGGTCTCAGCCGCCTATGCCAAGGGCTCGCATCACAAGCTCGCGCTCGACGCCCTGATGCGTATTCGCTCGCCCCACGCTGAGCAATGGCATCGCCTGTTCCTGAAATACGGCAAGCTCTACCTCGAAGGCTCGAAAGCCCCCGACAACGAGTTCAAGGACTTCAAGAACCACGTCCTGCACCCGCGCGACAACTATTGGGGCGGCGCGCCGGCCAAGGCGCAAAGCTGGTATCACAATCTCGTCGAGGCCTTGACCAAGAATGACTGGGACACCGCCGCCTACTGCGCCGGCGTGCTCAGCCACTATTGTGTCGACCCTCTGCACCCCTTCCACACCGCGCAGTCCGAGGCTGAGAATAACATCCATCGCGCGGCCGAGTGGTCCATCGCCAAATCTTACAACGATCTCCGCGCGCTTGGCGAACGCCACTGCCCCTGCATCACCGTTCCCGTTTCCAGCGACGCCAACTGGCTCGCCATGCTGGTCTGTCAAGGCGCCGACAAGGCCAACGCCGAATACGAAAAACTCATCGCCCACTACGACATCACCCGCGGCGTCAGCGATCCCGAAACCGGTTTCGACGACGTCGGCCGCAAGGTCGTGGCCGAGCTGATCCTCTATGCCGCTGAAATGTTTGCCGTCATCCTTGATCGCGCCTTCGCCGAATCGAAAATCGAACCGCCCGAGGTATCGCTGACCGCCGAAGCCTTCCTCGCCACGCTAAACCTGCCCATCAAATGGATCACAACGCGCATGGCCGATGCGCGCGAGCGCCGCCTCGTCGAAGCCATGTACGACGAATTAAAAGCCACCGGCAAGGTCGAGAAGAACTTGCCCGAAGACGACCGCGTCGTCCGCGGTCTCTATGCCGCCGAAGTTATCGCCCACCGCAAAGCGCCGGCCGTCGCGCAGGTATTTCCCTTCCAGCAGCGAGAAAAGGTCGTCACCCGCCTTGAGCGCGATACAACAACCAAGCAATTGGATGGGCCGGCCACTGGTCGCCGCATCTCTGCCGAGATCGTATCCTTGCAACAGCGAGCAACCGCGCCGACGCCTCGTCCTGCACCACCACGTACCGAGGCGCCAGCCGTTCGCTCTCGCAACGCCAGCACGACCAGCCGCCCGTCGATGAACACAACACCAGACCTCGACGCAGCGACGCCCATCCCTGACGCGCGGACCGTCGCGACTTCCAGTCAAAGCGCCAGCACCGCCGATCGCCTTCGTTCTAAGATGATCGATGTTCGCGAAAGTCTGACAGAGCCTCGCAGCGTTGCGACTGGCGCCAAACAACCGGCACTGCCCACCTCCAACCTTAACGAGATTGTCTCGACCACGCGTGACTACATCGACCAACTTCGCACGCTCCGTGGCGTCACTGACGACACTAGTAACGAACCCAAAGCAGCTGCATCGGCATCATCGGCAACTCTACCATCCCTTCCCGCGCGGCCCACAGTTGTTGAAACGCCAACGCGTATCGCGGCAGCCGATTTGCCGGACGTCGCGGCATTGCTGACCTCTGAGACAGCCGGCAGTTCAACGGCAACGGCCAACAACACCGCCATATCATCAACCCAGTCCGCATCAAGCGAGCTATCGACATCAGTCCTTGAGGCAGTCCGTCTATCACTCGTGACATCGACTTCGACGAGCCGCATCAGCAGCTCCGAACAACTGATCGCTGCCCATCCGGCCAACGACGCGTCCAATATCGTCAGCAACACCACAAAGCGCAACAGTGACTACGCCGCGCACTTCGAGCGCACCATCAGCCAGTCATCAAGCACGAATAGCCTCAATAGCTCCGCCAATACCGGCGCGGCGGCGGTCAACTCGAACGACACCACAACGATCTCAGAGCGCGCCGATCGCAATGCCGCAGATCGATCACGCGTCACTGCCAAACACGACTGGACCGACTACGAAAACGAGATCGACGACGCGACCAATGACGCCGAACGCTCCGACGGCCAAGGTCGCAGCCAGCGTCGCAACACCCGCGCCGAGCGCACGCCGAGCGGCCCACGCATTTATCTCACTCTGGAGCAGGACGTCGTCGACGCCCCGTCCATCGGCCCCAAGACGGCCGAAAAACTCTATGCCGCGGGCATCGACACCGTCGAGGACCTGCTCAAGGCCCACCCGATGGCCCTCGCCGCCCGCCTCGAAGCCAAGAGCATAACGGCCGATATCATCACCGACTGGCAGGATCAGGCGCGGTTGGTCTGCTCCATTCCGACCTTGCGCGGCACGCACGCTCAGCTTCTGGTCGGTGCCAATTATCGCAGCGCCGATCAGGTCGCCGCTTCCGATCCTGAAAAACTCTGCGCCGACATCTTGAACTACGCCATCTCGAAAGACGGCCAGCGCCTGCTGCGCGAGGGCAATCCGCCCGACGTCGAAAAGATCAAGAGCTGGGTTGAGCACGCCCGATCCGTCCAAGCCGCGTGACATGCGCCACTCCTGCAATACAATGGGATCGAACCTCAATAGATTCGATCCCATTTTTGCATTCAGCTCAGCTCCACGCCGGTCATCTGCTCATACCAGCGCACGATCTCAGCGATGGATTTTCCCGGTCCCATTTTTTTAACAGCAGCCGCCCACAGCTGCTCTGTCAACGCGCTAACTGGGATCGGCAGGGCCTTGTCATCGGCAAGTGTGGTCGCAATGCCGACATCCTTCAGCATCAGTGATAGCGTGAAAGGATCGCTGAATTTCCTTGAAAGAACCTCCGACGCCATCTTTTTCTGCGTGATGAAGTTGGTGCTAGTCGATAAATTCATCACCTCCAGCATTGCCCTGGGGTCGAGCCCGTGCGCCTTGCCGATCAGCATCGCTTCCACAGTCGCCATCCAGATCACCGCAGTCGCCAGGTTATTGACGGTCTTCATCGTGTGCCCGGACGCCGTCTCGCCAACGTGAAACACATGCCGACCCATCACATCCAACAGTGGCCACACGCGCCTCACATCACGCTTCGCCCCACCGACCATGAACACCAACGTCGCGCCTTCTGCCCCCTCCTGCGCACCCGACACCGGCGCATCGACCATCGCCACGCCCTTCGCGGCCAACATCACCGCCGTCTCCCGCGTCACCCAAGGCTCCGCCGACGAGGTGTCGAGCAACAGCGTTCCCGGCTGCATGCTTTCCGCAAGTCCAGCTTTGCCAAGCGCGACCTCGCGCACCACCTCGCCGTTGGGCAACATCGTAATGACAATCTCGGCGTCTGCTCCGACGTCACGCGGTGACATCGCCGCCGTTGCGCCATTTACCCGCTTCAACACCTTGCTCAGTTGCTCAGCATTGTTGTCGTAGAGCACAAGCGAATGTCCCGCATCCGCCAGATGCCGCGCCATCGCGCTGCCCATCACACCCAAACCAATGAATCCGATTTTCATCATCGCAGCCTTTCGCCGGGAAAGAAAAAATGCGTGCGGTTGGCAAATGCCAATGCCCCCCCACCTCGCGCATGCAATCAATCCCATACGGTCAAGAAACCGCAAGACCTCAAGAAAACATTTAAGGAGCACGTTTCATGTCTCTGCAAATTTCCAAGCCACGATTGCTCGCCGGACTGGCATTTCTGGGTGGACTGATGATCGCCGCCAGCGCCGACGCCCAGCAGGCCCGCATGCGAAGCGATTGCGAAGTCCAATGCTCGCAAGCCATCTTCAAGGAAAGTTGCCTCACCATGTGCGGCGATCCAAGTCAGACGGCCAATAAGAAGAAAAGGCGTCCCATCATCATTGTAAAAATCCCGCCTCCGGAAAAGCCCGTTGCGAAACTCTTCGATGCTCCCTGGACCTACGGCGAAGGCGGTGGCGGTGGTAGTGGCGGCGGCCAAGGCGGTCGCGGCAACTAAGCAACCAAACTCGCATACAAAAAGGACCGGATCAAACTGATCCGGCCCTTCAAGTTGATCAGTTCAAAACCAAGCATCGCCTCAAATCAGCTTCCCCATCGCCACAGCCGTATCGCTCATGCGGTTCGAGAAGCCCCACTCATTGTCATACCAGGAGAGCACACGGACCAGCGTCCCTTCCATCACCTTCGTCTGATCGAGATGGAAGATTGACGAGTGGCTGTCATGATTGAAATCAATCGACACATTCGGCTGATCCGTTGTGCCGAGAATGCCCTTCAGGGACTGCGACGCCGCGCGCTTCACGGCATCATTCACTTCTTGCACCGTCGTCGCCCGCTTCGCGATGAACTTGAAATCCACGACCGACACGTTCGGTGTCGGCACGCGGATGGCCGTGCCGTCGAGCTTGCCATTCAATTCCGGCAGCACGAGACCAACCGCTTTCGCAGCCCCCGTCGTCGACGGCACCATCGACAGTGCCGCCGCGCGCCCGCGATAGAGATCCTTGTGCATAGTATCGAGCACCGGTTGATCGCCCGTGTAGGCGTGGATCGTCGTCATAAACCCTTTTTCAATCCCGATCGCATCGTTCAGAACCTTGGCAACTGGCGCCAGGCAGTTCGTTGTGCACGACGCATTCGAAACAACCAGATGCTGCTTCGTCAGCTTGTCGTGATTGACGCCATAAACGACCGTCAGATCAGCGCCATCCGCTGGCGCCGAGACCAGCACGCGCTTGGCACCCGCCGTCAGATGCAGCGCCGCCTTTTCCTTCGACGTGAAAATCCCCGTGCACTCCAGCGCGATATCGACGCCCATCGCCTTGTGCGGCAGCATCGCTGGATCTTTCACCGCCGTCACCTTGATCGGCCCGAACCCAACATCGATCGTATCGCCGGCAACCGTCACTTGATGCGGAAAACGGCCATGGACACTATCGAACCGCAACAGATGCGCATTGGTCTCGACCGGCCCCAGGTCGTTGATGGCAACCACTTGGATATCCTTGCGGCCACTCTCGACGATTGCGCGCAGCACGTTGCGGCCGATACGGCCAAAGCCATTGATGGCAACTTTGACAACCATGAGTGTCTCCCTCGTTGATCTCCAGCCGAACGCTGGATCGCGATACGCCAGTTCTGAGTAACCAGCGACACAACCTATGAAATGTGTGCGCTGCTATCGCCCGCCTCGCCTCACCCGTCAATGCGGCATCACTGAACACTGTGAACACTTTACCGGAACACAGTCGCGTCCATTTCCTCGTGCAAAACCAGGACGTTTCGGATTGAGGCGGCGCAATCCAAGCCCTACCGTATCCTGTGTAAATCAATCGTTTGATCAGTGAGCTCAATGGCCCGGCGTCAAAGCGAAAAAGACGTCAGTAAGCAGGTCAAGGCAACAATCCGGCCCGAACCACCGCGTCCGGTTAACGACGCTGTGCGCTCGCTGGAGCTGCGACTGAACGCCATCGAACGGGAACGCGACACGATCAAGGCTGCGCTGGTCGCCGCCGAGGCCCAAATAAAAAGCCTCGAAGAGCGCCAAACTGAAGTCGCCAACCGCATTGCCTGGACGCTCGACAACCTCCATAGTCTGCTTGAAGAGAAAAGCTGATTCGGAGGAATGCTGGGGGTGGGACCAGAGCATGGTCCGCCTGCCGGTCCTATAGGTATGGGCCACGTTACCGTCACTTTGAATAGCCGCACATACCGCCTCCGCTGCGGCGATGGTGAAGAAAGTCGGCTGATCGAACTCGCCACCCAGGTCAAGCAGCGCGTCGACGCGCTCGCCGCCGAATTTGGCAACGTCGGCGACGACCGCCTGCTCCTCATGGCAGCCCTCCTCATCGCCGACGAACTGCATGATGCACGCGCCATGCTGGAGCAGATGACCGCCCCAGACAGCCACGAACCGCCCCAGCGGGCAAGAACTCTGATCAGCCTGTTCAAAGAAAACCTTTGAAACCAGCCTCAAGTCACTGGATTTTCCAGGATTTAGGCGTATATTGGTCAAGCAGGGCTGCGGGGTGCGTCGTCGCACATCGACCCGGGGGCCTATAAATCTCGCATGGGAGCTGTCCCTGACCGGAGCCGTGGTTCCGGACATATGGCGCCCACCTTACTTCTTGTAGGGACCACGCGGGATCGAACCGCGGCACGGCTTTCGCGGCTCTGCACTTCTCCCCCGAACGTGACGCAGGCCCAAACGCGAGGCCACATGGAGCGAGCACGGACGGCGTGACCGAATCCCAATCTCCCAATCAGTCAAAATCCACGCTCCGCGCCAAGATGAAAGCCGTCCGCGCTGCAATCCCACGCCAAGTCGCAAGTGTTGCCGCTAACCGACTAGTCGCCAGCCTTGCGGCCATTCCCGATTTCGCTCGATCCCATGTAATCTCCGGCTTCCTGGCCTTTGGCGACGAAATCGACACCGCCCCCCTCCTCGCCAACCTGCACGCTGCCAGACATCGTCTCTGCCTCCCCGTCATGCAAGGCAAAGCCGATCTGCTGCTCTTCCGCGCCTGGACTCCCGGCGATCGCCTCCAAACCGTCCAATGGGGCATTCGCGAACCCGCATCCGATAAACCCATCCTCGACCCCGATATCCTGCTCGTCCCCCTGCTTGCCTTTGACCGCCAGGGCCAGCGCCTTGGCTACGGCGGCGGCTACTACGACCGCACCATCCGTCAACTCCGGCAGAGCAAAACCATCCTGACCATCGGTTTGGCATTCGACGAACAGCAGGTCGACGTGGTCCCGCATCTGGACTATGACGAGCGCCTTGACTGGGTCCTGACCCCGTCCGGCCCCATTCACTGCAAACTCTGAGTGTCCAAGCGCATGCGATTTTTGTTTCTCGGCGATGTCGTTGGCCGCACCGGCCGCAAAGCCGTACTCGAGCACCTGCCCAATCTGCGCCAGCGCTACAAACTCGATTTCGTGGTCGTCAACGCGGAAAATTCGGCCGGCGGCTTTGGCGTCACCGAAGCCATCACTGAGGAATTGATCGAAGCCGGCGCCGATGCCATCACCCTCGGCAATCACGCCTTCGACCAGAAAGACACCCTCGTCTTCATCGCGCGCCAACCCCGCCTCGTCCGCCCGCTCAACTTCCCCAAGGGCACGCCTGGCCGGGGCGCTGCCCTCATCAAGGCGCAGAACGGCGCCGAAGTCCTGGTCCTCAATGCCATGGGCCGCATCTTCATGACCGAACTCGATTGCCCCTTCCGCGCCCTCGACACCGAACTGATGGCCTGCGCTTTGAAAACCGGCGCCGACGCCATCTTCATCGACTTCCACGCCGAAGCGACTAGCGAAAAGCAAGCCCTCGCCCATTTCCTCGACGGCCGCGTCAGTGCCGTTGTCGGCACGCACACGCACGCGCCAACCGCCGACGAACGCATTCTCCCCGGCGGCACCGCCTACATGTCCGACGGCGGCATGTGCGGCGACTACAATTCCGTGCTTGGCATGAAGATCGACGAACCCATCCACCGCTTCCTCACCCGCATCCCCAAGGAACGCTTCGAACCCGCCGACGGCCCCGCCACGCTCTCGGGCCTGTGCATCGAGATCGACGACAAAACCGGCCTCGCCACTCGCCTCAAGCCCCTCCGCCTCGGCGGCGTCCTCTCGCCCAGCGAGCCGGAGTTTTGGGGTTGAGACGAGCTACCAGCAACGCCAGGAGCGCATCACCTCCCTC
>CAVQOB010000021.1:0-76715 GCA_963714325.1 uncultured Alphaproteobacteria bacterium | reverse complement strand
TGCGCTGGACCATCGCGCCCGCGTGAGCCTCGCGATGCGTGACCGGAGGAACGCTTGTCGGCGGATCATAGTCGCCATGCGATGGCCCATTGTAGCGCTCCCACCTAACACCAGCTGGCTTTGCCGTATCGCACAGCGGACCGGATGTCCTTTCCCGCGTTCGAGAGCCACCCATGGACCTGTGGACGTTCGACATCTGATTGCCGACTGACCGCGCGTCTGCTATCTCCTGGTGATCCGAGGGGAGCCCGTGTGGCTGAGACAGCGTGGAAGCGCTGGACCCTTTGAACCTGATCCGGGTCGTACCGGCGGAGGGACGGAGATTTCTGCGGGACGATAGCCGCACTCCCTCCTCCACTGCATCGACCGCTTGTTGGAGGAAACCGCATGTCGAAGCGCAACCCGTCGCCGTCCGCACCCCAGTCGATCACGACCGGCGCCATTTCCGGTTCCGCGAAGGTCTACACCCATCCCGCGGAGGCCCCTGACCTGCGTGTCCCCTTTCGGCAGATCATACTCGCTGCATCGGCCAACGAGCCGCCGGTGCGGGTCTACGACAGCTCTGGCCCCTACACCGAGGCCAAGGCGCACATCGATGTCAATCAGGGCTTGTCGCGTGCACGCACGGCGTGGGTGCTGGAGCGCGGCGGTGTCGAGGCCTACGCAGGACGCCAGATCAAACCCGAAGATAACGGCAATGTCTCAGGCACAACGGCCGCACAAGAATTCAAATGTCAATTCAAACCATTGCGCGGATTGCCCGGAAAACCCATCACACAATACGAGTTCGCCCGCGCGGGCGTCATCACCAAGGAGATGATCTACGTCGCGCACCGCGAAAACATCGGTCGGACGGCCGTCCTTGCCCAGGCCAAAGACAAACTCGCCGACGGCGAGAGTTTCGGCGCGAACTTGCCTGAGCACATCACACCGGAATTCGTGCGCGATGAAATCGCCCGCGGCCGCGCGATCATTCCGGCGAACATCAATCACGCCGAACTCGAGCCGATGATCATCGGCCGCAATTTTCTCGTGAAGATCAACGCCAATATTGGCAACTCAGCCGTCTCATCGTCGGTTGAGGAAGAGGTCGACAAGATGGTCTGGGCGATCCGCTGGGGCGCCGACACGGTCATGGACCTCTCAACGGGGCGCAACATTCATACGACGCGCGAATGGATCATCCGCAATGCGCCCGTGCCGATCGGGACCGTGCCGATCTATCAGGCGCTGGAGAAGTGCGGCGGCGATCCTGTCAAACTCACCTGGGAGATGTATCGCGATACCCTCATCGAACAATGCGAACAGGGCGTCGATTATTTCACCATCCATGCCGGCGTGCGCCTCGCCTATGTGCCGCTGACGGCCAACCGCGTCACCGGCATCGTCAGCCGCGGCGGGTCGATCATGGCGAAATGGTGCCTCGCCCACCACAAGGAGAGCTTCCTCTACGAGCACTTCGATGACATCTGCGATATCATGCGTGCCTATGACGTGTCGTTCTCGCTGGGTGATGGACTGCGACCCGGCTCGATTGCCGACGCCAACGACCGCGCCCAATTTGCCGAACTCGAAACGCTCGGCGAGCTGACGCAACGCGCCTGGGCGAAAGGTTGCCAGGTGATGATTGAAGGCCCCGGCCACGTGCCGATGCACAAGATCAAAATCAACATGGACAAGCAGTTGAAGGAATGCGGGGAAGCACCCTTTTACACGTTGGGACCGCTGACCACCGACATCGCACCCGGCTATGATCACATCACGTCCGGCATTGGCGCCGCCATGATCGGCTGGTTCGGCTGCGCGATGCTCTGTTACGTCACGCCGAAAGAGCATCTCGGCCTGCCGAACCGCGATGACGTCAAGATCGGCGTCATCACCTATAAAATTGCGGCCCACGCCGCGGATCTCGCGAAGGGCCACCCGGCGGCACAGCTGCGCGACGATGCGATTTCGCGCGCACGCTTTGATTTCCGCTGGGAGGACCAGTTCAATCTCGGCCTCGATCCGGACACGGCACGCAGCATGCACGATGAGACCCTGCCGAAGGAAGCACACAAGGTCGCGCACTTCTGTTCGATGTGTGGGCCTAAGTTCTGCTCCATGAAGATCACGCAGGACGTGCGCGACTACGCGGCGAAGCAAAATGAGCAGGCGGAAGGAATGGCGGCAATGAGCGACAAGTTCCGTGCGCACGGCAGCCAAGTCTACGTCGCAGCCGAAACGGTGAAGGCGAGTAATGCCAAACTGTAGTCGGCCACCCGCGCGCGCGATGCACGCATCTGTGACGAGCCACACGTGCCTCGACATCCTCGCACGCATCAAAACGCGTGCGCCGCGCGTGCAATGCCTGACCAATACCGTCGCGCAGGCGATCACCGCGAATAGCGTGCTTGCGCTTGGCGCGCGCGTGTCGATGGCTGTGCATCCCGCCGAGATTGTCGCCATGTCGGCTACAGCCGACGCCGTCGTGATCAATCTCGGCACCCTTGACCCGCTCCGCGAGGAAGCCATCCGCCGGCTCATGGAAGCGCCCGTCATGCAGACCAAACCGCTGGTGCTCGATCCGGTGTTTGTAGAGGCATCACCCTTGCGCCTCGCTCTGGCACGGCGTGTTGCTGAGAATTGGCCGGTGATTATTCGCGCCAATGCACAGGAGGCACTGGCGTTGCGATCGGTGTTGTCCGAGCGCGACGCCGCCCGCGCAACCTGGGTGACAACGGGCGCTGTTGACCGGATTGTTTCCGATTCTCGAACCGACGAGTGCCGACGCGGACACCCGATGATGGCCCGCGTCACCGGGCTTGGGTGCGCGCTCGGTGTCGTTATCGCCGCTTTCCGAGCCGTCGAACCCGATCCGCTTGTGGCGTGCGCAGCAGCACTCAATGTATTCGGTGCGGCCGGCGAACGCGCCGCTCGGGACTCCCAGGGACCCGGATCGTTTGCAGTGGCTATGATCGACGCCTTGTCAGCAATCGATGTTGAAGCGATGGAGACCCCCTGATGACCGTCGATATCGGACTTTATGCCATCGTCGACCCGCAGATCGGACGCGGCCGGTCACTTGCGGCTTTGGCGGCGACGGCGGCCCGCGCCGGCGCCACGATCATTCAGTATCGTGCCAAGACAGCGTCAACTCGCGTGATGATCGAGGAGGCATCCGAGATCGTGGCGGCGCTGGCGGCGACTGGCGTACCGCTGCTGATCAACGATCGCGTCGATGTGGCGCTGGCCGTCAGCGCTCAGGGCGTGCATCTCGGTCGCGACGACATGGCCGTCGGCCAAGCCCGACAGATCCTCGGGCCCCAGGCGATGATTGGCGCGACCATCAAATCCGAGGCCGATGTGCTTGCGCTTGCCGGATCACCGATCGACTACGCGTGCATCGGTGGTGTGTTTGCAACGTCGCATAAAATCAATGCCGACCCGCCGCTCGGCCTTCCCGCTTACGCAGCGCTACGTGCTCATGCGCGCCGTCACCTTGGCGCGTGCCCGGTCGGCGCGATCGCCGGGATCGAGCGCGCCCATATCCCCGCACTGTTCGCCTGTGGTGCCGACGGCGTCGCGATCATTGGCGCGATCTTTAACAGCGACGATGTCGCCGCGAACACCCGCGCCTTGCGCCGCGCCGTCGATGCCGCTCGCAACCCATCACGGGCGGCGTCATGACCATTCCCATTGTCTTGGCCATCGCCGGGTCCGATAGCTCGGGGGGGGCCGGTATCCAGGCCGATCACAAGACGTTTGCCGCGCTCGGTGTTTACGGAGCCAGCGTGATCACAGCGGTGACCGCGCAAAACACCTTGGGTGTAACAGCGGTCCACGCCATCCCCGCCAAGATCGTCGCAGCGCAGATGCGCGCCGTGTTCTCAGACCTGCACGTGTCAGCGATCAAAATCGGCATGGTTTTCTCGACCGATATTGCCATGGCCATTGCTGATTGCCTGGACGACCAGCCAGATGTGGCTGTGGTCCTTGATCCCGTGATGATCGCCACATCAGGAGCGCGCCTGATCGACGACCGCGCAACCGAGACGATCGTCGCGCGCTTGTTCCCGCGTGCGCTGTGCGTGACGCCGAACCTTGCCGAGGCGGCAGCGTTAACGGGCGCGCCAGTGGCACAGGACGAAGCAGCCATGATCGCTCAGGCGCGCCGGCTTCTCGCGCCTGGGCCCCAATCTGTGTTGATAAAGGGTGGTCACTCCCACGGTGAGACGTGCGTTGATCTGCTGGTGACGCCCACGGCAACGCATCGCTTTGTCGCGCCACGCATTGCCACGCGCAATCTGCACGGCACCGGCTGCACGCTCTCCTCAGCGATCGCTGCCGAACTCAGCCGCGGCGTTCCGCTGATCGATGCAGTGGGTCTTGCAAAACGCTATGTCACGGCGGCCATCCTGGCGGCTGCAGACCAGCCTATCGGGCATGGCCACGGCCCACTGCATCACCACTACGCCTATGACCCCGCTCGATCCCTTGCGGAGGGCCAAGCACCATGATCAATCGCACTCTGACATCACGTCGACAGGCGCTGGCGACCATGAGC
Organism: uncultured Alphaproteobacteria bacterium; assembly: GCA_963714325.1. GTDB lineage: Bacteria > Pseudomonadota > Alphaproteobacteria > Rhizobiales > Hyphomicrobiaceae > CAVQOB01. The sequence continues at coordinate 72,169 of CAVQOB010000021.1, read as the reverse complement.
GCTGGCCTCGCAACCAGCATCGCCGCGCCCACTGTGGTGCGCGCATCGGGCCGTCAACGCTGGCGTTGCGTCACCTCGTGGACGCGCAATTTACCCGGTCCAGGCGTTTCCGCGCGTCGGATTGCCGAACGGATCACACTCATGAGCGAGGGGGCCCTGACCATTGATGTCTTTGCCGCTGGCGAGTTGGTGCCGCCATTGCATGTGCTGGATGCGGTCGCCACGGGCACGATCGAGATGGGGCACACTGCCGCGCTGTTCTGGTCGGGCAAGATGCCGGCGGCCCCCGTTTTCACAACCGTTCCCTTTGGCCCCGGCGCGATCGAGCATATGGCGTGGCTGCGGGCAGGCGGCGGACAGGACCTATGGGATGAGCTTTACGCGCCGATGGGCGTTAAGCCCTTGGTCGGCGGCAATACCGGGCCGTCAGCGGCCGGGTGGTTTCGCCGCGAGATCAAGACCGTTGCCGATGTCAAAGGCTTACGCATCCGAGCGGCGGGGCTCGGCGGGGAGGTCTATGCAGCGCTCGGCGCCGTTCCCCAGGCGATCCCGCCGGGTGACACCTACGCGGCACTGGAGCGTGGCGTCGTCGACGCAGTCGAATTGCTGGCGCCTGCGAACGACCTGCCACTTGGCTTCAATCGCATCGCGCCGTTCTATGTGCTGCCCGGGTTCAACAAGCCGAACGGCGTCAGCGAAGTCCTGATCGGCCGCGCCACATGGGACGCGTTGCCGCCGCACATGCAACGCATCGTTGAAGCCGCTTGCCATATGGAGCACGACATCGCGCTGGCCGAAGCGCACGCAGCGAATGGCCTCGCACTGGTCACGCTAGCGCAGGCCGGAACACAGTTTCGAGCCTTCCCCGACAGTGTCGTCGCAGCCGCACAAGCCGCCGCACGCACGGTTCTCGACCGGGTCGCGGCGACCAGCCCGCAAGCCGATCGGATTGTATCGAGCCTGCGCGCTTCTGTGACGTCGAGCCGACGCTGGACATCGCTCACGCGCATGTCTGAGTTCGGCCCGCAGCCCTAGTTCCCGCGGCATCGAGCTGATATACTCTATGGCACTTCTGGTACTGTCGAAACAACGATCAGGACGACGCATTTCTGCAAGGATGTCGCATCCCATGGTTCGGCGCGCATTGTCGACTCTCAACGCTCTCGTCAAGCGCCTGCCGTTATTGGACGTGCGCTCGCAAGGCGGCGACGTTACGACATCGCCGATGGACAGCTGCGATTTTCCGCAACAACCCGGTTCCTTGGACGGTCCGCGATCGCTCGTCGACGCGCTGCCGGACGCCGCATTGCTGTTGGATGCGGAAGGCACACTCATCGCTGCAAACGTCATGGCGGCAGAGGTTTTCGGGCGGCTGTTCGTTGGCGAACACATCGGTCGCACCACACGCCAGCCCGAATTGGCCAAGGCGGTCCAGTCTGTTCTCGCCAACGGCGGACGAGAGATCTTTGAAACCGTGCTCAAGTCGCCGACCGATCGGCATCTCGATGGTGCTGTGACCGGGTTGACCGGATTTGGCCAAGGTCCAAACGCGCCAGCGCTGCTGGTGATCCTGCAGGACATCAGCGAGCGCGAGGCGCTGGCTCGCATGCGCATGGAGTTTGTGGCCAATGCGAGCCACGAGTTGCGCACCCCGCTCGCCGCCGTCTCCGGCTTCATTGAGACGTTGCGTGGACCGGCCAAAGACGATCCCGCCGCGCGTGACCGGTTCCTCGGGATCATGGCCGAGCAAGCGCAACGGATGTCCCGGTTGATCGACGACTTGCTGGTGCTCAGCCGCGTTGAGATGCGCGCCCACCTTATGCCGGCAACCGTCGCCGACCTCAATCACGTCGCCACTGAGGCCTGCAGGAACGCCCAGCCCCTGGCCAAGAAGGATGGCGCAACAGTGAACCTTGACTTGATCGATGCCGAGCTGAAATTGCCGGGCGATCATGACGAACTGATCCAAGCCGTGCAAAATCTCTTGCAGAATGCCATCAAGTACGGACGCCCCAACGGGCGGATCACGGTGCGGACAACGCGCGAGCGCGATCGACGTGGGGGCACTGTCGCGCGCCTCAGCGTCACCGATGACGGACCGGGCATCGCCGCTGAGCACCTGCCGCGACTGACGGAGCGCTTCTATCGCGTCAACACGGCCACCAGCCGGGAAAAAGGCGGTACTGGACTTGGCCTTGCCATTGTGAAGCACATCGCGGCCCGGCATCGTGGCCGCGTCGACGTGCAGTCCGAACCGGGGCGCGGCTCGACATTTTCCCTGATCTTTCCCGTGTCCGATGCGATTACAGCGCCCTGATCCCCGACGCTGTCATAAAACCGCAACATCCCTGTCATAGTCGAGTGTTGTCATAATTCGGATCCCAACCCATGCCCGGCCACATCGTCTCATCCTATGACGCCGACTTGTCCGCACTCGATCGCATCGTCGCGGAGATGGGTGGTCATTGTGAGTTACTGCTGACCAATGCTTTCGCCGCCTTGGAACGACGGGACCCAGAGCGAGCCTCGGTCGCCGCCGCCAGTGACAAGACCATCGATGACCTCGAACGGACGCTCCAAGATCAAGCGATCCGCATGATCGCCCGTCGCCAGCCGATGGCCAACGACTTGCGCCACGTCGTCACCGTGATCAAGATTGCCAGCGATCTCGAACGCATCGGCGATCTTGCAAAAAACATCGCAAAGAGAGCGATTGCCGTCGCGCATGAATCGCCGCCGAAGTCGCTCCTGTCCGGGCTCGGCCATATGACCGAGCACGCGCTTGGCCAGTTGAATGACGTGCTCGACGCCTATGCGGCGCGCGACGCGGACAAGGCGATGGCGGTCTGGCACGACGATGCACGCATCGATCTGTTGTACAATTCCCTGTTCCGCGAAATGCTGACGTACATGATGGAAGACCCGCGCAACATCGGCATGTGCACCCATCTGCTGTTCGGCGCGAAAAACATCGAACGGATCGGCGATCACACCACCAACATCGCCGAGAACATACACTTTCTCGTCCATGGCGCGCTGCCGAACGGAGATCGGCCAAAGGGCGACGAAACAAGCACGCTTGTCGCGAAACAAAAGTCCTGAACACCGGAGGGCGTGCTCACCGCGCGCAGCATAGATATGGCATCAATCCTCATTGTCGAGGATGAAGCGGCGTTGGTCGAATTGCTCCGCTATAACCTGGAAACGGCCGGATATGCCGTGCGCGTTGCACTGAACGGATCAGCGGCTGAAGAAGCGCTTGCCGAACAGCGGTTCGATCTCGTTCTGCTTGACTGGATGTTGCCAGAGGTTCCCGGCATCGAACTCTGCCGCCGCATCCGCCAACGGCCGGAGACGCGCACCCTTCCCGTGATCATGCTGACGGCGCGCGGCGAAGAGGTCGACCGGGTTCGCGGCCTGACGACCGGTGCCGACGACTATGTCGTCAAGCCGTTCTCGATCAACGAGGTGCTGGCACGCGTGAAAGCTCTGATCCGCCGCGCCGCGCCGGATTTGGTGGCTGACCTGTTGACGTTTGCCGACATCACCCTCGACCGCGCCGCCCACCGCGTGACGCGCGGCGGTCGCGACCTGCGGCTTGGACCGACGGAGTTCAAGCTGATCCTCTACCTGCTGGAAAACCGCGGTCGCGTGCTGACCCGTCAGCAGTTGATCGATGGGGTCTGGGGCCGGGACGGCGACATCGACGAACGCACGGTTGACGTGCACATTGGACGCTTGCGCAAGGCGATGGTCCGGGATGACGAAAGCGATCCCATTCGGACCGTTCGCGGCGGCGGCTACGTTTTCGGCGAGAAATGAGAGTCGATCATGGATGTCATCATCTATCACAATCCCGATTGCGGGACCTCGCGCAACACCTTGGCGCTGATCCGTCATTGCGGCATCGAGCCACACGTTATTGAATATCTGAAGACGCCGCCGTCGCGCGCGATGTTGCTGTCGCTGATCGAGCGCATGGACGTTGCTGTCCGAAATATCTTGCGCGAAAAGGGCACGCCCTTCGCTGCGCTTGGCCTCGGCGACCTGTCTCTGCCGGACGCGCAACTGGTTGACGCCATGCTGGCAGATCCAATCTTGATCAACCGGCCAATCGTCGTCACGCCGAAAGGCGTGCGCCTGTGCCGGCCATCAGAGGCTGTTCTCGATCTCCTGCCGCCTCCGCCAAGGAAAGCGTTTCACAAGGAAGACGGCGAACGCATTCTGGATGCCGATGGCCAGCGTGTCCCGGCATGAGCGGCGCATCCTTGAGCAGACGTCTTGCCGCCGAAGCGCTCGGTACGCTGCTGCTGGTCGCAACGGTGGTGGGGTCCGGCATCATGGCGGCGAAACTTTCTCCCGGCAATTTGGCCGTCGCGCTGCTCGGCAACACGATTCCGACCGGCGCTGTCCTCGTTGTCCTGATCACGATCATCGGACCACTGTCGGGAGCACATTTCAATCCGGCCGTCAGTGTCGTGATGCATCGGCGCGATGGCCTGCCGACACTTGAGACGGCACAATACGCTTTGGCGCAGATCATCGGCGGGTGTGCGGGAACGTGGCTGGCGCATGCGATGTTCGACCTGCCGGTGCTGCAACTTTCGACGACGATGCGCCACGGTCCGGCGCAATGGCTATCGGAGTGTGTCGCGGCGTTCGGCCTCGTCTTTACAATTTTGGGGTGTCTCCGGTTCCGGCCGGAATTCGTGCCAACAGCGGTCGGCCTCTACATTGTCGCCGCATACTGGTTCACCGCCTCAACATCGTTCGCCAATCCCGCCGTGACCATCGCGCGCGCGCTGACCGACACGTTCGCCGGCATCGCGCCGGCGAGCGTCTTGCCGTTCATCGTCGCACAGATGGTGGGTGCGCTGGTTGCGGCCAAGTTCTCAGACTGGCTGTTCGGCCGGGCCTCGGATCAGCGGTGATGCGGCGCGGTCAATAAGCCTATTTGTAAACGCCCCAACGAACTTGCAGACGTGCATCTGTACCAACGAGAAGGCGAACGCATTCAATGCGGCAAGGACACTGCTTCCTGCCCCCAGCGTTAGTGCAGCCCCCTATGGCGGCGCAGGCTGCAGGACCAACGGCCGGCAGCGAACATCCGTCGATCTGAACAATCGCCCTGAAGATCGCGTTCTTGAGCACGACCTTCGGCTCGTGAACAGCTTCGCGATCCTGAACGGGACGCTGGCCGCCGCTGTTGGCCTCGGACTACGGATGTGGATCTTCGGCCTGCTGATCTGGTTGATCGGGCACGCCATCGCGGTGTGGGTGAATCCGGCCGATCCGGCGTTCCTGACGGTGCTGCCGTGTCATACTCAGCACAATGGAACGCTTACATGCTGAGCCTCGCCGAACTTTGCCGCCTGGCCACGAGCCTCGCCCTGTTCGCAACACGCGCGCAAGTGTGATTGACGAGACGTAAACGCTGCGCTGACGATTTTAGCAATCGCAGCGATGAGTCCTTAACATCTTGTTGGCGATCTCGCGCTAGGCTTATCGGTGCGGCGCATTTCGGTTGCGCCGTGTGTTGGCGTACGGCTGTATTGGCCGTGTCGGCCGGGAGCCCGACATGCGTTTTGTTCTCTCCATTCTGATCTTCGCCGCGATGGCCGCGCTCGCCGTGCTGTTTGGCTTCTCAGTGATTGACGAATCCGAGCGCCAAATCTCAACCACTATCGGCAAAGGGGCCTGGCTTGCAGGCGTCATCACCGGCGTATTAATCGCCTGGATCGCCCGCATCCCCTGGGCGGAAATTCCACTCCGCATGGCCTATTGGGCGAAGGTGCAAAGCCGCCGGCTCTGGTGGATGACCGTCGGCATCGTCTGCGTCTCGGTGTTGATGGTTTATTGAGCTCACGCACCAAGCCCTACGCACTCTCGCATCAATAGAGCCGCGTCGCTAGAATCCAGGCCGTGACGAAGATCGGCGACAGCGCCGTCGAGACGACCACCGCCGTCGAAATGAACTCTGGCTCCGTCTTGTATTCGGCGGCGAAAATGGTGATCAGCACACCAACCGGCGTTGCCGCCGCGACAACGATCACATCCGACACATCACGCGGCAATCCCATGTAGACACATAGCGCCCAGGTGAGCCCGGGCGCGATCAGGAATTTCAGGATCAGGATCAGAATTTGCGGCACGTACTCGAAGCGCGTGATCTTCGCGGCGGCGACTTGCGCGCCTAACGTATAAAGCGCCAGCGGCGTGAAGATCGAACCGAGGAACTGCAGGGGCTGGCTGATCAACGGCGGCAGATCGATCTGCAATCCGCGCAACGCCAAGCCCAGCACGACAGCCGGCACCAACGGCGTCTCGAACACCGTTTTGAGTTTGCCCCATTTGCCGCCGTGATCGGCCGGCGCCAGCAGCCACACCCCGACAGTGCAGACCAGCACCGACATCAGCGCCGTCAACACCGATTGATAGATCAGATATTCGGAGCCGAACGCCAGCTGCGTCACCGGAATCCCGAAGAACCCGACGTTGGCGTAGGCGGTGCCAAGCCCCATCATCGGCCCGAGACTTGCGCGCTGCCGGAAAATCATGACGACAAGCCAACCGATCGGGATCAGAAACAGGAATTGCACGATGCCGAGATAGAACACCGGCCAGATCACTGAGAGCGGTTGTTTCCCCGCCGACAGAAAGTGCACCAGGAACGCCGGCATCACGACATAAACCTGCACGCGATTGAGCGTGCCGATGTCGAGCTTCAATTTGCCCTGCAGCAACCAGCCAAGCGCGACCAGCGTAATGATCGGCAGCGTCACCTTGGTCAGGATGTCAATGAACAGATTCATGCAAATCCTGCGCGCGATGCGCCGGCACAAGCCCGATCATCGCGATTCCCGAGTGCGATCATCGGCGTGAGCGAACTGTGAGAGCAAGCCCCACGCGGCGGCCCTCAGCGAAAAGCGCGGCCTGTGGCGATCACATCACAGGTTTGTAAAAGGCGACGCGATTTCACGCGCGGCGAAAAAATTTCCGCGCCACACTTTCGCCACGGCACTGACTATGCTTAATTGCATCGTCGGGTCAGGGCTCGAAGGGACTTCGGACACCAGCCGAACCACCCGAGCACTCCCTGGAGCTTCAGATGGGGTCAAACCTGTCGGACTAGCTCCCTCGTGGAGCGGCGGACCTGCCTTGAGAGCCCTGTCCCGACGATACTCTCCCCATTTTCGACAGTCCTGATCGGCGGCGCCATAAGCCGCGTCGCCATGACGTGGCGCGGAGACGGCGATTGGTGCTATCGACAGACGTTCGTCGTGCCGGCTGTCGCGCGCCGTCGCATTGGCAGAACGACACGGACCGATTAGCATGCGGCACACCGCGACCGGATCTCCGGCACGCCACCGCGATTGAGGACTTCGACCATGCCGAGCACCAAAGACGCTGTCATCGATAGCCTGATCGCGAGCTTCAAGGCCGGCAAGAAAACCAACACCCCCTATACCCATTGGATCGTCGAGCGTTGCCTACCTAAGGACGCGATCGCCGATATCATCGAGTTGCCCTTCCCAGCACCCGATCTCGGCGGCGTTTCCGGCAAACGCGAAGTTCATAACGCGACGCGCCGCTATTTTGACGCCGAGAACATGGAAAAATTCCCGGTCTGCAAATCCGTCAATGAGGCGCTGCAGGATCGGCGCACGACAGCCGCGATCGAGCAAGTGTTCGGCATTAATTTGAAGGGCAGCTACGTCCGCGTCGAGTATGCGCAGGATATCGACGGCTTCTGGCTGGAGCCGCACACCGATCTCGGCGTCAAGCTGTTCACGTTCCTGCTCTACGTCTCGACCGACGCGCAACATCAGGAACTCGGCACCGACATCTACGACGCCAAAAAAGCCCACGTCGGCCGCTCACCCTTCCAATCGAATGGCGCGATGATCTTCGTGCCCTCCGACATCACCTATCACGGCTTCGAACCCCGCACGATCAAGGGCGTCCGCAAGTCGGTCATCATCAATTACGTCACCAACGACTGGCGCGCGCGTGAACAACTCGCCTTCCCGTCGACGCCGGTGGCATGATCTGCGTTTTCGTCGCAGTTAGAATGAGCGGAGTTTGCGTTTTGGGTAAATTATTGATTGGGCTCGGGCTGGTCGGCATGATCAGCGCTCTCGCGGCGCATCATATCGGCAGCGGAGCGGCCGAACAGATGGCCAGCGGCGCGCACTACGGGGCCGTTGCCGTCCGAACCAGCCATGTTCGTGCTGTTCATCGCCAGCGTTCTGGTCGCCATCACCGGAGCGTGGGTCGCCGAGCGCGAGCACAAGCGCCGCATTGCCGACGCTGCCCGAGGTCCGGGCATGTGGGACGCACGGCGGTGACGGCTCGTCAGTTCACGGGCATTCTCAGACAGAGGTTAGACACATCCGAACCCACGCGCATTCGCCTGGAGATACTCACAAAAAGCCCATCATTCGCCACTCCCGGGCCGACAGTCACTCACTCGAACTAATCAGCTGTTCGACATCGGCAAGCTCGCCTGGCGGCCAAAACTTGAGCATGCGGATTGTGATGATCAACATAGCTAGACACCCCATCGAGAAATACTTTGAAAAGCTTCTTACAGTTCACATTGTTTGCCCCGCAGGTAAGGACTGCGGATCGGTGCAGGCGCCGCCAAACATCCGTGAAGCGCTTGACCGATTGGGTGATGTTCTCGAACAAGTCCGTGCCCATCGATCAACGTCTCCGACAGACGATCAAATAATGCAAGGCGCACTGGACAATATGCTACGGGCGTTTCCCTCGTTGCGGGCCGGTGCTATCGTATCGTCCGCCAAACAAAAATGTTCCACCGGAACCGGGGCCAAACCCAACGCAAAAATTTATTGCTATCTCGACGCCGTCGGCGATGTCCTGGAACTCCTGCGCAACGACTATGGAGCACCCATCTTTGATGATCGACTTGCGGAACTTGCCATAAACGGAATGCTGGCGGCCCTCGATCCGGAAGCAACTTATCCCAAGCAACGGTTATTCGATGAATTGACGAAAGCTCCAGGTATACTGCCGTCAATGAGCGGTCCGTCCATACGGGTGCGCTTACAATGAAAGGATTTACGTCTTCGGTTTCGGCAGGCTCGCCAAGTCTTCGATGTACCATTCCTCGGCTTTGACGATTGCCGGGTTCTCGCCGTTGGCGTAGATCCAGCTGTCGACCGCCCAGCGCTGTCCACCGGTCTTTTCTGCCAAGGACTGCCGTCCAGTGCGTCCAGCCGGAAATGCCGCGCAGATAGTTCTCTTTGGCGAACGGCGTGCCAACAGTGTGATGCTTGATCAGACCGGCGTTGGCGAGCACCGTCAAATAACTCGTCGTGTTGGTTGCCTCGTCGACACAGTCTTGCTGCGTCGGATCGCCGGAACCAGCGAAATCCATTCCGGCGCGATCCGATGAGGTGCCAATTTTTCCGCCGACGTAGACTTCCATCCACCCGATCGCATAGGCGACAGCACGGCGTTCCTCTTCCGCCGTATCGGCCTTGGTCCGATATTTCGCCATCAGCGCTTTGAGGTCGGCCAGGTCCTTGTCGGTGAAACGCACTTTCGTCTGCTTGCGACAGCCATAGGCGTGGCAGACATGCACGGTCGCGCCCTTTGGTTCCGGCACCGAAAATGTCGCGAAGTGGCCGTTGGCGGACCCGAAGCCTTCGTGGGTGCAGCCGGTTGCACCGAGTGCTGCAACGAGCGCCAAGCCCAATATTGCTGTCCGTCGACCGCCTCGCACGTCCTACCCCACCCGCGCCAACTCGAAGAGCCAGTCATGCCCTGATTCGGTCCGGACGCCCTGTGCACGACGGCAACAGGCTGTGGGCGAGTAGCCGTGAGATCCGGCCAACTCAGGCTTGTGGCCGGGCCGGCGCCGGCCCGAGCAGGCCGCCACCGGATTTCGGTGGATATTTCTTCAGGGCGTCCTCGTTGGGCTCGGTGCCCCAACCGGGCCGATCGGGAATGAGCAGATGCCCATCCCTGAACTCCGGCACATGCGTGAAGAGCTCATGATCCCAGGCGAGGCGATCAATATCGGTCTCCATGATTCGCAGATTGGGCACGGCGCAGGCGAAGTGCGCATTCATCATGGTGCAGAGGTGGCCGTAGAAATTATGCGGCGCGACGTTGACTTCGTGCGCCTCGGCAAGAGCTGCAATCTTCATCGACTGCCAGACACCGTTCCATGGCGTATCGACGATCGCGACGTCCATTGCCTGTTCGCGGAAGTACGGCAAGAACTCGCGGACACCGAGGAGAGTCTCGCACGAAGCGATGGGGTGCGGGCTCTGGCGGCGGATGTACCCAAGCGCCCCAGGCGAATAGCTGTCGATCTCGATCCAGAACATTTCGAGATGCGCAATCGCGCGCAGGATCTTGAGGAACCCTTCGGTCTTGGCGTGGAAATTCAGATCGAGCAGGATTTCGACGTCGCGCCCAACGCCGTCGCGCAACGCTTCGAGATGCATCAGCAGATTTCTGATGACGGTCTGATCAACATTGAGATCGGGTTTGTTGGGAGAACCAAAGCCCGGCCGCCACCCCTTCGGATTCGTCTTCTGCCCGTCATAGATAAAAATATTCGTCTTGCATGCCGAGAAGCCCTTCTCGCGCACCTCGCGCCCGATCGCCTTGACGCCGTCGAGATTGGTGATCGCCGGTTTGAAATAGCTGGGATGATTGATCCGCCATGTCGCGCAGTGTGACCAATACACCGGCACACGATCGCGGATTTTACCGCCGAGCAGCTGATAGCACGGCACGCCCAGAGTTTTCGCCTTGGCGTCGAGCAACGCGTTCTCAATGGCACCCATCGCCAGCGCCACGACGCCGCCCGCCGCCGGCCGCGTCAGCGCATAGAGTTCGGCATAGACCTTTTCGTGCTCGTGGACGCTCTGCCCGATCACCTTGGCCGCCAACCGCTCGATCGCCGAAGTCAATCCGGGCGCGCCGAATCCTTCGTCGTACTCGCTCCAGCCGACGATGCCATCCGCGGTCGTCAGCTTCACGAAATGATAGTTCCGCCACCCCGCATCACAATTGAGCGTTTCAATCGATCGGACCTTCATGGGCGCTCGCTCCTCGATGCGATGACGGACCCTATTGGTAGGCGTCCGGCCACGCGCTTGCAATGCCGGGGCGTTCGGTTAGGGTCCGGTGCATGACCACACTAGCAGCTATTCACATCATCGGCGGCGGCTTGGCGGGCTCGGAAGCCGCCTGGCAGATCGCTCGGCGCGGGGTGCCCGTCGTGCTGCACGAAATGCGCCCCGAGCGTATGACCGACGCCCACAAGACGCAGGATTTCGCCGAACTGGTCTGCTCGAACTCGTTTCGCTCCGACGACGCCGAGACCAATGCGGTCGGTTTGCTGCATGAGGAGATGCGCCGCGCCGGATCGTTGATCATGCGCTGCGGCGATGCCCACAAGTTGCCAGCAGGCGGCGCGCTCGCCGTCGATCGCGATGGATTTTCGGCAGCCGTGACCCAAGCGCTGGAAGCCGAACCCCTGATCACCATCGACCGGCACGAGGTGGCAGGCCTGCCACCGCCAGATTGGTCGAGCGTGATCATCGCCACCGGGCCGTTGACCTCGCCGGCCCTCGCCGAGGGGATCCGCAGCGTCACCGGCGAAGCCGAATTGGCGTTCTTCGATGCCATCGCGCCGATCATCCACCACCACTCCATCGACGAGAGCATCGCCTGGCGGCAGTCGCGTTATGACAAAGCAGGACCTGGCGGGACGGGTGCCGACTATCTCAACTGCCCGATGGACGAGGCGCAATACAACGCGTTCCTCGATGCGTTGCTGGCCGGCGACAAAACCGACTTCAAGGAGTGGGAAACCAACACGCCCTACTTCGACGGTTGCCTGCCGGTCGAGGTGATGGCTGAGCGCGGTCGCGAAACGCTGCGTTTTGGTCCGATGAAACCGGTCGGCCTCGCCGATCCGCGCACGGGCCGCCGGCCCCATGCCGTGGTCCAGCTTCGCCAAGACAATGCGCTCGGCACGTTGTGGAACATGGTCGGGTTTCAGACCAAGCTGAAATACGCCGATCAGGCCCGCGTGCTTAAATTGATCCCGGGCCTCGCCAACGCCGAATTTGCGCGTCTCGGCGGATTGCATCGAAACACTTTCCTCAATTCGCCGAAACTGTTGGATCGGACTCTACGCCTCAAAGCCGAACCACGGCTGCGCTTCGCAGGCCAGATCACGGGTTGCGAGGGCTACATCGAAAGTGCGGCGATCGGATTGCTGGCGGGACAGTTTGCCAGCGGCGAGCGTCGAGGGCGGCCGGTTGCAGCACCACCGCTGACCACCGCTTTCGGTGCCCTGCTCAATCATATTACGGGCGGGCACATCCTCGATGACGCAAGTCTACGCGATACAGAGGCGAGGACGTCGGCCCGTTCCTTCCAGCCGATGAACATCAATTTCGGTCTATTCCCACCCATCGACCCGCCCAGCCATGATGACCAAGGCCAGCGTATCAAAGGCAAGGACAAGACATTCTGGAAGAAAAGGATGATGTCGCGCAGGGCGCTCAACGATTTGGCACAATGGCTGCAAGTACCGCCAACCGATTGAATGCGGTTTGGATCGTAATATGGGAACTTGGCATTGGAATTATGAACGAAGTCCTTGTCGCCGGTTGCAGTCCGAGGGCGCGCCCGCTATGACTGAATTAAGATATTGGATATCAACAAGTAACTATATTCTACCTATCGTGACGCGAAGTTGAGACCGGGCCTCGATCGAGTTCTGCCCGAACTACTCCAGACCATTCCATTGAGTTTGAGTTCCATCGATGTCGAAACGCAGCAAGAACAAGGCCACGCAACCGCAGCTGCTGCCACCGTCGCAAGCCGGCGATTTACCCGCGCCATCCCGCCCTACCCCGTCAGACCTCGCCTCCGAGTTCCGGCACAACCGTTGGGTTCTGTTCTGCGTGGCGCTGCTGTCGGGCGTCATCAATCTACTGGCACTGACCGGCTCACTCTACATGCTGCAGGTGTATGACCGCGTGATCCCTTCGCGCAGTCTGCCGACGTTGATCGGCTTCACGGTGATCATGATTGGCTTCTTCACGGCCTTCGGGTTGCTGGTGCTGGTGCGCGAGCGGATCATGGAGCGGCTCAGTCTGAGAATAGACCGCGTGCTCAGGGAGCGCGTGTTCAAGGCCGTGCTCATGCTGCGGCTGAGGGCCAAGGCGTCGCCCGTTGGGATGCAGCCGGTCCGCGACCTCGATCAGATCCGCACTTATCTGACCAGCGGTGGGCCAACGGCCTTGTTTGATCTGCCGTGGATGCCGCTCTACATCATCATGATCTACCTGTTGCATCCCTGGCTCGGCCATCTTGCCGTCATCGGTGCAGTCATCCTCGGCCTGCTCGCAGTCGCCGTCGAGCTCCGCAGTCGCGGACCAACGCAGGCGGCGATGGGCACCATGGCCGCGCGGCAGAACTTCGCCGAGGCGGGCCGGCGCAATGCCGAAGCGATCGAGGCGATGGGGATGGGCGGGCGTTTGGCGGCGCAGTGGAGTGAGCTCAGCAAGACATACCTGTGGCATCAGACGAAGGCCGTCAGCGCTGGTTCCGGGCTCGGCACGTTATCAAAGGTTCTGCGGCTGGTGTTGCAATCGGCCGTGCTGGGGCTCGGCGCACTGCTCGTCATCATGGGCGAAGCATCCGCCGGCATCATCATCGCCGCCTCGATCGCGACGGCTCGGGCGTTGGCACCCGTCGAAACTGCGATTGCGAACTGGCGCGGCTTTGTCGGCATGCGCCAGGCCAAGGATCGGCTGACCCGTTTGCTATCCAGCCTTCCAGACGACGCAGCGGTCATTGGGTTGCCTCGACCAACAAAATCTCTTGAAGTGCAGGGCTTGAGTGTCGGGCCGCCCGGCGAACGCCAACCGATCATCCAGAACGTCTCATTTAGTCTGGCGGCTGGCGCCGGCCTCGGCATCATCGGCATGAGCGGTTGCGGGAAATCGACACTGGCGCGCGCCTTGGTCGGGGTTTGGCTGCCGTTGCCGCAGCGCGGCACCATTCGGCTCGATGGCGCAACAATCGATCAATATGCCAACGAGGCGCTCGGCCGCGACATCGGCTATCTGCCGCAGGACATCGAACTGTTCGAAGGTACCGTCGCCGACAACATCGCGCGCTTTGATTCGCGTAAGACAGCCGACAGCGTCATCAAAGCCGCTACCCTCGCCGGCGTCCACGAGACTATCCTCAAGCTGGAAAACGGCTACGAGACCCGGATCGGTGAAGACGGCGCCAAGCTTTCAGGCGGCGAGCGTCAGCGCATCGGCATTGCCCGCGCCATGTACGGCGATCCCTTCCTGGTCGTGCTCGACGAACCGAACTCCAGCCTCGACGGCAAGGGCGAGGTGGCGCTGACCGAGGCGATCCGTTCGGTGCGCGCACGCGGCGGCATCGCAGTGGTCATCGCGCATCGCCGATCGGCGCTGGCAGCGCTCGATTTGATTCTCGAAATGGCCAATGGTCAGGTGCGCGCGTTCGGCCCGAAGAATGACGTGCTGAACCAGTTGATGAAGGGTGCGGGGACTGAGTCGCCGAGCGCCGGCCCGCCACGGAGTCCGCCCGGCATCGCGCCGGGAACTAGATTTCAACCTGGTACCATGCCGGACGGGAGTTGAGAGCCATGGCGACGACACAGACTGCAACTCCTGCACGTGAACCCGTCGAGGCGCTCGGGCGGCTGCTGTTCGCGGGCGCTGCGATCGTCGCGGCACTCCTGTTTGGCTTCGGCGGCTGGGCGGCGGGCACCAATATCGACGGCGCCGTCATCGCCGCCGGAACCGTCGTCGTCGACAGCAACAGCAAGAAAGTCCAGCACCCGACCGGTGGCGTGGTCGGCGAGATCAAGGTCAAGGATGGCGACGTCGTCAGGGAGGGTGACCTCCTCGTGCGCCTCGACGAAACCGTGACGCGCGCCAATCTCGCCGTCATCACCAAGCAACTCGATCAACTGTTGATCCGGCAGACGCGCCTCCGGGCCGAGCGCGACAACGCCATTCTTGATATCCCGCCAAGCCTGCTTCGCCGGCTCAGTGATCCGCAGATTGCCGAGATGGTCGATGACGAGCGCGCGCTCTTCCAGAACCGGAAAACCTCCCGTGAAGGCCAGAAATCCCAATTGAAGGAACGAGTCGAGCAGTTACGCGAGGAGGTGAAGGGCCTCACTGGCCAGCAGCAAGCCAAGGCCAAAGAAATCCAGCTGGTCAAGATCGAACTCGCCGGACAGACCGAGCTTTGGGAGAAGCAACTGATCTCGGTGACGAAGTTCACCGCAACCCAGCGCGAAGCCGCGCGCCTCGAAGGTGAACTTGGCGCGATTGTCTCGCGCATTGCGCAGACGCGTGGTAAAATGGTCGAAACCGAAATGCAGATCCTGCAGATCGATCAGGAATTGCGCACTGAAGTGAGCAAGGACCTCCGAGAAGTGCAGGGCAAAGAATCCGAACTGGTTGAGCGCAAAGTCGCCGCCGAGGATCAATTGAAGCGCATCGACATCCGTGCACCCCAGACCGGCGTCGTGCACCAGTTGACCGTGCATACGGTCGGCGGCGTCATCTCGGCCAGCGACGTCATGATGGTGATCGTGCCCGGCAATGACACGCTGGTCATCGACGCACGCATCGCGCCGCAGGATATCGATCACGTCAAAGCCGCGCGGATCGCGCACATTCGGTTTTCAGCATTCAATCAACGCACGACGCCTGAGTTCGATGGCATCGTGCAGCGCGTCTCCGCCGACACAACGCGGGATGCCGGGCAGAACAACATCCCCTACTTCGTCGCGCGCATTACGCTGCCTGAGTCCGAGATGAAGAAGCTCGGCGCCATGAAACTCGTGCCGGGAATGCCCGCCGAAGTGCAGATCAAGACCGGCGACCGGACCGCACTTTCCTATTTCGTCAAGCCGATCCAGGACCAGTGGGCGCGGACGTTCCGCGAGCAGTGAGGCCGGCAGCAGCATCAAGCATCGCGCTCCAACGCCGGGCGATTGTGTGCGCCGCGTAGTTCGCTTCGATGTGGGCGCGGCCGCCGTGTCGCACACGCGCGTGCATGGCCGTATCTAGCCACAGCACCTGCTCCAGTGCATCAGCCAATGCCTGCGGTTCGCGCGGCGGCACGATGAGCCCGAAGCGATCGACCAGCGACCGGCAATCGCCAACGTCGGTCGCCACTACCGGTATCCCGCAAGCCAGGGCTTCGAGGAGGACGATCGGTAGTGACTCGCCGTGCGACGAACTGAGCGCGACAGTGTCGACACTGCGATAGAATGCCGACATATCCGTCACCGCGCCGAGCAACGCGACGCTTGCGCTGATCTGAGCGGCGTCGATCTCCGCGACAAGCGCTTCACTGCCTGGATCGCACCCAGTGCCCGCCAACCGCAGGCGGACATTCCGGCCACGCTTGCGCAACAGGGCAAGTGCTGAAAAAAGTGTCGGCAAATCCTTCTGCGGATCGTAGCGCGCCGCGCAGCCAATCACACGGGCCTCGCCTTCGCGCATACGCTCTGACGTGGCCGGCATGAACGCCAGGAGATCAACGCCATTGGGAATGACAACCGAGCGGCGCGCGTCGAATCCGATGCCTTGGTGTGTGCGCCGCCCTGCTTCAGAGCAATAGTGGATGGTGCGGGGAGTGCGGCCGGACAAAAGCCGGCAGGTGCGGATGGCCCAACGCGTCGGCCAACGGAACGACCGATGAAGATCGAAGTCAGCGGCATGCAGCGACCACAGCACCGGGCGCCGCATCAATGCCGCAACGGTTGTTAGGAGTGCTCCGTAGTAGAGCCAGCCGACGACGACGCGCGGTTGATGTCGGCGGATCAATCGGACCAGTCGCAGCATCGCGACCGGTATTGACAGCACCGACCACAGTGAACGCTCAAGCCCGAGACTGACGTGCTGCACCGGTTCGCCATTCATTTGGAATATCGACCTACCGGCGAGCGTGACAATCAGATGATCATGATCGGTGTCAAACCGCGTGAGATCGACCAGCCAACGTTCGGCGCCTCCCTGCACGAGGGCCGGAACGCAGTGCAGGACCAGCGGGCGTGCGGACGACGGGGTATGAAGCCCAGCGGCTTGCGGGTCGACGCGCATCAGCCGGCAACTTTGCCGGTTCCACCGGCTATATCGTGAAACGTCTTGCGCAACAGGCCATCGAGCGGGATCGTCGCCAGCGTTTCCGCGATCCGCGCGGCGACTCCCGGCTCGCCGAAGGCGGCACCGATATGGGCCTGCGTGCGGAACGATGGCTCGAGCGCCCGCCGGATCGCGGCTTCGATCGCCGGTGTCTCGGCGGCGCATGAAATCACCGATGCGGGCATCATGCGGCCCTTCTGACGGTCGCCGATGTTGACGGTCGGGACCCCCATGATCGGCGCCTCGATGACACCGCTTGATGAATTGCCAACGACGGCCGCGGCATGCGCCATGACCTGCAGATAGAGCGCCTGGCCCAGGGATTGGCGCAGAACAACATTACTCGGATGCACCGCGGCATAGGCCGCGATGCGCTGATCAATGGCGGCGTGACCGGCGTCGGCATTGACGCCGGTGACGACGATGCTGGCGTCAGGGAACCGTTCCAAGGCGTCGACCACCGGGCCAATCCCGGCACCAGCAGCAGCCCCGTCCATCGTTACGGGATGATAGGTGACGAGGAGCAGCGGTCTGGCGACCGTCAGCCCAAGCTTTGCGGCGATCTCAGCGCGACCAAGCGGCCTCACGGCGGCCACCGCGTCAACCGCCAGCGCACCACTGCAGAAGACGCGCGCCGGCTGCTCACCCATCTGCACGATGCGATCGCGATAGACAGGTGCTGCAGCAAAATGCAGATGCGACAGCTTGGTGATGGCATGCCGGATGGCATCGTCGTTGGCGCCTTCGGTAATCTCACCGCCGTGGATGTGCGCGACGGGGATATTTAGGACCGTCGTCGCCACCACCGATGCCAAGATCTCGAACCGGTCGCCCAAGACCACGATCATGTCCGGCGCGAGACGAGTGAGAGCGTCGGCCATCCCGGACGTGACACGCCCCATGGCGTGGGCGACGTCGCTGGGCCGATCCCCGCCAAGCATCATCGGCACCCGTTCGGCAATTGGGATTCCATCGCGTTCGATTTCGGCAACGGTCATATGCCCGGCTTCAAGATGGCTGCCGGTGACGATCACCTTGAGAGATACGTCACCGCGAGCCTGAAGCGAGCGCATCAGATGGCTGAGGAGGCCGAATTCCGCACGCGATCCGGTGATGACGGCGATTCCGCGCGGCCGGGTCATGGCGCCGGCCGATGGATGATGTTGGGCACGGTGCGCAACAGGCTGGTCTCGGACAGGTTGACGATCTGGCGGCCGTCGCGCTTGGCAGCGTCGGCCATCCAGGCGTAGGCATCGAGTTGCGTTGCAACATCACGCAGCACCGCCGACCAGTTCCAGCCATGGCCGACCTGATAGGCATCAGCGGCGGAATGCGAATTGAGATAGTCGACATAGCGGTTACGGCCATAGGCGTGCCTGATCGGTTGCGATGGTTCGGCGACATAGCCGAGATCAACGCCGATCAGTACGATCTCGGTGCAGCCGAGGTACATGGCCGCGGCAAGAGCGGCATGCGCGACACTCGGCATTACTGGGATCGGGCGCGCCAGATCCAACACCGCGGGTTGCCCGGGCTGGGCGGTCACCGGCGAGCCACTGATCACGAACGGCAAAAGTTGGTCGTTGGTGATCGCCGTCGTGCGCACGATCCCCGCCGCTTCCTCGGCTGGCACCACGAAAACCGCGCCGGCCGCCGCCGCTGCCGCCGCAACATCCTGCAGCATGCGTGTGTGCTGCGCGGAGCCGTCAAAATACAAGGGATCGGAAACCGCAATGCCTGCAATCGGGATACCTTGCCGTTGCAGCGGCTCGAACATTTCGTTGACGGCAAAAACCGCCCGCCCGGCGGCTATCGATGGCGAAACCCGTTCGGCCGATGGCCCCGAGCCCACGATCAGCGCAGGCTTGCCAGCGAAGCGGCCGGCCCATCGGCGATTGGCGAAGAGCATGGCGCGCATCGGCGGCGTCAGACGTTGGTCGACGGCATCGAGTGCGACGAGACGCTCGTTGGCAAGGCGTGCCCGCTCAGAAACAACGCCATACATGCGCGCCGCGGCACGCGCGAGGCCCTGACGCACGCCGCCAGTGCGCGTGTGATGCTGCCATCGCTCAAGCGCCCAGTGCCTCATCCCCTGCTGCTCAACTGGCGTTTCAGTGCTGCGATGACCATATCCTGTTCCGCGTCCGTCAGCGAAACGGAGGACGGAAGGCTCAGCGCCTCATCATAGATCGCATCGGCGACTGGAGCCGCCGGCTGATAGCTGCCGGCAAGTGCCTCACTGCGGTGCATCGGCTGCCAAAGCAGGCGTGTTTCGATCTTCAGGCCCTTGGCGTCGGGGGCCTGCAACGCGCGCATCAGCGCCAGATTGGATGTCCCCGTTTTGCGCTTGTCGATCCGCACTGTCGTCAGCCACATTCCATTATCGGCCCAGTTCGCCGACCCCATGAAGGTCACACCGGCAACGCCGGCGAGCGCTTCGCGATAGCGCGCATTAATCGCCTTCTTTTTCGCAAGATAGTCGACGCGTGTTTCCAACTGGCCAACGCCCATGGCTGCCGCGATGTTGGTCAGGCGATAGTTGTAGCCAACGGCTTTGTGGACGAACAGCACCGGATCGTCCTTGGCCTGCGTGCTCAGATATGCCGCGCGCCTGGCGAGAACCTCGTCATTGGTGACGATGGCGCCGCCACCGCCGCAGGTGAAGGTCTTATTGCCGTTGAAACTAAAGCAGCCAAGCCGGCCGATGCTGCCTACGGGTTGGCCTTTGTAGGCAGCGCCAACCGCTTCGGCAGCGTCCTCGATGACGAACAGGCCAAACTCTTCGGCGAGCCGCATCAGCGGGTCCATGTCGCAGGGATGGCCGAGCAGATGCACGGGCATCATGCCGGTCACCTTGCGCCCGGTGGCCCTGTTATAGACGCCGTCAGCCTTGCGCTCGCAATCCCGGCGCAGGAACTGTTCGACGGCGGTCGGATCGAGTTGCCATGTTACCGGATCGACGTCGATGACGGCAGCATGGGCACCCGCATGGCGAACGCCGACCGCGGTGCCGATGAACGTCAGTGCGGGAATGATCACTTCCTCGTCCGACTTGATGCCGGCGATCAAGGTGGCCAAGTGCAGCGCCGCAGTGCCGTTGACGATCGGAATGCCAAACCGGGTGCCGGCAACCTCCGCACACATGGCGCCGAAGCGATCAACGAACTTGCCGCCGGACGAGACCCAGTTGGTCGCCAGGCACTCATTGATGTAGCCGGCTTCGCGACCGTTCAGCGTTGGCACACTCAGGGGGATGAAAGTCGTCACGCCGCTCGCTGCTCCTCCGGTTCGCCGTCGTTGTCGATTGGGCGAACGCGCTATTTCATATACTCGCCAACGCGATAGTGCCGCATATTGTCTTTGAACCAGGCGATGGTCCGCTTCAGGCCTTCTTCCAGCGGCACCGCCGACGTCCAGCCGGTGACCGACTTGGTCTCGGTGATATCACACAGCAGCCGCTCGACTTCGCTCGCGTTCGGGCGAATGCGCGCCTCATCCTGGGAAACTGATGCTTTCGAGCCGGTCAATTCACAGATCAGTTTGGCCAAATCGCCGATGGTGATCTCGCGCCCCGATCCGGCGTTGAGTGTGCGGCCGATGGCGGCGTCGGAACTCGCCAGATGCAGGAACGCTTCTGCGGTATCGGCGACGTAGTTCAGGTCGCGCGTCGGCGTCAGGCTGCCGAGTTTGATATCGCGGCCGGCCAGCGCCTGCGTGATGATGGTCGGAATGACCGCGCGCGCCGACTGACGGGGGCCGTAGGTGTTGAACGGACGAACCGTGATGACGGGAAGGCCAAACGACAGATGGTAGGACTCGGCCATCTTGTCGGCACCGATTTTCGACGCCGAGTAGGGCGATTGCCCGACCAGGGGATGGCTCTCATCGATCGGCACATACTGCGCCGTACCATAGACTTCGCTGGTCGACGTGTTGACGACGCGTTCGAGGTTATTCTCGCGGGCGAGTTCCAGAATATTCAGCGTGCCTTGGACGTTGGCTTCGACATAGGATTGGGGTAAGTCATAGGAATAGGGAATGGCGATCAGGGCCGCCAGATGGAACACCGCATCAACGCCCTTGAACGCCTTGCGCATGCTATCGCGATCGCGTACGTCGCCGGTCATGATCTCGATATCGGGGAGCATCGCCGAGGTATCGAGCCAGCCGCGACTGCCGTACGACGTATAGCGCACCAGCGCGCGCGTCTTGGCGCCGGACTGGATCAGCCGCTCGGTCAGATGACTGCCGATGAACCCGCCGGCCCCCGTCACCAGCACACGCTTTTTCGACCAATCGATCATCGTCCCTGCCTATGCCCCAATTCCATTTCCACGCGCTGCAGGTCTTCGATCCGGCCGATATCCCGCCAATACTCGTGCATGGCGTAGATCTTGACCTGATCTCCGCCGGCGATCACCGATTCGATCAGGTCAGTCATATTGAAGACCTTCACCTTGGGAATCATGCTGCACGCCTCGGGCGCCAATACATAGATCCCTGTGTTGATGAAAAACCTTTTTACCGGTTTTTCCTCAAGAGCGACGACATTGACACCATCGACTGCGACGACGCCATAGGGCACGCCGACCTCGTAGGGCGCGGCTGCCATGGTGATGCGGGCGCCATTGCGAGCATGAAAATCAAACAGTGCGGGGATATTCAGCTCGGTCATCACATCGCCGTTCATGACCAGCATCGGCTTGCCGCCATGATCCGCCAATGCCACTGAGCCCGCTGTCCCTAATGGAGCATCTTCGTGGATGTAGGTGATCTCGGCGCCGAACCGGCGGCCATCACCAAAATAGTCGATAATGGCCTCACGCTTATAGTGCACCGTCAAGGCGATGCGTTCGACGCCGGCCTGCACCAATCGGCGAACCGAATGATCGAGGATGGGCCGGCCCGCCACTTTCAGCATCGGTTTCGGCGTGTTTTCCGTCAGCGGCCGCAGCCGCATACCGAATCCGCCAGCCATGATGACGGCGGCATGGCCTGACGCAACGCGAGGGTGCGCTGACAAGGTGTCACGATGCACGACGCGGCGGACACGGCCTTCGGCATCCAGCAGTGGGATCTGGTGCAATACCATGCGCTCCATCAGCAGCAGCACGAAATCCGGCGGATCGTCGATGCGGGCGGTGACCGGGCGGCGTGTGCCAAGGCTCATCTTCTGCTCGAGCACGCGATGTACGGGTTCGGCCAGATCGATGCCCTTCAGGATGGCACGGCGCACGTCGCCATCGGTGATGAGGTCAATCAACGTGCCATCAGGCTCAACGACGATAGCGATGCCGGTGCCGTTGGCATCGATGAGCACAATGGTCTCACGCAATGTCGTCTCACGTCGAACCGCAAATCGGACGATTTCCTCGGCTGCCACACTATCAGAAGACTTCATTTCATGCGTTTCCGTTGCATCGCTGAGGTCAAAACCGGTGTCTTACAGATCCGCCGGTCCGAGCCAAATATAGGCATAACCTAAGTCAGGCTTATCGTTCCAGGCCGACCGAGTGTTTGTCCAGGCACGTTTTCGAGCGTCTCTTGCGCCTCGCAAATGCAAAAAAGCGGTCTATGATGGGTCGGCGTGCTCGATACAAAACACGAACGGCATGCCTGAGACATGCGATCTGGATCAGGCCCCATTCACAAGGCCTGAGTGCTGTAAGCATCGTGGGAGATCTATAGTGCATTGCACAAAGGCAATGCAACGCCCCTTGCGACCAGAGTGCGACATCGTGCTGTCATGCACCTGCCAACAAGCAACCGCAAGACTGGCCACGCCGAACATCAGTTTTGTAGTGTTGCTCAATTCTGCACAGCACTCATCCCAGTCCACACTGTTATCCCAGTCCTCACTGTCGCACCCCTACGCCCGTTTGGTTTGCCTGGATTGACGGGGGTGATCAGCCCAAGCTATCCCACATTGGAGTTGCTGCTGTTAGCCAACGCTCCAAATCCCGCCGCTCGGCGGATCACCTCAGATTTGTCTCCCCAGGTATCGCAGCTGGGCGGCAGGGAAACCATCGCCATGTCCGACTTCCTCAAAGCCCTTTTCCCCGCAGCAGCCGGCGCCCCGCACGTCCCCGTGATCGCCGAAGTCGCCTGGGCCCATGACGGCAAGGTAGAACTCGGCAAGGAAATCATCGATGGCGCGGCAGCGTCAGGCGCCGACGCCATCAACTTCCACGTCACTGACCTCGGCGACTACATGACCCCGTTTTATGGCGCAGGTCCGGGCCGCGTCTCCGGTGGGCAGGATATCGGCAACGTCTATAAGTACCTCGAAAACATCAATCTCAGCTTCGAACAGATCGGCGATCTGGCGAAGTATGCCAAGTCCCGAAAACTCGTCGTCAGCCTAATGCCGAACGACTTTCCAAGTTTGAAATTCTGTGCCGAGAAGGCCAGCGCCGATATCCTGACCATCCATCCCTCCTGCATCTTCGACGAAGCCTATGTGCGCGCCACCGCCGACTACAAGAAAGCGCTGGTGCTCTATACTGGTGGACTGACGCTCGGCGAGATCGACAAAGTCGTCTCTTGGGCGGCGAGTTCCGGCAATGACCGCTTGATCCTGCAGTATGGATTCCAGACCTATCCGACGCCGATCGAGTTCAACCGCCTGCGCTATATCGAAACGCTGAAGCGCGTGTTTGGCCGGCCAGTCTCGTTCGCCGATCACACCGATGGCGATGATCCCATGGCCTACATCGTACCGCTGCTGGCGATCGCCGCCGGCGCCGATCTCGTTGAAAAGCACATGACCCATGACCGCGCTAAGAAGGGCGAGGACTTTGAAGCGGCACTCGATCCCAAGGGCATGAAGATCTTCCTGGAGCAAGTCCGCAAGGCAACGCTGGCGCTTGGCTCTGGCCAAGCAGCGCCCTTCAGTTCTGCCGAGATCAAGTACCGCGGTGTCGTGCGCAAGCGCGCGGTGCTGGCGAAAGCCGTCAAGAAGGGCACGTCGCTCACTAAAGACCTCGTCTCCTATCGGCGCAGCGACGCCGGATTCTATCCAGAAGAGGTCGAGCCGCTGTTCGGCAAGGTGACATTGGCCCAAGACGCAGACGCCAACGCCGCCATCGAGTGGGGCTTGCTCGCCCGCTAACGGCGACGCCAGCAAAGGAACAATGCATGCGTACGGCCATCTTCATTTCGGCACGGAATAAGGCGCGGCGATTACCCGGCAAGACCTTCCATGCCATTAAGGGACGCAGCGTGATCGAACACATCATCGACCGGGTGTGCACCGCACCCGGCGCCGATCTGGTTGCGCTGACGACCTCGGTGCATCCCGATAACTCGGCACTGGCCGACGTCGCGCGAGCGAACGGCATTGAGGGATTTCAAGGTAGCGAAGACGACAAGCTGACCCGATATCTCGATGCTGCGAAGCAATATGACGTGGACTTTGCCGTCGTCGTCGATGGCGACGACGTCTTCTGCGACCCGACGGTGATCGGCCGCATCATCGCAGAACGGCGCGCCCATGGCGGCGATTTCATCATCGTCGACGGTCTGCCGGTTGGCGTCACCGGCTTTGGCGTCAACATCCCGGCGCTGGCGACTGTCGTCGCGACGAAGAAGGAACATGACACCGAGATCTGGGGGCGCTACTTCACCGGCAACCCCGCCTTCACGTCGACGATGCTGCCGCCGCCACCAGCCTGGGCGCATCCGGAGTGGCGCATGACGCTCGATTATCCCGAGGATCTGGCGTTTTTCGAACGCGTGTTCGAGGAACTCTATAAGCCCGGCCAGATCTTTTCGTTCGACGCCATCGCGGATCTATTAAAGCGCAAGCCTGAAATTGCCGCGATCAACGCAGGCGCCCAAAAAGTCTACGAAGAGAACTTGAAGAAAACCATTGCCGCCGCGCGGTGAACGGTAACGGGACCACGTGACATCTGCTGGAGGGATTGCCTGTGAAAGTCTTGATCGTCGGCCTTGGCTCCATGGGCAAACGCCGCATTCGCAATCTCAAACGCGCCGGCGTCACCGACATCATCGGTTTTGATCTGAAGGCCGAGCGCCGTCAGGAGGTCGAGACGACTTACAGCATCAAGACAGTGGCGACGTTCGACGAGGGCATGAAGGCCAATCCGGCAGCGCTCGTCATCTCGACGCCGCCCAACCTGCACATGGGTTACGCCAAATCAGCCGTCGAGGCAGGAAAGCACTTCTTTGCGGAAGCCGGCACGTCGACGGACGGCCTGCTTGAAGTCGCCAAATTGGCGAAGACTACGAAGGTCGTCGCGGCGCCGTCGTGCACGATGCGCTACCAGCCATCGATCAAAAAGATGAAAGAACTGATCGACGCTGGCCGCATCGGCCGGATCCTGACTTACACCCACCATTGCGGCCAGTGGCTCCCGGATTGGCACCCCGAAGAAGACTACCGTACCTTCTACGTCAGCCGTCGCGAAACCGGCGCCTGCCGCGAGATCGTGCCGTTCGAGCTCACCTGGGTGAACTGGCTGGTTGGCGACAAAGGTCGCCGCGTCACCGCCATGAAGGGCAAGCTATCGAAGCTCGATTGCGATATCGACGATGTCTACCACGTGCTGATCGGCTACGATCGGGGCGTCATCGGCCACGTACAGGTCGATGTGCTGGCCCGCGCGCCGGTCCGCAATATTCGCATCCTGGGCGAAGAAGGCACGCTGGAGTGGTCGCTGACGGCTAAGGAACTCAAACTCTACGACGTCAAAGCCAAGCAGTGGACAACATTTGCCGAGCCCGCGCCGCGCATCGAAAAAGGCTATTCGGAGATGTCGAACGAAGCCATGTATGACGAAGAGATCGCGGCCTATCTCGCGGCGATCCGCGGCGAGAAGGCGTGGGGCAATAGCCTCGAGGACGATCACGCAACACTGGAACTGCTGCTGGCGGCTGAACGTTCAGACAAAACTCTTCAAAGCGTGTAGCTGATAAAATCGCCTGGACGGGTAGCTTGGAACGGCTGCCGCCACACTGTGGAGCACAGACGATGAAATCCCAACCGATGCCGGAGCCGAGCCCCCGCACCAACTCGAACAACTCTGAGCGTTCGCATCGCGTCATCCCCGGCGGCGCACACACCTATTCAAAGGGCGATGACCAATTCCCGGCCAACGCGCCAGGGCATCTGGAAGAGGGCAAAGGCGTCGAAGTTTTGGCCCGCGATGGCCGCTCCTTCCTGGATTGGACGATGGGGCTGCGCTCCATGTCGCTCGGGTATGGCATCAAGCGGGTGAACGACGCGGCGATCGCGCAGATCCACAAGGGCTCGAACTTCGGCCGCCCCTCATTCATCGAGACCGAGTACGCGGAAGAGCTGCTTGATCATTTGCCGCGCTACGCCGAGATGGTGAAGTATGCCAAGAACGGATCGAACGTGACGAGTGCAGCCATCAAGCTGGCGCGCGCCTACACCGGCCGCGACTACGTGGCGCTCTGCAAGGATCACCCGTTCTTCTCCTTCGACGACTGGTTCATCGGCACGACCATCGTCGACGCCGGCATCCCCGAAGCCGACCGCACCCGCTCGCTGACATTCCCCTACGGCCGCATCGACGCACTCGAAAAGCTGTTCGACGCCCATCCCGGCCAGATCGCCTGCGTGATCATGGAAGCAGCCACCATGGCCGATCCGCCGCCGGGGTATCTGCAGGCCGTGCGTGATTTGTGCACCAAGCACGGCGCGGTGTTGTGCATCGATGAAATGATCACCGGATTTCGCTGGCACGCGCAGGGCGCGCAGGCGCACTACGGCATTGAAGCGGATCTCGGCACGTTTGGCAAGGGCATGGCCAATGGCTTCTCGTTCGCAGCCCTCGTCGGTCGCCGCGAGATCATGGAAGCCGGTGGGATCAAGAGCAAGCGCCCGCGCGTCTTCCTGCTGTCGGGCACACACAGCGCCGAGAACCACGCCATCGCCGCAGCGCGCGAAACCTTGCGCATCTTCAAGACCGAGCCGGTCATCGAAACGATGTGGTCAATCGGCAGCACGTTGGTCGAGGGGCTGAATACTGTCGCGGCCGAAGCCGGCGTGCCCGCATCGCGGTTCAAGGCGCAGGGTGTTGCCTGCAGTCCGTGGTACGCCTTCTATGAGGCGGACGGAACCGCGTCGATGCCGCTGCGCACGCTTTTCCTGCAGGAAATGATCAAGCGCGGCGTGATCATCAACTACATCGCGCCGTCGTGGAGCCACAAGCCCGAACACGTCGCGAGAACCGTCTCGGCGGCAAGGGAAAGTCTCGCTGTCATCAAGCAGGCCATCGACAAGGGCGCCAGCGATCTCATCTCCGGCCCAATCGTGAAGCCGGTGTTCCGGAAGTTCAATTAGCCTCGCACTCAAGGCTCGCACGAAAGGCAGACATGTCCCGACGACGCGCCTATGTCTTTGGCGGAGGCGGCCACGCCCGCGTGGTAGCGTCGTTGCTGGCGGCCGACGTGGTGTTTATTGTACCCGAAGCCACGGCGGGCGATCAGATCAGCGAGGTGGATTACTTTGCCGGGCTTGACACGCATCGCGCACACCCCGTCTACATGGGGCTCGGCAGCAATAGCGTCCGCCGCCGCATCTACGATCAACTGGTTGCGGCTGGCATCCGCCCTGCCGCCTGCATCGCGCCGAACGCCTTCGTTGCCGGCGACGCGCGGATCGGCGATGGCGCCGTGCTCTGCCCCGGCGTCGTCGTCAATGCGCGCGCGGTGATCGGTGCCAACACCATCATCAATACGCTGTCGGGCGTCGACCACGACTGCGTCATCGGCGACCATACGCAGATTGCGCCGGGCGTCTCGTTCGGCGGCACGGTCTTTGTTGGCGCCAATTGCTTTTTTGGCATCAAAAGTGCTGTGGTGCCGAGCATCACCATCGGCCGCGACGTCACCGTCATGGCCGGATCGCTGGTGACCAAGGATATCGGTGACGCGGTCCAGGTCGGCGGCGTGCCGGCGCGCGTCGTCAAGACGCTCTAAGAATGCATGGCGACAACCGAGCAGCAAGGTCGGCGAGACACAGATGACAGACGTTTTCTTCATTGCTGAAGCTGGCGTGAACCACAACGGATCACTACCGCGTGCGCTCGATCTGGTGACGGCCGCCGCCGACGCCGGCGCCGACGCGGTGAAATTTCAGACTTTCAAGGCGGCCGAGGTCGCCGCTGCGAGTGCTCGCAAGGCTGCCTATCAGGCGCGCGAGACGGGTGCTGCCGAGGGCCAGCTCGCGATGCTGAAAGCGCTCGAGCTGACGGACACCGATTTCGCGGCGATCAGGGATCAATGCGAGCGCCGCAAAATCGAGTTCATGTCGACGCCGTTCGACTATCCGAGCCTCGACCTGCTGGCCCATCGGGTGCGCGTGAAGCGGATGAAGTCGCCATCGGGCGAGATCACCAACGGCCCGTTCCTGCTCGCCATGGCGCGGACGGAATTGCCAATCATTCTCTCGACCGGCATGGCCAATCTCGACGAGATAGGTGATGCGCTGGCGGTGCTGGCGTTCGGCTACACGACGAAGCGGGAGCCAACCGGACTCGATGAGATGCGGGCGGTGTTTGCAACGTCAGCAGGTCGCGACGCGCTGGCCGGCAAGGTCAGCATCCTGCATTGCACGAGTGCTTACCCAGCGCCGGCCTCCGATCTCAATCTCAGAGCGATGGCGACGATCGCCGATCACTTCGGCTTGCCGGTTGGCTACTCCGATCACAGCGACGGGTTGCATGTCAGCCTGGCGGCGGTGGCGCTCGGCGCGGTGGCGATCGAGAAGCATTTCACGCTCGACCGCAACCAGCCCGGTCCGGACCACAAGGCATCGCTCGAGCCGGGTGACCTCAAAGAGCTGGTCCGCCAGATCCGCGAGGTCACCGCAGCCCTCGGCCGGCCTGAGAAAGCTCCAACCGCCAGCGAGCGCGATACGATGGCCGTGGCGCGGCGCAGTTTGGTCGCGATCGCCGATATTCGCGCTGGCACCCGATTAGGCGACACAGCGATCGGCGCCCTGCGACCGGGTGGCGGATTGTCGCCGATGCGCTATTGGGATTTGAATCGATCCCGCGTCGCCGATCGAGATTACGACGCGGGTGCCTTCATCGTGATGCCGGACCAGTCCTGACCGGTATCGGATGCACACTGCTGCCCCGCGGATCGCGTGAAGCCGGCAACGCCGCTGTTGAACTGTCGTGAGGAAGATGTCCCTACGCCCCGAACTAAGCTCGGCGCTACGTGCACACATCGTTCGTCTCGTCCGGCGCTCCGTCGTGACCGAGGAGTTCGCGCGCAGTGCCTATCACCGGCTCGTCGGCGCCCGAGATAGCGCGCTGCACCACTATCATAGCCTGCGTCTGCGTAGACGAGGCAGCGACGGCACTCGCGTTCTTGCCCTCTGCGATGACGGAAAGACGCCGAGCCTGGTTTATAGCGACGCCGGACCTGATTTGCATTTGCTCAAAGCGCTGGCCCGCGATCTCGCTGCACGGCCGCAACTCGCTGGCGCCGTTGGCCTCATCGTCGCAGACCGAGCGAGCGAGGAAGACGCGCGCGCGCATTGCGGCTCGGCGCGCATCTGGAACCTGCAGAGCGCTTGGCTCGATCCACAAATCGATCTTGCCAATCACGAAGCGGCGCACGATGCGTTGTCACGACTGAGGGCTGTTCGACATGCCGGACGGGGCGCAGCTCATGATGCTGGCCAACCTACTGGCCAACTCGACGCCTTCGAGTGTGCGGCCCTTGAACTGCATGCTGGCGTGATCGCGGCGCTGCGCGCAGCAGCGTGCGTGACTTTCGCCGCAACCGCTGGCGCACGATGCGTTGTTCTGGCCGTCGAGAGCAATCGCAGCGCGATCGCGGTTTGTCTCGATGCATTGCGGCAGGCCACCGGCATGCCGGCCCTTGCGATCACGGCACGGAATAGTTACGACATCGTCGACCTCTCGACGCCAGCTGTCGAGCACCCCATCTCTGTCGCTGTCGACGCGGCTAAAACTCATCTAGCCCGATCAACGCTTTCCCCACGCATTGCGCGCGAGCAGGGCACCCAAGACACGACATCAATCCGGCGTGCGACAGCGTATCATCCGGTTCTCGTTACTGACGCCAATCCTCGCCTCGTCTATTGGACGGCCGTCGAAAACCTCGTTGCGGCAGCGCACGCTCGCGGTACACCTTTGATAGTGATGACCGGCACCGCCGTTGCGAGATCGCTGCTGGCGAATATGTGCCGTCGCATTGACGTGGCGAGGCCACCGCTTAAACTCGCACATGGCTCGGATTTTGCGGCGCGTTTCAGCCAAATTCTCGACGTTGCCGCCCTGACGGCAGTGTCGCGCGGTGCTCACCCCTCGCACTCCGTCGGCGAACGTGCGCTTCGTTTTTGCCTGGACCGGCTGACAGATCCAGCTTTCATCGATGGCGCCGCACGCCCCGCTTACGGTCGTGCCGAATACCTGCGCGACTGGCTCAACGAAACCGGCGCTACCTGTGTCCTGGTCGTGCCGCATTGGAGCCACCATGGCATGGCTGCTTTGCAAGCCGCGAAAGCGCTCGGCCTGCCGATCGCGAGCATGCCGACCGTGACGATTTCAGGCAACCATGCATCCCTCGTCGGCTGGGACGCATTTGACATTATCGGATGCTATGGAACGCAGTGCCGTGATGCCTTCGCATCGATCGGCATCGATCAAAGTCGACTGACACTCGTTGGCAATCTCGCGCTTGATCGCGCATTGGGCGGAACACGTGACGCAGCGCGGCGTACCATTGCCGCCGACGGACGCCTTGCCGCCCGAAAGCCGCGACTGATCTTGTTCGCAACGTCAGGCTTCAACAGCGACGAGGCCGATATTCTTCGTGCGATCCTCGACGTCTGCGTCGAACCAGGTGGATCGACGGGTTTGATCGTGCGGCCGCACCCCAGCCTCGGCGGCAAAGCTTATATCGGTTATCTCAGTGCCTATGGCGACGATCGCGTCGTCGTCAGCGATGCTGGCAGCATCATCGACGCGATCACCGCAGCTGACGTTGTGATCACCGATTATTCGACGTCGGGTGCGCACGCCATCCTGATGGATCGCCCGGTGATGGTCATCAACACGAGCGGCGCGCCGTTTCCGGCCAACGACTATGCAGCACTTGGCGTTGCCGCCGTCGCGACCTCCGTCGCGGACGTCGGGTCGACTCTCGTGCGGTTGCTCGCCGAGGGCTGGTATTGGCCCAACGCAAGGTCGGCGCGGGCCGCATTTAAGGACGCCTACAATTGGGGTGGCGATGGCCAGGCCGGCGACCGCTTCCTCGCCGCCGTCGCAGCCTTGCCGGCCCGGCGGCCTTCGCAGGGATGACCCTCCGCCAAAAAACGGGTTGCACCAGCCAGGGTTCGGTAAAGACCGCATGTCCAACGCACTCCGGCGCTTTTTCCGCCCAAACAGGGTTAATCGCACCAGGACGCTTTAGAGGCCATTTACAGCGATTTACCAAGGGGTTGGCTATGTGAGTGCGGACACTCTCGCGAGGCCATCCAGCGACGCTCCTTGTGGCCGCAATCGCTATCTTAGGTTGCAACTCCGGTGCATCACCCTCGAAATCGACTTCGAACCGGCAGCCGGCCGCCTTGGTTAAGCTGAAGGCCGTTCAAACATCGGTGATCCAACCGGGTTCCAGCCGCTTACCAACTGATTAGCCCAGCCCTGTGCCCACTACCTTCAATGGCCGGCGCTCACGAACTGGCGAATCCCGCACCTGGCCACTTGTACAATGGGCGCGGCGGGCTGCAGGTGTCGAGCAATACACCCCCGATGATGGGGAAGGTGGGCACGAGGCTCACGCTGCGAGGGTATGCTCGTCCTGGTGCCATACCCCGCTGATCTCCGTCCGGCCACGCTTGCGCAGCCTGAGCTCCGGCAGTCTGGTGGCGATAGCTTTGACAAAGCGGGGGAGCAATGCGGACACAGGCACGCCAAGTAGTCAGGCACGCCAAATAGAATGTGCATCGCATCGAGCCGGCGGACCATCTGCTCAGCCGGACTGCGCAGCCCGTCGCCCGGGGGATGGCGAGGGCTGCGCGATGACCGCCGATGCGGTTGGGGACGGCGGGCGGCGGCCAATGCGTCACGCCGATCGTTCAATTGCCGATGCAGGCGTTGTAGCGGTTCCACCAATAGGCGTTACCGGTGTTGTGGGCGCGTTGTTTCAGCCAGTAGCACCCGCCGCCATAGCCGCTTGCTGCGTAAAATATCGGGGCGTAACCGTAGCGGCGATAACCGTGGTAGCCGTGGTGACCATGATGGCCGTGCTTGACGATGAAGATTTTCTTCGCTTCAGCCGGTGTCACGGCACCGGGGAGCGTGGCGCCGGCCAGCATCGTCAGAGCAAATGCGGCGGCGGTGATTGAGATCGGCTTGGACAATGAGCGTGCCATGATGCGTTCTCCTTCGGGGGTGAGCGGCTCGTCTGAGCCCTGCGACGGGGTTGGTGAAGCTGCATTGCATCAGCCTCACAACAGGTCTGACGCACACCACAGCCGGAAGGTTCAAGGCGAGGCCAAAAAAAGTTTTCGAGGCCCCGGCAGCCGTACCAGGGACTTGTGATTGTGGGTCCTAGACCACGGCCGTTGTCATAAACGCGGCAAAGGCGCGGAGTGACCGCTTTTCGCCTGCACACGGCCTGCAAATCGGGGTTCTCGCGCGGCAATCGCTTGTGATCGCGATTTCCAGCTATACTGTGCGAGCGCTGTCCGTAGAATGCGGAGGCAGGCTGACTGTTCTGACCATTTGAACCTTTTTCGATTTTGCAGCGACATATGCTTCGAGCACCGCGAACCAAGACGCTTCGCCCATGACCCAGCTTGCAGACGATCGCCAGTTGATCGCGGGCATTGCGACCGATGATCAACGCGCGTTGAGAACTCTCATCGCGCGCCACCAGCTTCGCGTGTTCCGCTTCATTGCCCGGATCGTCCGTGACGAGGCCGTGGCGGAGGAGTTGACGAACGAGGTATTTCTGGAGGCTTGGCGAAATGCAAAAACATTCGAGGGACGGTCAAATCCGAGCACCTGGCTGCTCTCGATCGCGCATAACAAAGCCGTCAGTGCACTCAGGAAGCGACGCGAGGCCAGTTGGGACGAGGAGACGGCCAATGAGATCGCCGACGCGAGCGATGATCCCGAGATCGCCGCCCAGAAGGCTGACAAGAGTACGGTCATGCGCCGATGTCTCGATGGGCTTTCGGCCGAACATCGGACGATCATCGATCTCGTTTACTACCACGAACAGTCGATTGCCGAGGCCAGCGCCGTGCTCGGCATTCCCGAAGCAACCGTCAAGACCCGCATGTTCTATGCCCGCAAGCGCCTCTCTGAGCTTCTGAAGGCGGCGGGAGTGGATCGAGGATGGCCATGAGCAAGACAACCGTGACAATGTCCGAACACGACGACATCGAGATGCTGTTGCCCTGGTATGTCACGGGCAAACTCGATGCCGCCGATCACGCACGCGTCGAGGCGTGGGTGAGAAACACGCCGGATCTCGCGCGTCAGGTGGACCTGTTACGTGCCGAGCAGGATGCAACGTTGCGCATCAATGAGGCATTGCGCGCGCCCGCGTCGCTGACGATTGAGCGCACCTTGGCGGCGGCGTCCAGCCCGCGACATGGCAACGCTCTGTCGCGAATTGCCGCGATCGTCCGCGAATTTTTTACGCTGCCATCGGCCGGAATGGTGCGATCAGCCGCCATCGCTGCCGGTGTCGTCATGCTGCTGCAAGCGGCCGCTGTCGGCTATCTGCTCAGTGAGCGACCCAAGACCACCTATCAACAGGCGAGTGGCGGCCAGAACACCACGCTTCCGGGCAGCTATGCGCTGGTGCGGTTTGCCGATACGGCCTCGGCAAAAGATGTCGCGGCAGCGTTGGCCGAACTCGGGGTGTCAATTGTCGATGGACCACACCCGGGCGCGTTGTTTCGCGTGCGGCTGGGTGCCGCCGGTCTCAACGACACCGAGCGTGACGCACGCATCGAGGCGCTGCGGCGGCGCAACGGTCTTGTCGCTCTGATCACTCCAGCGCCTTGAGCCAGGGAGTTTGGACCATGCTGAAGCGCATTATTTCATTTGCCGCAATTCTCGCCGCCTGCGGGGCTGTCCTGGCACTGTCCGTTGCTGGCGCCTCGGCGCGCCCGCGTCACAGTGACGGCCCAAAGCTCGCCGCAACACAGAAAGCGGACGGCCAGAAGCTCAGATCGAAATGGCGCGGCACAAAACTCGGACAGTCTCGTCCAGATGCCGATCGGAACAGCCCCACCGGCAAAAAGGACCCGCCGAAGACCAGCGATAAGGATGCGCCACCGCGCAAAGGTTCGCCAGACCGCAACGATGACAAGCCGCCGAAGCGTAAAATCGATCCGCCTGTAGTCGTTCTCCATCCCAAGAGCAATCAGCGGCCCATCATCGCTCAATCGGATGGGCGCGCAGCGTCGTCGCGATCCCCACCACCAGCGCGGGCGCTACCATTGAGTGGGCCGATCCCCGTTACGCCACCAACCACAATCGCGGCTGTCGGTGGCGAGGTCTTGCCGAAAGAAGTGATTGTAACGATCGCGGCCAATGTCCCGACAAGCACCGAAGAACAGATTGCTCTTCAGTACAATGTCGAGATCGTCGAGCGGACGGCGTTATCGCTGGTCGGTATCCGCGCCATTCGTTGTCGTTGGCGGGCGGACGCCAGTGTGCCCGCCATTATCGCGCGCATGCGAGCCGATCCGCGACTGATCGATGTCCAGGGCAACTACATCTACCGCCCGAGCCAAGGCGCGCAATTTCCGCCACCGAGCGATTTGCAGTACGCTTTGGCAAAACTTGAACTCAGCGAAGCGCACACGCTGTCGACGGGACGTGGCGCGCGGATTGCGATCATCGACAGCGGCGTTGATACGCAGCATTCCGATTTCGGCGGCGTTGTGATCGAGACCTTCAATGCGCTTGGCGATGTCAAGGCCGAGACCGGAACGCATGGAACGGCCATCGCTGGGATCATCGCGGCGCGCGGCACCTTGCGCGGCATTGCGCCAGCGGCAACGCTACTGTCAGTCAGGGCGTTCCCGTCCGATCAGGGCCGACAACCACAAATGACGACGACGTTCGTGCTGCTGAAATCGATCGAATGGTCGATTGCCAATGGCGCACGCGTCTTGAATCTCAGTCTCGCTGGCCCGCGCGATACGCTGATGGAGAAAGCAGTAGTCGCTGCAGCCGCGAAAGGCGTGATCATGGTTGCGGCCGCCGGCAATAACGGCGACAAGGCGCCGCCGGCCTATCCGGCAGCCTACTCGGATGTCATTGCGGTGACGGCAATCGATGCCCGCGATGGGCTTTATCTGCGCGCCAATCGCGGCTCGTATATTGCTATCGCTGCTCCGGGTGTCGATGTCTTGGCTACGGCGCGCGGCAAGGGTCACGGCCTGCAATCGGGCACGTCGTTCGCGGCAGCGCACGTCAGCGGCATCCTGGCGCTGATGCTCGAACGCGATCCAGCGCTCACCGCCGATGCGGCGCGCCGTGCGCTGATTGGGTCGGCCGTCGATCTCGGCGTACCCGGTCGCGACAACTCATTCGGTGCTGGCCGGACGAGCGCCGCCGCGGCACTCCGCTGGGTCGTCAAGTAAGCGCCCTCCGCGGATCATACCGGCCCGCAGAAGCTTCCGCTCGTATTGTCCGACTACCGGCCGATATGCTCTTTTCGTGCGCGTCATGCGTATGCACGCCTCCGGCATGCCGCCGCCCCACCAACCCCGCGCGCGGATACCGGCCGGTCGCGTTCGGGGAACACGGGTCGATCGTTGCGTTGGCCGGTATCAGGCACCATCGTCCATTGGCGCATGACGAGTATGAAGGTCGCGCACCAATCCGCAGTGGTGGCACCGCGCTGCTCGTTGGCGAAGCACGCGTGGTCGGGCAGGAGCGAGACTTCCCAACGCGGCACAGTCGGCGGAGGCTTGAACTTTTTGTCGGCTCGCGGCGACAAACATTTGTGGATGCGCCCACGCATTACAGACGACGACGCGCCCACGCCGGGGCACCACGACTGCCCATAGGGGATATCGTCATGTTGGCTATCGATTTCGTCGGTTATGCAGCAGCGGGTCTTGTGCTTGCCGCGTTTTGCATGCAGTCGATGAGCACACTGCGCGTACTGGCGATCCTCAGCAATCTCGCCTTCATAACGTATGGCTTCTACCGCGATCTCATTCCAATCTTACTGTTGCATGTCATTCTGTTGCCGGTGAACGCCACGCGTCTCTATCAGCTGCTGCACTTTGAGCAACCCCGGCATTAATCTGGCCGGCGTCAATCTGGCCAGCGTCGTCTGCGCCAATGCATAGGTCCGATGTCGTTGATGTAGGATTCGAACCTCTGACCCGGTGATTAAGATGACGCAACCTAAACTGATACTCTTGGTAATACAGTCTTCTAACCGGGCGCCGGTTGCAACAAGCACCGCACGACCTCCCGCAGATGTCACGCATCGCGGCGTCATGAAATGGCGCTCAACAATTTTTGCCCCGTCGCCAACCGGCGGGTTTCGAGCGACTTTGAGATTGATCGCGAGCCAGATGTTTGTTGCAGGCAGCCGTGCAATCATGGCGGTCCGAATTTGCGGCTTGATGCGGATTCAGACTGCAGCCATCGTTGCAGCGCGACGAGGCTCGGGAACGATAGAGCCCAAGCGCCAGCGATAACGCCGAAGGTAACCCAGCTTGCAGCCGCGATGTCGAGGGCGCCAAGTTTTGCGCCAGCTGCGTAGGACAGCGGACCGAACACGCCTCCGAGCACGGCAGCTCTTGGCAGAGTGTGCTGCTGCAAGAGATTTGCGGTTGTCGCAAGTGTCGTTCCGAACGCCAACCACAGCGCTATGATCCACAGCGGTGCCAAATTCGGGCTTGGCCAAGAGGCCGCGTAGCGCACGAACCCCGTTCCGGCGAGCAAGCTTTCGATGAAGGCCCCGCCGATGCCACTGGCCAGCATCGTCAGAAACACTGGTCGCGACCGATGGCGCGTCAGTTGAACCGCGATAAATGTGCTGGCGGCCAACAGTCCCGGAACACTCGACCCGTGCGCGGCACCCATGGCACAGGCGAGCCAAACCGCTTGAAAGCCCGCGAACTCCGCGATCACGCGCCAGTTCATTCCGGCCT
The DNA here is from genome assembly GCA_963714325.1 of uncultured Alphaproteobacteria bacterium. Lineage (GTDB taxonomy): Bacteria > Pseudomonadota > Alphaproteobacteria > Rhizobiales > Hyphomicrobiaceae > CAVQOB01. The sequence goes on along the minus strand of CAVQOB010000021.1, from coordinate 34,792 downwards.
CATTGCGTCGCTTGTGGCGGCCTGTGCATGCAAGCGCGCGCCGATCGCATAGCCACAGGCTGCTGCAGCGGCTGATGCGGCCATGCCCCAGGCCATATCCACCAGCGCAAGCTGCAGGCTCCAGCCCTTGATGATCGCGAGATTGGTCAAATCGAACGTCGCGTAGGCCGTGAACCCCAGCACGCCACCCTTGGCAGTCGCATCACTCAAACTGCGCGTCGCTATCGCAGGCTGCACGGCGAGCACGACCAGTCCTCCCGCATAAACGATGTAAAACGCAAGTGCCGCCCGCAGATCCGGCACGTCTCGGAGAATGTGACCCACGTGTCGCTTGAACAGGTCGGCGGCGACCAGCAGCAGCCATATCCCATCGAGAACGACGAATACGAGTGCCGCAGCCGCATAGACAGCCAGCAGTGTCAGGAAGCGAGGCATGCGGCATCCCATCGGAATAAGCGCCCGACCTTGGGCTTGCGTTGGCGAACACCATTTACACACGACCGACGCCTGCACACCTGCGCGATGACCGGCCAGCCGCTCGTGCTGGCGAAATCGGTCGATCGTCGTGACAGCCCGTTTGCGCCAAAATCACTACGGCCGAACCTCGACGCCAGATCACTCGTCTGTGCGGAGGGCTTGCCGCATGCCCGAATGTGATCCGCGCCGCCCCGACACGCGTAAGCATTGCAACGGAGCAGAGATCGATTATGTTGAGCCTCGCACATCATCACTGGCGGCCGCCACGGACGTCACGTGCCGCAGGCAGGGGCCAAATGTCCGACTTGCTGACGCTGATCGCCACGGACCGCAGCGACGCAGCGTTCGAGCAATTGTACAAGGAGTACGCACCGCGCATTCGAAATTACATGTTGAAACAGGGTGTGGACTCCGGCTTGGCCGAGGAACTGACGCAGGAAACATTGGTTACGGTCTGGCGCAAGGCAGGACTCTATTCGGCGGAAAAGGGAAGCCCCGCGACCTGGATGTTCACGATTGCGCGGAACTTGCGCATTGATCGCATCCGACGGCAAAAGCCTTGGCAGGAATTGACCGAGGAGCAGGCTGCATCGCTCCCGTCGCGGGATATACCGGCCGACGAGGTCGCCGACCTCAATCAGCGTCAAATGCGTGTCCGTGCGGTGCTACGCGACCTGCCACCCGAACAGGTGGAAGCCGTGACGCTGGCCTTCATCGAGGGACTGGCTCACAGCGAGATTGCCGAGCGTCTCGGCCTGCCGCTCGGCACCGTGAAATCCCGTATCCGGCTGGCCTACAACAAACTGCGGAGCGCGCTGGAGGAACTCCGATGAACCCGAAAATTTCACGACATCCGGACGCCACCACGCTGATCAGCTTTGCCGCAGGCACTCTGGCGGAGCCACTGGCAGCGGTCGTCGCCGCACATGCCGCCATGTGCCGGCAGTGCACGTTGGAACTTGGCGATCTCGATGTTCTTGGTGCCGAGCTCCTGCTTGGGCAATCCGGCGCGCAGCGCAACCTGATTGCCGATCGACTTGACCGGCCAGCGGCGACCAGAACTCGCAACACCGCCGCTCGCGAGGCGAACCCTGAAGAGCGCCTGCCCGCGCCGATCGCCCGGGCGTATGGCCTTACGTTCGAGAATATCCCGTGGAAGCGGCTCGGTCCGGGCGTCTGGCATCATCGCCTGCCGCTGTCACCCGAGACCAAGGGTGATCTGCGGCTGTTGAAGATCGCAGCGGGCCGGCTGATGCCCGATCATGGCCACGGCGGCGGCGAGTTGACGCTCGTGCTCGATGGCGCATTCAGCGATGTAACCGGCACCTATGTGCTCGGCGATCTGCAGGATGTCGATGAAAGCATCGAGCATAAACCACTGACCGACCCGGTTGCCGGCTGCATTTGCCTCATCGCCAGCGAGCGCCCGGCGCAGTTCAAGGGCCTGTTCGGACGCCTGTTCCAGCCTTTGATCAAAATGTAGCCGCGGGATCATCGTCGATGCCGAAGCCATGGAAGACGGCCTGGATAACGGGTGCCAGTACGGGCATCGGGCGGGAACTGGCGTTGCAGTTGGCGCGCGACGGCGTTCGTGTTGCCGCTTCCGCGCGCTCCGCCGACAAACTGGAGGCGCTGTCCCGCCTTCATGAGAATATCCGCGCGGTGCCGCTCGACGTCACGGACCGCGCCGATGTCGCCGCCGCATACCAGCGTGTCATCGCGGCCATCGGCGACATTGATCTCGCTATTTTGAACGCCGGCATCTGGCATCCGATGACGTCGTCCGAGTACAATGCCGAAAAAGCCAGGCAATCGATGGAGGTGAATTACTTCGGCATTGTCAACGTACTCGAGCCCTTGATCCCGGCGATGATCGGACATGGTCGCGGACAAATCGCGCTGGTGGCCTCGGTCGCCGGTTATCGCGGACTACCTTTGGCTGCGGCTTATGCGCCGAGCAAAGCCGCGGTCATCAGTCTCGCCGAGGTGCTTCGACTTGAGTTGTCGCAACACGACATCGTCGTAAGCCTCGTCAACCCGGGTTTTGTCGAAACGCCGATGACAGCGGTGAATACGTTCCCGATGCCGTTCATGCTGAAACCCGACGACGCCGGCAGGCGCATCTTGCGCGGCCTCGAGTCGGGCCGGTTCGAAGTCGCTTTTCCCTGGCCGCTCGTCTTGATCCTGAAGGCACTGCGGATCATGCCGAACTGGCTCTACCTGCGCATCGGCGGCCGCTTCGACCCGGTGTAAATCACGGCCTCCTTCAATGCACCGGAACGCTTCGGTTCTCCGCCGGCTGCGGCTCGCGGTGGAAGAACAGCGACAACGCGCCAAGTTTGATGCCCCATTTACTCATCACCGCGCGATTGACCGCGATATCGTCGCCCATTCGATAGATCCGGTCGTCGAATGTGACGATCATTACGCTCCCACTTAGTTGCAATCGGAAGCGATAGCGCATCCTTATGCGGTCATCGTCACATTCCCCCACCGCGACGCCGATGCAATCGGGGCATGTCGCCGTGAACCGGCCAGACCCGCGAGGGGTGACGATCCAGGTTCGCACTTCGGCTTCGCCGGTGTCATAGACGAAACGTTCATTGAGCTGGAAGACGCCACCTTGCCAAGCACCGTGCATTTCGACGCTGAAGCGGCGGCGCAACCGGCCGAAGCGATCCTCGAAGATCCCCCACGCCGTGGTGCGGCCTTCGAGAAAGGTCGTCAATTCGAAAAGCGTCTGGGGACGTGTTGTCATGACCGGCGCCATGCGGGTCGTCCTTTCGTGCCACTGTTGTCACGGGCCACGGCCAGCACTCAAGCGGGCTTCCGCATTCTGTAGAGGCCGGCATCGATCAGGCCGTGTTCGAAGCCTACTTCGCAGTAGGTGAGATAATAGAGCCACATTCGCCGGAAGCGTTCGTCGAAGCCCAACGCGGCAATATCGGGCCATGCAGCCTCGAAGCGCCGACGCCACTCGCGAAGCGTGAGCGCATAGGACGATCCGAACCGCTCGACGGTTTCGAACTCCAGTCCCGCGGTCGTCGCGCGTTCGCGCATCAACGGCACCGTCGGCAGCATGCCGCCAGGAAAGATGTAGCGCTGAATGAAATCCGGATTTCGTCGATACCGCTCGAAGGCATCTTCGTGGATCGTGATCGCCTGAATGACGGCGACGCCCGCCGGCTTCAGACGCTGTGCGATCGTCTCGAAATACAATGGCCAGTTCTCCTCGCCGACGGCTTCGATCATCTCGATCGACACGAGCCGGTCGTAGCTTCCCGTGGTGTCGCGATAGTCTTCGAAGCGTACATCGGCGCGCGCTTGCAGACCGGCCATTGCGATCCGGTCGCGCGCCGCTACGAGTTGATGCTGCGAGATCGTTATCGCATCCACCTGGGCGCCGGCTCGCGCGGCACTCTCGGCCAGCCCCCCCAGCCGCAACCGATCTCGAGCAATCTCTGCGATGGTCGCAGCTCCAACGCCGCCAAGATGTGATCCAGCTTCTCCTGTTGCGCCTCTTCCAGCGTCGCGTCCGGACGCAGAAAGATCGCGCTTGAATACAGCATGCTGTGGTCGAGCCACAGGCGGTAGAAATCGTTGCCGAGATCGTAATGCGCCGCGATATTGCGGCGGCTTCCAGCGCGCGTATTGCTGCGCCCCTGATGCATGCGGCGATCACGCCGGCGCGTCGCGTTAAATGATGGGAGCGACGCCGTCAGCACCTGGTCGTTGGCGACGTAGTAATTGAACAGAGCCTTGAGATCGTCGGCGTCGAGGTCGCCGTCCATGTAGCTTTCGGCCAATCCGAGTGTTCCGCCGCGCAACAATTTCCAGAATGCCCTGTATCGATGAACTGTCAGGCGGGCAAGGCGCTTGTCACCGGATCGACCGAGAAGGACTTGCGCGCCCGAGGGAAGCACGACATGCAGCGCTCCGACGCTCCTCGCCTGCGCGTCCTCGGTCAGTGCCGCAAGGAGAAGTTTGTCGACGAGCCGACGCGCAACGCCAACATGCGGGCGATCGCAGAGATCGTGTCCCTGCGCGGTCATTCCATCTTCATGCATGCTCGATTTCCTGCGATTTGGAACGGACGATCGTGAACGAATATGCGGGGGAGGCGTGCTTCTGAACGAGCGGAATGCCCTTGGCCCAAAGTCGCGCCGCCTCATAGTGGATGGCGCCGATGACCTTGAGCGTCATGAGCGAGTGACGGGCGAGCATGCGCGCAATCGCGCGATCCGAAAGCGGCATTCGGTCACCGCGAAAATGCGTCTTCAGAATCGGCCGTTCGCCCTCGCGGAGAGCAATGCCGACCACGATGCGGTCGGACGGTGGCACGACGTGAAAGCTGTAGCGGCCCAGGGCACCGGTAAATGGCGAAACATAGAGCTCCTTGGCGCAGCTTTGCATCAGGCCCGCACGCGTTCGCGCTCCGGCCTCGACCACATAGCTCTTGCGTTCACCGAACGTGTTGGTGACCTCGTAGATGACGGCGCCGATCTGGCCGTCAGCGTCCATACAGAAATAAACGCTCAAGGGATTGAACACGTAACCGAGGATGCGCGGATAGCAGACGAGTTCGATGCGCGCACCGAAGTGCGCGAACCCTGCACTGGCCAGCAAGCGCCGCGCCTTCAGTGCTACCGATTCGGCGCCCGCCTCGCCGACATCAGCGTCGCGGAAACTCACCACATTGCGCCGGTTGCGCGAGAAGAGGCGCAAGCCCTGGTCCATGCGGTCAATTTCGTCGACGTCGAGGCAGAGGGCAAAGACGCGATAAGCGAACCCGTGCTGTTTGGGCGAGAGTCGCTTGTGCACGACCGTGCCAGAATAGATGCAGGATCTGAAAGCGCTCATTCGATCGCCTCCAGTTCCCGGTCGCGGACCGGATGGCCTGCCGGCCGCAACTGAATGCGCCCCGATTCCTGCGGTACGATCCACGGCCGGCGAACGCCACCGATGTCTTCGGCTACGGCGAGGCCCGACTGCAAGCCGTCCTCGTGGAAGCCATAGCCAAAGTAGCTACCGCAGAACCACGTGTTGCGGCGACCCTGCAATCGCCAAAGCTGGCGCTGCGCTGTGATCGCCCCGGTGTCGAACAGCGGATGCCGATAGTCGAACGTCGCAATCGTGTCCTCTGCTTTGATTGCACGGATGGGGTTCAGCGTGACGAACAGATCCTGGGTGGCGGCGCCGAGCGGCTGCAGCTTGTTCATCCAGTAGGTGACCGACAACGGGGCGCCTCGTCCCACGCCATTGTCGAGGTAATTCCAACTCGACCAGAGCCTGCGGCGGCGTGGCATCAACGCGGCATCACGATGCAGCACGGCGCGGTTCGGGCAGTACCGGAACGCGCCGAGAAGTTGGCGCTCATCACTGTCCGCGTCGGCCATCAGCGCCAATGCGTCGTCGGCGTGGGTTGCGATGACACAGGCATCGAAGGCGCGCTCCCCGCTTGCCGTCGAGACCGTGACGCCGTCGGATCGTCGGGTCATGCGCGCTGCCGCGTCTCCCAATCGAACATCACCCTTCGTTGCCGCGAGCAGGCGGCGCACATACTCGCGGCTGCCGCCGACGACGGTCCGCCACTCCGGGCGGCCTCGGACCTGCAGCATGCCGTGATTGACGAAGAAGCGCACGAATGCAGCCGCGGGAAACGCGAGGACGTCGCGCGACGGTGTCGACCAGATCGCTGCCGCCATCGGCAGAATGTGCCGCTCGACAAACGCGTCGGAGTAGCCGGCTTCGGCGAGGTAACGGCCGAGTGTCAGGCGCTCGTCGGCGGCCGCTGCGAGCAGCCCGGGCGCCTCACGAAAAAAGCGAAGCATGTCGCGGATCATGCGCCAGTGCGCCGGCCGTACGATGTTGCTCGGCTGCCCGAAGAGCGTCGCGACGCCGGTGCCTGCGTACTCGTAGCCGCCTCGATCGAGCGAGACGGCAAAGCTCATGCTCGTCGGCGCGGTTTCGACACCGAGATGGTCAAACAGGGCAATCAGATTTGGATAGCTTGCGGAGTTGTATACGATGAAGCCGGTGTCAACAGCGGCGGACCCAACCAGCCCCGGCACGTCAACAGTGTTACTGTGCCCGCCGGGCCGCGTCGCGGCCTCGAACACCGTCACGTCATGGTGCCGCGACAACAGCCATGCCGCGCCGAGACCGGAGATGCCGCTGCCGATGACGGCAATCGATTTTCGCAAATGCATAATGTCGAACCCTGAACTCCGCCTGTTGTCTACGCAATCGGCGGCGCAACAGATCATCGGGCGGTACTCCCTGCAGCCGGGAGACACTCGATGATCGCAACCGGCGTTGCTATTGCGAATTGAGCCGCCAGATCTGCACGTTCAGGGCGGCCGCAAAGCTCACCCAGACAAGATAGGGGACGAAGAGCCAAAATGCGGCAGTGCTCGATCGCCTGATGAGCAGGAGGAAGACCAAGATGGAACTGCAGAGGGCCAAGATGTCGAGCAGTGCTGCACCGATCAAATGGCGATCGAAGAACAGCCACGACCACGCCATGTTGAGGAGGAGGCCGAAAGCCCAGAACTCCGATCGCCGGCCAGCGTGCATCACTGCGCCACGCAAGCCAGCCAGCGATCGCAATCATCAGGTAGAGCACTGTCCATACCGGCGCAAAGAGCCAATTCGGTGGCGTCCAGGCTGGTTTGACGAGTGTGGCGTACCAAAGGCCCGGCTTGAACACGGCACCCAACGACGCCGCGGCCGCGACGAGACCCACGAAGATAACCCATTGACAGACGGTCGCTGCCTTCGACTGCATCGGCTATTCCCCAAGCAGAGTCCGTCTGTCCTGCACTTCGGCGCGGCTCTTGTCGACCATGCGTCAATGACCCTTCGCCGATGACTGCGCTGTCGTCTTCGGCGGCAACATGACCGAGTCGATAACATGGATGACACCGTTCGAAGTGACGATGTCCGTCTTGACGACGTTAGCGCGGGAAACCTTCACGCCGCTTCTCAGATCGACTGCAATGTTGGCGCCCTGTACGGATTTGAGTCCGAATTGCTTGGCCTTCGCACTGGTGATGCGGGCGGCATCATATTTTCCGCCAACGACGTGGTAGGTCAGGATTGCAGCAAGTTGCTTCTTGTTCTCTGGCTTCAAGAGCGACTGCAGTGTTTCCGCCGGCAATTTAGCGAACGCCGCGTCGGTCGGTGCGAACACCGTGAACGGACCCTTGCTTTTGAGTGTTTCGACGAGCCCGGCTGCCTTGACTGCGGCAACGAGCGTGTTGAATGACCCGGCCTTGACGGCAGTGTCGACGATATCGTCAGCCGCGCGGGCCGGGGCGGCGGTCGCGAACAGACAAGCCGCAAGGCTAAGCGCTGCAGTCAACGGTTTCAGTCCAAGCATTTGGGGTTTTCCTTGAATCCGAGGTCCGGGAGCGCGAGCGAGCCCCAAAGGCATCCGATTGCGCATCAACCCTGTGGTCGAGTGAAAGGTTAACGGTCGTCGCGGCTCAGCGGATCACAACGATTTCAGTCGTGCCGAGTGCGGGGCCTGCGTCCTCACCGGTGGCACAGCTCCGGCCGGTTCACGACGCACTATGCGACCGTCGCGTTATCGAGACTGTTGGAAGCAGCTGAACAGATTACCGGGCGTGATGGTGCAAAGCCGGAACCTGTCCTGCTGAATGGGGCGTTGCATTGCGCCTCCCGCAAAACTCTCACACGCGCGCTTCGCGTGCTTCCGAGATTCGCCTAAGTCCTCGAAGAAAATGGTGGGTGATGTAGGATTCGAACCTACGACCCGGTGATTAAGAGTCACCTGCTCTACCAACTGAGCTAATCACCCGCCGATGCCGGATCCGCGCTGTCGGAATCGCTGGGATTCCAAAGCGCCCGTTGGCGGCAAACGGGGCCCGCAGAGGCCCCAACGAGGGCTCGTGTAACACCCGTGCCATGGACTGGCAAGGGAATTTAGCCTTTGATTCCCGGCGAATTGCGGGGAGAACTTCGGGGCCATTCCAACCACCGCATCGAGACCCATGCCGCAGCGATCCATGGGCGGAATTCCCGATCGCAAACGCTCCGAACGCAACGGTAGAGAAACACGGTGCTGGCATGGCGGTCGGCACGACCGCAGCGCTGCGGTCGCGCTCGCGTTCTTAAATCCTGGGCGCCGCACGCTCGATGACCCAATCGAGAAATGGCTTCGCACGCGCGCGCGCCAATTCCGATGTGCGGGTCAGGCGATCGAGCGCTGCGCTAGACAACTCGCGCGAACGCCGCGCGATCCGCTGCAGGTTCGGCTCGCGCGGGGTTAGGTTCTCGTGCCGCATCAACTTGACGGCGGTCGCGGTCGCGTCATGCGCGCGACGGGCGTCGTCATTGGCGAGGCGGTCGGACGTGCCGGAGAAAACGACCAGAGGCGTGCAAGCGGTAGTGAGTTTACCGCCGTCCGAGACGAAGCTCGGGTTGTCGATTTCGGTTTCTTCGGCAAAGTAGACTTGGCGACCCGCCACCTCCTGGCGCAGGATATCGCGATCGATGACCGGCACGAGATGCCCACCGAGCCGCTTGATGGCTTGAAAACGCTCATTGCTGGCGTCAGGAAACTGCACAAAGAAGGCTACGCCGTCATCATTGGCGAGCGCCTGCTTGATGGCTTCATCGACACTGGTCGCGTAAGCAACGGCCTTGGCGCGGCCGAGGCCGTCATCGTCGACGGTGCTGAGGAACTGGTAGGTGCCGGCACTGCCGGATTCTTTCGGCGGCAAAAAGACCGCCATGTTCTTTGCGAACATCGAAAGCGCGCCGAACGAGGTGATGCTGCGGTTGCGGGTGACGGCGAAGAGACATTCTCGCGCGTCGTCCTGACGCAGGATCTGGAAGGAATTGCGGGCGCTCAGCAAACTGCTTTCCAAAGCGAAGACGTCGAGCTGTCCATAGCCGAACTGGCCCGGATCAGCGAGCACGCGCTCGAGATTTTCGCGGGTGCCGCGGGAAGGGACACAGCGCGCGTTGACGCCACCCTCCTTCATGCGGGCAGCGAGCACCGGGCAGAAGGCCGAGTGATAGGCGCCGGTTTCGCCACCCGTGTTGATCGAAACGCCCGGCGCTGGCTGCTGCGCCAGGAGTGTGCCCGGCATGCCAGCGAGGACGATCGCGAAGCCGGCCAGGACGGCACTGCGTCGATAGACTTGCGCGGGTGGCTTGGGCGCCCAGTGTTGCGGCGCAAGGCGTTGGAGTACGATCGGCATGGGGAAACCTCTGGACTTTCGACGGGTCATCAGCGCCGCCGCCATAGCGCTGTCGGCGGTGATGGTCTTGCTGCCCGTGCCATTCATATCGCGCCGCAACTGTGTCGGCGCGAGGATCATGGAAACACAGATAATAGCGATATGTGCAACAACAACCAAACGGCTGTTTTGCTGCATCACTCGGGCGCAAAAGGCAGTGACGGACCGGCCCTGATCGCCGCAGTTAACGGACCTCGGACAGCAGCGATAGCTGTGCCATTCCAGCCGGGCCAAGCTGATCGACCAGCCGGGTCGGATAGTCGCCGGTGAAGCAATGGTCGGTGAATTCAGGGGCGCGGGCGTCACGGCCGTCATAGCCCATGGCGCGGTAAAGACCATCGACCGACAGGAACGCGAGGCTGGTTGCCCCCATGAATTCGCGCATCTCCTCAAGCGTCATATTGGCGGCGAGCAGATCCTTCACGCGTGGCGTGTCGATGCCGTAGAAATCCGGATGCAGGATCGGCGGTGACGAGATCCGCATGTGCACTTCGCGTGCGCCCGCTTCGAACATCATCGAGACGATCTTCTTCGAGGTCGTGCCGCGCACCACGCTGTCGTCGATCAGGACTATGCGATTGCCACGAACGGTCGAACCATTGGCCGAGTGCTTGAGTTTCACACCGAGTTGGCGAATGCGCTGCTCCGGCTCGATGAAGGTGCGGCCGACGTAGTGATTGCGGATGATGCCAAGCTCGAACGGGATGCCGCTCGCTTGCGAATAACCGATCGCTGCGGGGACGCCGGAGTCCGGGATCGGAACGATGACATCGGCGGGTGCCGGGCTCTCGTTAGCCAGCACCGAGCCCATGCGCTTGCGCACGTCGTAGACCTGCCGGCCACCGACGACACTGTCGGGCCGGGAGAAGTAGACGTACTCGAAGATACAGGGCCGCGCCGGGCGCTTCGGGAATGGGCGATGGCTTTCGACACCTGACTTCGTGATGGTGACGATCTCGCCGTTCTCGATCTCGCGCACGAAGGTCGCGCCGACGATATCGAGTGCGCAGGTCTCCGACGCCAGCACATAGGCGTCGCCGAGGCGGCCGAGCACCAGCGGGCGGATGCCGACGGGATCGCGCGCGCCGATCAGCATATCGTTCGTCATCGCAACAAACGCATAGGCGCCTTCGATCTGGAGCAGCGCATCGATCAACCGCTCGACCATGCGGCGCTTGCGCGAACGGGCGACCAGATGCAGCACAACTTCAGTGTCGGAGGTGGCGTGGAACATTGCGCCAGACGAGATGAGTTCCTGGCGCAGCGTGCGCGCATTGGTCAGATTGCCGTTGTGGCCGAGCGCGAAACCACAACTGTCCAGGTCGGCGAAGAACGGCTGCACATTGCGCAACGCCACTTCGCCGGTTGTCGAGTAGCGGTTATGGCCAACGGCGATATGGCCGGTTAATTTCCGGATCACATCGGCTTTGTTGAAGTTGTCGCCGACGAGGCCGAGACGGCGCTCCTGATTGAAGCTGGAGCCATCGGTCGTGACGATGCCGCAACCTTCCTGGCCGCGATGCTGGAGGGCGTGCAATCCGAGTGCCGTCAATGCGGCAGCTTCGGGATGGCCAAAGACGCCGAACACGCCGCACTCCTCGTGCAGGCGGTCGTCCTCAAAGGGCAGCCCCTGCGCGTCGCTCGCATCGCTCATGTTGTCGTGCCCCGCTGCCATTGCCGCCTCGCTGTGCGACGACGCACTAAGCTTGCGCTTTGCCGCCGCCTGCCCGACTCCATATCGCACTGTCAGATGACCGTCATATAGTCCAAGCCGAGGTGGCCCGCCACTGCGACGGACGCCTTGTCTGCGACATCCTCAATAGCGACTTAAATCCACCATCACGAACGCCGTTCAGCCAGCGGTTGGCCGTGGTTCCTTGGCCATCATTTGCGACAATTTCTCAGCAAGCCAGAGGAACGACGGCTGCAAGGCCTGCCGGCCGCTGTCCAACAATGGCCGCGAGAGCGACTGCGTGACGAAGGCATGCTGTGCCTTGGGATCATTATAGAAATAGGTATAGCCCATGTAGACCAGCAGAACGATCACATAGGCCCTGAGCACGCCGAAGGCGAGACCCAGCGACCGATCGATGACGCCGACTTGGCTGTCAAGAATCAGGTCCGAGACGCGACCGGTCATGAAATGCACGAGAATCAGCACCAGTAAGAAGATCAACCCGGCGACGCCGATCTGGACGATCTTGACCTGGCCGATGCCGGACTGCTGCGCGATCTGCTGGGCGAGTGGCTCGTGCGCGAACACGAAATACAAGGCCGCCGCCACCGCCGCGATCCACGACACGATCGACAGCACCTCGCGCGACAGCCCACGATACATGGCGAGCAGCCCGGATATCAGGGCCAGTGCGATCAGCACCACATCGACATACGACAATGGACCAAGCATGGGGAGAAGCGTCCTAAGGTTTTACCGGCGGGGGAGCGACGTCTCAGTTTTCGTCACGGCGCGATAGCATGATTCCGGTGCCGTATCCGGCTCCGCTGTTGGTCTTGTCGACAGTAAGTGGCAAGCACAGGGCATGGAAAGCGCCATCAGCGTTTCGGTTCAAGGTGTCGTCAACCGCTGTGCGAGCGTTGTCAATTGGCTGTGGCGTTCGAGCTTGAGCTTGAACCCGCTGCCCTCGATCTCGCCAGCCGACGGGATGACCGCCTGCTTGAAGCCGAGCTTCTGCGCCTCCTTGAGGCGGGTGGTCATGTGGCCCGCAGGGCGTAACGCACCGGACAAGCTGATCTCCCCGAAATAGACATTGTCTGGCGCCAGAGCAACATTGGATCGTGACGAGAGCAGGGCGGCGGCGGCGGCGAGATCGGCCGCCGGTTCGCTGATCTTGAGCCCGCCGGCGACGTTGAGATACACGTCATGTTGCCCAAATGACACGCCACAGCGCGCATCCAGCACGGCCAGGATCATCGACAGCCGATTGGCGTCCCAGCCGACCACCGCGCGGCGGGGTGTCCCGAACGACGTCGGTGCCACCAGCGCTTGAATCTCGACCAGCAGCGGGCGAGTTCCTTCGACGCCGGCAAAGACCGCGGACCCGGGCGACGACGAATCGCGGTCGCCGAGGAACAGCTCCGAGGGGTTGGCGACTTGGCGCAAGCCCTCCTGTGCCATCTCGAAGACGCCGATCTCGTCGGTCGCACCGAAGCGGTTCTTGACGCTGCGCAGGATGCGGAAGGGATGCCCGCGATCGCCCTCGAAATAGAGCACCGTGTCGACCATGTGCTCGATCACCTTGGGGCCGGCGATGTTGCCCTCCTTGGTGACGTGGCCAACCAGCAGCAGCGCCGTGCCGCGCGTCTTGGCGTAGCGGATCAACGACTGCGTCGCGGCGCGCACCTGACTGACGGTGCCGGGTGCTGCGTCGAGCGCATCGGCCCATAAGGTCTGGATCGAATCGACGACGACCAGATCGACACGCTTTTCTTCGCCGAGCGTTGCCAGGATGTTCGACAGATTGGTCTCAGACGCGAGTGCCACCGGCGCATTGGCAAGACCAAGCCGTTCGGCGCGCAGGCGCACTTGCGTCACCGATTCTTCGCCGGTGAAGTAGAGCGCGCGACGGCCGGCATTGGCGAGTGCCGCGGTCAACTGCAGCAGCAGCGTCGATTTGCCGATGCCGGGTTCACCACCGATCAACAGCGCCGAGCCATGCACAATGCCGCCGCCGGTGACGCGATCCAATTCGTCCATGCCGGTTGGCATGCGTGGCGCCTGTTGCGTCTGCCCTTTGAGGCTTTCGAGCGCCACCGCCCGGCCCTTGCTGGCCTTTGTCATGCCGGAGCCCGGTGGCGGCGTCGCGTCGGCTTCCTCGACGAGCGTGTTCCACTCGCCACATCCCGGGCACTTGCCAACCCAGCGCTGCGCGCTATCGCCGCAGTTCTGGCAGACGAATTGTGATTTTCCAGGCTTGGCCATGGGTGTGCTGCACTCCCGCTGCGAGTCGGGAACCATGGCCACATCAGGCCAAAGGGTCAATGGTCGCGGCGTCGCGCGTGCGGCGTCGGACAATGGCTGTGCAGACGCGGCGGCAATCACCGCAGCGGCAGGTTCTCGACCGCGCTCAGGGCCGTCATGACGCCGCGGATTTCGGCGAGACCACGCAGCCGCCCGATCGCGGGGTATCCCGGATGCGTCTTGCGGCCAACGTCGTCGAGCAGCTCATGCCCGTGATCCGGCCGCAATGGAATCCGCCAGCGGGCTTCACCAGCGTCGAGGCGGCGCTTTTGTTCGCGCAGCAACGTGCGGATCACGGCGACCATGCCGGTATCGCCGCCGAGGTGCTCGGCTTCCATGAACGATCCATCCACTTCCCGAGACGTGTTGCGCAAATGCGCAAAATGGATGTGGCGCGCGAAGCGTTCGGCCAACGCCGATACGTCGTTGTGTGCGCCGGCGCCGAGCGAGCCCGTGCAGAACGTCACACCGTTGGCCGATGACGGCACAGTGCCAACAATAAATTCGAGATCGTCGCCGCTGGAGACGATGCGCGGCAATCCGAACAGCGGACGCGGCGGATCGTCGGGGTGGACGGCCATACGAATTCCCACTTGTTCGGCGGTTGGGATGATCTCGCGCAGGAACCGCGCATAATTGGCCCGCAAGGTATCGCGATCGATGCCCTTGTACCGCGCCAGCATGGCACGAAGGTTGGGGATGTCGTAGCGGTCATAGGCGCCGGGCAAGCCTGCGTTGACGTTGGCCAGTAGCGTTGCCTTATCGGAGTCGGAGGCGGCATTGAACCAGGCTCGTGCACGCGCCACCAGCTCCGGCGCATGGTCCCGCTCAGCGCCATCACGCGCCACCATGAAGCAGTCAAAGGCGCAATACTTCACCGCATCGAACTTCAGCGCGGTCCCGCCACCGGGCAGCGGCCAGGCCAAATCGGTGCGCGTCCAGTCGAGGATCGGCATGAAGTTGTAGCAGATCGTTGTGATGCCACAGGCCGCGAGATTGCGGAGCGACTTGCGGTAGTTGTCGAAGATCTCAGTGAGGTCGCCTTCGCCGAGCTTGACCCGCTCGTGGATCGGCAGGCTCTCGACGACGCTCCAGCGCAGCCCGAGCGATCGATCCGCCTCGATCAGCGCCTTGCGCGTGTTGATCTCATCTACGCTCCACACCACGCCATAGGGGATGTGATGCAGCGCCGTGACAATCCCCGTCGCACCCGCCTGGCAAATATGCGCCAAGCGCACGAGATCATCAGGCCCGAACCATCGCCACGTCTGTTCCATGGTCGCCTCCTACCTGCTCATCCCCATCGTCCGCGGCAGCCAAAGCGTGATCTCGGGGATAAACGTGATCGCAATCAAGGCTGCGAACAGTGGCACCAGCCACGGCAGGATCGCCATCGTCGTCCGCTCGACCGAGAGCTTGGCGACGCGCGAGAGCACGAACAGCACCATGCCCAACGGCGGATGCAGCAACCCGATCATCAGGTTCAACGTCATGATCAGACCGAAGTGGACGGGATCAATTCCGAGCTTCAGCACGATTGGCAGCAGGATCGGCACCAGGATGGTGATCGCCGCGATGGTGTCGAGGAAGCAGCCGACGAACAGCATCAGCAGATTGACCAGGATCAGGAATACATACTTGTTGTCGGTGATCGAGAAAATCAGGTTCGAGAGCGCCGCCGCCGCCTGACTGACCGTCAGCAGCCAGGCAAAAATCGACGCCGCCGTGACGATGAACAACACCGACGCCGTGGTCTCGATGGTATCAAACGTCGCCTTGGCGAGCGCCTGCATGCTCATCGATCGATAGCGCACGAGGCCGAGGAACAGCGACCACATCACGGCTGCGACCGCTGCCTCGGTCGGCGTGAACCATCCAAGCGTCATGCCGCCGATCAGGATCACCGGCGTCATCAGCGCCATGACGGCCGAGAATTTGAAAAAATAGTCGAGAGCGAGCACGACACCGAGGCTCGTGAATATGGCGCCGTTCTGCGAGAAGCCGAATTTCTGCAGCACGAACACGCCGACCGGGAAGGCAAACACGACGACGACCTCGAGCAGCGCCGCCGCGATCTGACGGATGTCGAATTCGGCGTCGGAGCCCCAGCCGTAGATGCGCGCGAAAACGGCAACGGTGATCATCATGAAAAGCGTCATGAGGACGCCCGGGATGACGCCGCCGAGAAACAGCGAACCGATCGAGACGTTGGCCATCATGCCGTAGATGACGAACGGCAGCGACGGCGGAATGATCGGACCGAGCGTCGCCGATGCCGCGGTCACGCCGACCGCCACCTCAATGGGGTAGCCATGCTCCTTCATTGCCTTGATTTCGATGGTGCCGATGCCGGCTGCGTCAGCGATGGCGGTGCCGGACATGCCCGAGAAGATCACCGAGCCGATGATGTTGACCTGCGCCAGTCCGCCGCGCATCCAGCCCACCAGCGCCAGCGCAAAGCCATAGATGCGGCCCGTCACTCCGGCGATGTTCATGAGATTGCCGGCGAGGATGAAGAACGGCACGGCCAACAGCGGAAAACTCTCAACACCTGCGATCATGCGCTGTGCGACGATGACATCCGGCGCGCCGCCATGGACCGCCAGATAGGCGAGCGACGCGGTGACCATCGCCACCGCCACCGGCACGCCGAGCACCATCAACAACAGAAATCCACCGAGCAGAATAAGCATCGATCAACCCTCCACCGGGCCATCGAAGGCGCCGGGGCGCTCGAGCACCGAATAACCGCGGCGAATATTGCCGACCAGCACCTGCACCGCGCGCAGGGCCATCAGCACGAAGGCGGCGAAGACCATCATGAAGAACGGCATTTTCGGCCAATCGATCGTCGTCATCCGCTCGTCGGAGATAATCGACGAATACCGCCAGACCAGCACGGCGAGATAACTGAAGAGCGCGATGCGAACAACGTCGACGAATGTCGCGAAGATGCGGCCGAGCGCCGGCGACAGATAGCGATAGAGAAAGTCGACGTGAATGTGGCGAGTCATCTTCACACACATGACGGAACCGAGGAAGACGACGGCCACGAGGCAGTAGATGGCGATTTCTTCGGTCCACCCGTAGCTGTCGTTCAATACGTAGCGCGTAAAAAACTGCAGGAAGACGCAGCCACACATCACCCAGAAAATCGCCAGCGTCAGCCAATCCTCGATGCCGTGGCCGGAGAGATCGATCGGCACGTCCACCTCATCGAAGGTTTTGGTGATCTCCTCGGTCGAGATCGGCGTGTGGATTTCGGTCGGGGATGTGGACACGATCTACTCTCGCTTCAGGCATGAGACAACGATGTGGAGGGCGCAACGGCCATTGCTGGCATACCGCGCCCTCCGGCTTCACGTTTGCGATCGTGCGCTGAGGCTCAATACTTCACGGCCTGAATGCGATCCCAGTCGGCCTTGCGATAGCCGAACTGCTCGAACGTGGCGCTCTTGCCAACCGCATCGAGATACTGATTGCGATCAATCTCGGTGACGGTGAGACCCTTGTCCTTGAAGAACTGCACGAGCTTTTGTTCGTCGACCTTGATCTTGGCCGTGGCGCGGGCCGCGGCTTCCTGGCTGACGTCGATGAAGATCTTCTGCTCGTCGGCGGTGAACTTTGCCCAGGTGCCCTTCGCGACGACCGTATTCAAGGCGTCGACGATGTGGCCTGTCAGGATGATGTGCTTCTGAACCTCATAGAACTTCTTGGCTTCGATTGTCGTCAGCGGGTTTTCCTGCGCTTCGACCGTGCCGTTCTGAAGCGCGAGATACACTTCGGCGAAGGCGATCGGCGTTGTGTTGGCGCCGCAAGCGCGGGGATAAGCAAGATACGCCGGCACGTCGGGCACGCGGATCTTCAACCCCTTCATGTCAGCGCAGTCCTTGAACGCCCGGTTCGACGTCGTGTGCCGCGTGCCGTAGTAGGTGGTCGCGGTGATGACGTGGCCGGTCTTCTCCTCGTAACCCTTGGCCAACTCCTTGAAGACGTCGCTCTTGGCGAAGGCCAGCAAATGCTCGGGCCCCTTGAACGTAAAGGGATAGTAGCCGACGCCGATCGGCGGGAACGAGCGGGCAGCGAAGCTCGCGCCGGAAATGATGATATCGACGGAGCCGAGCGAGAGGCCCTGGTTGATGTCCGTTTCCTTGCCGAGCTGCGACGCCGGGAAGACTTCGACCTGATACTTGTTGTTGGTCCGCTTGGCGAACTCTGCCGCCGCCCATACGGCCTCGGTGTGGAAGGCTTCGGACGTCTCGTAGACGTGCGCCCACTTGAGTTTGGTCTGCGCGACGGCGGGTGCCGTCAGCATCGCAGTCGCGGCGACTGCCGCGAGAGCCGTCAACATTCTTCTGGTGATCATGACTTCTTCCTCCTGGTGGTTACGACTGCCTGTAAACTGTTTGACGCAGCGTTGCCGGCGCGCGACCGGTTGACGCCAGCCGAGCGCACGCCGTTACTCCGGGACAAGGCCGGGGGCGTTTCGCCGAAGGTCCTGGAGAACCGCAATTGCGAATTCTGCAAATGCGACTGCATCGCGGCCTTGGCGCCGGCGGGATCGTTGTTCGCCAGACAATCGCGCAATGCCTGATGCTCGTCCAGCGCCGCGCACCAACTCTCGGCGTTTTCGAAGTAGCTGGCCAATTGCGCGAAATAGGGATTGATGCGTTGATCGAACAGATCACCAACGACCTTGGTGACGGCGTCATTGCCAAGGATATCGGCCACGGCGACATGGAAGGCGCGGTCAGCGGCGATGCTATCGGGCGCGGGATGTTGCGTGCCGCGCATGCTGGCGATCACGGCATCAATGGTGGCGATGTCAGCGGGGGTCGCAATCGCGCCGGCCTGTTCGGCGACCACGCCTTCGAACAGCGCACGCGCTTCGAGGATTTCAAACGGACCGGCGATCGGGGCTGCCTGCTCTACCGGCGGAACCTGCGCCGGTGGCAGCACATAGATGCCGGAGCCGACGCGGATGCGCACGCGGCCATCGACTTCGAGCGCAATCAACGCTTCTCGGACGGTCGGGCGCGACACGCCAAGCTGCACCGCGAGTTCGCGCTCGGCCGGCAGACGCGCGCCTGCGGCAAACTCGCCCGCGTCGATCAACTGGCGCAGCTGATCGGCGACCTGGCGATAAAGCCGGCGTGGCAGAATCGATGTGATGGGCATGTGCGGCGGGCCCGGATCGGCGTTTCCTGTCGGTCGAGTTTTGAACGCTGCCTTCGATCGGGCAGCGATGGCCAATTGGCTTGACCAATTGACCAGCTCTTGTGCGCCTGGGTCGCAACGCTGTCAAGCACAGCGACGTTCAGCCGAGAGCCGCCACGCATCGTCGTGCGCCATGACTTCTGAGATCGCGGTAGGCGTCGGTCACGCTTGAGCGGAAAGCAGCATTGACTCCGAGGTCACGACCGAAGACTGCCTCGATGCCGAGAAGCGCGGCGACAATCGCCTCGGGGTTGCCGCCGCCAGCCGCTGCCGCGCCGCGCAATTCTGCCAACATTGGATCGCGAACGTCGATCGCCTGGCCACGTTCATCAATGCCG
Source organism: uncultured Alphaproteobacteria bacterium (assembly GCA_963714325.1). Taxonomy (GTDB): domain Bacteria; phylum Pseudomonadota; class Alphaproteobacteria; order Rhizobiales; family Hyphomicrobiaceae; genus CAVQOB01. Next base: position 15,512 of record CAVQOB010000021.1, on the reverse strand, counting down.
CCAACATAGATCATCCACGCCGCGACCGCGCGCGCCAGCCGCGTGATTGGCAAGCCTCGCGTCAGCCGCGCCCGCACGGTCGCCAGCAGCCGCTGCGGCAACTTCTGCGAGCCATCCATGGCGATCTGCCAGGTGCGATGGCGGATCGCCGGATTGTCATATCGCGCCAGCAGTCGCGCCGCATAACCTGCGAGATCCGCGCCTGACGGTGGCGTCATCACGGGAATGATTTCCTCGCGCCACAACGCCTGCACATAGCAGCGATAAGCCGGATCGCCGACGCACGCAGCGATGGTCTCGTGCCCGCCGAGGTAACCGAGATAAGCGAGGGCTGAATGCGAGGCGTTGAGCAGGCGCAGTTTCATGTCCTCGAACGGCGCAACGTTATGGACGAGTTCGGCGCCGACGCGCTCCCAGGCCGGGCGCGCATCGTCGACGAACGTGTTTTCGATCACCCACTGGCGGAACGGCTCGTGCACGACCGGGCTCGCATCGGCCAGACCAGTCAGACGCTCGGCGTCGACAAGGTCTTGCGGGGTGGATGCCGGCACGATGCGATCGACCATCGTACCCGGGAACGCGCCGTTGACCTCGATCCAACGCGCCAGCTTGTCATCCCGAAGCGCTGCGAAATCGCGGACAAGGCCTGCGACCAGCGCGCCGTTGTGGGGCAGGTTGTCGCAACAGAGCACCGTCAGGGGCGCTAGCCCCTCGACGCGACGCCGCGCCAACGCCAGCACGATCAGCCCGATGGCCGAGCGTGGGGCGTGACGCTGGTTGAGGTCGTGCTGGATGTCGTCATGATGTTCCAACAGCCGTCCGCTCGCGGGATCATGGGCATAGCCTTTCTCGGTGATCGTCAGGCTGACGATGCGGGTCGCCGGCGCCGCCAGCTGATCGATGCTGCTGGTGATCGCTTCGGCCGCCACCAGAACCTCGCGCACGCTGCCGATGATGCGCGCGCTGTCACCTTCGGCTGATCGGCTGAGCGTCGTGTACAGGCCGTCTTGCGGCGCCAGTCGATCGCGCTGATCAGGGTTGCGCAGGCTGACGCCGGTGATGCCCCAGGGCGCCAATTCCTGATCCAAAACCTCATCCGTGTAGTCGCAGATGTGCGCACGGGCGAAGGCTCCGAGGCCGAGATGGACAATCCCCGCGACAAGCTTTGAACGATCATAGCCAAACGATCGTGTCCCCGACCGCGCAAACGCAAGGGTGCTGAGTGACAAGCGATGCTGATCCGAAGCGTGGTCTGGCATAAAATGTCTTTCAGTTGCTTCGCAAAGTGGCGCCAGGCGCGTTTATGAACGATCGCCATCAGCACCCACAGCATCTCACCATTGTCAACCTAGGTAAGTACCTAGGTGTATTCAAATTGGAATTGTGAGATACTCCATTTCGTCGAACCAACGAGCGCCGCTGCAGGAGCGATCTGAGGTTCGGACAAGGCGCCGGCCTCGCTGATGGACGCATCACGAACCGGGCGCCGATTGGCTCCCCGGGTTGGACGCAACCGGGTTGTCCAAGTCCGCCGCTCATGCCCCGCAAGGCCGACTTCGCGCGCATGATCCGACCCACTAACGACCAGGAGACTCAAATCGCGTTTTGCCTCGTTTCGTCCGCCATACTCGTGCACCGCCCCGACAATCGCCGGCAGCGACAATGGCGCAGTCCCGATCGTAGGATCTCCTACTTTCCCGAACGATCGAGCCCGTGCCGCCCCTCGTTCTATCGCTCAAAGCGCTTGAACTTGATGCGATGCGGATCGGTTGCATGGTCGCCGAGGCGGCGCTTCTTGTCGGCTTCATAGTCCTCGAAGTTGCCTTCGAACCACTCGACGTGGCTGTCGCCTTCGAATGCCAGAATGTGCGTGGCAAGGCGATCGAGGAAAAAGCGGTCATGCGAAATCACCACGGCGCAACCCGGAAAGTCCTCCAGCGCCGACTCGAGCGACGATAGCGTTTCGGTGTCGAGGTCGTTGGTCGGCTCATCGAGCAGCAGCAGGTTGCCGCCCTCTTTCAGCATCTTCGCCAGATGCACGCGATTGCGCTCGCCGCCTGACAGCAGCCCGACCTTCTTCTGCTGATCAGCACCCTTGAAGTTGAACCACCCGCAATAGGCTCGGCTGTTGATTTCGCGCTTATCGCTGAGCTTCATCACATCGAGACCACCCGAGATTTCCTCCCACACCGTCTTCTTATCCTCAAGATGGCCGCGCGATTGATCGACATAGGAGATCTGCACGGTATTGCCGAACTTGATGGTGCCCTTGTCCGGCTTCTCCTGCCCGGTCAGCATGCGGAACAGGGTGGTTTTGCCAGCGCCGTTCGGGCCGATGATGCCGACGATCCCGCCGGCCGGCAATTTGAACGACAGATTGTCGATCAGCAGCCGGTCACCGAAGGCTTTCGACAGGCCTTCGACCTCGAGCACCAATTCGCCGAGCCTTGGTCCCTGGGCAATCTGAATTTGCGCTTTGCTGACATCCGCGCGGTTGGCTTCTTCGTTGAGTTTCTCGAACGCGGTGATACGCGCCTTACTCTTGGCCTGACGGGCTTTCGGCGACGAGCGGATCCATTCCAACTCGCGCTTGAGCGCCTTGGCCTTGCTCTCTTCTGTGCCCTTTTCAGTCTCTTCGCGCTTGGCCTTCTGCTCTAGCCAGGACGAGTAGTTGCCCTTGTAAGGCACGCCAGAACCGCGATCGAGTTCCAGAGTCCACTCGGTGATGCTGTCGAGGAAATAACGGTCGTGGGTGACAAGAATGACGCATCCCGTGTAGTCGACGAGAAAACGCTGCAACCAGGCGACACTCTCGGCATCGAGGTGGTTGGTCGGCTCGTCGAGCAGCAGAATGTCGGGTTTGGACAGCAACAGCTTCGTCAAGGCGACGCGGCGCTTCTCACCGCCCGAGAGCTTGTCGACGCTGGCGTCTCCGGGCGGGCAGCGCAGCGCGTCCATCGCCTGTTCCACCTGCGCCTCCAGATCCCACAGCCCCGCGGCATCGATCTGGTCCTGCAGTTTGGCCATTTCGTCTGCCGTCTCGTCGGAATAGTTGGCTGCGATTTCATTATAGCGATCGACCAACGCCTTCTTCTCAGCGACGCCTTCCATGGCGTTGCCGAGCACGTCCTTCGCCTCGTTCAGTTGCGGCTCCTGCGCGAGGTAGCCGACCCGGATCCCATCGGCGGGCTTGGCTTCACCGAGGAAGTCATCGGTCGTTCCTGCCATGATTTTCAGCAGGGTTGACTTACCGGCACCGTTGAGGCCGACAACGCCGATCTTGGCGCCGGGATAGAAGGACAGATTGATGTCCTTCAGCACTTGTTTGCCGCCGGGGTAGGCCTTCGACAACTTGTGCATGTGATAGACATACTGCGGGTTCGCCATGGGGCGCACTCCTAAGGGCTTGATCGGGAATGGGAGGTTGGCCGCCTTGTAGCGGATTTGCCGTCCGATCTCAACTGACACAAAGCGCCCGCGAAGCGCAAAGGCCGCTGAACGCGCAGCGGCCTCGATTTCAGTGCTGCAACCGGCGCGACACACTCAGAAGGCGTTCTCTGCCTTGAGCAAGGCAAACGGTGTCTTGACGAGAATATAGGCGTCGAACAGCAACGACCAATTGTCGATGTAGTAAAGGTCATGCTCGACACGCCTCTGGATCTTCTCCTGCGTGTCTGTTTCGCCGCGCCAACCGTTGATCTGGGCCCAGCCGGTGATGCCCGGCTTCACCTTGTGACGGGCAAAGTAGTTCGAAACGACATCCGGATAGAGCTTGTCGGCGGCTTTCGCCTGCACCGCATGGGGGCGCGGGCCGACCAGCGACAGAGTTCCCGAGAGAACATTGAACAGTTGCGGCAATTCATCGATGCTGGCCTTGCGGATGAAACGCCCGATCCGCGTCACGCGCGGATCATCGCGGGTGACAAGGCGGGCGGCCGCATGGTCGCTGTTCTCGACATACATCGAGCGGAATTTCAGCACCTCGACCAATTCGTTGTTGAACCCATAGCGCTTCTGGCGAAACAGCACCGGGCCACGGCTCTCGCACTTGATCGCCAGCGCGATGACCGCCATCACCGGCGCCAGCAGAACGAGCGCGACGGCCGCGACGAACTTATCGAACACCCACTTGGCTACGGTTCCCCAATCGTCGATCGGCTTGTCGGCGACGTCGAGAACCGGCACCGAGCCGATATAGGAATAGGAGCGCCGACTGAGCTTCAGGCTCGAAGCGTTGCCGGCCAGGCGTACGTCGATCGGCAGAACGCCAAGCTTGCCGATCAGGCCGTTGAGCCGCGCCTCTGCGACCAGCGGCAACGCCATGATCAACATATCGAGTTGCGTGTGACGGCCAAATTCCACAAGATTGTCGGAGGTTCCGAGTTTCGGATAGCCGGCAACGGCGCGGCCGATCCGATCATCGCCCCGATCGTCGAAGACGCCGCAAATGCGGATATCACTTTCAGCGTCGGCTTCGAGGGAATGCAGGAGTTGCTCACAGACCTGACCGCCACCATAGATGACGGCGCGACGCACCAACCGACCATCGGCGACACCCTGACGCGTCAAAGACGCGATCGCCGTCCGGAACAGGACCAGTCCGCACAATCCAGTGAGAAACCACAGCGCCAACCAAACACGCGAAAAGTCTGGACCGCTCTTCAGAAAGAAGAAGCCGACGACCAACATCGCAACTGCGATCAGCCATGCCAATGCCACACGCGGCAATTGGCGCAACAGCGTCGAGAAGGCCGGGATTGTATAGAGACCGAGGGTCTGCGCCACGCTCACTGCAAGCAATGACGTCGCCAATGGCGCAATCATGTACTGCCATGAACCAGCCAAATCGACTGACGGCACATACAAAGCAGCGATGATATAGCCGAGCGCGCTGAGCAGTGACGTTTCTGCAATCCGCACAAAGCCCGCAAACAAGATCGGCGAGACCCGCACGCTTTTGCCAGCCATCCCGAAATCGGCCAGGCGTGGCAGCGGTTGCGAAAGTTTAACTTCCAACGACATCGCCATGGCAGCTGACGTGCCGCGCGCGGTGTTCATCGAAGCATTGTGCATATAGTCGGACATCAGTTGATAGCTCAATTGCGACAGCTAACGTCCTGACTGCATGCTCCGTGCCAAAACGGCGGGGCCATTAACTTTCACGCCACCGGCTAAAATGCGCTCGGTCAAAGGAACAACACCAGTGCCGGACCCTTGGCTTGAGGCCGACTAATTGGATAGTGCTGTCTCATTGTAGAGAGTAAGCACCGCGTCCGTCATTTTCTCGACAGTAAACAGCGATTGGACCCGCGCACGCAGCTGATCCGCCCTGACCTTGGTTACCGTTTCATACTTCAATGCTTGCTCCAGCGCCAACGTCAGTGCACCTACATTATTAGGAGTGACCAGCGCATTTTCCGTTCCAGCGACGATCTCCGGAATCCCACCGACATCGGTCGCAATCAAGGGAAGCCCGGCTGCCGCCGCCTCCAAAACGATGTACGGAAAACTCTCAGCTCGTGACGGAATGATGAGGATCTGTCCCATTTTGAACGCCTCCCGGGCAGGCAGTACGCCTGGGAACGTCACGCGATCCGTTAAATTGAGTTGCCGGGCGTGACGTTGAAATTTTTCCGCTTCAGGCCCGGCACCGACAATGACCGCCTGTATTTGCCGTGACCGGTCAATGCGACCGAGCGCATTCAAGAAGACATCGACCCCCTTCAAATGCCGCAGCTCACCAATGAAAAGGAATTTCGCGGCATCGGCATTTTGTATGACGGGGACGAATTCCTCTGGCAACAGCCCGTTTGGAATGATCCGCTTCGGAGCCGGGAACGCCCCAACCGACTCTTCATACTTTTTAGCCGAGTATGCACTCTCAAAAATAAATCCATCGGTGAGCGCCGCTAAGCGCCGCTCAATGGCCATGAACAGTGCACCCTTCGGCGTTCGGGGATCGTAGTGAAGGCTGCCGCCGTGCGGTGTGTAAATCACCCGCACAGGCCGTGCCGATCGCGACACTTGGCGTCCGGCGAGGCGGGCATATGCGCCACCTTTCGCGCCATGCCCGTGAATGACATCATAGCCGCCACTTGCAGCGATTGCGGCAATCTTGCGATAGGCGAGTGCGTCGCCAAGGCCGATTTCACGCCGCAGTGACAGTCGGAACAGCCCTTGGCGGAGCAACGGCTTCAGCGCTTCAAGCTTGGCTTCAGTCAATACATTACCGCCAGCATCGCAGACTATCCCGACACTATGCCCGCGGCGCGACTGCTCAGCCGCCAGATCACAAACATGCCGAAACAGCCCGCCCACTGGCGCGCGCAAGCAGTGCAATATGCTAAGCTGACGCGCTGCAGGGGATTGGGACACTGGCCACTGCCCGTTCAGAACCAGCGTTCATACACGTAAACGGTATCACCGGGCTGGATGACATAGTCGGAGGGAACGTCCATCTTCTCGACCAGACCGTTGGTGCGCCGGGTAATCTGCACGCGCCGTTCGTCGGCACGTTCCGAATATCCGCCTGCGATCGCAACCGCAGACTGGATGGTCATGCCGTTAACATAAGGGAATTGCCCAGCGCTGCGCACCTCTCCGAGAATGAAGAACGGGCGATTCTGCGAGATATCGACGGTGACATGGGGATCTTTGACGTACTGCGCGCCCAAGCGGCCACGGATAGAACGCTCAAGATTTGCTGTCGTGGTGCCGCGTGCTTTCACATGACCGATGAGCGGCACCGAAACCATGCCATCATGATCGACAGTGTAGATCCGCGACAGATTCGGCTGGCCGTAAACGAAAATGCGCAACTTGTCGCCAGTATCCAACAAATACGGCCCGTCGACATCAGCCACCGCCCTTGGGCCCTGAACGACCGGGATCACGGTTGCATCACCCCAGCCTGAGGGCTGGCCGGCGACGAGGGGTTGGATGCTCGATGAGGGAGGCCCTTCAGCCATCACGATCGTTTCACCAAAACCGGCTGAGGGCGCCTCAAAATGCGCACACCCCGAGACACTGCACGCGATCAGCGCACTCATTGCAACAAGACGCGAGGACATCTGGCACCATTCCTTGCAAACACAGCAGACGATGTGTCTGTTCTAGCCCACACAAGTTAAAAATTGTTTTGCAGACGTATCATTCTGCAACCTTAAGCGTTTGGTTACCCAGGAACGGTCTAATCCGAAACAGCACGTAACCCACCTTGAGCTATCCGACGGATCACATGCGTATGCAAAACCCAGCCTCGCCAGATGACATCGACCTGGCATCGATCGCCGGCGTCATTAAGAAGCGATTGCCAAAGCTGCTGCTCTGCTCAGCACTTGTTGGAGCGGCGACGGCCGGCGTTCTGTCACAGATGCTGCCGAAGTACGTGGCGCAAGCGCAACTGGAGATCATCTCGACAGGGATCAACAATCCTCTCGATCCCAAGCGCGACGGTGGATCGTCCGACGTCGCCTCTCGCATGGACAAAGAGGCCGTCGGCACGCACGTGGGCGCGCTCAAATCGACCGATCTGGCACTCAAATTGGCCGCTGACACCAAGCTCGCGGCCCGACCGGAATTCAACAGTGCTCTACCTCCCCAGGACAATCTCAGTGCGTTACTCCGCTTGATTGGCATCGGCGCCCCCCGCCCAAACGAGACCGATGAGGATCGCGTTCTTAATGCCTACTTCAGGGCGCTCAAGGTTTATCAGGTCAAGGAATCACGTCAGATCACCGTCGAGTTCGCATCAGCCGATCCAAAATTCTCAGCCGATCTCGCCAATCGATTGTCGGATCTCTATCGCGCCAGCCTTGCCGGTCGTACGATCGTCGAGACGGAAGATGCTTCGCTGAAACTCAAGCCGCAGGTCGATCGCCTGCTCCGTGAAACGGCAGCCGCTGAAGCCGAAGTCACACGCGTTCGTGGTGAGACCAACATATTCCGGGGCGGCCAACAGAATACCGGACTCAACGAGCAGCAGCTCGCCGACCTTTCTTCCGAACAAACCCGTGTGCAGACCAGCCGCAGCGAAGCCGAAGCGCGCGCGCAGGCCGCCCGCGAGATGATGGCACGCGGCGCCGCAGAAGCCTTGCCCGACGTCCAGAAATCCGCCCTGGTACCACGTCTCGTTGAGCAACGCGTCCGCCTGGAGCGCCAGATCTCCGAACTGTCAGCGTCCCTGTTGCCGGCCCATCCCCGGATGCGGCAACTGACGGCCGATCTCTCGGGACTGCAGCGCCAAATCAAATCTGAAGTCCAGAAAGTCGTCGAAAGCATTGAAAAAGACGTCAAGATCGCAGCAGACCGCGAATCCAGCATCAAGAAGCGCTTGGACGAAGCCAAGTCCAAGGTCGTTAGCTCGGGCTCGAACGAGGCGATGCTGCGTTCGCTTGAGGACAACGCCAAATCCAAGCGGGCGGAACTAGAGCGCATTCAGAAGCAGTATGAAGCGGCCGCATCGACCGTTGGCACCAAGGCCGTGCCCGTTGAAGCCAAAGTATTGTCCAAGGCCTTCCCTTCCAATGAAAAAACCTGGCCGAAGATGAGCCTCGCGCCGCTGGCTTCTCTGGCGACATTCATCTTGGGGCTCGCCTGGGTGTTTACAAGCGAGGCCTTCACTGGCGCGCGCAAACATAACGTGACGCAACCGAGTTCCGGGTCACGCATTAACTTGCATCCGGTTGCTCCGGCAGCGCCAGGGCCAGATCGGATGGCACAGGTTGCGCTGGCTCCCCCCACTCCAGTGTCTGCTCCAGTCCCATCGGCGGCGCCGGTCCATGAGCTGCCACTCGTAACGGCTGTCATGGCGGCGGCGGTACCGACCCCGCAAGACGTCGCGGCCATGCTCATGGAGCGTTATACCAATAAGACGGGTTGCCGATCCCTCATCACCGGTGAAACCACTGACGTCGACGCCAACCTAGATGCTGTCGCACTTGCTCAAGCCCTGGCGGATGCAGGGCGACAGGTCGTACTCGTCGATTGGGATTTGAATGGCGAGCGTCTCGCCAAATCGATCGCTGGTACGCTGGCTCCCGGGATGAACGAATTGCTTGCAGGCGAAGCCTCATTTGAAGATGTTATCCAACGCATACCCAATTCAGAAGCTCATGTGATCACCGCCGGCAACCAGGATCCTGCCGCTTCGACCGATATTGATCCCGACAGGGCAAACCTCCTACTCGACGCACTCGATGAGGCCTACGATCATATTGTCGTCACGGGCTCACATACGCGCGCGCGTGAACTGTTTGCGGCGACGGAAGGTCGTTTTGATACTGGAATTGTCGTCGCTGACGGCCGTCGTCGCAGCGTTCTGGAGGCTGCCGCTCAAGGAAACTTCCTGGGCTACGACGTGGCCGATCTGGACGTTATCCGGCTTGAGCGCGCGCCCCGCGCGCCGGTGGGCACAGGATCGGCTGTTCGCAGGCTGGTCAATGGCAAGACATCACCATCCGGGGCCAGAGCTTGAGGCGAGGAATTCGGTTTTGGTAGTGTTAATTGTACCGATCGGGTCGACCACACGATAGCTTCGCAAAAACAGCATGATTCTTGCTAGGCGCCTGGACAGGTTGATCACGCGCAGTTCAACAACCCGCAATCGTTCCTCAGTTGAGAAATCGACGTCCGCATGAGTACCCGGTCAACCCTATTCATGAAGTCCGGGCTCACAGCGCTGCATTATAGCAGGGTTGATCGACTGTTAGCACCGTTGGTACGCCCACTTGGCGCCATCGTTACACTGCATCAGGTCTCGCCCGAGATCGCCCCAGATTTCTCGCCCAATCGCATCCTGCGGATTACGCCGAACTTTCTTGAACATTCGATCCGCTACGTCCTGGAATCTGGATTCGAGATCATCGCACTCGACGAAGTTGCCGAACGGCTCAGTGACAAGCGCGAACGCCGCCCCTTCATCTGCCTGACGCTCGATGATGGCTACAAGGACAACCTCGAATTCGCATATCCAATCTTCCGACGCTATGCCGTGCCCTTCGCGATCTATGTGCCGACGGATTATCCTGATGGCCGCGGTGATCTCTGGTGGTTGTCGCTCGAAGAAGCGCTGCGCCGCCTTGAGAAGCTGACTGTTGATATGGACGGGCGATCAAAGACTTTCGTTCTGGATTGCGCAAAAGCCAAGAATTCGGCCTTTCACGAGATCTATTGGTGGTTACGCAGCATCGACGAAACGATCGCCCGAAGCCTGGTCGCGCAATGGTGCAAAGACGCAAAATTTGATCGCGAACGGCTCTGCTCCACCATGATCATGAACTGGGATGAAATCAGATCGATCGCCAGCGATCCGTTGGCAACGATTGGTGCCCACACTCGTCGTCACTTTGCCGTTTCCAAACTCGACGCAGACGTGGCGCGTGCTGAAATCATGGAAAGCATAGCCGTGGTATCGCAACACATCGCGCGCCCTTGCAAACACTTCAGTTTCCCTTATGGCGATGAGACGGCTGCGGGCGACCGCGACTTTGCCATCGCCCGCGATGTGGGCTTGACAACGGCGGTGACGACCGGAAAGGGCCTGATCTATGCTCGTCACGGGAGCGAACTCACGGCGTTGCCACGGATGTCGCTCAACGGGGACTACCAGGACTTGCGGTATCTCAAAGTCCTGCTGACCGGGCTCCCTTTTGCCCTCCTGGATGCGGCACAACATGTCGCAGGTCTGAGGGTTAAGGTCGCGCTTTGACCATCAGCTGAGCGACGTTCCGCGCCGTCAGTGGGGGCGATGCATCCAAGAGATGAGCCAAGCGGCGAGCGGAACCCACGCCAGCCCTGCCGCAACAAAAAACAGCAATTCTACCAGCTTGTTACCGCCGCTCTGCGGCAAAACCACGCCAGAGAACATCACGACAAACAATGCGTAAGCGGCGACGAACAAAAGCAATAGCACCGTGCCGAGCAATTTTCGTGTTTTCTGGCCCATTCATTGTTCTTTCGTTGCGCCGCGCTCACGCCAGCCCCGTGCTGCTTCGGCACATTGAATGTGGGACCAGCGCCGCGTAAGTGAACGGCTTGATCTCTAGTCTAGGAACCGGCAATCGGGATGGCGACCAAAGGAAGCATGACCAAGATTGGTCAACCCATGGCGCCCCTATTGGACTGGCGCGTGCAGTATTGGTTATTGAGTCTGGTCGGTATCGTCTTTGCCATGGTCATGGTCGGCGGCGCGACGCGGCTGACGAATAGCGGACTTGCGATCACGGAGTGGCAGCCGCTGGTGGGTGCGCTACCGCCCCTCACCGACGCCGACTGGCAAATCGCATTTTCGAAGTATCGAGAGATCCCGCAATATAAGCTGCTGAACAAGGGCATGTCGCTGGAGGCATTCAAGGCCATTTTCTGGTGGGAATGGGCGCATCGCTTCCTTGGCCGCTTGATTGGCGTCGCCTTCATGGTCCCATTCGCGTATTTTTTGGTGCGCGGATTGATCCTGCCGGCATTGCGCAATCGCCTACTTGGCATCTTTGCACTCGGCGGCGTGCAAGGCTTGATCGGGTGGTACATGGTCAAATCCGGTCTCGTCGACCGGACCGACGTCAGCCAATACCGCCTTGCCCTGCATCTGTCCGTTGCCATATTGATCATCGGTGCGCTGCTTTGGGTTGCCGATCCCTTGCAACGCCTCCGCTCAAAAGACGTTTTCCTACCAACGCTCGGTCGCGGCCAATGCCTGTTGTCCGGGTTGATCGCCTTCGCTGCCTTCGTACAGATTGCGCTTGGCGCATTGGTCGCCGGCATGAAAGCTGGATTGGCCCACAATACATGGCCATTGATGGATGGGCAGCTGATCCCATCGAGGCTCGGGATCATGTCACCCTGGTGGAGGAATGTTTTCGAGAATGCGCTGACAGTCCAATTCAATCATCGTATGATGGCCTATGTGCTTGCGGTGCTAATTGCGTGGCATACATTACGCGTCACCCAAACCGCTGATAATCAGCGTCTTCGCTTGACCTCACGGCTCTTGCTAGCTGCAGTATTGGGACAGATCGCACTCGGCGTTTGGACCTTGTTGGCCACCGTACCTATCTGTCTTGGCTTAGCCCATCAGGCCGGTGCCGTGATCCTATTTGCCATCGCTATCATTCATGCGCACATTGCCCTGCACGCCAACAACTAGGTTCTGTTGACATTCAACGGAGCCAAATCATGGCGCCGACCAAAGATAGCATGGCAGCGAACGACAGCGCAGTCTTCTCGTAACGGGTGGCGATACGCCGAAAATGCTTGATCTTGTTGAAGAACCGCTCGACCAGATTGCGATCGCGATAGACGACTTTGTCGTAGGGCATGGTCTGCGATCGCGCGCGGTTGGAGGGCATGACCGCCTCGGCTCCGGCCGCAGCAATCACGTCGCGGAAGCGATTGGAATCTGGAGGTTTCTGTGAGGTCTCTGGCTGTTGACAAGCGGCTTGCTCTATCGGCGACCTCATTGAAACCGGATTGAGCTGAACTGCGGGCCATGCACGCAGGTGCTATGGGGATTGATCGGCGTGACCGCTTGCGTGGCGCGGGCCTCGGCAGAGCGTGAGGCGTCCGAAACGGGTGCCGATTGCGCTGACGCCGCCAAACACTTGCCAGTGATGGCTGCTGTCTCGAACGTCGCCGGCGGCTACCCGTTCTGTGGGCCATAGGATGCCGTCGCAGTTGGGGGCCCGCGCGCCATGGTCGAGGTCTGGTGAGTGTTCGCGGCTCATGATGTGTCGTTGCGCCGATGCGCATGATTGCGGGTGTAGCGCCGTGGTCCGGGCAGGATCTCGATCACGGCCATGGTGCCACCGCAGCAGGGGCACGGTGACGTTGCGGCGGTCGGCGTTTCTTTCTCGGCGTGAGGCTCCTCGTCGGTGCCGGTCGCGACGACCGGCGGTTGGGCCGCCGCGCCGAGCAGCTTGCGGATCAACGTGATCTTGGCGCGGCGATGGCCGTTGGCGAGAAAACCATAATGACGGATGCGCTGGAAGCCATCGGGCAGGACGTGCAGCAAGAACCGGCGCATGAACTCGTCGACTGTCAGCGTCATTGTGCTGGCGGCGGTGCCGTTCCGATGATCCTTCCAGGTGAATGTGACTCTGTCGTCGTCGAGGCGCACGAGCCGCCGGTTGGCAATAGCGACCCGGTGCGTGTAGCGGCTGAGGTAGGCCAGGACTTGAGTAGGCCCGGCAAAGGGCCGTTTGGCGAACACGACCCATTCGGCGCGACGCAACGGCGCCAGGACATTGGCAAAAGTCTGGCTGTCGGCGAGGGCCGCCAGATCACCGAAGAAGCGGAGCTTGCCGGCCTTGTGGGCAGCCTCGATCTTCTCGATAAACAATCGGCGAAAGAGCCGCGAAAGCACGCGCACCGGCAGAAAGAACCCTGGCCGGCAGTGGATCCAGCGAGACTGATCCGGCGACAGTCCGCCGCCCGTGACGATGCAATGGACGTGCGGATGGTGCGTCAGCATCTGCCCCCAGGTGTGCAGCACCATGGTGACGCCGATCTCGGCGCCAAGATGCCTGGCATCGGCGGCGATGGTGCGCAACGTCTCGGCCGCGGCCTCGAACAGCAGCGCGTACACCGCAGCCTTGTTCTGATAGGCCATGGTGGCGATCGGTGCCGGCAGTGTGAAGACGACGTGGAAATAGGCGACCGGCAAGAGATCGGCTTGCCGTGCCGCCAGCCAGTTGCGGGCGACACCCGCCTGACACTTGGGGCAGTGCCGGTTGCGGCAACTATTGAATGCGACGACCGTATGCCCGCAGTCGCCGCACCGCTCGACGTGACCGCCAAGCGCCGCCGTCCGGCACGCCTCCACCGCGCCCATGACCCTGCGTTGGCCACGGCTCAGATGCCCAGCATTGCGATTTCGATAGGCGTCGCCGTGACGGCGGAATACATCCGCCACCTCGAACACCGGCCGCGACACGGCGCCTTACGACGGCGGCACGACCATCAGGCTCAAGCGCTCCAGCGGGCTTGTCGTCGATGCGATCGTCGTTGTCGCCACGCGCGTGTAGCGTGCCGTCGTCGACAGATTGTTGTGGCCGAGCAACGCCTGGATGATCCGAATATCGGTGCCCTGTTCGAGAAGATGTGTGGCGAAGCTGTGCCGCAACGTGTGCACGCTCACCTTCTTCGAAATGCCGGCGGCTTCGCGCGCCGACCGGCACGCCGCATGCAGCACCGTGACGTTGATCGCGCACTCCTCATCGCGGCCGGGAAACAGAAAGCGCTTCGGCCGGGCGAGCTTCCAGTAGGCGCGCAGAATGACGAGCAGTTGTGCCGACAGCATGACGTAACGGTCCTTGCCGCCCTTGCCGTGCACGATGTGGATCACCATCCGGTCGCTGTCGATGTTGCGAACCTCAATGGCCACCACCTCGGACACGCGCAGTCCCGCCGCGTAGGCCGTGGTCAGGGCAATACGGCACTTCAAGCTCGACACCGCTTCCAGGAACCGCACGACCTCGTCTTCACTCAAAACATCCGGCAGCGGACTCGGTCGGCGCGCATACGGGATGCGCTCCGGAACTTCGTCCTGGCCGAGCGTGATGCCGTAGAAAAAGCGCAACGCGCAGACGATCTGGTTCAACGTCGCCCAGGCGATCCCCTTCGAGATCAGATGCACCTGATAGGCGCGGACATCTTCCAGGCCCAACCGTTCGGGCGAGCGCCCAAAGTACACGCTGCACCCCTTCACGGCATGGAGGTAGGATCGCTGCGTTGCCGGCGACATGTTCCGGATCGTCATGTCGTCGATCATGCGCCGCCGCAAAGGGCTGATCGGCGAGTTCGCGGACTCAGAGGTCTGCTTCGACGGGGTCTGCTGATGACGCATACGCATGGGCCAAGCTCCTGTCTGTTGGCGGTGTCTTCGACACACACCATCCTGACAGACAGGCGCCGCTCTCACGGCCGGGCACTACCGCGATAGCGGTTCAGTTCAATCCCTAATGTCAACAGAACCTAGTGTTCCTTGTGTTTCCGAAGTTCGCGACGTCGCTTGCGGCGATTACCGGCGAACTCGCGGAAAGGAAGACAAGGGGTGGTGGCGGCCCGAGTAGAATACCTGAACATGTCCGCTGAGCCCTTGTCGACGTCACCGGCCGGCAGACACCAGTTCGATGCGCCTCAGTTTTCCGTGGAGGTCCGCAAGGAGCTCTATCGGATATGGCCCGAGAGCGCGGCACGTCGGCCGCAGATTTTGTGCTTAACGACGATGAGGAATCGGCGCCGTTCGTGCAAGCCGGTGCGGCGGGCATTGTGGAGGCGCCCGGGCTCGGACACTATCACCAAGGTGTGACGCAGCTGGCATTCATGTCCGCCGGAGATGTCCCTCAGTTTGCATGCGCACCGGATCGGCCGACCCGCCCGCGCCGTCGGGCTTAACGTCGGCTCGACACTATTTCTAAGCACCCGGGGGCCTGCACGGCCCGCCGCGTGGACATCGCTCGACATTGGATCGCAATCCATCCTGCGGCGTGGACGGGTCAATTCACAGGAGCCGCGCC
>CAVQOB010000020.1:0-99621 GCA_963714325.1 uncultured Alphaproteobacteria bacterium | reverse complement strand
CGTTTCTTCATTGGACGCCAGCACCAGCTCCAAGGCTTGCGCCACTTCCAGAACCAGCGCGTCCGCGCCCTTCGGTCCGATGATCTGAATGCCAAACGGCATGCCGAGGTGATCAACGCCGCAGGGTATGGCGCAAGCGCAACACAACGCCATGGTCGGGGCATAAGCCAGGGCCATCCAACGGGCATAGCTATCCAATGTCTGTCCGTTGATCTCCGAAGCATAGCGCTGCGCATGAGGGAAAGGCGATACGGCGGCCGCCGGCGCGATGAGGATATCATAGGCATCGAAAAACGCATTAAAACGTCGATAAAGCGCGTGCTGTTCGACCATGGCGCGTGCGATATCGTCACTGCTATATTTCAGTCCACGCTCAACGTCGTCGATGATATTAGCGCCCAGCTTGTTGCGCGAAAGGCGATAGCGATCACGATGGCCCGCAAGCATAGCGAGACCGCGATGGACGTCGAAGATATCATGTACACCGGAAAAATCTCAAGTTGCCTCCTCGACAACGGCGAAAGCTGAGAT
This sequence comes from uncultured Alphaproteobacteria bacterium, assembly GCA_963714325.1. Taxonomy (GTDB): domain Bacteria; phylum Pseudomonadota; class Alphaproteobacteria; order Rhizobiales; family Hyphomicrobiaceae; genus CAVQOB01. Next base: position 99,090 of record CAVQOB010000020.1, on the reverse strand, counting down.
GAATGATTTCGCCCGTCTTTTGAAAAGGCCGCGAATTTTCTTGTCGATCGGACAGGTCGCAAAATCAGCGGACAACGCCAGCCGGATCGGCGCCAAGTCGATGCCGGCCAGCGTTTCTGGAATTTGCAAATGGTCCAGCGACGAATAGGGATCGTCGCGATCGGTGTCGCACTGAGCTTTGAGTAGGAGATGCGCATCAGTGACCGTGCGGCCCATTTGGCCCAAGAACAGCCCACGGGATAATGCCTGCCGACCGCTCGGTCGACGGTACGATACCTGGCGATGGGCGATAACCTGTCACTCCGCAAAAAGCCGCTGGCGTTCGCAACGATCCCGCATAGTCCGAGCCGGTTGCCAACGGCATCATATCCGCAGCAAGCGCCGCAGCTGAACCACCGGATGATCCTGCGGCCGTTAAATCCGTGTTGAAAGGATTGCCGGTCGCGCCATAGACGAGGTTTTTGGTATTGGCGCCGGCACCGAACTCCGGCACGTTCGTTTTTGCGAAAATGATGCCGCCTGATGCACGAATGTTCGCGACCATTGGATGATCGACATCAGGAATATGATCCTTGTAGAGTGGCGATCCCCAGGTCGTTCTTAGACCGGCCGTTGGCTCAAGGTCTTTTATGCCGATTGGCAAACCGTCAGCAGGCCTAGATCATCGCCGCGCATCACCTGGGCTTCTTGCTCCCTGGCGACCATCCGGGCGCGCTTTTCATCCATCGCGACGACGGCGTTGATGGCCTTGTTGGTCTTGGCGATCCGCTTCAGGCAGCTTTCGAGCAACTCGACTGGTGAAAGCTTTTTGGCACCGATGAGCCGGCGCGCCTCGATCGCTGAGAGTAGGCAAGGTTCGGTCATGAGGCCGCTCCGGAGAAAAAATCATTGCAATAGACGGTCACTGCGGCAAGCGACCTTCGCCGAGATCCCAATAAAGGCTGGCCATCACCGCCATGGCGCTGCGCGCAACCGGCAGCAGGATATGCTCGTCGGGTGCGTGTTGCGAGCAGCCCGCATAGGAGTGTGGTAACCAGAGTGTCGGCAGGCCAAGGCCATCCTGGAACACATCGTTGGGGACGCCACCGCCGGTCGATGGGATAATCGCCGGCCTACTGCCCGTCGTCCGTTCCAGCGATTGCCGTGCCCACTGCGCCCAGGGATGATCAGGATCCGTTCGCGTCGCAGGGAATTTGCCGACTCCTTTGGCTTCTTCGACGCGAACTGATGAAAATCCGTTCTGATCGAGATGGCGACGCAGCGCCGGCAGCACTTCGTCGACATTGGTCCCAACCACATAGCGCAACTGGCAGCGCGCGCGCGCTGAAGGCGCAATCGCGTTGACTGGTGCACCCGGACTGCCAGCGGTCATGGCCAACACCGCAAAACTGTTCCAGGCGTATACTTTTTCGGGGCCGGAAAGTCCGGGTTCGCCCCACCACCCGTCGATTTTCGGCGCATCGCTGCCTCCGTCGATTTCAACGTCCTTTAAACACTCGCGGATATGCGGCGCGATTGGCGGCGGCAACCAAGCCTTTAGTCGCAGTCCGCCTTTCGGCCCAACAAACGAAGCGATGGCATGCGCCAGGATAATCGCCGGATCGGCGATTAACCCGCCCCAGTTACCGGAGTGATGCCCGCCTTCCCGCAATTCGCAAATGAGATCGAATGTGATTGCTCCGCGATTGCCAAGCACGATTGTCGGCCGCTCCGGCGTCACGCGCGGCCCATCGGAAGCAATGAGGACGGTCGCCGCGAAGTCGCTCTTACGAGCAGCGATGACTGCACCCAATCCCGCCGACCCTGTCTCCTCCGCCATCTCGATAATGTATTTTGCATTGAACCCGAGCTTGCCACCGCGCTCGGCCATCACCGCTGCCATGGCCGCAATATTGATCGTATGCTGGCACTTATTGTCAGCCGTACCGCGGCCATAGAGCCGTTCGCCATCGCGCGCGACAACCCATGGTCCCTTGCCCTTCGTCCACTGGTCGTCCTGCCCGCGAATGACGTCGCCGTGACCGTAGCCGAGCACGGTCGGCAGTGACGTGTCTTCAATTCGGCTCGCGAGCAACACCGGCCCCTGACCAGCGACAGGATTTGGATAGGCCTTGCAAGCAAATCCGAGTCGCTCGAATGACGAAATCATTTCATCTGTCACGTATCGCTCGATCTCGGCTAGGCTGCCCGGTAGCGCCTGACTTTCGGTCCTTATGGCCACTCGACGCCCGAGATCGCGCTCGAAGTCGCCGCCATCGACATAGGCGCGTGCCCGCGTGATGGCACCATCGCGCCCATTGCCCGCCACAGCCATGCCGGTCTCCCTCGTAGCTTCCCTGGTACTCATCGAAACACGGGAGAGAGCGGCGATGCAAGCCTACTTCACGTCACGAGGTGAGGGCCTTTGTGCGGAGATCGCATGGCCGCCATGTCCGTGGCTCCTGCTTAGCTGGTTGCCAGCGGCATTGCTGCGTCCGAGTGTACAACTCACTAGCATTATGAAACAACCAAGCTTCACCACCCCGCCAACGAGCTCAAATTGCCAACCCTCGTCAACAAGTTCCAAGCGCTGCTCGCCGCGTCCAACACGATCGCCCCTGCCGGTGCAAAGCGCAACGATCCATTGGCCGGCGCATTTTGGGTCACGCTCTCGATGGCCCTGCTGGCGGGGCTCTCAGTCTTTTCCAAGGCTGCAGCCCAGGCAGGCGTCCACCCGTTTCAAGTTGTGTTTTTCCGCAACATGTTCGCCGCAATCGTTTTTTCCCCACTTCTGCTGATGCGCGGCCCCGAGTTGTTCCAATCGGGACAACTGAAGTTGTACGGCTGGCGCTGCGCGGTTGCGCTCGCCTCAATGCTGATGTGGTTCACCGCATTGTCGATGATGCCGATCGGCGAGTTGACCGCTATTGGCTTCTTGACTCCCCTCTTTGGCACGCTTGCCGCAGTGCTATTTCTTGGTGAAGTCGTCCGCCGTCGCCGTTGGACAGCGCTCGCCGTCGGCTTCGTCGGCGCCATGATTATTCTGCGTCCCAGTTTCTCAGGTCTCGGTTTTGGCCAACTTCTCGCCTTGTGTGCGACCATCAGCGGCGCGTTCTCAGCTATCCTGGTGAAGCAGTTGACGGCGCGTGATGACCCCAATAAAATTGTTTTCTTAACACATCTCCTTCTCGTGCCGATGTCGCTCATCCCGGCGCTGATGGTTTGGAGTTGGCCGCCAGCCTCTGTTTTGCCGCTGCTGTTCGGCATGGGCCTGTGTGCCACCCTCGGGCATGTCACACTGGTGCGCGGCTTCGCGGCAACCGATGCCTCGCTTGTGATGACATTCGAATTTTCCAAACTGCCGTTCGCTGTGGCCGCAGCCTACATGGTTTTCGGCGAGACCATCGACGTTTGGACTTGGGTCGGTGCACTCGTCATCTTTGCATCCGCCGTTTATATCGCACGCCGAGAAGCGCAATTGCGTCGCTCCGCGCAACCTCAGCCCAGTGCCGCCAACGGCCCTTAGACAAGCCACCGCCACAATTGCTTGCGTCCCTATTCAGCGACGGTTCAGGTTGGACCACTATTTTTACGGTTCAATGCGCGTGGAAAACGCCAAAACCACAGCGACGGATCCGGGCGTTTAGAAGCGTTCGATCTTCGCGGGACATCATCTGAACATATTTCAAACAAGGAGAAACGCATGCGAAGCACGTCATGGATCGTAGCAGCCGCTGCTGTGAGCCTTCTGAGCCTCGGGGTTGCTGGTGCTAATGCCGCGCCGCTTGGCGCAAACATGGGCAGCGTCAAAGTTGCGGCACAGGAAAGCTCGGCGGTTGAGCAGGCCTCGCGACGCTGCTGGTGGCATCGCGGCCACCGTCACTGTCGCTGGGTTGAGCCCGTCTACAGCTACTATTATGCTCCCCGCCCGGCCTTCAGTTTTTATTACGGACCGCGCTATCGCCGCTGGTACTGAGCCAGCGGCATACGGCCTGAAACTCCCAGCGCAACCGCTCAGTCGGTTGCGCATTTTTTCTTTCTATAGTCGAAGCATCTTGCCGGGATTCATGATGTTCAGCGGGTCGAGCGCGCGCTTGATCGTCCGCATAAGGTCGATTTCCACCGCGCTCTTGTAGTGCATGTTTTCGTCGAGCCGCATGCGACCGATACCATGTTCGGCACTGATCGATCCTCCCAATTGTGTCACCACATCGTGTACGATGCGATTGATCCGCGTCCTCTCACCCTTGAAGCGCGCTTGTTCCCAACTGAGTGGCCGCACCAGATTGTAGTGGAGGTTGCCATCACCGACATGCCCAAATGTCGTTGGGCGGATGCCGGGATAGGCATCAATGAGCGCCGCATCGGCACGCGCGACGAACTCGGCGATGCGCGACACCGGTACCGAAACGTCGTGCCCGATACTGCCACCGGCCTTGACTTGCGCTTCAGCCATGTCCTCGCGCATCTTCCACAATCGCAATGCCTGCGCGCCGGAACTCGCAATGATGGCATCGTCGACCAGCCCCTGCTCCATCGCAACGGCCAACGCACCAGCGAATGGCTCGGCAAGTGAGCCGGCCGCACCCTGGCTGGTCACATCCAACAAGACGTACCAGGGGTGAACCTCGCGCATCGGATCTTCATGGCCTGGGACACCTGCCAACAAGAATTCAACGATTTGCCGGCTGATCAACTCAAAAGCTGATACCGTCTCCCCCATCGTCGCTTTCATATGCGAGAGCAGTGCGACGCCCTGCGCCGGGCTCGATACCGCGACCCACGCGGTTTCGCTTGCAGTTGGTTTCGGAAACAATCGCAGAACGGCGGCAGTAATGATCCCAAGGGTGCCTTCGCCAGCGATAAACAACTGCTTCAGGTCATACCCCGTGTTGTCTTTGCGCAACCCCCGCAATCCGTTCCAAACCCGCCCGTCGGGAAGCACAACTTCAAGCCCGAGCACCAGCGCCCGCGTATTGCCGTATCGGAGAACTTGCACGCCACCGGCGTTGGTCGAGATATTGCCGCCAATTTGGCAGGAGCCTTCCGCACCGAGGCTCAACGGGAAAAAGCGGTTGGCTTTATCGGCTGCCTGCTGGATGTCCTTCAGGATCACGCCGAACTCGACCGTAATCGTATCGTTTTCCAGATCAATGCTACGGACCTGGCGCATCCGCGACGTCGAAATGATCACCTCGCTCATGTCGTCGTGAGGCTGGCTGGCGCCGGTGAGGCCGGTATTGCCGCCTTGCGGAACGATCGCTGTCCGTGTTTCAGCGCAGATCGCCACCAGTGCCGCCGCCTCATCCGTCGTTTTTGGACGCAGCACGACGGGCACCTGCCCGTGCCAGTCGTCGCGCCAGCTCTTGCAGTAGGGTGCGATATCATCGGGTTGCTCGATCACACCCTCAGGACCAACGACTGCTTTAAGTCGGGCCAGCACGGACGGCGCAATATTGGGTCCAGGCGCAACGTTCACTTTCATCGGACGATCGTCTCCGCTATGGCTCGATGCAGTGACAGCATCCATAGGTCAACGCCGCCATGCCCGACAAGTGCGCCCACAGCACGACAGCCTCTCCTGAAGACCATTCCGGTTCGTTTCGGCGTTTGCTGGGTTACGAGACTGTTGTATGGCGCGAGGGCTACGCCGAAATCCGGATGAGAGTCAGTGCCGACCATATGAACCGAATGGGTAAGGTTCATGGGGGTGTTTATGCCACGCTGCTTGATGCCGCGATGGGACATTGCGTCTCCTGGTGTTCCGTACCTGGCAACACGCGCAAATGTGTTACGGTTTCGCTGACGACGAGTTTCCTGCAGGGCGTCGATCGCGGCGTTCTGACAGCCAATGGCCGACTGGAAGGGATCGACGGCCGGATCGCCACGGCCACCGGCGAAATCCGAAGTGAGGCCGGGTTGTTGTGCGCTATCGGCCAAGCCAGTTTCGCCTATATTCCCGGCGGCGAGGCGGTCATAGGCGTCCCGAAAGAGCGGGCTTGATCGCCCACAGGGCCTTGCTGTGGGTCTTGCCAAGAACACTGGTTGAACCCAAAGTTACCCCCGCTGTCCACAGGCGGCGACTTGCCGTCGCGTGATTCGCGGATGCACCGTGACTTTACTGTCTGGCTGACACGCGCATGGGAGCCCGGCGTGATTTTTGTCACCTCCATACTGGTCCTCGCCACCATCGCGGTCGCGGCGTTGGTCATTGTGCCGCGGCTATCGCCAGGCCGTGTGGTCTTCAGTCTGGTCCCAGATCGGCCGTACCCGTTCGGCTACAAGATGGCGTGGCTCGCCATTCGGTCCGACGATACGGCGCGTGTGCTGGAATGCTTGGGCCTTCGCGATGCGCGATCGGCGAACTGGGAATCGGGCCTCGGCACGATCTATGACGACCGCCTCGGCCAATCCCATGTTTTTGTCTCGCCACCCGTCGACGGTTGGACGTTTGTCGCAGGACTATCGCTGCCGGCCGCTATGGGGCCGCGTTTCGTCGACAAGGTGACGCCGATGTTGTTGGGCCTAGGCCAACAATTCCCCGACGTCCAGTATTTCTTCAGCTACCCGCTGATCGATGTCTTTGCCTGGGCACGCGTCCGCGATGGTCAGATGGTGCGCGCCTTTGCCATCACGGAGGATGGTGTCGTCTGGCAGGCGGGGAAAGTGACTTCGGAAGAAAGAACTCTGGGGTTGAAGCGGTTTCAATTGCGCGGGGTCCGCGAACGGCGAGGCGATACGGGCGGCGAGATCCTGCTCTATCCGACGGAAGCGCACGTCGTTGCACTGGCTGGCGCTTGGGGGCTTGACCCGACGAGCCTTGACGCCCGGCCGGCAAATCCAGCGCTTGGACACGTCGGCCGCATTCCACGGCATTGGTTGCCGGAACGGCGGCGTCAGATTGCGGCATAAGGGCGGGCGCGCGCCCGCACCGCGACGAAACGGTGATTGACGGGCGAGGCCAAAATCGAGCACAAAGCGCAACGCAACTCTCACGGTGGGGCGACCCAGCGTCGAAGCGCACCGCACGTGACTTTTGCCGGCATAGCTCAGCGGTAGAGCAGCGGTTTTGTAAACCGAAGGTCGGGAGTTCAATCCTCTCTGCCGGCACCATCACCACAGTCGTGCGGAAGACGAATCCTCGTCAACGATTTGCATCAGACGGCTCCAAGGTCCGCCTCGGGCTGGCTGGGGGCCGATGCAATTCCCGCTGATATGGGCCATCAGTCCGAGACCGAACTCGCGATGTCGGATGCCGGCCGACGAAACGATCGGCCCGTGCTTCCCGATCTCGACCGGCCAGCATGGTCGCGCGCGGGGTTTGGTGGGGCAACCGCGCGCCAGAAAACGATCATACCGTCGAGCGAAATCAAAGTCCTGTCATCCTCACGCGCTTAGGCAGAAACCGCTACTCATGCCCAACCGCGGTAACGCGAAATTACAGACCTATTCAGGTTGGAACTTTCGCTCGCGGGTATGTTGGTGTGGCCGCGGGCTTCCTGGCCGATCGCGACCAGCCGATTTTACCGGATCGGTGAAACGCGCGCTAGGGCCGCTAAGAGCGCCGTACGCGCGTTAACGATGAACTCGGCTAGGGGGACCCCCGACCGGTTGGTAAACGCTTGTCCTGGGCCATCCTGGAGCGATTTTGAGGGCATCCCAAGTTCAAACCAACCTTGGGTTGTTTTTTGTGCAGGATTTGCGATCCGCGACGTCCGAGATGTTCAATAGACGCTTACGATTGATACCGGCCAACGCAACGATCGACCCGGGTTGCCCGATCTCGACCGGCAGGTATCCGCGCGCGGGATTGGTGGGGCGGCGGCATGCCGGAGGCGTGCATACGCACGACGCGCCAGAAAAAGAGCATACCGGCCCGCAGTCGGTCGATATGGGTCGAAGCGTCGGCAGGCCAATATTAGAACTAGAAAGGGCGCCTTGTGGGCGCCCTTTTCCAAAGTTCAAATGTCGTTGATCCACGCTCAGCGCAGACCGTCGGTCAGAGGCTTAGTGGACGCCCCAGAACTCGACGACGGCACGGCCCTTGGCAACGCCGCCTTGCTGAAAGATGCGCGTCCGATAGGTCGGCCGGATCTCCGAGACGATGCGCGAGCCACCCTTGAGATCAATCTCCGCCGAACGAGCACCCGCATCGATGCGCTGGCGATTGAACGGGATGACGTCAACTTCGCCGTTGCCGTAGACAACACGCAGCTCGAACATGGTGATCGCCTGATCGCGCACCTGAACGCGAACCTTGCGGAACCCACCTTCGTTGCGGCTGACGTTGATCACGTCATTGCGGTCGATGGTGAAGCCTGCTGTCTGCGCGCCAAGCATCACCCAACCTGCATTGTACTTCTTGCCTTCACCCTGCGGTCCAAGCCAGCCTTCTGCGTACTGGCCGTAAACTTCGATGTAGGCTTGGCCCTTGAAGCTTGGACGCGACCGGTAGGTGAGTTGGATTTCCTTGATGAACCGGTCACCCTTCAGCTGGATCCAGCGCGTACGCGTATCCTTGCGGACGTCGGCGTTGTAGGCGACTTCTTCAGCTTCGCCGTTGGCGTAGACAACCTTCATGCTGTTGATGAAGATGTCATTATCGAGCACCCGCAAGCGGATGCGATCGAACTTGCCGATTTCTGCGCCGACGCGAATGATGTCGCGATCAACGCCAAAACCCACAGTTTGCGTTCCGAACAGCACGTCTCCGCTTTCGGTCTGTTGCCCTGGGCGCAAGGCCGCAGGAGCCGGCGTGGTCGTGGTTGCAGAGATCGGCCCGGTCACCGTTGAAGGCGTTGCAGTCACGGCCGGAGCCGGTCCTGGCCCAGTGTAGGGCGGTGGCGTCGCAGGGCGTGCCACCGGTGGCGCCGAACCTGATCCGGGGCGCGCGTAGGATGCAGCACCCGGTGCCTGAAGCGCATAGAGTTCGACGATGCCTTTCTGGCCATAGCCAGGGCGCGTGCGATACGACATCGTGACAGAGTCGAGGAAACGCTCCTCGCCGCGCAGATCTATCGGACGAGTGCGCTCGCCTTCCTTCAGATCGATGGAGCGGCTTTCGTTGTGCACTTGGCCGTTGCCATAGCGAATCTCGACATTGTTGATCACAATGTCGCTGCGCTTATTAACGATCCTGAGTGCCTTGAAGCGACCTTGCGCGTTCGTGACATCGACTACGTCGACATCCCGACCGAAATCCACTTCACGCGTGCCAATCAAAACCCAACGATCATCGCGGTTGACGCCAGCGTACTGAGCATCAGCCGATGACGCGAGACCGGCTGCCAAAAAGGCGAAACCGGCCGCAAATAGCCTCCGAAACATGGACAAACTCCCTTACGTGAACAGAAGCCTCGGGCTTCAATTGAGGCCCTTAGCGTATCGGAGGCAGAGGATAAAGACCACTCTTGCAACCGAGCATGAACAGGAATTGCATTTGCATCGTGTCAATTTTACCCAAGCTTTTGAACACATTGAGACTTTCGGATATCGACGCACACTCAGCTGCTTTGTTGTCGCGCCCATGAGTTTGCGGTACTCAGCTGCGGATTTCGCCACCCGTCGTGCGCTTGACCTCGGCGATGATCTTCGCCGCGACCGTGTCGATTTCTTGTTCGGTCAGCGTCTTTTCCGGTGGCTGTAGTGTCACTTGGATCGCCAACGATTTTTTTTCTGCACCGATCATTTTATCAGCATAGACATCGAAAACTTCGACAGCAGATACTAGGGCCTTGTCGGCGCCTAGTGCTGCTTTGATAACATCGCTCGCCGACGTCGTGGCATCAACCACGAACGCGAAATCGCGCCGAACCGGCAGTAGATTCTGTAGGTCCAATTTCGGTTTGGCGCGCGACCGCCGCTTTTCACCTGGGAAATCCGAAACGAAAACCTCAAACGCCGTGATGGCTCCGGTGACATCCAAAATCTTGGCCGTCGCCGGATGCAGCTCTCCGAAATGCGCGAGCACCAGCTTCGGGCCGAGCCGGATAACGCCTGAACGGCCGGGATGAAACCATGACGGCGCGTCTCGGGTGATCTGCGCTTTGGCAATGTCCAGGCCGAGCGAGGCCAGCAGCGCTGCGACGTCGGCCTTTACGTCATAGAGGTCGCTGGCCTTAGTCGCGTCCCGCCAGTGGCGGCCGTGGCCGCCAAGCTGCGCTGTGCCAGCCCTGACGCCGCTTGCTGCAATGAACTGATCCTTCGCCGTATCGCCGCGGTACCCTTGTCCGATCTCGAACAGCGCAACATCCTCAAAACCCCGATTGCGATTGCGGGCGACGGCGGCCAGCAGCCCCGGCAACAGGCTCGGCCGCATGGTCGTCATGTCCGACGAAATCGGATTCGCAAGTTGCAAAGAAGCAGCGCCACCGCCGAAGTGCTCGGCTTCGCCGGCTCGGATGAATGACCAGGTTATCGCCTCGACCATGCCACGGCTGGCCAGCAACCGGCGGGCCCGACGCACGCGGCGCTGCGCCTCGGTCAACGTCGCGCGCGCGACAGCCTTGCCCCGTGGCATCGGCGCCGATGGGAACGTCTCGAGTTCCAGCAAGTCTTGCCACCTCTTCGACGAGATCGGCCGGGCCTATCACATCCGGCCGCCAACTGGGGACGCGGACTTTAAAGTTAGGGCCTGCACCCTCAATGCTGAAACCTAGCGCTTCAAGCCCCTGGCGAATTTGCGCGTCAGGTAGCTTTAATCCCATCAACTTTTCGACGCGCCCGAAACCGAAATCGATGCTGATCGGCTGGATCGGCGGCGTTCCGGCAACTCTCTTTTTTGTCGGCGTGCCGCCGGCGACTTCCAGCATCATGGCGGTCGCCAGATCCAGTCCCGGCTCAATGAAGGCCGGATCGACGCCACGCTCGAACCGGTAGCGTGCGTCCGTTTGCAGATTTGCCTTGCGGCCGGTCTGGGCCGTGCGCAGCGGATCGAAATACGCGCACTCGATCAGGATGTTGGTTGTTGCCTCAGTCGAGCCGGTATCGTCGCCGCCGAGTATGCCGCCGAAGCCCAGCACGGCGCGATCATCGGCGATGACACACATCGTCTCGTCGACTGTGTAGGAATTCCCGTTGAGTCCTAGGAACGCTTCGCCGGTCTTGCCGAGGCGCGCACGAATGGCCCCTTTCAACTTGTCAGCGTCATAGACGTGCAGCGGCCGCCCACGATCGATCGAAATATAGTTGGTGACATCGACGACGGCATTGATCGGTCGCTGTCCGACCGCCATCAATCGCTTCTGCAGCCAAGACGGCGATGGCCCATTCTTGATGCCTTTGATCATCCGCCCCGCAAAACAGGAGCAGGCACTGGCGGCATCCGCCGGCAACTCCAGTTTGATCTCGATCGTGCAGGCATCGTTGCCTTCAACGCCCTCAACTCTGCGCTCGGGCTTCAGCGTGCCAATGCCGGCGGCTGCGAGATCGCGCGCAATGCCGCGCACGCCCGTGCAATCCGGCCGGTTCGGCGTCAGCTTGATCTCGATGACGGGATCGCTGATGCCGAGGACGTCGACGTAACGCTCGCCGACTTTGTCAGCGAGTTTCACGTCGAGATCAACGATACCAGCGTGATCTTCGGAAAGCTGCATCTCGCGTTCGGACAGCATCATGCCGTTCGAGATAACGCCCCGCACCGGTTTCTTTTCCAACGTGATGTTGGTGCCGGGGATATACGCGCCGAGCGGCGCAAACACACCAATGAGGCCAACCCTCGCATTCGGAGCACCACAAACCACTTCGACCGACGGCTGACCCTTTTCAATCTCGACCTGCAGAACTTGCAGCTTATCGGCATTGGGATGTTGTTTGGCCGCGAGCACGCGCGCAATGCGGAACGCGCCGAGTTTCGCCGCGGGATCGTCGATGCTTTCGACCTCCAGGCCGATCCGCGTCAGCGTTTTGCTGATCTCGTCGATCGAGGCCGTCGTCTCCAAGTGGTCCTTCAGCCAAGCGAGGGTGAATTTCATGACGACATTCCACCGGCCAACGTCGGCACATCAAACGCCGCGAAACCGTAGTGGCGCAGCCAGCGCAGATCGGCGTTGAACATGTCGCGTAAATCCGGAATGCCGTACTTGAGCATGGTGATGCGATCGAGCCCCATGCCGAACGCCCAGCCCTGGTATTTCTCCGGATCGAGGCCACAGTTGGCGATGACCTTGGGATGGACCATGCCGCAGCCAAGGATCTCCAGCCATTGGCCGGGTTTGCCGATCGCCTCGGCGCCGATATCGACCTCGGCCGACGGCTCGGTGAAGGGGAAATGCGACGCGCGAAACCGCATTTTGACCTGATCGACTTCGAAGAAAGCCTTGCAGAATTCTTCCAGGCACCACTTCATGTGCCCGAAGTGCGTCGTTTCGTCGATGACAAGGCCTTCGATCTGATGGAACATCGGCGTATGTGTGGCGTCGCTGTCCATGCGATAGACGCGACCCGGTGCGATAATGCGGATCGGCGGCTTCTGTGACATCATCGTTCGGATCTGCACCGGCGATGTGTGTGTTCGCAAGACCAGTGGCGCTTCGCCCTTCGCCTGGCGATCCGGCGACTTCAGGTAGAATGTATCGTGCATCTGCCGTGCCGGATGTTCGGGCGGAATATTGAGCTTGGTGAAGTTGAGGTCGTCGCTCTCGATATCGGGGCCTTCGGCGACGGCGAACCCCATGTCGGCGAAAATCTCGGCGATTTCATCGAAGACCTGGCTGACGGGATGAATGCGTCCGTCGATCATCGAACCCAAACGCACGGGCAAGGTGATGTCGGAGCGCTCGCCCGCCAACCGCGTGCTCAACGCTGCAGCTTCGAGCACGATTTTGCGCGCCTTCCAGTGCATCGCTGACTTTGGCCTTCAAGGCATTGACTGATGCTCCGAAGCTCTTGCGCTCCTCGGCCGGCATTTTACCGAGCTGGCTCATCAGTTCGGAGATCGATCCCTTTTTGCCGAGTGCGGCGACGCGCACGGCTTCGATTGCCGGCACGTCGTCAGCCCCGGTGATTTCTCGCAATACGTCGGCTTCAAGTCTGGCAAGATCGATGGTCATGGCAGCGTGCCCCGAGGCGTCGTCGTATGATCTCCACCGCTGCCATTGTTGACTAAAGGGATGAACCGTCACCACGCTCATCAGGGCGCACAGGCCAATTGGGCCTGAACGCGCTCACTCCGTGCTCAACAATGGCGCGCTGCAGCGCGTAGGCAGCCCTGGTCGATGGCTTCAGCCAGGGCTGCAGGCAAAAGCGAACTTAAGCGGCTTTGCCGACCGCAGCCGATGCTTGTTCGACCAATGCCTTGAACGCCGGCGCGTCCTTCATCGCAATGTCAGCAAGGACTTTGCGGTCAATTTCGATCCCAGCCTTATCCAGGCCATGGATAAACTTGCCATAGGTCAAGCCGTGCTCGCGCGCGGCGGCGTTGATGCGCTGGATCCAAAGTGCGCGGAACGTGCGCTTCTTGCGCTTGCGATCACGGTAGCCGTACTGCAATGCCTTTTCGACGGCCTGCTTGGCGATGCGGATGGTATTCTTGCGACGGCCATAGTAGCCCTTCGCAGCCTTCAAGACTTTTCTGTGCTTGGCGTGGGCGGTTACACCGCGTTTGACGCGTGCCATGGGTCGGCTCCGTTACTTCAAAAATGAACTTGATGGGGTCAGTCGCTGATAGGATTATCAGCGCGCGTAGGGCATGTATTTCTTGACGATCTTGGCGTCACTGTCGTTCAGCACCATGGTGCCCCGCGCGGTGCGGATGAACTTCGCGTGCCGCTTGATCATGCCATGCCGCTTGCCTTGCGCAGCTGCCCTGACTTTGCCCGTTCCAGTCATCTTGAAGCGCTTTTTAGCGCCGCTTTTGGTCTTCAGTTTGGGCATTTTGCTCTCCTCACGTTCGATGCCAGCCGCCAGCCAGCGCGGGCTGCCAGGATCGAAAATCCCGGGTGGCGCGAGCAAGCCGTGGGCTGGCTAGAAAATAGGGCACAAGCGAACGGCGACCTGTCCGACAGCTTCGTGACCATAGCATTGCGAGCCGCCACGGCATGCCCTGCCGGGCGGCTCGGAGGCCGTTCTATAATCGTTTGGTGAGACTATGGCAAGTGACGTCAGCTGGGTGTCACGTCAAGTGGTCGCAATCCAGATTGGATGCGATCGTGTAGCCGCAACCCGGCTTGCAGGAGCGCAGCAAACGCCACGGCGGCCGCTGCATGACAGACGACACTACTTGGGAGCAAGCATCATAACCATCTGCCGGCCTTCAAAGCGCGGCTCGGATTCTACCTTTGCGATCGCCTCGATGTCGGCCTTGACGCGCTTCAGCACATCCATACCTAGATCGGTATGCGCCATCTCACGGCCGCGAAATCGCAGTGTGATTTTGACCTTGTCGCCTTCTTCGAAGAAGCCTCGAATAGCCCGCATCTTGACATCATAATCGTGATCATCGATGCCCGGTCGCATCTTGATCTCTTTGATTTCAACCACTTTTTGGTTTTTGCGCGCCTCAGCGGCCTTCTTCTGTTCCTGGTATTTATACTTGCCAAAATCCAGAATTTTGCAAACAGGCGGCGCCGCGTCTGGTGACACTTCCACCAAATCCAATCCTGCGTCGACAGCGCGTTGACGCGCCTCAATCGTTGGGACAACCCCAACATTCTGACCTGTTTCGTCGATCAGACGGACTTCCCGTACGCGAATATGTTCGTTAATCCGCGGACCGGTTGGCTCGCGCTCGGGCGCGGCTTTCATTGGACGACGTATGTTCGGCCTCCTTCGGCTGTTGCTCCATGGGGTAATCCCGAGCCCGTTATGGACCGGAATCCCCCAAAAGAGAACTGGCAACATAACACACGATGGCAAGATTGTCGCTGCAAGTAACTCAATTAACCCCTGCTCACTTGCCTGGCAAAATTTTGGGCAAGCCGACTGCCGATCAGCTCGTCGTAGACGGTGAGTGTTTGATGCTTGAGGCTATCCAGCGAGAACGATGCATGGACATGTCGCCGAGCACGCGCGCCAAGATCCGCCCGTTCGACCGCGTTGAGGCCGAATGCCTCAAGCAAAGCCGCGGCAAGCTCCTGTGGATCATTTGGCGCAACCAACCAGCCCGTTCGATCGGCACTGCCAACGACCGGCTCCGCTTTGACCGTCTCCGGCGGCGCCCCGATCCGGGTTGCGATAACAGGGCAACCCATCGCCTGGGCTTCCACCGCCGCCCGGCCGAATGCTTCAGGCTCCGTCGACGCCACGACAGTGACGTGAGCCGCGAGATAGGCGGCGGGAACGTCGTCAACATGACCGACCAAGTGAACACGTTCGCCAAGGCCGGCTGCAGATATCTGCTGCCGGAGGCTAGCAACATACCCGTCGCGTCCCTGTGCGTCCCCCGCCAACACGACATGGATATCCTTGAGTTCGTGCAAGGGATCTGCTCGCCCAAACAGCGCTCCAAGTGCGTCCACTAAGACCACCTGACCTTTCCAAGACGTCAATCGAGCAACCTGCAGAATGACGCGCGCCTGCGGTGGCACCCCCCAACTCGTTCGCAATTTTGCAATGCGCTCGGGCTCGATGCGCGTCGCATCAAACCGCATGGCGTCTATGCCACGATAGATGACACGAATGCGCGCCTCGGGGGTCCCGTAGCGCTGGCGGATGAGGCCGGCGGTGTAATTCGAATTCGCAATCACTACATCGCTGCGCGCCATCACGCCGTTATACAGTTTTTTGATCCGCCCAATTTCAGAGTAGGCGCCATGATAGGTCGTCACAAATGCGACACCCGTCTGTCGTGCGGCGAGATAGGCGCTCCAGGCTGGTGCGCGGCTGCGCGCGTGAATAATGTCGACGTGTTCGCGCTCGACGAGCGCGGCAATTGTCCGCGCGTTCCACAGGATGCGCGCCGGATTTTTGGTTTTTGCTGGAAATGCAATAATCTCAGCACCGACTTCGCGTGCTTCCGCGATCATCCTGCCCAATTGACAAATGACCAGGGCACGCCCACCGGCGCGAACAATCGCATCAGCGACTTCAACCACGGTGCGCTCGGCGCCACCGGTATCGAGTTGCGGGATTACTTGGAGTATAGTCGGGCTGCTTTGAGACAATTCCCTGCCCTCTGGTGTGGCGAGCTTCATAGAATGACCGACCAGCATCCGCAATTCCTTGTCGTCGGCGCCGGCGAACACACGCGGCGCATAGCTTTCGTGGCGGAGCCGGGCCGCACGCCTGACTCACTTGGCCTTTTCTGGCTATCTGGGCTCAAATCCGACATGATCAGTACCAAGGCGACGGCAATGGCGGCCTGGGCCCGCGACCATGGCCTTGCCGCAACCCGCTTTGATTATTCCGGCCACGGCCAGTCCGAGGGTGCCTTCGAGAGCGGGACGATATCGCGTTGGCTGGAGGAAGCACGCAGCGTCTTTGAAGGTGTCACGACCGGCCCACAAGTGATCGTCGGCTCGAGTATGGGTGGCTATATTGCTCTTTTGCTGCTTCGCGCCATGATGCAGACAACGCCCGAACATGCCTGCCGGATCAAGGCGCTCGTCCTTATCGCACCCGCCTGGGACATGACCGAACGACTGATGTGGCAGCGATTCGCCAACAGCGCAAAGCAGGCAATCATAGACCAGGGCATTTATGCGTGGCCGTCAGAGTATGGCGCGCCCTACTTGATCACACGGGGCTTGATCGAGGATGGCCGCCGCCATCTGATCGGCGATTCCGGCTTTAATCCGGGGCGCCCCGTCTTCATCCTGCACGGATTGCTCGACCCGGACGTACCATGGGAACACACGCTCGATCTAGTGGCCGATCTTCATGGCGATTGGGTGCGCGTCGAAGCGGTGCCGGATGGCGAACACCGCTTATCACGCCCTGAAGATCTGAAGCGGCTTTACGCACAGTTCTCCGCTGCTATTGCTATTACTTGACGATCCGGAGCGGCGAAGACTTCAGTGCGATGTCGCGGAAGGCCTGCTTCAATTCTGCGCCATTCTTAGCATTGTAGAAGTTATCTACAGCCGAAGCACACTGCCGCAGCGTGTCAACTGCCGCGCCCGTTTCGCCGATTTCAAAACCAACAGTGAAGACTTCGATCCCAGTCTTGCGCATTTCATCGCAAATATTGCGAGCCTGCGTATTTGAACTCACACCTGTGTATTGTGTGTTGTACTCGCCATCCGTCATCAAAACGGCGATCTTTCGCAACTTCGGCAAACCAGTTGAAGCCTCGGTCTTCAAGTCGGCATAGGAGGCTGGGGTGCTGCTCCCATCGAACGCCGCCGACCAATTGGGAGAGAGGAGGTACCATGCCCAAGCCGTACCGAGATGCCCAGCCGTTGCACCGCCGGCTACGAGCGACTTGACCATATTTTTGAGGTCGCTCTTCTTGCTGGTCAGAGGAACGATGTCGCTGCCATCCTTGCAGTTGGCGAAAGGGGCAACTTCTTCAAGCGGCATAACGAACGCGCCCAAACCCGGGGCGGCATCGGTATAGGCCTCCTTGCCGGTCCGTTCCACGACACAGCCCTTGTAGCTACCCGTACCGCTGTTGTCCTTGCCGGTTGCTTCGCGGAATGCCTTTGTGTCGAGCTTTACGGCGTTTGAGAATGGAGCGAGTGCGACGCGCGAAGTATAGCCGATTTGATTGTCTGCGACTACGACTTCAATCAGGTCCTCAACGGCTGCCTTGAGGTCGGCGATTTTGGTGCCACCCATCGAGCCGGTTATATCAAGCATCATGGAAAGTTCTACATTCGATCGATTGCCGAAGGTTGCGGCGCTGCTCGCGCGAATGGGCACTCCGCTGATGCCAATAACCCGCAAAAACGATGTCGGCATGGAATAATCGGCCGAACCGGTGACGGAAGTCCCAGCATCACCAATGGAGAACGTTACCGGTTCGGTCATTTTCAACCTTGCCTTGACCGGCGTCAGATAGTTGTCAGCAACGGCCAGAGCTTCAGCGTCGGTTGCACCCGTCTGCTTTGCGCGCGCGGCTGCCAATACGCCGGCATCGATGCCGCTATTGAGCGCTGTTCGGGTCCGATGCGCCTGTACAAGGTCGATAGCGCCACCTAGGAACCCAAACAACGCGACAAAGCAAAGCGCAAATATAGAGGCGACATTGCCGTTATCGGCACGCCCAAAGATGCGAGCCCGCGTCATGATTTGCCGATTACGTTGTGAGTAATAGGTTGCGTCCACGAATCGCATGGAACCTCCGACAAGCAATTGCACTTCTGTGCTGATCGAACGATAGGGAAACGACGCTTACAAAGTACTAATTCAATCTCGCAAACTGTCTGCATCGCTGGACACAATTAAAAAATACATAAAATTCGCAACTTCAAATGTCGCGATAATTGGTTTTTGACTTCAGTGTCCCAATTCAAAGCAAGCAACAAGAAAATAATTGGAACATGCAGTTTCAACTCTGGTCCTGCGCGATTACAGCGCGCTTGCGAGATAGCGACGGCAGTGCGACTGCAACCAGCGCCAGGGCGGCTAGAGCAAGGCACGTCGCCGAGATGGGCCTCGCGACAAAAATGCTGAAGTCGCCTTGACTGAGGATCAGCGATTTTCGCAGGTTGTTCTCAAGCATCGGCCCAAGGACGAACGCCAACACCAGCGGCGCGGGTTCATAGCCGAATTTGCGGAAAAGATAGCCAAGAACTCCGAACGCGATCATCACCAAGATATCGAACACGGCGTTGCCAGAACAAAACACTCCGACAACACAAAACATCAGAATCAGTGGAAACAAGATGTTGTAGGGCACACGCAGAACCTGCACCCACAAACCAATCAGCGGCATGTTCAGGATCAACAACATGATATTGCCGATATACATGCTGGCGACAATGCCCCAGAAAACGTGCGGGCTCTGCACCATCATCATCGGACCGGGCTGTAAGCCATGCACGACGAATGCGCCGAGGAGCAGCGCCATGACAACGTTGGGCGGTATGCCAAGCGTCATCAGTGGAATGAAAGCGCCACCGGCCGCCGCATTGTTCGCTGCTTCAGGTCCCGCGACACCTTCAATCGCGCCTTTGCCAAAACGCTGAGGTTCGGCCGACAGTTTGCGCTCGACGGCATAGGACGCAAACGATGAAATAACCGCGCCGCCGCCCGGTAGTATTCCCAGGAAGAATCCGAAAATCGTTCCGCGAACGATGGGACCGTTGCTCCGCCGCCAATCATCGGCCGAGGGCCACAGGCTGCCGATCCGCGCCGCGATCACCTCACGCTCGGCCTCTTTTTCAAGGTTGGCCAGAATCTCCGCAACGCCGAACAGGCCCATCACGACAGGCACCAGTCCGATGCCGTCAAGCAGCTCGAGTCGGTCAAACGTCAGGCGTGGCGTCGCCGTGATGCCGTCGATGCCGATCAAGCCGAGCACGATCCCCGCGCACGCCATGAGCAGCGCTTTCGCAATCGATCCCTGCGTCAGGAAACTGAGGATCGTGAGGCCCAGAACCATCAGGCTGAAATATTCGGGCGGACCGAACGCGACGGCCACGCGCGCCAGATGCGGCGCAACCAGCATCAGCAGGACGATCGAGATCGTGCCCGCAATAAAGGAGGCCAGCGCCGCCATCCCAAGCGCTGGCCCGGCTCGACCACGTTTCGCCATCTCATGGCCGTCCAGGCAGGTAACGACACTCGCCGCCTCGCCGGGAATGTTCACCAGAATTGACGTCGTCGACCCGCCGTACATCGAGCCATAGTAGATCCCGGACATCATGATGATGCCGGCTTCCGGCGATCCCGACAGCGTCACGGGCAACAGCAGCGCCATCGCCGAGATGGGGCCAATGCCCGGCAGAACGCCCACCAGCGTGCCGACGAATACGCCGAAGAAACAGGCGAGCAGATTCATCGGCTGCAGCGCCACGGAAAAGCCAAGCCCGAGGCTCGCGACGATGTCCATCAGCACTGCCTCATCCGATCCACGCGGCTAGCAGGCCAGCCGGCATTTGAATCTTCAACCACTTGGTCACCAGTGCCCAGATGCCGACGGGTGCCGCAACTGCAATGAGGATCGCCAAAGGCCAGCGCACCGGATCGACAAACAGCATCAGCGCGAGTAACAGCAGTAAAGTCGCTGGAATGAACCCTACCTGCTCGAATGCCAGGCCGTAGACAATCAACATTGTGACGACCGCCAGAACACGACGCCAACGCGTTCCAGCCCAAAGTTCTGAAAGAGCTGACCCTTTGCCGACGATGGCGCCTGCCAGGATCGTGGCGGCAAAACCGAGCATCAGGATGCCGATCCAGAATAGCGCAAACCCAGAGCCAGGATTATTCAGCCGCCCGAGGCCGAGTTTGTGGCCCTGCCATGTCACGAACGCGCCGACGGCCAGCCAGAATGCGCCACCCCAGAACTCTGCGCGCCAGATCACGTCGGTCAACCCTTGCTCTTGTTCAGTCCGAGTTTCTCGACAATGACCTTTTGATCTTGGATCGTTTGTTCGACGAACCGCTGATAGTCGCGGGTTGGCATGTGGCGACGTGGATAGTCGAATTTGGCCATGATGCCCCGGGTCTTGTCGTCGTCGAGACCGACCAGGAAGGCGTCATGCAGTTTTTTCATGATCGCGGCGTCCATGCCGCGCGGCCCAGCGATACCGAACGGGCTGTCAAGTTCGAGATCGTAACCGAGCTCTTTCAGGGTTGGCACATCCTTGAAGCGTGGGTTTCGCTGCTCGGTCCAGATCGTCAGCACACGCGCCTGCCCAGCTTCGGCGAGCGGCGCCCAGCTCGGCGCATCGACCATCGCCATGACGTGCCCGCCGATCAGCGCCGCGATGTTTTCTGGCCCACCTTTGAACGGCACATGCGTCAATTGCGCCCCGGCGTTGAGTGCGATCTGCTCCATGCCGATATGCGGCGATGTCGACGCGCCCGAAGTCGCGTAGGTCAGTTTTCCCGGATTGGCCTTTGCCCAATCGAGCAGGTCTTGCAGTGTCTGGAACGGACTGTCGGCGCGCACCGCGATACCGAACGTGAAGCCTGAAGTCCCAATGATATAGCTGAAGTCCTTGAGGGGATCCCACGGAGTCTTCTGCAGTGCGGGCAAGCGAAAGATCGTCAAGGGGATATGCGCGATGGTGTAGCCGTCGGGCTTGGCTGTCGCCGCCATGGTCGCTGGTCCAGCGGTACCGCTGCCGCCGACCTTATTGTCGACGACGACGGGTTGGCCAAGAACTTTGCCGGCCACCTCGCACATGGCTCGATGCCAGACGTCGATACCAGAACCCGCCGGCCATGGCATGATGAAGGTGATCGGTTTCGTTGGAAATTCAGTCGCCGATTGCGCTTCGGCGGTCCCAGCGAAGGCTGATACCGCTGCCAGACAACTGGCCCCAGCAAGGGCCTCGCGACGGCTGAAAAGGACGCGATGTGCCATGGTGTGCCTCCTCACTCTTTTTTTGCCAATCCGAGATCAGCAAGGGCTTTGCCTTCATCACGCACCAAAGCGTCCATAGCCTGCTGATAGGCGGCGGCATCGAGATAACGGGGGAACATGTCGTACTTCTTGAGAGCTTCGATCACGGTCGGCTCAGCCATCGCTTTTTTAAAAGCGCTATCCAGCGTTTTGACGATGGCTGGGTCCATGCCTTTTGGGCCTGCGACGCCGAATGGACTGTCGAAAACGAAGGGATAGCCGAGCTCCTTCAGCGTCGGCGCGTCTTTCCAGACCGCGCTGCGTTCGGCAGTCCAGATCGCCAGCAATTTCAATTGCCCGCCATCGACCAACGGCTTCCATCCGGACGAATCAGCTTGCAACATTGTGTGTCCACCGAGCACCGCGGCATTCGTTTCCGCCGCACCTTTGAACGGCACTTGCGTCAACTTGATTCCTTCTTTCGCTGCGATCATTTCCATGCCGATATGCAGCGATGTTCCCGTGCCTGGCGTACCGTAGGTGACTTTGCCCGGATTTTCCTTCGCGAACTTGACGACATCAGTCCAGCTCTTGAAGGCGCTATCCGCTTTCGTGGTGATGCCGAAGGTATATCCGGTCAATTGCGAAATGTAGGTAAAGTCCTTGAGCGTATCGAAACTCGTCTTTTGCATGATTGGAATGCGGACGACACTGATCGGCATTTGAGAGAGTGTATAACCGTCTGGCTTGCCGGTCGCCGCCATCGTCGCGGGGCCGAGCGTCCCCGAAGCGCCGGGCTTGTTGTCGACAACCATCGGCTGGCCGAGAATTTTAGACATCGCATCGGCAATTGCGCGCATGGCGATATCGCTTGAGCCGCCGGCCGGCCACGGCACGATCATGGTGATCGGCTTTGACGGGTAGGTTTGAGCGGACGCGGCATGTGGAATAACAAGAGACATGGCGGCAATCGCCATGAGAACGGCACGTCGCAGCATAGTTTCCTCCCGGTCAATGCGGGCTTGATCGCTCGCTTGCTTTGCGCGGAAGAGTGACTGCTACGCTACGACTTGTCCAGATGCTTGCGCTGAATAACGATCGGCTCACTCCGTCATCCCACGGCCGGCGCGATCAGACCGCCCACTGCCGCCAGCTGGCGCAAGTGATACTCGTGGTCGCCGAATGCGAGATCGATCATGGCCAAACGCTTGAAATAGTGTCCGCCCTTGTACTCCATGGTCATGCCGATACCACCGTGCAGCTGCGTCGCCTCCTGGCCGATAAAGCGCGCCGCCTTGCCGATCTGAACCTTGCACGCGGCCATTGCTTTGCGGCGCTCGTGCGCATCACTTTCGCCCGCCATCATGGTCGCGAAGTAGGCCATGCTACGGGCCTGCTCAAGGTGGGTAAACATGTCGACGGCCCGATGCTGGAGAACTTGGAACGAGCCGATCGGAACGCCGAACTGCTTGCGCGTTTTGAGATAGTCGACAGTCATTTCATGCAACGCACCCATGGCGCCGACCGCCTCGGCGGCGAGCGCCGCGATGGCCTCGTCGACGACGCGCTCGAGGATCGCGAGGCCAGCTGCCGGATCGCCTATGACCGCATCGGCACCGACATGGACGCTTTTGAAGGTGACATCCGCACTTCGCCCGCCATCCTGTGTCGGCCCGCCGCGCCGCGTCAACCCGGGAGCGTGTGCATCGACGAGGAACAGACCAATGCCGCGCTTGTCGCGGCGAGCGCCGGCAGTCCGTGCGACGACGATGAGTTGGCCGGCGCTGTCACCATTCAAGACGACCATCTTCTCGCCATCAAGCGTGAAGTTGCCCTTGCCGTCGGGTTTGGCGGTCATTGCAACATCGTGCAGGTCGAAGCGCGATTGCCGCTCTTGATGGGCCAGCGCCAGCGTCACACTGCCGTCGATGATTTTGGGAATGAGTGACGCCTGTTGCGTAGCATTCCCGCCGTGCCGCAGCACACCACCGCCGAGCACGATGGTCGCCAAATACGGCTCCACCGCCAGCGACTTGCCGAGTGCCTCCATCACCAGCATCGTCTCGACCAGTCCTGCGCCGAGGCCGCCAAGCTCTTCGGCGAACGGTATCGCCGTCAGCCCGAGTTCGGCGAATTGCGTCCAAGTGGCAGTGTTGTAGCCGGCAGGCCCGGCTTGCGCCGCCGCCCGTTGCTGCAGGTCAGCATAGCGGTCCGCCAGCAGTCGCTCGACGCTGTCTTTCAGTTGCCGCTGTTCGTCGGAAAGATCGAAGTCCATTCACTCAACCTGTATCAGGAGTACATTTTGAAGTCGGTTCACCCGGAAATCCGAGACGTTAGAACCCCAGCACGGCCTTGGCGATGATGTTGCGCTGGATTTCATTGGAGCCGCCGTAGATGGAGACTTTGCGGTAATTGAAGTATTGGGGCGCAAGGGGGCGTGCCCAGTCGAGATCGGTGCCAGCGGCATCGTGCTCGTCAACATAGGGAACCGCCAATGGACCCGCGATCTCCATCAGCAGTTCTGTTGTCGCCTGCTGCAATTCACTGCCCTTGATTTTGAGGATCGATGAGGCGGGGTTCGGCTGATTGCTCTTGCGATTGCGATCTTCGGCGAGGACGCGCAACTGGGTCATCTCCAGCGCCTTCAGCTCGACTTCAACGGCGGCGACTTTTTCACGGAACCGCGCGTCGTCGATCAGCATCTGCTCGCCGGCCGGCACCTTCGCTGCCAACTGCTTGATGCGCGCCACGCGCTGCTTGGTCAAACCGATCCGCGCGATGCCGGTGCGCTCATTGCCGAGCAGGAACTTGGCGCAATCCCAACCGCGGTTCTCCTGGCCGACGAGGTTTTCGACCGGCACTTTGACGTCGTCGAAGAAGACCTCATTGACCTCCCGCCCGCCGTCGATGGTCTGGATCGGCCTGACCGTGATCCCCGGCGTCTTCATGTCGATCAGAATGAAGGAGATGCCGAGTTGCTTCTTGGCCGTTGGATCGGTTCGACAGAGGCAGAAAATCCAATCGGCATACTGCGCCAACGTCGTCCAGGTCTTCTGGCCGTTGACGATGTAGTGATCTCCCATTTTCACGGCTGTCGTCGTGAGACCAGCGAGATCGGAACCGGCGCCTGGTTCTGAAAAGCCTTGGCACCACCACTCGTCAAGTGCGGCCATCTTTGGCAAGAAGCGCTGCTTCTGCGCCTCGGTGCCGAAATTGATCAACACCGGTCCGCACATCGACACATTGAACGGCAGCGGCTGCGGCACCGAATTGGCCTGGCTCTCCTCGATGAAGATATGATGCTGCACCGGTGTCCAGTTCTGCCCGCCCCATTCGTGTGGCCAGTGCGGTGCCGCCCACCCGCGCTTATGCAGCGCCTTGTGCGAGGCGACCCAATCGGCTTTGTCGAGATGATGTCCCATCTCGATCTTGCGGCGCACACTTGCCGGAACCTCCGTCTGGAAGACCTTGCGCACGTCGGCACGGAAGGCATTTTCCTCGGGCGTGAAACGAAGGTCCATGAGTGCATTCCTAGATGAGAGACTTCAAGTCGACGTTGGCACCGCATAGGAGGACGCCGACGCGTTCGCCGGATTTGGGCTTGTAGGCGCCGGCCAACAGTGCTGCCGCGGCTGCCGCGCCACCGGGCTCGGTCGCCAATCGGAAATCTGACCACAGCCGCTTCTGCGCCGCGCGGATGCTGTCATCGCTGACCAGCACGACACGGTCAACTAGGCGTTGCGCAATGTGGTAGACGCGCATCCCGACATTGGCCGCGCCGAGTGAGTCGGCTGCAATGCTCTCGACCGGCACGTCAACCGCACCACCGTTGCCGAGTGCTGCCTGCAAGGCACGGCTTCCCTCAGGCTCGACGCCGACCACCCGCACGCGCTTGTTCCACCAGGACGCCATGCCGGCGATCAATCCACCGCCGCCGACAGCGACCAGGACCGTGTCCAGCCCGGCTACCTGCTCTTCCCATTCCAGCGCCGTCGTGCCTTGACCCTCGATCGTGTGGCGCGCGTCATAGGCGTGAATGCTGCGCGCTCCACTCTCGGCGACGTAGGCGAGGCAATGGGTGAGTGCATCGTTGTAGCGCGCGCCCTTGATCACCACATCGGCGCCGAAGTCCTTGATCCGCGCGATTTTGGCTGGCGAAGCAATCTCCGGCACGAAAATGCGTGCCTTGTGACCGAGCCGCTGCGCCGCATAGGCGACTGCTGCCCCATGATTGCCGCCGGACGCCGCCGCGACACCGGCTGTCGGAACCGCATCGGCCAGCAAACTGTTGAATGCGCCGCGCGGCTTGAACGAGCCGGCGTGCTGCAACAATTCGAGTTTCATCGACACCGGGCCGGCATATCCCAGCGCCCCGCCCGCTAATGCGAGGGTCGGCGTGCAGCGAACATGCGGTTTGATGCGGGCGTAGGCAGCAGTGATCTCCGCGGCTGTCACCGGCCACTTCAACTCGTTATCAGGCGTCAACGTCCGCAACGTCTTCTTCACCACTTCGACGCGCTTCGTTCGCCCATGCGCTAACGACGCTGCGACGGGCCGCGGCGGCGGAGGTTTTAGTGGGTTGGCGTCGCTCATGACCTGCTCATACCACCTCAAACAATCCAGCAGCACCCATGCCACCGCCGATGCACATGGTGACGACGACATGCTTCGCCTTGCGACGCTTGCCTTCGATCAACGCATGGCCGACGAGGCGCGCGCCCGACATGCCATAGGGATGACCGACAGCGATCGCGCCGCCGTTGACGTTCAACCGGTCATTGGCAATGCCGAGCTTGTCGCGACAGTAGATGACCTGAACGGCGAAAGCTTCGTTCAACTCCCACAGGTCGATGTCGGAGACTTTCAATCCGGCACGCTTGAGCAGTTTCGGGACGGCATAGACCGGTCCAATGCCCATTTCATCGGGTTCGCAACCAGCAACCGCAAAGCCCTTGAAGATACCGAGGGGATTCAGGCCGCGCCTTTCGGCCAATTTTGCGTTCATGACGATCGCAGCACTGGCGCCGTCCGAGAATTGACTGGCATTGCCGGCAGATATCACGCCGCCCTCCAAGGCAGGCTTGATTTTGGCGACGCCCTCATAGGTCGTATCGGCGCGGATACCCTCGTCATCAGCGAGCGTGACCGCCTCCTCCCAGGTGCGCGTGACCTCTTTCTTATCGTTCATTTCGAACTTGGTCATCATCGTCTTGAACGGGACGATCTCGTCGTTGAACTTGCCGGCCTGCTTGGCCGCTGCCGCGCGCAATTGGCTCTCGACGCCGAAGCGATCCTGCACTTCGCGTGCGATGTTATAGCGCTTGGCGACGGTCTCTGCGGTGCGCAGCATCGGCCAGTACATCGCCGGCATCTGCTTCTCCAGCGCTTCATCCTTGAAGCGATGGCGGTTCATGTTGTTCTGGGTCAGCGAAATCGATTCCAGTCCGCCGGCGGAGAAAATTTCGCCTTCGCCAGTCTGGATGCGCTGCGCGGCGAGCGCGATCGTCTGCAGGCCCGACGAGCAGAAGCGATTGATGGTCATACCGGAGACCGACACTGGGCAACCCGCGGCAACGGCAACTTGTCGGGCGATATTCCAACCGGTCGCGCCCTCGGGATTGGCGCAACCCATGATCACATCTTCGACCTCGCCGGGTTCAAGCTTGGCGCGTTCGATGGCGTGGCGGACGACATGACCGCCCATGCTGGCGCCGTGGGTGTTGTTGAGGGCGCCGCGAAATGATTTGGCAAGACCTGTGCGGGCGGTGGATACGATGACAGCGTCAGTCACGGGCGATTTCTCCAATCCTCATGTATCTCGCGCCATCAAAGCCGACTAGGCCGCAACTTTCAATGCCACCCCGTCAGATTTGTCGACACATTTTGGCTGCGCCGTTCGCAACGGGGCCGCAACGCCGGTCGCACAACTCGATAATGCCTTCCCGGATCAATCGACGAACGTCACAAAATCGCTGACGGCCAGCCGCTCCGTGACGAATTCGTTGACGACGGCATCAGGATCGCCGAAGCCAAGCGCCATGCCGCACACCAGCATTTCAGACCCAGGTATGCCGGCAAGACGTTGCACCACATCCGGATACAGCGCGAACGCCGCCTGTGGGCACGTTTCCAGGCCTTCGCCGCGCGCCGCCAGCATCACCGATTGGATGAACATGCCCATATCGAGCCAGCTGCCACGCTCCATGTCGCGATCGATGGAAAAGATCAACCCCACCGGGGCGTCAAAAAACGTATAATTCCGGGCATGCTGGGCGTGCATCCCCGCCTTGTCCTCGCGGCCAAGCCCAAGTTTCTTGTAAAGTCCAAGACCACAGGCGCGCCGTCGCGCGAGATAGGGCTCCCGCCAGGAGACCGGGTAATAGTTGTATTCGCGGCTGCCGGCATGGTGGCTGTCGTGCAGGCGCAATAGATCCGCAGACAATGCCGCTTTGACGGCGCCTTGCAGGACACGAACCTTCCAGGGCTGGATATTGGATCCGGACGGCGCCCGGCCGGCTATGCGGAGAACCTTTTCGATGGTCTCGCGCGGCACTGGCTTTGGCAGAAATGCACGAATACTGCGGCGGCCGGTGATCGCTGCCTCAACGCTCATCATGCCGCAATAATCCCTGTTCCATGCCGACTTGCGGCGAACCTTGGCACGGCCTACTTTGCGGGGTCAATTCCGCGAACTGCGAGGTCCGTCCGACATCATGAGCGTCTTGGTCGCCGAGCGCCCGGCCGAGGGCGTGCTCCTCCTGCGCATCCATCGTCCGGAACAGCGCAATGCACTCAATCTCGAGGTTCGCCAGGCCATCGCCGCCGCGCTGACCGCTGCCGCCGTCGACGCCCGGGTGCGCGTGGCCATTATCACAGGCGATGACAAGGCTTTCGCGGCTGGCGCCGACCTCAAGGAGATGCAGGGGCTCGGTCCGATCGGCCTGATGCAGCGGGGCCTGCATACCCTGTGGGATCAGATCGCGGCCTTCCCAAAGCCGTTGATCGCCGCCGTCAATGGATTTGCGTTGGGTGGCGGGTGCGAACTCGCATTGCATTGCGACATCATCATCGCTGGCGAGGGCGCCAAATTCGGCCAACCCGAAGTCGGGGTCGGCATCATGCCGGGTGGTTCCGGCACGCAACGGCTGACCCGCGCGGTCGGCAAGTACAAGGCCATGTGGCTCGTGCTCACCGGTGAGATGATTTCTGCGACCGAGGCATCGGCCATGGGGCTCGCCAGTATTGTCGTGCCCGATGCTGACGTACTGCCTCGCGCGTTGGCGGTGGCGAACAAAATCGCCAAGCTCGCTCCCATCGCCATTGAATTTACAAAGGAAGCCGTCCTCAAGGGCGAGGACGGTGCGTTGGCGACGGGGCTCAGTCTGGAGCGCAAGATGCTCTGGTTGCTGATGGGCACCGACGACAAGGCCGAGGGCATGGCCGCCTTCCTGGAAAAGCGTAAACCAAATTTCAAGGGACAATGACCATGGCCTTCGACGCCAACGCCAAATCCATGACTATTGCGGTGATCGGCACCGGCACGATGGGCCGTGGCATCGTCCAGGTTTCGGCACAAGGCGGCATGGCCGTCATCGCCTTTGACGAAAAGGCCGGCGCCGCGCAGGCCGCCAAAGACTACATCGCAAAAATGCTGACGGGCCAAGTCGAGAAAGGCCGCGTCAGTGCTGCGGATGCGCAGGCCGCCATCGACCGCATCATCGTCGCCAAGGAGCTCGCCGACGTCGCCAAGGCCAACGTCGTTGTTGAAGCCATCATTGAGCGACTCGACATCAAACAACCGCTGTTTGCGAAGCTCGATGCGCTGTGCGGCCCGGATGTCATCCTGGCGTCGAACACATCGTCATTGCCGGTCACCGCCATTGCGGCCCAGTGCAAGCATGCCGAACGGGTCGCCGGACTGCACTTCTTCAATCCGGTTCCGCTGATGAAGCTCGTCGAGGTGATCCCGGGCCTCAAGACGGCAGCTTGGGTCAGCGAGGCGCTGATGACCATCGGTCGGCGCATGACACGCGAGCCGGTGATGTGCATCGACAGCCCCGGCTTCATCGTCAATCATGCCGGCCGCGGCATGGGCGAAGCGCAGCGCGTGCTAATCGAGAATATCGCGTCATATGCCGAAATCGATCGCATCCTGACCGGCGCGCCCGGTTTCAAACTCGGCCCCAACGCCTTGGCCGATCTGGTCGGCATGGACATCGGACATGCCGTGCAGGAAAGCTTCTTCGGACAGTTTTATGCCGAACCTGCGTACGCGCCGAGCCCGCTAACAGCGCTGCGCGTGGCGGGTGGACTCTACGGGCAGAAAACCAATCAAGGCTGGTACACCTACAAGGATGGCAAGCGCGTCGAACCCGAGGCCAAACCGGTACCCGTTGCGCGGCGCGTGCCTGTTTGGATCCAGCCGAGTGCTCATCACCTCGATCTGCAGGCGCCGCTGATCGACATGCTGCGCAAGAGTGGCGCGACGATCGAGACCGGCAAGGAGGCGAGCAAGGACGCACTGATTCTGCTGACGCCGATCGGGTATGATGTGACCACCGCCGCGCATGATCTGAAGCTCGATGCCCGGCGGACGGTTGGCGTCGACGTCCTCTTTGGATTGAAGGGGCCGCGATCACTGATGGTGACACCCGCCACCAATCCAATCATCCGGGATGCCAGCCACGCGCTGCTGGCCGGCGACGGGCAGCCGGTCATCGTGATCAACGACAGCCCCGGATTCGTCGCCCAGCGCATCGTTGCGATGATCGTCAACGTCGGCTGTCAGATCGCCCAGCGTGGCATCGCGGTGCCGGCCGACATCGACAAAGCTGTCAAACTCGGACTTGGCTACCCCTACGGTCCACTGGAATGGGGCGATCTGATTGGCCCAGCGCGCGTCTGTCACATTCTGGAATGCCTGCAGCGCTTCTATGGCGAACCCCGCTATCGGCCGTCGCCATGGCTGAAGCGGCGTGTGACGCTGGGACTGCCGCTGTCGGCGCCAGAAGGGCGGGGCTGAGACATGGCGAAGGCATCTGCCGCGTTCGCGCGACTGTTCCATCCCCGCGCGATCTGCGTTTACGGTGCTTCGCAGGACCTGACGCGGATCTCGGGGCAGCCGATCAAGGCACTGAAGAAGTCGGGGTTCGCGCGGCCGATATATCTCATCAATCCGAAGTATCACGAACTGCATGGCCTGGCGTGCTTCCCCGACGCCGTATCGATCAAGGCGCCGTGCGATCTTGCGATTATCGCTGTGCCGGCGGCCAGCGTTGCGGCGGCGATCCGGGATTGCGGCAAGGCTGGCATCGGCTTCGCCATCCTGTTGACCGCGGGATTTCGCGAGATCGGCGCCGATGGTATCTTGCGCGAAGTGGAATTGCTCGCCGTCGCACGTGAAGCGGGCGTGCGCTGTATCGGGCCGAACTGCCAGGGCATGATCTCGACGGCGGATCGGGTCTGGGCCGCTTTCGGGTCCATCGCAGAGGAGACTGAACTACGTGCCGGTGCGGTGAGCTGCGTCTTCCAGTCGGGCGGCTTTGGCTACGCGATCGTTAATCTGGCCGAAGCCCAAGGCGTGGGTTTTCGTCATTGCGTCTCGTCGGGCAATGAAACGGATATTACGACGCCGGAGTTGCTTGAGGCTTATGTCGCAGATCCCGGCACAACTATGGCCTTCGCGGTGATGGAAGGCACTCCCGACGCGCGCCGCCTGCTCGACGTCGGCCGAAAGTCACTGGCGGCTGGCAAACCGGTGCTGATCTGGAAATCGGCAACCAGCGAAACCGGCGCCAAGGCCGCGCAATCGCACACTGCCAACATGACGGGGCGGGCCGATCTCTATCGA
Source organism: uncultured Alphaproteobacteria bacterium (assembly GCA_963714325.1). Lineage (GTDB taxonomy): Bacteria > Pseudomonadota > Alphaproteobacteria > Rhizobiales > Hyphomicrobiaceae > CAVQOB01. The sequence continues at coordinate 67,867 of CAVQOB010000020.1, read as the reverse complement.
GCGGCGTTCCGCCAGTCCGGCCTGATCGAGGTCGATGACGTCGAGCCGATCGTCGACATCGCCAAACTTGTTCACCAGGGTCGCTTGCCGAAGGGGAAGGCCGTCGGCGTGCTCTCGATCTCGGGTGGCTCCGGCATCGTCTATGCCGATCGCGCGGCGCGCGAGGGATTATTGCTGCCTCCGTTCTCGCCGGCGACCGTTGCGGCATTGCGCACGATCATTCCGGCGTTCGGGTCGTCGGAAAACCCCGCCGACGTGACCGCCGGTGTGTTTAACGACATGGGGCTGTTGACGAAGACGCTGCAGATCGTGCTGCAGGATCCCGGCATTGATCAGCTGTCTATTCTGCTGGCCTCGATCCCTGGACCGCCCGCGCTGAAGGCAGCCGAAGCCATCGTTGCCGCCGCCGCATTGACAGACAAGCCCGTCCACGTCGGCTGGTCGGGGCGGCGAGAAAAATCCGAGGCCGCCTTCGCGCTGCTCGAAGCTCACCGCATCGCCGTGATCTCTACGCCGGTCCGGTTAGCGCAAGCTGCCAGCGTGCTTGCTCGCTTTGCCGATGACCGCCGCCGCCTCGCCGATCGTGTCCCGCCTGTCGCCAACATTCCAATGGGCTTCACGCTGCCGACCGGGCCGGCAACACTGTCGGAAGCCGAAAGCAAAGCCGTGCTGCAAGCGTTCGGAGTTACGACCACACGCGAAGTCCTGGTGCCGGACGGCGACAGCGTGCTGGCACGGGTCGCGGCGTTGGCGCCGCCATTCGCCGTCAAGGTCGTCTCACGCGACATTCCGCATAAAACTGAGGTGGGTGGCGTCAAGCTTGGCCTGCTTGACGTCAAATCGGCGGCGGCCGCAGCCTTGGAAGTCGTCGCCAACGCGCGCAAGTCGAGCCCCAAAGCACGGATCGACGGCGTTCTAGTCTCGGAAATGGCCGGCGGCCTCGAAATGCTGGTCGGCGTCGTCAACGACCCGTCGTTCGGGCCCTGCGTCGCCGTCGGCCTCGGTGGTGTCTTGACGGAAGTCCTGAAGGACGTGACCTACCGCATTGCCCCGTTCGATGTGGCGACGGCGCACGATATGCTCGGAGAGTTAAAAGGCGCCAAGTTGCTCGCTGGTTATCGCGGCAGCCCAACCGTTGACGTCGCTGCACTGGCGGCGATGTTGGTCGCCGTTTCCAAGCTCGCTTGGGCGCTGAAGGATCGCGTCGCCGAGATCGATATCAACCCGGTTTTCGCCGGTCCCAACGGCGCGGTCGCCGCCGACGCGCTGATCGTGCTGAAATGACCGCGCCGAACCCGACCCAGCGGCGTGAGATCGGCAAGACGGGTGTCACAGTGTCGCGTCTCGGGTTCGGCACGATGACCATCGGCGGATTTAAGGCCGTTTTACCAAATGCAGATGCGCAAGCCGTGCTCGATGCCGCCTGGGATCTGGGACTTCGATTTTTTGATACAGCACCGCAATATGGATGCGGCCTGGCCGAAGAGCGACTCGGCACATTTCTGAAACAGCACTCCCGCGCTGACGCTGTGATCGCCACCAAGGTCGGCAAGCGGATTGCCGAACTCGGTTCCGGTGGCGAGCGGCAAACACTATTTCCCGGCGGCCACGACAGCGAAATGGTGTTCGACTACAGCTATGACGGCACGATGCGCGCGATCGAGGCAAGCTTGACACGGCTCGGGATTGATCGGCTCGATCTGGTGCTGATCCATGACGTGACGCGGCATTTTCATGGCACTGATGGCGTTCACCAGCGTTTTGCCGAGGCGATGGCCGGAGCGATCCCGGCGCTGCGCCGCTTGAAAGAGCAAGGTATTGTGCGGGCGATCGGAACCGGACTCAAGGATGTCGATATTGCATTGGCATTCGCCGAGCATGGCGGCATTGATTGCGTACTCGTACCAGGCCGGATGACGCTGCTGGAACAGTCGGCGTTGACCAGCGGATTACTCGATCGGTGTCATACGCTCGGCGTATCGGTGATCGCGGCTGCGGCATTCGACAGCGGAATTCTCGCGACCGGCGCGACGGAGGGCGCGACTTACGGCTATCGCGAAGCCGAGGCGCAGATCGTCGACCGGGTGCGCCATTTGGAACGGATCTGCACTGAATTCGGCGTACCGCTGCAGGCGGCGGCACTGCAGTATCCGGCACTCCATCCGGGCGTGGCCAGTGTCCTAGTCTCGATGCGCACGCCTGCTGAAGTGGTGCAGAACATCGACTGGATGCGGTTTCGCATTCCGAACACACTATGGACGACGCTGGCACGCCAGGCGCACGTCGCGCTACCATAAGCGCGATGCCGACCACGGCGCATCGATCAATTGCGGCCAAGGCGCCGAGATCGCCTCGCGTTTCTGCCATCATGTTCTCGTAACCTCCTCTAATGTCAGGCAAGGCAATGAGGGGGGTGAGATCACCCATGTTCGCCGACAAGCTTCAACACCTGCGCGCAAGCACCGAGTCGCTTGTCGCGCGCCGCCAACGCCAGTTGCACGCGTTTACCCCGGAGTTTGCGCGCGCAGTCCGGGACGTTGCCAATACCGCGCCGGCGCTGGAAGACCTTGCCGAGACGTTTCCTGCCCTGCTTTTCGCACTCGCGACGCACTATGGCGAACCTGCGGCACGTATAGCGGCGTGCGATATCGTCATCGCGGGCGGTACTTTGAAGGCCGCAGCCGACAGGCTCTGCCTGCCCTATTGGCTGCGACGACTCCCGCCGGATGCCTTTCAACGGCCGATCGGACAATTGCCAGATGATCCCACATTTTCACTACGCATTGTGAATGCCCTGCCACGTCAACCCGGCACAGCGGCGCGTTGGCTGCAGAGTATCAGCCTCGCCAATACCGCCAACGGCAGCGAATATTCTTTCTGGTTCGCCCAGCATGCTCGCGCCGTGAATACGGCCATGAGCGAGGAACGCCAGTTACTCATGGCGGCTTGGGCTTGGTTTTCCAGCAACCCGCAATGCGAAGCCGCACGACTGCTGCGCGTGCCCTGGACGCCACAAGTTGGCGCAAAACGCGCGCTTGAGGAGTTCAATGTCTGGGTACAACGAATTGCCCTGGCCGATTGGCTCGCGCACGGCGCGATCAAGCCTTGGATTCTCGATGGTTCAGCGCTTGGCTTTCGCTTTGTAACGCTTCGTTCTGTCGATGACTTCATCGAGACCAGCGACACGCTTGACAACTGCCTAGACCGCTATGCCGATCGCATGCGCCTGGGCGATACGACCGTCGCTGCCATCAGCAAAAATAGCAAGTTGATCGGTTGTATCGAAATCGGACGCCACGATGTCGAGCCAACGATGCCGATCGTTGTCCAAGTGCGTGGCCCCCGCAATCGCAGCGTCACGCCAGATGTTTGGCAAGCCGCCTACGCCTGGATCGGACAGACACCGATCGAACCACTTACACAAAACCGCCTGACGGCAACGACCAGCGAGCGACAGAAGACGCGACGCCGTTTGTGGCAGCCGTATTTTGCGTTCCTCGACGGCGTGCCTGGCGCTGAGCACTACGCCGCTCGCTTGCGCCGATTGATTTCCGACAACGGCCCGCGTCATAGCCGAACCAGACTGCGCCGCCCGTTGCGCAGCTAGGGTCGTTCCAGTTTAGGAAGAAGCAGGGAACGACCCTAGCTCTTTGTTTTGTCGTGCTTCTTATCGGGAAAACCGCTCACACTTTTGCCGGAAACACTCTAGTCCGCGAGGCTCAGTAGCCTTTGGCAGGATCAATGATGTTGCGCAGCGGCTCGCCACGCTCGAACGCGTGGATCTGCGCGACGACCGCTTGGGAGATGGCATCGGGATCGCTATCGGCGGCATTGTGTGGCGTGATGACGACGCGCGGATGCGACCATAGCGGGCTCGACGCAGGCAAAGGTTCCGTCTCGAAGACATCGAGTGTTGCGCCGCCAAGCGTGCCATCATCGAGCGCTGCCAGAATGTCGGCCTCGATTTGCAAAGCCCCGCGACCACCATTGATGATCACCGGCGCGCCGAGTGCTCCGTCGCGGGCAAGCCCGGCAAACAGTGTCCGGTTGAGGATACCCTTTGTCTCAGCCGTCGACGGCAATAGGACAATGAGGATATCAGTCCGCGCGAGAAAACCAGCGAGGCCATCAGCTCCCGCAAAGCACGCCACGCCCGGAAGCGACTTCGACGTCCGGCTCCAGCCGGCGACTTGAAATCCCAGCCGCAGCAGAACCTCGGCGGCGTCACGGGCCATTTCACCGAGACCCATGATGCCGACGCGAACCTGATCGGCCGACGACTGGTCCGGTGCATCCCAAAGCGCCCGCGCCTGCGCCGCCCGCAGCCGTGTCATGTTCCGATGATGCCAGAGCGTGTGCAGCACGACATATTCTGTCATGCGCCGGGTCAGGTTGTCGTTGACGACGCGGACAATCGGGACTTTTGGCAGCGTTGAGTCGGCGAGCAAGGCATCGACGCCGGCGCCAAGATTGAAGATAATTCTGAGATTGGGGTATTGCGTCAGTGCACCCGGCTCCGGCTTCCAGGCCGCAACGTAGTGCACGTCATCGGCACGTACCGTTGGCGAGCCCGCCAAGACGATCGAACGACCGGACATGCGGCTGGAAAACCGCTTTTGCCAGGCGTCCGGCGACCAATTGGCGCCAGCGCCCCGAATGGCGATCAGCAGCGTCACGTCGCGACAGCCTCGCGCTTGGCGACGCGAAGTTCAAAGGCGGCGGCTAAAAGCGCCTTGGTGTAATCCTCGCGCGGGTTGTTGAAGATTGTGTCCGCACTACCCTCCTCGACGACCTTACCATTGCGCATGACGATGACATGGTTCGAAAGCGCACGCACGACCTTCAGGTCGTGACTGATGAACAGGTAGGACAAATCGCGCTTGCTCTGCAGATCGCGGAGCAGGTCGACAATCTGCGCCTGCACGCTCATATCAAGTGCGCTGGTCGGCTCGTCCAGCATCAGGAATTTTGGCTCCAGGACCATGGCGCGGGCAATGGCGATGCGCTGGCGCTGGCCGCCGGAGAACTCGTGCGGATAGCGATCCTGCGCTTGCGGTTCGAGCCCAACTTCGGCCAGCGCCCGACCGACACGCTCGCGCCGCGCATCATAGTCGAGATCCGGCGTCAGGATTGTCAATCCTTCCTCGATGATCTGGCCAACGGACAGCCGTGGGGAGAGCGACCCGTAGGGGTCCTGGAAGACAATCTGCATCTCCTTGCGCAACGGACGCATGGCATTGGAGTCCAGTCCGTCGATGCGGCGGCCAGCGTAGACGATAGGCCCTTTCGACGCGGTCAACCGCAGCAACGCCAGACCAAGTGTCGTTTTGCCGGAACCTGATTCGCCGACGACGCCGATGGTCTCGCCGGCGCGCAGTTGCAACGTAACGCCGTCAACTGCCTTGATGTGATCGACGGTGCGTCGCAACAGCCCGCGCTTGATCGGGAACCAGACCTTGAGATCCGTCGTCTCCAGCACGACTGGTGCGGTGGGTCTGGCTTCGGGCGGCTTGCCTTTCGGCTCGGCCGACAGGAGATGTCGCGTATAGGTGTGCTGTGGCTTGGCAAAAATATCGGCGGTGAGCCCTTCCTCGACGATCTCGCCCTGGTTCATGACATAGACGCGGTTCGCCATCCGCCGGACGATGCCGAGATCATGGGTGATCAGCAGCATCGACATGCCGAGTTCATCTTTGAGCTCTTTCAGCAACTCGAGAATCTGCGCCTGAATTGTCACGTCCAGCGCCGTCGTCGGTTCGTCGGCGATCAGCAGATCCGGCTCATTGGCCAGCGCCATGGCGATCATCACGCGCTGGCGCTGGCCGCCGGAGAGTTGATGGGGATAAGCGCCGAGCCGCTTTTCCGGATCACGAATGCCGACGCGCGTCAGCAGTTCCAGCAGCCGCGTTTTGGCGGCGGCGTCGCTGACCTCGCGATGCAGCTGGATCACTTCCGTGACCTGCCGCTCGATGGTGTGCAGCGGATTGAGCGAAGTGAGCGGCTCCTGGAAGATGATCGAGATCCGTTTTCCCCGGATGTCGCGCATGACGCTGTCGGGCGCGGCGATCAGGTCCTGGCCCTCGAAGTAGATTTCGCCTTTGGGGTGCGAGGCGGCCGGGTAGGGTAACAGCTTCAGGATCGACATTGCAGAGACGGTCTTGCCGGAACCGGACTCGCCGACGATGGCGACGGTCTCACCGCGCTGGATCGAGAATGAGATGCCTTTCACCGCCAGCGTCTGGTTCTCGCCCTTGCCGAAAGCAACCGCGAGATCGCGTACCCGCACCAGTGTATCGCTGGCAGGCACAGCATTGGACGCTCCAGTCGTTGCTGCGCTCATTTAAACGTCTTTCGCGGATCGAGCGCGTCACGCACGGCTTCACCAACGAAGATCAACAGGCTGAGAAGCCCGGCGATCGACAGGAAAGCCGACAAGCCGAGCCATGGCGCCTGCAGGTTGGACTTGCCTTGCGCCAGAAGCTCACCGAGCGACGGGGAACCGGGTGGCAGGCCGAGGCCAAGAAAGTCCAGCGCCGTCAACGCCTGAATCGATCCCGACAGCTTGAATGGCAGAAACGTCAACGTCGCCACCATGGCGTTGGGCAGCAGATGCTTGAACATGATCCGCGCGTTCGAGAGGCCCAGCGCCTTGGCAGCGGTGACGTATTCGAGATTGCGGCCACGCAGGAACTCGGCGCGCACGACGCCGACCAGCGATACCCACTGAAACAACAGCAGCACGCCAAGCAGCGTCCAGAAACCGGGAATCAGCACCGATGAAATGATGATCAGCACGAACAGCACGGGGATCGACGACCAGATTTCGAGAAACCGCTGGAAGATCAGATCGACCTTGCCGCCGAAGTAACCCTGCACTGCGCCCGCCGTGATACCGATGATCGAGGCGAGAATTGTCAGCAGCAATCCGAACAGAACGGATATACGGAAGCCGTAGACGAGGCGAGCCACCACATCGCGGCCCTGGTCGTCGGTGCCGAGCCAATTGCGGTTGCCGAGTGTCTGGTAGCGTTGCAACTGCTCGGCCGGCGCATCGCAGATGGCGCCACTGCCGGACCAGTGCGGTGGTCCGGGAAATCCCAGGCATTGGCCACTTGCCGACTTGACCCGCGGGAAGTCCTTGTTGATCGAAGCGTACGAATAGCGGATCGGCGGCCAAAACGCCCACCCGTTGCTCTCAATCTCGTCGAGGATCACTGGATCCTTGTAGTCGGTGATGGCGAGAAAACCGCCGAATTTCGATTCCGGATAGTCGACGAAAATCGGAAACAGCGTCTCGCCCTTGTAGCGCGCGATGATCGGTTTATCGTTGGCGATGAGTTCAGCGCACAGCGTCAGGCCGAACAGGCCGAGGAAGATCACTAGAACTCCAGTAACCGCGACGATTGGCTTTAAACTTCTCCCAGCGGCGCCGGTTGATCGGCGTCAGGCGGAAGGTTCGCGAAAGCCCCCCCGCCAACCGGCGCACCGCAGTCAACACTGCGTTCTGGCGGAACGATGCCGCGTTGGTCTTCTCGACACGGGCGTCCATATTCAGACCTCCCGGCTTTCGAAATCGATGCGCGGGTCGATCACCGTGTACATGAAGTCGGAGATCAGGTGCACGACGAGGCCGACCAGCGAAAAGATATAGAGGTTGGCGAAGACGACGGGATAGTCGCGCTTGATCACGCTTTCAAATGACAGTAGCCCGAGGCCGTCGAGCGAGAAGATCTGCTCGATCAGCAGGCTGCCTGAGAAGAAGGCGCTGACAAAAGCGCCGGGAAATCCAGCGATGATGAGCAGCATCGCATTACGGAACACGTGGCCATAGAGGATCCGCTTTTCGCTCAAGCCTTTGGCGCGGCCAGTCAACACATACTGCTTGCGAATCTCGTCGAGGAACGAGTTCTTGGTCAGGAACGTCATCGTCGTGAAGGCGCCAAGGACCATCGCCGTCAACGGCAGTGCCAGATGCCAGAAGTAGTCTTTCACCTTGCCGATCAGCGACAGCTGGTCCCAATTGTCGGAGTAGAGGCCGCGCGAAGGGAACCACTGAAAGAATGATCCGCCGGCGAAGACAACCAGCAGGAAGACGGCGACGAGGAAGCCTGGCACCGCGTAGCCCAACACCAGGACGCTCGAGGTCCAGGTATCGAATTTCTCGCCGTCGCGCACCGCCTTGCGGATGCCCAGCGGAATGGAAATCAGGTACGTTGCCAGCGTCATCCAGATCCCCAACGAGATCGAGACCGGCATCTTCTCCTTGATCAGCTGAATGACGCTGACGTCGCGGAAGTAACTCTTGCCAAAGTCGAAGGTCAGGTAGTTCTTCATCATCAGGAAAAAGCGCTCGTGCGCCGGCTTGTCGAACCCGAACTGCTTCTCCAGGCTTTTGATGAAAGCGGGATCGAGCCCTTGGGCGCCGCGATATTTGCCGCTGTCGGCGCCGGACTGGGTGGTTGGTTGACCAGCGAGGCCATCACCCTGGCCGCCGCCAAGACGGGCGGTTGCCGACACTTCAGTGCCGGACAGTTGCGCGATGATGCGTTCAATCGGGCCGCCGGGGGCAAACTGGATGATCGCGAAACTGATCAGCATGATGCCGAGAATGGTCGGGAAGATCAGCAGGAGACGCTTCAGCAGATAGGCGGCCATCGTGGGTCGGTGTCCTCCGCCGGGAACCCGGCAAATCAGTTCGGCTTCAGTTTCGCAGCTTTTGCCTGATCATACCACCACGTCTCGATGATTCCGCGGGCGAATCGTGGCTTGACGGCCGGCCGGCCGAACTTATCCCAGTAGGCAATCCAGTGCCCAGCCTTGTACCAGTGCGGCACCCAGTAGTGGTTGGCCCGGAGCACGCGGTCCAGCGCGCGGGCGGCGGTGACCAGGTCGACGCGGCTCTTGGCGCCGATGATCGTCTCGATCAGGGCGTCGACGACCGGGTCCTTGATGCCGGAGAGATTGCGGCTGGCCTCGACATCGGCGGATTCTGATCCGAACATGGAGCGCAATTCCAGCCCCGGCGTCACGTTCATGACGAAGCGGCCGGAAATGATATCATAGTCGAACTGCTTGACCCGGCGCTGATAGGCGGTTTCGTCGATCTTGCGGATCGAGGTCGCAATACCGAGGGATCGCAGCGCCTCGACGTACTTGCCAAGGATGCGCTCCGAGGTCTGGTCAGTGACGAGAAACTCGATCTCGAAAACCTCGCCTGTGGCGTTGACGCGCTTGTTGTCCTTCAACGTCCACCCCGCCTCGATCAGCAGTCGATTGGCTTCGCGCATCACCTTGCGATCGGTGCCGGTGCCATCGGCAATCGGCGGCATATAGGGCTCGTCGAACACCGCGGCGGGAAGCTTGTCTTTGTGCGGCTGTAGCAGCGCCTGTTCCTCGGGCGAGGGCTTTCCCATCGCCTTCATGTCGGAATTTTCGAAGTAGCTCGTCGTGCGCTTGTAGAGGCCATAAAACACGTTCTTGTTGGTCCATTCATAATCGAATGCGAAATCGAGCGCGCGGCGCACGCGCGGATCCTGGAACTTCGCCTTGCGCGTATTGATCCAATAGCCTTGCGTACCGGACGGACTCTCATCGGGCATGTCGAGACGGATCAGGCGCCCGTCCTTGATGGCGGGGATGCCCTCGTAGGCCGTTGCCCATTCCTTTGAGGTGAACTCCTCCCGCAGATCGAACGTACCCGCCTTGAGGTTTTCGAAGCCGGTGATGCGCTCGCCAAAGTATTCAAACCTCACTTCGTCGAAGTTGTTCTGCCCACGCGCGACATTGAGATCACGCGCCCAGTAGCTGGCGCGGCGCTTGTAGGTGATTTGCGTGCCGGGATTAAAGTCACCGATCTGGTAGGGGCCGGAGCCGAGCGGCGGTTCCATCGTCGTCTCGTCGAAATTGCGTGTTGCGTAGTAGGCCTTCGGCAGGATGGGTAGGCCGGCGACCCGCATCGGCAGGTCGCGCGTCTGCGAGCCAGCGAAGGTGTAGCGGACAGTCGTCGCGTCGAGCGCTTCCGCTTTCGCGACATCGCGCAGGGCAATCCGATACCCGGGATGACCCTTCTCCCGCAAAATGTTGAACGTGAAGACGCAGTCTTCGGCCGTAACCGCCGTGCCGTCGGCGAACTTCGCTTCGGGCCGCATCAGGAAGGTCACGGATTGGCGATCAGGTGCCACACTCGCCGAATGCGCGACCAGCCCATACATCGAACCCGGCTCGTCCGCGGCCGCCGTCATCAGGCTGTCGTAGAGCAGCGACAGGCCCTGCGCGGCATCACCCTTGACGATGAAATTATTGAAGCTGTTGAAGGTCGATAGCGCTGCCGTGCCGATGGTCGAGAGTCGACCGCCCTTCGGCGCGTCAGGATTGACATAGTCGAAGTGCTTGAAGTCGGGCTTGTACTTGAGCTCGCCGAAGGTCGAGAGACCGTGACTGCCGTTGGCGAAGCCGGCAACGGGCGCGAGTGCAAGCACAGCAGCAAATGCCACGGCGCGGGTGGTAACCGCTGACAACACGTTCATTTCCCCCCAACATGACTGACACCGGTACAACAGGGTCGCCATTTTTTCGCTTTCTTACTGTCCACGCTTGGCTGCGAGTTGCTTGGCTTTAGCCTCATCGAACCACCAGGTTTGGGTGAAGGATACGGCGCGGGCCGGCAACGTCGGAGGCCGGCCATACTGGTCCCAGATGGCGATGCGATCGAACGGCAGATGCCAATTGGGCACTACGTAATGATTCCACAGCAGGACACGATCCAGCGCCTTGGTGGCAGCGATGAGATCGGCGCGATCCTTGGCAAAGATGACCGCTTCCACCAAGGCATCGATGGCTTTGTTCTTGATGCCGATGAGATTACGGCTGCCGTCCTGGTCAGCCGCGGCTGAGCCCCAGAAGTTGCGTTGCTCGTTTCCGGGGCTCTCGGATTGCGGGAATTGGCCTATGATGACGTCATAATCGAACTTGTCGATGCGGCGCTGGTACTGCGCACTGTCGACCTGGCGAATGTTGGCTTTGATCCCGAGCATTTCCAACGTTCCGCGATAGGGTTGCACAATGCGGTCCCAAATCGGATTGTCGAGCAGGATTTCGAACGTCAGCTGCTCACCCTGTTGGTTGCGCAAGACTGTCTCGGTCTTCGGACTCCGCAATCCGACCGAAACCATCACGCGGCACATGAAACCGCAGCTGCCGTCCTCGACGGACTCTTGCCGAGTGGCCCAGCCCGCGTCCCTCAAGAGCTTGACCGCTTCGGCGAGGTTCTTGCGGAGGTCGTCGCCAGCGCTGTTGCGAGGATTCTTCCATTCGCTCGTGAAAACCTCGGCCGGCACATCCGCTTTGACGGAATTCAAGATCTCGAGTTCGCGGCCTTGCGGCAACCCCTTCGACGCCAACTCGGAATTGTCGAAATAGCTGCCGACGCGAATGTACTGGTCGTAGAATAGATTCTTGTTGGCCCACTCGAAATCAAAGGCGAGGTTCATCGCCCGCCGGACGCGGACATCCTGGAATGGCTTACGGCGCAGGTTCATGACGAAACCCTGCATCGACGCGACCCGAACGATCGGTAATTTTTCCGCCTTCACCAAGCCGCGCTTCACGGCATCGAAGTCGAACTCGGTCGCCCAGGACTTGGCACTGTTCTCCCGCCAGAAATCGAGACTGCCGGTCTTGAAGGTTTCGAACGCCGCTGTCCGTTCGCGGAAGTAGATCAGCGTCAACTCATCGAAATTCCATTGCCCCTTGGCGACGGGGAGATCCTTGGCCCACCAGTCCTTGACGCGCTCATAGCTGATCTGCTTGCCAGCTTCGAAACTCTTGATTTTGTAGGCGCCAGAGCCGAGCGGAATCTCAAGCGACGACTTGGTGATGTCACGCGGTTTGCCATCAGGGCCGTTGGCCTCCCACCAATGCTTCGGCAGCACCGGCAGCTGGCCGAGAATCTGCGGCAGCTCACGGTTGTTCTTAGTCGAGAACCGAAACGTGACCTGATTGGGTCCGGTCTTCTCGGCGCTGACGACGTCCTTGTAGTAGGTCGAGTACTGGGGTGACGCTTTCTTCACTGCGTCCAGCGAGAAGATCACGTCTTCGGGGGTGATCGCTTTGCCGTCATGGAAACGCGCAATCGTTCGCAAGTCGAAACTCGCCGAGGAATAGTCGCTCGGAAAAGTAATCCACTCAGCTACCTTGCCGTATTCGGCGGAGGCTTCGTCGGGACTGCCGACGAAAAGCGTGTCGTAGAGCAATCCCAGCAGGCCGGCGGCTTCACCCTGCACCGGAAACTGATTGAGGCTATCGAACGAGCCGATCACTGATTGCCGCACCCGCCCGCCTTTCGGCGCGTCGGGATTGACCCAGTTGAAATGCTTGAAGTCGGGGCCGTATTTTGGCTCGCCGACGAGTGAGACAGCGTGCCGTCGCAGCGTCTCCTGCGCCTGGACTTGAACGGTGGTGAGGGTGGCGCTCGCAAGCAGCCCAGCAGTCCCCGCCATGGCTCGAAACCAGATGTTCATCGAACGATGATCCTCCCAAGGCCTGATGCACTGTCTCGGCTTCGCCTATGTTGCGCTTGACCAAGTGCTTCCGGTTCAGTCACGCGGCCGCTGTCGGGTGGCCACGCAATTGGAACGCCTATAGCATGTTGTTTTGTCGCTGAATGGCCAAGTTACATATTGTTCATTCACCGACCCAGCCACTACCGGACCAAACCTGGCTTGGCCGCACGGCCATGATTGGCAAAATCCGCGAAAAATGAGGCTCCTCTGGGGCTTTGACGTCATCGTGGAGGGCGATAGAGTTCTGTATTTCAATAGAAACGGCTCCGATGCGAGACACCGGAGCCGTTCGAATTCTGATCAGGCGAACGAAGCCAGTTCGCAGTTCAATTCGGCAGTGCTGGTGGACTGTCAGCCAATTTGCGCAAGTAGACGAGCATGTCGGCGAGGTCCTGGTTGTCCGGGATGCCGGCGAAAGCCATCTTGTTGTTCGGAATCGCGCCGCGCGGATTGTTGAGATAGGTCGCCAGCGCTTCCCAGGTCCAATCGCCGCCCTTGCCCTTCAATGCGTCCGAGTAAGCAAAGCCGCCGTGCGTGCCGAGCTTGCGACCGATGACGCCCCACAAGTTGGGGCCGACCTTGTTTTCGCCGCCCTTCACTGGGGTATGGCAGGCTGCGCATTTCTTGAAACCGTCCTCGCCGGCTTCGGCACTTGCCTTGCCGAGCAATCCCTTTATGGCATCAAAGCTGAAGGCCGCTGGGGTTACCGAACCACCACCGGTCGCGGCCGCCGTCACGGGAAGCACGTAGCCAGGCTTGGCGGGCACTTTTTCGGCCAAGCCGATCTCGGCGAATGTCTTCAGGCCAAAAACCAGCAGCAGAGCGGATAGAACGGCGCCGGCGATCTTGTTGAATTCAAAAGCATTCATGGTTCGCGTTCCGCTCCCGCCCCGTGGATCTTGCCGGTTGCAATGCGGGGGTTGCCGCCCCGGCGCAATCGCCCCCATAATCGTCCGCGAATATACGGGCTCCCCCGGTGCTTGCAAGCGCGCTTGGGCCCGATCAAGCCGATCCAGCCGAGACCAATTGTCACCGCCCCCGAAAGTCCACTCCCCCATGAAGCGCACCATTATCGCCATCCCAGCCCGCATGCAGGCGACGCGCCTGCCCGGTAAGCCGCTCGCCGAAATCAACGGCAAACCGATGATTGTCCACGTCTGGGAACGGGCGATGGCCGCTGGCATCGGTCGGGTCGTGGTGGCGACAGATAGTGAGGCGATACGTAGCGCCGTGCAGGCGGCCGGCGGCGAGGCGGTGATGACGCGAAGCGACCATACTGTTGGTTCCGATCGCATTTTTGAAGCGCTGAACAAGGTCGACCCAGAAGGTGAGATTGAGATTGTCGTCAACCTGCAAGGCGACTTCCCAACGATTGATCCAGCGATCCTCAAGGCCAGCCTTACCCCGCTTGACGACAAGGCCGTGCACATCGGCACGCTGGCCTCGATCATCGAGGATGAGGAAGAGCGCACCAATCCCAATGTCGTCAAAGTGGTCGGCACACCGGTTGGCAGCGACAAGCGGCTGCGCGCGCTCTATTTCACTCGCGCAACCGCGCCGCACGGCGATGGCCCACTCTACCATCACATCGGCGTCTATGCTTACCGCCGCTCGGCGCTCGAACGCTATGTCTCGCTCAAGCCCTCGCATCTGGAACTTCGCGAGCGCTTGGAACAGTTGCGCGCGTTGGAAGACGGCATGCGGATCGACGTGACGATCGTTGACACGGTGCCGCGTGGTGTCGATACTCCGCCCGACCTTGAACGGGCGCGCAAACTTCTGCAGCAGTCCCGCTAAATCCACCAACTCGATGACATTTTCCCAACCTAGGTCCGCAGCAGCGCCATGTCCGAACGCAAAGCGAAGTCAACCGGCAAACCCATCGCAAGCAAACACGCGCGCGGCGGGCGCATTTCCTATCAAGGAGAGCCCGGCGCCAATTCGCACATTGCGTGCAGTGAAGTCTTTCCGGAATTGACCCCGATGCCCTGCGCGACCTTTGAGGATGCGCTCGGGGCTATCACGTCGGGGGAAGCGCGCTACGGCATGATCCCGATCGAGAACTCGGTCGCCGGTCGCGTCGCCGATATTCATCACCTGTTGCCGAAATCGGGGCTCTATATCGTTGGCGAACACTTCCTGCCGATTCGCTTTCAGCTGATGAGCATCAAGGGCGCTAAAATCGGCGGCATCACCGACGTCTACAGTCATGTCCACGCACTTGGCCAGTGCCGCAAGATCATCCGCAAACACGGCTGGCGGGCGCATGTTGCCGGCGATACAGCCGGCTCCGCGCGCGAGGTCATGGAATGGAAAGATCCAACGCGCGCCGCACTGGCGCCAAGGCTTGCAGCGGAGGTCTATAATCTCGACATTCTCGCCACGGACGTCGAGGACGAGAAGCACAACACCACGCGCTTTGTCATCCTGGCCAAAGAGCCCGAATACGCGAAGCCAGGTAGCGGGCCGATCGTCACCACGTTCATCTTCCGCGTTCGCAACGTGCCGGCTGCGCTCTACAAGGCGATGGGCGGGTTTGCAACCAACGGCGTCAACATGACCAAGCTGGAGAGCTACCAGCTCGACGGCAAGTTCACCGCGACGATGTTCTTTGCCGACATCGAAGGGCACCCCGACGACACCTCTGTGCGGTTGGCCATGGAGGAACTGGAATTCTTTTCCACCGAAGTGCGGATCCTCGGCGCCTATCGCGCCAGCCCCTATCGGGCAGCGGTGCAATAGCGCTGTGCCCCTCTCCAGCTAGGCAGGCGGGTTCGGGATCACTGTCACAGTCAATGCTCGCCGGTTTGAAGGACACGGCCGGCGGACTCAGATCAACCGGCAGGGCGTTGCGACGGCCTTGCAGGTGGTCGCCTTGGGCGTCGCCGTGCATTCGATCGAGGGATCGTTTGAACGCGACCAGAAGCGGTAAGCGATGCCATAGTCGGCGCGGGCGCGATCGCGCCATTTATCGACGACGCCGGCGCGAGCACGTTTCTCGCGCGCATCGACGGCAAGTTGCACGGCTGTCCTGTATTGCACGGTGACGGGCTCTTTGCAGGTCTTGGCGGCCGCCGGCAGGCTTGCCGCGACGGATGCCAGAACCAATGCCATGCCAAACTGGAATGCTTGTCGCATCACGTTCTCACTACGCGCTTAGCCGACCGGCTCGATTTCCTTGATCGGGCCGCGCGAACGGCCCGATCGCTCAGCGATTTCGCGGTCCTGCGCTTCGAACGCTTCGCGGATCGAACCATCCTTGTCGAAGGGACTTACCACAGTCGCCAGGATCTTGCGGTTCGATGTTTGCGTGCCATCCTCATAAACGACATTGAACAGCAGCGTTTCGACCTTGGCTGTCGGCTTTTTGCGGCTCATGACAAACTCCTTTAGGCGTGTGGGTTTCGGACCCTGCGGCCGTTCCAAAACGAAGTTGCGACGATCACGGCGTTGCCCCGGACCGCAGGCCGATGTGCGGCATTCTGCAAACGATGGCGGTGTCGCCCGCTGATCCAGGCCAACGACCGATGCCGCGGCTTGGTGGCGGACGCCAGCGCTCGCGACAATCGCCAAAAAGGGCGTCGCCTAGCATTGGCCGGCTCCAGTGGGGCAACAGCCAGCCGTATGCGCTCCTCGGCGATCACAAGCAAGAGCGGATGGCTCGGTCACATCGCCGCAAGCCCGATTGTTGGCCAAGACAAGATCGCCGGAGCGGCAAGCTCCGGCGATCTCGGTCGATTGAAAACTAAGCGATTACTCGCCGCGGCATTCGGCGTAGCGATCCCAATAGTACTGGGCGCGACCCGGGCGGCCCCGCTCTTCATTCCAGATGGCGTTGCGGCGCAGCTCGCGGCAATCGCGGCCGTAGTAGGCAGGGGCCGCGCGGGCGCTCGATGCGGCGCCAGCGATGATCGCACCAGCGACGATGCCGGCGGCGATGCCGCCAGCGACATAACGGCCACGACGTTGCGCGTTAGCATCATCGAGGGTCGGCATTGCCAAAGCGAGGCCAAGTGCCAGAACGGTCAGAGGTTTCATCAGAGACTTCATGCGCAGGCCTCCACTTCCAGGGGTACGTAAAAGAAACTACGGGCAAGCTTATAGCAGGTTTCAGTGCGCCGTGCATGCCGCATGCCATATTTACCGGAGATGAATGAACAACCGGCGTGCCACACAACATCTGTTTTCTAAAATGCTCAATGCCTCCAATGCGTTGTAATACATGAGATTAATTGCCTCGACAGCGGCGTCGCCTGGCCGGCGGCAAAACTACCAAGATGTGCCGCCCATGACCAATAACCAGCCGAGACAGGCCAAATATGCACAATCGGTGGAGCAAAGCGATACAGTCACAGCGTCGAACCGGGCACAGCCTCGAAGCGGGCTCAATATCGTTGTCAGTGCAGCACAGATCCGCATGTGCCCATCTTGCCGCTGATCGCGTGATGGCTCATCACTGCGCGATCGGTACAAACTTGAGCACGAGGCAGTGATGACGACGGCTAAGGACGCATGGATTGGCTTTATCGGTCTTGGCGCCATGGGCCGCGGCATGGCCGCCAATTGCGTCAAGAAGGGCTTCAAGCTCGTTGTGTACGACACCCGACCGGAACCGGTCGAAGCCCTGGTCAAGCTCGGGGCAAAGGCTGCCCGATCGACCGCCGACATCGCCGAGCAGTGCTCAATCATCGTCACCGTGCTACCGGCCGGCCGGGACGTCGAGCAGGTCGTGATGGCGGCTGGCGGGCTGTTCGATACGGCCAAACCCGGCACACTCGTTATGGACCTCTCGACCATCGACCCGGAGACGACCGACAAGCTTCATACGGAGGCCAAGAAGAGGGGCATGCGCGCGGTCGATGCGCCGATCGGCCGACTCGCCTGGCATGCCGATCGCGGCGAAAGCCTGTTCATGGTCGGCGCCGAGCGGGCCGACTTCGAACGCGTTAAGCCGCTGCTCGAAGCGATGGGCACGACGATCCATCATTGCGGCCCTGGGGGAGCGGGAACGCGCACCAAGCTCGTCAACAACTACCTGGCGATTGTCTCCTGCCAGCTCAACGCCGAAGCGCTCGCGCTCTCGCAACGCTTCGGGCTTGACTTGTCGAAGACGCTCGACGTGATCCACGGCACGACGGCCACCAACGGCCAGTTGAAGATCAACTTCCCCAACAAGGTACTCGCTGGCGATACGGCGCCCGGTTTCACGATTGATCTCGCGCACAAGGACCTCTCACTGATCATTCAATCAGCGAACGCGGCGCGATTGCCAATGCCGCTGGCGGCGAGCGCGCGGGAAGCCTTTTCCGTGGCGCGTGCGCGCGGGATGGGCAACCAGGATTTCTCGGCGATGGCTGATGTTCTGTGTGATCTGGTGCAGATCGAGCGGGCCCGTTTGAAGAAGACGTGAGGGCAACCATGATCGCGCGTCTGACACCAGTGTTAGTATGCACGGCGATGCTCAGTGTCGCCGCACCGGTGGCCGCGCTTGCCTGCGCGTGCTGTGCCGAGTATGGGCAACGGCTGGAAACGCAAGAAGGTATCAAGGACTACGCGCGTGGAGAAATTGCGCGGTTGCGATTTGGACCCACGGCGCGCATTGCATCGAGTGCAATTTTTCCCTTTGATGCAAAGCGAAGCAAGGCGTCAGACCTATCGGACTTGGATTTCAATCTTTCGGTTAAGCAGAACGCAGGAGCGTTCCAATTTGACCTCTCGAATGCAGCGGGACAGGCTGGCAGCCTAAACTTCAACGCTTCGTTGATGACGCGGTTCGAGGTTGATCCACGCGACGACGATGCTAGCAATCCTGGGCGTCAGCCGAGATTATACAAGGAATGGCGCCTCCGGGGAGGCGCGGTTGGGATTGGCGCTTTTGTTCTCAGTGAAAAAGTTCCAGTCGCGCCGACGCAAGCGAGGCTGATTTTGCACGGCCGTGGCAATAGCTGCACGTCCACTGAGAATTTCACGCATTGGACACTGCTCGTCAAAGGTCCTGTCGCGAGTTTTACGCTGATAGGCCGTCTCGCGGCTCCAGCACCGAGCCAATCACCATGAAGCTGATCATCGCCACACCGAGCCCCTACGCCCGCAAAGTGCGCATTGCGCTGCACGAGAAGAACATGACGTTCGAGGAGATCGTCGACATTCCATGGAATCCCGGCACAACCGCGCCAGCGTTGAACCCGCTCGGCAAGATCCCGATCCTGATCCTCGCTGATGGCCGCGCGATCTACGACAGCCGCGTCATCGTCGAATATCTCGACATGCTCGGCCGCCAGCCACAACTGATCCCCGACGATCCCGCGCAACGCATTGCCGTCAAGCAGCTCGAGGCGCTGGCCGATGGAATTTGTGACGCGATCGTGCTGATCGCCATCGAGGGACGGCGCAAGATCGGACTGCAAAGCGGCGACTGGGTTAGCCGGCAGCGGGCCAAGGTCGACGCCGGTACGCGTGCGTTGAACGAAGCGCTCACTGGCAAGACATGGGCCGTTGGCGATAAATTCAGTCTTGCGGATATCACTGTCGCGACGGCGCTCGGCTATCTCGATCTCCGGTTGGCGGATTTTCCCTGGCGGACGCTTTATCCGGATTTGGTGGCCTTCGAGGCCCGCCTGTCGGCGCGACCGTCATTTCAGCGCTCGAGACCCAGCGCGCAGTCCATCGTCGAAATCGGGTGATGCAGCCCGGCAACCCGAGATCATCGCACCAGCAACAGCGGGCATTCCAGGCTGTCGGTCAGAACCCGCAGCTCGTCGCTGTCCGGCACGGCGATGCGTCCGAGTTCCGCAATAACGAGGCCGGGCGCACACCGGCGCAAGACGTCGGCAGCGACCGCTGAGGACCCAAGCGTCACAGCGCAGGCGCGCAACGACACGCCGTCCTCATTGTCGAGTACGAGCCGGATCTGCTCTTCCAGAATGTCCAGCTGATCAGCGCGTGCTCCGATCGGCAGGATGATGATCGGGATCTTGTCTTGGAGTCCCAATCGCCGGGCAAGATTCAATTTCTGTGCAAGCCGACCGGCATCTTCGATGGCGACAACGATTGGGCCAGCAATCCGGCGCGCTTTCGGCCCGGCAACCAGTATACCGGTGACGCCGGGCATCTGGCGCAGCATAAAGCGCAAGGCCTGACCATCAACAACCCCGAGTGGATCGGTCAGAACAACGACATTCCAAGGGCCGCGATCGATGCAAGCGGCGGCCAATGCGCGCAGCGGCTCGCCGCGGACTGTTCGCGAGCTATGTGATATTCCTTCCCGGGCCGTTGCACGCCCAATATCACGACGCGCGGTCCGCAGCATGATTGCGATATTGTTGGCCATGTCGTCTTCGCTGAGCGGATGACCTTCACGGTCGCCTCGCCGGACCTCGCGCGCGAATTTGTAGCCGGCGAGATCAAGCAGTTGCTGCTCCTCGACGCAAACGCTTTCGATCGATGCGCCGAACGCACGCGCGATCCAAAGCGCGGCTGCGAGCGCCGCCGGATGCGGTCGCGCCGCACACACCTGCAGCACGACGCGGCCGCGATTCTCCTCGGCCTCGGCGACGTGCGTAATGTTTTCGATCGGCGACGCGACGCGCATCAGACCTGACCGCCACCTTGATTGGAGCCCCGATTAAAAATCCGATTGCGTTCAGCGAAACTGCGCAACCGCGCTTCGACTAGGCCGTTGATCGAGCCCGCCGGAAATGCGCCGTCGCTACCGCGAATGCCGGCTTCGACGCCGGTCAGGAGCTCGATACCTTGATCAATCGTTTCAATCGGATAGACCGAGAACATCGACTTGGCCGCCGCATCGACGACATCCTCGCGCAGCATCAGATGCTGGGCATTGGCCTTCGGGATCAGCACACCCTGCTCGCCGGTCAGGCCGCGCGCATTGCAGATATCAAAGAATCCTTCGATCTTTTCGTTGACGCCGCCGATGGTCTGCACCTCGCCAAACTGATTGACCGAG
Organism: uncultured Alphaproteobacteria bacterium; assembly: GCA_963714325.1. Lineage (GTDB taxonomy): Bacteria > Pseudomonadota > Alphaproteobacteria > Rhizobiales > Hyphomicrobiaceae > CAVQOB01. The sequence continues at coordinate 47,341 of CAVQOB010000020.1, read as the reverse complement.
CCGGTGACCGCGAACGACTGCTTGATTGGCATTTCCGCCAACGCCGACAGGATGGCGTAGAGTTCCGTCGACGATGCGCTGTCACCGTCGACGCCCCCATAGGATTGCTCGAACACCAGCGAGGCTGCCAGTGCCAACGGCACTTCCAACGCATAGCGCCCGGCGAGGAAGCCCCACAGAATCATGACGCCTTTCGAGTGCAGTGGGCCACCAAGGTTGACCTCACGCTCGATGTCGGTCACCCGGCCAGACCCCAGACGCACGCGCGCGGTGATCCGCGTCGGCCGTCCAAATGAAAAATTGCCGAGTTGGAGCACAGACAGACCATTGATCTGGCCGACTTTCTCGCCTTTGGTATCGACCATGACGAGGCCGCGCTCAATACTTTCCTGACTGCGATCACGTGCACGGTCCGCACGCTGGATGCTTGCCTCGATTGCACGGCGCACGTCCACGCGACCTATGACGTCGTGGCCCGCTTCACTGGCCCAATAATCGGCTTCCCGAACGATATCCGCGATGTAGCCGATCTCGATCGAGAGCCGATCCTGGTCGTCTGCGAGCCGCGCGCCCTCTTCGATGATCCGTGCCACGCCACCTGCGTCGAGCGCTTTGAGCGCATTCTGCTTGACGATCGAAGCGACGACCTTGGCGTAGGCCAAGTCATTGCCGTTGCCTCGTTCGATCGTGTCGTCGAAATCAGCCTGAACCTTGAACAGACCGGCGAAATCGGGATCGTGTTGGCTGAGCATATAGTAGATCTCGCGCTCGCCCGTCAGCACGACTTTGACTGACAGCGGTATGGGCATTGGATCGAGCGCTTGTGATTGGCCGAGACCGGCCGCTTCACTTGGCGGCTCGATACGGATTTCCTGCGCCTTGATCGCGCGTTTCAGCGCGTCCCAGGCGTAGGGTGATTGCAGCAGCTTGCGTGCGTCGAGCAGCAGATAGCCGCCATTGGCCCGATGCAATGCCCCGGGCTTGACCAACAGAAAATCGGTGATCAGCGTCCCCATCTGAGCGACGTGCTCGACCCGACCGATCAAATTGGAGTAGGTCGGATGCATTTCGTCAATGATGGGCGCGCCGGAGTTAGCGCCATCACCGTTGCCGACCATGACGTTGATCATATAGCGTCGAAAACGCGGGTCGCGTGCCGCGTCGGTGCTTTCCTTGACGACCGCCTCGGCATCGTCGCCTGATGCCAGAAAAAGTCCGGCGTTGCGAATGAGGTCGCGGCCTGCCGTTTCCAAATATTCAACCACCTGCGGTACATCGGCATAGGCGGCGGCCAGATCATCAAGCGCCGCGATCACCGCGACTTTGGCGACCTCGCCATTGAGCTCAGCAACTTTTGCTGCGATACTCTTTTCGACCTGCGGCGTCTGCTCAAGGATGAGTTGCAGTTCCTTTTGAAAACCTTGGATCTTGCGCTCGACATCCTGTTGCATGTCTGGCGGCAGGCCCGAGAAGCTTTCCGGCTTCACGACTTTGCCATCAAGCATCGGTGCCATTGCAAACCCTTGCGGTGTCCGCAAAATCGCGATGTTCGCTGCATGCGCCTTTGCACTGAGCGTTTCAAATGCCTGCTCCGTCGTGGCGCGCGAATTTTCTTCCAGTGTGCGCCGCCGCGACCGGTAGTCCTCGCCTTCGAAAAGCGCCGGCAATACCCCTCTGAGTTCATCGATCGCCGCGACCATGCCGCGCGCGAGCTGCCGGGCCCGGCCATGCGGCAACGATAGCGCCTTCGGTCGATTTGGTTCGTCGAAGTTGTAGACGTATATCCAATCCTTTGGCGTGGATGCTTTCGATGCACGCTCGGCAAGTTGCGCCTTGACCGCCGTCCGCTTGCCCGAGGCTGGTGGGCCAAGAATAAACAGGTTGTAATCGTGCGCCATCATTTTGGTGGCGAACTCGATCGCCTTCAGTGCACGGTCCTGTCCGATGAGGCCGGTGATCGGCTCTAACTCGGCGGTCGTCTTGAAACCGAGCATTGTCGCGTCGACGACCCGGCGCAGAGCAGCGGCCGGCAATGCGCCACCGGACGTATCGGCCGATACTTTCGTCGCAACCGCAGCAGTCGTCGGGGTATTGTCTTGTTGGCCGCGTCGAAAGAACATGAGTCCCCTTGTCATAAAGCCATCCCAAGATCGACATTAAGTGCTGGTTGCGTTTAAGAAAAGGCAGGATGAGAATGCCCGGGATCGGAACACCATGCCTACAGCTCAGTCCATCCGCAAGTTTGGCGATCCGGTCAATCCCCTGGAAGACGCCACGTTGGAAGATGGCCACATGGAAGATGGTCCCTTCGAAGATGGCCGCCAGTCCGAGGCCGCGCTGGCCATCGCCCGCGGCACACAGCGCTGCCTGATCGCGCACGGGTTCGCTGGACTTTCAGAATTCACCCTTCGCAACGCGCGACGCGCTGATCTGATTGCCATTGCTGACAGCGGGGAAATCTGGATCATCGAGATCAAGTCTAACCTGACCGATTTTCGCGCCGATCAGAAATGGCCGGAATACCGCGCGTTCTGCGACCGCTTCTTTTTTGCGGTGGCGCAGGATTTTCCACGAGAGGTCTTACCGCCCGATACGGGTACGATCCTGGCCGATCGGTACGGCGCCGAAATCATCCGCGAGGCGCCGGAGCACAAATTGGCGCCGGCACGCCGCAAGACGCTGATCACCAGGGTGGCGCGCATTGCGGCATTGCGACTGGTCTCGGTCGGTGATCCCGAGTTCAGGTTCTGAAACCCTCGTTCGCTGCCTGCAGTGTCAATTCGTCACTTCGGCGCGCGCTTGGCGAGGATGCGCTGCAGCGTGCGTCGGTGCATGTTGAGGCGCCGTGCCGTCTCCGAGACATTGCGGCTACACAGTTCATAGACGCGCTGGATGTGTTCCCAGCGGACACGGTCAGCCGACATGGGGTTTTCCGGCGGCGGCGCCTTTTCGTCGGTTCCCGCCAGCAGCGCATCAGTGATCTCATCAGCATCCGCTGGCTTCGCGAGATAATCGACGGCGCCGAGTTTAACCGCGGTAACGGCGGTTGCGATATTGCCGTAGCCGGTCAGCACGATCGCACGCGCCTCGGGGCGAGCCTTCGACAGGCCGGCGATGACGTCGAGGCCATTGCCGTCCTCCAGTCGCATGTCGACGACCGCGAACGCCGGGGCCTTCTGGCGGATCAATTCAAGCCCTTCCGCGACGGAGTGGCCAAAGCGCACCTCGAAACCGCGAAGTTCCATCGCGCGGACCAGCCGTTGCAGAAAGGCACGATCGTCATCGACGATCAGCAATGAGCGATCCTCGGGCAATTCGTCCGGCTTGAATGTCAGATCTTCGGTCACAGCTACCTCATAAGCGAAGTCCGATTATAGCGCACGACGCTGGTTGTGAAAGCCTGTTTACGAGGCTTAACGGTCATCCCATAGAACCCCGGCGACCCGACCACTCCCCAGGGCGACCGGTCCCAGCCTCAAATGCCGCCCGCGGCCAGCGCACGCGGACGATCGCACCCTGCTCAGGCCGCGAGCGATTTTCCAACGTGACTTCCCCGCCCGACCGTTCCAGTAAGGTCTTGGCGATAAAGAAGCCAAGGCCAAGCCCGGTCGCCTTGCCATAACGTGCACCAGCAGTGGTGCCGCTGGGCCGGGCGGAACGGGTGGTGACGTAGGGTTCACCCAATGAGTCCATGAGGTCGATCGGGAATCCCGGCCCATCGTCCGAAATCGTGATAACCACCTCGCGCTGCGACCAACGGGCTGCGACCTGCACGTTGGCGCGGGCGAAATCGACCGCATTTTCGATCAAGTTGCCGACACCGTAGATGACACCTGGACGGCGCTCGCCGAATGGCTCGACGCGGCCGACTTCTTCGGTACCGGGCTCTGCCTCGGCACTGATCGTGACGCGCGCCTTGATGTTCAAGTGCGGTCCGGCAGCCTCCTGAACGAGTTGCGACACGGACAAGCGTCGCGTGCAATGGATCACGCTCGCCGGGGCTGCGCGTCAACTTCTGCAGAATTTCACGGCAGCGTTGCGCCTGAGACTGCAGCAGAGCCAAATCGTCAGCGATCGGGCTGTCTTTCGGTAAGTCCCGGCCGAGTTCCTTTGCAACCAGCGTGATGGTCGAGAGCGGCGTGCCGAGTTCATGGGCGGCGGCTGCCGCCAGACCATCGATCGCATGCAGTTGCTGTTCGCGCGCCAAAATGGCTTCCGTCGCCGCGAGTGCGGCCGACATTTGCGTCGACTCGTTCGATAGCCGCCACGTATAAAGACCGAGAAACGCCATACCAGCGCCAACCGACGCCAGCACGCCCCACTTGTAGATCATCGGCAGGCCGAATGTCAGGCCGGGGTGCCACGGCAGCGGCAGGTGATAGAAGGCGAGCAGGACGGTTGCCGCGGCTGCAAACGAGCCGAGCAGGATCGTATTGCGCGGCGGCAGCGTCGCCGCCGAAACCGTGACCGGCACGACAAGCAGAAACGTAAAGGGATTATCGGTGCCGCCGGTGAGATATAACAGCGACGCGAGCTGCGCGATGTCATAGGCGAGCAGGCCGGTCGCGAAGTTGGTGCTCAGGCGATGCCGCGCAGGATAGCGGATCCTCAGAAATACGTTGAGCCACGCCGACAGCGCGATCATGGCGATGCACAAGCCAAAGGCCAGATCGAAGCGAAGTCCGAAATAGACGAACGCAACCGTCGCCAATTGCCCGAGCACGCCAAACCAGCGCAGCCTAACGGCCGTCTGCAGCCTCAGGCGGCTGTCACCATACTCAAGCCTCTCCGCGCTCATTGCCGCCATTGCCGGGGTCCCCTGGCTCGGCCGCGCGCATCCGCCTCGGCCTTGCTTCATTCGCCGCCTGTGCTATCGCATTTCATCAGTTCAGGCACCAGAGTCGCCGCGCAATCGCCATGCCGCCAAACCGGACCATATACAAACTTGCCTTAGCCGTCAGTCTGGCGCTGGCCGTGGCCGCCTTGGCACTGCGCCTGACAGGAGGGTTCGATCCACGGCAACGGGTCGTGGTTACCGGCGACGCCCGAGTCGGTGCACCGTTCGTGCTGACCGATCAGCGTCGCCAGACCGTCGCAGATCGCGACTTCCGTGGCCGCCTGATGCTCGTTTATTTCGGTTCTGCCACCGATCCGGACACGACACCGGCCGCACTCCAGGTGATGGCCGCGGCACTCGATCAACTCGGCCGCAAAGCCGATGGTGTTGCGCCGATCTTCATCTCGATCGATCCAACGCGGGATACGCCGGAGATGCTCGCGGCTTATCTGGCACGGATCGACAAGCGCTTGATCGGCCTGACGGGCACAACCGAAGCCTTGCAGGCGCTGACCGCCGCCTACCACCTGCCATTCAAGCGAATTGATAGCCCATCGTTGCCCGGCGGCTACAGCTTCGCGCACCAATCTCTCTACTATCTGATGGGCCGGGATGGTCGTTTCGTCACTTTCGTGCCGCACACGACCGACCCTGGTGAACTGGCACGAGCGCTGAGCGAAACATTACAGTGATTACAACCGCTTTAACCTTGTGGCGAATCAGTGCACCGTCATGAGACTTTCGCCGTGTAAAGCCTTCAGCAGAAATGGTGTAGGTTCTAACGACAGAAAATTTTCGGCTAAGCTCCGTGCAAGAGAGCCGCCGAGGAGCCACGAGGGGGATCTATTCGTGCTCTACCATTGGTTCGAGCTCAGCCATGCGGCTGTCAGTCCTGCACGCGCGGCCGCCGATAACTATCGCAAGTTCTTCAATAATCCGCTCAATCCGCTGACCCACACGACGATGGGCCGCAGCGCTGCTGCCGTCTGCGAGGTGTTCGAGCGGACCACGCGCCGCTACGACAAGCCGCGCTTTGATATCACTGACACGATCGTCGACGGCGTTACAGTATCGGTCACGGAGGAGATCGTCTGGCGCCGGCCGTTCTGCAGCCTGATCCGGTTTCGCCGCGCCCTCGATGAAACAGTCAACGCGCCACGCATCCTGCTAGTCGCTCCCATGTCTGGGCATTTCGCTACATTGCTGCGCGGCACGGTCGAGTCTTTCCTTCCCGATCATGACGTCTACATCACCGACTGGCAGGACGCCCGCGAGGTGCCGGCCGCTGCTGGTGCGTTCGATCTGGACGACTACGTTGATACCATGCGCGACATCTTCCATCACTTCGGCGGTGATGTGCATGTCTTCTCAGTTTGCCAGCCTTCGGTGCCGGTTCTTGCGGCCGTAGCGCTGATGGAGGAGGCTGGTGACCCGAATGTGCCGTTGTCGCTGATGCTCGCGGGCGGACCGATTGATACACGTGTTAGCCCGACGGCCGTCAATCGATTAGCGCAGGAACGCGGCACGGAATGGTTCAAGCACAATGTCATCACGACCGTGCCCTGGACCAATCGCGGCTTTGGACGGCGCGTTTATCCGGGTTTTCTGCAGTTGACCGGATTCATGACGATGAACCTCGATCGGCATGTCCAGGCGCACAAGGATCTGTTCAGCCATCTCGTCAGCGGCGACGGCGATGGCGCGGAAAAGCATCGCGAATTCTATGACGAATATCTCGCTGTCATGGATCTGACCGCCGATTTCTATTTGCAGACGATCGAGTCCGTCTTCGTTGAGCATCACCTGCCGAAAGGCACCATGATGCATCGTGGTAAGCCGGTCGATCTGAAGCAGATCCGTCGCGTCGGCTTGATGACCATAGAAGGCGAAAAAGACGATATCACCGGTCTTGGACAGTGCCGCGCGGCGCTCGATTTGACGCCCAATATTCCAACCGAGAACAAGCTGCATTTCGAATGTCCGAAGGTCGGACACTACGGTGTGTTCAATGGTTCGCGATTCCGTTCCGAGATTGCGCCGCGTATGCGGGCGTTCATGCGCCGTTTCGATCCGCGCCTGCAAAATAATAGCACGGAGCTGCCGGCGATTGAGCGTCCGACGGCGATTGCTCGCGCCAATGGGCACATTGCCGACGTCGACAGTCGCGCGTTTTCGTTCGCGCCGGCCAACGACGCCGAGCCCGATGCGGTTGCAGCAAGGGCCAATCGACATGGCGTCGCCGCCATCGCCAACCCGTTGACAGGATTACTGCCTTTTGGATTGGGCGCGTCGGCCGCAATGCTGCGGTTCTGGTCACAGGCGCATAGCGTCGCGATCGACAGCTGGTCGCGGAGCACGACAGCCAAGCCAAAAGAAAATCGGGCGGACTGATTGCCGCCACGTTTCGATGTCTCTCTGCCGCCACAGCATATCACGGCGACAGTTGCATCACGTCGACTTCGACTTGCTTTGCCACAATAGGTTGCTAGGTGGGTCGATCCGGCTTTCGCGCCATTACTCAAAGTCGATTTGTTGAGTGTTGGTTGACGTCACATTGCGCTATGGTGAGTATCGCGGTGTGTCGAGCAAGTTGCCGTCATTCGTCGAAGAGGGCGTCGAAGAGGGACAACGATGCCGAAGCGCAAGAATGCCAAATCACGCGGTCGAAACGGCGAGAGTTGCCCGGTGAAAAGCAAGGCGAAAACCGCTGAGCTCGCCATCACCGGGTTGCCAATGCCGATTGAAGTCCGACGCCACCCCAGCGCGCGGCGCTTGACGTTGCGTATCAGCCAAACGCGCAGAACGGTCATTGTCACGCTGCCGCAGCGATGCCGGCTGGATGAGGCCGGGCTATTCGTCAGTCGACATCTCAATTGGGTTCGCGAACGGCTCGGCGATCTGCCCGAACCTATTCCTTTCGGCGACGGCATCGAGATCCCGATCCGTGGCGTGCCGCATATTGTCCACTTCGTCGGCCCCCAGCGCGCAGGCCCCGTTGTCCGGGCCACCAGCGGCCGCAAACCAGAACTGCATGTCAAGGGACGCGTCGAACATGCGCCGCGCCGTTTGAAGGACTGGTTGATCGAGCAGGCGCGTTTGGATCTTGAAGGCCGGGTTGCTTTTCACACGGATTTTCTCAGCCTTCGCGCGCGCCGGATCTCGGTCCGCGATCAAGCGAGCCGTTGGGGGTCTTGCTCCACAACAGGGTTGCTGTCGTTCTCCTGGCGATTGATCCTCGCGCCGCCGGTGGTGCTCGACTATGTCGCCGCGCACGAAGTCGCGCATCTCGCCGAAATGAACCACGGGCCGCGCTTCTGGGCATTGGTCGCCAAGACGATGCCAGAATTGCGACCTGCGAAGGCCTGGCTCCATACGCACGGCCTGCAACTGCATCGCTATGGCGCAACCGCAACGGCGACGTTCCCAACGATCGCGACCTGTTAATCGCGACGCCGCTCTCAGTTTTTTGCGCCGAGTGCCATCAACCCATCCGGCGGCACGCGACGCTCGCGCCGCATTTCCTCGAATGCCTGGCGGAAGCGCCCGCTGTCGAACCCGGCCCACGTCGGCTGGCCCGGAGCGACAGTTGGCACTGGCAACGGCGCTGCTGGTTTGGCCGCCGATGGGATCGCGACAGGTCTTGGCTGCGGCAGCGACAGAGCACGCGATAGGAACGAATGTTCGATCCGTTCACTTGGCATACGCGGCGGAGCCTGTGGCGGTGGCGGCGGTGCAGCCGTCCCCGACAACGGCGTCGGCGGGCGACCCTCGTTGGCGAGCACCATGACATCGCGCCACAACCGCGCCGGCAAGGTCCCGCCCATCACCCGGTTCATGGCGCCGCCGCTATCATTGCCGACCCAGGCGCCGGCGACGTAATGCTGGGTATAGCCGATGAACCAAGCGTCGCGATGATCCTGGCTGGTGCCGGTCTTGCCTGCTGCGGGATGGCGTAGGAGTGCCGCTCGCCGTCCGGTACCGGACACCAGTGCGGCATTGAGCATGTCATTCATCGCGCCGATGTGCGCTGGAGCCACCAACCGGGCCGGAGCCTGCTCGGCCCGTCGATAGAGGACGCGGCCTGAACTGGTCGTCACCTTGCGAATGATATGCGGTTCGGTCGCAAAGCCGCCGTTGGCGAAAACGGCGTAGGCGCTGGTCATCTCAAGCAACGATACCTCGGATGTGCCCAGCGCCAGTGATGGGCCTTCGCGCAACTCAGAGCGAATGCCGAGCCGGCGCGCCACTTCGATCGTGCGGCGCGGTCCGTTGTCGACGTAGAGCCGCACTGCGACTGCATTCACCGAATTGGCGAGGCCCTGTCGCAAGCTCATGGCGCCTTGATGCGATCCGCTTTCGTTGCGTGGGCTCCAACCATTGATCACGACCGGCACGTCGAACACGGTCGTATCCGGCGTCGCGCCATTTTCGAGTGCGGCCAAATAGACGAATGGCTTAAATGCTGAACCGGGTTGGCGGCGTGCCTTGACTGCCCGGTTATATTGGCTCTCGGCATAGCTGCGCCCGCCAACCAGCGCACGGATCGCGCCGGACGTATCGAGCAGCACCAGTCCCGCCTGATCGGCTTGGGCATTGCCGCCTTCCATGATCATGTGCCGCGAAACCGTCGCCTGTGCATGCTTCTGCAAGCGGGCATCGATAGTGGTCTCGACAATGATGTCGCGATCATCGCCGCCGGGGAGCTGCGGCAAGCGGTCGAGGATGAAATCGATCGCATATTCGACGCCGGCTGGATCACGAGCGTTCCTCACATCGTGGAAGCCGATGGCGCCGGCAGCGGCCGCTTTTTCTTCCTCTGGCGTCAACAGATGCGCCGCAGTCATCTTCTGGAGTACCGAGCGCGCACGGGCGCGCGCGAGCTGCGGACTGGAGGCCGGCGAATACTTCGATGGCGCCTTGAGCAGGCCCGCAAGCACCGCGGCTTCGGGTAGCGTCAACGAGCGCGCGGGCTTGTCGAAATAGCGCCGCGCCGCCGCTTCGATGCCATAGGCGCCGCCACCGAAGTAAACCCGGTTGAGATAGAGCTCGAGGATATCCTGTTTCGACAACCGCACCTCCAGCCAGAGTGCCAGCAGCAGCTCCTCGAACTTGCGCCCCATGCGCCGTTCGGACGTCAGGAATAGATTTTTGGCGAGCTGCTGGGTGAGCGTCGATCCACCCTGGGCGTAGCGCCCGGCGCGCAGGTTGGCGAATGCCGCGCGGGCGAGGCCACTCGGGTCCAAGCCCCAATGTTCAAAGAAGCGACGATCCTCGGTCGCCACAACGGCATTCGTGACATGGCGCGGCAAAAGATCAATCGGCACATAATCGTAGGCCTGGCCGCGCTCGGTCAGCACGGTCCCGTCGATATCCACCACGCGGATGACCGGAGCCCTTTCCTGCTTGCGCAAGGCCATCGGATTGGGAAACGCGATCGTGTAGTACACCAGCGCGGCACTAATACCGCCGCCGGTGAGTAGCGCGAGCGTGATCGCGCCATAGAGGGCGTAGCGCAGCCGCAGCCCGACATAGTCTGCGAGGCGAAAGGTTGATCGTTTCGGCGCACCGGGCGTCGCGGTTGTACGCTCACCGGGCAAGGGCGGGATCTCGAGCCCCATGGGTTCGATACGGTCGTGCGGATTATGGTCGAAGTGCCCCATGCCGATTGGCGGCCCTGTACGCGCAACAATTTCACGAGCCGCCTGAGCGCACTCAGCCGGACTTCGTGAGGTTACGGCACAGCCATTAAGCCGGAGTTAACCGAGAGCAAGTCAGTCTCGGATCAAGGCCAGCGCTCGCCCCCCCAGCATCGTTAGAAAGCCGAGGACGACGCGTGACAGCAGCGTGAAGAACATCAGTAGGATCGAACTTTCGTGCAATACAAGGCGTGAGATGATTTCCATTTTGGGGAAGCGTGACAGTGAAACGATCCATTCGCGGACAGAGCCAGCGTACTTCAACATGCCGAGCAGCGTTTCCTCACTATAAATCGCGCAGAGCGCCAGCATGATCAGGCCGAGCACCAGCGAGAACGCCACATTGCCGAGCGAAAGGAAATAGCGGGTCGTGAAAGGGCTCATCGGTGTCTCCGGGTAGTGCCGCGCGCGTCAGGAGCGCGGCGGCGAGCACATGGGGTCTCGCTGAACTGTACCACGCGCCGCCTCGCGCGATAGGCCGCGCATCGAAAGAAGTGCCTTTCGTGATCGACGGATGATGCCGTCTGGGTCGTGCCGACTGGTCGCCATGTTCAACGCTGCCGCCTTGTTTCGCAGCTACAAAACCGGCTACATCGTCAGCGATCCGTCGTGAGGCCGCCAAACATGACCCAATTGAACACAGTAGCCGAAGGATTGCGCTTTCCTGAAGGCCCGATCGCGATGGCCGATGGCTCGGTCATCCTCGTCGAAATCGAGGCCCGGCGGCTGACCCGTGTGGCCGCTGACGGCACCAAGACGACGATCGCCCAGCATTCCGGCGGGCCCAACGGGGCGGCCATCGGGCCGGACGGCCGGGTCTACGTCTGCAACAACGGCGGCTTCAATTGGCATGACGATCACGCCCATGGCCTGCGTCCGACCGGCCAAGCGGACGATTACGGCGGCGGGCGCATCGAGCGCGTTGACATCACCACCGGCGCCATCGAGACGCTTTACACGCACTGCGATGGACTTCCACTGAAGGGACCCAATGACCTGGTGTTCGACGCGCACGGCGGGTTCTATTTCACCGACCTTGGCAAGACGCGCGCCCGGGAGATCGATCGCGGCGGCGTCTACTACGCCCGCGCCGACGGCTCGCTGATCAAAGAGATCGCAGCTCCGACGCTTACCGCCAACGGCTGCGCACTTTCGCCGGACGGGCGGACGCTCTACTTCGCGGAAACAGAATCGGCTCGCCTCTGGGCCATGGCCATCACCGACCCCGGCGAGGTCAAACGGGCGCCGTGGCCATCACCGCACGGCGGTCGGCTGATTGCACAGGTGGGTGGCGCCTTCACCCGGTTCGACTCGATGGCGGTCGACGCTGCTGGCAACATCTGCGTTGCTACACTGATGAACGGCGGCATCTCGGTCATTTCGCCGGACGGCAAACACATTCGCCACGTGCCGATGCCGGACCTCTATACGACCAACATCTGCTTCGGCGGTCGCGATCTGCAGACGGCTTTCATCACATTGTCTGGCATTGGCAAACTCGTTGCCTATCGCTGGGACACGCCGGGGCTGCGCCTCCATCATCAGGCCATCGCGTGAGCCGTCGTCATCGACAAAACAAACTCGGCCCATCCTTGATAGAGAGTCGCTGATGCCAGCCGCCGAACCGAAATCTTCGATCGCTACGACGCTCAAGGGCCGCATGCGCCTACCACTGATCGGCGCGCCGCAGTTCATCGTCTCGGGACCCAAACTCGTCATAGCACAATGCAAGTCCGGAATCATCGGCGCGTTCCCAGCCCTCAACGCGCGACCGAGTTCGCAACTCGACGAATGGCTGGCTGAGATCAAGGAGACGCTCGCCGCCCATGATCGCGCGCATCCTGAGCAACCGGCCGCGCCATTCGCCGTCAATCAGATCGTGCATCGTTCGAATGACCGCCTCGAGACGGACGTGGCTCTCTGCGTCAAGCACAAGGTGCCGCTGGTCATTACCTCGCTCGGCGCTCGCGAAGACGTCTACAAGGCGTTCGCTGCGATCGGCACGCCGGTGCTACACGACATCATCAACATCACTTTCGCGCGCAAGGCGATCGAAAAGGGGGCAACCGGCCTCGTTGCGGTATGCGCGGGCGCCGGCGGCCACGCGGGCGGCCTGTCACCGTTTGCGTTGATGCAGGAGATCCGCGCTTTTTTCGACGGCCCGGTCGCGTTGTCGGGCGCGATTGCGCATGGCCGATCCATCCTTGCCGCGGAAGTGCTCGGCGCCGACTTCGCCTATGCCGGATCGATGTTCATCGCGGCAGAAGAAGCCAACGCTGTTGACGCCTACAAGGCCGATATCGTCGCCGGCCGCGCCGATGAAATCGTCTATACTAATCTGTTCACGGGCGTGCTTGGCAACTATCTGAAATCGTCGGTGCGGCGCGCCGGTCTCGATCCCGACAAACTTCCCCAGAGCGATCCGAGCGCGATGAACTTCGGCTCCAATCGCCCGGCCAAGGCGTGGACGGACATCTGGGGTTCAGGCCAAGGCATCGGCGCCGTCGAACGCGTCGAACCCGTCGCCCAGATGGTCGATCGGCTACGGCAAGAGTATCGCGCGGCGAAAGCGCGAGTCGGCGGTTAATGAGTGTTCCTTGCAAGGTCGGTGATTCCCATGCTCGTCCGCCAAACTCCGTTTTGGCCGCGCAGGCGGTCACCCAAGCGAGGGGGAGGTTCACGCCGCTGCCAAAGTCAACCGCGTTGCTAAACTTACGGTTCGACAGCCTCGACGACCGCGAAGAAATGCGACTTGCTTGGGTGGCCGCCTTCGCGGCCATGACGAAAAAAAATGGCTGCGAGTCGGATGTTTCGCTCGCCGGCATCATAAGAAATCCCGATTTATAAGCGCGATCCATTTTGCTGCAGTGGCTTTTTGACCCACACGTAAAGGCAGACTGCGGAAATTTGACATGGCTGGGCGCCGTCGTGCCGAAGGCTCACTCAGTCGCGGCGCGGCCATGACGAACAGCCGAGTTGAGTGTCCAGCGTCACACGCAGAACATTAGAATGCCTAGCGGCCGATCTCATACTTGAGGTTGCCGAGGGCCCAACCCTTGAGTGCCTCCGCGCCCGATCCAGATCGGGACTTGGCCGCGGCCTGCTCGACCTGCTGCACGAGGTTCATGAGATAGGGCGTCGCCTCGACCGGGGCGAGTCCCTTTGATCGTTGCTGCGGCGATGCGACGGTCAACCCCATCGGAAATGCCTCCGGCACAACGAGAGCAATCAGCTGACCGGTGCCGAGCGGCTCGACAGCTTTGAATCCGCCGAGCCGCCAGCTGCCATCGGCTGGCGGGATGCGCACCGTCTGGCCGGCGCGGACGTTGGCGACGTTCGCATCGGCGGTGAACTGATTGGGGAAAATCTGCGTCACCGTCCCGGCAGCGTCGATGTCGACCAATACGAGGCGTCCGGAAACTTTTGGTGTGACCTGCAGGTGATAGACGTCACCGAGTTTCAGGCGCGGTCCGCTCGGCAGCGCGATCTCGACCTGATGTTGCACGGAGCTCAGTATTTCAGTCAGTTGGGCGACGGCGGCGCGGGTGAGCGTCGGCGACTGAGCGGCATCCGTGGGGCTCGCGCTGGCGATGGCCATCAGGCCTTTCGGCACAGCATTGACGGAGGCGACGTTGCCGCTGATCCAGTCCTTGTAGGCGGAGACGCGGGTGTAGATGCCGTACCAGCCTGCGTCCGCACAGCCACTCGCAACGCCGCCACCCCAACTGACGAGGCCGACCTGATATTTCTGATCCTCGGCGTCGTAGCCCATCAATGGTCCGCCGCTGTCGGCGCTGCAGGAGTCCTTCCCGCCGGCTTCCGTCCCAGCGCAGATCTGTTCGGCGCCGATGACGGCGTTGGGATACTGCGGGCTCGACTGGTATTTGGTGCGACACTGGTCGGTAGCAACCGTCGGCAGTTTCACCGTTTGCAGCGTCGACGTGCCAGCTCGGACGATCTCACCATTCGATCGCGTGAACTGGGTTAGGCTCAACGCACTCGCATCGATCAGGCCAAAGCCGGCGACGCGCGCATCGAGGTTAGCGGGACCAGGATCGGTTTCGGCGGCGAGCGAGAGGCGGACCAGCGCGCCAGACCAAGGCCGGCGCAATTTGACCAGGGCGATATCATGGCCGGTGTCGATGGCGGCCTTGTCCTGCGCCGCCTGCGGCAGCAGATTGGCCGCACGGTGCTTCGTGTAGGCTTCGAGATAGGCGGGATGGATGATGTACTCACTGACGGCGTAGACGTCTGCAGGCCGCACCTTGAGCAGGTCGTCGTTGCCGAAGACGACTTCCAACAGCCCGCCGAAGACCGGGCTCTCCAGCGAATTGTGCTCGGCACTTTGAATGAGGCAGTGCGCCGCCGTCAAAACCCATTCCGGCGCGATCGCGGTGCCGCCGCAGACGTAGGTCGAGACTTTGTTGACGGTCTTGGTGAAACGGAGTGAGGCGAAATAGGGCCAATCCCTGATGCTGCCCTGGGTGCCGCCGATGACCTTGGACCGTCCCGCCGTTCCGAACCGATCGGATGGCCGGCGTTCCTGCGCCTGACCCTCAGCGAGGGTTGCGCAGAGGCAGGCCAACGCACTGAGACAGATCGTGGCCGATCGCGCCATTGAACGCATTGCAAGACTCCCAACCAATAACTCCCGACGTCCCAACCCGGCGGCGTTAGCTTGTCATCGCCGCCGACGTTATCGCTATCGCCTACGGATTGGCGGGCCTTGGCCGTTGCGTCAGCGACCAGACGAAATCGGTCTGCATGAACCGCGTCTTGCCGTCCTCGTCGTTGAAGAACCCGGGCTTTGGGGGAGCAAAATCACGTTCGTCCTGCGATGTCGTGTCGCCAAACATCTGCCCGGCGCCTGCCTTGGCATGGCAGGAGATACACGAACTCTGCTGGAAGCCTTGTTCGAGAATCGAATTCGACAGCTTGGTCGGCTCGCCCAGACTATTGATATAATCGACTTGCGTACCGCGCAGGCGATAGTTGGCCCACTTGGTGCCTTCAAGGCCGATGTTGGCTGGAATGCCCTCGCAGTTGTGCGGCGCCGTCGGGCAGGAGAAGCGGTCGACCGAGGGCAATTGCCAGCCCTGCAGCTTCATTGCCCTCGAAGATGCGGCCGGGTTGCTTGTTGTCGATGTGCTCGAACGTCGTCCAGAACCAGTTCGGCAGGTCCTTAGTGGAAATATGCAACGCGGCAAGACCGAAAGTCTCCTTGCTGCCGTTCTCCAGCGTCACCTCGGTCCAGTGGTAGCGTGGCTTCTGCTCGTCGGTGATCTTGCGCCATTGCGCTTTGATCGACTTGGTCATCGGCGGCAGATTGAGCGTGCGGTTGCCTGCACGGAGGGCGTCGCGAATGCCTTCGAACTTAAAGAGTTGTGCGGTGCGGAATGCGTCGTAGGCGCCCTTATTGAAACGGATTTCCGACGAGCGATCGACGAAGCCAGCCGAAACAATCGGCGCGCGCGTGAACGACCGGCTGGCAGCCCGCGCCGCCTGCCGGCGCTGCGTCAGTGCTCACGTCGAACGACTTTATGCTGCGCGCCATGGCGACGAGGACCGGGGCATCGTTCCAGGGGCCGGGATCGCTGGCGTCATTGCGCCAGACGGTATCGGGTGCTTCCGAATTGGCATTGCGCCAGGTTTCCCAGGTGGCCGGTCCTGGCGCGCCCAAAGTCTTGTTGCGATCGGCTTCGCGTTTGACGGGATCACCCGGCCAGTTCAGCGCAACGAACAGGCGCCAAGCGTACATGTCCGGTTCGAACAGCGCCTCAGCGGTATCCTGCGGCTCCATCCAGGCGTCCGGCCATCGCGATTGCGCGTCGGCACTGGTCGCGGCGAAACAGAGGGCGACCCCAAGCCAAGCACCAAAAACATTCGGGTAACGCATGACGACCGACCCCCGGTACTAAAAAGCCACAAAATGACTGTCGCAATTCAAATGTGGAGGCACCCATCATCTAACGGATTGCATGTGCTCCCGAGAGGAACTTATACTCTTTCCATAATGGAGAAAGCAATCGTGCCGCTGGCGAAGTTTCGCGCTAGCAGCTGTTTCACTGACGGGTGTGTTCGTTCGGCACGGACCGGCCAGTGCGCGGCAGTCAGCAAACCTTGCGGTGAATTTTTGCCGGCATCATTGGAAATCTGAGCATTCATTTAGGAGTGTACGATCATGTGGCGTAGGTCTTTGGCAGTCTTGTCGGCAGTCAGTATCTTGGCGCTATCGAACAGCGCTGCACGGGCGGCCGGCGCCGATGTCATTGTCGGCAATCTTGAAGGCACGACGATTTACGCGCGTGCCGGCGGCATCGCTGCCCTCTCGGTCGGCACCGTATCGTGCAACGCCGGCGATACCGTGCTGCAGTGGAACGCACTGCCGAGTAATCGCCATCCCGTCATTGGCATGAACATGTACCGCCTGCTCGACAACCGGCTCGAGCACATCGGCCAATCCTGGGTGAAGCATGGCTTCACCGCGCTACAGGGCAATCTCTGCGGCCCCTGCCGCGCCAACCCGAATGGCCAGGGCCTCGGCGTCGGTTGCTCCGACCCCTACGGCGCCGGCAACAACAATGGCCGCAACCTACGCTCGCGCGCCGAGATCAACCCGACGACCGGGTATTTCGATCCGGCGCCGATGTGGGACGCGCAACGCCGCCAGCGCATCGAACTGCCCTTGGTCACGCCGATCGATCGCGGCCTGCAGGTCGCCGAAGCCGATCTGGCGGTGTCACCGGCGCGCGCTACTTCGTCGAAGTGACAATATGTCGCCGCCGACGACTCCGAAGCCGGCAACGGCCTCAACAATACCGCCTATAATGAGATCACCGTGACACGCAACGCTGAGGGTGGCCTCGCGCTGCGCACGCCAACCACAACCACTCAGCGGCGCAAGATGGCGATCGAGGCTTGGCCGGGCGCCAAGCTCGTCAATCTCGAAGCCGTCGAAGCGGAAGCGCAGGGCCGCAAGTTCACCTCGCGCGTCGTCGTCGGCTCGCGCGTCACACCCCTTGGCGGCGGCCGCAATCGCTACGATTACGCGGTCTACAACATGAACTCGGATCGTGGCGTCGCGACGTTCTCGGTACCGGTCGGCGCCGCGCGCGTCACCAATGTCGGCTTCAAGGCGCCGCGCTCGCATGGCGACCCCTGGTCGAATGATCCCTGGCAATCGACGACGACCGGCGGCACCGTGACGTGGTCGACGGCCGCGCATGCGACCAACCCGAACGCCAACGCCATCCGCTGGGGCACAATGTATAATTTCTGGTTCGAGGTCGGATGCGGCGCCACAAGCCGCCAACGCCACCATCCGCCGCTTCAAGCCGGGCCCGCTCGGCGGCGATCAGATGAATGCCGCCATCGACGCGCCAGGCGCTGGCGCAGCGGCTCCGACGCAACAGCCAGCGGCACAGCCGCAAGCCCCGGTTGCCAGCACCACCGCGGCGCCACCAGCAGCATCGACTCCGGCTGCGCCAACGACGCCCGCAACAGCGCAGGGCAACGTCGTGACCATTGGCCGTTTCAAGCCCGGGCCACTCGGTGGCGATAAGCTCGAAGCGCGCGTCGATCTGCCGAAGGGGCAATAGCGAAATGACAAAAGGTCAGGCCCTCGCGGGTCTGGCCTTGTCTCTTGTTTTCAGCGCTTGTGCTCAGCCGCGACCTTCGAACGGCATGTTGGTCGCCTTAATGGCCATCGTCAGCACGTTGGCATCGAGCGGCAGCGACGCCATGTAGCGGATCGCCGAGCCGCAATGTTCGACGTCCATCACCGGTTCGGGACGGATCTCGCCGGAGGCTTGCGGCACGCCCGCTTTCATACGGCCGCCCATGTTGGTGTCGGCATTGCCGACATCGAGCTGACCGCAGGCGATGTTGAAGGGCCGGCCATCGAGTGCGATGCACTTGGTGAGGCCGGTGATCGCGTGCTTGGTCGCCGTATAAGCGACGGATTGCGGGCGCGGCGTGTGCGCGGAAATCGAGCCGTTGTTGACGATGCGGCCGCCCTGCGGCTGCTGCGCCTTGAACTGGCGAATGGCTTCCTGGGCGCAGTAGAACGAGCCGGTCAGATTGACGTCAACGACCTGCTGCCACTTCTCCGGCTGGAATATCTTCCATCGGCCCGGCCGGCATTCCCATGCCGGCGTTGTTGAACAGGAAGTCGAGGCGGCCGAACGTCTTCACGACGTCGGCGAAGAGGCGCTTCACGTCGGCCGGCTTGCCAACGTCGGCGGCGATCGCCGCCATCTTACCGCCACCGGCTTTCGCCATCGCGCAGGTTTTCTCAAGTTCTTCCTTGCGCCGCCCGGTTACGACGACGCTCCAGCCATCGGCCTGCAAATGCAGTGCCGCCGATCGTCCGATCCCCGTACCGCCACCCGTGATGAGCGCGACTTTTCCTTTGCCTGACATGTCGTTCCTCCATTGAGCCGAAAATGCTGCACTGAGCTTAGACGGATCACCGTCGCAGGTCACGGTGCGATGCCAAAGCGCAGCCCTGCTATGCCGAAGTTTGACGCAGTGCAGCCATTGCGCTAGTCCGGCCAACAACGTTCCGGTGGCGGTTGCGCCGCCGGGCAAGCCATTGGAATAGCCCCATGAACATCTATGCCGACGTTGCCGCCCGCATCGTGGCCGCCCTCGAAGCCTTGAAGTTGGAAGGACGGCTGCCCGACGACCTCAAACTCGATCGGCTTGAAGCCTCTCCACCCCGGGACGCGACGCATGGTGATATCGCGAGTAACGCCGCGATGGTGCTCGCCAAGCCTGCGGCCATGAAACCGCGCGATATCGCGGAACTGCTGGCGGCGAAACTCAAAGCCGAGCCGGGCATCGCCAAGATCGACATTGCCGGACCAGGATTTCTCAACATCACGCTGCAACCGGCGCAATGGCAGGCGCTGGCCGGCAAGGTGCTAGCGGCGGGCGATCACTACGGGCGTGGCTTGGTTACGGCGGCGGCCAAGGTCAACGTCGAATATGTTTCCGCCAATCCGACTGGCCCGATGCATGTCGGGCATTGCCGCGGCGCGGTGTTCGGCGATGCGCTGGCCAACCTGCTGGCGTTCGCCGGTTATCAGGTGACGCGCGAATACTACATCAACGATGCCGGCGGACAGGTCGACGTGCTCGCGCGTTCAGCGTATCTGCGCTATCGCGAAGCGCTCGGGGAAAGCATTGGCGCGATCCCCGAGGGACTTTACCCCGGCGATTATCTGAAGCCGGTTGGCGAAACCTTGGCGAAGAAGCATGGCAAAGCGCTGCTCGGAAAACCGGAAGCCGACTGGCTGGTCCACGTCCGCAAGGACGCGATCGACGCCATGATGGTGATGATCAAGGACGATCTCGCTGCCCTTAACGTCCGCCATGACGTGTTCTTCTCCGAGGCCTCGCTGAAGAGCGGCGGCAAGGACGAGGTCGCCGAAAGCATCGCCGATCTGCGCAAGGCCGGGCATATCTTCGAAGGCCGGCTGGAAAAGCCGAAAGGCCACGACGGCGATGATTGGGAAGACCGCGAACAGACGCTGTTCCGTTCGACGGTCTTCGGCGACGACGTCGATCGCGCACTGATGAAGTCGGACGGGACCTACACCTACTTCGCGTCCGACGTGGCGTATCACCACAACAAAGTTGCGCGCGGCTATGATCATCTCGTCAACGTGCTCGGTGCCGACCACGTCGGCTATATCAAACGGATCAAGGCGGCGGTGGCGGCGCTATCGGCCGGCAGGGTCGATATGGACGTGCCGATCTGCCAGCTGGTCAAATTGATGCGCAACGGCGAGCCGGTGAAGATGTCAAAGCGGTCCGGCACCTTCGTCACGCTGCGTGAGGTCGTCGACGAGGTGGGCCGCGACCCGGTCCGCTTCATGATGCTTTATCGCAAGAACGACGCCGCCCTAGATTTCGACTTGGCCAAAGTGGTGGAACAGTCGAAGGACAACCCAGTCTATTACGTGCAATACGCTCACGCGCGTGCAAAGTCTGTTTTCCGCAACGCCCGCGAGATATTTCCGGCCCTTATTGAAGGCAGCCAATCGGTTGCTAAAGCCGACCTTGGCCGGCTCAGCGATCCAGCAGAACTCGACTTGATCAAGAAAATCGCCTGGTACCCGGAACTGGTTGCCGGCGCTGCCAAGGCGCACGAGCCGCACCGGGTCGCGTTCTACCTTTATGACCTCGCATCGGCCTTCCATGGCCTGTGGACCCGAGGCAATGATTCGCCACATTTGCGGTTCATACAGTCATCGGACGGGGACCTTACGGCCGCGCGACTGGCGCTTGTGCAGGTCTGTGCACAGGTTTTAGCTTCGGGCTTGTCGATATTGGGGGCGGAGGCGCCGGACGAGATGCGGTAAATGCGGTAGACTAGCGAATCACTGGCCTACCGGAGCCGAAGTCTGGGACCGAAGTCTATTACACAGTCGCAAGGACAGTCGCACAATGTCGCGATCCAATGCTCCAATAGGTCATCCTGGGCCACCAATTCATCCGGCGAACGCTGGCCGACAGCCGGCGGCGCAGGATAAGTACGCCGAACAGCCGCAATATACGCCGCAGGGAGCGCCCGGCCAATGGCCACAAGGCGCCCAAGTGCCAGGGCAAGCCCCGTCGACCGCCGCGCAGGGCCTCCCGCAGGATTTCTATTTTCCGCAACAGCAACCCGCCGCCTATCCGCCCGCGGCTGGCGCGCCACGAACTGTGCCACTTTCGACGCAGGCAGATCCACGTCACGCACAGCCCACCTACGGCGCCCAATCGGCTGCCACAGGCCAACACGGGCAGTACGTGCAGCAGCCGGCTGCGCCGTTTAGTCAACAGCCAGCTGCTCAGTGGCCACCACAAGATGAGGCACGTGCGCTGCAGCGCCAATCTGCTCCAGACCCAGCGCGCTATTATGCAGCGGCAGGTCAGCCACAACCCGGACCTTCGGCGGCACTCGATAGTGGGCGTTCGCAGCGGCAGTTTGCGGCCCAACCGCAGTCAGGTGCCTTGCCACCGCAACGCGGTTATCCGGCCGCATCAGCCCCGCAAGGCCAATCCGCGCAGTGGGCCCATGATCCCCGCGGCCATGACCCGCGTTACCCCGATCAAAGATTGGGCGAACCGTCACTTGATTTCGGCAGCTATGGCGCTCCCGGCCGTGCTGGACAACAGCCGCCCCAGACCCGGCGTTCAGCGCCGATGGATCAGCAAGCCTATCCGCAGCAAGGCCAAAATCATCATCCTTATCCAGCGCAGCAACAGCCGGCCGATCCGGCCTATGCCGAGCAGGACGACTATGAGGAAGAATACGTCGAGGAGGAACCACGCCGCGGCCGCCGTGGGTTGCTGGTCGTTGCTGCACTGGTCGGGGCGATCGGTCTTGGCGGCAGTATGGCCTACGTCTACAAGACCTATGGCAAGTCGTTCGGCGGTGGCAATCCGCCCCTGGTGAAAGCCGATGCTCAGCCCGCCAAGACCAAACCGCCGGTCCCCGGCGGCAAGGAATTTCCAAACGCCGATCGTAAGATTTTCGGCCGCCTCGGCGAGGATACAGCGCAAGCCACGCAATCCGCCGCCGCTCCCGAAACGCAGGCGGATGGGGGGCCCCGCAAGGTGCAAACCATCGCTATCGCGCCGCCACCAGCCGCGCCGTTGCCGACAGTTTCCGTGCCCGGCATGGCGGTCGAAAACATTGGCCCACCTGGCGGACCGCGCGCGCTGCCGCCGATTGTTCCCGTCCAGCAAGCGGCGACCCCGCCACCACCTAAAGCCGCGCAGAAGGCTGCTGCCGCTGTGGCCATTCCAGCACCGGTTGCTGCTCCGCCACCGGCTGCCACTGTTGCCTCAGCGGAAATTACCCCAGCACCGCGCAAGCCGGCGCCACGACCGAAGACGGCAGATGCTGCATCGGCCGCCGTGGCTGGTGCCGCACCGGGTCAGGCGCCGCCGGCTGCAGCGACTGGCACCAATGGCTTCGTCGCCGTGCTGTCGTCGCAGAAGTCGCGGCTAGATGCGCTCAAGGTCTATGCCGACATCCAGCAGAAATTCGGCCAGGTTCTTTCCAACAAGCCGGCCGACGTGCAGGAAGCCAATCTGGGTGACAAGGGCGTCTATTACCGCGCTGTTGTTGGACCTCCGGGCTCGCGTGACGCCGCCTCTAACCTCTGTGGCCAGCTGAAAGCCGCTGGCTTCACGGGCTGCTGGGTGACGGCGTACTGATCCCGAGTGATCGGTGCGACGATGGATGATTGCTATTGAGCGGCGGCCGAAAGGTCGCCGCCGACGTTTGGGGCATGGACAGTGGCAATCCACTTCAGTCCTTCTCAGGTCTTGCCCACCTGCTACAACGGTGCAGCAATGGCTGGGAGACCTTCGGCCCCCATATGACATCGGCATTCATCAGCGGCTTGGCCGGACTTTCACTCGATGTAGCAGAAGCATCGTTCCTGCGGGCGAGCCAGCCGGCGGGGGTTATCATGTTCGCGCGCAATATCGACAACCCCGAGCAGGTCCGCCGTCTGATCGCCGACGCTTGCCACGCCATTGGCCACGCATCTGTTTTAGTGCTGATCGACCAGGAAGGCGGGCGCGTGCAACGGCTACGTCCACCGCACTGGCGCGCGCTACCACCAGCCGCCGATTTTCTGCGTGCCAGCCGTGGCGATGTCGTACAGGCGGCCGCGATGGCACAGCTAATCGCCGAGTTGACGGCAGTTGATCTGCGCCGGCTCGGCATCAATACCAACTGCGCGCCGGTGCTCGATCTCCCCATCGCCGGCAGCCACGACATCATCGGCAATCGCGCGTACGGCACTGCATTCGAAACCGTTGTACCAATCGCTCGCGCCGTCGCCGACGGATATATTGCCGGCGGCATTCTGCCGGTGATCAAGCACATCCCTGGACATGGCCGCGCCACCGCTGACAGTCATCTCGAACTGCCAGCCGTTGCGACGCGCGGCGCGGAACTGAACGCTACAGACTTCGCCCCGTTCTGGGCGCTGGCGCTGATGCCTGCGGCGATGACCGCGCACGTCGTGTTCACGGCCATTGACCCGGACCACCCAGCCAGTACGTCGCGCAACATGATCGAAACAGTGATCCGTGGCAAAATCGGCTTTGGCGGCTTGCTGATGAGCGACGATCTCTCAATGAAAGCACTGTCGGGTTCGATGGCCGACCGCACCTGCGCCGTTATGGCGGCGGGATCAGACCTGGCGCTGCATTGCAACGGTGTGCTTGCCGAAATGGAGGTGGTCGCCGCCAACGTCCCGGCGCTTGCGGGTCCCGCCCAATCGCGATTCGACAGGGCTTTTACTGTCACCACGCGCCATCAGCCCTGTGACGAACGTGCGGCTGAGGCTTGCCTCGCCGAGGTTTTGGCCTTAAGCGCCTGAAGAGCGTTGAGTCCGTTGCCGATTCACAGCTTATCCACCGGCTGACGACGAAACTTGAGATGTCCCTGAGAAGCGATGAGCACGGCACCTGAAAGCACTGAAGGCGATCTCAACCTCGATACGTGGTCGGCACCCGGCTCCGAGGATGGCGCCCGCGCGGATGAAGCGTTCAAGGTCAACATCGCTGGTTTCGAAGGTCCGCTCGATCTGCTGTTGGCGCTCGCCCGCACACAGAAAGTCGACATTGCCAAAATTTCGGTGCTGGCGCTGGCCGAACAGTATCTCGCCTTCATCGCCGAAGCCCGGACGATGCGGCTGGAACTTGCCGCTGATTACCTGGTGATGGCGGCCTGGCTAGCATTCCTGAAGTCGCGACTGATCCTGCCGAAGGAGCAGACGCCGGTCGATCAAGTCACTGGCGAGGAACTGGCGGCGCGTTTGGCGTTCCGCTTGATGCGGCTTGAAGCGATGCGCCGCGCCGCCGCCCAGATCATGACCCGCAAGCGCCTCGGCCAGGATGTGTTTCCGCGCGGCATGCCGGAAGGCGTCAAGACCATCCGCCAGCGGCTCTATACCGCCGAGATTTTTGATCTGCTCAAGGCCTATTCCGATCAACGCTCGCGCACCGCCGTCAAACGCTCGCACGTTGTCAAGCGGCGTACGGTGTGGTCGATCAAGGAAGCGCGCACGCATTTGCAGCGACTGGTCGGATCGTCGTCCGGTGATTGGGTGCAGTTGGAATTGTTCCTTGAACAGTATCTGCCGTCGGCGGAATTGGCCCGCACCGCCGTCGCATCGAGTTTTGGCGCGACACTGGAAATGGCCCGCGACGGCCTCGTTGAAATTCGCCAGGACCAGCCGTTTTCGCCAATCTACATGCGCAAGCGCGGTGCTGGTTCGGAATGGCAGGTGGTCTCTTAAGTGGCAGGCCGCATCGTCGTTGGTCTTTTTGCGTAGCCGTGGAGTTGGACACTGCAGAACAAGAACAAGGGGACAGATATGGGTCCGCCAAAGCTGAATATGGTGCGCGACGAGGCAAGCGGCGACGCTGATGCGGGTCCGAGCATCGCCAGTGAGGGCGCTGGAGCGGCCAAATCGGACGCCAAGGTTGCGGCCCATCGCGTCGATGGTGGCGCGCGCGCGGTCACATCCAACGTTACCCATCTGCCGTCCGCTGAACGCCGCGAGAAACTGCGCATCATTGAGGCGCTGCTGTTCGCTGCCTCGGAACCGATCGATGAATCCTATCTCGCGCAACACCTCAAACAAGGCGACGACGTTGCAGCACTGCTTGATGAACTCAAGGGACTTTATGCCGGGCGCGGTATCAATCTGGTCCGCGTCGCCGGCAAATGGGCGTTCCGCACGGCGGATGATCTGTCGTACCTGCTGGAACGTCATGCCCAGGAGGAGCGCAAGCTCTCGAAGGCCGCCATGGAAACGCTGTCGATCATCGCTTACCACCAGCCCGTCACCCGCGCCGAGATCGAGGAAATTCGCGGTGTTGCCACCTCGACAGGCACACTCGATGTGTTGATGGAGACCAGCTGGATCCGCCCGCGTGGCCGCCGCCGTGCGCCTGGCCGGCCGATCACTTACGGCACTACCACGCATTTCCTCGAACACTTCGGATTCGATGCTATCAAGGATCTGCCGGGTCTCGCGGAGCTGAAAGGGGCGGGACTTCTGGATGGCAATCTGCCGCCGGACTTCACCGTACCGGAACCGACCGACGTTGCAGCGCTAATGCCCGACGAGTTACCGCTTGATGCCATCGAGGAAGCCGAGACCAATCTCGAACTACCGTTGGAGGCCGAACCCGAGATCGATGTCGACGATGACCAGCCGAAACGGCGAGCCAAAGCCCTGACATGAGGCAAGCGTGAGCGTAGCGAGTTGGCTGCGGCGCTGGCAATCCAGCGGCGAAAACAAGATTGGCAATCTGTGCCAGAGCGATTATGTCGCCGGTCAGCCGGCAGCGCATCTTAGCGCCGACGCGGCACCTCGCGGGCGCGTCGGCGCGACTTTCGCCGCCCGTCTCGTCTTCGAAAAGATTGAACGCCAATTCGAAGGGACTGAGGCCTTGCGCGGTGTCTCGCTGGTCGTTGAACCCGGCGAAATCGTCTGCCTGCTTGGTCCCTCGGGCTGCGGTAAGACCACGTTGTTGCGGATCGCGTCGGGCATCGAGCGACCGACCGGCGGCCGTGTCCTCATCAACGATCGTGAAGTGGCGGGTCCCGATGTCTTTGTTCCGCCAGAACGGCGCAACGTCGGCTTGATGTTCCAGGACTTCGCGCTGTTCCCGCATCTGACTATTCTCGACAACGTGGCGTTTGGATTGCGCGCACTGCCGCGCGCGGACGCGCAACGGGAGGCCCTTGCCGTGCTCGCCCGCGTCGGCCTCGCGCGATATGCCAGCGTCTACCCGCACACCCTCTCCGGCGGCGAGCAACAGCGCGTCGCACTGGCCCGAGCCATCGTCCCACGCCCCGCCGTCATGCTGATGGATGAGCCGTTCTCAGGGCTCGACGTCCAATTGCGCGATCGACTACAGGGCGAGACGATGAGCCTGTTGCGTGAAACCCGCGCCACCTGCTTAATCGTCACGCATGATCCGCAGGAGGCGCTGCGCCTCGGCAATCGCATCGCCGTCATGCGTGATGGCCGGCTGGTGCAGGTTGGCCGCGCCGCCGAGTTGTACCGCAACCCGGCAAACCTTTTCGTTGCCCGCCTGTTCTCCGAGATCAACGAGTTGCGCTTCCGCGTCGCTGGCGGCCGCATCACCACCCCGTTTGGCGACTTCAGCGCTCCCGACTTAAATGAGGGCGATAGGGCCGTGCTGTGCCTCAGCCGCCTGGGTGTGCGTATTGCCGGGGTTGGCGAGGGACGCCCGGCCCGGGTGATGGACGCCCGTTTTCTCGGCGACCTGACCTCGGTTGAAATCGCCGTCGAGGGCCTGGATCAGCCGTTGACGATGCTGGTCCGGGAGGGTCGCGCGCCCCCACGCGGCGCCGAAATCGACGTCACCATCGATCCCGCCATGGTCATGATCTTCCCCGAGGAAGCCGAAGCCGCAGGACCGGTTGACGCGTTGACCGCTCCGGCAATCTGAGCACCCGGCGTGCTTGCCCCCTCTGCTGGCATCTGCGATAATGGTCTTCAAAATCGCCACCGGGCTTCGGCCGTAAAGGAGTTATAGTTTCATGGGTGCATTCAGTGGTTGGCATTTGCTGATCCTGGCGCTTGTTCTGCTGGTCGTGTTCGGCGGCAAGGGCAAGATCTCCTCGATCATGGGCGATTTCGCCGACGGGATCAAAAGCTTCAAGAAGGGCATGAAGGACGACGAGGGTGACGCTGCGGCGGCTGCCAAAGCGGCCGACGCCAAGAAAGCAATCGAGGCGCAGGCGTCGAAGACCATCGATCAAGTCAACACCGTTACAGGCACAAAAGTCTGAAGCACGTCGGTGCCTGCCGCATGGACGCTCGCTGTCATCCCGCGCGCGTGTGCAGCATGAAGCGTCAGCGGAATGATGCTCCGCAGATGCGGGACCTTGTTCCGGAACTGTTCACAAGGTCCCGCGTCTGCACCGCAGCACCGCGCGGCTGCTGGTGGGCAACCGAAACGTCAGTGTAGAGTTCTGCAGGTGCGCGCGGGATGACTTGGGAACCCTGATGTTCGACATCACGTCGTCAAAACTGCTGATCCTCGGTATCGTGGCCCTCATTGTCGTCGGCCCGAAGGAATTGCCGATGCTGTTGCGCACGATCGGCAAGTACATGGGGATGATCCGCCGGCAAGCGAACGAATTCCGCTCCCAGTTCGACGAGGCGATGCGCGAAAGCGAACTCGATCAGATCCGCAAGGACGTCGAAAACCTTGGCAAAGAAACCGAGAACACTCTGCGCGATGCAGAAAGTTCGCTGAACAAGGAAATGGCGAGCGCCGAGCAGGATGTGAAGTCGGCGCTCGATACCGCCGTGCCGGACGCCGTGCCGCATGATGCCTTGAACGGTCTTGAAGCCGCGCCTCCTGCCAGCGCCAACACGCTGGAACCCGCCACTGCCGACACAAGTGGCGTCGCACCGAAGACGGGGGCCTGACGCGCCATGCAGGACATGACACCGAAGAAAAACGACGACGGCCATGAGCCGGCCAAGCGCGAGGGACACGACGATATCGAGGCATCGAAAGCGCCGCTGATGGAGCATCTGATCGAGCTCCGGCAACGCCTGATCCACGTGCTGATCGGCGTCGGTATCGCCTTCATGTTCTGCTTCTACTTCGCCGACAGCATCTACACCTTCCTGGTCAAGCCCTATCAGTGGGCGCGCGGCACCGAGAAGGCGAAAATGATCTTCACCGCGCCGCAGGAATTCTTCTTCACCAAGCTTAAACTGGCCTTGTTCGGCGCGGTGTGCCTGGCCTTCCCGATCATCGCCAATCAGGTCTGGAAGTTCGTCGCCCCCGGCCTCTACAAGAACGAGAAGACTGCGTTCCTGCCTTACCTCATTGCCACTCCGCTCTTGTTCATCGCCGGCTCAGCGGTCGTCTACTTCATCGTCATGCCGCTGATGCTGACCTTCTTCATCGGTGGCGAAGTCAATACCGATACGTTGCAGATCGCGCTCGAAGCGCGCGTCTCAGAGTATCTGTCGTTGATCATGAGCCTGATCCTCGGATTCGGCATTTGTTTTCAGTTGCCGGTGGTGCTGTCGCTGCTGGCGCGGGCCGAGATGATCGATGCGGCCGGCCTGCGCTCGTTCCGCCGCTATGCCGTGGTTGCCATCACCGCCGCTGCCGCCGTGCTGTCGCCGCCCGATCCGTTCTCAATGATCGCGATGATGCTGCCGACCTGGGGGCTCTATGAGTTTTCTATCCTGCTCGTCGACAGAATCGAGAAAACACGGCCCTAGCCCGAAGCCAAGGCGGCATAGGCGGAACTCCAGCCCACGGCTGCCATGCCTTAGCGCAGGTGGCGTACGTGGTTTCGCTATTTACTGCCGAACAGCGCACCGAACAGGCCCTTCTTGGCAGCGGGGGCTGGCGTTCCTGCACTGTCACCGGAATAGGACGCGGTGACCGGCGCTCCGGCCTCGCGCTTGGTGATCGCTGCGGGATCGGCACCCACGCGGCCCTGCGTCTTGTCGATCGCGCCTTCCCGCGCCATGGAGAAATCGAACCGCATGCTCGACAGACCCTTAATCGGGCAATCCGGATCGCTCGCCCTGACCTCGACGACCAGATCGCCGGACGCGCCAAATACCGTATCGCTCTCGAGGTAGTCGTCGCCCGCCATGTAGGTGGCGGTGACCAGTTCGCGGAAACCTGGTGCACTGATCAGGAAGTGAATGTGGGCCGGTCGCATGCCGTGCCGGCGCTGCGCCTTGATCAGGCTGCCGACCGGGCCGTCGAGTGGAATGGAATAGCCGATCGGGCGAACGGTGCGCACGAGATAGCGGCCTTCGGCGTCGGCGGTAAAGATGCCGCGACAATCGATATCGCCGCCGTCGACCTGAATGTCATAGCGGCCATCGCTGCGCGTTTGCCAGACCGTCACCTTGGCGCCGCTGATGCCACGACCACTGCGATCGGTGATGCGACCGTATAACACCACTTCGTCCTTGCTGGTCGGATGTTTGGCAATCTGGCCGCCGGTCTCGAATACCGGCGTCTGCTCGCGAAAGAAGGGCCCGAGCAGGCTGGTATTGGTCGCCGCCTCGATCGCCGTCTTGTCGTGCAGCGTGTTGACCAGCGTGGAAAGCCCGAGTGTATCCGACAGCAGAATGAACTCCTGGCGTTCGGGCGTGCACATCTGCCCGACCTTGGTCATGAACTCGATGCCCTTGATCCATTCGCCGGGCGTCAAATTGACCTCGCGCGCGAAGGCATGCAGGTGGCGCACGGCCGCCTCCATGATTTCCTTGGTGCGCGCGTCTGGCGTCGTCGCCATTTGCTCGATGACGGCGGGTGTAATGGTCTCGGATGTCAACGCGCGCATGCAGGCCTCCCAGTCCGGCGCAGTTGATGGCCGGTTCGATTGTCCATTGGCGGCAAGCTCGGACGGTCCCAGCGCGATGTCAAGTCGACGGGCGCTCGGCCTGCCGGGGAGACAGGGCCATTCCATTCAGCCGCGGCGGCGGCACACACGCATTGCCCTGGGATTTATCGCCGGCAACCATCGCGCCACGCACTCATGCCTCTGCCTTCTGCATGATGGGTCCCGGGGACCCTCGGCCTTCGCCGAGGGCTGACAAGCCCTGGGATGACAGCTTTTGTGTTGCAGCATCGAGACTTGAATCGCGCTGACTGGGGAGGGCGAGTGACCGCTCAGTGCCGCTGCGCGAAGGCGGCTTGCAGGCGCTGCACTTGGCTGTCGACGGGGTTGGCTTTTGCTGGAGCCGCATCGGCATCGAGGGGCGACTGCAGTGCGCGATCGAGCTGCACAATCCGATCGTTGAGAGCGAAGCTCGCGTCAATCAGTTCGCGCAGGCCCTGCGGCAATTCCGCGTAGCCTCTGACATGCGACGGCCGGCCGAGCGGCTGCAATTTGACGCGCTGACGCTTCTGGGCGGCTTCCTCGGCAGAGATCTCGCCATCCTTGACGGCACGACGGATCAGCAGCCAGGACGCAAGTTCCAGCAACCGCGTCGTCAGCCGCATGCTTTCCGTTGCATAGACCAGCGTCAGCGGGGCTTTCAGCGCCTTCGCTTCCTTGCGGCCGGGGCCATCGAGATAGGATGCGGTGCGCTCAACCAGCGCCATGCCATGCTTGAAAATGGCGTCGAACTGTTCTGACGACGCAAAATGCTCGCCGAACGAAACCGTTGAACCCTGCGAGGCCGGAACCGCGCGCGGGCCGAATTTTCCGAAGGTAATACCCATGACGCTCTAAGCAACACTCGCAACTGATGACTCAACACGGCTCATACTGGCCGATCAGAGCCTAGCATGACAACCTCTGACTGAACGACTCTGCCAGGGTATGCTTAAGAAGTCGCTTCCAAAATGGCACACATCAAGGCGCTGGCGTGACCATCGCCGCCTTGTTTTGCAAAAATCGGGCCGCAACAAAAAAAGAGCCGCCTCGAAGGGCGGCTCAGAAGTCAACAGGGAGGCGTCAAACAGAGCGGCGAGGAGCCGCTCAGGATCCAGAAGACTGGATAGCTCCGAGAATACCGGTACATAACTAACGCGAAGTTAATGACCAATTCTTTTTCGCCGGGCGCGCATTAGGTTTTGGCCAGCGGGCTGATCAGCCCTTCTTGAACAGCGCGTCGGCGGCCGACGCCTGCTGCTGCTTGCGCGCAACTTCGACTTCGACCCGCGTTATCTCGGCTTTCAGCGCTGCGATCCGGTGTTCCAGCTCCGCGACCGATAGGGTTTCGAGGCTCTCGCCAAGGGTTGCCGTTTTGGCCGGTTTCGGTTTCAGATCATCCCAATCCATCGCAAGCCACCTTGTCTCCGCAAGAACTTGTGTAATCTGCGCCGCTCGGGCATCACTCCGGCCAAGACTTCAAACTTGGAGCCACGCACCATGACGACCATCCCGGAGACGATGACAGCCGTTGAACTGAACGGCAAGGGTGGCCCCGAGGTGCTGGTCCCGGGCAAAGTCGCGACACCCAAGCCGGGGCCTGGCCAGATCCTGATCAAGGTCGTCGCCGCCGGCGTCAATCGACCGGACATTCAGCAGCGCATCGGCGCTTATCCACCGCCTGCCGGCCACTCGACGTTGCCGGGCCTCGAAGCTGCTGGCCATGTCGTTGCGGTTGGTCCAGGTGTCACCCGCTGGAAGGCCGGCGACGCGGTCTGCGCGTTGCTCAATGGTGGCGGTTATGCGGAGTACACGATCGCTGAAGAAGTGGTTGCATTACCCATCCCGGCCGACCTCGACATGATCCACGCGGCGGCCGCGCCCGAAACCTTCTTCACCGTCTGGAACAATGTTTTTGAACGCGGCAGGTTGAAATCCGGCGAATGGTTCATGGTCCACGGTGGCACCAGCGGCATTGGCACGACGGCGATCCAACTCGCCAAGGCGTTCGGTGCCAAGGTGATCGCGACAGCCGGTAGTGCAGAAAAGTGCAAGGTGTGCACCGATCTCGGCGCTGACCGGGCCATCAACTACAAGACCGAGGATTTCGTTGCCGTCTGCAAAGAGGTGACCGGCGGCAAAGGCGTCGATGTCACGCTCGACATGGTTGGCGGCGATTACACCGACAAGAACATTGTCGCTGCCGCCGAGGATGGCCGTATCGTCCAGATCGCGACGCTCGGCGGCGCTGATGTGGCGCTCAACATCGGCCGGTTGATGGTCAAACGCGTGACGCTAACCGGATCAACGCTGCGCCCGCGCACGCGGGACGTGAAAGCCGGATTTGCGCGTGCGCTCGAAGCCAATGTCTGGCCGCTGATCGCTTCGGGCAAGATCAAAATTATCTTGGATTCGACCTATCCGCTGGCTAACGCCGCCGACGCCCACCGCCGCATGGAATCCAGCAATCACGTCGGCAAGATCGTTTTGAAAATCTAAGCGGCGGACATGGCGGATATCAATCGCGTGCTGCGCTCGATCGAAACCGATGACGGCGGCCGTTGCGTCGACCTGTTCGTTCGCCCCGATGGAACCTTCGGTTTCGAAGAATACCGCCGCGACAGCGAAGATCGTCGCGGCTGGTTTCCGATCGGCGGCTATGCGGCCAAGAGCTTTGCGACCGAGCCAGAAGCCCGCGCCGCAGCCCTCGCGACAGTGCCCTGGCTGGCGTCGGATATCGGCCCCCGCTGACGCACAGCGCTCCCCCGCGCCACCCACCTCAATCCTCGAAGATCGCGACGGCGCGGGTGAAGCCCGCCGATCCGCCTTTGATGTTGAAGGGGAAGCAGGCGATGCGATAGCCGGTGGCCGGAAGCTGATCGAGATTGGCGAGCTTCTCGATGTGGCAGTAGGCCCGCGTCATGCCGGCGCGATGGCCTTCCCAGATGAGGCTGGCGTCGCCGCTCGCGGCGTAGCGTTTGGCGGTGTGCACAAACGGCGCGTCCCAGCTCCAGCCATCCGTCCCGGTGACGCGGACACCACGTTCGGTCAGATAGAGTGTCGCCTCGCGGCCCATGCCGCAGCCACGTGAGACATAGTCGGGTTGGCCATAGCGGCCACCGGCAGCGGTATTGACGACGACGATGTCAAATGGCTTGAGCGTGTGGCCGATGCGGGCGAGTTCGGCCTCGACCTCGCGCGCGGCAACTACGTGGCCGTCGGCGAGATGGCGAAAATCAAGTTTTACGCCACAGCCGAAACACCAGTCCAGCGGCACCTCGTCGACGGTGATGGCGCGCTGTCCCTCGTCCATCGTCGAATGGAAATGATAGGGCGCATCGAGATGCGTGCCCGTGTGCGTTGAGAGTTTCAGCTGCTCGATCGCCCAGCCTTCACCGCCCGGCAGATCGTTGACGCCGAGGCCGGGAAAGAACGCTGCGACCCCCGCAGCCGTCTGCCGATGTGTCACATAGGTAATTTCTGGCGTCATGCCGGGCGGGTCGGAGGCAATGCCCGCTTCAAGGGCCACGGAGAGATCGACGATGCGACGAGCCATGCGATGCGCTTTCCTCAGAAATGATAAACCTTCGGTCGCCGGGTGCAACGGCGATGAGAATGTCATAGCATCGCCCCGTCCTACAAGCGGCTGCACGCGGCTGGACATGTGACGACTGAGGAGTGAAGGCCGGCATGCGTAAAGCGATCATCGTTGGAGGCTCGGTCGCTGGATTGTTTGCAGCGCTCGCATTGCAGCGCATCGGCTGGGCGGTGGTCGTCCTCGAACGCTCGGTCGAGCCATTGTCCGCGCGTGGCGCTGGCATCGCAACACATCCCAACTTACTCGACGCCTTGCGCCAGGTGGGCGTCGCGTCCGTCGATGCCTTCGGCGTCATGGTTGAACGGCGGGTCGTTCTCGATTCCAGCGGGATGATTGTCGCCGAAGCCCAATTCAAGCAATTGATGACCGCCTGGGACCGACTGCATCGCGCGCTGATGGAAACGTTCGATCGCGCGCCATTATCGGGCCGGCGCCGGCGTGACCAAAATCGAAGTTAGCGATGCAAAGCCGGTTGTCGTCCTGCAATCCGGCGAACGGCTCAACGCCGACCTCGTCATCGGCGCTGACGGTTTTCGCTCGACGCTGCGGTCCATCGTCATGCCTGGCGTCGAGCCTGCCTATGCCGGTTATGTCGCGTGGCGCGGCATGATCGATGAAGCGGCCATGAGCCCGGCACTCCAACGCGATCTCTTCCCGCTGTTCGCGTTCATGTTGCCCCCCGGCGAGCAGATGCTCGGCTATCCCGTACCAGGTTCCAACAATGATCTGCGATCAGGCCATCGTCGCTACACGTTTGTCTGGTACCGGCCGGCCACCGGTGTCGCACTGGATCAGCTCCTGACCGATCATCAGGGCCGACGCCATATGATGTCGATCCCGCCGCCGCTGATTCAGCGTGAGGTGATCGATGCCATGCGCAAGGATGCGGAGCGGCTGCTGCCGTTGTCGTTCCAGGATATTGTGCGGGCCGCGGACGCGCCGTTCGTGCAGCCGATCTACGATCTGGCCGTGCCGCAGATGGTGGTCGGGCGTTGCGTGTTGATTGGTGACGCTGCGTTCGTTGCCCGCCCGCACATCGGCGCCGGTGTCACCAAGGCGGCCAATGATGCGCTCGGCTTAGCTGCCCATCTCGATGGCGCCGACGATATCGACTTGGCGCTGCGCTGCTTCCAAAGCGAGCGCCTTCTCGAGGATCACCGTTTGATGCGACGCGGTCAATGGCTCGGTGAAGCCTTCCTGGCGCCCAACCCCGATCACCGGGTCATGCTGGAGCAGACTGCCAATTTGCGGTGGACTGAACCCGATTGATTCAGCATCAGCGTGGCGTGTTGACCTCAACTGGCGAGCGCAGTGCCGTAGATCTGCTTTTCGAGCTTGGTCAGCAGTCGCAATGAGCTGATCCCAGTCGACCGGTTTGGCCATGTGTTCATTCATGCCGGCTTGCAAGCACAGATCGCGATCTTCACGCGAGACGCTGGCCGTCAAACCGATGATCGGCACGTCACGCGTGGCGTCGAGCTGGCGCAGCGCCCGCGTTGCATTGAGCCCATCCATGACCGGCATGTGGAGATCCATCAGGATGACATCGTAATGCGTCGCCGTTGCCATCGCTACTGCCTTCGCGCCATCGCCGGCAATATCGATCGCGAACCCGGCGCTGCGCAGGAGTGCCTTGGCGACGCGCTGGTTCGGTTCGTTGTCCTCAGCCATCAGAATTGAAAGTCCGCGCGGAGCCGCAGCCGGGGTAGCTTTCGCCGGTCGCTGTGTCTGCTTGCGGACATGTTTGCGCAAACACTCGCCCACGCGGACGAAGGTGCCCGAGACAAATGGCAATGACAGCACGTCGTCAAACCCGGTGATCGCCGGCGTCGAACTGATGCTAGCACCGCGCAATTGCAGGAAGATCGGGAGCGGCCCGTTGCTGGCGTCGAGGCTCAGGCGTCAGCATCGCCGGCTCGACCGCGGCACGGCGATTATCGATGACAACCGCGGCATAGGACGAGCGCTGCAGCATTCCGGCGGCGCTGGCGGCATCGCTGGCGATTTCCAATTGCCCGCCGATGGCCCCGATGTAGCCGCTGAAGACCCGGGCAAGTCCGGCGCTTTGCGTAATCAGCAGCAATTGCGCCTTGGCGACGGCCTGCAGTTCCAGCGGAACTGCCGGATGTAGCAGGCTCTCGCCGGTCGCCGGAATGGCGAAGCTGAACGTGCTGCCCTGACCTTCGGTACTGTCGCACCAGATGCGCCCGTGCATCAACGTCACGAGCTCGCGGCAGATGGCGAGACCGAGCCCGGTGCCGCCGTACTTGCGTGTCGTCGAGGCATCGACCTGGGTGAATTTCTTGAACAGGTGCTGTACTTTGTCGGCGGGTATACCGATCCCGTTGTCCGACACGGCGAAACGGATTTGTTCGCGGCCTTGCTTCGTTTGACTCGACCCCGACCGTGATCATGACCGCGCCTTCGCTGGTGAACTTCACCGCATTGCTGCCGAGGTTCATCAGGATCTGCTTCAGTCGCAGCGGATCGCCTTTGATCGTCCGCTTCATTCTGCGGATCGACCATGCAGCCGATCTCGATACCGCGCGCGCTGGCGATCGGCGAGAGAATTTTGACGACGTCATCGACGATCATCGGCAGGTCGAGATCGATATGTTCCAGATCCATGGAGCCGGCTTCGATCTTGGACAGGTCGAGCACGTCGTTGATCAGCCCGAGTAGATTGTCGCCCGACGATTTGATCGTCGACAGGTATTCCTTCTGCGATTCGTCGACTTCGGTACTTTCGAGAACCCGGACCATGCCCAGAATGCCGTTGAGCGGCGTTCGCAATTCGTGGCTCATCGTGGCAAGGAAGCTGGACTTCGCCTGGCTGGCGGCTTCGGCATCCGCAACCGCTTGCCGCAGCAGCTGTTCAGCACGCGCGCGGCGCGTTACGTCGTGGAAGACGATGATCTTGCCGCCGCCGGGAACAGCGTTGGCCGTCACTTCGAATGCATGATTTTCCTTGTTGCGGAACTCGTCTGGCAAGGCGCCGCGTTGTGCGATGCGGTTGAGGGCGGCCGCAATATCCGCGCCACGGATGCCGGCGAGGCCGTTGATATCGATGTCGAGTGCGCGCAATGCCGGTTTGTTCCACATGATCGGCGCACCGGCGGCATCAAGTGCGACCATGCCGGCCGTCGCATTGGTGAGTACCGAATTCGAGCAACGCCGATCGCGCTACCTGCTGGCAGGCATAGCGAATCGAACGATCGAGCAGTTCCTCGGTCAGGCTATCCTTGACGAGATAGTCGGCAGCACCCGCTGCCTGCGCCGCCAAGTCGATGTCGGCATTGCGCAGGCCCGTCAGCAGGATCATCGGCGTATTGGGATAGAGCGGACCGATTTCCTTGATGAAATCGAGGCCGGTCCGTTCACCGATGCGATAGTCGACGAGAACGGCGTCGAAACGCCGTTCGCGCAGCGCCTGGATCGCGCTGTCGCATGACGCCGACCAGACAAGACGATATTGCCGCGTTTCAACACGCTGCAGCAAATCCTGCGTCAGAAAGAAGTCGTCCCGATCATCCTCGACAAGGAGGATGTAGGTGCTGTCTTTCTCGGCTTCGTCAGTCATAGCGTGCTCCAAGGCCGTTGCGGCCGCGAGGATTTGTTAGGTCTCAGGCGCAACCCGTCGGCAATTCGACGATCTCGATCCAGTAGTGGTTCAAGGTGCGAACCACATCGACCAGCCGATCGAACGTGACGGGTTTGGCGATGAAAGAGCTGACACCCAGGTCATAGGTGCGCAGGATATCTTCCTCGGCCTTTGATGTGGTCAGCACGATCACCGGGATGCGACGCAGCAGCGGATCTTCCTTCAGTCGCGCCAACGCCGTGCGGCCATCCATGCGCGGCATGTTGAGGTCCAACAGGATCAAACCCGGTAGCTCCTTGACGTTGCGGCCGGTATGGCGGCCTTGACCGCGCAGGTACTCGAGCAAGTCTTCGCCATCCTCGGCAAAGGCAAGCTTGTTGCCGAGGCGGCTTTCACGGAAGGCGTCTTCGATCAACATCCGATCGTCGGCATCATCGTCGGCGATCATGATGGTTATGGCGTTTTGCGGATTTTGTGTCATCGGCTTCCTCACGCTTCATGCTCTTCACCGTGTCCGGCCTGAGCTATTGTGTGTTCCCGTTGCGCGGTCCGCGCCGCTGACCCAGCGACGCGCTATGCAATCATGATTGTGATCAGGCTGAGAGGCGTTTCGGTTCCGGCGCTGTTTCGACCAATGCGCCCTTCGCCTGTAGCAGGCGGCGAATGTCGCCGAGTTTGCGCAGGCTTGAGATCTCCGGCATCGTGAAGCGCACGTGATAGGCGCTTTCGACCGCGAAGATCACCTCGATATGGCGCAGCGAATCCCAGCGCGGCGTATTCTGCGCGTTGGATTCATCCGAAAGATCCGCCGGGTCGGCCCGCAGGACGTTGGCGACGATTTGATTGAGCTTCTGCATGGTGTGTTCCCTGTTCAGTTGGTGGTTGCGACTTATTGATCGAAGATGGCTTGACGGACCGCGACCGGCCAGCGCGCCGGATCGAAGCCATGTTGCGTGAATGCAGCCAGCACCCAGCGTTCGATACCGAGGCCGACGCAGCCGGTTTGTGCCGGAAGACCGGCGCCGTCCTTGAAGTTGAAGCGGTTGCCGAAGAAATTGCCGTGCAGGTTGATCGAGCCACAGGCGAGCAGCTTTTCCTTGCCGTCAGCACCGAGCACCGGGATCTTGATCTCGTTCTTCACTTCCTGTGCGGCTTGCCAGAACTTCTTGGCGGCCGAGACGGTGGCAAAGAAGGGGTCGGTTGCTGTCTGGACACGGGCATCAAGATCGAAATAGGCGGCCAACTCCTCAACCAATGGCAAGGTGCGACTGCGCACGTCGCGGCAATAGTCTTCGCTGCCGACGAATACCAGTTCGCGGACATTGAATTCATAGAGCCGGTCGAGGCCGTTGATGTTGCGCAACTCGTAGCGGAAGACGCGCCCCATCCAGGTAAAGCACTCGCCAGTGGCGAACGTCCGGCCGGAGAGTGTCGGGTAGCACGGGAAGCAGGCGGCCGGGTTGAGGCAGACGCCATCAATATTGATGTTGTCGTGCGGGGGCAGCAACGCGCCTTCCGAGCACGAATTCGCCTGACGGAAGGCTTCGATAGCGTCGAAGTCTTCGACCATGTTGCCGACGAAGGTCACGGCATTCGGGTGACTGTCGAGGTAGCCACACTTGTGCAGCGTGTCGGCATCGATCAAGGCTGGGAACTGGCCATCGGTCGCGTTGAACGCTTGCGCATAGAGGCTGCCCGCCTTTTCGTTGAGGAGGCGTGCCAGTTTCAACACTGGACCGGAATAGGCGACCTGGCCTTTGCCGTAGTCGTGCAGCCATCCGCGCTGGACCAATCCCAGATTGACGTCGCGTTGATAGTCGCCGGTGTCGCGGCGCTTGGTCTCGATGAACACCTTCGGCTCGAAGCCGCTGATCTGCTTCGACATCACTTCGATGTAGCGCTTGGCCTTGTCGATGACGACGCTCAAGTCAGCGCCAGGCTTGACCACGACGGTCGCGGTTTTCTGATCGCCGGCGACGATGATGCGCTCGATCTGCGGCGAGACGAATACCAATTCCTTTTCGATATCGGCCGCGATCTCGCTGTCGATTGCGCGCGTCAATTCGATCTGAAGCTCGCGAATATCAGAGACGTGTTTGTTCATTTTGACTGCCCTTTTTTAGAACTGGTAGTAGAGGAATGTTGAAGTGGCCCCGATCGACGTCAGTGCAACGCACCAGGTGAACGCGACGGCGATCGACCGTCCGATTGTCGGCTTCCAGGTCAACAGACCGGCGTCCAGTGGCGTGGACTTCGGCTTGCTGTCGCTGGTTGGCCAGGCGTGATGCATGATCTGCTGGCTGTTCGGCATCAGCAGCACAATCGCGCCGAGCAGAATGATGAGGGCGACGGCTGATCGCAGATCGACCTGCAGCGTGAGATTGCTGGCCACCGATGGGAAGAAGATTTCGCCGCCCCACATCTGCAGCAGCAGGGTGCCGGCTGATCCGAGGTCCGGCGCCCGGAACACCACCAGACCACTGACGACAACCGCCATCGTCATCAGCCAGGCTGTCGGTGGCGAGAACTCGACGCACTCGTACTCGCGCCAGATGAGATTGATGGCGATGGCAATGCCGTGGATGAGACCGTAGACCACGAACGACCAACCTGCGCCGTGCCAGATGCCGGCCACCAGGAAGGTGACAACCGCGGGGACGGCCGTGGTTGCGAGCAGGCGATGCAATTGGCCATGGCGCCGTGTCAGCGCGTTGCGCATCCCGCGCATCGCCAGCGGTGTGTAGATGTACGTGGTGAAGAACCGCGTCATCGTCATGT
This sequence comes from uncultured Alphaproteobacteria bacterium, assembly GCA_963714325.1. GTDB lineage: Bacteria > Pseudomonadota > Alphaproteobacteria > Rhizobiales > Hyphomicrobiaceae > CAVQOB01. The sequence continues at coordinate 7,405 of CAVQOB010000020.1, read as the reverse complement.
GCCAGCGCCGCCAGAATTCTGAGATCGACGTCGCTTTGAAGGGAGAATCGAAGTTCAGCGGCAGCTTCAAACCGAACATGAAGCCGATGCCGATGGCCATGTCGGAATAGCCGGAAAAATCGAAGTACAGCTGCAACGCATAGGCCAGCGCGCCGATCCAGGCGACCAGTGCATCAGGCGTCTGTCCGGCGGCGACCCCATCGAAGACGGTGTTGGCGTAGGGAGCAATCGCGTCGGAGAGCACGACTTTCTTGAACAGCCCGATCCCGAACAGTGTCAGGCCGGCCGCGAGCCGCTGCCAATTGAGTGCGGCCTCGTCGCGCTCCTTCATCTGCCCGAGCAATTCACCCTGCAAGACCAGCGGTCCGGCGGTGACGCACGGCAGAAACGTTGCGAACAGCACATACCGGCCGAAGCCCGGCCGCTCGACCTGGCCGTTGTAGGCCTCGACCAGATAGCCGATCTGGACGAACGTGAAGAACGAGACCCCGACGGGCACGATCAGATTGAGGCTTGAGATTTCGCTGCCGGAGATCGCGTTGGCGATCTCGATGAGGAAGTTCGAGTACTTGAAGTAGCCGAGGGCCGCAAGGTTGGCGGCGATGCCAGCGATTAAAATTGGACCGGCGAGACGACGCTTGTCCGCGAGCCGCATCAACAGCTCCCCGATGAGATAGTTGGCCGTCACCGACGCAAACAGAATTGCAACCAGCAGCGTGCTGAACTGCGCATAGAAGGCGAGCGAAGCAATCGCTAGAAAGTGATAGGCGGCGATCCAGCCGCCGAGGCGATGCGCCACGACAAAGCCGAGGTAGCACGCCGGCAGCACGCCGAACAGGAACTGATAGGTGTGAAAAGCCATTGCTTATCTGCCATTCCGGAAGGTGATACGGGGGCGCACAGGCTCATTGTTGCGGCGCCGCTCGAGACGCTCTGCGATCGGGCGGAAGGAGCGCGCGATCGCGCGTTCGGTGTTCGGAGGCGACGCCTGCTGAGCGACGGGCGCCGGCGAATTTGGCGCGGATGTATGCGATGCCAGCACCTCGCCGCGATCAATGGGCGTCACAACGCGTTGAACCAGAGCTGGCTCGACGCTCTGAGGCACCCCGACACGGCCGTAGCCAAGTGACGCCACCAGCGCCGCGGCGGTCGTTTCCACGGTCGGCATGACCAATGGATTGGCGTGCGAAAGATTGATGTTGCGCGCTTGGAAGGAATGATCGAGTTCGATGAATTCATCGAAGACGGTACGCAGGCAATTGGCGTTCGAGTGCTCGGCGTCGATGAACATGTCCGCCGTACATCCGACCTTCGTCGGATCAAACCCACCAATGATCTGCAATCCGTATTTCTTGGCGAGAGCGGCCGTCAGCTGCTCGACCTTGCGCAAGCCGTCCATATAGGGCGAGTTGCGCACGCGATCGAAATAGTCCGGATTGAAGGGCGGGTGAGCGAGATAGACTTCAACATTGTTCTTCACGAGGAACGCCAGCAGCGTGTCGATTGCGGCAATACCTTTGGCGTCGAGTTTCGGCGGCGCCTTGCTATTCTGTTCGGCAAACGCAATTGAGAGGCGTTCGGTGCGCTCGCGGGTAAACAATTGCTGATGTTGTTTCGACCAGACGATCGAACCATCAGGCAGCAGCGTGTCGAGGCCGTCAAATTGCTGCCGGTATGAGACGTCCGGCTTTTCGTCGGCGAGGTACCATCGCGCGACATTGCCATAAAACATCGGTAGGGAGAGAAGCTCGCGCCAGCGTTGGACCGGCAGGGTCTGCCAGCTGCTCAGCGGCTCGATCGATAGCTTATGTGCCATGGTCCGCGCGTAGGGCGCACCAGGAAGCCAGAGGTGATCCTTGCGATCCCGCACATCGGTGAAGAGATTGTCGCGGATCGAGATGATCATCTGGCGCGGCAGCTTGCCATGCCGGTGAAACATCTCGGTGACGCCGAGCATGTCCTCGTAATAGTCGCGATGGACGTGGGCGTTATAGTAATTTTTGTGCGGCAGCAGCGACCGGTCGGCTTCCTGCCAGTGACTGGCACCGAGCACGACGACATCCGGTTTCGTCGGCATGCGGGCAATCTGGGCGTCCCGCACTTCGCGAATGTTGAAGTTGAGATCAAACAGCGCGACGTTTTTACCTTGCGCCAACGCGCTGCCGATCTCGGCCGATCCCGCGGGCGCATACATCTCCGGCGCGAACGACTGATTTCCGTAGACGACGCCCGCGACGCCGCACGCGGTCAGCAGCGACAGCGCCAGCAGAAAGCGGCGCGTCGATCCGGGCGACGCAGCAACCGGCTGCGGCACGCGCACCTGGACCGGGCGAGCCGGCATGGCCGTGATCGCCGGATGTGCGGCTCTAGCGGCCGGAATGAGGTTGCGTGCGGGACGGGTCATGAGTACGCGGTATGAACTGAGTTTCCGATAGTATTTTTCTAGTCCGTATCTCTCTAAATGCGGTTAATGCCCGGGCGTTGGCTTTGATTCAAAATCGCAAGCAATCATTATGGAAAACAAATCCTAAACGGGAAAACGGAGCGCCGATGCCAAAACGCAAAACGCCGTGACGCTGAAACAGCTGTCACGGCGCTTTCAATCGAGGATGGGGAGATTATGCCGGAACGTAATGCGTGGTCGACCGTTCTGCGGTCACCATGCGCAGCACGATCGGGGCTAGAAACAGCGGCAGCATCGAGACGCCAACGTAGATATCCAGATCGGGATTGATGCTATCGCCAATCAACGCGAAACCAAGGCCGACGTTGCGGAATGCGGCGAGCACGCCGCCGGTTAGCGCGGCCGTCAGTCCAAAGCGAAACATGACGATTGTTGTGATGGCCAGCATGGCGGCGCACATCAACGTTGTTATGCCTAGATAGAAGACCACCTTGAGCGGGTTCTCGTGAAGAACGCCCGAGAGGTCGGCCATCACGCCAAGGCCGAATACCAACAGTGCGAACAGCGCCGCCCAGCGCGCGACCAGTTCAATGCCGGGCTTAGATCTGGCCGGCAGACGGATCGCCACTTGGCGGTATGCTAGAAAGATCAGGATTGGCAGGGCGAGGAAGATTCCCGTGCGCTCAAGGTAGTGCCACAATTGCAGTTCTACGCTCGATCCCAGCAGAACAAGCAGGCCCAGGTAGAGCGAAATCGGCGTGAAGAGCGTCGAGAGCACCATCGACTGCAACGCCAATCGGCGATCGAGCCCCAGCAGTTCGGCAAACGCCGGCGAGGCGAATACCGAGCCGGCGGTCGTCGTGACGATCATCATCGCAAGGATAGGGTCCGGAAACCTAGCGAGGATGCCGGCCGAGATAATGATGCACGGCAAGACGATCTGTTGCCAGGTGACTAAGCGGCAAACCGACTTGTCGATGGTGACGACAGAATTGAGCGGCAGCGATGCAAACGGGACCAGTGAGAATATGATGACCATGAAGAGGCCAATCAACGCATAGGGCTTCAGCATCGCACACAGTTCCGGCATCGCCAGCCCTGCGACGACCCCTATGGCAAGCAAGCTCGCGCCAAGCGTTCGTTCTTCGCCCAATAGTCTCGCCAGCATAATCCAAGTCCCTATCGGCATTTACGATGTTTGATGGCCGACTATGCGAATGGAATGCTAAAAAACCGACAAGCAAATATTGCGGTTGAGTTTACACGATAGCTTTTCAGAGATTTGAAATAGTTCGTCAACATCTGATAACAAATCGTTCTAGGTTTTGTGCAAATTTTATCGTTTGAAGTAGGGATGTTAGGCATTTCTTCGCGAGTTTGCCCCATAAAAACTACTGATCAGTCCCTTGTTATTTGTGAGACGTGCGTTCCATGGAATCGTCAGCGGCCAAAATTGCAGTATTGCCGACCACTGTTGCAACCAATCGGGTGAGTGAGTTGCAAAGTGAAAGCGCTGAATTGGCAGCGGTACTGGCCGGGGCTGATGTCGGCCTCGCCCTGTTCGATCAGGACCTCAAGCTGCTGGCTGCGAACGCCCTTTATCAGGCGCTGTGCGGGTATCAGCCTGAAGAGTTGTGTCAGGGTACAACCCTCGTCGATATGATGCGGTTGTCGTTATCGCGCCAGAACTCGACAGACGAGATCATCCAACAGACGATCGCCACGGCGCTGTCGCGCCTCGAGCCGGGCTCCAGTTACACATTCCGCTATACAGCACCCAGTACGCGTGTCGTCGAAGTGCGCCGCCGCCGACTGCAAAGCGGCACGATCGTTGAAACCGTCCGCGAGGTGGACGCGCCGGTCAGCAGCATCGACCTCAGCACACAGTTTTCCCAGATTGCCGATGCCGCGCGCGTCCGCATGATGCATGCCCTTGACGTCATGGCCGACGGTTTTGCACTCTACGATGCCGATGACCGGCTGGTCGTCTACAATAAGAAATACGTCGACCTCAATCCCAATATTGCTGATCTCATCATGCCGGGTGCCACCTTCGTGGAGAAGTTGCGTGCGGCCATCGATCGCGGAAGCTACGTGTTGAAAGGCATGTCGCCCGACAGCTACTTCGCACAACGGCTGCGCCGACACATGAACCCCGGCGAGCCCTATGAAGCGCAGATGAGCGATGGCCGTTGGGTTCTGATCAACGAGAAGCGCACGGCCGACGGCGGCATCGTCAAGATTCGCTCCGACATCTCCGAGATGAAGCACCGCGAACTCGACTTGCTGCGGATCTCGCAACAGCTGCATGCCAAGAACAGTCATTTTGACGTCGCCCTGAACAACATGATCCAGGGCCTGTGCATGTTCGACAAGGATCAGCGCCTGACGGTGTGCAATCGCCGCTATCTCGAGATGTACGGATTCTCGGATGCGGTGGTGAAGCCCGGCATCCTGCTGGACGAAATCATGCGCTACTCGGCGAGCCTTGGAAACTACACCGCCGAGGAAGCCGAACGCGCCATCGCCGAACGTCAGAAGCGCTCGAGCCTGCAACAGCGCATGACCATCAAGCAGCGCCTGAAGGACGGCCGCGTGATCGCCGTGATGAACGAGCCTATGCCTGATGGCGGCACTATCGCCACCTATCAGGACATCACCGAGACCGAGCGCCATCACTCGCAGATGCAGGACTATACCAAGAAACTCGAGCGCTCGAACCAGGAGCTGCAGGAGTTCGCCTACGTCGCGTCGCACGACCTGCAAGAGCCGCTGCGCAAGATCGAAGCGTTTGGCGACCGGCTGATGCGCCGTTACGGCGAAACGCTGCCCGAAGAAGGCAAGATGTTCGTCGACCGCATGCAGCATGCCGCCGGACGCATGCGCCGCCTGATCAACGACCTGCTCAGTTATTCGCGCGTCACCAGCAAGGCCAATCCATATATCGAGGTACCACTCAGCGAGACGTTGCAGGGCGTGCTCTCTGACCTGCAGATCCGCATCGAGGAAACCAAGGCGACGATCACGGCGTCCAAGTTGCCGTCGGTCGAGTCGGATCCAACGCAGATGCGCCAGCTGCTGCAGAACCTCATCGGCAACGCACTCAAGTTCCGCAAGAAGGACGTTGCGCCCGTCATCACCATCGACGCCAAAATCGAGACCGACAGCCTTGAGGCCGCAACGACCGGGCCGATCCTGGTCATGACACTCGCCGACAACGGCATCGGATTCGACAATCGCTACAAGGACCAGATCTTCAAGATCTTTCAGCGGCTGCATGGCCGGCTTGAATATGAGGGTACCGGTGTCGGTCTCGCCACCTGCCGCAAGATCGTCGAGCGCCATCACGGATCGATCGATGCCGACGGAGTCCCCGACAAGGGCGCGACGTTCACGATCCGCATGCCGTTGAAAAAGCCGCAAGTGGATACATCGACCACCGCGGCTGCCTGAGGTTTTCTAGTGTTCTGTCACGGACGTTGAGTACCTTGTCATCCCGGCAATAAATGCCGGGATGATGAGGTGGACGGCGCCTCGACCGGCATCAAAAAGTGCCAGAAGGTGATCGTTGTTAGGCGAATCATCTTCGAGAGGAACCGTCCACGGCAGAGTTTACAACAATCGGGTTGGATTTGGCGAAGTCTGTTTTTCAGGTGCATGGCATCGATGCGAACGGGCGGATCGTCGTCGCAAAGACGCTGCGGCGCGGGCAGATGCATGCTTTCTTTGCCAAGCTGCCACCGTGCCTCGTCGGCATGGAGGCCTGCGGCACGTCGCACCACTGGGCACGTGAACTCGCGGCATCGGGACACTCCGTCAAGTTGATGCCGCCGCAATACGTCAAGGCCTATGTCCGGCGTGGGAAGAGCGATGCGACCGATGCTGCCGCCATTTGCGAAGCGGTCACACGGCCGAGCATGACGTTCGTGCCGGTCAAGTCGGTCGCGCAGCAGGCGTTGGGCATCAGGCGTTGGGCATCAGGCGTTGGGCATGTTGCATGCGGCGCGCCAGCATCTGATCGGCCAGCGCACGCAGTCGATCAACGCGCTCCGCAGCCATCTCGCCGAACTCGGCCACATCGCGGCGACCGGTTATGAAGGCCTGGCGCGCTTGATCGCACTGGTGCGCAACGGCGAGGCGGCGTTGGCGCCGCTGGCGGCGTTGGCGCTCGAGGCCTTCATTGCAGCGATCGAGAAGACCAACGGCGAGATCGCCAAGCTTGATGCCGCGATGTTGGCCGAACACAAGGCCAGCGCGCAAAGCCGGGCGCTGCAGACGATCCCCTCGGTCGGTGTCGTCATCGCCAGCGCCATGCGCGCCCGCGTCGCCGATCCGGCGCTGTTCCGAAACGGCCGCCACTTCGCGGCCTGGCTCGGGCTGGTGCCCGCGCAGAACGAGAGCGGCGGCAAGGCGAAGAAGACGCGCATCTCCAAGAAAGGCGATCGCTATCTGCGCCAGCTGCTGGTCAGCGGTGCCATGGCGGTGATCCGGCATGCACGGACGCGGCCGGACCAATATCCCTGGCTCACCCGATTGCTGGCGAAGATGCCGGTCAAGAAAGCGGCTGTGGCGCTGGCCAACAAGACCGCGCGCATCATCTGGGCGATCATGGTCCGCGGCGGCAGCTATCAACGGCCGCTGGCGGCGGCGTCCATGGCGCCGGCGTAAGACTGTCGAGAAGCATGCGCGGCGCGAGCCGCAGACAACAGATTCGATCGAATACGCTGAAAGGCGTGCGACGTTGCGGGGGTGATGATGGCGTGATGGCGATAGGGTCGTTCGTCGACCGGCAAAACCTGACCGTCGTCACAGGCGTACGCCCCACACTTCCGGGGACGAGCCTGTCGGGATGATGAGGAGCCGATCGCGGATCACAGCAGGGCCAGCAGCCAAATGTGCCGCACCAACAGGCCGGACACATGACTGCACCCGACCGCAAGCCATCGCATCAGAAAACCCTTGCATCCACAGCGCCGTCCACACATGACAGCTTGGGCGCGG
>CAVQOB010000019.1:0-86020 GCA_963714325.1 uncultured Alphaproteobacteria bacterium | reverse complement strand
TCTACTGCGGCGTCAGGATCTTGATGGCAGCACCCGACACGGCGCCACCGATGACACAGGGAATGCCGACCTGCGCTTGGCCGAGCGCGCTCGCGACGATGCAGCCGAGCGCCAACGCGGTCTGCCCGGCCGTGCCCCACCATGCCGTCTGGCGGGCGGCCTGCGGTCCCTTGACCTTCAGCGTCTCGATCGACGCCAGCGCATCCTTGCGGATCCGACCGATTTCGCCGATCTCGGCCGCGTCGATGATCTCGCGTAGGATGAGCGTGTTCTCTTTTGTCTCGTGCGCGAGCGCGCTTTTGAGCAGCCGCAGCAGGTCCATATCGCGCGCGGCGTTGGTGGCAAGCGTCCACTTCGCCATCGAGCCGATCGTCAGCCGCTCGACGTTGTTGCCGTCCTTCGACCACTTGAGAACGGAGATGATACGCAAAACCGGATCATAAGACCCGGTTGCAAAGTAGTGCCCCCAGAGAATGTCGAGCGGCGCCGGACCGGCATCAAGGGCGAGATCGGCGAGCGCTGGCATTTTGCCGCTGAGATGACGATCAATGACGACACTGCGGGCCGGCATGCGCTCGGCGTTTTTCTTCAAGAGATCTTTCCATTCGGGCAGACCCGAATAGGCAATCGCCTTGATGATCGCCAGTTGATCCTCCGGCGGCATCGGGAACATCGCATCGATCAGCGCTTCGGCGGACTTCGGATTGGCGCCGAGCACGCCGGCGACGAAGCCCAGATAAACACCAGAGCTATCGGGGTCACGGAAGATGCCCTGCGCGGCCATGGCGCGCACGGCCAGCGGCATCAGCTTGGGCTCAGGCTTGGCGCGATAGCCATTGATCCAGCGCAGGATGGATTCGGGCGATGTGAACGGGTTGCCGTGCTGGGGTGATGCGGCACGTGCTTTCTGCTGCTGGCGGACTTGTGCATACGCCGGCACCATCGCCGCCAGTATGACCGCCAGCGCCATCAGACAACGCACAACACACGTCCGACGCGTCATTTCGATGTTCCTGGACCTCAAACACAATAGACGAGAACAACAGAGGTCTTGCCGGACTGATGGTCGGGGCAGCAGACACAGTGCTGCACCGCCAACATCGGTTCCGGCCAACTGGTCGGGAGCCAACGAGTGAAGTCTCGCTGAAGCTCGAACACAGTCTAGCCGAATCCGATTGGAGCATCAGACAGGGCGGCCATGGCAGCATTGTGGCTATACTGGCGTCAGAGCCAAGAAGCTCAATAATGCTGGGCTACTTCGTCAAAACAACGAAGTCGGTGCCTTTGCCGGTTTCCGTTCCCAGGCCATGATCGGAGAGGATCAGCGTGGCGCCAGTCCAAAGCCGTTGCGCGACAAAGTCCATCGCCTCGGTTGGCAGTGTGATGCGATCGAGAGCGGCGGTTGCCGTCGGCTCGCCGGTGGCGCGCGTCACTTTCAGGACTGGTCCGAACACGGCGGCGCGACCGCTGCGCTCAACCGCTTCGATGTTGGCGGCGCCACCGGGAACATTGGCCGCGACCCAGCGCATGGTACTCCCGCCGTCGCGTGGTTCGGTGGCGATCAGGACGTGCGTGCCGAGCGGGGCATCACCATCGCGAATGTCGATATCCGCCTCGAAGATCGGCTCGAAGCCCTGGCGAACAAAAACTTTCCGCTCCTTGCGGCTGACCAAGATCGAAATGGGCTCTGTGCCACGCGCAGCGAGTTGGTTGGCGCGTTCGGCACGGTCGCGTGCGGCCTCGGCCGCGCGGGCGGAGACAGCCTTATCGAACGCGACCGTATCGAAGGCGACGCGCGCGGCCTTGGCTTCGTCAAGGTCGAACAGGGCGCGATCGAACTCGATCTCGGCTTCAGCTTCGAGCATCTCAGCGCGCGCTTTGGTCTCGGCTGTCCCATTGACATCCGCCGCCTCAGCCAGTCTGTGCGCCTCGGCGATGCGTAGGTTCGCTGCACTGATCGCGGCATCCGCACGTTTAATCAATGCGGTCGCAGCGTCAACGTCGACGGACGCCGCGCGCGCCTCGTCAAGCGCCTCACGCGATTGCACCATGCTGGCACTGAAAGCATGCGCCGCGCGGATTTTTTCGGCATGCGCCCTTTCCATTGGATTGAGCCAACGCGCGACCGCGCCGGCAACACTGGTTCCGGCCGCGGCGGTTGGCAGGTCGGCGGCGTGCTCGCGCTGAAACGATGGCGCCGGCAAATTGCGATGCTCGAACGTTGTAACACGCGCTTCGCCTGGCGCAACGATGACGCGCGCGCCGAGCTTGGTCATTCCCCACAGCCGCTCCGCAAAGGCATAGGGCAAGCGGATGCAGCCGTGCGACGCCGGATAGCCCGGCACGACACCGGCGTGCAAGGCAATCCCGGACCAGGTGATACGCTGCATGAACGGCATTTCGGCGCCGCTGTAGATGTTCGATGTATGCCACTTGTTCTTCTGGATGATGCTGAAGACGCCGGTGGGCGTTGCGTGGCCAGCCATGCCCGACGAGATCGGCGATTGGGCAATGAGCGCGCCACCTTGGTAGAGTGACAGCTTCTGTGATCCGATCGAGATCACGGCCAGCATCGGCCCATGCGGCACGGACGCCTGCACGCGGGGTGCGACGAGTGCAACGGCGGTGGCCGCCACTGCAGCCGGCCGTTCGCCGCGCGATGGACGCGCCGTTGCCCCGTCACAGGCCACCAGCAACCATCCGGCACTGAGCGTCAGGGCAAAAATGGACGGCAGATCACGCATGACAAAACCACTGAAGTTTGTGACGGGATTGAACGGAAGGCCAGTTCGCAATGTTCGGCAAGAGCTTAACCGAATGATCGTGAATGTTGCCATGAAACGGCGACATGGCCGAGTGCCATGCGGCAACACAGCGGTCAATTTCAATGAACGCCACAACACAGCCACGCGAACCTCCGCCACTTTAGCATCGTCGTCCTTGGTCACGCCCGACACGCCGATGCCACCGATGATTTGAGTGCCGGAAAGAATTGGCAGGCCACCGCCAAGCAACGTGACGCCGCGCATCGTCCACTGCGCCAGCCATTTGCGACCCAGGCAATTGCTGGCCATCAACTGATCGTGGAGTTCTTGTGTCGGCCGGCGGAACGTCGCCGCTGTGCGCGCCCGGCCGTCGGCCAGGTCGACCGCGCCATCGCGCGCATTGGGCAGGCGCTCGATCAGAAGCGTCGTACCGGTGCCGTCGACAATGGTGATGACACCGGCCAATTCAGTCTGGCCGCTGCGGCGGCGGCGGCGCTCCTGCCCGCCGGTCATCCGCGATCGTCAGGCGTGCCAAAGCCTTGTGATTGTGGGTACTAGACCAGTCACCCGAGCCCGCCGTACAAGCAGGGGATGCCCAGCGACGAGTCACCTAACCATCAGGCGTCCGCCATTGCCCTGAAACCTGGCCTGAAATCTGGCCTGAAATCAGGGCCGGAGGTCATTCAGGCTTACCTGAAGGTGCTGCCCGGCGCGCCGGGTGTTTATCGCATGATCGATGCGACCGGCGAGGTCATCTATGTCGGCAAGGCGCGCTCGCTGAAGGCACGCGTCGCAAACTACACACGGCTCGGCGGCCATACCAATCGCATTGCCCGCATGATCGCAGCGACGGCGACCATGGAATTCGTCACCGTCCGCACCGAGGCCGAAGCGCTGTTGCTTGAAGCCAACCTGATCAAGCGTTTCCGGCCGCGCTTCAATGTACTGATGCGCGATGACAAATCGTTTCCGTATATTGTCATCGCCCGCGATCAGGCGGCGCCGCAGATCCTCAAGCATCGCGGTGCCCGCAATCGCAAAGGTGACTACTTCGGACCCTTTGCTTCGGCCGGCGCGGTCAACCGCACCATCAACATGTTGCAGCGCGCGTTTCTGCTGCGCTCATGCTCCGACAGTGTTTTTGAGAGCCGAACGCGCCCCTGCCTGCTCTATCAGATCAAGCGCTGCTCGGGTCCGTGCACCGGCGAGATCAATACCGAGGATTACGGCCGGCTGGTCGATGAAGCCGTGCGCTTTTTGCGCGGCGAAAGCCAGAACGTGCGCACGATGTACCAACAGTTGATGGAGGCCGCAGCCGAAAAGCTCGACTACGAGGAGGCGGCAAAGTTCCGCAACCGCCTGTGGGCTCTGGCGCACGTGACGGCCGATCAGTCAATCAATCCGGACGGCGTCGAGGAAGCCGACGTTTTCGCAGCCCACCAGGAAGGCGGTCAAACCTGCGTCCAGGTGTTCTTCTTCCGCACCGGGCAGAACTGGGGCAATCGCGCGTATTTTCCAAAGGCCGACCGGTCGCTGCCGGTTGAAGAGATCTTGGATAGCTTTGTTGCGCAGTTCTACGACGACAAGCCGGTGCCGCGCTTGATCCTGCTATCGCATGATGTGCCGAACCGCGAGTTGCTCGCCGAAGCGCTGACGACAAAGGCCGATCGAAAAATCGAAATACGAGTACCGCAACGGGGTGCCAAAACAGGTGTTGTCGAACACGCCAGCCAGAATGCGCGCGAAGCGCTCGGCCGGAAAATGGCGGAGACGTCATCGCAGCGCCGATTGCTGGAAGGCGTCAAGGAGCGCTTTGGTCTCGACCGCATCCCGCGCCGCGTCGAGGTCTTCGACAACAGTCACATCATGGGCAACCATGCCGTTGGTGGCATGATCGTCGCCGGACCCGAAGGATTTGTGAAGAACGCCTATCGCAAGTTCAACATCAAGTCTGAGAACCTGACGCCCGGCGACGACTATGCAATGATGCGCGAAGTCTTGACGCGCCGCTTCAAGCGGATCGCGGATACGGACGAGCGGGCCGATGATCGGACCGATGAAACTGCGACCGTTCTTGGTGCGGCCATGGACGCAAGCCGCATTGTTGGGCCAACAATACCACCGCGGAACGAGCGTGGCGCAGATGCAATCGCGTTTGGCGTGCTGCGCGCCGACACGCCGGCACCCGTTACGCTGACGGAGCCAGGTGTTCTGGACGAGACGGCGGTTGACCCCGAGGATCGCGAGGACGCAGCGGACCTCGAGCCGCTCGACGATTTCCCTGATCGGCCTGATCTCGTGCTGGTCGACGGCGGACTCGGGCAGCTGAGTATCGCGACAGCTGTGTTCGCTGAGCTGGGGATCACGGGAATCGCGCTGGTCGGCGTTGCGAAAGGCCCAGATCGGGATGCTGGCCGCGAGCATTTTCATATTCCAGGCCGACCGCAATCGATGATGCTTGAACCGCGCGACCCTGTCCTCTATTTCGTGCAAAGGCTGCGCGACGAAGCGCATCGCTTCGCGATCGGCACACACCGCGCCAAACGCTCGAAGGCGCTGACCGCCAATCCTTTGGACGAGATCGACGGCATCGGCCCAACGCGCAAACGCGCCCTGCTGACCCATTTCGGGTCAGCCAAGGCCGTCAGTCGCGCTGGCATCGAGGATCTCAAAGCCGTTAAGGGCGTTTCAGCTGAAATGGCCCAGAAGATCTATGATTTCTTTCATGACAGAGATGGGTGATTGCCGCGGCCACTGAGCTGGCGCAGCGCGTCGTCGATGCTGCCGAGGCGATCGGATAGCTCAACTGACAGGCCGCGCGTGTGCATCCCTTCGCTGGCGGCATCCATGCGCTGCAGTATGCTCGCCCGCCAGCGTCCGAGTGTCGCGATCTTCTCACCACGTGTCATCATGACGTGCGTGACGATCTCGCTCGGTGTTTCGAAGGCGCTTTCGGGATTATATTTGGCGACGCTCGGTGTGATGCGGGCGATCTCGGTCATGGGGAACTCCTGTTGGCGGATTCTGGGCCGTTCATCGGTGCAGCCGAGAGGACGCCCCGACACATCAGAAACCCAACTGCGCACGGCAGAAAGCCATTGAATCGTGGCAACTTTCAGGTTTTCGCGCGGATGCGGGTGGGCATCCGAAGCGCGAGCAAAAATGCGCGGATGCGCGCGTGCGCCCCGCAAAGTGTGCAGCGGTTTGCGGGCAAGGCGCACGCGCAAGAAGTGCGTGGGCATCCGAAGCGCACAATCACGCAATGCTGCTGGACGTGATATCAATGCTGATCGAGGTTTTGCTACCGACACCGCGAGCCGGCGAACAGCCAACGCCGTCGCGCGTTGCATTGCCACCGCGAAACGGCGTTGGAGCTTTGAACAGCCGGCGAACGGCCGAGCAATCAGCGGCAGGCGCGCTGCACGACAGCCGGCAACTGTTGACTGCAACCGCCGGTCGGGCCGCAGAACAATTTTTCGACTTTCGAGTAGGCGATGATGGCCGTGCCCTGCGGGCACTTGATGATCAACTCCTGAATCGGCCCGCGATCGACCACCGCTTCAACGGTCGCCTTCGGGTTGATGAAGCCTGGATAATCGGTCAACCCAGCGGCTGAAAGACCGGTGGCGGTCAGAAGCGAAACAGAGAGGAGAGGCGCGTTGAACATGTTGGATCGGCTCCGTTGAATGCAAAACTGAAACGAAACCCCAATCGAAAGTCTGGTCCCACACACCAGTCAAAGGACTAGCGTCAGGCGGGACAGAGCAACAACTGTGCCAATAACCGTTAGCCGCTACATTAATGATTGAAATTCGCAGCCTGTCACGCGTACAAACGGCCCATGCAATCCTGGTCGCAGAAACTGGCTAATCCCACCGTCTTCATGGCGTTTTCGACGCGGCTCCTGCCATGGGTGGCGGGCGCCGCCGGCGTATTGCTCGCCCTCGCACTTTACATGGCGTTCTTCACGGCGCCGCCCGACTACCAACAAGGCCAAACCGTCAAGATCATGTTCATTCACGTGCCGAGCGCATGGCTCGCCATGTTCGGATATCTGCTGATCGCGATATCGAGTTTCGGTCTATTGGTATTCCGGCACCCGCTCGCCGATGTGTCGGCCAAGGCCGCCGCACCCATCGGAGCCGCCTTCACATTCCTGGCGCTCGTCACGGGCGCACTCTGGGGCAAGCCGATGTGGGGCGCCTACTGGGTTTGGGACGCGCGGCTGACGTCGATGCTGATCCTGTTCTTTCTCTATCTCGGACTGATGGCGTTGCGCTCCTCGATTGATGAGGAAGCGACAGCCGCCAAGCTGACGGCAATTCTCGGCTTGGTCGGCGTCGCCATTTTGCCTGTCATCAAGTTCTCGGTGGAATGGTGGAATACGTTGCATCAGCCGGCGAGCGTGATGAAACTTGGCGGGCCGGCGATCCACGCCAGCATCCTGTGGCCATTGCTGATTTCGGCGGCAGGTTTCACGCTGCTATTCGCGGCCATGCACATGAAGGCGATGCAGAACGAAATCTTGCGACGACGGATCAAATCGCTCGAACGCGCCGAGGTGCAGCGCGCCGGCTCGTTGACCGTAGAACCGGCGGAGTAGCGAGCATGGATCTTGGACCGCACGCCGCATACATCTGGTCGTCCTATGGCATCGTCGGCATTGTTCTCGCAGCACTGATGGCTTGGCTGATTGCTGATGGCCGCCGCAATCAACGCCGCCTCACCGAACTTGACGCCAAGGGCGTGCGACGACGATCGAGCGGTTGAGCCCCGTTCAGCGCTTCAACGGCCAGATGCGCCGATATAGCGCCACAGTTGCTGGCAGGATCAGCAATTGCGCGATCAACGACGCGAACAGGCAGGCAGCGGCAAGCCGGCCAAACAACCGCAATGACGGCAAATCCGAAAGCATCGTGACGCCGAGCCCGAGCGCCAGCACGATTGTTGTCAGGATCACCGCCGGGCCGACGTGGTGGATGGTGGCAATCAGCGCGGTATCGGCGTTGCCGCGACCTGGTCCCAATCGCGTTTCCTCCAGGCGGAAGCGATTGAGAAAATGGATCGTCGAGTTGATCGCCAGCGAAAAAGCGACCGTGATGGCGATGATGGAGGCGAATTGCAAACCTTCGCCGGTCCAGGACAAGAAAGCACCGACCGCAAAAATCGGAAAGAGTGACGGCAGGATGCTGGTCACACCGACCATAACTGAGCGCAGCGCAAACGCGAGGAACAGGAAGACGATAAAGATATCGCCGACCAGCCCCCAGTTGAGTTCGCCGATCAGCTTCGCGGAATTGCGGGCTGCGATCGCAGGCAAGCCCGTCACCGAAATCTGATAACCGGGGTGCGCCTTGCGGACCGGCTCCAGCGCCTTATCGAGCTTGTCGACGACAGGCAGGATTTTCGATGCGTCGACATCTGGGAGTCGTCCGGTCACGAGAACTGCATTCTCTTCCTTAGCAATGAAACGCCGTGTCAGATGTTCGGGCAAGACGCCGACGTATTTCTGGACGGTCTCGATACGTTCGTCGCCAGCGTCTTTCAGCCAGCGACGCAGGCTCTCGAGCGACCAGACGTTGCCCAGGCCGGCTTCCGTTTCGAGCACGGTATGCGCTGCCGCAATGACCTGAATTGTTGCTGCATCATAGAGCGATTGCCCGCCTGTCCACTGGATCATGACGTGAACCGGATTGGCGCCGGTCAATTTCTGATCGAGACGGCCAGTGGCGGCGAGCGCCTGCTCGCGGTCGGGCACTTGATCGGCGAGACGGTAGTGCGGTTCAAGATTGGTGTAGGCATGCCCGGTGGCAATGACCGCAGCCAGACCAAGGAGCGCAAATGGCCAAGGAAAGCGTGCAGCGGCCCCCGAAAGCCCTTGCGCGATGCGTGTCAGGGCGCCAATGCCGCCAGAGGGTTCGTCGATGCTTTCGACCGGGCCGGTTTCCTTGCGGATGAGCAGAGCGGCCAACGTCGGCACGACAATGGCGACGGCGCAATAGGAGACGGCGACGGCGATCAAGGCCGCAAAACCAAAAGTGCGGATCAACGCGCTTTCGGCGAACGAGAAGGAAACGATCGAAATCGCTTGGTTCATCGCGGTAAGGAGGCAGGCGGGCGCAATGTCGCGCACGGCGTTGCGGGCCGCAGTGATGCGATCGACGCCGGCCATGATGTCGCGGCGGATCGCAAACACCAGATGCATCGAGTCGGAAAATCCGGAAACCAGAATGAGCGGCGTCAGCACATTGATGAAAAGGTTCAACCGGAAGTCGAGACCGCCAACAATCCCGAGCGTCCACAGGATCGCGATACTTGGACCAAGCACAGTGATCAGCGTCAGCGAAATGCGACGAAAGAAGAGGTAGGCCGTCGCAGCGCCGAAGAGAAAGCCAAGGCCGTTGTAGACGAGACGATCGCGCTCAACAGCATTGCGGATTTCAAGTTGCATGACCGGAGCGCCGGTCAATTGCACGGTCAATCCAACCGGCTTCAGCTCCTTTTCGACCAGCGTCTTGATGCCGCCAATGATGACTTTGGCGCTTTGCTTCTCGACCTCGGCACGCTCAAGCGAGATCACGGCCAGCGCCAGGGTGCCGTCGTTGGAGAGGAACTTGCCGTTGACGATTTCATTGGCGCGCAACGTCGTGATCAACGCCTCATAGGCAGGGCCATCGGGCAGATCATCAGGGACGACGGGTGGGGCATAGCCGGTTGCATCCGGCTTACCGCGCGCCGACAACATGGAGACCAGCCCGCCAACACCGTCAGCGAGTTGCAGATCGACGATGGCGCGGCGATAGGCCTCGATCTGCGGTTTCGCCAGCAGGTCCTTGCCTTCGACGACGACGAGGATGTCGTATTCGCTGGCCGGGAAGCGGCGGTCGATCTCCTCGAAGCGGCGGAATTCCTCGGTATTGGTGCGAAAGAGTTCGGATAGACTGTCATCGACTTTCAAGCGCATGACGCCGAAGACGGCGAGCGCCGACAGCGCCAGGATCAGCAGCGCCGAGAGCACGGGGATCTTGAGAGCCAAAAGGCCCAGCTTATCGAGGCCGAGTGTCCACGTGAAAGGCCGCGGTTCCGATCTTGCGGCCTGACGATTGCTATCGGGTCTTGGGGCATCCGGCGAGGCGGTCATGCGGTCGGCGGCTCCACTGTAGTGACGTTCGTGTGCGTTCCGATCTGCGCGATCAGTTCATCGACCGGAGATTCGCCGTCGGCCGAACGATGCCGTTTGCACCGGTGAGATGCAAGTGTTTCAACGTGAGGCCGATTCACGCGCCATACCCATGATGTTTAGACGCATCGCACCCTCATTGGGCACGTCGGCAAGTGTTGTCAGCCATTGGGGATCACGCTCTTCCCTATCAATGAGATCACAGCCGAGATCGCCGAGGATGGCCTGCGAGTCGGCTGGAAGAACCGCAGGGATCGCAAATCCATTGAGGCGCCCCCAAAGCCCGGCCCAAGCGCGGGCGAGCGTCCAGGGATTGTACCCACCACCGCCGCAGACGACGGCGCGCGGCACCCGTTCCGTGATAGCGATCACCGCATCCCAGAGCGCGACATTCGAAATCGCCATGGTCGAGAGCGGATCGCCGGCGAGCGCATCAACGCCGCAGGTGACAACGGCGGCGTCGGGGCGTAGCCGCTCGATAATGGGGATGACCACTTCGGCAATCAGGTATCTCCATTCGGTATCGTTGATGTGTGGTGGGACCGCCATGTTGCAGGCGCGGCCGTGGCGGCGATCGCCCGTCGCTCCAGTCCCCGGCCAGCGGCCAGCCTCATGAATGGAGATCGTGGTGACGCGGCGATCGGCGGCGAACATGTTTTCGACGCCGTCGCCGTGATGTGCGTCGAGGTCGATGGAAACGACACGCTCCAGCCCCCGGTCGAGAAACGTCAGCAAGGCGAAGGCCGGATCATTGAAGTAACAGAAGCCCGACGCGCGGTTCGGCTGGCCGTGATGCGTGCCCCCAGCCGGATGAAACGCGACACCGCCATCGCGTACCAGCTTTGCCGCTTCGATCGAGCCGCCAACAGTCGCGCGGGCGCGGTCCCAGAGGCCGTCGAACAACGGGCATTCCATGGTGCCGAGATTATAGCGCTGGCGATCACCCGGCGAAATCGTCATCGCCACTGCGGCCGTCTCGAGCACTTCGAGATAGTCACTGGTATGCAGTCTTGTCAGGGTGGAGCGGTCGGGAAGCGGGCAGAGTTGAATGGCAGCGTCGTCGAGCCAATTCAGCGCTTTGGCGAGCGCGATGACGGTCGCCTGGCGGGGGATCGCAAGGGGATGGTTGTGTCCGAAGCCCGAGCCCAGGAACGCGGGGTGCGAGAGGAAGACAGGACGTTGGAGCACCAGGACTTTCCCCATTTTCGCCGCCACGCGCGCCCCGAGCGTTTGCCGGCCCATCTGAGCGCTTGACCTGGACCGGCCGGAATTCCTATGTATCGACGCCGATAAATAGCAAGCTAAGACGCCGAACGCGTCATGATATTGGGGGAACTGCGCTGATGGCCGACAAGACACTGGACACCAAGGGTCTGAACTGCCCACTGCCGATCCTGAAGGCGAAAAAAGCGATCGGCGACGTGCCGAAGGGCGGCACGCTCGAAGTTCTGGCGACGGATCCGGGCGCGGTTGCCGATTTCCAAGCGTTCTGCAAATCGACCAAGAACACGCTGGTTGAACACAGCGAGAGCGCCGGCGTCTATCGGTTCTTGATTCAGCACACCTCGCCTTGACACTTGGACGCAGCTTGATTTTTTCTAGTGTCTTTCTGACCGGAGTTCGCATGGCCAAAACCACCGACATGAAGTATCGCACGCTCGGGCTGAGCGGCATGCGCGTCTCCGAGATTTGCTTAGGCACGATGATGTTCGGGCAGGAGACGACGGAGGTCGATGCCAAGCGGATCATTGATGATGCGCAAGCACATGGGCTCAATTTCATCGATACCGCTAACAGTTATGCAGAGTCGCGGTCGGAAGAGGTGGTCGGTCGCGCCATCAAAGCGCAGCGCTCCCATTGGGTGGTGGCGACCAAGTGTTCGAATGCCGTCGGCCCCGGCATCCTCGATCGCGGCTTATCGCGTCGGCACGTCATCCAAGCCTGCGACGATAGTCTGCGGCGGCTGCAGACGGATAGGATCGATCTCTTCTACGTGCATCGCACCGACCCGCATACGGCCTGGGAATCGACGATCGCCGCCTTTGGCGAATTGATCCGTGCCGGCAAGATCCGCGAATGGGGGCTTTCGAACGTGCGGGCCTGGCAGATCGCGCACATCGCGCATCTCTGTGACAAAATGAATGTGCCGCGACCAACCGCGCTGCAGCCCTATTACAATCTGCTCAATCGCCAGCCAGAGACGGAAGTGCTGCCGGCGGCCAAGCATTTCGGGCTCGGCTCAGTGACCTACAGCCCGATCGCCCGCGGCGTTCTCTCCGGCAAGTATCAATTGAACGTGACGCCGGAGGAGGGCAGCCGCGCCGCCCGCCAGGATACGCGGATGATGCAGACGGAGTGGCGGCCCGAGAGCTTGGACATTGCGCGCCAGCTCAAGGAACACACCGCGAAGAAGAACGTCTCGCTGGTGCAGTGGGCGTGTGCGTGGGTGCTGAACAATCAGGCTGTGTCCTCGGTGATAGCCGGGCCGCGCACCTTCGAGCAATGGCAGGGCTATATCGGCGCGCAGAACTACCAATGGACGGCGGAGGACGAGAAGCTCGCGGACACCTTCGTCGTCACCGGCCACAGCTCAACGCCCGGCTACAACGATCCGAGCTATCCGATCGACGGGCGGTTTGCGAGGGTCGGGTGAGCGCTTGACCCATTCCGCGTCACTAGTGTTCCACGCCTAACAGTTGGTTCGCCTATTGCTGCACATCAGTCAGAGTGCGGTGATGAGGCGCACCGACATCTGCAGGCACGTCAGCCCGGCGAACCGGGCGCACCTTGAGGCGATCATCGCCGATCGCAACAGTTCGAGCAAGGCCGTGTGGCGCGCCGAGATCGTGATCGCAACCGCCGATGGGCTCGACACGAACGCCATCATGACGCGCACGGGCAAGTCGAAGCCCTGCGTTTGGCGTTGGCAAAAGCGCTACATCGAAGACGGCGTGGAGGGTCTGCTGCGCGACAAGACGCGGCCCAGCCGCAAAAATCCATTGTCGCAAAAGGTGAAGCAGAAGGTGCTCGCGAAGACAGATTGAAACTGCGCTTTGAATGACTCGATTGCTAACGTGATCAAGTCGCCCGCTCACACGCGGGTGCGAATTGAAACGTGTTCGATCGGACCAACCACCGCAAGACGTTTGGTCGCCCGCTCACACGCGGGTGCGGATTGAAACTTAAGGGAAGGTTGCAAATGAAAAAAGCGTATTTCTGCCAATCAACACTCTGTGCTGCGGCACCAGAGAGCATGCAGACTGTCGCCGAGACAGTCACGGCAAGTCCCTTCAAAAGAAATCGAATTTGGTCCGACATGTCAGTTTCCTCCTGAATGCTTTTTTGTAGTTTCTATAGTCCTTCAACCGCCGTCAACTCGCGACATAACCCCCGTCGACCGGAATTGTAACGCCGTTGATCAAATGCGCGGCAGGCGACGCGAGAAAGATCGCCGTTCCGGCCAATTCCTGCGGCTCGGACCAGCGCTTGCTCGGCAGACGATCCATAACTTTGGCGTTGAACGCTGGTTCTTCGCGACCACGGCGGCTGATCTCGGTCTTGATCCAACCGGGTGCGATGGCATTCACGCGAATACCATCCTCGGCGAACCCGACGGCCAACGATTTTGTCAGGCCAACGATCGCCGTCTTCGCCGCCGTATAGGCTGGGATCATGGCTGCCCCGAAGTACGAATACATCGAGCCTATGAAGATAATCGATCCGTTGCTCGCGGCGAGTTGCGGGCGCAGCGCCGTCGCCAAGCGCATGGCGCCGAACAAGTGGATGTCGATCACGTCTTTGAATGTATCGATCTTGTACTCTTCGAACCGCTGCAGCCGGCCGGCGCAATGAATGAGAACGTCGAGCTGTTTGATCTCGGCAGCAACCGCACCGACTTGCTCGTCAGACTTGACGTCCAAAGGGACGAACGCGATGCCAGGAGACAGAATTTCCGTCGGTGGCTTGATGTCCGTCACGGTTACGACCGCGCCACAGGCGGCAAAGGCTTCTGCGAACGCCATGCCGATGCCACCAGTCCCGCCGGTGATCAAAACGCACTGGCCCTTGACGGCAAAATTCGGCGCCTGCGTCATGCCCCACCCCGTCGACCAAGACATTGTAATCGTTGTGTTCGGTGCAAACAATCGACACGTCGCTGCAGTTGAAGTCAACACCTCCCGCATCGGGTCTGTGGAATTGACGACCCAACTTGTTCACGGCGCATGACTGCTGCCCCCGCAGAGAGGGCTAATGACTATCCGTTAATGTGGACAGGGCTTAAAATCGCCGTCACGACTGCATCTCCACCCTCTTCTCCTGCAGGACACCGCATACCACCAAAACAAGGACCACGAACCATCCTGCACTTGGGCCTTGGTGCATTTCACCATCCGCATCAGGCAGCACATTTGCAAAAACTATTCGATGCTGGCGATGCACAATGGTCGTTGGCAAGCGGCAACATGCGCCGCGAGATGACAGATGTCATCGAGGCGCTAGCGGCACAGCATGGGGTGTATACTTTGGCGACTGTGGATGCTGCTGGCGCGCCCCGGTACGAACGCATTCGTTCAATCCGCCAGGTGATCACCTATACGCCAGTGCTCGACGGCGTAATCGCCGTCGGAAGCTCGGGCAGCACGCGCATCATTTCGTTTACGGCGACCGAGGCCGGTTACTACCTCACGCCCGACGACGACCTCGATGCCGGACATCCAGAAGTCGCGGGTGATATTGCGGCGGCCCGTGACCGGCGGCCGGGCACCACAATCTATGGAGCGCTGTCCGCGAACGGTCGCGCACGTATGGCCGCGCAGGCAGGTCAGGTCACGCTGCTGAGCTGCGACAATCTCAGACACAATGGCGTTCGTTAGTGACGCGACCTACTGCAGTTCGCCGAAGCGATCGGCGACGCAGCCTTGCGATCATGGATCGAAACCGAAACGACAAGCCCGAATGCAATGGTCGACCGCATCACGCCACGTCCAACGGCGGAACTGAATGCCCAGGTCTTGGCGGCGACGGGCTGGAACGATGCTGCACCTGTCATGTCTGCGGCGTTCATCCAGGGGGTGATTGAGGACGATTTCTGTAACGGCCGACCCGACGGGGAGCGCGTCGGCGCTGAAATGGTGGCGGACGTGGCTCCTTACTGGCAGATCATTGAGTTGGCCACCGTTGACGCCGGCACGGGCGAACCAAGAGCTGAGGCCATCATGACCGTGCCCATTGCGATGATCGACGACGCGCTGACGATCCTTAGGACATCGCAATGCGCGCAAGGAGAGTTGAGCGTTCCGAGACAGGAACCGCCGCTGCAGGCGCAATCCATCCTGCCCGCTAGCGTCAACGGCTTTTTGATAAGTCAGCAGACTGCGACTCGAAGGTATCAACCGGCATATCGCGAGGCCATCGAGACAAAGATGGACAAATCTTCAACGCGAGCGGTAACCTTCCTTCACGGAATATCTAGTCTTGGAGTCAAAGCGATGCTCGTTATGAAGTGCACGTATTCGATGCTGAGCTTGGCGCTTGGGTTTTTCCTGGTTTCACCGACTGCCGCGCAGCAGTCCTATCCCGTGAAACCCATTACGATCATTGTGCCGTTCGCGGCTGGCGGCCCTACGGACGTTGTCGCTCGCATCGTCGGGGAACACATGGCGCGAACTCTCGGTCAGTCAATCCTGATTGAAAACGTTTCCGGTGCTGGCGGGTCCACCGGCATGACCCGCGTTGCTCAGTCGGCCCCCGATGGCTATACGATCGGCGTTGGCAACATGGGCACACAATCGGCGGCACCTGCGCTCTATCCAAACTTGAAGTATGACCCGGCCAAGAGCTTTGAACAGATTGGCATTGTCAATTACACGCCACAGGTCGTCGTCTCGAAGACGGCTATAGCCGCCAAGACGCTCGCTGAATTCCTAGCGCACTTGAAGGCGAACGGTGAAAAACTAAGTTACGGACATGCAGGCGTGGGCTCAATCTCTCATGTCGCGGGAGTTGTGTTTAACAGCCAGTTCGGCGCCAAGCCGGGTCTTGTTGCCTATCGGGGAACGGGACCAGCCATGAACGACCTTGTTGGTGGCCAAATCGACTACATGGTCGATCAGGCGTTGAATGTGATCCCGCAGATCAAGGCCGGGACGATCAAGGCATATGCGGTTGCTGCCAGTGAAAGGCTGGAGAGCCTGCCCGACGTACCAACCACAAAAGAGGCCGGCGTCGACTTCATCTTTAGTGCATGGAACGCCATGGTGGGCCCAAAAGGCTTGCCTGACGCGATCAGGGAACGACTGGTCGAGGCTTTGAATGCCGCCTTGGATGACGAGACGGTTCGCAAACGATACGTCGAACTCGGCAGCACTGGCCCAAAAGGGGCAGATCGTGGCCCTGCAGGCCTGCAAAAACTTGTCGAGAGCGAAGTCGCGCGCATCACTCCAGTGCTTAAGGCGGCGGGAGCATCGGCGAATTGAAGTGCTCTATGCAATCGATGAATTGTAGCTGACCACAACCGCGCAGCTCAAAGCAGGACGATCATGCGGCTCGACCAAGACGAAAAGGACATGCTTGCGGGTCTCCATGGAGCGGTCCGGCAATGGGCCATCAAGCACCAGATGGCGGTCGGCCGCTTTTTCGATGCTGCAGACTTCGTAAATGTTGGTCAAGCGCACATCATGGCTGACACCGAGAGCCTCGGAGAGGTCGGCGTCTGCTGGCTCGAAGAGCTGGCACAGGCAGCCCAGTCCGAAAGGCGCGTGCGCATCCCGACGATAACCGATCCTCGCGGGCTGGATTTCGCGACGTACAAGAAGTTGCGCCAGACCGATGCAATGGCAGACCTCGAAGCGCGCACCATCAAGGCGTTTGAAGCCCTTGGCGTGCTGATGACAAACACGTGCATCAATTACCAGACGGTACTGCCGCCGGTTCGCGGTGAACATCTCGCCATGGGCGATACCGGCGTCGTCATCTATGCCAACAGCATTATGGGTGCCCGGAGCAACTTCGAAGGTGGCCCGTCCGCGCTCGCAGCTGGTCTCACGGGTCGCACGCCGCGCTACGGCTACCACCTCGAACAACACCGACGTGGGTCGATGTTGTTCGAAGTCATCTACACACCCAAAGATTTGAGCGACTGGGGCGCACTTGGTGCCATTGTGGGGCGAGCAGCCAACAGCTATTGGAAAGTACCGGTGGTGACCGGCCTGACAGCAAAACCAAACTCAGATGCGCTGAAGCATTTTGGTGCGGCAGCCGCCAGCTTCGGTTCGCTCGCCATGTTCCATATGCCCGGTATAACCGCCGATGCGCCGACGCTCGCGGACGCCTTCCACGGACATACAATTCCCAAGTCAGTCTCAATCACCGCCGCTGATGTTGACGCCTTTTACGCAAGCTATGGAGCCCGTGGCGAGAAACTCGACGTCGTCGTCTTTGCTGCTCCGCAGTTGTCACTGCTGGAGATGGCACAGGTCGCAAGCTTGCTCGATGGGCGGCAGATCCACGCTCAAACATCATTGATCATCGCCACTTCGCCAGAGGTCAAGTTTGCCGCAGATCGGATGGGACTAACGGCGCGGATGGAGGCCGCTGGCGCCACCGTTGCAGCTGGCGTCTGTTTTTATCAGAGTTATGCCCGTGAAATGGCCGAGGCAAATGGCTGGACCCGGCTGATGTCGAACTCTGCCAAGCTGATTAACATCATCGGCGGATACGGCTACAAGCCAACCCTCGCCAGCATGGCTTGCTGCATCGACAGCGCCGTCGCCGGAAAGGTCCTCTGATGCCGATCATGCTCGCCTGTCATGTCGGGATTGGCCCGACCGTCGAGGGTGAAGCGCTCGTCGCATCCGACAATTTCTCGGCCCGCTACGATCTTGATAGGTTGGCGGGTATATTCTCGCGTCCGCAACACAAGTTGCATGGTCAGTCCTACGTGGATAAAATCCTCGTCTTAGTCACCGCAAAGGGTGGTGTCGCCTCAGCCTGGATGCTGAACGAAATGGCGGCGCGAGGTATGGCGCCAAAGGCAATCATCTTTGACCGGGCGAATACCATTTTGGCTCAAGGGGCCGCCTTGGCGAACCTGACGATGGTTGACCGCTTCGAGGCCGGCGATCCAACACACCTGATCCGGACAGGCGACAGCCTACGGATCGAACCTGCTGAGGGCCGTGTTACGATTTTGAGCCGTGACTGAAAGGCCTTAGCGGAAGAGGTAAATCGGACTCGACCAGATCCGATGGCCATCCCCTTGTTGGACACGAACGAATAACCGCGTGTCGCCATTGGGTCGGACGCGCAGGCGGCGACTGAGACGCATTATTGCCGTCGGCAGTTGGTTCGGAAGCCGCTGGACAGTCACAAAGCGCTCAAGCCCGCCCGCCTCAAACATCATCGGCTGCGAACAAAGCTGGGTGAGGTCGACGCGACCAGAAATCGGCTTTGTCTCGAAGGTCAGAGCCTGTCCGGAGCCATCGAGCCAAAGATCAATTCCCCCGTAGTTGCCTGTCGTCACCGCTTTCCAAGTTAGGCCGTCGTATGCTTGCTCCTGGATGCCACGGTCAAGATTCCAAGTGTTGAACATGCGGGCGGATTGAATTCCGGCCCCACCCACGGTGAGACGTCCATCCCAAACAGTGGTGCGCGCGCGGCCACGATACTCAGCGCCAGAGTAGACCAACCGCACGCGCGATCCTAGGTCAGCGTCGGTGTAGGGGCGTATGGTCTCGATCAGTTCCAGACCATCATAGATATCCAACCGTTCGATCGGTGCCGATCCAGTCACGGCAACCTTGAGTTCAACGTCATCGTCGTGCACACGTGCGATATCACCCATCAGAATTCGATTGGTTCGCTCGACGGGCCCGCTGCCGACAGCCGGGTCTCGCACGAACACGTCAGCCGGCGATGTTGTCATAACCGCGATGTCGAGCGCCGCACGATTGCCAGTCGTCGCATAGTGCCGCCGCCGACGCATGCTGTTGAAGATGGCATCACGATCGAGCCGTTCTGCGAGAAAGCACGTCAAACCGCCATAACTGCCGAAAAATGAGGCGCCTGGGTAACACGCACCCGGCCGCCCTTTGTGGCCGTCGGAGTTGGCAACGATGCCGACGCGGTAGTTGTTTTTGAAGGCATCGTGCACGATCCATTCAAAAGTCCCCCAGGCCGAATGCACCTCGACTGCTGTCTCCAGATTGGGATCATGTGCAAAAGTGATGTCTGCATAACGCCCTCCGACATGCGCCATCACGACACAGTCCTTGCCTTGAAGCCGCTTGAACAGGTCGTGGGCCGTGTGAGCATCACTGGCCTCATCCTGGATGTCGACAACATCCGCAATCTGAGCATGCGACGAGCGATGGATCGTCTCGCTTTCGTGGCGAAAGTGCACGTTGCGATCGCCACCAACGGCGGTATTTGCCGACCACTCGTAGCCGGGAATGCAGACGAACTGCCCGGGCTCGTCGAATGTCCGCGACAACGCATTCAACTCCTGCCAGAACGCAGCCGTAATCTGGAAATCATTGCCTTGGTGCCCGATCACATCGAGGAACGCGCGGTCGCGACCGAACGCAAAGTACTCCCGCGCCGAATTCGTGCCGAGTGTCTCATCCGATTGACCATGCGTGTCGCCCCAGTAATGCAACAGGGTTTCAGCCGGTGGAACAACATCAATCGGATTCGAGAGACACAAGACGGCACCGGTCTCGTCGAGCACGCGGATCGATAATTCGCCGGGCGCCGCAACCGTCAATGGCCCGATCCGTGTCGCGGCTTGGCCTGCTGGCACATCGACCACCTCGGGCAGTCCGCCAACCGGCAATGATGACTGTAGTACCAGCCGGCGCGGGCAAACATCGGATGGGTTGCCCCATTTGTCGTCGGCCTTGATCGACAGTCGGAATGGCTCGCCCTGCCGGATTCGTGTGGGAGCGACGGCGCGCCATTGGATCCCGGGACCTGCTACAATCGCAATCTGTGGGCTTTGGGGAAGAGCCACATAGTCGTAGGTTGCGATCGGATCAGCAAAGACTTGAAATTCGAATACGCTCTCACAGTAGGTTTGCAACCGGATGCCCGGCGATCCCAACCGCCGGTCACCGAAGCGGATCGTTATGGTGTCGCCGGGCGCCAGAAAGTCTCTGACCACGCCTATGTAGAGCGATCGACTCCATGGCCTGATGTTGCGCTTGAACTCCCATTTGCATTCGAGCGTCGCACCGTTCGATGCCTCGGCGGTTGTGTAGCCGACCGCAGCGGGATCAGTGAATTGTACCGGGCCAAAATCGGTGGCAAAGCGGAAGCCAATCTTAATTGAGCCAGTATCATCGATCCCGAACGCGCCTGCCGTGTAAACCAGGGTGAAGCACTGCAAAGAGCCGGCTTCGAACGCACCGGACGGACTGAGGGTGGCAGTGCCCATGAGATCAGGTCGATATGTCGAGTAGGGCATACACAGAAATCCTTTCACCAGCATATTCAGGTGAAGCTATCATGGCTCAATGGTTTTGGAAGATGCCCGCAACCGTCAGCTCAGCTCGGACCAAAGCGCAACCATGATCCGGGCCAACGGTCACTCAAGCCCCGGGAAGAAATATTGGCTCACCAGATCGTCGTTCCAATTGCCGGGTCTCACCATTCGAGGGCGTGTCACATGCATCGAATTGATGCTAGCAGCTTCCACGGCAATGCGAGCCTGCGGACTCAATGGATTGGCGCCAAATTCGCACGCCAGCCAGCCGGACGAAAGCGAAGTAATAGGCCCGAAGCTTATCGTAGCACATGGCGATGCGCCGGAATGGCTTCAGCGTGTAGACGAAGCGTTCGACGAGATTGCGTTCGCGGTAAATGACCTACGTCCAGCGGCACTTGGTTTTTCGGTTGGATCGATTGGGAATGTTGGCCGTGACAAGCCTGCTCGCCGAGGATCTGGTACTGGACGGGTTCTGAGGAAATCAATTTGCCGCGCGTTCGCCGGTGGTGGTCGCGCGGCGAAGGTTGCCGGTGCGGCGCAAATCGGACTTCAGGCGCAAGGCGCTTGCTTCATCGCCGAGGCGGGCGCGGTAGATCTGGATATTGGCCAGTACCTTTTGTACGTATTCGCGGGTTTCCTCGAACGGGATGCGGTTGATCCAGTCGATCGGATCAACCTTGGGATCGCGCGGATCGCCAAACTCGCGGACCCATTGACGCGCGCGCCCGGGACCGGCGTTGTAGCCCGCGAGCGTGAGGACATAAGAACCGGTGAACTCGTCCATGCGATCACCGATGTAGGCGGACGCCATCATGGCGTTGTAGGCGGGCTCCTTGACCAGCCGGTCGATCTCGCATTTCAGCCGGTAATCGGTACAGACATGCTGTGCTGTAATCGGCATCACTTGCAGTAGGCCACGCGCGCCCGCTCCCGACATGGTGTTGGTGTTGAACTCGCTTTCCTGGCGGGCAACACCGAGCAGGACGGCTGGCTCTGGTGGTGGGCGCAGCGGCTGGTAAGCCGGCATCGGGTGAATCGGATAGGCTGATGTGATGAGGTTCAGTCCACGCGCAACCGCGGCCTTGGCGATTCGGACGGCCATCTGCGTGTCTCCCAGCGCGTCAGCCAAGTGTGCGACCATCGCCTGCTCGGCTTCACTTGGCAGAATGATGCGGAGATGATTGAGGAACGCGCGGGTCAGCGAGAGATCGAGGCCGGCTTTCCTGGCGATGACAGTCGCCTTGACGACCTCATGCACATTGAAGCGGGCGATGATGTCAGGCGAGGGCGTTTCCGGCGCCGGAATAATGATCGCTGCATTCGACGGATCGAGTTCCTGGCGGGCCAACAGGCCGTAAAACGTGTCGGTATTGCGCGCGGCACTTTCAAGCTGGGCGCGCACTTTGTCTGACGCCCCGTTGGCCTCATAGGTGCGCGCCAACCAGTACGCCGCTTTGGACCGGCTGAGCGGCCCATCAGCTGCTTGCTCCATGGCGCGGAAGTGCACTTCGGCGTCTTTCGGCCGGGACAGATGCTTCAGTGCAATCCAGCCCGCAAAGAACGTCGCGTCCTTCTGAGGATTGACGCCGAGTGCGCCTGGCGCCTTGACGAGGTCATAGGCAATGCCGGGCTTGCCCTGCTTCAGGGCATCGTAGGCCGCGAGGCGGCGCTCATCCCACCAGTCGTCGAGATCGCCGACGATGGCTAGATCCGTCGGAGCGGACAGCAGCGCTTTCCAGGCTTCATCATGGCGGCCAAGGCGACGCAGCCATTGGATGCGCTGGAAGACGAAGCCCCAATCCGGAGCCGCGGCGACAGACGCCACCACCGGAGTGGCATCAGCTGGCGGTGTCACGGCTGCAGTCGCCGTCACGGGTGGCGTTGCCGCCGCTGAGGCTGCGGGCAACGGCGCTCCCTCCGACGTAAACTGCGCCATCAGCTGATCGGCGGTCTTGGACCGCAGGAAGACCGCCAGGCGCGCCTCGGCCTTTTGTCGTTCACTGGGTTGGCTGAGTAGCGCGATGACGCGGCGGGCGATCGCTGCTCGATCATTGCGTTCATTGACCCAGCGCTTGTCGTCGAGCAAAAAGCGATCAAGCCGAACTTTATGATCATCGTCTCCCAGAATTTTGCTGAAGCGCTCAAGAAAGCCGACTTCCAGTGTGGCCGGCAAATCGAGCTGGCGCCAGACTTTCGCCGCCAGTACCTTTGCCTTGGCCTCGTCGCCTTCCGCGAGCAATGCTGACGCCAGTGCCGCATGGCCCACACCGGATTTCGGGTCAGCACCATTAAAGAAGGCCTTGATGTCGCGGGCGCTGCCACCGCCGGTGAAGAGTTGTTCTTCGGCGCGCGCCGTTAAGGCATCACGCAGCGGCCAATCCGGGTTGGCGTCGAGGAAGGCCTTGATGTCGCGCGCGCTGCCGGCGCCCTGGCGATAGAGCGCCCAGTCGGCCAACTTGCGCGCAACCGGGTCGCCGAGTTGCTCACGCGCGACCCGGGCAGCTGCGATATTGCCGCCGGTTAATGCGGCCATCACTTCGCGCAGCCTGGCGATATCCTCCGGCTTCGGGATCAGATCTCGCGCGGGGGCAATGTAGCCGTCGAAAGCGGCCATGCGGCGCGCTTCCACGGTACTGTTTTGTGGTGCTGCCGCTGGTGGCACTGCTGCAGATGGAGCCGCCGCGGGAGGGACGGGCATTGACGCCATGGCAGGTAGTTGCTCGCCCGCGCTGGATTGTGCGACCGCTATCGTCGACGGGACATTGGGAACGGCCGACAACGGGATCGCCAACCCTGCCGGGCCAGCGATAGTCGCCTGCGATGTTGCGAGCGGCTGCGGGCGATTGGCGTTGCTTGCGAGCGGTACGCCGAGCACGATGGCGACGCCGGCAATTACGACGGCAGCGTTGACAAAGGTCGATGCTGCGGCGACAGCTCCGCTCACCGGTGGCGACGGTTTCCCTGCCGCAACGATGGGCGTTGACTTGTCGTCCTTGGAACCCGCCTTGCCCAGACGCCACTCTCCTCACGAATTCAGTTCGTCTCTTCCGACAATCCGGCTAATCCAGCTATCGCGATCGAAAACGGATTGAACGCGTGTCATCATCGATAGATGCGGCATAACCATGGCTAGCCTTGTCACGGACTGCCCCCTTTTCGGTGACAACGACTGTCGCACACCCGGAAAGGGTGTTCGACTTGGTCTTGCGGGGCTTGCGCCAAGCGCTTACCATAGACGGCGATTTGCGCGATGCCAAAGCTTGAGTTGCCGCCGATGCCGATCCGGCACTCGGCAACTTGAGAGCTGGAGGTGTAAGTCCAGCATGTTTTAGGGCACAATGCGCGAAACATGTTGCCGGGGCTTGCCGAGTTCGACTGGTGGCGCGGCGATAACACCGCAAGAGGGACGTTCAATGTTCAAGGGTTCAAATACGGCGATGATCACGCCGTTCAAGAACGGCAAGGTCGATGAAGCCGGTTTGGCCCGCTTTGTCGATTGGCAGATTGCGCAGGGCACGCATGGCTTAGTGCCCGTCGGCACGACCGGCGAGGCGCCGACGCTCAGCCATGACGAGCACCGGGTTGTCATTGATGTCGTGATCAAGGCCGCCAAAAAGCGCGTTCCAGTGATTGCGGGCGCGGGATCAAACTCGACCGAGGAAGCGATTGATCTCTCGCACTTCGCCAAGAAGGCGGGCGCCAACGCGACGCTGCATTCGACCGGCTATTACAATAAACCGACGCAAGAGGGCCTCTACCTTCACTTCAAAGCGATCAACGACGCCGTTGATCTGCCCTTCGTCGTCTACAACGTGCCAGGCCGGACGATCGTCGATATCGTGCCTGAAACCATGGCTCGCATTGCTGAGCTCAAGCATTTCGCCGGCATCAAGGACGCAA
Organism: uncultured Alphaproteobacteria bacterium; assembly: GCA_963714325.1. Taxonomy (GTDB): domain Bacteria; phylum Pseudomonadota; class Alphaproteobacteria; order Rhizobiales; family Hyphomicrobiaceae; genus CAVQOB01. Next base: position 61,692 of record CAVQOB010000019.1, on the reverse strand, counting down.
CGTCCAACATGGCGCGGCAGACGCAGCATCGGCTGATGATCCGGCGCAAGGATTGGGCGGCGCTGACGGGAGAGGATGCGACCGCACTCGGGTTCATGGCGCATGGCGGGAATGGCATTATTTCCGTCACGTCGAATGTGGCGCCGAAGCTGTGCGCGGAGTTTCAGAACGCCTGCATGAAGGGCGACTTCAAAAAGGCGCTGGAGCTGCATGAGATCCTGATGCCGCTGCATGACGCGCTGTTTGTCGAAACCAACCCGGCACCGGTCAAGTATGCAGCGTTCCGCCTGGGATTGATCGAAAGCCCGGAGTGCCGGTTGCCGCTGGCGCCCGTGACGGATGCGACCAAGCAGGCGGTTAAATCCGCACTGGCACGCGCGCAGCTGATCAACGCCAAAGCCGCGGAATAACCAGACTGAGACGAAAGTTTTCCCTCTCCCCGCGCGCTCGATAGCTGCGCGTGCGCAATGGGGAGAGGGAGAAATTCATGGTCATCAAAGAAAAAGACGATCGGAAGATCGTCGCTGAAAACCGCAAGGCGCGGCACGACTATTTCATCGAGGAAACCTATGACGCGGGCATCGCGCTGACGGGGACCGAAGTGAAATCACTGCGCACCGGCCAGGGCAATATTGCCGAAGCCTATGCGTCGGTCGAGAACAACGGGATCTGGCTGATCAACGCCTACATCCCCGAGTACAACAAGGCCGGCAAGCATCTGCAGCACGAGCCGCGCCGCCACCGGCAGCTGCTACTGAAGGCGAAAGAAATCCACAAGCTCTCGATCGCCATTGATCGCGAGGGCATGACGCTGATCCCGCTGGAGGCGTATTTCAATCCGCGCGGACGGGCGAAACTTCGATTGGGATTAGCAAAAGGCAAGAAGCTGCACGACAAGCGCAAATCCTCCGCCAAACGCGACTGGCAGCGCCAGAAGGCGCGGCTGATGCGCGGCAAGGGGTGATTTAAAAGCGCGGCGGCACGACCGGGCCTGGTGGCAACTGGCGCTGATAGTCAACGGCGCGCTCCGGCGAAACGAGTTCGCGGCTCTTGACGTCGAGCGTCGTCGGATCGAGCACGATTCGACGGTATTGCGTGCCATCACGCACCAGCAGACTCAAGCCTTCATCGGCTGTATTGAAGACGCGCAGGAAATCCGATCGTGCAAGATCGAGGCGCTTCAGTCCTGAGCCATCTGGTTTTACGACGGCGATGAACTGTGGCGCGGTATTGCCGGGTGTCGTGTCGCTGGCCGGCGGCGCTGGCGAAAGCGAAACCAGCAACCCGGGCGAAGCGTCGGTCGCCGAGCGGCCGGGCATCTGTTGGAAGATGATCGGGCGCTCATTGAAGTCCTCCAGCATCAGTCGTGAGGCGCCAGTCGAGGGATTATAGAAGAGCATGTTGCCGGGTCTGCTGGCGTAGCTCATCGGTCCATTGTTGGAGATCAGGGTGACAATGCAATATCGCCAGGGCGACGGCCGGGCGGATGGCTGACAGTTGATGAGATTGGGCCCTTCCGGTGGGCGCTGCGGCCCAGGCGGCATGCCGGAAAACATCGGCCGCCCCGTCCAGAAGCGCGACAACTCGTTGGCACCCTGGTACCAAAGGAAGCCGAGCACGGGCAGGAGCATAACAGCCGTCGTGCCGAACACCCAAACGAGGAAGCGGTTCACAGTACGGCCCTCCCAGTGAGCGCGGATAAACTTTGGCGGCAAGAGATTGCAGCGTGTACCTATCGTTCAAATACGGCAAAAATAGATACCCATCTTTGAGAGCGAGATCACCCCATGACCAAAGTTGCCATTGTCACTGCTGCCGGGCGCGGGATGGGTGCTGCGATCGCGCGGAAACTTGCGGCGGACGGCTACAGGCTTGGCCTGCTTTCGCCGGGAGAGACGGTTGAGGGATTGGCCAAAGAACTCGGCGGCATTGCCGTTCGCGGCAGCATCACCGAGCCGAAGGATCTGCAACGGCTTGTGACCGAGACGCTCGCGAAGTTTGGCCGCATCGACGCGGCAGTCATCAATGCCGGACATCCGCCGAAGGGGCCGCTGCTCGACATCCCCGATGCGGATTGGCATGCCGGGCTCGACATGGCGTTTCTGTCGGTGGTGCGCGTCGCGCGTCTCGTCACGCCGATCATGGAACGTCAGGGTGGCGGCTCCATCGTCGCGATGTCGTCCGCGTGGGCGTTCGAGCCCTCCAGTGATTTTCCGATGACAACGCTGCGCGCGGCTCTTGGCGCCTGGGTGAAACTCTATGCCGACACCTATGCTGCGAAAAACATCCGCATGAATGCGGTGCTGCCAGGGTTCATTGACAGTCTGCCGGAAAAGCCAGAGCGCCTCGCGAAAATTCCGGCCGGACGCTACGGTCGCGTCGATGAGATTGCGTCGACCGTTGCCTATCTGCTGTCTGACGGCGCTACGTACATCACCGGACAAAATCTGCTGGTCGATGGCGGGCTGACGCGGAGAGCCGGCTGAAATGGCGATGTCGCGCCAGACGATTGAACGCATGGAGCGTGCCGCGGCGCTGGCATGGCCGGCGGAACGGCTGACGGCGATGGATGGCTGGATACTGCGCGAGTCCGGTGGAGGATCACGCCGCGCCAATTCCGTTCTGCCGCTCGCCTTCTGTGGTCGCGATGCGGATCAGGGCATCGCGCATGTGGAAGCGCACTATCGCGCATGCGGCCTGCCGGCGTATTTCCAAGTGTCGGAAATCGCTGCGCCGAACGATCTCGATTCGCGGTTGGCCGCGCGTGGCTACGCGCTGGAGGAACCGACGTTGCTGATGGCCAAAGAGCTGGCGGTCGTGCCCGGCAGTGGCGACGTCGAAATGCGACATTCCCCTGATGCTGAATGGCTGGCGATCTATGGCGGCGAACTCACGCCGGACCGCCGCGCCGCCGCGCCGAGTGTTTTGGCGCGTGTCCCGGCGCCGCGAGCTTACTTTCTGGCGCGCAATGGCGGCGGCGACTGCGTCGCGACAGCGTTGGGGGTCATAGTCGACGGCATCACGATCGTCGAATGTGTCGCGACCTATGCCCCCGCCCGCCGCCAAGGCCACGGGGCTCATGTGATGCGGGCCTTAGAGCGTTGGGCGGGCGGCGCCGGATCGCGTGAGATCGCACTGCAAGTCGTTGCCCGGAATTCAGCGGCCCTGGCGCTCTATCGGGGGCTCGGATATCAGATGGCCAGCCGCTACCACTACCGCGTCAAGGCGCTCTGATATTTTCGGTATTTTCAGTATCTTGCCGCCGACCAATGCCTCGAAAGCCTGGCCATGCCCGGCGGCATTGCGCAGAACTGCCGTTTGCAAATTTGATCTTTCGGACGCGATCCAAGGTGCTATCGTTGGGGCGTCAAATGTGGCTCTGGGAACCGGGCTGACCATGCGCGCGCGTGCACCGATTTTGGGATTGGGGTTCTTAGTCATTTGCGTCGGCTGGCAGTTGGCCTTGGGCATGTCTGTGGCGAGCGCCGGTGATGATCGCATCCATAGTCTGGTCGATCCGATCGAGGTTCCAGCCGCCAAGCATCACGCACTGGAGCAGTATGTGACTGCGCGGGAAGCGGCGCGCTATTTGGCGATTTATCGCGATACGCTGATGATCGACGTTCGGGTACCACGCGACGTCGCGGCGACCGGAATGGCGGTGCCGGTGGTGCGCAATGTCCCGCTCTATATTGATGCGCCGCGCAGGGGGGGGGGCAAACCGTTGCCGAAACGATCGTCAATCCGCACCTTATCAGCGAGGTCCGGTCGGTCCTCCTGACCCTTGGTGGCTGGCGTCAGCGCCCTGGCTTGGCGACGATCTTTTTGATTTGTGTATCGGGGACGCACGCAGCGATCGCTGCCGACGAGTTGCAGCGCAATGGCTTCGAGCGGATTTACACGGTTGTCGACGGCTACGATGGCGATGTCGGCCCGGATGGTCGGCGGACCGTCAACGGGTGGCGGAATGCCGGTCTGCCCTGGGCGCAAAATCCCCGCTCGTCGCAGCGCGCACGGCATCTGCTGCCATGAACGGACCAATGCTCAATTCAGAGCTGCAACCGCCTTCTCGAAGCCATTGAGCGAGATTGGGATGCCGATGCCTGCTTCTTCCGTCTGAAAAATGATGAAAACGGCCTGCTTGCCAGTTCTGAGCTGATTGATCAGCTTATCCTCCACGACCACTTGCGCGTAGCAGGCGAAGGTGTGGCATCGCAAGAATGGCGCATTGCCGACATCCTGATTGTCGATCTTCAGGCCGAGCCCTGGCGGCAACAGCACACCGAGCGGCGCGAAAATTCGCAACACCTTGGTTCCATTGGTGAATTTTTGGAAATAGACGGTCAGCCCGACATTGCTGCGATCCTCGGCTGTTACGCTCTGAACAAGGGCACAGGTTTCGTTTTTCTGGCCGGCTGCCGGCGGTTTGCAGACGACTTGCCAATCACCATGCTGGGCCTTGACGGTGCCGCCCTCCGGATTGACCGGCGCTTGGCCCCTGGCCGGGTCGACACTCGCCAGCAGAACGGCCGCCAGTGCGGTCGCTGTCCCGAACCTGAACTTGCAATGAAACCGGTTCATGTTTCGATTCGAACGCTCGCTGGTTTTCCCAACGTGCGTCGCCGCGAACGTCGGGATCAACCAGGACACCCAAATCATGGGATTTCCAGTGTGATTCAGATCGGGACGTTCGACGAGGAGGGCGCCGCAAAATCGGACGAACCTTGCGATCATCACACGAGCGGCCACAGTGTTCTCCCGTCCGAATCAAGCGGCAATGATGTTGCCAATTGTGATGGTCTGCCGGTGCTATTCCACCAAGTCAAAAACATTGTGAGCATTGTATAGGGTTCGGCTGCTCCTTGAGCAGCAAGCCCAGATGTGGCCGACAATCCAGGCGCAAATTATGGCCTTGAATGGGGGGTTGGCTGCCCCAGCAATTGGAATTGCGGCCCTCTGAACCTCCCCTATCACGCGTGGTTATGCCGCAGTCTCGATTGCTTGAGTCCCGGGAGGCCATTGTGTTTGTTGAAATTTGCGGATAGCCGACTTGGAGAGATTGCGTTTTGGGCCAGCGCCGCGACAATGCGGGCCGTTTTGTCGCCGGTAACAATGGCTGGCGCCGCTGGAACAACGGCAGAAAACTGTATATCGATGACTAAATCGACAGGCTGCCGAGGTTTCGGTGTGGTGCCTGCCGACGAGACGATCGAACGATCGGCCGGAACTGCGGTAGCGCGCCTGGCCTGGGGAAGTTGGGAGCAAGAAGCATGAAGATGAAGTCCTTGAGGGACTTGACGGCGGCAGGCGTTCTCGCCCCGGCGTTGTTTGCGGGTGCGGTCGATCACGTCATGGCCGCGCCAGGGCAACCGGTGTCTGGTCAACTCGGTCTGCAAGAACTCGGTCACGCCCGTCATGGACGGCATCATCTGGATGCATAATACCTGGGTCAATCCGATCATCATCGCGATCACTGCATTCGTGCTGCTGCTGCTGGCCATCGTGATTTTTCGCTTCAGCGAGAAAAACAATCCAACACCTTCACGCACGACGCACAATACCCTGCTGGAAGTTGGCTGGACGGTCATTCCGATCTTCATTCTGATCGCGATTTCAATTCCGTCGTTCAAGCTGCTGTTTTTCCAGTACTCGTTCCCGAAACCGGATGTCACCATCAAGGCCATCGGGAACGCCTGGTACTGGGAGCATGAATATCTTGATGAGAAGGGCGTGAAGGTCACGTCGAACATGATCAAGGACGAGGATCTGCTGAAGCAGAAACTCGGCGCCGAGGCATTCAACGCGAAGTACACAGGGCTGACTGAGATCAGCAAGCTGAAGGCGATGTACGCCGACGCCAAGCCGCTGTGGACCGAAAACCGCATGGTGCGCCAACTGTCGGTCAATAATGAGATCGCTGTTCCCGTCAACAAGACGGTGCACATGCTGGTCACCTCGAACGACGTGATCCATTCCTGGACGATCCCGTCGTTCGGTTCAAAAATGCAGGCCGTTCCCGGTCGCATCACCGCGACCTGGTTCAAGGCAACCAAGGAAGGCGTCTATTACGGCCAATGCTCAGTGCTCTGCGGCAAGGAACATTCGGGCATGCCGATCGCGGTTCGCGTCGTGAGTGACAAGGCCTATGCCGACTGGTTGGCGGCAGCAAAGGCGCGTGACTGGCGCCGGGCGCGCACCATCCTGCAGGCAGCCACCGATGGTATCGCGCCGGTCTTCGCCGAAGGGGCCATCGAGCGCGCCATCGGCGGGGAATAAGAAGCCGTCATCTGACTGCGTCGTCACCTGAATGCAATGAGCACGCCGGTATCGTCCGGCACTGAATGATAGCGAAGAAGGCATCACCTATGGCCAGCAAGGCTTACGGCAACGACCACAGCCACGATGACCACGACCACAAGCCGGCGTTCTTTACGCGCTGGTTCGCGTCGACGAACCACAAGGACATCGGCACGATGTACCTGTTGTTCGCCATCATGGCCGGCCTCATTGGCGGCTTCCTGTCAGTGATGATGCGCCTGGAGCTACAAGAGCCGGGCCTGCAGTATTTCGCCAACGAGCACGTCTACAACACATTCGTCACCGGCCACGGTCTGATCATGGTGTTCTTCATGGTCATGCCGGCGATGATCGGCGGGTTCGGCAATTGGTTCGTGCCGCTGATGATCGGTGCGCCAGATATGGCGTTCCCGCGCATGAACAACATTTCCTTCTGGCTGCTGCCGGCCGCGTTTGCGCTGCTCCTGATTTCGATGTTTGTGCCCGGCCCCTCTGGCGCCAACGGAGTCGGCACCGGTTGGATCGTGCTCGCTCCGCTCTCGACGCAAGGTCATCCCGGTCCGTCCGTCGACTTCGGCATCCTGGCGCTGCATCTGGCCGGCGCTTCATCGATCCTCGGCGCCATCAACTTCATCACCACCATTTTCAACATGCGCGCGCCGGGCATGACGCTGCACAAGATGCCGCTGTTCGTCTGGTCGGTGTTGGTGACGGCATTCCTGCTGCTGTTGTCGCTGCCGGTGCTGGCCGGTGCCATCACCATGCTGCTGACCGACCGAAACTTCGGCACCACCTTCTTCTCGGCACAAGGCGGCGGCGATCCGTTGCTCTATCAGCATCTCTTCTGGTTCTTCGGGCATCCCGAAGTCTACATTCTGATTTTGCCCGGCTTTGGCATGATCAGTCACATCATCTCGACCTTTTCGCGCAAGCCAATCTTTGGCTATCTGGGCATGGCCTATGCCATGGTCGCGATCGGAATCGTCGGATTCGTCGTGTGGGCGCACCACATGTACACTTCCGGCATCGGCGTCGATGCGCAAGCCTACTTCGTGTTCGCGACGATGGTCATCGCCGTCCCGACAGGCGTGAAAGTGTTCTCGTGGATCGCCACCATGTGGGGCGGGTCAATCCAGTTCCGCGTGCCGATGTTGTGGGCGCTTGGCTTCATCTTCCTGTTCACGCTTGGCGGCGTCACCGGTGTGATGCTGGCCAACGCGGGCGTCGATCGCGCCTTGCACAATACCTATTATGTGGTGGCGCACTTCCACTACGTGCTCTCGCTCGGTGCCGTGTTCGCCATCTTCGCCGGGTGGTACTACTGGTTCCCGAAGATGAGCGGCTACATGTATTCGGAGTTTATCGGCAAGCTGCACTTCTGGATGACCTTCATCGGCGCTAACGTGCTGTTCTTCCCGCAGCACTTCCTCGGTCTTGCCGGCATGCCGCGCCATTACGCCGATTACCCGGAGGCCTACGGGTACTGGAACCGCATCTCGTCGATCGGCTCGTACATCACGGCAGCTGCGACGATCGTCTTCCTGGTTGGTGTCTTCCACGCTTACTTCGTCGCCCGCCGCAAGGCAGCTGACAATCCGTGGGGCGAGGGCGCCACGACGCTGGAATGGACGCTGCCGTCGCCACCGCCGTTCCATCAGTTCTCGACCCTGCCGGTCATCAAAGCGACGGATCATCACTGAACCCCGCGATACGCGGCCGAGACTGTACCCGGCCGCGTACCTTTTATTGTGTGACTTGGACGACAGGTTTCTCGACAGATGGCAGACGCCAGCTTCACATCAAACGCTTCTCCGACCGCGCTTGGCGGCACGGTTGGTGATTTTCTTGAACTGATGAAGCCGCGCGTGATGTCGCTGGTGATCTTCACGGCGTTGGCTGGTATGGTCGCGGCACCCGGCACCCTGCACCCTGCGCTTGGTGTCATTGCCCTGCTCGCCATTGCCGTTGGCGCCGGCGCGTCCGGCGCGCTGAACATGTGGTACGACGCCGATATCGACGCGCAAATGCAGCGCACCGCCGCGCGTCCTATTCCGCGCGGTCGCGTTACGGCCGAAGAAGCCTTGGCGTTCGGCTCGGTCCTGTCGGTCTTCTCGGTTTTCACGCTTGGTGTTCTCGTCAACTGGGTTGCTGGAGCGCTGCTGGCGCTGACGATCGCGTTCTACATCTTCGTCTATACGATGTGGTTGAAACGCTCGACGCCGCAGAACATCGTCATCGGTGGAGCCGCCGGCGCGTTTCCGCCGATGGTCGGATGGGCCGCTGTCACCGGTTCGGTCTCGATCGAGAGTATCGTCCTCTTCCTGATCATCTTCTTCTGGACTCCGCCGCACTTCTGGGCGCTGGCTCTCTATCGCTGCCGCGACTACGAGCGCGTCGGCGTGCCGATGTTGCCAGTCGTTGCCGGTCTCAAGGAAACACGACGCCAGATCGTCATCTATTCCTGGATCTTTGTGCCGGTCGCGATTTTGCCGGCCTTCATCGGTCTCGGCGGATTGACCTATGCGGTGCTCTCCACGACGCTGGGCGTTGTCTTCCTCGTGCTCGCCCATCGCGTCCGGCGCATCACCGAAGGTCGCGAAGCTGACAAGGTTGCCAAGCAGCTGTTTGGTTTTTCGATCCTGTACTTGTTCGTGCTGTTTGCCGTCATACTCGCCGAGAAGCTTGTCGCGCGGTTCGTGGCGTGAACTTGAGGATTGGCCAAGTGACCGAGCCTTTGACGCCGCAAAAGCCTGACGCGACTGCGGACTTGGCGAGGGAAGAAGAGCGGCGCCAGCGTCAACGTGTTCGCTCAATCGCGATCGCATTGGCGCTCGGTGCCATGGTTGCCATGTTCTACGTCGCGACGCTGGTGCGGCTTGGCTCCAATGTTGCGAACCGACCGCTGTAGGGCGCAGCGATCGACGGAATGAATGAAGGATTGCCGATCGGCTGTAAGGAAAGTTCGAGACACGTGAACGACGAAACGCAACAGCAACCGACACCCGATCGCCGCAACCGGCAGGTTGCCGTGCGCTGCGTCGGCGTTGCGGTTGGCATGTTGGCGCTCGCCTATGCCTCGGTCCCGCTCTATCAGATGTTCTGCCAAGCAACGGGGTTTGCCGGCACGACACAGCGCGCTGCGGCGCCGTCCGCGACTGTGCTCGACAAGCGCATCACCGTGCGCTTTGATGCGACTGTTGCTCCCGGCCTTGGTTGGACGTTCGAGCCGGTCGAACGCACGCAAACCTTGCGCATCGGCGAAACCGGCCTCGCTCACTACCGCGCAACCAACACCTCCGCGCAGGCGATCACCGGTACCGCGACGTATAACGTGACGCCGGATCAGGCTGGAATTTTCTTCAACAAGCTTGCGTGCTTCTGTTTCACGGAGCAGACGCTGCAGCCCGGCCAATCGATCGATATGCCGGTGTCTTTCTTCGTCGATCCGGCCATCGTCGCCGGACGCGACGGCGGGCGAGTCCGATCGGATCACGCTTTCCTATACGTTCTACCCGGTGCAATAAGCCGGGCAAGAGCGTTACTGAAAATGCGGCGGCACAACCGGTCCCGCAAGGGTTCATGAGTTGTAGTGCTATTGCTTCGGGTTTGTTGCCCGGATCGATCGGCCAAGTGGGACATCAAGGATGACGGAGACGAGAGATGGCCGACGCCAACGCCAAGAACCACGACTACCATCTGGTTGACCCGAGTCCGTGGCCGTTCATCGGCTCGGTGGCAGCGTTCATCATGGCCATTGGCGCAATTATCTTCATGCGCTCGCAAGGTGCCAACAGCGACGGACTGTTCGGTATCAAAGGACCGTTGGTCTTCCTTCTTGGCTTCTGCGGCGTGCTGCTGACCATGGTGCTGTGGTGGCGCGACGTGATCAAGGAAGCGCACGGAGGCGATCACACACCCGTCGTTTCGCTGCATTTGCGCTATGGCATGATCATGTTCATTGCCTCGGAGATCATGTTCTTCGTCGCGTGGTTCTGGGCCTACTTCGATGTCTCGCTGTTCCCGAACGCGGTCTATCCCGTTAACACGGAGACGACATCGCAAGTCGTCGGCATGGTCGATCGCTCGACGTTGCTCGGCGGTGTCTGGCCGCCGAAGCCCGCCGCTGACGGCGCCTTCAAGGCAACATTCGATCCGTGGGGCTTGCCGCTGGTCAACACGTTGATCCTGCTGCTCTCGGGCACGACGGTCACGTGGGCTCACCATGCTCTGCTTGAGAACAACCGGAAGGGATTGATCTGGGGCCTCACGATTACTGTGCTGCTCGGCGTGCTGTTCACGGCGCTGCAAGCGTATGAATACGGACATGCGGCGTTCAACTACAAAGGCCACATCTACGGCGCCACATTCTTCATGGCGACCGGGTTCCATGGCGCGCATGTGATCATCGGCACCATCTTCCTGGCGGTCTGCCTGTTCCGCGCCATGAAGGGCCACTTCTCGCCGAAACAGCATTTCGGCTTCGAGGCTGCAGCCTGGTACTGGCATTTCGTCGACGTGGTCTGGCTGTTCCTGTTCGCGGCCATCTATGTCTGGGGTGCCGGCCACTACGCCGGCGGCCACTGAGCACTGTCTCAATCGAATGACTTGAGAAAAAGGCGGCCAGCAAGGGTCGCCTTTTTCATTTCCAGCGGGATTTTGCTATCCTTACTGCATTCGACCCAAGGATCTCCCTCGCCCGTCCGTCAAAGTTGCGACACGTTGCCAGCCATGCTGGTTAAGACAATTGCCAATTGTTGCTCTCGCCCCCCGAGCCTTTCAGGAGCCATTTCATGCGCACGCCCATCACTGCCGTCTCGTTACTGGCCCTCAGTCTCTCGCTCAACCTCGCCGCCGCGCACGCAGCCGACATCACCGCGGTATCGAAAATTGACGCCGTAACCGTCTACCCGGCGAGCGCCGAAATCGCGCGCGTCGCCAAGGTCCGCTTGCAGCCCGGCGAACACACAATCATTCTCAATGATCTCCCGGCCGGCGCCGATCCAACCTCGATCCGCGTCGAGGGCAAAACGACCGGCCGCCTCGACATCGGCTCAGTTGACAGCCGTCGCCTCTCGGTTCCGCGCGCCGACATCGCACAACAAAGCGCTGACCGCCGCCGGATCGAGGATCAGATCGAGGCCCTCAACGACGAGAAGACGCAACTCGCCAGTGCGGTTCAGGCGGCCGAGGCGCAGAAGGCGCTGGTTGCCAAATTGATCGAACTGCCGACACGGCCGGCGCCCATGGGCAGTGCGGCGCAGCCCGAGCCGAATTGGACGCAACTGATCACCCTTGTCGGCGAGCGAACGGCGGCAGCGCAAAAAGCGATCCTCGACGCGCAAATCAAAATGCGTGAAGTCGACCGCCGCGTCGTCGAACTGCAGAAGCAATTGCGCCCGTTGCCGCCCGCGCAGGAGCAACGCACCGAAGTCAAGATCAACGTCGTGGCAACCGCGGCCCTTGATGCCGATCTCACCGTCCGCTATCAGATCGGCGGCGCTGCCTGGACGCCGTTCTACGACGCACGCTTGACGACAGCTGTCCGCAACGAAAAGCCGAAGTTGCAGTTAATCCGCCGCGCCTCGATCCAACAACGTACCGGCGAGAAGTGGGACGACGTCGCGCTGTCGCTCTCAACCGCCCGCCCGCAGAGCGGCACGGCGGCGCCCGAACTCTACATGATGAGCGTCGACTACCAGTCGAACATGCCGCCGCCAATGCCCGCGACCGCAGCGCCGGCGCCGGCAGCAAAAGCCATGACGCGCAGCATGGGCGACCAAGTTGCGGCGGGGCTTGCTGGGCGCATAGACGAGCTAGCCAAGCAGGACGCAACACCCATCCAGGCCACCGTCGACACACAAGCGTTCCAGGCGCTTTATGGCATTCCTGGCCGCATCACCGTCGTCGAGACGGGCGAGGCCAAGCGCGTCCAGATCATCGCCGAAGACCTCGAGCCGCAGCTCATTGTCCGCACCGTGCCACGCTACGACGCAACCGCCTACCTCTACACCAAGCTCTCGATTCCGAAGACCGCTTCGCCGATGCTCAAGGGGCAAGTCTCGCTGTTCCGCGATGGCACCTTTGTCGGCAATGGGCAAATGGCTGAGCTCTCACCCGGCGAAGATCACGAACTCGCCTTCGGCAAGGACGAGCGCGTCCGCGTCAAGCGTGTCGTCCTTGAAGACAAGAAGGGCGAGACCGGCATTATCTCGACGTCGAAAGTCGAGGAACGCAACTTCCAGATCACCATCAAGAACTTGCACACCGCGGCTGTGCAGGTTCACGTCCTCGATCGCGTACCCGTCGCCGCGCACCAGGACATCAAGGTCGAGGTGATGATCCGCAATCCACAGCCGACCAAGCGCGACTACAACGATCGCCGCGGCACGTTGCTCTGGGACATGCCATTGGCGCCGGATGAGGAAAAAGTCATCGCCTTCGGCTACAAGGTGACAGCCCCCGCCGACAAGCCGATCGTCTACCGCGATCAGACGCCTGAACAGATCAGTGTCGGCGCACGGATCCGATTTTGAGTTAAGCTGGCTCGGCGCCGAGGCCAACGGCCAGTTGACAGCCCGTTGGCGCGCGCAAGGTTGGTTTTTGCGTGCGCTGATGTCGTCAGGCAGGCGGGTGTGCGACTCTGTATAGGGCGCGTTCTGCACGGCACACTCGGTGGTTTGCCATGGTCGTGGCGGCACGGGATATAATCTGCGGCCGCCCTTGTTCCGCCATCGACGCCGTGTTTAAAGTGCCGCCGGTTAAGGCGGTTTTCGGGGGGAGCAGCGGCAATGCGCAAAGTGATGTGGGTTCTTTTGGGTCTGGTCATTCTTGCCGGCGCGCTATCGCTCGGCGGCTATCGCCATTGGTGGGAGCCCCAGCAGCGCGCCAAAGTAACGCGCACGGCGCCAACGGCGTCGCAGCAATCGCCGTCACGCTCGGTGCAACAGGCGCCCAACGCTGCAACGCGTAGCCCGCAGGGCGGCACCAGCACGACGACGGCGGCTGAAACGCTGTCGTTCGACACGCTCGTCAATGTTCTGAACGTAGTCGTCGGATTGATGGGAATCTGGATGACCTGGGTCGGCATGCGCATGCAGCGGCAGGCGATGCAGGTTTCGAATGGCCGCAACGAGCGCTGAGTTTAATGCGTTCAACGCCATCATCACGCCAACGGTGCACTGCCGGTTGTGTGTTTAACTGGAAGGCAGATGTGCATCGCAGCTCCGCACTCGCGCCTCAAGCGGCGCGGGGCAACACAGTTGCCATAAAAAGCCCATCGGGAATGGGGCCTGCCAGCACGGCGCGGACATCGGACTTGTCATACCCTCGCGCGAAAATTCCGACCTGAAGTGGTCTGCACGTTCGCGTTATGGCGCTCGCGCCCGGTCGCGGCCTCGCTGTGCGAGTGATGATGACGGGTCGTTGATTTCGCTCGGCGGTATCACTGGCCCTTGACACACGCCCCGGCCCCCTCGCATAAGCTGCACTCGAGGCGACCCTCGCGGTCGGGCGCGTAGCTCAGCGGTAGAGCACACCCTTCACACGGGTGGGGTCACAGGTTCAATCCCTGTCGCGCCCACCAGGATTTCAAGATAAAATCAATAGTTTATAGGTCTATGTATTATGGCTCCTCAAATGCGATTGCACAAAGGAACCACATAGGAACCACGCGGTTGGGCGGCGGTTGTCGAACAGCCATCGGGGATTTTGCCAGTCACTCCAGCGCCCTCAACGTCGACCTCATCACCGCGAGCAAGCCGCTGACCTCGCGTCGATTTGCAAGGGCCTTCGCCGTGAACTGCCCCGCCGTGTAGCGCCCGTTCCGCTTGCCCGCGGGCGCTCCACTACCCAGCGCCCCACCATGCATGCGGCAGCGCGTCTTACCTGTGACGGCTGGCGATCGGCACGGGCTCCCGCTCCGCGTCTTCGCCCCACATTTCCGACATCGGCTCAATGCTGGCGGCTGGCAGTTCTGCCTTTGCATGGGGTTGATTTCCGTTTTCATCGTTGCCCCCTCCCCCTCCCAGGTTTCCAGCGCCACTGGCGCCAGTGCTGACATTGCCGACGATCGCCTGACCGCCAGGATGCACGTGAACCACTTTCACGACTTGCTGCCCGCCGCGCTGTAGCTTGGCGAGCGCTTCGATTTGCATCGTGTAGGTTCGCAGCAACTTTACCGCCATGTTGCCGGCGGCTTCGTATTGAGGGATCTCATCGACGCGATGCGCACGGCGGAGCGCCTGTGTGGCGAGGTCATGCGTCATCGCCATCTGTACGGCAAGCATGGCTTGGGTTTCATCATCCGGCTTTGCTCCCTCGACTGCCGCGATCATGCCATTCAGCCGCGTCGCATCGATCTTGCCGTCACCGTCCTGGCAAAGCGCAATCAACCGATTGAGTTGCGACATCACGAACGACTGCCCACGCGATCCGAAGGCATCCTCAAGCCGTGTGAGCCATCCCTGGTGATCGGCGTGCTCACCCTGGAAGACATCGATCCGGCCGGCGTCATTCTGTTTGATCGAAATGGCGACCCGCGGCGATCGTGCAGCAAGACGCACGGTCGCCCGATCAATCGCCGCTTGCTCATCAGTGGAGGGAGCGGGGCGAGGTGACGCGGATGACACCGTGGGGTTAGGTGTCGTCGGTGAGACCTTCGTCGTTGACTTAACAGGCTTTCGAGGGGAGGAGGAGGCAATAGCGTGCATGAGGCTCGACCGTGTCTTGAGGCGAAGCTATTCACGCGGGCACTGCTCAAAGCTTGCAAGGGCATCATACCTGAAACGGTGGTGTTTGCGAATTGACCGCTAAGTTCTCCTCGCATTTTTCAGAAGCACTGTTCTTCTTCTTTTTCCTTATCGATAGTGAGACTCCAGGACTCCTACAGAACCCTACAGATAAAAGGGACGCGCGGACGCCACTATTCCGGTATCGCGAGCGCCACCCTCCTGGTCTCGCTCACGCAACCTCGCCAGCAGTCGCGTCGGTGTCACCTGTGTCTTTGCCGCCATCCAAGAGCAAGTCGTCGGGACCACCGGCCAGCCCATATTTTATCGCCGGCCACTTTTCCACCCCTCGTTCCGGCTGCTCGAGAACGGTGATCCAACCTTGCCTGAGCAGACGGTTGCGCGCTCGAATTACTGACGTTCGCGGCATTTGCAGCTCTTTAGCCGCGGAATTAAACGACAACTGCACATAGCCTTTCCCGACGTGGAACCGGTGCAGCATGTATCCAGCAAGGACGATAGCGTTTGGAAACCGCCGGAGTGCGACGGATGCGATGACCTTTTCGTGCCAATAGAATCGCATCCGGTTTTTGGACTTGGCGTCATCGTCGGGCGCATACTTCATTTGCCGCCTCCCTCGCCGCGATCGCTCGTCGACCGCCGTCGGTTCGCGTCGAGCCAGGCGTCGAGATCCTCGACGCGATAAACAACGCGCCGCCCGATTTTCGAGTACGCTGGGCCACCGCCGTAGATACGCAGTTTTTCAAATGTCGAGGCCGATGAACCGCAGTGCGCTGCGGCTTCTTGCGTCGCCAAACTTCGGTGGGAAATTGTTTTATCATTCATGCTATCACCTTCCTGCCCATTGCCGAGTGGTATCGGAATGGTCTGGAAGGTGCCGGCAGCGTGGCGCAACCGCGAAGGATGAATGGCTGTCGGTGAGGAATTTATTGGTTGTCACCTTTGCCTTGACGCCCTTTCAAGTTGGCGCGTCGCGTGCGGTCATGATCACTCGCGCGTCCTCGCTTGCTCTCCTCGTCTCTCAACAACGTCGACATTGCACTCAGCATACGTTTGCTCAGCTTGCCTTCTCCCTGCCAATGTCTGGCGATTTCCGCCTCAACCTCCGATTTCTTCGGCATGTTGTCTGGCCGGATATCTAGAGCCAGGAGGGTGTCGAACGCGCACCGGAGAGCGGGCGAGAGATAGACCGACATGCCAACGCCATTTGCTCCGGTTTCGGGTCTCAATGCTAAGCGCCGGAGCGCCGCCTCGAGCGATGGGACATCAACAAAAATCCAGGGTCTCGGCTCTCCAAGCGCTTCACTAAAGGCATTGATAGAAAAGGGAGAGCACGGGTCCATTTTGCAGCTGACAAATCGGTCCCAGATATCCTCACCGTTCCATATTGCCTTGGGCAAAAGATTGCTAAAATCGCCGCCAAAGTGAGGGCGCAATACAGTCTTTACATCGCCTTCGACAAACCATTCCTTGAGAGTCCGTTCGACCACCCAAAGCCGTCGCCACTCCTTCTGAACGAGTTTTTGATGTTCGCTGCGCAAAGCTCGCGCCGCATTCCACTGCTCTATGGTAAAGGTGCGCATCGGGGGAGGCCAAGTCACTAGTACCCGGAATCACACTTGGCTATGACACCTGATCGCGGGACCACGAGTTGATCCGCCAGGAGCGCATTGCAGCGCATAGCCATCGCTACGCGCCAGATGCGCGACGCAGCGGGCGGGCGGGGGCCGCGACCCTTCGGGCGAACGAGCAAGCTCGCCGGCGGCGTCGCGACGCTCGACCGTAGCTGGGCTACGCTCTTCGCGCCGCTCCTGGCCGGCGAGCTTGCTCGTTCGTCATGTGTCGTAGCCAAGTGTGATTCCGGGTACTAGCATGCCCAGCATAGGACGCACTGGTGCGAATGCCGGGTTTACGGCCGCCAAAATCTGTTCGGCATAGTTGATCGCCGCATCGTTTGGTTTGCTAATCCATCGCGCCGTCTCATTGGCCGACGGTTCGTGCGATAAGAGTGTTTGGTATCCATTTTGCGCTTCCGGCAAATCCGGGACCCATGGGCGGACACGTTCGAATCCACTCCACGACTCTGGAAATTGCGCCCTGCCGAGTTGTTCCCTCGCTAAGGCCAATGGAATATGTGATTTGGTTCTATCGAGGTGGAAAGCCGCCTTCTCTTGTTGTGCCGAAGCCGACGTCTTGCAGTAAAACTGATGGAACTCCTCGATTGTCATCATGACGCGCTCCACAACTGAACAACCCGCCACGCTGGAACGCGACCACAAGCCCAGCGCCGGATGGGTCGCAGGAATGAGTGATTCGTCAGGCCGAAACGCAACGCAGCCGTGGCGTTTTTCCGGCAATTTCCTGAACGCTTCACAACGCTCCCCGAATTGCCGTAGGGTGCGGCCGTGCTGCCTATTCAGCGCTCTGAGGGGAATTGCGTGACGCCACAGGATTTCATCAACAAGTGGCGCGACTCGAGCCTTAAAGAGAGCGCCGGGTCGCAGGAGCACTTCATCGATCTCTGCCGCATGCTCGGGAAAAAACCCCGGCTGAGGCCGATTCGACCGGCGAGTGGTACGCCTTCGAGAAGGGCGCAATGAAAACCGGCGGCGGCGACGGCTGGGCGGACGTGTGGAAGCGCGGCTGCTTCGCCTGGGAGTACAAAGGCAAGGGGAAGGACCTCGGCGCGGCGCTGAAGCAGCTCAAGCTGTACCAGGGCGCGCTTGATAATCCGCCGCTCCTGATCGTCTCCGATATGGAGACAATCGAAATCCATACGGCCTGGACCAACATGGTCCAGGAAAAACACGTCTTCACCTTTGACGATCTGATCGACGGCCGCCGCCGCTCGGCGCTGAAGAAAGCGTTCTCCGAGACCGCCGTCGAAGAGCTAAAGCCGGACAAGAAGCGTTCCGATCTCACGGCGACGGTGGCGCATGAGTTCGTGCTGCTGGCGCAGAACCTCCGCGCACGCGGGCATCCGGCCGACAAGGTCGCGCACTTCGTCAATCGCATGGTCTTCTGCATGTTCGCGGAGGATGTCGACCTCCTGCCAGACAAGCTGTTCAAGCGCATGCTGGAGGCGAGCGTCGACGATCCCTCGGGCTTCGTCGACAACGCGCAAAAGCTGTTCGCCGCCATGGCGAAGCCGAACGGCAAGCTCGATTTCCGGCGCATCGAGTGGTTCAACGGCGGCCTGTTCGACGATGACAACGCGCTCCCACTCCAGCGCGACGATATCAAGACAGCGCTGAAGGCGGCCAATCAGGATTGGTCCAACATCGATCCGTCGATCATGGGGACGCTCTTTGAGCGCGGCCTCGATCCGGACAAGCGCAGCCAGCTCGGGGCGCACTACACCGATCCCGAAAAGATCATGATGATCGTCAATCCGGTCATCATCGAGCCGTTGGGACGAGAGTGGGAGGGGGTGAAAGGGGGCATTGCCGCCGAGTTGGACAAGCGCGACAAAGCCAAATCGGCTGGCGCGAGAACGCAAGCGCTCAACCGCGCCACGTCGCTGAAGGTCGGTTTCCTGGAGCGGCTGAAGCGCTTCCGCATCCTCGATCCGGCCTGCGGCTCTGGCAACTTTCTGTTTCTCGGACTGAAGGCGCTCAAGGACATCGAGCACCGGGTGAACACCGAGTGCGAAGCATTGGGCATCGCGCGCGACTTCCCGGCGGTCGGGCCCGAGAACACGTTGGGGATCGAGATCAACCCGTTCGCCGCCGAGCTGGCGCGCGTGTCGGTCTGGATCGGCGAAATCCAGTGGATGCGCGAGCACGGGTTCGACGCCTCGCGCAATCCGATCCTGAAATCGCTCGACAACATCGTCTGCCACGATGCGCTGCTCAATCCGGACGGCACCGAGTACGCGTGGCCCGCCGCCGACGCGATCATCGGCAACCCGCCGTTCTTGGGCGGAAAGCGACTGCGTGAGAGCTTGGGCGACGAGGCGGTCCGGCGGATGTTTGCAGCTTTTGACAGCCGCGTGCCCCGCGAGGCCGATTTAGTGTGCTACTGGTTCGCAAAGGCTCGCAAGCAGATCGAGGGTAGTCAATCCGAACGGGCCGGATTGGTGACGACGAACTCAATTCGGGGCGGAGCCAATCGTGATGTCATTGCCGAGATTGCCGAAAGCGGGCGCATTTTTGAGGCCTGGAGCGACGAGCCTTGGGTTCTGGACGGGGCAGCAGTCCGAGTGTCGATGGTGTGCTTTGATGGCGGCGATGGTGCGGATGATCTTCGCTTGGACGGAAAACTCGTTCGACAGATCAACACCGACTTAACCGCTACTGCGGCTGATCTGACCCAAGTGACACGATTGCGAGAAAATATCGGCGTCGCTTTCATGGGCGACACCAAGGGCGGGGCCTTCGATATTCAAGGTGACTTAGCCCGACAGTGGTTGGCACTGCCGGTGAACCCGAACGGTCGGCCCAATTCCGATGTTCTTCGCCCTTGGGCCAATGCCGCAGACGTTACGGGGCGTTCGCGAGACGAGTGGTTGATAGACTTTGGTTGCGAAATGTCGCTGGCTGAAGCGCAACTGTACGAGCGGCCATATTCCCAAGTTCATGCACAAGTTCGGGACCAGCGGCAAAGCCTGAAGCGCGAATTGTATCGGCGTTTGTGGTGGCGGCACGTTGAGCCGCGACCCGCCCTTCGTCGACATATCGCGCCGCTTAGACGTTTCATTGCAACGCCCCGCGTAGCTAAGCACCGCAACTTCGTCTGGCTCAATGCGTCAGTGCTTCCTGATAGTCGACTGTTCGCGTTTGTCAGAGATGATGACACGTTCTTCGGCTTCTTGACGTCGAAGTTTCACGAAGCATGGTCGCTGGCGACTTGCTCATGGCACGGAGTGGGCAACGATCCGACGTATAATGCGACAACGTGCTTCGAAACATTCCCCTTTCCCGACGGCCTCACGCCCGACGTTCCCGCCGCCGACTACGCAGCCGATCCGCGCGCGCAAGCCATCGCCACCGCAGCGAAGCGCCTGAACGAGCTTCGCGAGAACTGGCTCAATCCCGCTGACCTGGTGCAGCGCGTGCCGGAAGTCGTGCCCGACTATCCCGATCGGATTCTACCCGTCGACGACAAGGCCGCCGCGATCCTGAAAAGGCGCACGCTCACCAACCTCTACAATGAGCGCCCCGCCTGGCTCGACCACGCCCACCGCGATTTGGACAAGGCCGTCGCCACCGCCTACGGCTGGACCGACTGGGGCTCTGATGAAAAAACGGGGGGCCTCCCCGACGACGTGATCCTCGAACGTCTGTTCAAGCTCAACCAGGAGCGCGCGGCGAAGCAAGCCGATCGTGGCACGCCTTAGCTGTGCCGCAGCCGGCCACAGGCACGTCGAGTGTGGATCTCATCTCTGGCGACATAGGCCGTGATACTTGGACCGGCCTTTTCCCTGCCACGATGTTGCATTGAATTGCGACGAGTATCCGAGCGGGGGATTGAGGGTGATGCGGGCACGTGCGTTGGCCGAAGCGCGTACCGCTGCACGGCACCCTACAGGCGCCTTGGCGGCGGCACATGGCGGGCTAACGCCGCGAACACAGCAGTTTTTTGGGTACTCTAGGCTTGGCCGTTTTGCCGTCGCGACCGGCATCAACACCGCGCGCGCAAAACAAACGACGTCGCCGACCAAGGGCGCCGTGATCCGCGCCAGGATTGAAGCCAATCGCGAAAAGCGGCTCGACATCGCCGACGCGATGAAGCGCGAAGCCGGCGTAACCGGCGTAACCGGTCACGAGATCAACACCGAGAATTTTAATGGACTGGCCTATCTTGGTACCGGACGCATCATGTCGCCGGTCGGCCAGAACATGCGGCATCTCTATATCGTCGCGCACGAATGCGGCCATATCTTCCTACACGGCCAGGGGATCAGTCGGCATTTGCCGACGCATGTGATGGAGTTGGAGGCGGAGAGCTATTCGCATCAGGCTTTTCGCGAGCACGGCATAACGTTATCGCGTCCGCTGTCAGACTGGGGGCGCACGTACGTCGCCTCTTGGATCGCCAAGGATCGCGCCGCCGGGATCAAAATAAATTCCCGCGCGCTGGCCAGAAAAGCCTCGGCGAACGGCCCCACGCGGCCATCGTGCAGACCAAAACCGAGCGGCGCGCGGGCGACGCGGTCTAAGAGTGTACTGGACGATCTCGCTTCTGAAGCGTTGGCTCATCGGAACGCACGCGGGCGCAGTGAAGCCCAAACATCTGCAGGCCTATCTCGACGAGTTCGTCTTCCGCCACAACCGCCGCAAGAACAACGGCGTGACCAGGATCGCAGCCCGCGTCATCCAGCAACTCGTCGTGCGCCAGCCACTCACCATGCGCAACATCATCGACGAAAGGCGGCCGTATCGAAAGTTCGCCTCAAATCATGGCGTCGCAGCCTGAGTTAAACGGACAGGCATGATTTGAGAGGCGTAACTCCCAGTTATTGACTGACAACAAGGTGCTCGCTTGGCAGCTGAATAATCGATGGATTGTTCTTGCTCCGGATAGCAAAGTTGCTTAGTTTTATTACGAGATAGAGCGTTATCTCAGCGACGCGAACACTACCATCCGATTCAGTAGTCCACTCTTTTTTTTCTGTTTATTTGAAAGATGCGCAGATGGCGACGACTCCGTTTCGTTTTCGCGATGAAATTCAAGTCAACGCGACGACAGCCGGTCGACAGGGTGCTCCGGCTGTTACTCAGCTTGCCAACGGTGGCTTTGTCGTCGTTTGGGAGGACGCCAGCGCTACTGGGTCGGACACCAGCTCTTACGCCGTGCGAGCGCAATTCTACGACACTAATGCGAACAAGGTCGGCGTCGAGATCGTTGTCAACACGACAACCACTTCTGACCAGTTCCAAGCGCGCGTTGTTCAGCTTTCCAACGGCAATGTGCTGGTCGCTTGGACCGACGATAGCCGGTCGGGCGGCGACACCAGCTCGTTCGCAGTGCGTGGCCAGATCCTCGATGCTAGCGGCGAGCCTGTTGGCGGAGAGATCCTGATCAATAGCGGCAACACGTTCGCCACCCAGTGGTTTCCCGATGTGCTAGCGGGTGCGAACGGTGGCTTCCTGGTCGCTTGGCAGAATAGCAATGGCACGACGGTTGGTTCACTGAGTCTCCGCAACTTCGACGCGGCCGGTCAGCCCTTTAGCGGCTCATACGTGCTTGGCCACGACTATACGAATGGCGGCAACGAGCGTGACGTCGCCATCGCGAGCCTGAGCAACGGTAATTTCGTCGCGACTTGGACGCAACGAACCCCCGCTGCCGGCGACGGCGCGCTTTGGAGTGTTGAGGCGCAGGTCTGGTCCTTTGTGGGAAACGGCTACCTCGCTCCCGTAAGTACCATTCTCGACGTCAACACGACGACGTTGGACTATCAGTTTTCTCCGGCCGTGGCGGGCCTCACGGGTGGCGGCTTTGTCGTCACCTGGATCGACGGCAGTATGACTGGTGGCGACACAAGTTCCTGGGCCATCCGCGCGCAGCTGTTTGCTGCTTCCGGGACTAAAGTTGGCGGCGAGTTTCTCGTCAACGCCGTCACGGCGGGCAAGCAATACTTTCCCGATGTGACCGCGCTACTCGACGGCGGGTTCATGGTGACATGGGACGACTGGAGCCAGGAAGCGACCGAGAATGCCAACATCGCCGGACGCCGTTTTGATGCTAACGGCGCACCGGTAGGCGTGCAGTTCCGGGTGAACGGTTCGACCGCTGGCGGCCAACTTTACTCTGATACCGCGACGCTTTCAGATGGCCGCGTCGTGATTGCCTGGGAAGACAGCAACGGGGCAGGAGACACTTCTGGCGAAGGTATTCGTCTGGTTGTCGCTGATGCGCGCGACGGCGTGCAGGTCGGGGCGGCGCGCGTCATGGTCACCACCCCAGCGGGTTTAGCCGATCCACTCGGTATTGTTGCCGCGACGTTGGAAGCCGGTTCCTTTGCCGCAGGCAACAGTGGCGGTTTCAGCTATCTCAACGGCTCGACCATTCTGACGCTGTTTGGCTATGGCTTTACCTACGGCAGCGGCGCCGGCACGCCACTCATCGGCGGCACCATCACAAACTTCCGACTGGCGTTCCTCGCCACCGAGCTAGCTGTCGGCGAGAATATGTTCATGGATGCCGCAGCCTTGTTTAGCGCTGCAAGCAACGCCCATGCTGGCAACACGGTGGCACTCGACGCTCTGTTCAACGGCTTCAACTTCGATATCCGCGGGATTGGCGCGGCTGATGTGCTGATTGGGCAGGACGGCAATGATCAGCTGTTCGGCAGCGCCGGCAACGACACGCTTTCTGGTGGTGCTGGTGGTGATAGTCTCTCCGGTGGCGCAGGCGACGACCAAATCTTGGGCGGCGCTGGTTCGGATCGAGCGATCTATTCAGGCCCAAGATCTGGTTATGCAATCACCGTCCTGTCCGGCGGCAATGTGACCGTGCGGGACTTAAGTCAGGGCGCACCCGACGGTACTGATACGCTATCCGGCGTTGAGAACTTCCAGTTCGCGGATGCCGTTCTGGGGATCGGCGATCTCAATCATGCCCCGGTCGCGATCGGACTGTCGGCCACCAAGACGTTGGTGAACGCGGCCGCTGGAACACTGGTTGCGACGGTTTCCGGCACAGATGGCGATCCGGGCGACACGCTGACGTTCGCGCTGAACGATCCATCGGATAATTTCGAGATCGTCAACGGCCACCGTCTCGTCGTCAAAGCCGCACTGGCGTCGCTTGGCAGCTACAGCATCGACCTCACCGCCACCGACCCCAGCGGCGCGACCAGAACTCAAACATTCACGATAACCGTTGCAGCCGGTACGCCCGCAACGCTCTTCAGGGCCTATGACACGCTGCACGGCAGTGAGCTCTGGATCAGCGATGGAACCGCCGCTGGTTCCACGCTTTTGAAAGACATCAATCCCGGCTTGCCGAGTTCCTCAGCAAGTGTTGCTAGCGGACTTGTCTCGGTCGGCGATAAGATGGTTTTCTCTGCGGAGAGCGGCAATGGTACCGAGCTTTGGGTCACTGATGGCAGTGCCGATGGCACCCTACTGCTCAAGGACATCTATGCCGGAAGCGCTAGCTCAAACCCGCTTGGACTTTCGGCACTTGGCAGCAAAGTTCTGTTCACGGCCAGCGATGCGACCAACGGCAATGAACTGTGGGCGACGGACGGCACGGCGGCTGGCACTGTTCTTTTGAAGGACATCAATCCCGGAACCGACGGATCACTCATTGGGCCGGTGAAGGTGGTGCTTGGCGACAAGCTTCTTTTCACGGCAAACGATGGCACCAACGGCAGCGAGCTCTGGGTGAGCGACGGCACGTCCAACGGCACCGTCCTGCTAACAGACATTAATCCGGGTGCTATCGGGTCTGGTGCAGACACCTTTACGCTCATCGGTGACAAGGTATTCTTTCGCGCGTCGACCTCAACAAGTGGTTCTGAGCTTTGGGTGACGGATGGCACAGCCACGGGCACCGTGCTGCTCAAGGACATTGCCCCCGGCACTGCCAATTCATCGCCGGGTAAGTTCACGGCGCTCGGCAGCAAGGTGATTTTTACGGCGACCGATGCGATCAATGGCACAGAACTGTGGGCGACGGAGGGTACGCCAGCCAGTACAGTTCTTCTGAAGGACATCAATCCAGGGACTGCTAGCAGCAACGCCACGTCATTCACGCAGCTCGGCAGTCGACTGGTGTTTGTGGCGTCCGATGGGGCACATGGCACCGAGCTTTGGGCGACGGACGGGACGGCTGCCGGGACAACTCTGCTGAAGGACATCCGATCTGGGGTCAGCACTTCCAACCCAGCAACATTTCAGGTCCTCGGCAGCAAAATCATCTTTTCCGCGTATGACGATCTCAACGGCACTGAACTGTGGGTCACCGATGGGACGGCCGTCGGCACTGTGCTGCTGAAAGACATCAATCCAGGTAACGGCAGTAGCAATCCCTCCAAGTCGACAGTGCTCGGCAACAAGCTGATTTTTGGGGCGACCGATGCAACCAATGGTACCGAAGTTTGGGCAACTGATGGCACGACCGGCGGCACGGTTCTTCTGAAAGATATCAATCCGGGATTGACGGGTTCGAACTCAAGTGGATTTCTCAAAGTTGGTAACACCGTCCTCTTCTCCGCCAACGACGCGGTTTCCGGTAACGAATTGTGGTCGACCGACGGCACTGCAGCCGGAACGGTTCGCGTCGCCAACCTTGAGACGGCAACCGATACCTCAGATCCACGAGACTGGTATCAGTTCGGCGCCAAGGCCTATTTTAGAGCGACGACGCCTGCGACGGGGTATGAACTGTGGACGACTGACGGGACGCTGGCTGGAACCCAACTTCTCAAAGACTTCAGTCCTGGTGCTGGAAACGGTGCGGGCGGCAACTTCATGCCACTCGGCGACCGGCTGTTGTTCGGGGCGATAGGCGGTCTTTGGTCGACCGACGGTACCACCGCCGGCACGGTCTTGATCGGCAGTGGTGGACCATCGACCGGCGGCAGTTTCAGCGCGAGCAATTTCGCGACATTTGGTAACCGGCTGATTTATCGGTCAAGCGATGCCAGTCATGGCGGCGAGGTCTGGTCGACCGACGGCACCACAGCCGGCACTCTTCTTCTGAAGGATGTTGTGGCAGGGCCAACGGGCAGCGTCCCTAGCAATTTTTTCACGCTCGGGACGCGTGTCGTTTTCACCGCGTACGATCCCGCCACCGGCATCGAATTCTGGGCAACGGATGGCACCACAGCGGGGACCGCTCTTCTTAAAGACATCTATCCCGGGACAACAGGTCTTAGTCTGCAGGACGGGTTGATCGCCGTCCTCGGCGGCAGAATCGTATTCCAGGCGACTGACCCGGTAAACGGTTCCGAGCTTTGGACGACGGACGGCACCACGGCCGGGACGGTACTTCTCAAGGACATTAAGCCGGGAGCGGCTGGTTCAAACCTCGGCAATCTCAAGCAGATCGGCGACAAACTTTATTTCTCCGCCGACGACGGCGTCGCCGGTCAAGAGCTGTGGGTCACAGATGGCACGACGATCGGAACGATGCGTGTTGCCGACGGAAACACAAGCACCCAGGGCTCAAACCCCATCCCGGGCGCCGAACTCAACGGCAAGGTCATTTTTTCTGCCTTCGCAGGAGGCGATGGCGTTGATCGAGAACTGTGGTCGACTGACGGCACGGTCGCCGGCACGACACTGATCAAGGACATCTTTCCGGGATCGGGGTCGTCCGGTCCTGCCAACTTCATCAAGTTGGGCAGTCAGGTTTTGTTTACGGCGTTCGATAGCACCAACGGGACCGAGCTGTGGACGACCGACGGGACGACCAGCGGCACAACGCTGCTCAAGGACATCCGCGCCGGCATCAACGCATCCAACATTTTCAATTTGACCGTCCTCGGGACTAAAGTGCTTTTCCAGGCCAACGACGGCATCAACGGGCCGGAATTGTGGATCACCGACGGAACGGCGGTCGGCACAATTCTATTGAAAGACATCAACCCGGGCACCGCAGAGTCAGTTCCTTCATTTCTAATGGTCTTTGGCGACAAGATCATTTTCAACGCCCGGACGGCGGCGAACGGATACGAGCTTTGGTCAACCGATGGCACCACGGCCGGCACCGTCCTGTTGAAAGACATCAATGTGGGCACCGCCGACGGTGCGCCAGCCCGGTTTGCCCAACTCGGCACGTCTTTGGTGTTCCAGGCCACAACGTCAGCAATCGGAGCCGAGCTTTGGACGACCGATGGCACCACCGCTGGTACTGTCCTGCTCAAGGACATCAACGCCGGCAGCAATGGCTCAACGCCGGACGAATTCGCACAACTCGGCAGCAAGTTGCTATTTACAGCACTGGACGCAGCAACTAGCCGGGAACTCTGGGTGACCGACGGCACAGCCGCTGGAACTACGTTGCTGAAAGATATTGTGCCGGGTAACGGCACATCGCTCCCGCAGTCTCTCAGGACTGTCGGGGACAAAGTGCTCTTCCTGGCGACCGATGCGGCGAATGGCCAGGAGCTCTGGTCGTCCGATGGCGCTGCGACAGGAACAGCTTTGCTGAAGGACATCAACCCCGGCACTTCAGGCGCGTCGGCCGGCAACTTCACAGTGCTCGGCAACAAGCTGCTGTTCACGGCGACTGATCCGGTCAACGGCGCAGAGATCTGGGTCAGCGATGGCACGACCAGCGGCACTGCGCTGCTCAAGGATATTTTTCCCGGCGCTGGCGGCTCAAACCCCACCAACCTTCGACAGATCGGCGCAAACGTCTATTTCTCGGCCGACGACGGAGTTGCTGGATCAGAGCTGTGGGTGACCGATGGCACCAGCGCTGGCACCATGCGTGTTGCCGACGTCAATACGTTTGGGATCGGTTCCTTTCCGCGAGACTTTGTCGAACTCAACGGCAAGGCATTTTACGCCGCCTCCACCAACTTGGCCGGCGGAGAATTGTGGTCATCCGACGGCACGGCGGCAGGTACTGCTATGCTCACGGACATCAATCCGGGAAGCGCCTCCTCTGAGCCTGCGCAATTCACGAAACTCGGGAACCAACTCGTCTTCACCGCGATCAACGCAACCCACGGACGCGAGCTCTGGGTTACAGACGGCACCGCCGCCGGCACTTCAATACTGAAGGATATCTTTGCTGGTTCAAGTGGCTCCACAATAACACTCTGGCCGACCCCAATCGGGAGCAAACTCATCTTCGCGGCCAGCGACGCCGTCAACGGCAACGAGGTTTGGGTGACCGATGGCACGGCGGCCGGCACGCAACTACTGATGGACGTATATCCAGGCGCAAGTGGTTCAACGCCTATCCTTCTCGGCCTGTTCAACGGAGAAATATACTTCACGGCCACTCACCCAAGCTTTGGACGAGAAGTCTGGTCGACTGACGGCACCGCTGCCGGTACGGCCCTCGTGCGGGACATCAATACGGTTGACTTCGGATCCGACCCTGTTGGCTTGACACCGTTTGCGATTCCCAATCGCGCACCAACAACGCTCTCACTGACCGGCAACACCATTGCCGAGAATTCCATAGCCGGCACCGTGATCGGTACGTTATCCGGCAGTGATCCCGATCTCGGTGACACCCTCGCCTATGCCGTCAATGATCCGCTGGGGCGCCTCGAAGTAATCAACGGCAACCAGCTTGTGGTCAAAGCTGGCGCTAACCTCGATCGCGAAGCGGCAAGCGCGTTTGCAATCGACATCACTGCGTCCGACACCTCCGGTCTTGGTAAAACCTTGAGCTTCACGATAAATCTCTCCGACCTCAACGATACCGCGCCTTTGATTGGTAGCAATGGCGGCGGTGCGACTGCTGTTGTGTCCATTGCCGAAAACACTACAGCTGTGACGACTGTAAATGCGAGTGATGCCGATATCGGCACCACCCTCGCGTACGCGATCGTTGGCGGTGCCGATGCGGCAAGGTTCGCCATCAATCCGATAACAGGCGCGCTAGCGTTCGCAACCTCGCCCAATTTTGAAGATCCAACCGATTTCGACGGCGACAATGTTTACGATCTGATCGTACGCGCATTCGATGGCGTCGATGCGGATACGCAGTCGATGGCAATCACCGTCACCGATGTGAGTGGAATTTCCCCGCCGCCATCCGACGCGGCGACCCAGACGGGGACAAGTGAGGCGGATACTCTTATCGGATTGGGTGGTAGCAATACTTTGTTCGGGTTAGGCGGCAACGACACCCTCTCCGGCGGTCTCGGCAACGACACGCTTGATGGCGGCGTTGGCATCGACAGCGCAGTCTTTTCCGGCACGCGGGCTGGCTATACGCTGGTCTCATCATCCGGCATGACGGTTGTCATCAACGGTCCCGATGGCCAGGACACCCTCACCGACATCGAAACGCTGACGTTCGGGATAGAAACCATCGGTCTTGCAGCCTTGCAAGCGCAGCGCCCCGACCTCGGCGCGGTCGGCCTCGGGCTCAGCGAGGGCTCGGTGCTGGTAGGCGGCAGCGTCACGGCGACAGTCTCGCTGACCAACCTCGGCAGCTTCGCGGCCAACGCCTCGACGACGCGCATCTATCTCTCGACCGACGCCATCCTCGACGGCGGCGACACGCTGTTGGCCACGCGCGCGCTTGGTGCGCTCGCCAACGGCACCTCATTGACCGACAGCGTATCGCTGACGCTCAACACCGCCGGCACCTATCACCTCATCGCATCTGCCGATCAACCGAACGGCCTCTTCGAAGGCAACGAGAGCAACAACGCTTCGAACGCCGTGCGCATCACCGTCTTGGCGTCGCAGCCGCCGCCCGGCCTGTTCACGGCGGGCAATGACAGCGTCGCGCTGCCCGGCAGCGGCGGCAGCTACTACGCGCTCGCCGGCAACGATTTTGTATCGGGTGCCGCTGGCGCCGACAGCGTCTATGCGGATGTTGGCTTCGACAGCCTCTACGGCGGCGGCGGCGCGGATGCGCTCTACGGCGGCAGCAATGAAGACATCATTGTCGGCGACGCCGGTAACGATTCGCTCTATGGCGGCGACGGCGGCGACATCCTCTCCGAGCTATTCGACAGCCTCGGCTCCGGCAACGACGTGATCGACGGCGGCAACAACGTCGACATCATCTACGCAGCGGCTGGCGACGACACCGTCTATGGTGGTTCCGACCTAGCCAACAACTACGCCGACCTCGGCATCGGTGACGACACCTTCGTCGGCGCCAACGGCACTGACGTCGTTGTCGGTGGCGCTGGCCTCGACACCATCACCGGTGGCGATGGCGATGACAGTCTCTACGGCGAGGCCAACTCCGATCTGATTTACGGCGGCAGCGGCATCGACCTGCTGTCGGGCTCGACCGGCAACGATACGCTCGACGCCGGCGCCGACAACGACCTGCTGGTGGGCGACGCCGGCAACGACGTGCTGCGCGGCGGCGCCGGCATCGACGTGCTGTACGGCTTCGCCGACGATGACATTCTCAACGGCGGTCCCGACGTCGACGGCCTTTACGGCGGCGCCGGCAACGACACGTTCCAGGTCGGCGGCATCGGCTACGGCTACGACTATATCTACGATTTCCAGGTCAACGGCGTGGCCGGGCCGAGCGACAGCTTGCTGTTCCAGGCTGGACACTTCGCCGATGCGGCGGCGGTGCGTGCAGCCTCCGTCTTCGCGAGCGGCAACACGACCATCACCGTGCCGGGTTCGGGCGGCGCGTTCGTCGTCCTCGTCGGCGTCAATATCGCCGGCATCCTCGACGAAGATCTGGTGGTGACGGGGGCGTTTTAAGATGTGGTCGTGTCATCTGGGGGCACTAAGTGTGTTCGCCTTGGCATGCGCACCCGACGCATGCGCAGCTTCAGCGCTGAGCCGACCGCCACATCAGCGGTGTCATGACGACGGCGTGCTCCTCGGCGACGATCAAGTCCTGAGCGACTCTCGCATAGTCCGGTGAACCGGGCGCAAGCGTGATACAAATCGCATTCGCGGACATAGATTTTCTTGTTGGCGGGATCGCCTCGATCGTCACCGGGCTGACCACGGGCTGGAAAAATCGCTTGGGGTATCCGTGTGAGAGGACAACACCGGATGAGCGCAGGCCGCCGAACACGCTGCCACTGACCTGGCGTGAGGGAATGTGCAGCAGCGTCAAACGGGCATCGCCATTGTCGATGGCCAACAAACCCATCAAGACGCGCTCGGCATGCATATAGATATTGCCCTTGAAGTCGCTCGATCGCCATTTGCCGTCGCTGTTGAAGCGGCGCGTTTCGACAAAGGAGAGGCACGACAGGCTTTCGTTCCAGCTGATTTCGAGGACCGCCCGGGTAATCTCAAAGCCGTTGTCGATCGCGCGGCGGTAGAGGAGATAGCGCCCGACGAGGTAGCCATAGTCAGCTTTGGCGTAGCCGCCGAATTCGGACGGCGGTACCACGCCGGCGACAACACCGCCGAAGCGCTTGGGAATCCCGCCGATGTTCGCGACGATGGTGTTGAATGTGCGTTGCTTGAGGATCAGCTCGGGCGCATCGCCGACGCATTTCTTGAACGTGTTCAACGAGACATGCAGGACGCTGCGGGAGTAATCCACGTCATTCAAGCTCGACTTTGAACGGTGGCTAAGCACGTCGGTTCGCAGGTTAACCCGCTGCGGACCCGATATCTTGATGTCCATCGATCAAATCCCTTGAAGTCAGTTCGTGACTGATGATGACAGTAAATGACTGAGAATATGTGTCAATTGTCGCAGTCTAACAGCGCTATGACATTGCGATGTCTGGCGTGGTGGTCTTAGCTTGCGCTGACCGGTGTTTTTGGAGTCGGTTTTGGAAGCAGCATTTTGCATCCCTTTTCGCGGCCCTGCGGTGGACGTCATGCCCGTCGCAGGGCCGAGCTTCCAATAGGCCCACCTGGCGGGGCTGCCAGAATTCATGACGGAATTCATGACGGCTGGTGCCGCGTGAGCGCACGGCCAGCGACGGCAGATCAAATTGATAACGATCGATAACAAGAGGGAAATATTGCCATGGCCACGTTCACAGGCACCGCAGTCGACGATGAGGCCAATGCCGTCTTCGGGGTTTTAACAGGCTTCACCGGCGGCTCGGTGACCGATTTGCAGGATGCGATTGGCGACACGTTCATCGGCAATAACGGCAATGATACTGTGGTTGCAGGTGACGGCAACGACACGCTCTATCGGCGGGGCCGGCAATGACCTCCTTTTTGGTCGCAATGGAATCGATATTCTTGAGGGCGGCGATGGTAATGATACACTGAACTCCCTCGACAATGTGGATACGGTGTCCTATGCGAGCGCCAGCGTTGGCGTGTCGGTCAACCTCAACATCAACACCGCGCAAAACACCGGTGGCGCCGGCGTGGATACGCTCATGTTGGGCTTCCGCGGCCTGATCGGCTCCAATCAGGGCGATACCCTGTTCGGCGGTTTCCTCGACAATGTTATCGACGGCGGTGGCGGCAGCGATTCGATTGAAGGCGGCGTTGGCGACGACACGCTGCAGGGTGGCGCCGGGCAAGATACGCTGCGCGGCGGTAGTGAAAACGACTGGCTGATCGGCGGGCTGGGCAATGACACGCTCGATGGTGGCGCGAATGCGTTCGGCGGCGACACGGCGGATCTTTCGGACGCGACCGGAGCGGTCGTGCTGACGCTTGATGGCACCGGTGGCGCCGTGGTCACCGCAACCGGAATCGATACCGACACCTTGATCGGTATCGAGAACGTCATCGGCGGCACCGGAAACGACGGCATCATGGGCAATGCGTCGGACAACAGCCTGGCAGGCGGCAATGGCGATGACGTGCTGCGCGGGGCCGGAGGCAATGATACGCTCGATGGCGGCGCCAATGCGGCGGGCGGCGATACGGCGAATCTTTCAGATATCGCTGGCGCGTTCGGTGTGGGGCTCAATGACAGCGGCGGCGCGGGGGTCTTTTTAGCCGGAAACGGCTTTTCGAGCGGCACCTTGATCGGCATCGAGAATATTATCGGTGGCACGGGCAATGATACGCTGTCTGGCAATGCTGGCGTGAATGTGCTCAACGGCGGCAATGGCGACGATACGCTGCGTGGGCGAGCGGGCGATGATACGCTCGATGGTGGCGCCAACGCAGCAGGCGGCGATACAGCCAACCTTTCTGACGCGACCGGCGCGGTTGTGCTGACGCTCGACGGCAGCGGCGGCGCGGTCGTCACGGCTACAGGCATCGATACCGACACCTTGATCGGTATCGAAAACGTCAGCGGCGGCTCGGCCGACGATACGCTGACCGGCAATTCCGGCGCCAATATTCTCAGCGGCGGTGGCGGCAACGATACGCTGCGCGGGGCTGCCGGCAATGATACGCTCGATGGCGGCGGTAATTCGGCGGGTGGCGATACGGCAGACCTTTCGGACGCGACTTCGGCAATTGTGTTGACGCTCAACGTCAACGGCGACGCAGTGGTCACGGCAACTGGCATCGATACCGAGACATTGAATGGTATTGAGAACGTCATCGGTGGCTCGGTCGCTGATACGCTGACCGGAAACTCCGCTGCTAATTTGCTCAACGGTGGAGGCAGCCACGACACCCTCGATGGCGGCCTCGGCAACGACACCTTGGTCGGGGGGGCTGGCGCCGACCGGTTCGGGTACGCCGCCTTCGGTTTCGGCAGCGATATCATCAGCGACTTCGTGACAACGGCGATCAACGGCGCCGAGCATGACCGGATCAACCTGACCGGCCTCGGGCAGACCTTCGGGTCGCTCACGATCACCTATGGTGCCAACGCCGTCATCACATTCGCCGGTCAACCCGGCAACCAGATTACCCTGACCGGCGTCACCTCCGGCCTGCAGGCCAGCGACTTCATTTTTGTCCCGGAGTCGGCAACGTTCACAGGCACAATCGGCAATGATCAGGCGCATTCCTCTCTGGCACTCTGACCGGGTTCACCGGCGGCTCGTTGGCCGAGTTGCAGGATACGATCGGTGACAGCTTCCTGGCACTGAACGGCAATGACGCCATACTATCCGGGAGCGGCAATGACACCCTCGATGGCGGCGCTGGCAACGACACGCTATATGGCTATACGGGTGATGACCTGCTCATCGGCGGCGATGGCGACGACCTTTTGCAAATCCTCAATGGGTTCGGATCTGGATACTATCTCCTACGCTGGCGCCACGAGTGGGGTCACCGTAAATCTCAGCATCACCGGTGTCGGGCAGAACACCTTTGGCGCTGGAACCGATACCCTCGACGGGGATTTCCACGGCCTGATCGGCTCTAGTCAAGGCGATACCCTGATCGGTGGTTTCCTCGACAATGTTATCGATGGTGGCGGCGGCAGCGATTCGATTGAAGGCGGCCAGGGCAATGACACGCTGCAGGGCGGCGCCGGGCAGGATACGCTGCTTGGCGGCGACGATGCCGACGTTCTCGAGGGCGGGCTGGGCAATGACTCGCTAGACGGGGGTGCTGGCGGCGGACTGGACCGTGATACGGCCAGCTACGCATCGGCGCTGCTCGCGGTGACCGCCGATTTGAATTTCGGTGAGGCCACCGGTGCCGATATTGGCGACGACACGCTGATCGAGATCGAGAACCTCACCGGCGGCGCGGGTGACGACACCCTGACCGGTGACATCGAAGCGAATGTGCTTAACGGTGGTGGGGGAGCCGACACGCTCTTCGGTGATGCCGGCAACGACAGGTTGATCGGCGGCGGCGGCGACGACGTGATCGACGGTGGTGATGAGGTGCCGGTCGGAACGACATGGGGTGACGTCGTCGACTACTCCGCGACCACGCTGGGTGTCGTCGTCAATCTGGCAACCTTGTCGAATCAGGCCACCGGCGTAGAAATCGGCACCGACCAGATCGTCAATGTCGAGGAGGTGATCGGCGGCAGCGGCGCCGACACTCTGACATCGGGTTCCTCCTCCGCACTAACAAGACGCGTACTGTATGGCGGCGATGGCAACGATGTTCTCAAGAGCTCAGTCGGTAACGACAATTTCTACGGCGACGCCGGCTTCGACACCGTCGACTATTCCATGACCACATCCGGTGTTACGCTTGATCTCCAGCAGTTCGGAACATCTGGTGGTGCCACCGGGACCGAAATCGGTGCCGACTCGCTCTACGACGTTGAGATTGTGCTCGGCGGCTCGGGCAACGACACCATGACCGGCCAATTTGCCGGGCAAACATTCATCGGCAATGGCGGCAACGACACGTTTTTCATGTATTCGGGCGGCTCAAATGGCTCGAACACGTTCGATGGCGGGGCCGATGTCGACACTGCGGTTCTAGTTGCGAGCGGTAATCTCAATTTCACTCTCGATGCGTCCGGTAATGCCTCGTTCGCAAACGGCTCCGCCACCACCAACCTGCTCGGTATCGAGAACGTCACCGTCATATCAAGCATATCCACAAACGACACGATCACCGGCAATGGCGCCGGTAACATCATCAATGGCGGCCTGGGCAACGACAGCCTAAGCGGCGGTGGCGGTGACGATACCGTGAATGGCGGCCAGGACAACGATTCCATCGACGGCGGCGCCGGTAACGACACAATGGATGGTAGTACCGGCACGGCCGATACGGTGAGCTTCGCCTCGACCACGCTCGGCGTCGTTGTCAATCTCGCAGCCGCCACCAATCAGGCGGTGGGCGCCGAGAGCGGCACCGACCAGCTTGCCAATTTCGAACGCGTCACTGGCGGTTCGGGCGCCGACAACATCACCGGTAACACCACCACAAATCGCCTCGACGGTGCCGATGGCAACGATACCCTCGATGGCGGTCTTGGCAATGACACCTTGATCGGTGGAGCCGGCGCCGATCAGTTCCGTTACGCCGCCTTCGGCTTTGGCACCGATACCCTCTCCGGTTTCGTGACCACGGTCGTGAACGGCGCCGAGCATGATCGGATCAACTTAACCGGCCTCGGGCAGACCTTTGGCTCACTGACAATCACCTATGGCGCCAATGCCGTCATCACTTTCGCCGGCCAGCCCGGCAACCAGATCACCCTGACCGGCGTCACCTCCGGCCTGCAGGCCAGCGACTTCATCTTTGCCCCGGAATTAGTCACGTTCACAGGCACTGCCGGCGACGATGTTGCGAACGCCAGCAATGGTACATTGACCGGCTTCACCGGTGGCACCGTGGGCGAGCTGCAGGATGCGATCGGCGACTTTTTCAATGCCGGGGACGGCGCTGACAGAATTACCGCGGGAGCGGGCAACGACACCGTTAACGGCGAAGGCGGCAACGATTTGATCTTCGGCAGTCTCGGCAATGACACCTATGACGGTGGCGCCGGGACGGGTGATACGGTTGATTACAGTGCTGCGACCAACGCCGTCACTGTCACGCTCGATGGCAGCGGCGGCGGATCTGCATCGGGCGCCGACGTCGGCTCCGATACGCTGACAGCCATCGAGAACGTCACCGGCGGCGCGGGCGCCGACACCTTCAACCTGGCCAACGCCGTCCAGCGTACGCTCAATGGCGCCGGCGGTAGTGACAGCGCCGACTATACGGCGAGTTCTGGCGCCGTCATTCTCGACGTCGGCGCGGGCGCGGCGCCGATCGCCGGTCATGACCGGCTGATCAACATCGAGGTGATCACCGGCTCCGGCCTCGACGACACGTTCAACGTCAATGACGCGGCCGATCAGACGTTGAACGCCGGCAATGGCAACGACACACTCAGTTACGCCAATATCGGCACTGCCATCACCTGCACGCTGAACGCCACCGGCACCAACGCAGCGACAGGAACCGGTGTTGGCACCGATACGTTTTCAAACTTCGAGACGATCAACGGCGGTTTCGGCAGCGATGTTTTCAGTGCCTCGGACTCCATCCAGCGCACGCTCAATGGCAGCGGCGGCAATGACAGCGCCAGCTATGCCGCGAGCGGGTCGCCCGTCATCCTCGATGTTGGCGCGGGTGCAGCACCGATCACCGGCCACGATCGGCTGATCAACATCGAATCCGTCACCGGCTCGGCCCTAGCCGATACATTCAACGTCGCCGGCTTGGCCAACAGCACGACCATCGACGGCGGAGCTGGCACCGATACGCTGAGCTATGCTGCATCGACCTCCGGCGTCGCCCTCAATCTTGGCGCCGGCCCGAACAACTTCGACGGCTCCGGCCGGGCGATCAACTTCGAGAGCATCGTCGGCACCAGCCTCAACGACCGTTTCGCGATGACCGAAAGTGGCGCAAACGCCGTCGATGCCGGCGCCGGCATGGGCGATACGGCGATCTACGCCGGCCAGTGGCGCGATTACAGCATCACTGGCACGCCCGGCGCGCTGGTCGTCTTCAATCCAAGCGTCGGTAGCGACACGCTGAATAATTTTGAATTTCTGACCTTCGCCAACGGTACGTTCACGGCTTCCGAGGTTTTGAACGACGCGCCGACCGATATCACATTCTCGACCACGGCACTTGCCGCCGGCGCGCCGGATGGTTCCGAAGTCGGCGTGCTCGGCTGGTCCGATCCCGATGCCCCGCTCGGCGACACGGCAACCTATTCGCTCGTCAACAGTGCCAGTGGGCGGTTCGGCATCTCCGGCAACACCATCGTCGTCGCCGACACCGGCGCGATCGTCGCCGGTAACGCCTACAGCATCACCGTGCGCATCACCGACGCGCGTGGCGCGACGTTCGACGAAGCCTTCGTGATCAACGCCGGCTCGGCGTCAGCGTTCACCGCCGGCAACGACAGCGTCACGCTGGCGACGCCCGGCACCACGTCGCACGCGCTGGCCGGCAACGACTTCGTGCAAGGCACGACCGGCGCTGACATCATCTTCGGCAACGACGGCTTCGACAGCGTCTACGGCGGAGCTGGTGGCGATGGCATCTATGGCGGCGCTAACGAGGACGTGCTGGTCGGCGATGCTGGTAACGACACGATCTACGGCGGCGATGGCGGTGACATTCTGTCCGAACTGTTTGACGTGGCGGGCTCCGGCAACGACCTGATCGACGGCGGCAACAATGTCGACATCATCTATGCGGCGGCCGGCGATGATACGGTCTACGGCGGCTCCGATTTGGCGAACAACTACGGCAATCTCGGTGACGGCGCCGATACTTATACCGGCTCAGCCGGCACTGACGTCGTCGAAGCCGGTAGCGGTGCCGATACGGTCTTCGGTGGCGATGGTGACGACAGCCTCTATGGCGACGCCGACAATGACAGCATCAGCGGTGGCTCGGGCATCGATCTGCTCAGCGGCTCGACCGGCAACGACACGCTGGATGGTGGCGCGGATAACGACCTGCTGGTCGGCGATTCCGGCAATGACGTTTTGCGCGGCGGCGCCGGCATCGACATCCTGTTCGGCTTCGCCGACGACGACACTCTGAAAGGCGGCGCCGATACCGACGCCCTGTATGGTGGCGCCGGCAACGACCAGTTCTTGGTTGCGGGCACCGGCTACGGCTACGACTACATCTACGACTTCACTGGGGCCGCGGGGGCCAGCGACCAACTCATGTTCTCGTCGAGCGCGTTTGCCGACGTGGCGGCAGTGCGGGCCGCGTCGCAGTTCTACGGCGGCAATTCCTTCATCACCGCCAACAACGGCTCGATCACCGTGCTCGTCGGCGTTAACCTGACGAGCGTGCTGGATGAGGATATTCTGGTGAGTAATTTGTTCTGAGGGTCAAGGCGGCGGCCGGGGGAGGGTTGGACTACTGGTCGTCGTATCGGGGCATCCCAGCAACAGGTCCCGAGGCGTGCAAAAGCCGTTGGCCTTGATGGCGTGATGCTTGCCGTGGCCAGATTTTTTGCGACTGACTTTTCAAGCCGCCGTGTGATTGCCTATTTGTGGATTGGGTCGGCCGTCAGCACGACGAGATCATTGTCCGAGTTTCCTGACACGCAATGGTTGCACTACTGCCA
Source organism: uncultured Alphaproteobacteria bacterium (assembly GCA_963714325.1). Taxonomy (GTDB): domain Bacteria; phylum Pseudomonadota; class Alphaproteobacteria; order Rhizobiales; family Hyphomicrobiaceae; genus CAVQOB01. The sequence goes on along the minus strand of CAVQOB010000019.1, from coordinate 23,164 downwards.
CCGCCTGCACCCCCAACGCCGTTGCAATCGGTCCCACCACGCGATCTGCTGCCCGGCGCGCTGGGTCTTGCTGCATGTGGGCGTAGATGCTCGTCGAGCGATTGTCAGCGTGCCCCAACAAGGCGCCGGTCATAGCAAGCGTTTCTCCGGATGAGACGGCGGCCGACCCGATCGTGTGGCGCAAGGTGTGCGGCGTGACGCCGGGAAGGTTCGCGCGCTTCACAACTTTTGCCCATAGGCGTTTGGTGCCTTGGTAGTAGGTGCTGCCGTCTTCAGATGGAAAGACGAACGGCGAAGATCGTTCATGCGCGAGCGACTGAAGCAAAGCGACGGCCGCGCCGGCCAGTGGTCTAACGGATTTACCGGTTTTGGATTCTTCCAGACGCAAGCACGCACGCTCGAAATCAACTTCGGACCACTTCATGCCCGCGATCTCGTCGCGACGGCAGCCAGTCAATGCCCAAAGGCGCATGATTTGGATCGCCTTCGGCGACATACCTTCGGCCGAGAAGGCGTCGAGCGCAGCGCCGAGGTGTTTGACCTCGTCGAGCGACAGAAAGCGAGTGCGCTTGCCGTCTGCTGGTTTCTTGACGGCGCTGCAGGGATTGGACGGCACCAACTCTCGCCGGACGGCGAAGGTGAAGACGGCTGATAAATCGCGAACGCCTTTGAGTGCGGCACCGGGTCCGCCGCGGACGATGATTCGAGACCGCGACGTGGTACCTTTCTCATCTTTCGCCGTCTTCCCGGCCTTCACGTCGCGCATGAAGTGCTCGACATCGGCGACGCGCACTTCAGAGATCTTCTTGCGTCCGAGGATCGGAAAGACGTGATGTTGGAGCCGCGCCAGCATGTAACGGCGGTTTCGATCCTTCATATGTTCTGTGCCTTCGGCCGCATAGATGTCGATCAACTGTGCGACGGTCATTTCTCGCCGCTTGGCCTGTTTGGCACCGGCCGGATCTTCGCCATGGGCGACGGAGCCGAGCGCCTTCTTTGCAAGAGCGCGCGCTTCTTCGACTGTCAGGATTCCATAGGTGCCAATTGTGAGTCGTCGCGTCGCAGCCGACCGGCCGCCGCCGACCCGGTATTTGGCAATGAACGTGATCCGACCTGATGGCCAGATTCGAGCGCCGAAGCCGCTCGTTTCGCTATCCCATAAGAAGCTGTCCTTGGGGCGAGGCGTGAGACTGTCGAGGACGCGTTTCGTCAGGCGCTCAGTCATTGGCCAGAACCGCAAAAAAGGAACCACAAAGGAACCACAGGAACCACAAAGGAACCACCAAAAATCTGTCTCAGCGAAACCCGCGGCAAAGCTTCGCAAGAATGAGCTATGTAAATCAATATGTTGAAATGGTGACGGCAAATTCCGGAAACTCCCGGAAATCAAGTCGACACCCTTCACACGGGTGGGGTCACAGGTTCAATCCCTGTCGCGCCCACCAAAATTTCGAACAAAATCAACGTCTTAACTGGCGGCTACAAGCGACGCCTGGCGGCTTCAATCAAACCGGAACCACATCGGAAGCACCCCAATTGTAACCTAGTGCCGACCTCGACATTACTCCAACGCCCAATGCGTCGCGCAACTTGGCCAGCAACCCGCTCACCTCACGCTGCCGCCGGATCGCTGACTTGCTAAAATGACCGAACAGCTATGGGTGACTTGGCTCTTCGGCGGGGCTTGCCTAGCCCTCAAGCTGCCGAACTTGTTTGGCGGGTGGCATATGACAGCCTCCTGTTGCATGACCGCATTTCCGGCGAGTTGTTCGCCATCGTGGAAGGCCTACGAGGATTTCCAGTTGCGCCAAGGTGACTGCCGCCGGCGCTCGTGGAGCCCGCTGCAATTCGCTAACCAGCGCTTGATTTGCCGCCTTCACATGCTTGATGACGCCAGCAACGACACGATCGATTCTCATTGCGATTTTTCCCGAATTGGCCCGCCCTAGCCGCGGATCGGGGCCGTGTTTTGCAGTCGCTTCGTGGCAACCGCCCGCGCGCTGTTACACCCACTTCGCAATTGCGTGCTCAGCCAGCCGCTGACGGTTGAGTTCAGAACCTTAGGGCTGGACCAATGCTCTTGACTGCCCAGCAATCTCCATGACCTCGCCGATCGAGCATGCATCCTCAAGCAGGAAACACACAGCCAACTTCCTCAGACCATAAAAGACAAGGCAGCGACCGGCTCTATCGGACGCTCGGCACAATACATTTGCTGACCCCATCCCGTTTTCAATCCTTCGAGAGTCCATGATCGACCGCGCGCGATTTGCAAGGCTGGTGCGTGGACAGCAGGGCGTTGGCGTTGAGCAAGGCCATTCACCCAATAGCGTGACGCCGCCTCGCACGGCAGCAATTCGCCTTGCCAATCAACCCCGCCGGCTCAAGGCGCCCACCGTACTGTCCCGGCGCGCGCGACGTCGATCCCGCCGAGTTCCTTCGCGCGGTTAGTGAACACCGGCTGTTCCAGGAGTTTCAGGAATGTTTGTAGCGGTGGACGATAGCTGTCGCGCTGGCGCATCAAGAGATCGAAGCGTTCCTTGATCAAGGGGACGAATCCGACGCCGGCGGCGAGGGCCACGGCGCGCGTGGCGATACCGCAGTCGGCGTGTCCGGCGCGAATGGCTTGTGCAATATCGGGGCCGGTCGGCGCGTGGAGCGTCTTGCCGAGATCGCGGATACTCAGGCCATCACGCTTGAGCAACGACAGCAGCAACTGTTGCGCACCCGCTCCCTCCGGCCGCACGGCGAGGCGGGCCTTCGCGCGCTTGATATCCGCAACGGACGTCAGCTCTTTCGGATTGCCGCTGGCGACAAGCAGGCCCTGCTCGCGCGTGCAGAAATGCACGAGGACGGCGTCGTAAAGCGTCGGCTCCTTGGCGACGACATCGATGTTGGCGTCTTTCATGGGATCGTCGAGATCGTGGAAGTGGATGGCAGCGGCGGCAATCTCGCCGTTCAGGAACCGGCGATAGCCGGCTTCGCTGCCTTCGGGGAGGATCGCGAGACCGGCGCGGCTTTCGGCAAGCGCCCACTGCAACAAGGGATCGTGACTACCGCCGATGATGGGTGGGGGATCTGCCGGGATAACGCCGAATGGCCGCGCCATGCCTGATAGAAGCCATCGGTCCAGATCGGCGCGCGGAAACAGCCACTTGCCGGTCATTTTCGTGCAAGGGATCGCCTGCTCAGCCACCAATTCATAGAGCTTGCGCTCCTTGATCCGGAGGTAATCGGCGGCTTCGGCGGTCGTCAGAAGTTGCAAGCCTGCACCTAGCTGCATTTTTCTGCACACATTTCCATGTTTGACTTTTTCGATGAAAACACAATGAATGCCCCTCGTCAACACCGATCACCCTTCTTGTACCCGGGAGCGCTGACTTGGAGACTGCCAGTGCGCTGCACCTGATCTTCAGCGGTGATCCAGCGCTGCTCGCAATCGTGCGCCTGTCGCTGTTTGTAACCATTTCGGCGACGGTGATCGCCGCGCTGATCGGTATGCCCCTCGGGGCGTTCGTTGCGTTGACCCAGTTTCCTGGACGCAACGCCGCGGTTGTCGCGCTCAACGGGTTCATGGGCTTGCCACCCGTCGTTGTCGGTTTGGTCGTGTTTCTGCTGCTCTCACGCTCGGGTCCACTCGGCACACTCGGGCTGCTCTTCACGCCGGCGGCGATGATCATCGCGCAAGCCCTGCTGATCACGCCGATCATCGCGGCGCTGACTCGTCAGGTGATCGAGGACTTGTGGGTCGAGTACGAGCAGGAATTCGCGGCCATGCAGGTGGCGCCGCTGCCACGTGTTGCCGCATTGCTGCGCGATGCACGCTTCTCGCTCGCGACGATTGCCCTGTCCGGATTCGGGCGCGCTGCAGCGGAAGTCGGCGCTGTCATGATCGTCGGCGGCAACATCGACGGCTTTACGCGCGTCATGACGACGTCGATTGCCTTGGAGACATCGAAAGGCAACCTCCCGCTTGCGATCAGCCTCGGCATCGTTCTGTTAGCGATCATCATGGCGGTCAACGCACTCGCGTGGGGCACACGGCAATGGGCGGTGCGTCATGCGGGATGATGCCGTCGAGCCGTCAAACGCTTTGAGGATCACGAATGTCACCGTCACAGCAGGTGAGACGATCCTGCTGCACGACGTGTCTCATGACCTCACGATCGGCGCGCCAACCATTCTCCTCGGTCCGAACGGGGCCGGCAAGACGACGTTCTTGAAACTCGCCATGGGACTGATCGAACCGTCGGCGGGTCGGATCGAGCCGGCCGCAGGCCTTCGCCGCGCATTCGTCTTTCAGAAGCCCGTTATGCTGCGACGGACGGCGGCGGCAAACATTGCGTTCGCCTTGGCGGCCGCAAACCGCGCGTCCGATCCCGACGTCATTGCAAAACTCCTCGATCGCGTCGGCCTTGGCGGGTTGGCCGATCGCCCTGCGCGCAAACTCTCCGGTGGCGAGCAGCAACGGCTCGCACTGGCGCGTGCGCTGGCAAAAGAACCCAACATTCTCTTCCTCGACGAACCAACCGCCAGCCTCGATCCTGCAGCCACCAAATCGGTGGAAGACATCATCGCCTCCGTGGCCGCATCCGGCGTCAAGGTCGTGATGGCGACACATGACCTTGGACAGGCGCGACGTCTCGCCGGTGATGTGGTCTTCCTGGTCAAAGGCCGCGTCGTTGAACGCGCACCGTCGAAAGACTTTTTCGCCGAGCCTACAACCATCGCTGCTCGCCACTTTCTCGCCGGTGATCTCGTCATCTGACTTCAACAAAAGGATACATCCCATGCGATCGATGACGACAGTCTTAGCTTTAGCGGTCGGCCTTTTTCTCGCCGAAGCACCAGTTCTCGCCCAAGACAAATCCATCGTCGTCGCCTCAACGACATCGACGCAGGACTCCGGCCTCTTTGGGCACATTCTGCCGCTGTTCAAAGCCAAGACTGGCATCGACGTAAAGGTCGTCGCCCAAGGCACCGGGCAGGCGCTCGACACCGGTCGGCGCGGCGACGCCGACGTTGTCTTCGTGCATGCCAAAGCGCAGGAAGAGAAATTTGTCGCCGACGGTTTCGGCGTGCAACGCTTCGACGTCATGTACAACGACTTTGTGCTCATTGGCCCGAAGTCCGATCCCGCAAAGGTCAAAGGTGGCAAAGACATTCTCGCCGCATTGAAGGCCATCCAGATCGCCGCCACCCCGTTCGTCTCGCGTGGCGACAAGAGTGGCACGCATGCGGCCGAATTGGCGCTATGGAAAGCCGCCGCCCTGGCGCCGCAAGACGCCAAACCCGCCTGGTATCGTGAAATCGGCCAAGGCATGGGCGCGGCGCTCAACACGTCGGCCGCCATGGGGGCCTATGTCCTCGCGGATCGCGGCACCTGGATCAGCTTCAAGAACAAGGATGCCTTGGAGATCGTCGTTGAAGGCGACAAGGCGCTCTTCAATCAATACGGCATCATGCTGGTCAATCCGGCAAAGCACGCGGCCGTCAAAAAGGACCTCGGTCAGGCGTTTGTCGACTGGGTCGTCTCCGCCGAAGGACAGAACGCCATCCGCTCCTACAAGATCGACGGGCAACAACTGTTTTTCCCGAACGCCGAGGCGGCAACGATGAAGAAGGCCAGTTGATGCACGACGGCGATCCAACGCGTACGTCGCGCGGCGCAGCGGGTGGAAAAAAAATGACCGCCGGGGCGATTGTCGCTTTCGACAATACCGTCACCACGACCAGACCCTACGCTTTAGCTTACGCGCCTTCGGCATGACGGCCACGAGATGATCGATCCCGTCGGGTGCGGCCTGCTCCCCGCAGGGGATCGGCCATCGCCTCAGCCAAACTGAGCGGCCGCCTTTGTCTGCTCGGCCATCAGATCGAAGTAGTCGCGCTGGCTATCGTCGAGATTGTCGGCGAGTTGGATGTCCGGCCCCCAGATCCACCAGTTGTGCGGCAGCTTGATCGCGAAATAGCTGCGGTGCTGGTGGCAACGCCAGCCGACGATCTGCGTTCCAAGCCCCTTGGAGATGCGCTCGCGTGCCGAGCAGAATAAGGCACTGAACGCCGAGAGGCCGTCGTACCAGTCGTGGTTGCCTTGGATGGCGAACAGCTTGCGCTTGGGCTCGGTTGTCGAGAACGCCCAATCATAGGGATCGCGCAGTCGATTGCTGTATTCATGCTTGGTCGCATCCGGATAAACCTGATCGCCACCCATGATGAGCAATCGGCCGGCGGGAAGGGACGCGCTTTCGCCGGCGACTTTCAGCACGTCGGCGGCAAGCAGGTAGGCCATGGCGTAGGTCGCTTCAAAGCCGTCGCCGAGATCGGCGATGTAGTCGACCCAGACGGCGCCGTCGTGACCGGCGGGCAGCGCTTGCGTTGCGATCCGCTTGCCATTGCCGTCGACCCATTCGCCACCGCTGTAATTGTAGCGGTTCGCCAAGACCGCCTCATCCTCGACGGTGTCGGTCGCCGCCTGCATCAGGCGCTGATCGGTATAGGAGCCGAGCGTCGACGAGATCACTGTGCGAACGCCGACCTTGGCGAGCAGGCCAGGATCGAACCAGTCGACCATTTGTGGCAGGTCGCCACGGCGTAGGCGGCTGGCAATGGTTTTGCCGCGGGCGAGAGTCTCCGCCTCCCCAGTGACAAGCGGAGTGACAGCAGTATCGTTCGCCATGATGATCTCCCCTACACACGCAAAACAACATCATGCCTGCTGGCTTGGTCACCGATCATTGGCAATTGACAGACACTTCAACGCGACAGACAAACAGGCGTCTGCTGGACCCGCAAGGACGGCTCGTTGACATTGCGAAAATGGAATGGAGTGTTGCCGTCTCGCTGCTGTCTGCGTCTGCTGGTCCAGCCGACCATCGCTTGGAAACGACGCGACCTTTCGGTCCAGGTCATTCACGGCGCACGCGGCGCGTGCCACGCTGTCCCAGAGGACGGCTGTTGTCTCGCCGTCAGCGGTCAACGCCGATGTGCCGTCGAACAAGCAGCCACCTCCCCCATCTCCGGCGTTACCCCAAAAAAGCCGCTCATGCCCGGATAGAGCGAAGCGGTCGGTCACCCCGGCGCCGGCGTTGGCGAGCAGGGCATCGATCATCGCGCCATCGGCTGCAACTCCACGACCAAGATGTCATGCCGCTTGACAGAGGAAGGCCGCTTCAGATACAAAAGAACAAAATAGGAACATTAAAATGGCCACGGCCCCCTTTTCAACGCTGCGACAAGCCTTCCAGGACGCCGACAAGGGGCCTTCCACAGGCCAACCGATCGCGCTCGGTATCCCCGCCATCGACACGGTGCTTGGCGGCGGCCTGGCGCGGGGCGGCCTGCACGACATCTACGCGGCAACCATCGCGCATCACGCCGCCGCGACCGGGTTTGCAGCGGCGCTGGCGGTACGGGCGGCGCAGGCAAAGCCGATCCTCTGGGTGCGGCAGGACTTCCTGGATACGGAGACGGGACGGCTCGATGCCGCAGGCCTTGCTGAATTCGGGCTCGATCCTGCCGGCCTCATTCTGGTCAGGGCGCGCGATATCGAAGGCGTGCTACGGGCCGGGGAACAAGCGCTCAGCTGCGCGAAACTCGGTGCGGTACTGATCGAGCCATGGGGGGCGCCACGCCTGCTCGATCTGAAGGCGAGCCGCCGGTTGTCACTAGCCGCGGCCAAGTCAGCGGTTCCCATCCTGATGCTGCGCGTCGCGGCGTGCCCGGCGCCGAGTGCGGCAGCAACCCGCTGGATGGTGCATCCCCTGCCCTCGCGGCCGCTCGCGGACAAGGCGCCGGGTTTTCCGGTTTTTGCAGTGCAGTTGATCCGCCAGCGCGGCGGCGTCGCGGGGTTATCGTGGTCTGTGGAGTGGAATCGTGACCAGCACTCTTTCCAAGAACGCCGCTTCCAAGAGCAGCGCAGCCAAGACCAGCGTTGGCCCAGCGCCGCGCCGCTACCTCGCGCTGTGGTTTCCATTCCTCCCCACCGATCGGGTGCGGCGGACGTCGATCACCCCGACTTCCGCAGAGCAGCCAGCGGCGGCGCCCGCCACGCCCGATGAGCGCCCCCTGGTCATCGTCGCGAAAATCAAAAGCGCGCTGCGGATCGTCGCAGTCGATCAGCACGCCACGCAACTCGGCCTGACAGCGGGGACGACGCTGGCGGATGCGCGGGCGCGGATCACCGATCTCGTCAGCGTAGAGGCCGACACCCGCGCCGATTCCCGCTTCCTCGACCATCTCGCGCAGATGTGCGGACGCTTCACGCCACTGGTCGCGCTCGACCCCGCCGACGGCTTGCTGCTCGACATCACCGGATGCGCGCATCTCTTCGGCGGCGAGACAGGCCTGCGCACCAAAGCCGCCACCCGCCTCGCGCGATTGAACCTCAGTGTTCGCGCCTGCATCGCCGGCACGCCCGACGCCGCACGTGCGCTCGCCCGTTTCAGTCGCGTCTCCATTGTACCACCCGGCGAGGACGCGAGCCTGGCACAGCGTCTGCCGGTCGCAGCGGTCGCCGGATTGCCGGCGGAGACGATGCTCGCCCTGTCGCGGGCGGGCCTCAAGACCATCGGCGATCTGGCGGAGCGTCCAGCACAAGTGCTCGCCGCCCGCTTCGGCCAGGATCTCATCACCCGCCTCGCCCGCATCCAAGGCCTCGAGGACACCCGCATCACGCCGCTGCGGCCCCTCCCCGCCATGACCGTCGAACGGCATTTCGCCGAGCCAATGACGCAAACGGCCGCGATCGAGGACCTGCTCGCCGCACTCATCGCCGAAGCGGCCCACATCTTGACCGAGCGCGGCCAGGGCGGGCGCATCTTCGACGCCCGTTTCTTCCGCAGCGATGGCGTCGTGCGCGAGCTGCGCGTTCAGACCGGCCGGCCGTCGCGCGATGTTGCGGCGATCATGCGGCTTTACCGCGAGCGGCTTGCGTGCCTCGCCGATCCGCTCGATCCCGGCTTCGGCTTCGACGCGTTCCGTTTAAGCGTCCCCCACACAGAGCCGCTCAACACGGCGCAACTGCAGCTCGACCGGGCAGACGTCACGGGCTCGGACGGCGTCGGCGACCTGGTCGACCGGCTGGTCGCGCGCTTCGGGGACAGCCGCGTTTTGCGCTACGAGCCGCGCGACAGTCATGATCCCGATCACGCCGCGCGCCTCGTACCGGCGGCGCAGGCCAACCTACCGCGAGAATTAGGTACGTCCAGCGCACTCGCCAACGCGTGGCCGGCGTTAGAACCAGGCGAACCGCCCGCGCGGCCGATCCATGTTTTTGTTTCCCCACACCCCATCGAAGCGTTAGCCGAAGTGCCGGAAGGGCCACCACTGCGCTTTCGTTGGCGGCGCGTTCTGCATGAGATCGCCTGCGCCGAGGGGCCCGAACGCATCGCGCCGGCCTGGTGGCGCACGCCCGGCGAGCAACCCGCACGCAGCTATTACCGGGTCGAGGACACCAACGGCTGCCGCTTCTGGATTTTTCGCGAAGGGCTTTACGGTGAAAGCACCACCCCGCCGCGCTGGTATCTCTATGGGTTGTTCGTCTAAAGCGCTTGCCGAGAAATGTGCCCGCGCGGCTGCTGGTGGGCAGCTGAAGCGCAAAAAAAGTGTACCGGATTTCCGATCAGAAGCGCGACAACAGAAAGTATCAGGGGCTGCTGGTGATTCAATCCCTATCGGACAGATCCTGATGCGCTACGCCGAACTCGCCACCAGCAGCACGTTCTCATTTCTCAGCGGCGCCTCGCAACCCCGCGACCTCGTGCTCACTGCCTTGCTGCTCGGCCATCACGGCATCGGCATCGCCGACCGCAATACGCTGGCGGGGGTGGTCCGGGCCTACAGTGCGCTGGATGAATTGCGTCGCGACGGCACCATCCCGCCTGAAAAAATCCGCGACGGATCGGGGCCGGGAGAATTCGTCTGGCAAGAGACTTCGCCAACCAACAGCGAGGCCTATGATCCGCTCTGGCTGCAGAAACGCGCGCAGGCTTTCAAACTCGTCACCGGTACCCGCTTGGTTTTTTCGGACGGCACGCCGGACATCCTGGCTTACCCCGAGAACCGCGCCGGCTGGGGGCGGCTGTGCCGGCTGCTGACACGCGGCAATACGCGGGCGGAGAAAGGCGCGTGCCTTCTGACACTCGACGATCTGATCGCCGACACGCAGGACCTGCTGCTGATCGTCATGCCGGATCGCCGGCTGGAGCCACTGCAAACCTTGCTGCCGCGCCTGAGCGAGACGGCGCCCGGCCGCGTCTGGCTCGCCGCCCGGATGCTGCTCAGGGGCGATGACCGCCGGCGTCTCGCACGCATGCAGGCCGCAGCTGCGCATGCCCGCGTCCCGCTGCTGGCGACCAACGACGTGCTCTACGCCGATGCCGGCCAGCGCGACCTGCAGGACATCCTCACCTGCATCCGCGAAGGCACCACCATCGCCGCCGCCGGGCGACGCCTCGAGGCCAACGCCGAGCGGCATCTCAAACCACCGAGCGAAATGACGCGGCTCTTTCGTGATGCGCCCGACGCCATTGCCGAGGCGGCACGCTTCCTCGATCGCGTCGGCTTCTCGCTCGAACAGCTCAAATACGAATATCCGGATGAGCCCGTTCCGTCGGGTTGGACGCCACAGGCCTGGCTCACGGAACTCACACGTCGCTCGGCACTGACACGCTATCCGCAGGGTGTACCGGCCAAGGTCGAAGCCCTCATCAGTGCCGAATTGAAATTGATCGGCGAACTCGATTATGCGCGTTACTTCCTCACCGTTCACGACATCGTCAGTTTTGCACAGGCGCGCGGCATTCTCTGCCAGGGGCGCGGCTCGGCCGCCAACTCCGCGATCTGCTATGTACTCGGCATCACCGCCGTCGATCCGAAAGACCACGACGTGCTGTTCGCGCGGTTCATTTCGGCCGAACGCAAGGAGCCGCCCGACATCGACGTCGACTTCGAGCACGAACGGCGCGAGGAGGTCATTCAATACATCTACGGGAAATACGGCCGCCATCGCGCCGGCATCGCCGCGACCGTCATCAGCTATCGCCCGCGCAGCGCCATCCGCGATGTCGGCAAGGCCCTCGGACTTTCCGAAGACATCACCGCTCGCCTCGCCAACACGCAGTGGGGCGGATGGGGCCGCGATATCAAGGCCCGCCATATCCAGGACGCCGGGCTCGATCCCGACAATCCGGCGATCCAGCGTGCCGTCGATCTGGCCAGCCGCCTGCTCGGCTTTCCCCGGCACCTTTCGCAGCATGTCGGCGGGTTCATCCTGGCGCGCGGGCGGCTCGACGAGATCGTGCCGATCGGCAACGCCGCCATGGCCGATCGCACCTTCATCGAATGGGACAAGGACGACATCGATGCGCTCGGCCTGATGAAGGTCGATGTGCTGGCGCTCGGCATGCTGACCTGCATCCGCAAATCGTTCGACCTGCTCAGGGCGCACAGCGGCATCGACTATGGCCTGGCCGAGGTGCCGCGCGAGCAGGCGGACGTCTACAACATGCTGTGCAAAGGCGATTCGCTCGGCGTCTTCCAGGTCGAGAGCCGCGCGCAGATGAACATGCTGCCGCGCCTCAAGCCGCGCGAATTCTATGATCTGGTGATCCAGGTCGCCATCGTCCGGCCGGGGCCGATCCAGGGCGACATGGTGCATCCCTATCTCAGACGGCGCAACGGCATCGAGAAGGTCAGCTTCCCGGCGCCCACGCCCGAACACGGCCCCGCCGACGAACTCTATCAGGTGCTGAACAAGACGAAGGGAGTACCACTCTTCCAGGAGCAGGCGATGCGGCTTGCGATGGTGGCGGCGAAGTTCACCGATGCCGAAGCCAACGGATTGCGCCGGGCGATGGCGACGTTCCGCAACGTCGGCACTATCGGCACATTCGAGACGCTGATGATCGAACGCATGGTGGCGCGCGGGTACGAGCCGGACTTCGCCCAGCGCTGCTTCGAGCAGATCAAGGGCTTCGGCAGCTACGGCTTTCCGGAAAGCCACGCCGCGTCGTTCGCCAAGCTGGTCTACATTTCATCCTACATCAAGTGCCGCCACCCCGCCGTGTTCGCCTGCGCACTGCTGAATTCACAACCGATGGGCTTCTACGCCCCGGCGCAGATCGTGCGCGACGCGCGTGAGCATGGCGTGGAGGTGCGGGCCACCGACATCAATCACAGCGGCTGGGACAACACACTCGAGGCCGGCGACGATGGCGCGCTCGCGCTCCGCATCGGCTTCCGGCAGATCGACGGCTTGGCGGCCCGTGACGGCGCGGCACTCGTCGCCGCACGAGCGAAAGCCTACACCAGCGTCGAAGACTTGAGCCGCCGCGCCGGTCTCGCCGGACGGCCCTTGCGCCTGCTCGCCGATGCGGATGCGTTCCGCTCGCTCGGCCTCGACCGGCGCGAGGCTATGTGGGCGGTGCGCCGTCTCCCCGACGATGTGCCACTCCCGCTCTTTGCCGCCGCGCAAGCCCGCGAACTTGCCGACGAGCCGGACGCGTTGCTGCCGGCGATGCCGCTCAGCGAGCATATCGCCGCCGACTACCAGACCATCCGCCTCTCCTTGAAGGGACATCCGATGAGCATGCTGCGCGACGTCTTCGCGCAGGAGCGCGTGCTCAGTTGCGCTGCGACCACTGCCTTGCCCGATGGCCGGGTGGCGCGGACGGCGGGTGTCGTGCTGGTGCGGCAGCGGCCGGGGAAAGGCAACGCCATCTTCATTACGCTGGAGGATGAAACCGGTGTCACCAATGTCGTGCTCTGGGCGCGGCTGTTCGAGCGCTACCGCAAGGAAGTGATGGGCGCACGGCTGCTGATGATCGAAGGCAAGGTGCAGCGCAGCGCCGAAGGCGTCGTGCATCTGATGGCCAAGAAGGTGTTTGATCGCACCGCCGAGTTGAGCCGTCTTTCCGACCAGCATGCGCCGGCAACCGCGCTCGCGCGCGTCGATGAAGTGGCCCGCCCGCCAGCGAGGTCGCCAGTCCCGCCGCAACGCACCCATCCCCGCGACGTTCGCGTCCTGCCGAAATCGCGGGATTTTCATTGATCGGCTTGTCTTGCTTGCGACGCGGTCGTAAAGCTCGATATCGACGTATTCCTATCCCCTCGAAAGGACGCCTGATGCTGAGCCCCGCCGATCGCAACAAGGCCGCCGACCGCTTGATGACCGCCGCCGCCGAACGCCGCCAAGCCGAGCAGTTGTCAAAGACGTGGCCAACGATTGACTTCGATGATGCCTATGCGATCCAGGCGGAAACCATTCGCCGGCGCGTCGCCAAGGGGCGCAAAATCGTCGGCCACAAGATCGGGCTGACATCGAAGGCGATGCAGCGCTCGTCGGGCATCGATGAACCCGATTACGGCGTACTGCTCGACGACATGGTGTTCGCCGACGGCGCAAAAATCAAGGCGGCGCAGTTCTGCGTGCCGCGCGTCGAAGTCGAATTATGCTTCGTGCTCGCCAAGCCGCTGAAAGGCCCGGGCGTCGGCCTCATCGATGTCCTGCGCGCGACCGAGTACGTCGTACCGTCGCTGGAACTGATCGACGCCCGCCTGCAGGACCCGCGCAAGATCTTTGATACCATTTCCGACAATGGCGCAGCAGCCGGCATCGTCCTCGGCGGCCGCCCGGTTGGCCCGACCGAGGTTGATCTCCGCTGGGTTGGGTGCGCGCTCTACAAGAACGGCGAAGTCGAAGAGACCGGCCTCGCCTCGGGCGTGATGGGTCACCCGGCCATGGGGATTGCATGGCTCGCCAACAAGGTCGGCCCGCACGGCGTCACGTTGGAACCTGGCCACATGATGCTGGCCGGATCGTTCACGCGCCCCATCTGGGTCGCGCCCGGCGACACCGTGCAGGCCGACTTCGGCCAACTCGGCAATGTCGCTGTGCAGTTCGTCTGAGGTTTGGTTGTTTGCTCGCGCGCTCGTTACTTGCGCTTGCGCAATCCTAGTTCCGACCGATCCAACCGCGTTCGCGATAGTATTTCTCGGCGCCAGGATGCAGCGGCACGGTGATGCCATCGCGGATCATCCGTGCCGGATCCAACTCTGCGAGCGAGGGGTGCATGGCTTTGAGTTCATCGAGCCGCTCAAAGACAGCACGAACAAACTGGTACGCCGTATCGATCGACGTATCGCTGGTGGTGACCGATACGGCCAGAACGCCGAACGTTGCCGTCGCCTTTCCCGACGCCGGATATGCCGTTGGCGATATGGTCGCTAAAGCATAGTAGGGAACAGCCGCGACGAGGCCACGAATAAGTTCAGAACTGACATCGACCATCTCGCCGCCACAGTTTTGCATCGCCGCCGCGTAGGACGCATTGGGGGCCCCGATCAACATTCCGAACGCCTCGACGTCGCCGGCGCAGAACGCCTGGAACTGCTCGAGGGGCGACAATTCCAGGACCTGCGCAAATGCTGCATTCTCGAGTTTGTGCAGGCGGAACAGCTCGGTCATGATCTCGTTTTGCGCTGTCCCTTTCGGTCCAATGTTGACTTTGCGGCCCTTCAAGTCCGCTAAGCCTGCAATGCTGAGATTGCGCGCGGCAAGCAGTTGAAACGGCTCGGTATGGAGTGAAAACAAGGCCCGTAGTTTTTCAATCCTCCGGCCGGCGAACCGGCTCGAACCACGATAGGCGTGAAATATCCAATCGGACTGTACGATACCGAACTCGAACGCACCCGTTCGCATGCCCTCGACATTGGGAACCGACCCGCCGGTGGCGGCCACGCCACAGCGCAGCTTTGACTCGGGATTCTCGCCACCAATCGTGACATCGCGCTGCACGAGACGACAGAGCGCATTGCCGACCGCGAAATAGACACCGACCGGTGCGCCGGTGCCGATCACCACGCCCTGAGGAAGATTGTCCCCAGCGCTGGAGCTGGCGGCTACGGCGCTGCTACTTTGCGCCGAGGCCCGCGTGAGGGCGGTCGACAGGCACGCAATGGAGCAGAGCACCACTGCGAACAGAGTACGTTTCGCTCGGCCGCTATGCTTCATGTCCGGAACATCTCGCGCATCAACTGCACCCGATCGTTGAGCTTGATGTCGCCGTCTTGATCGGGAAATGCCTTGGCCATCGCCCGATGGGCGGCGCCTTCGCGCGCCGACAATATCTGCTCAATGTCGCGCGCCAACGCCATATCACTCATCGAAAATTCCTTGAAGTCAGCGATCGGCAAGGCAATGACTTCCAATTCTGTCGCGGCCCTAAAGGCGAATGGCATGCCGACACCCTGCAACTGCGCCTTGGCCATCAACAGTTGACCAACCTCGAACTCATGCAATTGAACCTCGGGCACACCGGCCTTGGCGAACACCGCACGCGCCCGGCCTTTGACCACAACGTACGCATTGGCAGAAACCTTGTGCTGCGCCAGGACGACCTCGCCGGCGCGATAATACTCAAGCTGGGCGTGCTGGGCGAGCCGCTGCAACTTGTCGGGAGAGACACGAAAAGCTGCGACGTCGATCAATGACTGCGCCAACGCCGCGGGGGCATTCAACTTGTCCATGTCGGTCGCGGAGAGTTTATGAAACCTGGAATTCCGCGCGCCGGTCAGATCAAACTGGGCGCGCTGAGCCGCGAACCAGACATTGGAGAGGAACTCGCTGCGAACGGCGACCATTTTTGCCAGGTCTGTCGTGCGCACCCCAACCACGTATTTTATGCCCGTGTCATCGAAACTGCTGACACGGGCAGCCGGTGGCGGATCGAGGCAAAAATCCTTCGTGGCGCGGGCGGCGTCGGTCAGCAAGGCGGTAATCTGGTCCGGCGAGTACTCATAAGGAAATTTGACCTCAATGGGGACGACCGATGACCCCAACCCGCCCGCCAGCACGGTCACGGGTTGGCGGGCGATGATGCCGTTGGGCAGGTAAAACGCGTCGCCGGCGCGTGTGCGGATTTTGACCGACCGCCAGTTCATCGACAATACAACCCCCTCCTCGGTGCCGAATCTGATCCAGTCACCAACGCGGAACTGGCGCGCTGAAACCATCGCAATCCCGGCAAACAAGCTGCCAAGCGTGTCCTGCAACGCCAAGCCAATGACCACGGAGCCAACGCCGAGCGCGGTGATCAGGCTCGACAGATCGATGCCCCAGATGCGTGAAACGATGATCGCTCCGCCGCACAGGACAAAGAACATGCGCAGCAGGTCGAGCAGGAGTTTTGGAATTTGAAGCCGCCCGGACATCGGTGCGCCTTCGCGGAAAAAGAGGCTATTGAGGAGTGCGACCGCCGCATTCAGCGCCACGATCCAGAGCGCGGTATCGGCAAGTTTGACGGCGATGTGACCCGAATCCAATTCGACCAGCTTGCGCAGCACAATCACAATGAAGGCGAGCGGCAGTACACCCGTGCGCAGAATCGACAGTGGCGTATCGTAGATGTGCGCATCGGCGTGGTCTTGATTGCGAAAAATCAGTTCACCCAAGAGTACAACCAGCGCCGGAAAAAGAATGAGAATCCCCGTGCCCCAAGTCGCCCAATGAATGCCGTCGAACATGATGTAACTCTCTCGATCTAACCGCGCTGACACTAACCGCCGGCGGCACGTTGCTGCTTGTCCGTGGTCTTGCCCTGCAGCGGCACCACGACCTTGAACTGCACCGGGCGACCAAAGCGGGCGATCCGACCCAATGTGGTCCCAACGATCGGCGGCCGCTCGGAGAAGCCGTGGTCGGAACCCAATTGCTGGTGCGTCTCTTGGGTCACGCAGATCTCGCCGGCCACCGTGTCGTGGATCAATCGGCGGACCAAATTCAACGGTCGCCCCCAGACGTCGTAGACGAAGCGTTGATTGCCGACGAGGCCGGCGTGAACCTTGCCGGAGGCAATACTCACGCGAATCTCGAGTTTGATTTTTCGCTCACTGGAAATGCGACTGACCTCCGCAGCGATGGCGTCGGCAAAATCGACGGCCCGCGCGGCATGGTCGAGACGGGGGACCGTCAACCCGCAGGCGGCGATATAGTGTTCGCCCACCGTCTTGACGCGCTCAACACCGTGTTGTTCGGCCATACTGTCGAAGCATTCGATGATCTCATTCAAGAGCTTGACGCTTTCATTGCCGCTCATGTCATCGGTCTCGCGCGTGAAGCCGACCACCGACGCGTAGATCATCGTCACGCTGGGCTGTGTATCGATGATTTGCTCTTCACCGGCGCGCATACGGTCGGCAACGATTTCCGGAAAAACGCGATTGAGCAGTCCGGCATAGGCCTTGTTCTTTCCTGCGATGATGGCGTCGCGTTCCTGGATCGATGCGGCCATCGTGTTGAAGCTATCGCTGAGGCGGCCAAATTCGTCGTCACCAGCTTTTTCGATGCGGATCGACGACCGCCCGCCCTTGATGGCGTCGATGCCCTGCATCAGATTGTTGATGGGCCGGATGAAGCGTGACGCCATGGCCATGGCAAACAGCGTACTAAGCAACGTCAGGCCACAGGCGACGATCATCATCGTGCGCTTGAGTTGTTCCAGCGGCGCGAAGATCTCGGAGCTTGCAATATGCGCCGAAAGCACCCAATTGAGATCCGGAATATTCAATGGTGTGTAAGCTTGCAGCGAGTTCTTGCCCGATCGCGTTGCGCGCGTTGACAACACCCGTCTCACCTAACAAGGCGCGACGCACGCCCTCTATATTCATCTTGTAGCGTAGCACGGTCGTGTTCTGCCGGTTGATCGTTTCGATCTCCTCGGGGCGAGCGCCTTGCTCGGTGATGACCGACAAAAACCGGGCCTTGTTTTCAATGAACACACGATGGTCATTGCGCAGAAACAGGGCTGGCCCAGCGATATACGCAAATCCGGTTTCGCCAAGGCCGTCGGCGCGCCAGCTCTTGTCGCCGTTCATGGTGCGGCTCACTTCGTCGTTTGATACCTGACCGATCATGACGCCGACAAGCTTGAAACCGGCATAGATCGGGGTTGCCACGAATTGGGCGGGTATACCACCTGATGCGGCATAGAACTCAAAGTCAGTGAACTTGACGTAACCCTTGCGGTGCTCGCTGAGGACCTGGCGGAACAGCCGACCAATGTTGCTCGTGGCGTAGGGACCATCGATTAGATTGCTGGTGAAATCGACTTCCTTGGCAACCGAATAGATCACGTTGCCGGAAGGCACCACGATCATCAGATCGTAGAGCTTCAATCGATCCGCCAGTTCCTTGAGCCAACCGTGATAGGTGAAATGCGCGAGCGTATAGGGATTGCTCACCGGGTGATCAGCCAACTTCGCGCGCTCATTCGCCTTGTGCGGGTTATCGGTGATGAACAGCGCCTGCGCCTCGGCCGCCCGATCGTTCCGCGGCAGCAAAGTCTCCGGCAGAATTTGTTCGAACCCGGGCGTCTTGTTGAGTTCCGGAACAAACTTGTCGCGATAAAACGTCTCGAGTGCTTTAGTGCGTTCGGGTGCCAACTTCTGCCGACCGAGCTGATTGAAACCATCGCCCAGCATTTGCGTTGCGGAGACGACGGCAACATCGTCGGCAAAGATGCCAAAGGTGCTGCGCAGATTGCGGTAGTACGACTCGACCTGCGCCTTCTTCGCCGAGCGGATCGCTGTCAGCTGTGCGGTTGCCTGCTTGGTCAACGCATCACGTGCTGTGAAGTAGCCGATGAGCCCTGCCAGACCCATGCTGATGAGGCTCGCCGGCAGGATCATCATAAGAATTTTCGAGCGCAGCGTCAGGCTGCGCAGACGATGCCAGAAATTGTGTTCCACGATTGACGCACCCAACTGTCGCAACAGACGCCACAAGCGGCCAAGATGGTCGGAGCTTGGCCACATCCAAATTGGTCGTCATCGGGAAGTCGACCAGAGTGTCGCCCGGTCATGGTCGCGAACTCGGTAACGTCGCACGGCCGCGGTCGCCAAATTCTGATGCTTGAGTTCTCCCCCGAGTTCCTCCAACGCGGTGGCATCTTGCACCGTCGGATAGCGCTTGTCATCATTTTGTCATTATGTGGTCGGCGCGCGCCGTTTTCGACACTGGAAACGGCTGTTCGTTCATACGCACAGAATCCTGTTCAATAGGTTGAACTGCCGTGACAATGCCAATATGCAGCGCAACAAAAACGCCTTCGCGCTGGTGTCTGGCTCGAAGCAGGGCGATGTCCGGCCAGGAAAAATAACATGCTGAAGACGACGACGGTGATCACGATGACGTTCGCTCTCCTCCTCGCTGGGGTTTTCGCCTATGCATGGAGCCGACCGGATACATTCCGCGTGCAGCGGGCCCTCGCCATCAAGGCCAGCCCTGAAACGCTCTTTCCGCTCATCACCGACCTGCAGCAGTTCAATCGCTGGAACCCGTTTGTACTTCAGGACACGAAAGGCAACGGGCGTTACAGCGGATCGGCAAGCGGCAAAGGGGCCGCCTATGAATTCGAGGGTGGCTCTTCCGGATCAGGCAACATCGAGATCGTCGGCGTGACGGCACCGCGTCAAGTCTTGATGACGCTGACAATGACAAAACCTCTGGCCGCCAATCACGCCATCACGTTCTCGCTGGAACCAGCAGGCGATTTGACAATGGTAACGTGGGCGATGGAGGGGAAGACACCGCTGCTCGGCCGGATCGTGCATCTGGTCATGGATATGGACAGAATGATCGGCAATCAGTTCGCCAGTGGCCTTGCGGGCCTCAAGCGGCTTGCAGAAAAACCGTGAACGAGCATACCCGCACGGGAGCGGCTCGCGCTTCCACCGCCTGCCTGAACCACACTTTACCCAGCGCCCGGAATATTGCGATCGAAGCCGACATAGACTTCGAACTCACCGGGTCGTGCACCGACAGGAACCGGGAATGAGACCTGCTGGACGTGCGAAAAGTAGCCGATGGGCTTATCCAGCGTGATCTGGACGTCGACCTTGAGTTTGTCGTTCGAAACCTTCTCGCGCTTGGCATCGGTGACGAAAACGGTGAGCGGCAGCGTAACGCTACCGGCCTTGCCGCGCGGCCCGAGCAGGACGCGGCCGGAGAAACCGTACTTGACAGTGACACGGCCGTTTTCAATCTGGCATTCGCGCGCCGTCTTAGTGATCTCGCCGCGATGCATCACAGCGAGCCCGTCGCCGACACGACCGGTCTCGAAAATGGTGACGTTGCCATCGCGGGACCAGACATTGAACCGTGGGCAACCCTGGGCGACATCGACGCCACCGGTTGCAACACCGCCGGCGGTGTCAGACTTGGCTTGTGCCAGCAGCGTTTCGGCCGACACGCTGTTGCCGGTCGAAGCGGTTTCCGACGGTTTGCTACCGAGTAGACCGCCGCCGATGCCTGATGTTAGCGATGAAATCCCGCAACCCGATACGGCCACGCCCAGCCCTGCAACAATCGCGAGCCTCACAAGTGCCTGCACTGGTATGAGCGAATCCAACTGTCTCACGATCCTTCAATCCCCCAACACAGTGCCCCCCGGCACTCGTCTCGCACTTGCCGAGTCCCGTGCGGACCGGTATGCCCTAATGACCTTGCACGCTTCGGCGCGTGCTTCGTAGCCCTGCACGCTTCGACGCGTGCCATGTGATTCTGCATTCCCACGTCGCTTGTTAGCATCTTGTCACGATCCAGGCCAAGCGCGCACCCTCTAAACCAACAGCCAATTCAGGCTTCTGCTGCGATGCCTAATGCTACGACGATGACAACCGCTCCAGGCTCCAAGTCCTTCAAGCCCGCGTTGAAGATCCTTCTCGCAGGACCGCGCGGCTTTTGTGCCGGCGTTGATCGTGCCATCAAGATCGTCGAACTGGCCCTCCAGAAATATGGCGCACCGGTCTATGTCCGCCACGAGATCGTTCATAATCGCTTCGTTGTTGACGGTTTGAAGGCAAAGGGCGCCATCTTTGTGAAAGAGCTGACTGAGATCCCCGATGGCGATGCGCCTGTGATCTTTTCGGCACACGGGGTGCCCAAGAGCGTGCCAGCAGCGGCTCGCTCACGCAATATGCTCTTCCTCGACGCCACCTGCCCGTTGGTTTCGAAAGTGCATATCGAGGCCGAGCGGCACCACGCCGAGGGCTTGGATATCCTGCTCATTGGTCATGCCGGACATCCGGAGGTTGTGGGCACCATGGGGCAGCTGCCGCCGGGCGTCGTAACGCTGGTCGAAACCGTGGCGGATGTGGTGGCCCTGGAGCCGCGCGACCCTGACCGTTTAGCATTCGCGACGCAAACGACACTGTCGGTCGACGATACGGCGGAAATTGTCGCCGCTTTGAAGGCGCGGTTTCCCGCGATCGTCGGGCCGCACAAGGAGGACATCTGCTACGCGACGACCAACCGGCAAGCGTCGGTCAAGGTGATCGCCGCGCGGTCAGACTTGATCATCGTCGTCGGCGCGCCGAACAGCTCGAACTCGCAGCGGCTGGTCGAAGTTGCCGAGCGCGCAGGGTGTCCGAAGGCCGTTCTGGTCCAGCGCGCCGCCGAGATGCCTTGGGAATTGCTGGACAGCGTCGCGACCCTTGGCATCACCGCCGGTGCCTCGGCGCCGGAAGTGCTGGTCGAGGAGATCATCGCCGCCTGTCGCGAACGCTACGACGTAACCGTCGAGGATGTGGTGACGACGGTCGAACGGATCGCATTCAATGTGCCGCGCGAGTTGCGCCAACCGATGTCATCGTGAGCAAGCATGGCGGTCTACACCGACGTTTCCGACGACGAACTGCAGCGCTTCGTGACCAACTACGGACTTGGACGGCTGCACAGCTATAAGGGTATCGCGGAAGGTGTCGAGAACACCAACTATCTGGTCTCGACGGATCGCGGGCCATTTATTCTCACCCTCTACGAAAAGCGCGTCGCGGTGGCCGATCTGCCGTTTTTCCTCGGGCTGATGGAGCACCTGGCAGCAAAGGGCGTCACCTGTCCGCTGCCGGTTCGCGATGCAGCAGGCGTGGTCCTCGGCACCCTCGCCAGCCGACCGGCGGCGCTTGTAACGTTTCTCGACGGCGTCTGGCCGCGCCGGCCGGAGGTCGTCCATTGTGCCGGCGTCGGCGAGACGCTCGCCAAACTGCATCTGGCGGCAGGCGATTTCAAAATCGTACGGCCGAATGCACTTGGGCCGCAAGGATGGCACGATCTCTTCAAGCGTTTCGAGCGCAACGCCGACAGCATCTCCGTCGGTCTCAAGTCGCTTATTACCGACGAACTGACGTACCTCGACCAGCACTGGCCGCGTGACTTGGCCACCGGCGTCATTCATGCCGACCTGTTCCCCGACAACGTCTTCTTCCTGGATCAGCGCGTGTCGGGCGTGATCGACTTCTACTTCGCTTGCAACGACATGCTCGCCTATGACATCGCCATCAGCCTGAACGCTTGGTGTTTTGAGGCCGACTTCAGTTTCAACGTCACGAAGGCGCGGGCGTTGCTCAACAATTATCAGAAAGTCCGCGCCTTATCGGCGGGCGAGATCGCGGCGATGCCAACGCTGTGCCGCGGTGCCGCGATTCGCTTTCTGATGACTCGCGCATTCGACTGGATCAACACGCCAGCGGGAGCGCTGGTAAAGCCGCATGATCCGATCGCCTACGTTCGTCGGCTCAAATTCCATCAGCGCGTTACGTCGCCCGCCGACTATGGCTTCGAGGTGCCGGCATGACGGCGAAGCCGGCCTCTGAAACGATCGTCGTCGTCTATACGGACGGCGCCTGCTCGGGCAACCCGGGACCGGGCGGATGGGGCGCAATCCTCACCTTCGGGGCGCATCGCAAGGAACTCAGCGGCGGCGAAGCCGTCACGACCAACAACCGCATGGAACTACTAGCGGCGATTTCAGCACTCGAGGCCTTGAAACGCCCCTCGAAGGTCGAACTGCATACCGACAGCAATTACCTCAAAGACGGCATCACAAAATGGATCTTTGGTTGGAAAAAGAACGGCTGGAAAACGGCTGACAAGAAGCCGGTCAAGAACGCCGAACTCTGGCAGCGGCTGGACGTGGCGCGCGCCACGCACAACGTTGATTGGCATTGGATCAAGGGCCATGCCGGCCACCCCGAGAACGAACGCGCCGATGAACTGGCGCGCGAGGGCATGGCGCCATTCAAGTCCGGCAAGTCCAAAAGTGAATGATGCAACGGCAGTTGATGTCTGGTCGCAGAAACCGAGACCGTTGTCATCCCGGCAATAAAT
>CAVQOB010000018.1:0-34081 GCA_963714325.1 uncultured Alphaproteobacteria bacterium | reverse complement strand
AGCCCGCCCCAAACTGGAATCGCAACCGTGCAACACGCGTCAATCAACTGATTGCCCAGTATAACAGCAATTTTTAGAGAATGCAGGCGTGCCAAACAGAAATGCCCCAGAGCTCGTGCTCCGGGGCTGAGTTGTTGCGGTAATGCGAGCTGGTGTCTGACGCAAGCGTCTGACGCCTTCCGCTTACACCGAATAATACATGTCGAACTCGACCGGATGCGGGGTCATGTCGGTGCGTTCGACTTCGACCATCTTGAGTTCGATATAGGCGTCCATCATTTCGTCGGTGAAGACGCCGCCCTTCTTGAGGAAGTCGCGGTCCTTGTCGAGGCTTTCGAGGGCTTCGCGCAGCTGAACCGCAGACCGTTGGGATCTTCGAGAGTTCAGCCGGTGGCAGGTCATAGAAGTTCTTGTCCATCGGCTCGCCCGGATGGATTTTGTTGGCGATGCCGTCGAGGCCCGCCATCAACATCGCGGCGAACGCGAGGTAGGGGTTCGCGGCGGGATCGGGGAAGCGCATCTCGATGCGCTTCGCCTTCGGGCTCGTCACATGCGGGATACGGCACGAGGCGGAGCGGTTGCGCGCGGAGTAGGCGAGCAACACGGGCGCTTCGTAGCCGGGGACCAGACGCTTGTAGCTGTTCGTCGTCGGGTTGGTGAAGGCGTTGAGCGCCTTGGCATGCTTGAGGATGCCGCCGATGTAGAACAGGCAGGTTTCCGAGAGGTCGGCATACTTGTTGCCAGCGAACACCGGCTTGCCGTCTTTCCAGATCGACTGATGGACATGCATGCCCGAGCCGTTGTCGCCGAAGATCGGCTTCGGCATGAAGCTCGCCGACTTGCCATAGGCCTGGGCGACTTGATGGATCACGTACTTATAGATCTGCATGTGGTCGGCCATCTGCACCATCGGTCCGAACTTGATGCCGAGTTCGTGCTGGGCGGCCGCCACTTCGTGGTGATGCTTTTCAACGACGACGCCCATTTCAGCCATCACCGAGAGCATTTCGGAGCGGATGTCCTGGCAGCTGTCGATCGGCGGCACAGGGAAGTAGCCGCCCTTGATGCGCGGACGGTGGCCGAGGTTGCCCATCTCGTAGTCGCGATCCATGTTGGACGGCAATTCCGAGCTGTCGAGCTTGAAGCCTGTGTTGTACGGATCGGACGCAAACTTCACGTCGTCGAAGATGAAGAATTCAGCTTCCGGGCCGAACACGATCGTAGTCGCCGATGCCGGTCGACTTGAGATAGGCTTCGGCGCGCTTGGCGATCGAGCGGGGATCGCGCTCATAGATTTCGCCCGTCGAGGGCTCAAGCACGTCACAGAAGATCGCCATCGTTGATTGCGCGAAGAAGGGGTCCATGTGCGCGCTCGAGCAATCGAGCATCAGTGTCATGTCGGAGGCTTCGATGCCTTTCCAACCGGCGATCGAGGAGCCGTCGAAGGCATAACCGTCAGCGAACATCGCGTCGTCGACGCAGGATGCGTCAGCCGTCACGTGCTGCATCTTGCCCTTGGTGTCGGTGAAACGCAGGTCAACGAACTTGATGTCCTTGTCCTTCATCATCTTCATGATGTCGGCAGGCGTCTTTGCTTTATCGGCCATTGGGGCTCCCCTGTTGGATTATCGTATTTAACGTCTGTCAGCCGGCCGCACCAGGCCTCGCGGCGCCGCGCGGCGGACGGAATTTTGAATGCAGCAGTTTCGGCTTAGACGGCGTCGGCGCCGGTTTCGCCCGTGCGGATGCGGATGGCGTCTTCAACGTCTGAGATGAAAATCTTGCCGTCGCCGATTCGGCCGGTCTTGGCGGCGCGCTGGATGGCTTCGATTGCCTTTGGCAGCATTTCGTCAGCGAGCACGACTTCGATTTTCACTTTCGGCAGGAAATCGACGACGTATTCGGCGCCGCGATAGAGTTCGGTTGGCCTTTCTGGCGACCAAAGCCCTTGGCTTCGATCACGGTAATGCCCTGCAAGCCGATTTCCTGCAGCGCTTCTTTGACCTCGTCGAGCTTGAACGGCTTGATGATCGCTTCGATCTTCTTCATGTGCGCCTCGCAATCGCGGTCGAAATTGCCGCGTTTACTGATGGGTTAGCATGCCTTATGCCAGTTGTGACGACGGGATAAAGCCAAGCCAATTTCAGGTGTTTCTCAGGTGTTTCTGGGCTTTTGCCCGAAAACAGGCGCGGCGGCCAAGGGGAGATCGTGCGTAAAAAACAGGCAATTTGCCTATTTTGTGCGCAGGTGTTGCCGGTGGGCTTCGTCGGCTTGAGGGTGGAGCAGTGTCGAGGTTTCAACGCCAAGGGTTCATCATATGGCCGGACTGGAATTGCTGACGACGGCTGAGATGGCAGAGGCCGATCGGGTGGCGGTTGCTAGCGGTATGCCGTCGCTGACGCTGATGGAGAATGCCGGCCGCGCCGTGGCCGACGAGGCGGCGAAGATGGTCAAGTCCGGCGGCGCAATCGCGGTGCTGTGCGGCCCCGGCAACAACGGCGGCGATGGGTTCGTCGCGGCGAGGCTTTTGGCTGAACGCGGGTATCGGGTCGCCGTAATGTTGCTTGTCGACCGGGCATCCCTGCATGACGATGCGGCCATTATGGCGCAGCGTTGGACCGGGGCGGTAGAAGTTGCATCGCTTGCGCCGTTGCGCAGCGTCGACCTAATCATCGACGCACTGTTCGGCGCGGGATTGAAGCGCGATATCGACGGAGCCTACCGAGGGCTTATCGTGGGTATCAACGGTCTCGGGCGGCCGATCCTTGCCGTGGATATGCCATCGGGCGTCGATGGCGACAGCGGCGCGGTGCGCGGCGCTGCGGCGCAGGCGACAGCAACGGTGACTTTCTTCAGGCGCAAGCCGGGACATCTGCTGTCCCCGGGGCGGGAGCTTTGCGGTCCAGTCACCGTGGCGGATATCGGGATCTCGACGGAATTCTCGACGGTCGATCATGTGCTGCTGTATTGTTGTTTGTGCGTGGCGAATGGCCCACCGGCATTGCCCCAGATCAACGCAGCGTCGCACAAATACACGCGCGGACACGCCGTCGTCGTATCCGGACCGTCGCACGCGACGGGGGCCGCGCGGCTCGGAGCGCGCGGTGCGCTGCGGGTCGGCGCGGGGCTGGTGACCGTGGCGAGCCCGTGGGATGCGATGGCCATCAATGCTGCGCATCTCACCGCCATCATGCTCGCGCCCTTCGATGCTCCTGACGGGCTAAGCGACGTTCTCGCGGACAAGCGCCGCAATGCCGTGCTGATCGGACCGGGATGTGGGGTCGGCGCCGCGACGCGCCGCATGGTCGAGATCGCGCTTGCGTCCGATGCGGCGGTCGTGCTCGACGCGGATGCGCTGACGTCGTTCGCGTCGGATCAGAGCGGAACGCAACCGTCGACCTTGTTTGATGGCATCAAAGCCAAGCCCGGTCCGATGGTCGAGATGCCCAACGGCAAGACCTGGGAGAAGCCCCGCCAAGTCGTTCTCACGCCGCACGAGGGTGAGTTCAAGCGGCTGTTTCCGGAGTGCGCAGGATCGAAACTCGACCGCGCCCGCGCTGCCGCCGACTGCGCCGGCGCCATTGTCGTCCTCAAAGGCCCCGACACCGTGATCGCGCATCCCGACGGCCGCGCAGCGATCAACGAGAATGCGCCGCCGTGGCTGGCGACGGCCGGGTCCGGCGATGTGCTAGCGGGGTTCATCACGGGGCTGCTCGCGCAGGGCATGCCGGCGTGGGAGGCTGCGTGCGCCGCCGTCTGGCTGCACGGGGAGTGTGCCAATATATTTGGCTACGGACTGATCGCCGAGGACATTCCGGAGGTGTTACCGAAAGTGCTGCAGGGATTGCTGGCTTAGCGGCACATATCGCGCTTGCCTTGGCTGGGGCGGGAGGGCTCGAACCTCCGCATGACGGAATCAAAATCCGTTGCCTTACCACTTGGCTACGCCCCAATCGCCGCGGACCATAGCGACGAAGCGGCGGCTTCGCAACGGTACTTTTGCGGTCCGATCGCATGGGCTGGCCGTATGACTTTGCGGCGCGGTTCGCGGGGGATCAAGCCCCGGTGACCGAGCGGCGCGCCGCGGCGACGGTGTTGCGCAGCAGGCAAGCGATGGTCATCGGGCCAACGCCGCCGGGAACGGGTGTGATGGCGCCGGCAACGGCCGCGCAGCTGTCAAAGTTGCAATCACCGATGAGGCGGGTCTTGCCGCCGCCGGCGTCAACACGGTTGATACCAACGTCGATGACTACGGCGCCGGGTTTGATCCAATCGCCAGTCACCATTTCGGGCCGTCCGACGGCGGCGATGACGAGATCGGCGCGGCGCACGACGGACGTCAGGTCGCGTGTTCGGGAGTGTGCGATCGTCACCGTGCAATCCTCCCGGAGCAATAACTGCGCGACGGGTTTGCCGACGATGTTGGAGCGGCCGATGACCACTGCTTCCAAACCCTTGAGTTCAGGTTTGACGGATTTGGCCAGGATGATGCAGCCAAGCGGAGTGCATGGCGCGAGCGCCTCCTCGCCGATCGACAGGCGGCCGACATTGACGGGATGAAATCCATCGACATCTTTGTCTGGATTGATCGCACGCAACACTTTCAGACTGTCGATGTGTGGCGGCAGCGGCAATTGGACGAGGATCCCATGGACGTCGGTGCGACTATTGAGTTGTGCGATGACGGCGAGCACGTCGGCTTCGCGAGCGTCGGCCGCCAGTTTCAATTCGAACGACGCCATGCCGGCATCGGCGGTTTGTTTGGCCTTGTTGCGGACGTAGACTTGGCTGGCCGGGTCCTCGCCGACGAGGACGACGGCGAGGCCAGGCGTCAATCCATGTGTAGTTTTGAGGCGCGCCACGTCGGCGGCGACGTCGCGACGGACGCTTTCAGCGATGGCCTTGCCATCGATCAGTGTGGCGATCCGCGAGGCGTTGCCCATCGACTCTGATCCTTTCAGTTTTGCGCGGGTGTGAATTGTCGTGCGCGCTTGGCGAGTTCAGTGACAAGGACAGTAGATGCGCCTTTGACCGCTAATGTTTTGATGCGGGATTTGCCGCCGCCGATCAGGCTCACCGCGCGTTTGGGCACCTCCAACCATTCGGCGATCAGTGTCTCAAGCGCTGTATTGGCCGCGCCATCTTCTGGAACCGCCCTGACGCGGGCCTTGAGTGCGGGTCCCTCCGCCGTTTCCACGATACCCTCGACGGCGTCGCGCGATGACTTCGGTGTCAGACGAACCCGCAAGACGATACCGTCATCCGCAGTGCGCCAGGGGGTATCTGTTGATCGGGCCGGGGCGCGCGCCATCGGTTACCGAAACAGGTCTTTGAGGTTCTCAATTACGACTGCTCGCACGAACAGGCACCCAAGCAGCAGTATGATCGGGGAGATGTCGAGGCCACCGAGATTGGGCATTATTCGGCGGATAGGCTTGAGCAGCGGGTCTGTCGCAGCGCTGATCGCCTGCCATAGCGAGCGCACGAACGGATTGGCATAATTGATGACGTTGAATGCGAAGAGCCAACCCAGGATGACGGCTGCGATGACGATCCACTCGTAGAGGTGGACGACGTAGGCGAGGAAGTCGAGCAGGCGGATCATGCGCGGTGTCTCTTGCGAACGAGGGCGGCCGGGTGATTCACGGCGATGATTTGTGTAGACGGGCGATCCCGAGGGCACAAGATGGCTTGGTGCTGGCCGGACGGCCCCTGCCAGCTTGCGCGGGCGGCCGTGATGGGCGGCTGGCATAAGGCGCGGTACGGATTTTGGTCGCGGGGGGCATGCATGCACTGTAACCAGTTGAATGTACGGTTGTTTTATTTGTTTTGGCTTGCGGTCGGCGCATTTCTCGACAATGCCCACGGCGCTGCCTTAAAAGCCCTGTAGTTGATTATGGTTGTTGCCGGCGATGGGGGCCAGCGACCTGACGGGAGGGAACCCATGGCCATGACCGGAACTCTTGATGACCGCGCCGCATCGCCTGATGCGGCGAAAAAGGCTCGTGCCGACGCCGGCGCGACCGCGCTTGATGCAGCGTTCCAGGACGTACTCTCGGGCGTCCAGCGGGAAAAATTCCTGCCTGTCACGCGGTACGCCCTGATGGACCGCCTAACCCAGGCGCATGCCTGGCCGAGCGGCTCGGCCGGTGAGGCACGGCGGTTCTTTCGCTATCTCGACTATTGGCGTCAGCAGACCTATGCGGCGAGTTTGCTCGATCTGGAGCAGACTTATGAACCGTTCAGTCCGGACAGCGACCTCCTGGTCACGCGCAAGTTCAGAGCTGACGAGCGTTACACACTACAGAAGCGGCTGGTTACATCCATCGAGCATTTGCTGACGCAGGCTAACTATACGCGGATCAATCCGGCCGACATCGAAGTGATCATGACGAAGGAGTCCCACTACGGACTGGATCTGCATGTCGATATGGCGGCGTTCGAAGAGATTTTGATATTCTTCCGCGGTGCGGCAACGAAGACGGAAACGCGGCGTAGCAAGAAGAAGTTCTATCTCCGCAAAGAGGAGTTCGAGCTGCCGATTTTTCAACGTCTGTTCGTCATGTTCAAATTGAAGACGGAAGAAGTTCGGATCGGGGAAGTGATGGCGGCGCAAAAATGCGAACGCAAGGACGCAGAGAAGATCGTCGCTAAGCTCAGAGCGCTGTTGCCGCCGCAAATCAAAACCGACTACGTCTACTTGAAGCTCTTCAAGAACATCCCGCGGACTGATTTGGAAATGGTGTTTCCAAATACCAAAATAAAGTTTCGGATGTTCGACAAACTCAAACTCGGTGCGACGGCAGGAGGCGGGCTTGGCATGGGCATTGTTGGGACGGCCAGCAAGATCGCAGTGGCCACCAACCCCGTAGCCCTTGCCGGCGCTGTCTTTGGTCTTGGCGGGATTGCCGTGCGGCAGGGAATGAACTTCATCAATCAGAAGAATAAGTATATGGTGACGATGGCGCAGAACCTGTATTTCCACGCCATGGCGGACAACCGGGGCGTGATGACGCTACTTGCCGATCGGGCGGCGGAAGAAGACATCAAGGAAGAAATGCTGCTCTATGCGGTGCTCGCGAAGGAGCGCGTGAATATCCGAGATATCCACGAGATCGACGCGGCGATCGAGCAATATATCTCGCATACTTTTGGTATCGACGTGAATTTCGATGTGCACGATGCCCTGACGCGGCTGGTACACGACGGCATTGTTAAGCAACTCGCCGATGGGACGCTGGAATGTCTGTCGCCGGCAGTTGCATTGAAACATATTGACGCGCAGTGGGACCAGTTCCTCGACAATTTACCGGACCATGTTGTTGAAATGGGCGAGGAGTTCGAGGTCGAGGATGATGCCGCGGATGGCAACGGTCAGTCTGTCTGATTGGCGTATCCATGCGCGGGCGGGCGCACGATCTCAGCGAAACCATGTGTGATCACGCGGCACGAGTATAAATTGGCATGCAGAAGATCAAAATTACATTGCGAGCGGCGACCCTGGATGCGGCGCGCTCCGTGGTTGGAGTCTTGAGCGAAGTGATGCAGCCGGCACCCGATGCGGTGACGATGTTCGTTGTCGCAGGTGATGTTGATGCGCGATTGGTCGAAGCCTACTTTTCCGATCCGCCGGATATGACGGCGTTGGACGCGGCTGTCGCAGAACTAGGCAAGCCGGGGATCGGGCGGGCGGCTGTAGAAACTGTTCCGGACGAAAATTGGGTGGCGCTGTCACAAGCGGCATTGCCTCCGGTTGCGGCCGGACGGTTTACGGTTCACGGCAGTCATGATCGCCATCGCGTGGGGTCGGGGCCCAATGCACTTGAGATCGATGCCGGCGAAGCCTTCGGGACGGCGCATCATGCGACGACACAGGGCTGTTTGACGGCGTTGGACGGTCTTGTGCGCTGCCGCCAATTTTGTCGTGTTGGCGACATCGGATGCGGCTCGGGCGTGTTGGCGCTGGCGGCAAGTCGTATCCTACCGGCGGCGTCGATCCTCGCCAGTGATATCGATCCCATTGCCATTGCAGTGGCACGCGAGAACGCGCGCCGCAATCGAGTGGCAGGGCGGGTTCGCTTTGTCGTTGCCAGCGGTTTTGCGCATTCCGTGCTGCGCAGCACGCGCTTTGACCTGGTGCTGGCGAATATCCTGGCCGCACCGCTCATCCGGTTGGCGCCGGCCATGCGGCGCGCGCTGCGGTCGGGTGGTGTCGCTGTCTTGTCGGGACTGTTGACGTCACAAGCGGCCGAGGTATCAGCCGCCTATGGCGCACAGCGATTTTATATCAAGCAGCGCTACGACATCGCGGGTTGGACAGTGTTGGTCGTCGTCCAGCGAGGCCAATAACTGGTCGCGACTGTGTCAGCCCCAGGTGCGGGGTATGAAGTGCTCCTGAGCGCGGACGCGATAGATTTCGTCCTCGCTGATGCCGATATCGCGCAACAATGCGCTGTCCATGCTGGCGAGTTGGCGACGCAGAGCACGCTTTGTTGATGCCTTGCGCAATCGCGACAGCGCCTGTGTGGACCAGCGCACAACGGGGTTCGTGTCGACGGCCCGCGTGCTGACGAGAGCATGCGAATTCAATGTTTGGGCTTTCATGATTGTTCAGTCCTCAGCTGCTGCGCGCTGGGCTTTATCGGGCCGTGGCGCCTATTTGGTTTTCGAAGTCAAATTCGCGTGCCGCCAACCACCGGATTGGTCGGCACGCATGAAGCGGAGTTTGATGTACTGCGCCAACGTAACGCGTTAAACGGTGACGCGAATGGCCGGATATTTCCGAATGGCAGCGATCTCAACAGCAGTGCGGCCGAGTTCCCTCAGTTCCTGGTCGCTGAAGGTCGCCAAATGCTGATTGACCACGCGGTTGGCGCGCTCGGCCTGGGCGATCGTCAAGCGGTCGAAGAACCGCTTTAGAAAGCCGTGGCTGCGGCTGTCATTGGAATAGTCGGGACGCCCGATCGGATTGGGAATGGCGGTTATCATGGTTGTTTCTCCATCAGGGATGGTTGGCGAAAGTGCCAAGTGCTGGAGCGGGAGATGAGCAGCCCGCCAGCAGTGCATGAAGGGCATGTAGGTGACCCGCGGCCGCCTCACCAGGGTTTATGCTGCGGCGCAGCAATGCGCTGATGGCATGGCAGTTTAATATGTCGCACAGGGTGTTATCATATATTCATAATTGCTGCGGTGCAGTATTGAGTCGAAGTGGACGGCGACCGGGCCGGCCGACTAAAACATCGCGGATGTTTCAATCTTTCGACGCTCCCCACAATGCCGGCCAGACCGCCGATCGCGTCATGCGGCTGCGCCAACGCATGGCCGATCTTGGTCTTGATGCCGTCCTGGTTCCGCGCGCCGACGAGCATCAGGGGGAGTACGTGCCGCCGGCAGCGGAGCGGCTGCGTTGGCTCACGGGATTTTCCGGATCGGCTGGTCGCGCGATCGTGACAGCGTCGAAAGCGGCGCTGTTCGTCGATGGCCGCTACACCGAGCAAGCGCCAAAAGAGACGGACATCGCGGTGTTTGATGTCATCCAGGTGCCGCACAACGATCCGAACGAATGGCTGACGCGGATGGTTGGTAAAGGCGCGGTTGTTGGCTTCGATCCCTGGTTGCATACGATTGCTGAGATCGAGGCGCTCGAAGAGGCGTTGGCTGGCAAAGGTATCACGATTAAGCCGCTGGCGCAGAACCCATTGGACGCCGTCTGGGGCCGTGATCGGCCGCGGCCGCCGAAAGGCGCTGTCAGCCCGCACGCGGAGGCGCTTGCCGGGCGCGCATCGAGCGACAAGATCGGGGATGTGCAAACGATATTGCGCGAGCGCGGACAGGATGCTGTTGTGCTGACAGCGCCGGATTCGATCTGTTGGCTGCTCAACATTCGCGGGCGGGACGTTGCGCACAATCCAGTGGCGCTGGCGTTCGCCATAGTGCCGCAATCCGGCAAGGTCGCGCTGTTCATCGACCCGGCGAAGGTCGGTGACAACGTGCGCGGTCATCTCAGTGGTGTTGCGGAACTGCTGCCGCCCGAAGCGTTGAGTGGCCGTGTGCGCCTGCTGCGCAAAGAGGACCGCCGCGTGCGGCTCGATTCGGCATCGGCTGCCTGGTGGTTCAAGCGGACGCTGGGTGGCTCGGCCAAGACGATTGTCCGGGGCGTGGATCCTTGCGTGCTGCCGAAGGCGCGCAAGACGATTGCCGAGTTGGATGGCGCGCGAGCCGCGCAGATCCGTGATGGCGCGGCTATGGTCCGCTTTCTCGCTTGGCTCGATCGGGAGGCGCCCAAGGGTCGAGTTCGATGAGATCGATGCCGCGCGGCAGCTTGAGACCTTTCGAGCCGGAACGGGTGCGTTGAAGGATTTGTCGTTCGATACGATCTCCGGCTCCGGCCCCAACGGCGCCATCGTCCATTACCGGGTCACTCAGGCGACCAATCGCCTGTTGCGAGCCGGCGATCTCTACCTGACGGATTCCGGCGGTCAATATGAGGACGGGACGACAGACATCACGCGAACGATTGCCATCGGCAAGCCAAGCGATGAGATGCGGCGGCGGTTCACGTCCGTCCTCAAGGGACACATCGCCGTTGCCATGGCGCGCTTTCCCAAAGCGACGCCCGGAATACAGATCGATGCCTACGCGCGGCAAGCGATGTGGGCGGAAGGCTTAGATTTCGATCATGGCACCGGCCACGGTGTCGGTAGTTTTCTGTCCGTTCACGAGGGACCGCAGTCGATCTCGCGGCGTGGCATGGCGGCTCTCGAGCCCGGAATGATCTGTTCAAATGAACCCGGATTCTACAAGCCGGGCGTCTATGGCATTAGGCTGGAGAATCTCGTCATCGTGACGCCGCCCGCCGCTATTAGAGGTGGCGAGCGAGACATGTTGGGGTTCGAGACGATCACGCTCGCCCCGTTTGACAGGCGGCTGATCGATGCGGGCCGGCTCACGGCGAGCGAGCGTGCGTGGCTCAATGGCTATCACGCACGAGTCGCTAAAGTGATCCGCCCGTTGTTGCGGGACGGGGATGACCGCGACTGGCTCAAGGTTGCGACCGCGCGCATCGATTGAGTGATATGCGGGGCGTTGTCACAGATTGGGCACGAGGCGAGTCAGCTTCCAATCAAGCCCGGAGAAGGCCATGCCGGCGGTGAGGTCTGGACCCGATTTGGCCGCATCCTTGGCGACGCCGAGTTCGAGACCGAGTGGGCCTGCGAAGCCGACGCGTTTGATGTTGCCGATGCCATAGGACGTTTTGGCACGCGATGGTGTCGCCGTTGCGGTCTTGGTCGCAGGCGCGGGTGCTGTCGGCGTTTCCGCAGGCTTGGCGCCTCCAAGTCCCGGAATGCCCAATGGACCGCCAGCGCCACCGAGCACCGAGCCCAGACCACCTTGTGCGCCGGGTGCACCACTGCCGCCACTTGATGAGCCGCCGCCTATTCCAGGCAAGTTGCCAAGTCCGGGAATGCCACCGGTCTTACTCATCTGCTCGCTCATGATTTTTGCGACACTGCCTGCAACATCGCCGCCGTCGCGATAGATTCGCAGGATGTTGGCGGGGGTGACGATGGTTGCCAGCACACTATCGACGATTTCCGGCATGATCTGTTTCTTGATATCGCCCAAGGCCAAGCCACCGCCAAGTTGCTGGCTCTGCGCGTCGAATTGTTTGTTCACTTCGCTGGCGACACCCGGCCGCAGTGATTCCCGCACACTCGTAAAATCGATTTTGGCTTCAAGCGTGCTGGCGTCCTGGGACTCGAGGGCGTTCCAGATGCGGTATCCCGACCAAGCCGGCCACGCGATGTAGAACCCCAGCAAGCCCATGACGATGAGGGCGATCAGCTTTTTCATGGTGGCGAATCTCCATCGCGGCGGTCAACCATGCTGACGCTTAGGCATGTCATTTGTGCGGCACGAAGCCAGGGCCATATTGGGCTCAGGAAACATCGTACAGCGCTCGCAGTATACGGCACGCCGGTAGCGGTCTACCAACGCCGATCAATGCGGTTCGACGACCACTTCGATTCGGCGGTTTTTGGCCTTGTTCTCCGCCGTGTCGTTCTCGGCGATCGGCCTGGTCTGGCCGAGACCCAGCGCGGTGATGCTCGTGGCCGATACGCCGGCCTTTGTCAGTCCTGCCTTGACCGTCTTGGCGCGTTCTTCCGACAACTCCTGGTTTGCGTCGGCGTTGCCCGAGGCATCTGTATGCCCCTCGACGCGGACGGCGACAGGCGGGCAGGCCTTGACGGCTGCAGCTATGCGTTCGATCACGGCGCTGCTTTCGCCAGTTAGGTCGGCGCTATTGACGGCGAAGCGGATCGAACCTGAGCGCAACGCCGTCGCGACCGTCAGCCGGCATATGTTGAGTTCAGTAGCGCGCTTGGCGGCGGCCTCCGCGATTGCCGTTTGGGCATCGGCCCGGCGCTTGGCTTCGACTTCGGCAGCAATACGGGCTGCGAGTGCGTCGGCGTCAGCCTTGCGTTTGGCTTCCGCTTCTGCTGCGGCTCGGGCAGCGACAGCTGCTGCGTCAGCTCGGCGCTTCGATTCCGCGTCAGCGGCGAGGCGGGCTGCGAGGGCGTCGGCATCGGCCTTGCGCTTGGCGTCGGCTTCGGCGGCAGCCATTGCTACATCAGCTCTGCGCTTGGCTTCGGTTTCAGCGGCGAGATAGGCCGCGACGGCTGCCGCATCTGTTTTTCGCCGCGCTTCGGTTACCATGGCGATCCGCGCGGCCCTGGCGTCGTCATCGTCTTTCTCGGCTTTGCGCCGTGCGTCGGCTTCAGCCGCGATGCGGGCAGCGACAGCCGCCGCTTCGGTCTTACGCCGCGCTTCGGTCACCATGGCGATGCGTGCAGTCCGAGCGTCGTCTTCGTCTTTTTCGGCTTTGCGCCGTGCTTCGGCTTCAGCGGTTGCACGGGCCGTGAGGACTTCAGTTTCTGCTCGGCGCTTGGCTTCGGCCTCGGCAGCGATGCGCCGCTCCGTTGCTTCGGCGTCAGCGCGGCGCTTGGCTTCTACTTCCGCTGCGAGGCGGGCCGCAATCTCAGCATCGGCTTTGCGCTTGGCTTCGGCCGCGAGCCGTGCAGCAGCTTCCGCGTCAGCCTTGCGTTTGGCTTCTGCAGCAGCAGTGGCGGCGGCTCTGGCTGCCGTCTCAATTTTCTCTTTCTCGATCAGGGCACGTTGTGTTGCTTGACCGGCGCTGACCAGCCACCATACGGCACCACCCAAAAGCAGCAACAAGGGCAGCCCCCAGGTCCATTCAGAACGGTGCGACGGCGAACGGACCGCGGCGCTGGGGATGTGGGTGTGCGTGACAGCAGTCGTGGCAGTAGCGGCCGCAATTGTTGTTGCTGTCGGAACGGCCGCAGCGACGGTTTTCTGGGGGGCGGTGGTAGTTGCTGCGGCCTGCGGAGCAATGGTGGCGCGCTTGGCCTCAAGATCGAGTTCAATTTTCCTGCGTGAGGCGTCGACTGCAGCGGTTTGTGCGGTTGCAGCGACGGTCTCCATTTTGCGCGGTGCTTCGGCCATGGCGGCTGACCGCGCGGCGTTTCGCTTTGCGACGGATCTCGGCTTCGGCTGCGGCGCGATGTGCGGCGGCATCGGCTTCTGCTTTGCGACGGACTTCGGCTTCGGCTGCGGCGCGGTGTGCCGCTGCGTCCGCATCTGCCTTGCGGCGGATCTCGGCTTCAACCGCCAGCTTGGCGGCTTCTGCTGCTTGCATTGCGACTGTCGGAGCGGTGGCAGTAGCGGCCGCAATAACGGGGGCTGCGGCTGCAATGACTGGCGCTGCTGGTATCGCCGCTGCCGTTGTGGTTGCGACGGCCGGAGCTGCCGGCGTAAAGCCATCACCCGCTGCAGAGGCATAGGACACGAGTTCTTGCGGCAGAATGCCCTCAATGGACGCGGCTTCTTTTTCAAGCAGGCGCGACAGGCCTTTGGCGCTTGTATCGCCGCTCGCGCGCAACTCCTTGCCGATGCTGGAGATAATCAACGGTGTCATGATGTTCACGACCGACGCCGCCGAGGTCGACTTGACACCAGAGACCCGCCCGATCGATTGCGCCAGTGTTCCGACGCCGCCGCCAAACAATGAACTCTGCATGATGCTGGAAAGACCAGCAATGGGGAGGCCGGGCACTTGGCCTTTAAAGAGTTGCCCTAAGTTGGACAATACAGCACCGTCGTTGGCCGGATCAGCCAACAGGGACGCGATGTGCTCGCCAGCCGCGGGCTTGCGCGAGGCTTTCAACATCCCGTTCAAGATGACGGCAGCCGATGCTGCGACCGCATGATTGGTGGAATCGTATTTCTCGGCAAGCACAGTGGCGGTCTGCGCTGTCAGATCGTCTGTGACCAACTTTTCCAGGTTGTCCAGTATACCGGTAGTCATCGTCATCTCCCACGTACGCGATACAAATCGATCTCAACTAGCGCGGCAAACTTGGTCAGTTTTGTTGGTAGCGCCGCTGACCGGTGGCTGAGTTCAGATTATCATATGCCCATTATCGTCAAAACGATTGGGATTGGACCGTGGCAACATGACGAAACACTTTGTGTGTGGCCGTCAAGCACCGCTGTGATTTGTCAAATATTGCCGGCGAGCCGTTGCATCCACAGCTAGCGACCTTTGGACCGATCGTTACGCGCAGGGCATAGCGCGAATCGGGATATTGACCGCAGCTATGCAACTACGGGAACAAAACGACCGGTCGATGGGCGCGTCGCCGCAGCCAGTTGCGGTGCCACGAGATGAGTGGCCTTCAAGCATGGAACGGGCACAGCACGTTCTCTATTCGGTGTTTGGTTTCAAGGAATTTCGCTTTCATCAGAAGGCGATCATTGAAGCTCTGTTGGATGGGCGCGACTGCTTGGCGCTGATGCCGACTGGGGGTGGTAAGTCACTTTGCTACCAGATTCCGTCGCTGGTGCGGGACGGTACCGGTATCGTCGTGTCGCCGTTGATCGCGCTGATGCAGGACCAGGTTGACGCTCTGAAAGAGGTGGGTGTTCGCGCGCGCTTCCTGAATTCGAGCCTCGATTTCAAGGAAGTTCAGGCGGTTGAATGGGAACTGGTCACCGGCAAGCTCGATCTGCTTTACGTGGCTCCGGAGCGGCTGCTGCAGGAACGGACCATCAACTTGCTGCAGCGGTCCAAGATCGCGCTGTTTGCGATCGACGAAGCGCATTGCGTGTCGCAGTGGGGGCACGATTTCCGGCCGGAGTACCGACAACTCAAGGCGTTGGCGGAAAAGTTCCCCTCCGTACCACGTATCGCGCTTACAGCAACTGCCGACGAGCGCACCCGCGCCGAAATTATTGCCGAACTCAAGTTGGAAAATGCCGAGCGCTTCGTCGCGAGTTTTGATCGCCCGAACATCCGCTACATCATCGCCGACGGCGGCAACATGGGTGGGCGCGAGAAACTGCTGGCGTTTCTTGAGAGCGAACACAAGGGCAATGCTGGGATCATCTATTGCCTGTCGCGCAAGTCGTGCGAAGAGACGGCGGCATGGCTGACGGGCAAGGGTCGGCCGGCGCTCGCTTATCACGCGGGGCTGTCGCCGGAGACACGGCGATCGACGCAGGCGCGCTTCCTCAAAGAGGACGGACTGACCGTGGTCGCGACGATCGCCTTTGGCATGGGGATCGACAAGCCTGATGTGCGCTTCGTTGCGCACCTCAATTTGCCGAAGTCGATCGAGGCCTACTACCAGGAGACGGGTCGCGCTGGGCGCGATGGCGAACCGGCGGACGCGTGGATGAGTTTTGGTATTCAGGATCTGATCACGCAACGCCAATGGATCGCGCAGAGCGAAGGGTCCGAGGCCTTCAAGCAGGTCATGCGCCAGAAACTTGAGGCGCTGATCGGGCTGTCGGATGCTGCGTCTTGCCGGCGCCAACGGCTGCTGGCGTACTTCGGCGAGACATTACCGGCGCCATGCGGCAATTGCGACAACTGCATCAATCCACCGGCGACGATCGATGGCACGGATGCGGCGCGCAAAGCGCTGTCGGCGGTCTATCGCACGGGGCAGCGGTTTGGCTCGACCTACGTCATCGACGTGCTGATCGGCAAGGCCGATGACCGGATTGGCCGCAATGGACATGACAAGCTCTCGGTGTTTGGTATCGGCAAGGAGACGAGTGCGGCGGATTGGAAGGCGCTGTTCCGCCAGCTGATGGCGGCGGGACACTTGACAGGGGATGACGAAGGGCACGGCACACTGATCCTCACGGACTCGTCGCGGCCATTGCTGCGCGGCGAAGAATACTTCCTGATGCGCAAGGCGATGGCACCGGTCGCGCGCGTGCGCAAGGATCGAGAGAAGCGGGGAGGCGGCGGAGTTGGTGGCGCCGATTCCGGCCTGTTTGATGCGCTCAGGGCGCTGCGTCAGGACTTGGCGGCCGAAGGGAAGGTGCCGCCCTACGTCATCTTTCATGATCGGACGCTGGTGGAACTGGCGTCTGTTCGGCCACAGACGCTGGGCGCGCTACACAGCATCACAGGGCTTGGTGATCGCAAGGTCGCGCGCTACGGCGATCAGGTTCTCGAAGTGATCGGCCGTTTCAAGCGTCATCCGATGCTGGCAAACAAATTGTCGGCCACCGTCAACCAGACGTTGGCACTGCACTTGGAGGGCAAGTCACCAGACGACATCGCGTTGGCGCGCAAAATCGAGCTGTCGACGGTGCTCGGGCATTTTGCCGAGGCGATCGAGGCGGGCCTGATCGAGGCGCGAGCAGTGGTTGGCCTCGATGAGGCTGAAATCGACGAGATTCATGCGGCGTTTGAGAGCTGTGGGACGCTCGATTGCCTCAAGCTCGGTCCGGCGCATGCAGCTCTCGATGGCCGCTATGACTATGGCATTTTGAAATGCCTGCTGGCAGAGCTTGGCTGAACGTGCCGCGCCACGTCTCCCGCATCCAGCCTGCCAGCCAAGCAAAGCCATAGGCCGGGATCACTGTCGCACAGTCGGATGCGGCTACTAAAACGCTGCGAGTTCGGTCTCGATTGCCATCCGCTCATAGGTCTCGGCGATGCTCTTGATGCGGTACTGGTTCTGGCCGTTCTGCTCTGGCAGCTGCTGGATGACCTTGTAGTCGCGGCCCGAGGCAGCCATCGACGTGCGGCCAGGCGAAAAGCTGACGCGCTGACCAATTTTGAACTTGTGCCGTGCCATCGGTCACTCCGTCTTGTTTTTGGGCTATGGAGAAATTGGTTTCTCCGGCCTGCATAACACGCCCGGGCTTGCCAAAAATGGCGGCGGGCTGTTTTCGTGATGATCTCGTTGTTAACGTGGAACTCAGTTGGTTAGCGGCGGCCAAAGTCTGCGGCTTTCACGCGTTTGGCCACCTGCGGCTCGGCGTCGGCGGCGGGTCTTGAACGGGTAAAGCGTTCGCGTTGTGCTGCCTGCGCTTTGCGCTCGGTGGCTTCGCCCGCGCGAATTTCCTTGAGTTTGTTGAAGGCTATGACAGCGACGACGCCGCCAAGCATCAAAATGACGGCGAACGTGCCTAAAGCAACAGGTGACATGACCAACTCCGCCAATCCATGACGCTCGGCTGGCTCACCGGTCACGACACCGAGACTATCGCGCCCGAATGGTTAAGGAAGTTGCCGAGCGCGGCTGCGCTGTGGGCCGAAGCGGTTACTCTCCCTTCTGCACGCTGATGTCGGGGGCGTCTTCGTTCTTCATGCCTTGGACGTGGTAGCCGGCGTCGACGTGGTGGATCTCGCCTGTGACGGCGCGCCCGAGATCGGAGACTAGGTAGAGGCCGGAGGCGCCGACCTCCTCGATCGTGACGGTGCGTCGCAGTGCTGAGTTATATTCGTTCCACTTCAGGATATAGCGGAAGTCGGAAATGCCGGATGCGGCGAGCGTCTTGATCGGGCCAGCGGAGATGGCGTTAACGCGAATATTTTGCTTGCCGAGGTCCGCGGCGAGATAGCGCACGCTCGCCTCCAGCGCAGCTTTGGCGACGCCCATGACGTTGTAGTGCGGCATGACTTTTTCGGCGCCATAGTAGGAGAGCGTCAACAATGAACCGCCGGATGTCATGAGTTTTTCGGCGCGCTGGGCGAGGGCTGTGAAGGAGTAGCACGAGATCAACAGCGACTTGGTGAAATTGCCCTCGGTCGTGTCGACGTAGCGACCGTCGAGTTCCGCCTTGTCGGCGAAGGCGATACAGTGGACCAGGAAGTCCAACTGGCCCCATTTGTCTTTCAGAGTTGCGAAGACGGAATCCATCGACGCCGTATCGGTGACGTCGCAGGGGAGCACGATCGAAGATCTGGCTTCGGCGGCAAGCGGCTCGACACGCTTTTTGAGGGCGTCGCCCTGGTAGGTAAAGGCGAGTTCCGCGCCCTGCGCAGCGCACGCCTGTGCGATAC
Source organism: uncultured Alphaproteobacteria bacterium (assembly GCA_963714325.1). Taxonomy (GTDB): domain Bacteria; phylum Pseudomonadota; class Alphaproteobacteria; order Rhizobiales; family Hyphomicrobiaceae; genus CAVQOB01. The sequence goes on along the minus strand of CAVQOB010000018.1, from coordinate 15,693 downwards.
CCCAGGCGATCGATCGATTATTGGCGACGCCCATGATGAGGCCGCGCTTTCCCTTCATCAGGGTGCCGGTTGGGATGGTCGCATCGGTCATTCTGGCTCACCCTCAGATCGCAATCGGTTCAACACCGCAATCCACCATATTTGGGTGGCCGGGTCCAGCGCTGGGCATGGCGTTGGGCGCAGGGCTGCTTTCTCACATAACCGTGACGCCAGTGGAAGGGCTTGCATCCAAGGGCTCCGGCATTCTAACGAAGGGACGGCCGTTGATGGTCCGATCCCCCGAATTTGGAGAAAACCCCATGAAACTTTTCTATTCGCCGGGCGTCTGCTCGCTGGCTCCTCACATCATGCTGGAAGAAGCAGGTCTCAAACATGAACTGGTCAAGACCGATATACGCGCCAAGACGATCGACGGCGGCGGTGATTACAAGAAGACCAATCCGCTCGGTTATGTGCCGGCGCTGGCGCTCGATGACGGCACCATCCTGACGGAAGGGCCGGCCATTTCGCAGTACATCGCTGACAAGGCGCCGGAGAAGAAGCTGGCGCCGGCCAATGGCACGCTCGAGCGCTATAAGATGCAGAGCTGGCTGAATTTTGTCTCGACCGAATTGCACAAGGGCTTCTCGCCCCTGTTCAATCCGGCGATGCCGGAAGAAGCCAAGAAACTGGCTCGCGAGCGGCTGGAGACGCGGCTTGCGCATCTCGAAGCGCATTTCGCCAATAATCAGTATCTGATGGGCGCCAATTTCACGGCACCCGATGCCTATTGCTTCACGGTGTTGCGTTGGACAGTGCCGCAGAAGATCGATCTCGCCAAGTATCCGCACGTCGTCGCCTTCATGAAGCGCGTCGAAGCGCGTCCTGGCGTGCAGCGCGCGATGAAGGCGGAAGGACTGTTGAACTGAATCGATCGGGTGTCAGATGCAAGTGTCTGACACCCCTCCGCGACCGAGGGTGCATGGTCACAACCCAATCTGTTCAGATCTACGTCGATGCCGACGCGTGTCCGGTGAAGGATGAAGTCATGCGCGTCGCTGAGCGGCATGGGCTCAAGACTTTCTTTGTGTCTAATTCCTGGATGCGATTGCCCGACAGTCATCTGGTCGAGAGGGTCGTTGTGCCTGATGGACCCGATGTTGCGGATGCCTGGATTGCCGAACGGATCACGGCGTCGGATATCGTCGTGACGCAGGATATTCCGTTGGCGGCGCTGTGCATCAAGAAGGGCGCGCGCGGGTTGTCGCCGATGGGCAGGCCCTTCACCGAGGCGAATATTGGCATGACACTCGCCATGCGCGATCTAATGAAGGACCTGCGCGACGTGGGAGCCGTTCAGACGTACAATTCGCGCGTTACACCCCAAAGCCGGTCGCAATTCCTGCAGGAGTTGGAGACTCTGGTGCAACAGGCCAAGCGCGCACCGGCGCCGAGGGGTTAGACATCAGCAATGGATATTGCAGCCAATCGCGATCGGGCGTTCTGGACGTTTTTGTTTGTGACGCTGGTCGGGCCATTTGTGTCAGCGTTGATCATTTTTTTGCTGACGATTGCTTCGGGGCTGCTGGGCATGGGGCCGCCGTCGCTTAAGGGGCTCGGCCCCGATCAGCTTGCGTCGCGTGCTGCGGTGTGGGCTGTCAGTTCCTATGTCTGGGCGGCGATCCCGGCGGCATTGGCGGGGCTGGCACTGGGGGGCATCGTGCTGTGGCGCGGCACGTTCGGCATGTTGGAAGCAGCGGTCGCGGCCGTTGGCGCTTTCCTGGTGGCGCTGCTGGTGCTCACCAGTCCGCTATCCGGCCATGTGCTACCGCTGGCGATCATCGCCGCCATCACCGGCGTCTTTTGCCGCCACGTACTGTTCCGCGCGCGAGTCCTGGGGTGAGGAATATGTTGACGTCAGGAAGCGCGGCCCCGGCAGCGCCATCTGGGTCCGGGGAGGATCGCTTGGCGCACGTCAGACGTGCGCCTTTGGATCAACAGTCGGTCGGAATAGGTCGATTGTCCCTACCCGACATTCGATCCAGACGCCGGCAGACGGGTAACGACGGGGTCAGTGTCAAAGGGAAAACTCGTGCGTAGAACCTCTTGAAATACCCGACAATTAGGGACTTCTTGCCTCCCTCACCAGCTCTCTCGTCGTCATTTACCTATTCGATAAGATTGCAAAAAGTATAATGCGATACCAATCGCCAATTGCGACGGTTGGTCCGCGCCGGCGCGATCCAGCGCCGAGGGAATCACGGCAGATCGATGACGAGGTAGTCGTGATCGATCGCGACTGTAAACGTCTCAGCCTTGTAAGGTCCGTCGACGATCGACGACCCTGACGCGACGTGCGCCGGATAATGCAGCAACCGCATCTGGCGCGGATCGCAATGGGATCGTCCGGTGCGGATGTCGAATTCCCAGGCATGCCAGGGGCAGCGGATGATCTCGCCCTCACGTGAGAACGTGTATTGGCCGGGGTTGTTGGATTGGACAAGTCCGGTCAGCTTGCCGCCAGCCAGACTGGCGCCGCGATGCGGACAGGTGTCCGACAGCGCGAAGAATTCGCTCTTGAGGTTGAAAATGACGATCGCCCGGCCATCGGCCAGGATGCGCTTGCGTCCGCCCGGCGCAATCTCGTCAACGCGTGCCACGACAAACTTCGGCATCAATCCATCAACCGGTAAACGCCAAGGCCATTTTCCGTCATGATGCGGCGCTTGATCGTGTCGTCGATGCCGGCTGGGAAAGCACGGAACGGATCATCGAAATCCCAGTGCGGATAATCGCTGGAAAAGAGCAATCGATCGGCGCCGATCCAGGTGATGATATCGTTGAGTTGGCCGCGCACCTCCGGTTCTTCCATCGGCTGTGTCGTCAACCAGATGTGGTCGCGGATGTATTCCGACGGCCGCCGTTTCAGATGCGGGACTTCCGCGCGCATGCGCTCGAACAGCTGATCGAGCCGCCACGCGAGTGCTGGCAGCCACCCGAAGCCGCCCTCGACCATCACGACTTTGAGTTTGGAGTAACGCTCGAACACGCCCTCCATGACGAGGCTGGTGATCGCCGTCTGGCATGATGTCGAGTGTCCTGCACCCTCTTCGATATAGTACGAGGGCCACCCGGTTCCGGTGAAGGGATGGCCACCGGCACCAAACACGTGGATGGCAATCGGCAGGTTGAAACGTTCGGCGGCCGCATAGATCGGCCAATAGCGGCGATTGCCCAACGGTTCCTGCGATCGCGACAGCAGGAACACCTGCGCGAAGTGGCGATCAGCGCCGCAGCGCTCGATCTCGGCGGCGGATGCGGCGGCGTCTTCATAGGCGACGACGATGCCGCCTTTCAGGCGTGGCTCAGGTTTGCACCACGCTTCGCGCTGCCAGTCGTTGGCAGCCGAGGCGAGGGCCGCTGCAAAATCGAGATTGAGCTCGCCCTGTCCGGTGATCCCGAGCGGACCGAGCAGGCCGTACGAGATGCCATAGCGATCGAGATGCTGACGCTGCATCAGTGCGAGATCGCTGCCAGGCCCACCAACCTCCGGCCAGGCGTCGCGGCGGCAGGCGCGAGGCGCGGCTTTCGGATAGGGCTCGAAGCTCATGCCATGACGGCGGCGCGATCCAAACGTCTGCCAATGATCCCACCACTGCCGGGAAAGATAAATCTTGAGGTCGGCCGGCGACTTCATGGCGGGATGAATATCGCCGTCGATGATGGCGAGCTTGGCGGGCGCGGCTGCGGTCAGCTCGACGTCTGCCTCTGGCTCGGCATTGCGGTGGTCTCGGACATCAAGCTGCATCTGTGCCTCCGAGGCGCGAATAGGTGGCGCGGGCATTGCTGGTCAACAGCTTACGCGCAACAGCCGGCGCAAGTGGTGCCACGAGGCTCGCCGGCGCTTCCGCATGCCAATGCGGATAGTCCGAAGCATAGAGCAGAATGTCGTCCGAGCCCAGTTGTTCGATGACCCGCTGAATCAGGGCCGGGTCGCGTGGCGCGTCGAATGGCTGGGTGGTCAGGCGCACATGCTCCTTGACGATGTCGAACGGCGGCCGGTCCAGCCAGGGAACTTCCAGCCGCACCCCCTTCCAGAACTTCGAAAGCCGCCAGAGATAGGGCGGCATCCAGGTGACGCCGGATTCGATCAGCACCAGTTTCAGCTTCGGAAACTTCACGAACACGCCTTCGGCAATGAAACTGCCGAGCTGCGAGTGAAAGCCAAGCGATTGCGCCGCATAGTCTTCGAGATAATAGCTTGGCCATCCCGAACCGGTGACGGCATGATGATAGCTTGAGCCGGCATGCACGCCGATGGCGAACCCGTGCTTTTCGGCCGCTGCATAGATCGGCCAGTACATGCGGTGGCCAAGAGTGTGTTCGCCCATTACCAGCAGCAGGATCTGCACGAAGCGCTTGTCGTTGGCGCACCGCTCGATCTCTTCGACGGCGAGGTCCGGCGCCTGAATCGGCACGAGCATCGATCCCCGGAAGCGCGCATCCTTGCTAAGCCATTCCGCCGCCAGCCAGTCGTTGGCGGCCCGCGCGAAGGCTGCCGCCATATTGGCGTCGCGAAACGCCGACACGGGGAACAGACAATTGCAGATCGCATGCGCGACGCCGCTCGGATCGAGAATGTCGCGCGCATATCGCGTGGCGTCAGCATCGGCGCCAGCGGCATCAGGTGTTGCTGTCAGCGGCGCTTTCGCGGGGTAGCTGATCGTTTCCCAGGCATCGATGCCGCGAACGTCGACGGCATCACGCCAATAGTCATCCATATACTTGGCCAGCGTCGTCGGCGTCGGCACGCGCGGATGCACGTCACAGTCGATCGCGCCTTTCAGATCAATTGGCACGGCGGGCTCTCGAACAGGATCGATCTCAACGACGGTCGCGATTCCAACGCTAAGTGTACGAGCGGACATAACGTCAAAGCAAGCGTCGCTGCGGTGCAGCAAGCAGCTTGGCCTCTCCTCGCCACCGGGGACATGGGGAACACGTTTCAGATTAGCATTCGCTATGCGCACGCCGCTATGCTGAGTTGGGTTCTCTCGGCTGTTGCTCGTTACAGCCGATTGGCCATAGGTTGACTGAGCCTGTCCCCGATTGATCCGAGATGCACCATGGCTGAAGCCTTTGCCGCCGATACCAAGGTCGTCCGCCGCGGCAAGTCGGTGCCAGCGCGCACGCTGGAGGTGGAGATCTGCGTGGTTGGGGCCGGCATTGCCGGGGTTTCGGCGGCGATCGAAGCCGCCCGGCTGGGGCGTACGGTCGCGCTGATCGATGGCCTGCCGGCGCTCGGCGGCCAGGCCGTCAACTCCATCATCGGCACCTTCTGTGGCCTCTTCCAGAACGGTACGCACGGCTATCAGTTCACCCACGGCATTGCCGACGAGATCATGCGCGATCTCGTGAAGATTGATCAGGGCCTGTACTTTCGTCACGGGCCGCTGACGACGGTCGTCTATTACGACGAGGTGGCGCTCGGCCGCTGGGTCGAGACGGCGGTGCAGAATGCCGGTATCGTCAGCCTAGTGGGCGCCGTCCTGCGCGACGTGTCTATGGATGGCCGGCGGATCAGCAAGCTGCATTTTGCAACACGCTACGGCGATGTCGAAATTCGCGCGCAGGGATTCGTCGATTCCAGCGGCGATGCAGCACTCGCCTGGACGGCCGGCTTGCCGTGCCGCGAACCGGCCAAAGGCGCGGTGTTCGGAACGCAGATGGTGATCCTCGAAAACATCGACGAGGTGAACCAGCCGACCAAGGTTGAGATCTCCGCGCGTATGAAAGAGAAGGGCGATGCCTATGGCCTGAAGCGCCGCGAGGGGCTCTCATTCATCATCCCCGGCCGCGGTGTCGCCGCCATGAACATGACGCACATCGAGACGCCGCTTGACCCGATCGAGGCGTCAGCCAAAGCGCTCGAAGGCAAGGATCAGGCCGAGCGCGCGGTGCAGTTCCTCAAAACCGAATTTCCCAAGGGCTTCGGCGCGGCACGCGTGCGCGCCTATGGCTTTCCCGGCATCCGCCAAACCCGCTGGATCGTCGGCGCACATCAATTGACTGCCGGCGAAGTGATGCAGGGCACAACCTTCGACGATGCCATCGCGCGCACCGCCTGGCCAATCGAATTGCACGACCATGGCACCGGCCATCACTGGCACACTTTCCCTGAGGACCACGTGCACTACGTCCCGCTGCGCAGCCTGTTGTCGCCGGACGCCGACAACTACGTCGCTGCCGGCCGTTGCATGGACGGTGATGCCGCCGCCCTCTCGAGCGTGCGCGTCATGGGGCCCTGCATGGCGATGGGCGCGGCGGCCGCACACGCGCTCGATCTTGCCGGGTCCGGGAGCGTGCATCAGATCGATATCGCGGCGATGCAGCAGCGCGTCCATGCCAATGTCGCAAGCAAGGACTACACCTGGACACGCGATCGCGGTGCGGCAGCGACCAAGGCATTTTGAGGACGGCACGCCATGAAACTCACCGACCCCGAACGGGCGATGCTGGAGGGCAAGTCCGGCAAGGCGCAGCAGAAAGCGATGGATCTGCTCGTGCGCTATGGCGAGGCGCTTGGGGCTGAACGCTTGGTGGAAACGCGGAACGTTGCCGGCACCTGGAACGCCTCGCCGTTCATGCGCGACTATACCAAACGGGGCTACGACGCGGTGTTCTCCGAGTTCAATCTCGATAGCGACGAGGAGGTCGAGACTCCCGACGTCGTCGTGCCGACCTGCCAGCTGATTTCCGGGATCGATGCGCGTCATCATGCGCTGCAGAACATGCCGGCTGATGTCGTCGAAGCGTCGCTGGGGGCTGAAAAATTCTTCGGCAAGCGCGGCGTGCAGCAGCTCGCAACCTGCACACCCTACCAGGTCGGCATCGTTCCGGCGCGCGGCGAACATTGCGCCTGGATGGAGTCGTCGGCGGTTGTCTATTGCAACGCCGTGCTCGGTGGCCGCACCAACACCGAAGGCCGCGAAAGCACCGGCGCTGCCAGTATCACCGGCCGTATCCCTTATTGGGGTTTTCATATCCCGGAAAATCGCTGCGGCACGCATCACGTCGATGTCGCGATCGACGTCGACGATATGATGGACTGGGGGCTGCTCGGCTATTGGGTCGGTGAGATCGTGCAGGAGGCGATCCCCGTTCTGGAAGGCCGAGTGCGCAATCCGACGCTGGTGAAGATGAAGCACTTCGGCGCGGCGGCCGCTTCCTCCGGCGGCGTCGAGATGTACCATATCCCCGGCACTACACCCGAAGCGCCGACGCGCGACGCGGCATTCGGCGCCAACACGCCGCGAGCGAAGTTGCGCTACGGCGCAAGCGAACGCCGCCAAGCCTACGAGAATCTCAACATCTCCGCCAAGTCGCGCGATATCGACTTCGTCATGCTCGGCTGTCCGCACAATTCCATCGAACAGATGTGGGAGGTGGCGCGCTTGATCGAAGGCCGGAAGGTCAGTGCCAACACCGAACTGTGGGTGCACACGCCCGCAGCCATCCGCGATGTCGCGGCCCGCAGCGGGTTCGTTAAAACGATCGCCGATGCCGGTGGCCATGTCATGAGCGATACCTGCCCGGCGATCTCGCGCGCCATGCCCAACAAGACCCGCGTGGTCGCCACCGACAGCGCCAAGCAGGCGCACTATCTGCCGGCGTTGACCGGCGTCGAGACCTGGTTCGGTTCGCTCGCCGATTGCGTCGATGCCGCGATCACCGGTCGTTGGAAAGGGGGACTTTGATGTCAGTCACTGCACACGAAGTCGTGACCATCAAGGGCCGCAAGGTCGTCGGTGGCGTCGCCGAGGGCGAGGCGCTGGTCACCAGGGACACGATCTCCGGCTGGGGCGGCATCAACCCGCGCGACGGGTCGATCATCGAAATGCGTCACGAACTGCGCGGGCAAAGTTTTAAGGACAAGATCCTGCTGTTCCCCGGCGCCAAGGGCTCGTCTGGCTGGTCGCATTACTTTCACATGGCGCGGTTGTCGGGTGCTGCGCCAAAAGCAATGCTGTTCACGACGATGACCACCAAGATCGCGCTCGGCGCCGTCGTCACCCGCGCGCCCGCCATGACCGATTTCGACGTCGACCCGTTCGGAGTCATTCAAACCGGCGATTGGGTGAAAGTCGATGCTGATCGAGGCGTGGTGGAAGTCACGAAGCGGGCGAAGGTGTGATTGGCGGCATCAGGTAACATACTGCGTTTGCTGTAGCAGGCGTTCTGCGCAAGACTTAAGAGTGGAAAACACGGGCCGGGGTGGCGCTATCGGCGTCGGCACAAGGCCAATAAAATGAAATTGGGAGGATGTAGATGCGGATCAACAGACGCCAGACCGTCGCGGCCGGGCTCTTGGCGCTTGGCAGCGCGATGTTCGCCGACATGGCAACGGCGCAGGACGACTGGACCAAGGTCGTTGCCGCCGCCAAGGCCGAGGGCAAGTTGATCATCTACTCGGCCTATGTGGGCGCGCCATCGTCGCGGGCGCTCATCAAGGCGTTCGAGGCAAAATACGGCATCCCCGTCGAGATCCTGGAAGCACGCGGCAGCGAGATCCGCGAGCGGATCCGCACGGAACAATCAGCTGGGCGCTTTGCCGCCGATGTGCTGTTCACCTCGGTCGGCCAGGCGAAGCTGCAGGAGACCGAGGAAAAGGCGTTGGAGCCATTGCCGAAATTGCCGAACGTCTCGCAGCTGACCGGCGGCTTTAAGGCCGACACGGCATTCGTGCCGACCATGACAATTCCTTATGGCATTCTGGTCAACACCGCCCTGGTTAAGCCCGAGGACGAGCCGAAAACCTGGAAGGACATCGCCGATCCGAAGTGGAAGGGAAAAATTCTGGCCGACGATCCGCGCGCCATCGGCGGCGGCTATCTCACCATGTTCGTGCATCATGATACCGCCGGCCTCGGCTTGCCCTTTCTGGAAAAGTATGCCGAGCAGGCGCCTATGCTGACCCGCGATCAGCGCCAGTCGCAACAGCGCGTCGCGCGCGGCGAGTATGCGATCTACATGCCGTTCATTCTCACCGACTACGACAAGTTGAAGGGCCTGCCGGTCAAGCACATCATCCCGACCGAGGGTGTGCCATATGTGCTTTATGGCTATGCGCTGCTCAAGAATACCGCCCGTCCCAACACCGCCAAACTCTACATGGACTTTGCCTTGTCCGAGGAAGCGCAGCTCATCTGGGCGCTCGAAGGTCACGGCTCGGTGACGGCCGGCATTGCCGAGAAAATTCCTGCTGATGTTCGTCCGATCGTTGCAGCCAAGCCGCTTGGTACCAGCGATAGCGCGCGCCAGAACGACATGCTGGGTCTCGCGAAAAAGCTGTTCAAATAATGACTGGAGCCGTTGCATCCGGGGTGTCAGTGGTGGGCGTGCGACGGCCGGAGGGCGTCAGCTGGCGCTTGCGTCCCGGCGTTTTCATCCTGATCGCGATCCTGAGCTTCCTGACGCTCTACCCGCTCGCCATGCTGCTCTATGGCAGCGTCCATTCGACGCCTCCGGGCATGGCCGGGGAATTCAATCTCAATGGTTATCGCGCGATTGTATCGCAAGACAACATCATCGTTCTCGTCAATACCGTCGGCCTGTCGCTGGTCAAGACGATCCCGTCGATGCTGTTGGCGATCTTGATGGCGTGGATCGTCGCCCGCACCGACACGCCGGCGCGCGGTACGCTTGAGGTCCTCATTACGCTACCGTTCTTCATTCCGCCGATCCTGACGGCGATGGCTTGGGGCATGCTCGGCAACCCGCAGGTAGGATTGCTCAATCTCGCCTGGAAAGGTCTGACAGGTGCCACCGTCAGTCCGATCAACGTCTATTCCTACGGCGGCGTCGTCTGGCACATGATGCAGTATTCGACGCCGTTTCTGTTCCTGTTCATCGTCGATGCCTTCCGCGCCATGGATCCGTCGCTTGAGGAAAGCAGCCGGATGTGCGGCGCCTCGCGCTGGACCACGTTTCGGCGGATTACGCTGGTGCTGATGGCGCCGGTGCTGGTCGCCTCCTTCATGCTGAGTCTGATCCGTGGCATCGAGAGCTTCGAGAGCCCACTGTTCTTCGGTTCGCCAGCAGGGATCACGGTGATCACCACGGAAGTCTACAACGCGATCAATCATCGCGCGACGCCCGACTACCAGTATGCGACGGCGCTGAGCTTCGCGATCCTGGCGTTGATGCTGCTGCTGGTGGTGCTGCAGTGGCGGCTGTTGGCCGGAAAGAGCTACGCAACGGTGACCGGCAAGGGCTATTCGCCGAGTGTGACGAAGCTTGGTCCCTGGCGGTGGGTGACGTTTGGCATTTGCATCCTGTTCTTCTTCATCTCTGTCGTCCTGCCGGTCGGCCAACTCGTCATCGGCTCGTTCTTTCGGTTTTTCGGGTTCTATAGCCGCGAGATGCTGACACTGGAGCACTATCGAGCGGTCTATGAAAACCGCGAGGTCTGGCGCGCGATGATGAATACCTTCAAGTTGGGACTGATGGGGGCGACCGCAACGATGGTGCTTGGCGCGTTGATTGCCTATGTCACGACACGCACGCGATGGCGCGGACGGCACGTCATCGATGCGCTGGCGTGGCTGCCCTGGCTGATGCCGGGGATCGTGCTCGGCATCGGCTTCCTGTGGGGCTTTGCGATGCTGCCGCAGCCGATTCCGATTTATGGCACTATCTGGGCCTTGCTGCTGGCCTACATGACGCTGGGTACGCCGGTTGCCGTGCGTGTCATGTCGGCTGCTTATTCCCAGTTATCCTATGATCTCGAGGAGTGCTCGCGCGTGCATGGCGCGACGTTCTGGCAGACGCTGTGGCGCATTCTGATTGCGTTGGCCTGGCCAGCCTTCGCCGTTGGTTGGGTGCTGACATTCTTTGGCATCATGCGCGAATTGTCAGCGTCGATCCTGCTCTATTCCGTTGGTTCCGAGACGCTGTCCGTGGTGTTGTTGAAGCTCTGGGCCAACGGACAAGCTGAGCAAGTCAGTGTCATCGGCATCTTCATGATGGCATTGGTGGTCTTGTTTCGCTGGGTACAATTGAAAGTCATCAAAAGCCGGATCAGCACGCTCTAAGATTTTGGAGGACGCCGCAATGCTTGCACAGCTTTCACGACGGACGCTCATGGCGGCGGCACTGGTGGCAACATTGGCCGGTCCTGCGATCGCACAGGATGCCGACTGGGCCAGGGTCGTCGCGGCGGCCAAGAAAGAAGGCAAGGTCGTTGTCTACAACGCGGCACTCGGCGCGCAATACTATAAGGACGCCGTCGCGAGCTTCGAGAAAGTCTACGGCATCAAGGTCGAGACGCTGGATGTGCGCGCAAGCGAGTTGACAGAACGCATTCGCACCGAGCAGGCGGCTGGGCGCTATCTCGCGGACATCGAGCAGCATGGTGCCGCGACCATTATCCTGCAAAGCCGCCAAGGCCTCGTGCAACCGCATGGCGGCGTGCCGAATCTGAAAAATCTCCGTCCCGAATTCGCCGCACCCGATAGTCTGCGCATTCCCGGCTACGTGCAGGCCTACGCGATCCTCGTGAACACCGCCATGGTCAAGCCCGAGGACGAACCGAAGAGCCTCAGGGATCTGACGGACCCGAAGTGGAAGGGTAAGATCTTGACCGATGACTATCGCGCCAGCGGCGGCGGCAACGTCTTTTTTTTTACGACCTACCAGAAGCTTGGCGAGGACTTCCACAAAGCGCTTTCCGCTAATAGCGTCGTCTTCAGTCGCGACATCGTCAACGATACCCGCCGGGTCGCGCGTGGCGAGTATCCGATCTATATCCCGCTGCGGATGGCGGACGCGTCGACACTGAAGGGCTTGCCGGTCAAGATGATCCTGCCGGCCGAGGGCAGCCCGTTTATCCGCATCGACTTTGCCATGCTCAAGAATGCGCCGAACCCCAATGCAGCGCGCGTCTTCATGAACCACTTTCTGGAGATTGAGACCCAGATCCCCTATGCCAACGCCGGGCAGATCCCGGTCGTGAAGGGTGTCGTCGAGCGGCTCGCGCCGGACATGCAGGTGATCGCTGGCGCCAAACTGCTCGCCACGACCAACCCCGATGAGCAGGGCATGATCACCGCCAAGGCCAAGGAGCTGTACAAGTAGGTGTGTGATCCGTGTTGTGCTGCAGCGCCCTGTGCGTGGAGACCTGAGTGAGCGCCGTCGTCATTGAACATGTCAGTCGAACGTTCGGCGCGTCGACCGCGGTCGACGATGTGAGTTTGCGCGTCGAGTTCGGGCGAGTTCGTGACGTTGCTTGGCCCGTCCGGCTGTGGCAAGACGACGACGCTGCGGATGGTGGCGGGGCTCGAACAAAACACCGCCGGGCGGATCACGATTGGCGACCGTATCGTGAGTGATGCGGCAAACGGCAAGTTCCTGGCCCCCGATCGGCGTGGGCTCGGCATGGTGTTCCAATCCTATGCGATCTGGCCGCATATGACGGTGTTCGATAACGTCGCCTATCCACTGCGGGTTCGTCGGCGTGGTGCGCAAGAGATCGAGAGCCGCGTGAAATCCGCCCTCCGGCTGGTGGAAATGGAAAACTTTGCAGAGCGCCCGGCGCCGCAGCTCTCCGGTGGCCAGCAGCAACGTGTTGCTATCGCGCGCGCCCTTGTCTTCGAACCCAAAGTGCTGTTGCTGGATGAGCCCTTGTCTAACCTGGATGCGCGATTGCGTGCGCAAATGGGTGATGAGTTCCGCGCATTGCAGCAGCGCATCAAATTTACAGCGCTTTATGTGACGCACGACCAAGAAGAGGCGATGGCGCTCTCCGATCGGGTTGTCGTCATGCAGGCCGGGCGTATTCACCAGGTCGGCGAACCGGAAGTGATCTATCAACGCCCAGCCAATCGCACCGTCGCGGCCTTTTTCGGCACGCCCAATATTCTGGAAGCGCGTGTGTCAGATTGCACGGCAGGAGCTGCAGGCGCTTTTAAGCTGGTCGTTGCGGGCGATGGATGGTCCGGCCGCTGTGATGCGGGCGAGGTGTTTGCAATCGGTGCGCCGGTTCTGGTCGTTGTCCGGCCCGAGTGTCTTGAATTTGCAGACGCTGGTCCCGATCGCATGGGCTGGCGTGGTGCGGTGACGCATTCGATTTTCCGCGGCGGGCGCCGATCGTTGACGGTCTCTACCGGCAAACTCGCGCTGAACGTGGAAGCCCGGACGTTGAACAATATCGTGGTTGGCGCAAACGTACCGTTGGCTGTCGCCGATGGTGGCGCCTGGGCTATCAAGCCCTGAACTGGAGCAAGTTATGGCGATCAAGTTGCGCAGCAATTTCGAGAAGGGCTCGTCGTTCTGGGCGGTGCGGCGTGCGCAATGGCGGGCGTTGGGCCTGACCGATGCCGACATGGAGAAGCCGAAGATTGCGATTGTCAATTCGTCGTCTGAACTGGCGATCTGCTTCAGTCATTTGGATTCCATCGTGCCGATTGTCAAAGAGGCGATCCGCGCGGCCGGCGGCTTGCCCTTTGAAGTCAGAACAGCCGCTCCGAGCGACTTCATCCACAGCGCCGGCCGGCGCGGCACGTACATTCTGCCGAGCCGCGATTTGATCGTGAACGATATTGAGGTGGCGGTCGAAGGCGCGCAGCTCGACGGCATGATCTGCCTCACCTCCTGCGACAAGACCACGCCCGGGCAGCTGATGGCGGCCGCACGCCTCAATATCCCGACGCTGCTGGTGATCTGCGGTTATCAGTCGAGCGGCCAGTATCGCGGCCACCACATGGATATTGAGGAGGTGTTCCTCGGCGCCGGCCACCATGCGACCGGCAGAATCACGTTCGACGAACTGAAGGAGATGAGCGACGACGCCATCCGCGGACCCGGCGTCTGTTCCGGCATGGGAACCGCCAATTCGATGCACGTGGCGTGTGAGGCGCTCGGCTTTGCGCTGCCGGGCGCCGCTCCCGTCCTCGCCATGAGTGATCGGATGAAGATGTACGCGGCGGCATCGGGCAAGCGGATCGTCGAGATGGTCCAGGAAGATCTCAAGCCGCGCCAGATACTCACGGCCGGCGCCTTCCACAACGCCGCGATGACGGTATTGGCGTTGTCAGGCTCGATCAACTGCATCAAGCATCTGCAAGCGATCGCCGTCGAGGCGCACAGCGACGTCGATGTCTACGGGCTGTTTGAAAAACTCTCGCAAACGACGCCGGTGCTGTGCGCGGTGCGGCCGAACGGCGAGACCTCGATCGAGGAACTGGAGGCCGGCGGCGGCGCATTGGCCGTGCTGAAACAGCTGTCGGATCAGGCTTGCCTCGACGCCCTGACCGTTAGCGGCAAGTCCGTCGGCGAGAACATCGCGGGCTATAGCGTTCCCGCTAACTCGGCGGTTCGTCCGGCGAACAACCCACTTTCGCGCAAGGCGCCGATCCTGATCGTCAAGGGTAGCCTCACCACCGGTTGCGGCATCATCAAGATGGGGCTGCGCTGGGATCGACCGATGCGTTTTGAAGGCCGAGCGAAGTGCTTCCCCGCATGGGATCTGGCCGTCGCGGCACTCATGGCTGGCAACATCGTGCCCGGTGACGTTGTCGTCCTGCGCGGCATTGGCGTCAAGGGCGGACCCGGCATGGGCATGGCCTCGCGCATTGTCTTCGCGCTCGATGGCGCGGGGCTCGGCACAAGCGTCGCGGTCGTGACCGACGGCCAGCTCTCCGGCCTCGTCAACAAGGGACTGGTGGTCGGCGAGGTGACGCCCGAGGCTGCCATCGGCGGTCCGATTGCGCTAGTCGAAGACGGCGACCGCATCATCATCGATGTCGAGCAGCGAACCTGCGATCTCGATGTCAGTACTGATGTATTGGCAGCGCGCCGCGCCAAGCTCAGGCTTCCCGGCCATCCGCCGGACAACAGTTGGACGTCGATCTACGAGCGTTCGGTGTTGCCGCTCGCGCAAGGTGCCGCCCTCGTTGGGCGGGACCAGTCGCGCAAAAGCAGCGGTTGAGCAGGTCCGCCGTGGATTGCGCCAAAATGTTCATGGAAGGCGAGGAGCAGAGCGGCGGCTTTGGCGTAGGACGATCGCCCTAACGGTGCTGTCGCGTGGCTCGACCGAGTTGCGTGTCCGAGGGCGATCCACACTTGTCGCCGGGATCAAGAGTGTGCCATGCAGGGCTTTCTTCACCGGCATCGCGAGGCGACATGAGCGCCGCTAGGACAACGGTTCGTCCATGCTTGCCGTCGGCGGTTGCCACAGATGCAAGGCGCAGTACGGCATGATCATCGATCTGATGCGGGCCGGTGCGACGGGGCGCACAGGTTTTATGGATGGTAAGACCGACCACCCATTGTCCGAAAGTGGCGCGGCGGAATTCGAGACGGCGACGATCGGCCGGACCTGGGGACTGGTGATTGCGACGCCGCTGCGGAGATCGCGCGAGGCCGGAGAGCGGCTGGCGCGATCGCAGGGCATCGAGATGGAAATTGATCCGCGTTGGCGGGAGATGGACTTGGGCCGCTGGGATGGCCTCGCGCGCAAGACGCTCGAAGCCGATGCCGGCGAAGCCAAGGCTGTCGCCAAGTTCCATGCCGAGCCCGGCCGACAGACGCCGCCGGATGGTGAGAGCTGGGCAAAGGTGCGCGAGCGCGTCAGTGAAGCGTTCGTGGCGTTGGTCCGGCGGGATCTCAAATCGCCGACCCTCGTCGTCACCCATGCCGGGCCGATGCGCGTGGCGT
>CAVQOB010000017.1:0-139934 GCA_963714325.1 uncultured Alphaproteobacteria bacterium | reverse complement strand
GGCGAATCCGCGAGCGCCGACGCCAGCAACGGCGGGTATAACGACAACGGCGCCGGCGCGAGCTACGGCGGCAGTGACAACGGCTGGGCGGAGAACGCGTTCGCCGGCGAAAGCGGCAACGGCGGTTACAGCAGCGGCGGCTCGGAGTATGGCGGTGACGGTGACAACGACGGCGGCACTGGCGAAGGCGAGCCGGTCATCCTCGACCTCGATGGCGATGGCATCGAGATCACGCGGCTCGACCAGTCCAATATGTTCTACGACCCGCGCTGGATGCTCGCACCGGTTGCTGGTCGGCATCCGAAGGTGCAAACTAAATGGCCACCGCACCGCACCACGCTGGCGCGTCTTCGACACGACGGCCGGCACCGGCGACGGCGTGCTGGTCATCGATGCCCGCGCCGGTTGGCACTGGGCAACCGAAGGCGCCAGAAAAAAGCGTGACGGCGAGATCAGCGAGCGCAACGAGGTCATCTTCGGGGATTGGGACCCCTCGGCCGACGGCAAGATTATGGAGCGCGTCGATGATTCCAGTGGGCGGATCGGCAGCGCCCTGAGCGATGCCGCCACCGACCTCGGTCGGCTGCTGACGGCCGCGGGTGGCGATGACAGCACGGCCTTTGCCGAGCGCGTTCACAAGGTCTTTTTGACGAATGCCTACGGCGTGCTCGACGGGTTGGCCGCAGCGGTCGCTGGCCCCATGGGCGCGAAGGGCCGCGGTAAGTTGCGCGCGATGTTTGAGAAAACCATCGCCGACGCGCCACCGGCCAAGCCGCGCGGGGACGGCACGCGGGATATCGACGATACCCGTGCGGAAATGCGACTGGCAGCCGCCGCCCGTGGACTGATGGCCATCGCCGATGCCGATGGTGAGGTCGACGGTTTCGTGCGCGCAGCCGAGGCCAGTTCGTACCGTATTGCCCACGTCGAGGATGTCGCCAAGCGCATGTTGACGGCCGGGCGGCCGGCCGAAGCCATGGCCTGGCTCGACCGCGTGCCACCGGATTCGGGCCAATGGCGCGACGCCACTGGCGACGGGCTGGTCGGGCTGAAGCTCGCGACCCTCGACGCTCTCGGCAAGAAGGACGAGGCGCAGCAAACGCGGCTGGGCCTGTTCGAGAAGTACCTCTGGACCACGTACTTGCGCGAGTACCTGAAGCGTTTGCCTGACTTCGAAGACGATGCCGTTATTCGCAAAGCCCTGGCATATGCGGCCACCTATCCCAGTGCTCTCGAAGCCCTGTTGTTCCTGGTCGATTGGCCGGCGCTCGATGTGGCGGCCGACCTTGTCGTCAAGCGATCAGCAGAGATCGACGGCCGCCACTATGACCTGCTGAACCACGCCATCGACCGGCTGGAGGGCAAGCACGCGGTCGCGGCCACCATCCTGCTGCGCGTGAAGATCGACAGCGTGCTGGCACGGGCCTCCTCGACGCAATACGATTGGGCGGTTCGGGACATCGAACGATGCGCGGCATTGGCGCGGAGCCTCGACGCGACGGGAGCCCTGACGAGCCACGCCGACTATCTCGCCAACATCCGCGCCAAACACGGCCGAAAATCGAGCTTTGTGGAAAAGATGAAGGCGGCGGGCATAGGATAATCTGCTAGCCCATCACTTTCCGCCAACTTCCGCAATAGGTACGGCCAGGGGCGGCGCGGTGACGGCGACGTAGGTGAGGCAGGGGATCATGCTGGTGAGATCTTAGTGGCGGTTGGAGCGCCCTCGAACTCGGTGAGCGTGCGGTCGGCATGGGAGCACACGATCATGTAGGTACCTAGCTTGACACGTTTTGGCGGGGCATGGTGAACGCGAAAGCAGCCCTGTGCAGGTCTCATGGTTGCCCGGCGTTGACCAGTGTCCACCATACTCCTTGTGGGCCGCGTCACACCGCGTTAGCATGGTCATGAGACAGCAGCGGTTCGTCTCTTGATTGAGGTTATTTTTGAGCAAGTTCACCGTAATTGACTTTTGCCAACGCAATTTCTGCCGGACCGCCTAATCTCGCATCAGACTTGCAAGACATCGTTGTCACCATGACATCGTTGTCACCAAGCGTCTTGCAAGGCCCTAGCCGTACCGACATTCAAGCCTGATCATTCCTTTGCAAATTATGGAGCCCCTCCCATGGCCGTCACCGTCACCTATGCGCTGTCAACCGGCGCCGCCCTCGATACCAATGATGCGCAGACCGGAACGAGCAACGTCGACGTGGTGTCGCGCGGCACCGGCTTCGCTACCTCGGTCGATCACGGTGGTCACAGTGATACGACCGTCCACGGCGCGACCGGCGCGCAAACGGCGGGCGGCAGCACCGTCGACGCTTTCACCAACGCGGCGGTGGCGGCGCTGTCCAATGGTAACATTGTCACCGTCGGCCAGGACGCCGACAGCATCGTGTTCCAAATCTTCAACGGCACGACCGGCGTGACCGTCGGCGGTGTCGTTGACCTTGGAAATACGATTCCCAGCGGTTTTTCGGCCACCACGTCGATCAATGCCGATGTTGCCACCACAGCAACAGGCTTCGTCGTCGTCACCGACCGCAATTTTAGCGCCACCGATCATGACATCGGCGTCTACATCCGCAATGCCGATGGCAGCGCTGTAACGTCGTTCGCCATCAGTACTTCAGGCGATCTCGACCAGCGCCCGAGCGTCGCGGTGCTCGACGGCGGCAACATCGCTGTCGCCTGGACGCGCACCGTCGGCGCCGAGACCGAGGTCTGGCGCGCGGTTTACAATGCGACCGGCGCGGTCGTCCTGGCGGCGACGCTGTTCGACACGACCGGCACGATCAATCGCGACGTCTCGGTCGTCGCCATGAACGGCGGCGGCTTCGGCATCGTCTACGAGGACAACGGCTGGGCCACCGGCACCACCGACATCACGCTGGCGCGTTTTACGTCGACGGGCGCATTCAGTGTCTTCACCAACGTCTCCAATCCGACGTTCATCAACGACGGCTCGAACGACCAGAACGCGGCGGTGACGCGGCTTTCGAACGGTCAGCTCGCCATATCGTGGGACAACAACGCCTTCGGCGATACGGACACGATTGTCGCACTCGTCTCCGCCGATGGCGCATCGGTGCTCGACACCGTCGGCGTCGATGGCGGCGAATCCATTTCCGACGACGCCGGCAATGCGTCCCTGGCCGGCTTTGGTGCCGGCCTGATCGCGGTCTACCAGACCAACTTTACCGACGGCGATGTCGACGGCCAAATCGTCAAGCACGTCCGCGTCACCACCGGCGATGGCGCCGATGATCTGGTGCTCGGTGATGGGTTTGCGGACAGCATCTCCGGTGGCGTTGGCTTCGACAGCCTCTATGGCGGGCTCGGCGAGGATACGCTGGTCGGTGGCGCCAACGAGGATATCCTGGTCGGCGATGCCGGCGACGATGTACTCTACGGCGGCGATGGCGGCGACGTGCTCTCGGAGCTGTTCGACAGCCTCGGCTCCGGCAACGACACCTTCAATGGCGGTAACGGCGTCGACATCATGTATTCCGCCGCCGGCAACGACAGCGTCTTCGGTGGGTCTGACGCGGCCAACAACTACGCCAATCTCGGGCTCGGCAACGACAGCTATTACGGTGGCAACGGCACCGATGTCGTCGAGGCCGGCGCTGGCGCCGATGAGATCTACGGCGACGTTGGCGACGACAGCCTCTATGGCGACGCCGACAACGACACGATTTACGGCGGCGGCGGCATCGACCTGCTGTCGGGCTCGACCGGCAACGACAGCCTCTACGGCGGCAATCAGAACGACCTGCTGGTCGGCGACGCCGGCACCGACTTCCTCTATGGCGATGCCGGCATCGACGTGATGTACGGCGGCGCGGCTGCTGACACGCTGTGGGGCGGCAACGACACCGACAACGATGCGCTCTACGGCGGCACCGGCGCCGACACCTTCCGCGTCGGCGGCATCGGCGTCGCCGGCGGCTTCGACTATATTTATGACTGGCGGCTTGGTAACGAGGGCGACCTGCTGCAGCGCGCCAGCGGCACAACGTATGTCAACTTCACCACCGGCAGCGGCAACACCTACGTCAACTTCGATACCAATGGTGTCGCCGGTGCCGACTACACCGTGATCCTCGTCGGCTCGACCGACTTCGTTCCCGTGTTTGATTTCGACCCGACGACGTTCACACCATAACGAAAACTCTAGACAAGTACGCACCGGGCGGCCGCGATCTTTTCCAAAGAAGAGGGCCGCCCGGTTTCGTTTGCATGCGCTCAGGGCTGAGCCAGACGCTGCAGCAACGCAAGTAGCATTGCGACGTTGCCGGCGCCGATCCGTTCGATCTGGCGGGCTTCATGCGCTGCGTGTGCCGCGCGCACGGGCCATGACCCGCGCCGGTTGGCCCCGATGGCGTCGCGCGGGTGACGCCGGTTGCGTTCGCAGGACAGCCCCTGCTCTCCCCGCTCGCCGACGCTGACTGTCTGATCATCCGGCACATCGACGCGGCGGCAGTTGCGGTTGCGCCGATGTGCCGGCGTTGGCACTCGGGATGTGAGCGGGGGAAACGTCAGGCGGCAGCCGCGCAGCAAAATGCCGCTAACATCCGATGACTGCGGCCAATCGCTCGCCGCATACCCCAAATGGGGTATGTCCGACCCCTGAAAATAAATGTGCCGAATACCCCATTTGGGGGACGCGCGAGTCAAAGCGAGTGTGCTTGGGTGGAGCATTGCAACATGTGAACCGAGCGCGAGACCGCCGCCACGACTGCATTTATTGATGGTGGCAGCCATGGCAAACGGACGGTGGAAAAACGTCGCCAACGCGACGACAGGCACTGCTGACCGGATTCTCTGGCGGCACGGTCGCGGAACTGCAGGACGGGATTGGCGACGATTTTCTATAGGCGGGAGCGGCGCCGATACGATTGTTGGCTGGCACGGCTATTGATAGCTATTCGTTTACTCGACTGTCTGCGAGCCAGATCGCCGGCTTGCCGAAAGCATCGATGGCGGCGGCCGATACCGATACATTCAACATTTGCAAGACACCGGCGTTTTCCCACAACTACGATTTCGAGGCCGCGACGATCCGATCAATCGAGCGGGCGCTCGATTGCGTACACCGGCTTCTCCAGCCCGTCGGATCAGAACGTATTCGTTGAGCATTCCGGGCGGACCAGGTTGGCAGTGGCGGGCTCGCGAGCAACTTGCAGATCACCGCCTCGCTCGATGTCCCGGCGGGCGGCACGGTTGATCGTCAGGACATCGTGTCGTTTTCAATGGGCGCACTCACGTCGTTCGATATCTCCGGATTTACCTATGTCAATTTCACCAACGATATCCTGCGGATCGTCGGCGATAGCGACGCCGAGACAATGATTGGATCAAACCGTCACGCGAGCTTTTCGGTCGGCTCGGCGGCAATGATACGATCGATGGCCGCGGCGGCGAGCGACAGCACTTCATGGGGGCCTCGGCGACGACGACGTACATCAATCGTCAACGGGTTCGACTTGATCTTTGAAAATGCTGGCGAAGGCACCGATACGGTCCTTGCATCGACTTACGATTTGTCGAATGCGGCCAACGTCGAGAACCTCACGACGAATTGGGCCGACAAACTTCACCGCCAATTTGAACTGGCAATGCTCTCGCCAATGTTATCACCGGCAATGCCGCTGTTGATCAAATTCAAGGCAACGACGGAGCTGATGCGCTCTTTGGTGGGCTTGGGTAATGATCGCTTCTATTACACTAATCCGACGCAGATTAATGGGCTAGCAGAAGGCATATATGGTGGTGATGGCAGCGATCAGATCTACTTGCAAGACTGTTGGCACCGAATACGACTTCAGTTCGGCGACGCTGTCGTCCATCGAAATCATAAATGCGTTCAATACCGAGACCACGGTGCTGGTGGCTAGCTTTGCAGCCGCTCAAGTCGGGAGCGGGCTCTCCAACACTCTTTTGATCAATCCAACTTCAACGACCGCTGGCGACTCGGATCCAGTTCTCCATGGATGCCGCGACATCGCTGGATATCAGCGGCTTCCACGTTCTCGAATTGGGGTGACCAGGACCGGATCATCATCGCTGGCGACAGCGCCTGCTGAAGTCGGTCATTGGCTCCTCGAGAAACGACTTTTTCGATATGGGGGGTGGGGCCGATACGGTCGCTAGCGGTCATGGGCAATGACGAGACTCTACGGCGGCGCCGGCGACGATCATTTTTACGGCGGCATCGGTTTCGATAGCTTCTACGGGGGAACCGGTTCCGATACCGCTGACTACAGCACGTTTCCCATAACGCCGGCATACCGTTCAGCATCTCTGTCACGCTCGACGACAACGGCACCGGGGCGCTGCAGAACTACCATCCGAACTTTGGCTTTGGGACCGAGGACTATCTGCATTGGTATTGAAAATATCATCGGCAGCGATGGCAACGACAGATCTACGGTGGCGCTGCGGACAATCGGTTTGTCGGTGGCGCAGGGAACGACGCGTTGATGGCGGTTTAGGTATCGACACCTTGATCGGCGGTGCTGGCGACGACTCCTACTATATAGAGACAGTCGGCGACGCCGTCACCGAACTGGCAAATGAAGGCATTGACACGCTTCGGCTCTACAGTAGTAGCAACGCGCCTATAACATCCAATCCTTCTCCATGGCCGGAACCAACATCGAGAGACTTTATCCTCGATTTTATGCTGGCTTTCTTGCCGTCGGCAGCAATGGCGATGACTTGATCCAGGTGCTTGAGAACGCCTCGCTGAGTGGCGGTACCGATGACAGTCTCTATGGCGGCGCCGGCAACGACACAATTTATGGCGCATACGGCCAGGACGTTATCGTCGGTGACGCTGGCAATGACACGCTGTTCGGCGGCAACGGCAACGACATTCTCTCAGAGCTGTTTGACAGCATCAACTCCGGCAACAACTCCTTCGACGGTGGCAACGGCATCGACATCATGTATGCGGCCGCCGGCAACGATACCGTCTACGGCGGAACAGACGCCGCCAACAACTACGCCAACCTCGGCGATGGCGTCGACAGTTACTATGGCGGCACGGCGACCGACGTCGTGGAGGCCGGCGACGGTGTTGACATCGTCTACGGTGGTTCCGGCGCGGGTGACGACTCGCTCTATGGCGATGCCGGCAACGACAGTCTCTACGGCGGCGACGGCATCGACCTCGTCTCCGGCGGGCTTGGCGACAATTCTGTCTATGGCGGGTTCGGCAATGATCTGGTCGTCGGCAACGAGGGCGCGGACTACCTCGACGCCAGTCAAGGCGTCGACATCCTCTATGGCGGCGACGGCAACGACACACTTTTTGCCGGCAACGACACCGTCAACGACGGCCTCTACGGCGGGGCCGGGTTCGACACGTTCCAGGTCGGCATCTTTGGCCAGACTGTTGTGACGTATGACTATATCTGGGACTTCCAGGGCGGCGTCGGCGCCAGTGATGTCATCCAGAAAAATCTTTTGGTGACCTACCTGTCGCAATCAACCTCCAGCGGCAACACCACACTCGAATTCGACAGCAATGACGCCGGCACCACAGCCGACTATTTCGTCGTCGTCGTCGGCGCCGCTTCCGGCGTACTGCTGGAGGATATTATTTAGGCGGGTGGCAGGGATTTTATTGCCGGGCGTGACTTCAAGGGAGGTTTCACCATGACGCTTTACACGGGTGGCGCTGGCAATGACGTTGCCAACGCAGTGACGGGGACGCTGACCGGCTTCTCGGGTGGCAGCGTCGCGCAGTTGAACGACATCAACGGCGACACGTTTGTCGGTGGCGGCGGCGCTGACACGATTGTTGCAGGTGCGTCATCCGATGACTTCATCTACGAGGCACCCAGCCAGATCAACGGGCTGGCCGAGAGCATCGATGGCGGGGCGGGTGGCGACAGGTTGTATGTCTCCAACCCGGGTGCTTCCGCCACTTACGACTTTCGGCTGGCGCAGGTGCGTTCAATCGAAGTTGTCGGATTCCAGTATAACGCCACGGCGACGACAGCATCGACGATCGTGATTCAATTTCGCGCTGATCAGGTCGGCAATGGCGGCCTCAGCGCGACGACGCTGCTTGCGGCCGCACTCGGTCCGCCCGATCCCGTCAATATCGTCGAGTTCACGATGGGTACGGCGACGTTCCTCAATATCAGCAATTTCCAGTTCAACAGCTGGGGCGCCAACGACCTGGTAGCCATTGTCGGTGATGGCGATGCGGAGAACGCAACCGGCACGTCAATGCCTGACTCCATCTATTTGCGGGCTGGCAATGATAGCGCCTATGGCGGCAATGGTAACGACACGATCGGCGGTGAGGAAGGCCGCGACCTGCTAGATGGCGGCAACGGTGCCGATACGATGTACGGCGACACCGTCGGTATTGCCGGCTTGGACACCCTCTACGGAGGCGCTGGAAACGATACACTCTACGGCGGCGATGGCGACGACTATGTCGAGGGTGGCGTCGACAACGATTGGCTCTATGGGGATGAGGCAGGTGCCGCCGGGTTCGGCCACGACAGCCTCTACGGCGGGGCTGGCAGCGACCTGCTTTTTGGCTTTGGTGGCGAGGACATTCTCGTTGGCGATGCTGGCAATGATGCTCTGCGCGGTGGCGACGGTAACGACGTGTTGTCGGAGCTTTTCGACAGCCTCAACTCCGGCAATGACAGCCTCTATGGCGAAGCCGGTATCGACATCATGTATGCGGCAGCCGGCGACGACAACGTCTATGGCGGCAACAGCCTGGACCTCGACAACGCCTACGCTGACCTCGGCGATGGCGTCGACAACTACACGGGTACGTTTGGCACCGACGTCGTCGTCGGCGGAGCAGGCAATGACTCGATCGTCGGCGGCGGAGGTGACGATGCACTCTACGGCCAGGGCGACACCGATCGCATCTTCGGCGATGCCGGCATCGATCTGTTGTCCGGCGATACCGGCAATGACTCGCTTTACGGTGGCACCGAAAACGATCTCTTGATTGGTGACGCCGGGCTTGACGTGCTCGAAGGCGGTACCGGCATCGACATCATGTACGGTGGCGCCGATAGCGACATTCTGTACGGCGGTGGCGATGCAGACAACGACGCTCTCTATGGAGGCGCGGGTTTCGATCTGTTCCGAGGCGGCGGCGCGGGGACAAGCGGTGGCCTCGACTATATCTGGGACTTCGTTGGCGGAGCGGGAGCCAGCGACCAGATCGTGCTCGCGACCGGCGCGACGATCACGCTCCAGTACACATCCAGCGGCAACTATTACATCGTGTTGAACAACGCCGCGCAGATTATCGTCGTCGGGACCGCCAGCATCCTCGCCGAGGACATTGTGTTGAATGGGTTCTGAACACTGATCCTTTGCCTCGTGACAGACGGCTCGGACCCTGTGCTACAACTGCAGCCTGGACCTGTTTGAGGGGGCGTTGGTGGCACTATTTTTGGGCACTGCCGGGACTGATATTGCTGACGCCACGACGGGCGCATTGAGCGGTTTTACGACCGGCACACTCACCGAGTTACAGGATGCAGCTGGGGATCTGTTTGTTGGCGGCAACGGCAACGACTCGATCGTCGCGGCCGGCGGCAATGATACGATCGACGGTGGCGGCGGCAATGACGTCTTGCGCGGCGGCGCTGGTGCCGATGTCATCTACGACAATGTCAGTTTCGGCGAAGTCAGCACCGCGACGACGATCGATGCTGGCTCCGGCGACGACACGATCATCGTCGGCTCAACCATTGTCAGCGGCTCGATCAACGGTAGCGCAGATCTCGATACTCTGACGATCTGGAATTTCGGTCCGGTCAATCTGTCGGGCATCACCGTCACCGCCATCGAACGATTGCATACCAACGGGCAGATCATCACCGCAACGGCTGCTCAATTTGAGGCTTTTGATCGCATCGTTGGCTACCAGAACAACCCGTCTGATCTGCAAAACGGCGTGCTTCTCAATATCGCTGCGATTGGCGCGACGACCACGCTCGATCTGTCCGACGAACTGACCAATGGTCTCGCTGCCGGTCAGTCCCGCAGCGTCGAGATCCATGGATCATCGGATGCGGAATCCATCACGACGAGCGGCGGTAACGACGAGATCTACGGCGAGGCTGGTAACGACACGCTCAGCGGCAACGATGGCGACGATTTCATCACCGGCGGCCTGGGCAACGATCAACTGTATGGCGGGAACGGAGCCGATCAATTGAATGCCGAAGAAGGCGTCGACAGTATTTATGGCGGCATTGGAAACGACCTGTTGCTCGCCTCGGCGCTTGGCACTGCTGCAGGCTCAATTATCGACGGCGGTGCCGACACGGATCTCCTCGCCGTCATCAACGAAAATGGTGCGGCAGAGATGTCGTTTTCAGCAGTCGTCGTTTCCGCTGTCGAGCAGCTGACCATCGTGAATGTCGCATCCACCTTCTTGACGGTGGCATTCAGTGCCGATCAAGTCGGTGGCGGACAACTCGCAACCAATCTCGCCATCGCTGGCGCCAACTTTGGCCCGAACTCCGAAAACAACCGCCTGCGCTTCGACATGACTGTCAGCGCAACGTTCGATGCGTCCGGCTTTACATTGCTTGGGACAGCAGGGTTTGGTCTCGGCGCTGGCGTTATAGAACTGTTGATTATTGGCGACGGCGACGCGGAAACCATCACCGGTTGGGACGGCATCGATGTCATCAATGGCGGCGACGGCAACGATACGATCAATGGCGGCGGTGGCAATGATGCCCTATCCGGTGGGGCAGGATTGGATTCCCTGAATGGGGGCGGTGGCGACGACACGCTGATCGGCGGCATCGAAAATGATACACTCAACGGCGGTGCCGGATTGGACATCGCTGACTGGTCAGGCGCAACGATTGCATTCAATTACACTCTGACGGCCGCAGGCGACGGATCGTTCTCTGTTGCTGGCATCGGCACGGATACGTTGATTTCAATCGATGGTATCATCGGCGGCGCTGGCAACGACACGATCACCGGCAATGCGCTCGACAATATCATCGGCGGCAGTGTCGGCAACGATACGCTTGACGGCGCTGGTGGCATCGATGTGCTCAGCCTGGCCGACGCGACGAGTGCCCTCTATTTGTCGGTTGGCAGCGGCAGTGGCGTCGTGACGGGCGCCGGGATCGGCACCGATACCTATTCCAACTTTGAAGGTTTCATCGGCGGTTCGGGCAGCGACACCTTTATTGGCAACGCAACGGCCAATCGCCTGGATGGCAATGCCGCATTCGACAATCTCTATGGTGGCGCCGGAAACGATACGCTGTACGGCGGCGCCAATGAAGACATCATCGTTGGTGATGCGGGCGACGATTACCTCTACGGCGGCTCGGGCGGCGACGTCTTGTCCGAATTGTTCGACAGCCTCGGTTCGGGCAACGATCTGATCGATGCGGGCAGTGGAGTTGATATCATTTATGCAGCCGCCGGCAACGATACGGTTTATGGCGGCAATGATTTCGCCAACAACTATGCCGATCTTGGCGATGGCGATGACGTTTACTCAGGCGAACATGGATCGGATGTCGTCGTCGGCGGGAACGGCCTCGACACAATCGATGGCGGGTTCGGTGATGACTCCCTCTATGGCGAAGCGGACGCCGATGTGATCTACGGCGGCGCCGATATCGATCTGCTTTCAGGCGGCGCCGGCAACGACAGCCTCGACGGCGGCGAATACAACGATCTCCTGATCGGCGACCAGGGCAATGACACGTTGGTCGGCGGCAACGGCCTCGACATCCTCTACGGCGGTGCCGATAACGATGTGCTCAATGGTGGTTTCAGATCGGATGGTTTCAGTGAAGTCGACGCGCTTTACGGCGGCCTCGGCAACGACGAATTCCAGACCGGCGGCACGGGCTACGACTACGACTATATCTGGGACTTTACCGGCGCCGTTGGCGCCAGCGATCGCATCCTGCTGCAGACCGGGGCGACGATCACCGCGCAATTCACCTCGTCCGGCAACTACTACATCGAGCTCTCCAACGGCAGTCACGTCATCGTCGTCGGCGTCACCAGCATCCTCGCCGAGGATATTGTGTTGAACGGGTTCTGAGGGGCGGCGTGGAGCGAGACGTTGGGTTAGCGCAAGTGCCGCGCTCACCTCGAACACGGCGCAAGACGCGCTTAACCCGACATGCCAACCCGCACGCTGCCTTTGCACGCCCCACGCCACCGGCTGGACGCCGACGGACGGCGGCGCTATGACCCTGGCAGGTGTGACCAGGGGATGGACGGCCGATGCAGGTACTCGACATCATTCGCAATGCGCAGGGCGGCCAAGCTGTCGACCATCTCGCGCGCACGTTCAACATTGCGCCGGAGGATGCCGATGCCGTGATCGAGGCGGTGCTGCCACGCCTATCGTCGGCGCTGGAACGCAACACGCTGTCGCGCGGCGGCTTGGCCGATCTGGTGCAGGCGCTTGGCCAAGGCCATCACGCACAATACCTCGACGATCCCCGTGCGATCGCTGATCCGTCCACGATCGCCGACGGCAACGCCATCCTCGGCCATATCCTCGGCGATCGCGACAAGAGCCGGGCGGTTGCAGTGGAGGCGGCGCGCTTTTCCGGCGTCAGCGAAGGGCTAATCAAAATGCTGTTGCCGATCCTGGCGACCTGGCTGATGGGCGCGCTGTCGAAGGGCGTCGGCGGTGGGCTCGGCGATATTCTTGGCCGCATGGGTGGCGCCGGCGGCGGAAGGCCGCAAAGTGATAATGCTGGTGGGATGCCGATGCCGCAAGGCGGCGGCAGGTCGCAAGGCGATAGTGGTGGTGGTTATGGCATGCCGCGTTTACCGGAGATGCCGGGTGGCGGACAAGGCATTCCGATGCCGGACATGGGTGGCGAGCAAAGCGGTGGCCAAAGCGGTGGATGGCCACAACAGAGCGACGAAGGCCAACGCAGCAATCGCCGCTTCCAATGGCCTGGCGGCAACACGCAGCCGAGCGGTGGCGGCTGGCCGCAAGGCGACACCGGTGGTGCGGGACTGCCGATGCCTGATTTGCGTGGTGGATCGGGCCAAAACGACGGCGGCGTCGGCTTGCCGATGCCGGATATGGGCGGCGGCAGTGGCTGGCCGCAGCAAGGCGGCAGCGGCGGCCGGACTGGCGGCGGCTCGCCCTTGCCCTTGCCCGGCGATCAGATGCCGAACTTCCCGGGGCGCGGCGACAACCCTTATGGCGATCTCTCCGATATCCTGCGTCGTGGCGGGCAGATCCAGTTGCCGGGCGGTGGCGGCGCCGGTGGCAGCGTCTTGTGGAGCATCGTGCGCAACGTCATCGGCAGCGCACTCGGCTTCAAGGGCGGCGGCATCATGAGCTGGCTGTTCCGCATGATCGTCATGCGTTTCGGGTGGGGACTTCTCAAGACGATTTTGGGGCGCGGTTTTCTCGGGCGATAGCGCGCGCGGCGCGTTCAGAACGCGCTTGTCATGCAATGCGATCGGCGTATAAGCGGCCACAGGATTCGAAGCGCGCGTCATCATTGCGGCGGCGCGAATGACCCGGAGCCGTCATTGCGTATGTCAGGCGCGCCTCCCCACCCCTGTCATTGTCGCATCGGCGACGGGCACTCGCCCCGTTTTGAAGAACAACGGGGAGTGAGCGCGCCTGATCCCGCACCCTGCCCCATCCCTACCCGACCGTCGCCAACGCGCGCTCCTTCGGCTCCACCACATGCGCCTGCCACTGAACGAGCGCGGCGCGCCCCGACTCGGAGAGCGCGTAGACGCCGCGCTCGGTGCGGACGAACCAGCCATAGACGTTGCGCTGGAGAATTTTCGGCGCATCGGGGATCTCGCGTTTGAGATCACGCGGCCGGGCCGGCGCTTGCGCCATGATCGCGGCGCAGGCCAATGCCTGCTGGCGATAGGCGGTCATGATCGGGCGGCGCGTGCTGCCCCCGCCGGTCGGATCGCCGCGACGCTTGCGATGTTCCTCGACAATGCGCGAGCGCCGCTTGGCATCCGGCCGCGGCTTCCACGGCACCGGCTCGACGAGCACCTCAACCAACCCCGATGGGAATACCGCGAGCAGCCCGACGCCAAGCAGGCGGCAGAGCTTCTTGACGGCCGGATCGGATTCGCGCCCGCGCCCGCGCTTGGAGGCGCGCACCGCCAACCACACGTCGTCGCTGACCGCCGACCGATCGACCGCCTGCAAAACGAGATCGAGCGTGAACGACAGTTTCAACTCGGCGATCACCACGGCGACCGGCGTGCCCTGGTCGAGCGCCACCACATCGCATCCACAGACCTCGCCCTTGACCTCGAAGCCGAGGCGCTCAAGAAACCCCTTCACGGGCGCATACAGGCTTGTTTCCAAGGGTGCGCTCCCGCATTGTCCGGTTCCACCCTTGGGGCGTAATCGGGATTCGCCGAGCTGTCGAGACTCGCCGCTGCGACGAATTGAGGATTGGACGCGGCGCGCCTTATTCCGGCGCCTCGTTCTTCGGATCTTGCGCGGGGGCGCCCGTCATGACCAACGGCTCGCCGGACGTGTTCAGCACCACGGTTGCGCCCTTCGAAGCCGCCATCGTCTGCAGCAGCCGCAAATTGAACAGCGCCGGGTTGCCGGCCAGCATCCGCGCACCATTCGCAAGATTGCGCAGCGCGGCCGTTTCGCCCCGCGCGCGCTCCAACGAGGCTTCGCCCTCCTTCTTCGCGCGGAAGATGTCCGTGTAGGCGCGTTTCGTCTCGCCTGACAGCATGAGGTCGCGCACCTCGACGGCGCTGATCTCGATGCCGCGCAACGCGGCCTTGCCAACCACCGCCGCCTTGATCTCCTGCACCATCCCGCCGCGCTCAGAGAGCAAGGCCTCGAGCGCCCGCGTGGCCACCGCCTGACGCATGGCGACCTGCAGATCGTTGTAGAGCAACTCCAATTGATTTTGCGCGCTCGATTGCTTTTGCCGGGCATCGACGGTGCGGTGGTTCACGGCCAAACTCATTTTCACAGCCAGACTATCCGCCGTCAACATTTCCTGACCGGGAACCACCAGCAGTTGTTCGCGCAAGTCCTCGACTTGGATAGCCGTCCCCGGCCAGAACAGGGCGTAACGCCCGGGCCCCAGCGTTTCGACGAAGCGGCCGTTCTTGTAGCGCAAGCCCGCTTGATATTCGAAGATCGTCACCGGCTGCAGGCGTCGCTTCAGCCGGGTGATGATGAGCCAGATCAAGATCCCCAGCGCCACGAGCGCAAGCACGGCGATCACTGTCGTCCAGGTTCGATTGGCCATCGGAGCTTTCGTAATCCGTGTTGAACGAACGGCGTCCAGGATCACGGCAGCCGGACGGGGGACTGAACCCGCTGAGTCCGGCCACGGTTGCGCCGAAGCGCCGATCCCGGAAGCCGCCCGTTGGTGGAGCGCGTCCGAAAACGCAAGGCGGGGAGCGACGCGATCCGCAGGCGCCCGATGGCCACCCCGATCGACTGCTGTCCCGCTGGCGGGAACCCTAAGCTGGATTTCACCAAGCGGCAAATCGCGAGTATCGCGCAACGCGGCCTGCTGGCACTATCCAGCCCTGGTTGGGTTTGACTGGTCTTCCACGACTTGCCGTATGATACTTCCTTGGCCGGAGCTTGCGGGGCTGGCGATGCTTCGCGACGGAACCTTTGAAACTTGGTTGCCCAGCGCCCGTAGTTGCTCATTGGACAACAGCAATTTTTGAAGGACGCCGGGAATGCGCAAGCAAAGTCGAGCAATTGTCGCGGTTATCGTCATGATGTGCGTCGGCGCCGAGGCTTCCCGCGCCCAGACTCACCCGCTCGATGCCCTGACCGAAACTGAGATTGCAGCCGTTACGGTGATCGTCAACGCCGACCCGCGCACTAAAGATCTCCGCTATCAATTGATCTCGCTGGCCGAACCGGCGAAGGCGGCGGTGACGGCCTGGAAACCGGGCGAGGCTCTGCGACGGCGCGCGCGGGTGACCGCGGTGCGGGCGGCCGAGGTTTTCGAGCTGGAGGTCAATCTCACTGCGAAAGCCGTCGCCGCGATAAAAAAGCGCCGCGGCGTTGAGGTGCCGATCACCATCACCGAGTCGAGCTTGGCGATCAAAGCGGTGTTGCAGCACCCAGGCCTACTCGCCGCCATGAAAAAACGCGGCTTCACCGATCCCAAGACGATCGACTGCGCGCCCTTGGCCATGGGCTATTTCGGCATCAAAGCGCACGAAGGCCGCCGCCTGCTCAAGGTCGGTTGCTTCGATGTTTCGCGATCGACCAACAACATTTTCGGCTGGCCGATCGAAAAGCTCTACGTCCTGATCGATTTGCGCGACATGGCCGTGGTGCAGGTCATCGACGACGGCATTGTCCCCGTCTCCAAGGCGGAGTTGAACTTCACCGAAGCCGCGGCCG
The DNA here is from genome assembly GCA_963714325.1 of uncultured Alphaproteobacteria bacterium. Taxonomy (GTDB): domain Bacteria; phylum Pseudomonadota; class Alphaproteobacteria; order Rhizobiales; family Hyphomicrobiaceae; genus CAVQOB01. The sequence continues at coordinate 123,535 of CAVQOB010000017.1, read as the reverse complement.
GCCCGTTGCGCCCCGCCGACAAGCCGACGCTGATCGCCCAGCCAAAGGGGCACAACTATACGCTCGACGGCAATACCATCAGCTGGGGTAATTGGCGCTTTCACGTCCGCTTCGAGAGCCGCGAAGGCACCGTCATCTCGCTGGCACGTTGGCAGGACGGCGCCGAAGCGCGCTCGGTGCTCTATCAGGGTACGATGTCCGAGATGTTCGTGCCCTACATGGACGGCGACTATGGCTGGTACTCCCGGACCTACTTCGACATGGGCGAATATGGCGTCGGCCACCTCGCATCGCCACTGAAAGCCGGCATCGATTGTCCGGCTGACGCCACCTTTCTGGATGCCTGGCTCAATGACGATGACGGCGATCCGGTCAAGCGCCCCACGGTCCTGTGCATCTTCGAACGCAACACCGGCGATCCCGCCTGGCGCCACTATGAGGTCAACAACGAAACCTACGAAGGCCGCCCCGGAGTCGAGCTGGTGGTGCGGATGGCCTCGCAAGTCGGCAACTACGATTATCTCATCGACTGGGTGTTCAATCATGCGGCCGAGATCGAAGCGCGCGTCGGCTCGACAGGCATCGTCGGTTTGAAAGGTGTGCGCGCGCAATCAATGCGTGACGCGACCGCTGCCGCTGAAACGCGCACGGGAACACTTGTCGCGGCGGGCCTGACCGCCGTGCAGCACGATCACTACTTTAATTTCAGACTCGATCTCGATGTCGACGGCCCCGCCAACAGTTTCCAGAAGGATGTCTACCGCGCACAGACGTTGCCGCCGTCGATCCCGCGACGTTCGATCTACACGATAGCGCCAGAAATCGCCGCCACGGAAGGCGCGATGCAGGGCGCCGGACACCACGGTCGCGCCGCCGCGCCGGTGAAATTCCGCGTCATCAATGAATCGCGCAAGAACGCCGTCGGCAATGCGACGGGCTATGACATCGCGCACGCCAACCACGCCCACCTCTTCACCGATCCCAGGGATTGGCCGAACCAGCGGGCGGCATTCCTGCAGAGCGACATCTGGGTGACGGCGCATAGCCCCGGCGAACGCTATGCAGCCGGCGACTACGTGTTCGCATCGAAGGGCGTGCAAGGCTTGCCAGTGTGGGCGCGCCAGAACCGTCCGGTGCGTAACAAGGACCTGGTTGTCTGGGTCAACCTTGGCATGCATCACCTGACCCGCGCCGAGGACGTGCCTGTTATGCCGATGGTGTGGCACAGCTTCAAACTACGGCCGCACAACTTCTTCGATCGCAATCCTGCCGTCGATCTGCCGACGCGGTTCGCGGAATGATCTCACAACGAAGGATCACCCGCTGCATTCCGCTGGCACGTTCTGGATCTTGCCTTCGGCCTTCAGCGCCTTGAAGCGCGGGCAATCCGCCGGCGCAACGGCCGTCGTCTCGGCGACCGTCATCAGCCTGGTGGTCATCTGCGCATAAATCGCGCCGCGTCGGGCCTTGAAGCGGTCGAGTTCGGCCAGCGGCCAGTCCGTCACCTTGATGTCGGTTTCAATGGCGCGCCCGAGGGCGTTCGTTCCGACCCGCTTGGCGTGGAAATGCAGATAGCCGACGTTGACGATCTCGCCGGGCGCCAGCCTAAAGCTCGCATAACTGGTGCGATAGGATTGTGTCGTCGCGCCGCTGTCGCCGACGACCTTGGCACCCTTGTCCTTGATGCAGGCGTAGGCAACGACGTGGTATTCGTCGGGATCGAGTTCGATCTCGCCGACCGGCGCCTCAGTCACCGATCGCACATTCATGACGGTGATCGGCTTGTGGCGGCGGAAGCCCTCGCCATCGCGAACGCCGAGCAACACCTGGACGTGATTGCACTCGGGGCTGGCCGCGCCGACGCGCATGATCGCGACCGACTTGCGGGCGCCGGCGAGCGTTGTGGCGGTCGTCGTGTCACCAACCCGCGTGGATTGCGCAGCGCAGCCCGCCAATCCCAGCCCAACGGTTGCGACAACGACGGCCGTTCGAACGGAAACTCGCACCATGACGCTCCCCAACGCATCAACGCGATGATCAGACTACCGTATGGCCCTTTTCGCGCAAGGAAATTGCGACCAGACATTTGCAACGGTTGGCCGGCGTGCGCCGTGGCGCGTTGCCGGGCGGGCGGACGTCTGTCACTCTCCGGCTTGGTTCCGGAATGGCGAGCTGAGGCGATGCAATGACCAAACCCAACATCGGCTTCATCGGCCTCGGCCTGATGGGCGAGGGCTTTACAAAACGGCTGCTGGCGACCGGGCACAGTGTGACCGGCTATGACATCGTCCCGGCCAAAGTTGCAGCCGCTGCGGCGCGCGGAGTCGTCGCGGCCCGGTCGCCGGCCGATGTCGCCGAACAGTCCGATCTGGTTCTGACCTGCCTCACGACCACCCACGATGTCGAAGCTGTTGTGCTGGGCGCCGAGGGTGTCGCCGCGGCTGGACGGCTCGATGGCAAGATTTTGGTCGATCATTCCACCGCCGAGATCGCAGCAACCAAGCGCATCGCCGCTGAATTGAAAGCGACTACAGGCATGGATTTTGTCGATGCACCGGTATCGGGCGGGCCGGGCGCAGCAGAAGCCGGTACGCTCGCAATCATGGCCGGCGGCGACAGCGCGGCCGTTGCACGGATCGCGCCAACAATGTCGCTGCTCGGCCGCTTCACGCACATGGGCGGCGTTGGCGCGGGACAAGTGACCAAGCTTGTCAATCAGACGCTGGTGCTGACCAATTATTGCGTGATCGCGGAAGCGCTGCGGCTCGCCGAAGCCTACGGCGTCGATGCGGCCAAAATCCCGCACGCGCTCGCGACGGGACATGCCGGCTCCAACCTGTTGCCGGTGTTATTCGAGCGCATGATCGCCCGCGACTTCGCGCCGAAGGGCTATGCGCGGCAGGTGCTCAAGGATCTGGAGATGCTCAATGACGCCGCCCGTGCCGAGCATCTGGCGATGCCGATGGCAGCGCAGGCGCTGACGCTGTTCCGCATGCTTGTGGCGCGTGGCGACAGCGAACGTGATGGCGCGGCAGTCTTGACACTCTTGCCGGAGCCGCGCGGCGTTGGCTAAAAAAAGCGCTCCAAGTCCCGCGCCTACTGCACCTTCGCCTGGGCTTGCCAGCCCTCGGTCACAACGGCCGGTTTGCTCGCCTCCGGCTTCTCGGCCAGTGCTGTCACGCGCGGCTTGTCCGTTGGCGTCGGCTTCGCCTTGAGGCCGCTCGCCAGCAAAAGATTCTGCGCGATTTCCGGAGCGGGCGTTTTGCCGGCCGATGCTTGCTTCAATGTCGCCTCGGCCTGCTCGGTCTTGCGATCGAGCATGTAGGAAATGGCGAGGTTGTTGAGCACCGACGGATTATTCGGCGACAGTTCGAGCGCCCTGTTGAATTGTTGCTGCGCTTCGCCCTGCAGACCTTGGCTCGAGAATGCCACGCCAAGCCCCGACAGCACGCGCCAGTCCTGCGGACCGGTTGCTGCGACTTGAGCGAGTGCTTGCTGCGCTTTCTTCGGTTGACCAAGCTCAAGTTGCAGCAGCGCACCGGCAACCGTCAGTTCGCGATTGTTCGCTTGGGCTTCTGCAGCCTTCTCCACCACGGCCAGCGCATCCTTCAATTTGCCGGCCGACTTGAGGGCGCGCGAATAGGCGAGCGCGATTTTGGCCTCACCCGGGGCTTCCATATTACGACGTTTCAGGTTCACCAGATCGTCGCCGACCGTGCGCTTGACGGGCGCCGACGCCACGCGGCTGTTGACCTCGCCCGCTTTCGACGTTGACCCCGTTTCCTGCAATTGCGGCAAGGTGGCGCCTGCCGCGCAAGCTGCCAGCAGCAGCGACAACGCCGATGCCACAAGGGGCTTCACGCGAAGGTTCGGTAGCATGGGATGTCGCGACCACTGCAGCATGTCGATCTCCGCCAAATTTACAGCCATGGTTACAGCCTGGCACATCAGCAACGCGACACTGTGATATGCGCCCAACAGCAACAGGTTTAACGTCTGTTAACGCCCACACGCCTAAGCTTTCCCGGTATTGCGATTCGGCTCGGCGGCGCCGTGGTCAACTTGGCTTGTCCTCGTTATCCACAGTGCCCGGTCGTCGCGAGACAGACTTCTTCGGCCTAGTGGAGCCAACACCGATGGCATTGGTCGTTCAGGACGATCTCGAACACAAAGCGCGCGTCGAACACGATTTCGCGCGACCGGCGCTGGACCGTGCGCTGGATACCTGGCTGCGCGCACCGAACAGTGAAAAACCTGATTTGCTGCTCACCGGGCAGTTGCTGAGTTGGGGCGAAAGCTGGTTGCTGACGCATCCCGGTGAGGTGTCGGCCAATCAGAAAAACTTCATTCTGCGCAGCCTCACCGCGCAATCGCGCAAGGGTTCCGTCGAGCGCGAGGTCTTTCAGAAGCGGCAGCTGCGCCGCGAGAACAAATACCTCTGGGTGATCATGGCGTGCGCGACGTTCGCCTTGATTCCGCAAATCCACGAATTCCAGAAGGACGTGAAACGCGAATTGAAACGCGAAATTCAGGAACACGTGATGGATGGCCAGCCGCCCTCCAGCATTCGGGCCGTGGTCCGCGCCATCGTCCGCAAAGCCAAGAACGGCGGAAACGCCACCGAGCCGGCTCGGAAGTCCGACCCCGAACGCGCTGATGACGAAATGGCGACCAAGGGCGACGCCGACAACGCCGACGAGGCCGCGCGCGACGACGACACTCCGACGCGTTCAGAAATCATGGCCAACAACCAACCCGGCCAAATGAAGACGCTCGAACGGCCGGAACTCGCCGAATTGTCCCGCAACCTTGCGCATCAAGGGGATCATCGCCGGGCCCTGCTGGTGGCACTAGAGTTCTTCAACGATCGAACAACGCGCACCAGTCAATCCGCCGACGAGCGGCGCCGCTTGGTCGATGCCATGTCAACGGCCTATGCGACCGCCGCCGCTCGCGTTGCTATCCTCGGCAACGATGAAACGTTCAGCGATGGTGTGGCTCCGATCTTTTGCAGCGATGGCCGACGCCTCGTCACCTCGACCACCAGCAAAGGTTGGAACATCTGGCAGCGCGATCAGGCGGGACCAGCGAAGACCCGCGCATTGGTCGCCCCCGATGGTCATGACATTGCCGCCCTTGATCGTGGCTGCAACCGCATGGTCACCCTGTCCGAAGATCATGATGCCGAAATCCTGACAACGGCGCCGCGTCGCAGCGTGGCGAAACTCAGTGGCCACGTGAACGCCATCACTTCAGCGAGCTTCAGCGCCGATGGCGAACGCATGGTGACGCTGGCGCGTGATTCAACGGCCAAGCTGTGGGACGCCCGCACCGGCCGGGGCATCGCTGATGTCCGCTCCGACGATGCGATCTTCATCGGCGCTAGTCTCAATCCCGACGGATCGATGTTGGCGACGTGGTCAGGCGATCGTATCGCGCAATTGTGGAACGCCTTGAGCGGCAAACTGATCACCGCGCTGCGTGGTCACGTTGGTTTCGTCAGGTCAGCCGTCTTCAGTCATGACGGTCGGTTGATTGCCACAACCTCCAATGACGGCATGGTCCGCATCTGGGACGGCGTAACCGGCGAAGCCAAGTCGATACTGCGGATCGACGGCATCAGCTTTGACGCGGTCCGCTTCAGTGCCGACGGCAGCCGGATCGCCACGCTCAATCAGGATACCAATGTCAATGTCTGGGATACCCGGTCTGGCCGGCATTTGGCCGATCTCAAGGAGAAGGGCCGTGAGGTTCGAGCGTTCTCGTTCAGTCCCGACGGCACATTGATCACCACGGTCGATTGGGAGGGGATCGCAGCCCTATGGCGCGCCGGTACCGGTGAGAAGATCGCCGAGTTGTCCAATCCCGGCGAACCCTTGACGGCCCTCGCCTTTGCGCCGGACGGCGACACGTTGTCGGCCGTGTCGGCGGCAGGCTCGCTGCTGCAGTGGCCCGTGCTGCCGACCGAGGAGGCTGCCGTCCAACATGTCAGCTCTGTCGTCGCGGGATGTCTGACGCGAGAGGAACGATTGTCGTTGCGCTTGCGGCCGGAGTTGCCCCGCTGGTGTCCAACGCCCGAAACCGCACCGTCCCAGCCCTAATGCCCAGAATCACGCGACTGCATCATAAAAACACGCCGCTGTGTCGCTGGCAGCGACCGTTCAAAATCGATGCTGCGTAGCAACCACAATTGATCAACAGTTTTGTTACTCGGACCACGGCTGGTTGGTTCACCTATCTGCCCGTGACGGCTTGGTTGGCACTTCAAACGCTTGCACATCGCAATTCGGCGCTCGCCCCGGCCTGTGCACAGCCGGTGCATAACCTGCGACAAACACAGGGTGTGCCCGCGCTGCCCTAGTTGGGCTTGCGCGTTTTCCCGATAGTCCGCGCTGATTTTCGAAAGCACATCGTCGAGGCTGCAACGCCAACTTCGGCTGACCACCCAACAGTGGCAGCAGGCGCCGGCATCGAGACACGTTTGAAGCGGGGCGGGAACTGCGGGCCATGATTGAGCCAACCAACACGTTGCGAAATGCGGGGCGGCGCGCAGGCGCCGGGGCTGACCTGTCCAGGGCCCGCCTGCTGTGCGGCTTCCTCTGCATGCTCTGCATTGCAAGTGGCTTGTCCAGACACGCACAAGCGGAATCCGGCGCAGGGCAAAGCTCCATCTGGCGCATTGCGTCCGCCAACGACTTGCCGATGACCCGGTCCATGAGTATCGGCGCCGGCCGCGCGATGATCATCGAATTGCCGATCGATGCGCAGGACGTGATCGTTTCCGAACCCAAAACCATCGACGCGGTCGTCTCGACCGCGCGCCGCATCATGCTCACGGCCAAGGCCGCAGGCGTCGCCAACCTGTTCGTCCTCGGCCGCGATGGCCGACGCCTGTTGATCCTCGACATCACCGTCAAGAAGGACCTGGCGGAACTGGCCGGTCTCCTGACAGACTTGCTGCCGAAGTCCAAAATCAAGCTCTCAGCTACCGGCGACGGTGTCGTCATGAGCGGCAGCGTGGCCGCCCCCGCCGACGCCAGCCGGGCCGCCGAAATCGCGGCGCAATACCTCGGCAATGCGAAGGTCGTGAATATGATCTCGACCGGCACCAAAGAGCAGGTGATGCTCAAGGTGACGGTCGCGGAGTTGCAGCGCGATGCGATCCGCCGTCTCGGCGTCAATTTGCCCGAAGCGATCCTGAAGGCCGGCAACTTCACCTTCACCAAGGTGATGGCCAATAGTTTTCCGGTTTCCGGTGGCGCAGCACTGTTCAACGGTGCCGGTACTGTGCCCGGCATTGCCGCTGGTTCGGTCCTGCAGGGCTCCGCCAATTGGAACGGCAACAGTGTCAGCGCCATGCTCGACTCGTTCGAACGCGCCGGCCTCTCGCGCACGCTCGCTGAACCAACGCTCGTCGCGGTCTCCGGCGAGGCGGCCAAGTTCCACGCTGGCGGCGAGTTCCCGGTTCCCGTCGCCCGCGACAAGGACGCGATTACAGTCTCGTGGAAGCAGTTCGGCGTCAGCGTCGCTTTCACGCCCGTCGTGCTGTCGGAAGGCAACATCAGCCTGAAGGTCCTGGCCGAAGTCAGCGAGCTGTCGACGCAAGGCTCGGTGACGACCGGCGGCGTCAGCCTCCCGGCGCTGCAATTGCGGCGTGCCGAAACGGTGGTCGAGATGCCGAGCGGCTCGGCGTTGGCGATGGCCGGACTGTTGTCCGAGCAGACGCGGCAGAATATCGACGGCACCCCTGAACTCAAGGACTTGCCGGTGCTGGGCGCGCTATTTCGCAGCAAGGACTATCGCAACAGCCTGACGGAACTGGTGATCCTGGTCACCCCCTACATCGTCCGACCGAACGATCCGCGTCTGCTGAGTTGACCCGACGAGGGTTTGCTGATGCCATCGCCGCTCAACGGGTTGCTGCGCGGCCATCTCAATCGCGTCTACACGCAGCTTCCCCGCGACAGCCTCAAGGGAGAGTACGGCTACATCGTCGACTATCCCGAGCATGGAGTGAAAGACTGATGCGCGCGATTTCCCGGGCCCTCTCCGTCAATATTCGCAACCTCGGGTGCCGCAGCGCTCGACCGGCCGTTGGCTTAGCACTTGTTCTCGCTGGTGGCCTGCTGGTTGCCGCTTGCGACAAGACGCGCGAACTCGAAACTGCCGGCACGAGGACGATGGACGCCGGCAAGCTCCACCCGATCAGCGCGGAGTGGCGCCGCGCCTCGTTTGAAATCACTGACGCGCATCGCGCGAAGACCTGGACCGGCCCGCTCTATTTCGATGTCACGCGGTTCGTGCGCCAATACGGCCGAGACGGTCGTGGCCCGCTCGATGTCGCAGTGCCCCGCGGCGGCTCCGGTTCGACGGCGGTCGCAACCAGTCTGCAGGCCGTCCGCCAAATCGCCCAGGCCGCCGGCGTCGCGCCGCAACGCCTGCGCATCCACGAACGCAGCGATCGCGCCAGCACCGTTACGCTCAGCTTCCAACACATCGCCGCCAACGCGCCGGACAACTGCGCCGACTGGTCGGACGACATCAAGCGCAGAATCGAAACCGGGCCCTATCGCAACTTCGGCTGCGCGACCCAGCGCAACCTCGCCAACATGGTGGCGGATCCGACCGATCTGGTCGTGCCGACGGCGGAAGCCGACCGAAACAGCGATCGCCGTTCCATTCCTTACAAGGCCTACACGCAGCGCCCGCCGGGGCTCAGCGCGCCGTAACTTGGGCGCGTTGTCAGCGTCAGCGCCAACGACCATGCCGCCACGGTCGCCAACCCTGTTTGACGTGACTGATATCGGGCGCGGGATCGTAGCCATCCGTTCCGCCCGGGCGACAACGCCAGAGTCGCGACGTCATGAGCCACAGCCCCCGCCACGCGCCATTGCGCTCAATGGCGTCGATCGTATACTCCGAACAACTCGGCAGATGCCGGCATTCATTGCCGATCAGCGGCTTCAGCGTCCAACGATAGAGATGCACCGGCGCCTGCGCGAGCCGTTTGGCGATGCGATGCCCGTTCTCGGCAAGGCTCACGACGGCACTGCCGAAACTGGCGCCTTGGCCTCGATCTCGGCCAACGCCTGCTCGACGGCATCGAAGACCAGCAGCGTCGAGGCATGCCGCCCCTTGACCGCGCGAACAGGTTCGAGGACGGCAAGATCGGCCCAGCGCCCGTCCGGTGGCGGCCCACCCTGCTTGAGCATCGCGCGCATCGCAGCGCCAACTTCGCGGACATCCGCCGCCGTCGACCCAATCACTTGGGCGCCCATGACTGACGCAGCCGCCTGCCCGAGGAGACACGCTTTAACGGTCTGGCCATAGGCCCGAATGCGCCCTTCGGCCATCGAGACGTCGACCGTCACCGTCGAACCACAGAGCTTGGAATGCGCCGTCGCCGTCGCATCGGGGGTTGCCAGCCGTTCCCCCCTGGAAATCGCTGCCGCCAGGGCGAGGATTTTTGCGTTGTAGATGTCGCCGAGTTCCGCCATCGTCGCAGCAATGTCCTGTCGGTTCTTCCGGGATCGCGCCCGAGGCTATAAGGTTGGTCGACTATACCCCATCCGGCGCCACCCGCCCATATTGGAAGGACATTGCCGGATTCAAGGTCGCGCGCCGCGCCCCCGCCGCGAAACTCGCCACCAAACCCGAGAGCATGCTGATGGCCGACGCCAACCTCCCCCCCCTCGCCAACGCCCGCAGCAAGGCAGACCTGGAAAAAGGCACGGCCTTTGCGCCCCACTTCGATGCGGACGGCCTGATCCCCGCCATCGTCGCCGATGCCACATCCGGCGCCGTCATCATGTTCGCCTGGATGAACCGCGACGCACTGCTTGCGACGATTACAACGCGCGAGGCGCATTTCTGGAGCCGGTCGCGGGCGAAGCTTTGGCGCAAGGGCGAAGAAAGCGGCAACGCGCTGACGGTGCTGGACATGCGGACCGATTGCGATCAGGACGCCGTCCTCCTCTCGGTCCGCGTCGGAGGAGCGGGCGTTGCCTGCCACACCGGCGCCAAAACCTGCTTCTACCGCCGTGTCGAGCTCGGCCCGCCGATAGGCTCCATTCCTCTCGCGCCTGCGAGATCATGATGCCCCGCGCCTGCCATGTTTTAGCCCTTGAAAACATCTCACATTAACCTTGGAACAACGCCGACTTAATGCCTTTGGCATAAGCTCAACGGGATTGGGTAGCATCAAGACGACGCGAGTTACGGCTGGGTTAATCCGAATCACGTGATAATATCTTGAGAACGCCAGCGGGTCGGAGCAGACCATGAGCGCCACACGGACTGACACCAAGGCAGGCGACTATAGGCCCGGTTCCTTTAGCGGTGGCGACTGCAAGATCGGTCTGGCACTCGGTGGCGGTGCGGCCCGCGGCTGGTCACACATCGGTGTCTTAAAGACGCTGGCCAAGGCCGGCATCCACCCCGACATCGTCGTTGGCACGTCGATTGGCGCCGTCGTCGGCGGCTGCTATGTCGCCAATGAGATTGACGAACTCGAAGAGTTCGCCCGCAGCCTGACCCGGCGCAAGGTGCTCGGCTATCTCGACTTCAGTTACACCGGCTCAGGACTGATCTCCGGCCAGCGCCTCTGCGACCGCCTGGAATTGCGCCTGCGCGATATCGAGATTGAAAGCCTCGCCCGCAAATACGTCGCCGTCGCCACCGAGATCGGAACCGGGCACGAGATCTGGCTGTCGCGTGGCAGTCTCGTCCGATCGATGCGCGCGTCCTACGCGTTGCCCGGCATCTTCAAGCCGGTCCAGGTCGACGGCCGCTGGCTGTTCGACGGCGCGCTGGTCAATCCGATCCCCGTCTCCGTCGCCCGCGCTCTCGGTGCCCGCTACGTCATTGCCGTCAACCTCAACCAGGACATGAGTGGTCGCAGCTCCGTGGCCATGATGGCCGACCAACCCGGCGATGCGATGGCCTTCGCGCCGTCCGCTGATCCCGCAGCCGAGGACGGCTCCAATCGCATTCTGCGCAACGGCCGTGCGCTGAAAAAATTGGTCCAGCGTCAGTTGTTCGGCCCGCCCGACAGCGGCCCCGGCATTTCCACGGTGATGATGGAAGCCTTCAACATCGTCCAGGATCGCATCGCGCGATCGCGTCTGGCTGGCGATCCGCCCGACGCCATCATAACCCCCAGACTTGGCAATTGCGGTCTGTTCGACTTCCACCGCGCCGACGATTTGATCACCGCCGGATCCAAGGCCACCGAGCGCGTCATCGATGATCTCGTCCGCGAAATCGCGGCCCGCAAGGTCAATCGCCTCCCCACCAGCCTGCACGCGTAGCACTTTTGCTAGCGCCCCACGCTGAATTGTCATTCTCGGGTAAGCGAAGCGCACATGCCCTCGGGCTCGTCCCGAGGGTCCCGAGGACCCAGTGTGCAGCGATCTCGAACGCTGCGGATCTGGCATGATGGGTCACCGGCACGCGGCCTTGTTTGTGCGCCTTCGGTTGCCCCATACCCTTGGGCCCTCGTCCCGAGGGACGCCAACCAGCGCGGCCTTGGCCGGGGATGAAAATTCAGGGTGGCGCGCCACGTGCCAACATCACGTATGCGCGATATAATCCCGCATCGCCGTCGCTTCCATCTCGACTTCGGCGATATGATGCTTGACGACATCGCCGATCGAAACGATCCCAACAAGCTTGCCATCCTCGACGATCGGCAGATGCCGGAAACGCTTGGTCGTCATCACGCCCATCAATTCGTCGAGCGTGTGGTCTTCGCGACAGGTGACGACATCGCGCGTCATCACGTGCGCGGCGGTCTTATCCAGCACTCCGGCGCCCTCCGCTGCAATGACACGGATGACATCGCGTTCGGAGACAATGCCCGCGATTTCGCCGCGATGACCGGTGATGACAACGGCTCCGATTTTCTTGGTCGCCAGTGTTTTGATGACCTCGCCGAGCGGCGTGGTGGCGGGCGCGGTCGCAACCGACCGCCCCTTCAATTTGAGAATCGCTGCAACATTCATGAGGCGCACTCCTTTCCGCTGGGTCAGCGGGCGGGCCTCGGAGCCATCGCCGTATCCCTCGTGATGGCTCCGGTCAGGCCAACCCGTCATGGCTTCGGATCGTCCCACCGTCGAGCCCGCATGATGCGCCGCGCGTCGTTGCCTGACAAGCCGCACGCCATCACAAGTCGTGTGCAAGCATAACGATATTGCGGCGCAGCATGGAGCGACAATTCATACCATCGCACCAATTGCTTTGGTGATGTCCGCAAGTTTCCGTCGCAGCGGCTTAAGGTTTGCCGCGCACGTCGCGAGGCCGGAAGACAGACGACCTCTCGTTTTTCAAATCCGTACTTCAAAGTGCATGCGTTGGCTACCAAGTCCCGTTGATCCACATCAATGGGCGCGCCGGCATTTTGGAAGCAAATAACCAGACTGACCACTGACTAGTCTAATAATGGCCCGACATGACGTTGGAGGTTGAAATGATTGCGCGGCGCGGATGGCTATCCTTGGCATTGGCGATCTTTGTGGGCGGGCTGGCACTATCGTGGTTCACGCACGGTCGTGGCGTCGTGCATGATGATCCAAAAAAACACATCGCGATCCCATCGCCGTTGACGGTGCCGTTTCAAGTCCAGGCGGCGTACAACGGCAGCGATATATACTTTCGCTACCGCTGGCCATCACCCAAGCCTGGCATTTTTCATGATGTGCTGCGCTTTGAATCAGGCAAATGGGTTGTGAAAGGCAATGCGGTTGCCGGATCGGAACCCGACGGTCTCCATGAAGATCGTGTTGCCATGATGGTTGATGATGGCAGTGTGCCCGAATTCTCGCGCTATGGCGGCTACATCACGGTCGGTCGACGGTTGGCGGGGTTCAACGACGAAGTGAGCGGCAAAGAAGTTGCGGCGCATCCCTATCTTGGTGCGAAGCTCAAACAGGATGAACCGACGAAGTACCTTCCGGCTACTCGATCATCAATCGACGACTGGTCATCGGTTGTTCCGGAAGGCGAACTCAAGGCACAGCGCGCGGCCGGTTACTTCCTGGATTTGTGGCATTGGCGCGCCAATCGTTCCAATCCGGTCAAACTGTCCGACGACCAGCTTGTCGCCGAAGCCCGCCTCAGTGACGCCGGCAAGAGCCCCTATGCCACAAACTGGGACGGAGAGAAGAAGCAACCACGCCTGATGTTCGACGTCGCCAAAGCGGGCCACGCCGCGCTCAAATGGGACGACATTATTGGTGGTCGCATTGCGCAAGACGCCAATTTTGCACTCCGCGAAGATTTAGCCGCACCCTACGATCCAAACGCCACTTGGAAAGAGGGCGACACGCTGCCGCGGAGAATCGTGCGGCCGAGCGACGGCTCACGCGCGGACATCAAAGTCTTTGGAAAAGGTCAATGGACTGCTGGGTTCTGGGACGTCACGCTGTCCCGCAAGTTGGATACCGGAAATCGTCTTGAGGACAAGATCCTGGTCGATCGCGGTGTCTATCATGTCGCCTTCGCCGTGCACCGGCAGGCGACGGGCGGGCGATGGCACTACGTCTCACTGCCGTTCAGTATCGGGCTCGGGCGCGCCGCAGACATCGCCGCAGTCAAGTTTGATGGCGATGCACCGAAATGGGAGCAGCCTTGGAAAGATGTGACTCTGTTCTACCCAGGCCAAGTGAGTTGGGCGCATGTCAACAGCAACCGCCATCCCGGCGCCGACAAGGTGCGCGCCGGCGTGCCGGTAAAGTTCCGGCACAGCGAGGCGGAGCTCGCTCATTACGGTGTCGAGATGGAGTTCAACGACGCGATCCGGCAGCAGTGGCTGCTCACGATGCTCGCTGGTGTCTTGCTCATCGTCGGCTTTGCCGTCGCCCTCAACGCAACATTGAAACCCCATAAGGGAGCGTGACCATGGCCGCCTATCACGTCGTATTGGTGCATTTTCCGATCGCCCTATGGATGACGGCGACACTGGCCATCCTGTGGCGCGCCGCGTCGAACGGGCCGGTCGCCCTCGCCATCGATCGCGCCCTCGTGCCACTGCTGTCTATCGGCCTTGTCTCGGGATTGCTCGCCATGGCGGTGGGCCTGATGGTCTGGCCATGGGATGCAGTCTCGACATCGCCCATGGGGCGCAATCACATCCTGCTGGCGGTTTGGACAACGGCATACTGGATACTGATGCTGGCAACGCGGTGCGTTCAGGGAGAGGGACTTTGGACGGGGCCGGGACGGTGGGTCATGGCCGTGCTTGCCGTACTTGGTAGTGTGCTGCTCGGCATCGCCGGAACCCTCGGCGGTCATCTCGCTGGCATTTATACAGATCTATCCAAAGTCTTACGCAGTCTTGGCTGGGAGGTGCATCGCACGTTCTATGTGCCGAACTCAACGCTTATTGCCCTCATCGCCGCGACGGTCGCACTGTTGGCGATCGCCTGGGTTGCGTCACGACGGGACGCATGATCATAAGGACACAATGAGACGACTGCGCGCGAAGCCTGGACGCCATCTCGTCGATCGCATTGGGTGGGTACGCGCAGCAATATTGGGCGCCAGGGTGATATTGTCTCGACGGCGAGCCTGATCGTCGGTGTCGCGTCCGCCGCAGCATCGCTCAATATTTCCCCGTCTTCCCGTGCGCGTCCATGCGCAGCAGGGCTTCGCCAAAACGCGGTACGCCAGCTCGGATGCTTGTGGGCATCTGAAGCGCCAAGGTAGTACCGCTGCGCAGACACAGGACCTTTACCGCTCGCGATCCGCTGAAGATCCCGGCTCGCGCTCTGGTTAGCCGGGATGATGCTGGCGGGATGCGCTTCACGCGGCGCTGCGTCGGGGATGGCGGGGGTGAGAACGCGCTCCGCCGCCACCCGCCCCGTGCTCCCAAGCACGGCGCGTGTTTCCCTTCACCGCAACGCGCTCGCCGCCTTCGCCAGCGCCGTAATCCGCGACCAGTCGCCTGCTGCCACGGCATCGCCGGGCGCAACCCACGATCCGCCGACGCACACGACATTCGGGCACGCGAGATAGCTCTTTGCATTCGCAGCGCTGACGCCGCCGGTCGGGCAGAATTTGATGTCAGACAGCGGTTGCGACAACGCCTTGAGGTAGGCAACGCCGCCTGCCGGTTCAGCGGGAAAAAACTTGAGCATCCTGTAGCCGAGGTCCGCCAATGCCATCGCCTCCGACGCGGTCGCCACCCCCGGCAGCAGCGGCTTGTTCCATTGCTGCGTCGCCTGCATGAGCGACGGTGTGATCCCCGGCGAAACCAGAAATTGCGCACCCGATGTGATCGCCGCCGCCCCCTGCTCCGGTGTCAACACGGTTCCCGCGCCAACAATCGCATCGGGGATGTCGCGCGCCATCGCTGACATGGCCGCCATCGCCGCCGGCGTGCGCAGTGTCACCTCGAGAATGCGCAATCCTCCGGCCACCAGCGCGCGTCCCAGCGCCACCGCATGCGCTGGATCGTCGATCGTCAGAACTGGGATCACCGTGACGGTCGCCAGCGTCGCCGCCAATTGCGCATTCAGCTTAGGTTGCACTGCACTCTCTCTCCTCGTGTTGGAGCGTCGAGACTTTTTTTGCTCGCTTCCGACAGGCTCCTGTGGCGCTTCAGTTACCCACACGCATCCGCGCTGCGCGGAGCCGGAAGCGATTGGACGATCATTCTCAGCTGAATTTTCGATCCGCCGTCTGATCGCCAATCCAGCGCAGGAAATCCGTCGACCCGCCGGCAATGTCGACGGCGACGATCGCCGGCGTCGTCGCGGGGTGGTGCGCCTTAATCGCGCGCACGATCGCCTCGAGCTTGCGGCTGCGCGTCTTGGCGATCATCACCACCTCCGTATCGCGCTGGCGCTGACCCTCCCAGACGTAGATCGACGCCATCCCAGGCAACAGATTCACGCAGGCGACCAGCCCCTGGTCGACCAACGCTTCGCCAACCATGTCCGCAACTTTCATGTCGGGAAAGGTCGCATAGATCAAAATCGGCTTGTCGGCGGCGGGCAAGCGGTGCAAGCCTCTGGTCATGGTCCCGGGGCTCGTGCCCCACTCTCCCCCTAACAGTCCCGATCATGGCCAAAGCATCAAGTAAATTCGACAAACTGGCGTTTGCGGCGAGCGACGTGCCGGAAGCGCAGGCCGCCCTCAAGCGGCTCACCGCCCGCTATGGTGCTACCCCTCCGTCCGAAGCCGATGCCATCGTCGCGCTCGGCGGCGACGGATTCATGCTGCAGACCTTGCATGCGCACCTGTCGGACGGCATTCCCATTTATGGCATGAACCGCGGATCCGTCGGCTTTCTCATGAACGCCTACCGCGAGGACGGCCTGTCGCAGCGCCTCGCCCGCGCCGAGCGCAGCGTCATCCATCCCCTCGCCATGACCGCGCACGGCCGCGACGGCCGCAAAACCACCGGCCTCGCTATCAACGAAGTCTCATTGTTCCGCCAAACCCATCAGGCCGCAAAGTTCCGTATCTCCATTGACGGCAAGGTACGTCTCGACGAACTGATCTGCGATGGCGTGCTCGTCGCGACCCCCGCCGGGTCGACCGCCTACAATCTCTCGGCGCACGGACCGATCCTGCCGATCAACGCGCCGCTGCTGGCACTGACTGCCATCAGCCCTTTCCGGCCGCGTCGTTGGCGGGGCGCCCTGCTGCCAAACGAGGCCTCGATCGCCATCGATGTGCTCGATGCGGCCAAGCGCCCGGCGAGCGCCGTCGCCGACAACGAGGAAACCCGCCACGTGACGCGCGTTGAAATCGTGCAGGCGGTCGGTATCGACCTGCTGCTGTTATTCGATCGCGGCCATAGCCTCGACGAACGCGTTCTGTCCGAGCAATTCCGCTATTGAGCGGGCGCCGCAACGTTGGCCGGCCCTTGCCGCGCCGCTGTCGACTGCCAACTGCGGCCACCGGCTGTCTGCGTCACAGCGCCTCGCAGCGATCGAGCGCCGGCCACCGACTTTGATCCCGAGGCAATATCTCCACGGATATGCCGATAGGCCTCGCCGGCCGCCAGAGTTGCGATCCCAGGCGCGACTGCCTTAATCGCAGTCACATCGAAACCGGGAGATCTGGGCAACCGCGACGTCGGGCCGTTGCGCGGCTGCTTCGTTCACCCGCAGCGTGGCAGCCGTTCCCATCAAGTGGGCCAACAGCAATTCACCCGTCAACGGCGGACGCCCGAGAGCCGCGGACAATGCGGCGTGGTTGCGGACGGCCGCTACCCGCGTCATGGCGGCGGCCAGTTCCGGATCCGTCCGCAGCGACAACAGCCGATCACGCTCCACACCCGGCGGCATGTAGTGTTGACCGGAACTCGTTTTGAAAATGCGCACGGCAATCGCCGGCGGTGCGACCAGCCGCACATTCGCCAGCCATGGCTGCGCGGCAAAGAAATAGGGTCCCGATGGCGCATCAAGGACACGCGAAACCATCGTCACACGCGCAGCCGTACGCTCGAACAAGGCGGCCAGCGCTTCGCGCTCATCGGGACCTTTCACACCATGCGACGCTACTGAGAGCGCAACAGCGAGGTGAACGGGAACATCAAATAGGGGACTCATGGTGAGCAAAGCAACTCGACTTCAAAGCACCGACTGGGAACGCGGACCTGAACGCGACACGGGCGGCGAGCGCCGTTACTCAACTGAGGTCAGACTACCGCCAGTCCGTGAAGACCGAGTTAAGCCCTGTCGCGATTTCGCTAGATCTTGCCAATCCATCCTGCCTGGCGCACAACCGCCGCAACATTTGCCCCCGCAAGGACCGATCCCATGCAAGGCCTCTACTTTGAAGACTTCGACATCGGCCGCGTTTTCGAGCATGCCCTGCGGCGGACCGTCACCGAGATGGACAACACGCTGTTCTCGTGTCTGACGCACAATCCCCAACCGCTGCACATCGATCACCATTTTGCCGCCCAAACCGAATGGGGCAAACCGCTGGTCAATTCGCTGTTCACGCTCGGGCTGATGATCGGTATCTCCGTCAACGACACGACGCTCGGCACCACCATCGCCAATCTCGGCATGACCGACGTGACGTTTCCCAAGCCGGTGTTCCACGGCGACACGATCCGCGTCACCACCGAAGTGCTCTCCCGTCGCGACAGCAAATCGCGACCCGACGCCGGTCTCGTCGAATTGCGACACAAGGCCTTCAATCAACGTGATGAGCTGGTTGCCGACTGCAAACGCCAAGCCTTCATGCGCAAACGTCCCGCGAAAGCCTGAACCCCCGAAGGTCTGAGCCTCATGCGATCCCTCCTGTTTGTTCCCGCCGATAGTGACAAAAAACTCGCCAAGGCTCTTGGCTGCGGTGCCGACGCGCTGATCCTCGATCTTGAGGACTCCGTCGCACTCGATCGCAAGGCCGCAGCCCGGCCGCTCGCCGCGGCATTTCTGCGTGAGGCACAGACAAAACCAAACCGCCCGCGCCTTTACGTCCGCATCAACGCGCACGACACACCGTTCTGGCAGGACGATATCGCCGGTGTGCTCGCCGCCAAGCCCGATGGCATCATGCAGCCGAAGCCGCGCACGGCCCGTGACGTTGACGCCCTCGCCGCCCACCTCGACCGAGCGGAAGCGGTAGTCGGCCATGCCGCCGGCCACACGCGCATCATCGCCATTGCCACCGAAGTGCCGGCCAGCGTGCTGACCATGCACACCTACCTCGACGCGACGTCACGCCTCGAAGCGATCACCTGGGGTGCGGAAGATCTCTCAGCCCTGGTCGGCTCATCGTCGACGCGGCAAGCCGACGGCTGGTCGTGGACATCGCCCTATCGCCTCGCCCGCGACATGACTTTGATGGCCGCCACCGCCACCAACCGCCAACCCATCGACACCGTCTTCGCCAATTTCCGCAACATCGACGGCTTCAAGGCGGAATGCGTCGAATCCGTGCGCGACGGCTTCACCGCGAAGATGGCGATCCATCCCGATCAAGTCGCCCTGATCAACGCGGCCTTCACACCGAGCGCCTCCGAAATCGCCTGGGCCAATGAGATCACCCAACTGTTCGCCGCTAACCCCGGCGCCGGCGCGCTGTCGTTGCGCGGTCAGATGATCGACCGCCCGCATCTCGTCCGCGCCACCCGCATCCTCGCCCGCGTCTGAGCGGACGCGCAACCACCTCATCATCCCGTGCGCGCTGCGATGCGCAGTACCGCTGCGCAAACACGGGACCCTTACCCGACACGGTTCGGGCACTGTTGCAGCTTCACGGCGAACGATAATGATCCCGGCTCGCGCTGCGCTTGGCCGGGATGACGGCATTGGGGATGCACACCACCCACCACGTTCATCCCGCGCGCGCACCCACCCTCCGTCGTCCCGTGCGCACCCCCCTAGGTAAGTACCTAGGTTCGCGGCCCTCCGTTTTCTGCTAGATTGGCTTTCACGAGTTGCCCGCTCGTTGGTTGAGACCTCGGATCGCCGCCCCATCCATCGGTGATCAAAGATCTCGCACTGACGATGGCCTGGACAGCCAGCACAAAGCGGGCAACTCGTCTCCTCCCCCGGCACTGACCCGCCGGGTTTGCCCGCACATCCGCCTCCCCTCCCGGTTGATGTGCGGGCTCTCCCCCAGCCTCGCGCGTCACGCGAAACGCACGCAGAATTAACCCAGATTGGAGTTCGGTATTTCAGATGATGGCGCGGATTGGCGCAGTGCTGTTGGCGATCTGGGCGTTGGCGACAGCCACGCCCGCCGACGCCCGTCGCGTCGCCGTCGTCATCGTCCAGAACGCCTACGGCAGCGATCCGCTCGGCGGCGACCCCGCGAAAGGCCTGATCGCCGTTGCTGGCCAGGCGGCTGGCAACGCTAGCGCCAAAGTCGCGCGCCTCACCACCCTCGCCAACGCCCGCCTCGATGCCGAACGCCTCGTCGGCATTTTCGTCAAGCACGGCTTTGAGGTCATCTCCTGTGACGGCGGAAAACCCGGCTGCTTTGACGCGACCCACGCGCCCATCCAGCAAGCCCTTGCCACCCTCAAACAGAAGGCCCAGGGCGCCGACACCGCACTCGCCTTCTTCATCGGGCACGGCATGGCTTCGTCCGGCGTCAACATCGTAACGCCCATTGACGCCAGTCTCGACTGCACCACCGGCACCGTCGCCAACGGCATCCCCGTCGAAGCCCTCACCGCCGCCACCGAAACCGCGCGGCAGAAACTCGTCATCCTCGACGCCTGCCGCGACAATCAGATCCCCGCGGCCTGCCCGGGCCTCAAGCGCCGCGCCCAATCCTTCACGCGCATCGAAGCCGGCGCGCTGCAGAATTTCCGGCCCGTCACCGCCACTCAATTCGGTCAGCAGGCGCTCGACGGCCTCCCCGGCGCCCATTCGCCGTTCGCCCAATCGCTGTTCGCCGCGTTGAAGAAAGTAGCGTACGCCCCACCACCCGTCATCCCGTGCGCGCCGCAGCGTGCAACGCTGCTGCGCAGACACGGGACCTTTACCGCTCTCGATCCGATCCCGGCTCGCGCTTCGCTTGACCGGGATGACGGCAGTGGGATGTGGTTAGCCGGGATGACGGCGTTCGAGTGCAATGTTACACCGCTGAAGGCGCACGCCAGGACGCTCCCCATGCGACGGATGATCGCCACCTGCCGCAAGCACTTCTTCGTCTATATCACAGCGAGCCGTGCCCGTGGCGTCCTCTACGTCGGCGTAGCCAGTGCCCTCCCGGCACGGAGTTCGGATCACCGCGAAAATCGCATCGAAGGATTCACGACGCGCTATTGGGTTGGCCGCCTCGTCTACCGCGAAGCACAGCCCGATGCGGAGACCGCGTTCCATCGAGAAAAAACTTTTGAAGCGAAGGCGGCGTGATTGGAAGATTGCGCTCATCGAGAAAGACGATCCAACGTGTCGCGACCTCTATCCTGATGCGCTCCCCTTGCACGGATTTTCCGAGTGAGCGCGCACCACCTGCCCCGTCATCCCGTTCGCAATCCTACGTCACCCTTGGCTCTCCACTCCACGCCAGATAGGCCTCGGTATTGTCGCGGCCAGCACCGACTGCATCACGCGCCTCGGCCCAGCGTCGGCTGACCAGCTCCGTCAACGGCGCCTCGACCGCCATCGCTCGACCGAGATCTTCGGCAATCCCGACATCCTTGGCCAGCAATCCTATCGCGAACCCGGTCGCGAATTTTTGGCCGATGACATGGTCCTTCATCACCAAATCGGTGTGGAAATTGCGCCCCGTCGACACGTTCATGATGTCGATCATGACGGCGCGATCGAGCCCGAAGCGCTCGCCGATCAGCATCGCCTCTGACGTTGCCGCAAACGCCGTCGCAGCGACGAAGTTGTTGAGCGCCTTCATCGCGTGCCCGGTACCAAGCCCACCCGTGCGGAACAATCGATCGCCCATCAGGCGCAACACCGGCAGCGCGCGTTCGACGGCCGTCGCGTCGTCACCGCCGATCATGATGGCAAGTGTCGCCGTCTTGGCGCGGGCCACGCCACCCGACACCGGCGCATCGATCAGGGTCACCTGACGCGCCGCCAACGCCGCGCCCAAATCGCGTGTGCCAACCGGCTCCGACGAACTCATGTCGACGATGATCGTGCCGGGACGCAGCGCCATGCCGAGCGCGCCCTCTTTCGCCTCCAGCACCGCATGGCGGACATCCCGCCCCGTCGGCAGCATCGTCACGATGATATCGGCGGCCGCCAGCGCCGGGAGGTCAACCGCCCGCGCCTTGTATTCGCCAGCAAAGCGCGCCGCCCGGCTCGCGTCGAGATCGAACACCAGGAGCTCGTGCTGACTCCCCGCGAGGTGCGCCGCCATCGGCTCCCCCATGTTGCCGATACCGATGAACCCAATCCGCATGCCATGCCTCCCGCAATGAACGCTTCAGTTGGCGCGGTCCGCCACCGACACACCCCGCAACCCGCCCTGCCAGCGGATCATGTCGGCGATCGACTCTAATCCTTCACCCGTCCTCAAATTCGTGAACACGAACGGCTTCTCGCCGCGCATGCGCCGGGCATCGCGCTCCATCACCGCGAGACTTGCTCCCACATGCGGCGCCAGATCGATCTTGTTGATCACCAGAAGATCGGATCGCGTGATGCCGGGCCCGCCCTTGCGCGGGATCTTTTCTCCCTGCGCGACATCAATGACGTAGATCGTCAGATCGGCGAGCTCCGGCGAGAAGGTGGCAGCGAGGTTATCACCACCGGATTCGATGAGAATGAGTTCGAGTTTGGGAAATTTTTTCCGCATCGTCTCGATCGCCGCCAGATTGATCGAGCAATCCTCGCGGATGGCTGTATGCGGGCAGCCGCCGGTCTCGACCCCCATGATCCGCTCCAGCGGCAATGCCTGTGCGCGCATCAGGATCTCCGCATCCTCCTTGGTGTAGATGTCGTTGGTGATGGCGCAGATATCGTAGCTGTCACGAAAGCGCTTGCAGAGCTTTTCAGTCAGTGTCGTCTTGCCCGAGCCGACGGGGCCGCCGATGCCGACGCGGAGGGGACCATGCGGGGACTGAGTTGCTGGCGTCATGATCGAAAGAGCCTCGTGTGCTGTGTTTCATGTTGCATCGATGCGAGGTCCGACCGCCAAGCCGCTCCACCCAGATCGTCCAGCGTCGATCGCGCAGCAGCAGCGGCAACGCTGAGCACCCGTTCGAGCAGCGCCGCCGTCACACGCTGTGCATCGGTTTGCCCGACAACACTCAAGCGGATGGCCGCCGACGTCAACGCACCGATGAATGCCACACCGAAGGCCTGCAGCGCGTCTTCGAGCCCAATTTCGTGCGCGGCTGCGGCAAAACCAACCGCCACGGCGAGTGTTGGCGTCACACCCGGCGCCGCCGCCCACGACACAGCATCAGCCGGCCACGCCGTCTCAAACTGCGCAATGAAGGAGGCGCCCTGCTGCGTCGCTTCGAGATGACGCTCGGCCGACGGCTGCAACGCCACTGCCAGACTTGCCACCTCGACCAGCGCCGGCCCCGCGATGCCCTTGCTCGCCCGCCAACTCGCCGCCAATAGGATCAGATCGTTGCGCAGCGCGCCGAGTTCGATCAGATCGCCGAGCCACGCTTCGAGCGTCGGCCGATCGGAGACCCAACCGTTCTCAACCGCCTTCTCCAATCCATGGCTATAGGCATAGCCGCCGACCGGGAACGATGGCGACAGCCAGATCTGCAACAGCGCTCGCCCACGCGCGCTCTGCGCGGCACTCGACACCTCCAACGTTTCAATCCGGCTTCGCTGTGACAAGAGATCCATCAATCCGGCCGCCAGACCTTCGTCGTTATCGCTTCGACGTCATGGTCATGGCTGTGCGCATCGTTGCCGTGATCGTGACTGCCATGCACGTGCTCATGCGTGCCGTGGTGATGGTGACCCTGCTGCAGCGGCCCCTTACCACCGTAAGCCCCGCCTTCCGGATCGAACGGCCTGTTCACATGATGCACGTGTGCGCCAAGTCCGATCACCATCTCCTCCAAAACATGATCAGGCTGGATGTAGATCGCTTGTGCCGCCACCTCGCAGGGCGTGTGACGATTGCCGATATGCCAGGCGATGCGGGCCAACGCCGCCGCATCGTGGGCATGGATCTCGAGTAACGGTTCTGCCGCCGCGCGCACCTTGATCAGCGCGCCACTCTCAAGCTGCAGCGCATCGCCGTCGGCGAGAACCGTCGCTTCGCCCAAATCGAGCAGGAACGCATGCCCGCGATCCGATGTCATGGCCGTGCGCCGCTTGTGCCGCGACGCCCGGTCGAGCGTAATCGTGTCGACTGTGATCCGGCGGCCAAGTTCGGTTTTACGAATGACGGTGGCGGCGCGCTGCATGCAAACCCCTCAGAACAAAAAATAGCGTTGCGTCATCGGCAGTTCCTTGGCCGGCTTGCAGACCAGCAATTCGCCGTCGGCGCGCACTTCGTAGGTCTCGGCATCGATCTGGATATCGGGCGTCGCGTCATTGTGGATCATGCTCTTTTTCGAAATGCCATCGCGGACGTTCTTCACCGCCACCACCTTTTTGCGCAACCCCCACGCCTTCGCGTTCTTGCCCTCGGCGAACGCTTTGCTGGTGAAGGTCAGCGACGTCTCCGTCCGCGCCGACCCGTAAGCACCAAACATCGGCCGGTAATGCACCGGCTGCGGCGTGGGTATCGAGGCATTGGGATCGCCCATCGGTGCCGCAACGATCATGCCGCCCTTGATGACGCAATCGGGCTTCACCCCAAAGAACGCCGGCGACCAGACCACGAGATCGGCAAGCTTACCGGCTTCGACCGAGCCAATGTGCTGCGAGACACCATGCGCGATCGCCGGATTGATCGTGTACTTGGCGATATAACGTTTGGCGCGGAAATTATCGTTGCCCCGCCCCTTATCTTCGGGCAAGGGCCCGCGCTGCTGGCGCATCTTGTGCGCCGTCTGCCACGTCCTGATGACGACCTCGCCGATCCGCCCCATCGCCTGGCTGTCCGACGACATCATCGAGAGTGCGCCCAGATCATGCAGGATATCTTCCGCTGCAATCGTCTCCTTACGGATGCGGCTTTCGGCAAACGCCAGATCCTCCGGAATCTTCGACGACAAATGATGGCAGACCATCAGCATATCCAGATGCTCGTCGATCGTGTTGACCGTGAACGGCCGGGTTGGATTGGTCGACGACGGCAGCACGTTCTTTAGTCCGGCCACCTTCATGATGTCAGGCGCGTGGCCGCCACCGGCGCCTTCAGTATGGAATGCGTGGATGGTGCGGCCCTTGAACGCACGAATCGTATCCTCGACGAACCCTGATTCATTCAACGTGTCGGAATGCAGCATCACCTGCACATCATAGTCGTCGGCAACCGCGAGGCAGTTGTCGATCGCCGCCGGCGTCGTCCCCCAGTCCTCGTGCAGCTTCATGGCGCAGGCGCCCGCCTCCAGCATCTCGATGAGCGGGGCCGGCAACGACGCGTTTCCCTTGCAGGCCATCCCGATGTTGATCGGGAATGCGTCAGCCGCCCGCAGCATCATCTCGATGTGCCAGGGTCCCGGCGTACAAGTCGTCGCAAACGTGCCGTGCGACGGCCCAGTACCACCGCCGAGCAACGTCGTCATGCCGGACATCACGGCATCTTCGATCTGTTGCGGGCAGATGAAGTGGATATGGCTGTCAAACCCGCCAGCGGTGATGATCTTGCCTTCGCCTGCAATGACATCAGTCCCTGGCCCGACGATGATGTCGACGTTCGGCTGGATGTCGGGATTGCCGGCTTTGCCGATCTTGGCGATGCGGCCGCGCGCAATGCCGATGTCAGCCTTGACGATGCCCCAGTGATCGAGGATCAGCGCGTTGGTGATGACGGTATCGACCGCGCCCTTCTTGTTGGTGACCTGGGATTGCCCCATGCCGTCACGGATCACCTTGCCGCCGCCGAACTTCACTTCCTCGCCATAAGTTGTGAAATCCTTCTCGACCTCGATGATGAGATCGGTGTCGGCAAGCCGCACCTTATCGCCGGTGGTCGGACCGAACATGCCGGCGTATGCCGCGCGGGAGATTTTTATGGGCATGGGGGAAATCCGGGGTTAGGCGGGGACGGATTTGAAGGCAGCGGTTTTGGCCGCACCCTTGTCGAACGTCAGCGTCGAACTGCAACCATGATCGAGGTTGGTTTCGCCAATCAGCCAATCCGCGAAGTCGGACATGCGCGAGCCGTAGCCGGCAACGGCCAGGGCAATAACTTCGGGGCGAGCAAAACTGAATTCTGGCGTATTGATAATATCGTCGAGCAGTCGGTGAATTGCCTTCCGCTCCAAGGCGTATGTGTATTTGCAGGTCCAGACGAACTCCGAGAGAACCACACTGTTGAGGAATACGGGCGCGTTTTCGCGGATTGTTCGTTGCGCCCGTTCCGTCTGGCCAGGATCGGATTTGTTGACCAGCGCGCAAAGCAACACGTTCGTGTCGATCCCGATCATGACTTGCCCTTCGACTTTAGACGCGTATGCCTTTCGGCCATCGCCGCTCCAATCGCATCGTCGATGTCCTTCTGAGTGAATGGCCTGTCAATCGCGGGCAACTTCCACTCCTCCATCGCCTCAAAGATCGAGCGCCGGCGCTCGGGGCGGATGGTGCCCTTCTCGTCGGTCAGCTTTTCGAAGGCGATCCTGTCGCCGGCCTTCAAGTTCCAGTGCTTGCGCAGTTCGGCTGGAATCGTGATCTGACCCTTGCTGGTCAGGGTGGCGTAGGTCTTGGCGGCCATGGCAGCGCTCCGTTCTTCGGCATGCTCCTTACGAAATTGAATGTAAGGCAAGTCTCAGAGTAGGGCAAACAACTTTTGTAAGGAGCGGCGCGGGATATTTTGTTGGCGTGCCGGCCTCTCAGGGTTTGATCTCGTTCAGTCGCGTCACCTGGCTCGCAGCCAGCGCCCACGATTTTTCCGTTCGCACATAGACGGCCGTCCAGGCGAGGAGCTGCTTTTCGCCGGCTGGCGTCGTCCGCCGCGATTTGCCAGTCGCAACAGCCGTCCAGCCACCACTGAAGATGCGCACGACCAGATCCTCAGCAGCGAGTATTTCAACGGCTTGGGCACCGGCGAGAATTCCAGCAATACGCGCATCGCGACCATCCTGCTCGCCGGTCCCGTGGGTCTGGATGAAGGACTTGGAATACATCTCCGTCAGTTTCGCCTTGTCCTTGGCGACAATCGCCGCGGCGAGGTCACGGCGGAACGCGATCACCTCTTCGATCGTGCCTTTTTCTTCCGCTGGGGTGACGATGGCCGGCGGATGGGCCACTGCTGGCACGATCGATGTGAGGGTGGCAGCAACAATGATCGGGAACAGAACGCGCATGACAACAACTCCGGTTACTTGAGCTTCCCCATGACCGCCTGTCGAAACCCGTAGATCGTGCGCTTCCCCGCGACAGGGATCAACGCCACCTCGCGTGTCTGGCCTGGTTCGAACCGCACGGCTGTCCCCGCAGCTATATCGAGCCGCATGCCCTTCGCTTTCGCGCGATTGAAAGCCAGCGCTGGATTGGTTTCAAAGAAATGATAGTGGCTGCCAACCTGGATCGGCCGATCGCCGGTATTGGCCACCGTCAACTTAATCGCCTTGCGGCCGGCATTGAGCTCGATATCGCCCTTGGCCGTGATGATTTCACCGGGGATCATGTGGGTCCTTGCATTCAACGAATAGGATTATGGACAGTGACGAGCTTTGTGCCGTCGGGGAATGTCGCCTCGACCTGCACGTCGTGGATCATTTCGGCGATGCCGGGCATCACCTGATCGCGGGTGATCACGTACGCCCCTTCGCGCATCAGCGTCGCAACCGTTTTGCCATCGCGCGCGCCTTCGACGACGAAGTCGGTGATCAGCGCGATCGCCTCGGGATGATTGAGCTTGGCGCCACGCTCCAGCCGCCGCCGCGCGACGATCGCCGCCATGGCCACCAGCAGTTTGTCTTTTTCACGCGGCGTCAGATTCATGGTGCGGCCATCTCAAGATCAAAAAGTTAGTTCGACCAGACTTGCGGGACTGAAGCAATTTGTAGCGCGTCAATGGCGCGCCGCAAGGCCGATTGCAGCACATCGAGGCGACTGGCGAGGACACGCACGACGAGCATACCGTTCCAGGCACTCACCCCTGTCTCCCCAGAGCCGCCCGCCAAGGCTACCCGTACAGCATGACGCTTTTCCTCGACATCGGGCGCGACACACAGCAGAAGCGCCACACCGCGCACCGCTGCTGCCAATGCCGGGCGCGCCTGCAGGGCTGAGATATCGCCATCGAGCCGGGTTTCATCAGCAAAGATCAACGCCCCGTCCCGCCGGACCCGCCAGCGATCGTGCAAAAATCCAGTCCCCATGATTTCGCCGCTGGCTTCGCGCCCGAAGACCGTCGTCTCGGCCATCAGCAACCGCGCTTGGCCCGCGACATCCACGTCGAAACGGCGCTGCAGTCGTGCGCCGGAGAATAGGATCGTCGCTTGCGGCAGCCACGCCAGGGTTGACCCGTGTTCTACGTCCAGGCGTACATCGATTGCCGAATTCGCACCACGACTGCGATAAATCCGTTCAGCTGTCGCGGTTGCCACGATAACTTTGGACGCAGCACCCGCCTGGATGTCGAACTGCACGCGATCCCCGCCCGCGACGCCACCGCCGGTATTGACCACCACCGCTTCAAGAGCGCCACCTGTGCAGTCAGGGAACTTGAGCCGGTAGCCGCCATACTCGGCGAGCAACGCGATGCGCGTTATCGCCCGATCCGCCTTGAACGATGCCGTCGCACCGCCATCGACACGCAACGCCGCCAGCGCATCCTCAGACCGAAAGGCGGCGACGGACATCAGCTTCCACCATTTCCGCGCGCGTTCCCGCAATCACCACCTGACCGCGTTCCATGACGACGAACCGGTTGGCGAGATCGCGCGCAAACTCGAAATACTGCTCGACCAGCACGATTGCCATATCGCCGCGGTTGCGAAGATAGTCGATGGCGCGGCCGATGTCCTTGATGATCGACGGCTGGATGCCCTCCGTCGGCTCGTCCAGCACCAGCAGCTTCGGCCGTGTCACCAGCGCGCGACCGATGGCGAGTTGCTGCTGCTGTCCGCCGGAGAGATCGCCACCACGGCGATGCAGCATCGATTTCAGAACTGGAAACAGATCGAAAATCTCGTCCTGCACATGCCGATCGCGCCGCGCCAGCGGGGCAAATCCCGTCTGCAGATTTTCCTGTACCGTCAACAACGGGAAGATTTCGCGTCCCTGCGGCACAAAGGCGATACCACGCCGCGCGCGCTCGAAGGGCGCCAATCCCGCCAGATCCTCGCCACCCCAAGTAATACGCCCGGCGCTGATCGGATGCTGGCCAATAATCGCCCTGAGTAAACTCGTCTTACCGACGCCGTTACGCCCGAGCACCGACATCACCTCGCCGGTGTTCGCCTCAAGCGAAACATGCCGCAGCGCCTGTGCAGCGCTGTAGTGCAGATCGATGCCGTCAACTTTCAGCATGACAACCTTCATTTCCGTCAGCGTCCAAGATAGACTTCAATGACGCGTGGGTTGGCCGAGACGGCGTCGATCGTTCCCTCGGCCAGCACTGCACCCTCATGCAGGCAGGTCACCCTGACACCGAGCGCGCGCACGAACGCCATGTCGTGCTCGACGACGATGACGGAATGGTCCCGCGCGATCTCCTTGAGCAGCTCAGCCGTCGCCTCGGTCTCGGCATCGGTCATGCCGGCGACCGGCTCGTCGACCAGCAGCAGCTTCGGGTCCTGCGCCAGCAGCATGCCGATCTCCAGCCATTGCTTCTGCCCGTGACTGAGCGACCCGGCCTGCGCCTGTCGCAATGGCAAAAGCCGAACACGCTGCAACACCGCATCGATACGCTCGGCCGTGATGCGATTGCGCGCGCCGTAGATCGCCGACATCGTGTCGCGCGGCCCCGCCAGCGCCAACCGGATGTTATCCGCTACGTTCTGGTTCTCGAACACCGTTGGCTTCTGGAACTTCCGGCCGATGCCGATCTCGGCGATTTGCGCTTCATCAAGCTGCGTCAGGTCGATCTTGCCGCCATCAAACAACACCTGCCCCTGATCCGGCCGCGTCTTGCCGGTGATGATATCCATCATCGTTGTCTTGCCGGCTCCGTTCGGTCCAATGATCGCGCGCATTTCGCCCGGCTGAATGAACAGTGCCAGGTCGTTGATCGCCTTGAAGCCGTCGAAGGCGACCGAGACACCATCCAGATAGAGCAGTGCGGTGGTCAGCCGCGCGGCCACCTCGCCATGCACGACGGGGCCGCGTGCCGCAGTCTCCTCCGAGATCACGTCGGGCATGCGGGTCATGACCGACGCTCCGCGGCGACCGACGTCGCGGCCGCCCGTTTCGCTTGAGCCATCCGCTGCGCCCGCCAGTCATTGAACTGCGCAAAGGCACCAATAATTCCCTTGGGCAGCGCCAGCGTCACCACGATGAACAAGCTGCCCAGCACGAATAACCAATAGGGCGCCAGGAATCCGCTGGTGAAGGTCGTTTTCATGAAGTTGACAGCGACAGCGCCGATCGCCGCGCCGACCAATGTACCGCGCCCGCCGACCGCCACCCAGATGACGGCTTCTATAGAGTTGGCTGGCGCAAATTCGCTCGGGTTGATGATCCCGACCTGTGGCACATAAAGTGCGCCGGCGATGCCTGCCAAGCACGCCGACAGCGTGAACACGAAAATCTTATAGTGCTCGACGCGATAGCCGAGAAAGCGGACACGGGATTCAGCATCCCGGATCGATTCCAGCACCTTGCCGAACGTTGATGTCACCAGCAGCCGGCAAATCACGAACGTCAATGCCAACGTCGCAACCGTCGCCAGATAAAGCGCGATGCGCGTACCCTGTGCCTGCACATTGAAGCCGAGGATATCCTTGAAGTCGGTCAGCCCATTGTTGCCGCCGAACCCCATGTCATTACGGAAGAACGCGAGCAACAGCGCGTATGTCATAGCTTGCGTAATGATCGACAGATAAACGCCGGTGACACGGCTGCGAAAGGCCAGCCATCCGAAGGCAAACGCCAACAACCCCGGCACGACGACGATGAGGAAAGCAGCGATCGGAAAGGAGTGAAAACCATACCAGAACCAGGGCAATTCCTTCCAATTCAGAAACACCATGAAATCCGGTAGCACGGGATTGCCATAGACGCCGCGCGTGCCGATCTGGCGCATCAGGTACATCCCCATCGCATAACCGCCGAGCGCAAAGAATGCGCCGTGGCCGAGGCTGAGAATGCCGCAATAGCCCCAGACCAGGTCGAGCGCGACCGCCAGGATCGCGTAGCACAGATATTTGCCGAGCAAGGCAACGATATAGGTCGGAACGTGCAAGGGATGGCTCGGCGCCAGCAGCAGATTGAGCAGTGGCACCGCCACGGCGAGCCCTAACAGCACCGCCAGGAAGACCCAGCCGCCGCGCCCGATGCGATCGATGAGAGACAGCGTGATCATGCTTCGATCGCCCGGCCCTTGAGCGCGAACAGCCCGCGCGGCCGCTTCTGGATGAACAGGATCAGAAGCACCAGGATTAAGATTTTGGCCAGTACAGCCCCCGCCATCGGCTCGAGCAACTTATTGGCGATGCCGAGCGTGAACGCCGACACCAATGTTCCCCAAAGACTGCCGACGCCACCGAAGACGACAACCATAAAACTGTCGATGATATAGCTCTGCCCAAGGTTCGGCGCGACGTTGTCGATCTGCGACAGCGCGACGCCGGCAATGCCGGCCACACCTGAGCCGAGGCCGAACGTCAGCGCATCGATCCGCCCGGTCCGAATGCCCATGGCACTCGCCATACGGCGGTTCTGCGTGACGGCACGCATTTGCAGCCCGAGCGGCGTCGCGCGCATAACGAGTTGCAGCAGCACGAAGGCGAGCAGCGTGAAAACCACGATCCACAGCCGGCCGTAGGTGATGGCCACACCGAAGACATCGAACGATCCGCTCATATACGACGGTGCGCTGACTTGCACGTTGCTGGCGCCGAAACGATCGCGCACGGCTTGCTGCAGGATTAGACTGACACCCCAGGTGGCGAGCAAGGTTTCGAGCGGTCGGCCATAGAGAAATCGGATGATCCCGCGCTCGATCGCGATCCCGACAAGCCCCGCGACGACAAACGCTGCCGGGATCGCGGCGATCAGCGCATAGTCGATGGCGCCCGGCGCCAGCGCCCGGAAAGCCTCCTGCACGACATAGGTCGTATATGCGCCGATCATCACCATCTCGCCATGCGCCATGTTGATGATGCCCATGACGCCGAAAGTAATCGCCAATCCTGCGGCTGCAAGCAACAGCACCGACCCCAGCGACAACCCGTACCAGACGTTCTGCACCGCATTGATGACGCGACCGCGACGCTCGATCGCGATGACCGCCTGTTCGGCCGCGTCGCGCACGTCCGCGTTCCCCGGCTGCGACTTGATCGAACGCAAAAGCCCGAGCGTGTCCGCGTCGTTGCGCTCGGCCAGTGTTGCGATCGCATCGAGGCGATCACGCGCGCGCGCGTCTGACTTGGCGAGGATGATGGCCGCGCGGGCGGCGATGAACGCCGCCTTGACCCGCCCATCGAGTTCCCTCTCCAGAGCGGCATCGATGGCGGCGAGCGCCTTCGGATCGCGCGACTTCAATAGGCCTTCGGCCGCCGCCAACCGCTTTGCCGGATCGCGTGACTGCAGCGTCAGCCCGCCGACCGTCGCCTCAACGCTGCCGCGCAAGCGATTGTTCAAACGCACCGCCGGCGCATCAGCCGGGAAATCAGTGCGGGGACTGCCGGTCGCCGCATCCAGCAGTTTGTCGCCCGCCTTGATGGCCAACGTCTTGGACGCAGCATCAACTAACAATCGCCGCTCAAGCAATGCCTGCAGTATAGCCTCCGTCAGCGGATGGCCAGACGCCGCGAGCTTGCCGATGGCCTCCTCGGTCTCCGCAAATCCATCTGCCGCAAAGAGGGCCGCCGCGTCGCTGATCGCGTCAGCCCGCGCCGGCAGCACCAAGGCAACCAGTGCGATGAACCCGATCAAGGCGCCGGCCAACCAATGGGGTCGGCGGGCATGGCTCGGAATGTTCACTGCTGTCCTCATCAACCCATGCCTTCACAGCTTGCTGCGATTGCGCCGTCTTTGAACTCTGTCCGAAAAGTAATTATGCGCCGCCCGCCTGACTTTGGCGAGCGGCGCACCGGGGGGATGGTGTCAGTTTACTTTCGTCGAGACTCCACCACAGGTATTGGTCTTGGTGTTGAAGTTGCCGCACTTCTTGCCAACCCAATCGCCGACCAGGTCCTTGGATCCTTCGAGGTGCTTCGACCAGGCATCGCCAGCGACGAGGTCCTTGGTCTTCCAGACCGTATCCATCTGCCCGTCAGCGCGGATTTCGCCAATCAGCACGGGCTTGGTGATGTGGTGGTTGGCGAGCATCTTCGAAGTGCCACCGGTCAAGTTCGGAACTTCGATACCAACGATGGCATCGATCACTTTATCCGCGTCAATAGTGCCGGCCTTTTCGACGGCCTTGACCCACATGTTGAAGCCGATCACGTGCGCTTCCATCGGATCGTTGGTCGTGCGCTTCGGGTTCTTGGTGTAGGCCTGCCATTGCTTGATGAAAGTTTCGTTGGCTGGCACCTTCACGCTCTGGAAGTAGTTCCAGGCGGTCAAATGGCCGACGAGGTTCTTGGTGTCGACGCCGGCGAGTTCCTCTTCACCGACTGAGAATGCGACGACCGGGATATCCGTTGCCTTGACACCAGCGTTGGCCAGTTCCTTGTAGAACGGCACGTTGGCATCGCCGTTGATGGTCGACACGACGGCGGTCTTTTTGCCGGCCGAGCCGAACTTCTTGATGTCGGCGACGATCGTCTGCCAATCGGAATGCCCGAACGGCGTGTAGTTGATCATGATGTCTTCTTTCGCGACGCCCTTCGAGAGCAGATAGGCCTCAAGGATCTTGTTGGTCGTGCGCGGATAGACGTAGTCGGTGCCGGCGAGGACCCAGCGCTTCGCTTCGCCGCCGTCCTTGCTCATCAGATAGTCGACCGCCGGGATGGCCTGTTGGTTTGGTGCCGCACCCGTATAGAATACATTCCTCTCGCTCTCTTCACCCTCGTACTGCACGGGATAGAAGAGGACGTTGTTGAGTTCTTTGAAGACGGGCAGCACAGACTTGCGCGATACCGAGGTCCAGCAGCCGAAGGTGGCCGCAACCTTGTTCTTGGTGATCAGCTCGCGGGCCTTTTCAGCAAACAGCGGCCAGTTGGAAGCCGGATCGACGACGACAGCTTCGAGCTTCTTGCCGAGCAATCCGCCCTTCTTGTTCTGCTCATCGATCAGCATCAGCATGACGTCCTTGAGGGTCGTCTCGCTGATCGCCATCGTGCCGGACAGCGAGTGAAGGATGCCGACCTTGATGGTCTCTTGCGCCAAAACCGGGCCGCTGAAAGCGATGGCTGTGCTGAAGACCGCACCCCGCACGAGTGAACGACGACTGGTCTGCATGTTTGCTCTCCGTTGTTGATTCCAATCGTTAACAGAGAGCAACCCCCGTGCCAGTCTCTTGCGCGTCAGGCTAAAAGTATTATAATACATTGATTTTAAATACTAATTTAGAATTTTTTGGGTCGCATCACCCACCAATGCGTGACCGACGGCGTCATCGGCGCTGAATATTTCATCAGCCGATCTCTCATCTATGCCTGTTATTTAAGCAATTTTGCATGTGCCTAAAATTTAGCAACTGGCTGCGTCACGAGGCTTGCCGTCCCGATCGAACGCCGCGACTATGGCGCTCCCACTGGAGTCATCCGACGCACAATGCGGTTCAATCCCTCGCGCCGAACAGCCAAGCCGCCAACGGCACTCATCGCCTGGGAAATCGGCGCCGGCTTCACGCATTCACAGAACCTGTGGGGGGTCGTGCGCCATCTGCGGCATATGGGTTGGCGCTGCGTCATTGCCACCGCCGATCCGCGTTTCGAGACGTGGTTTCGTGCCCTCGGCGCCGATGTCGTACAGACCTACCTATGGCCGGCAATGCGGACTGGCGTGATGCTCCCAGAGCAGCGCCCCAATCGCGTCATGACTGATATTCTCGCCAACTACGCCATCAGCCGGCCGTCCGACCTCAAAGCCGCCGTTGCCCATTATGAAACTCTGCTGACTCTCGTGCAGCCGGATATCGTGCTCTGTGAAAATGCCTTTGGCGCGATGCTGGCGGCGCGCGGACGCGTGCCGGTCATCGTCTACGGTTCCACACTGCTGTTCATGCCGCCAATCCTGGGCGATGCGTTTGCCCCGATCGATCCGACCGAGCCGGATCCGTCCTGGCCCATCGACGGCGTGCTCGACGATATCAATGCCGCGCTTGGCGCCAGTGGCCGCATCCCGCTGCCGCGACCCGCCGACATCTTCGATTGCCATGCCGTCATTCCCTTCGGTCCCGCCGCCTTCGACCCCTATGCCGGTTTTCGCACTGAGAAGATTTACGCGCCACACTGTCCCGATCTGCCGCAGACGCTTGCCGCACGGCCCGGCCGCGATACAGTCGTCTACTTGCACGACGTGACCCAAATGGCGAAGGACGTCATGACCGCGATCGAAGCCCTCAAGCCATCGGTCCGCATTTATATCCCGTCCCTCGCACCGGAGCTGCGCCAGCAATTCGAAGCCAGGGGCCACCGGATCGAGACGCGCATGCTGCCATTATCGCAACTCGCCGAAACCGCAGGTCTGCTGGTCCATCAAGGTGGCGTGACACTGACGGCGGCCGCCCTTGCCCTCGGCATCCCGCAAGTCATCCTGGCGCGATTTCATGAAAACGGTCTTGCTGGACGGTTCGTGGCGGCCGAGACACTCGGCTATGCTAAGCGCTTGGATCAGGCGACGATCACCTGGATAACTGAAACGATCGACGCCGCGCGCGCCAACGAAGCGCTTCGTGAGAGATGCCGCAAACGCGCCGCCGAGTTCCGAGCCTGGTTCGATGCAGACCCTACGGCGATCGTCGCAACCAGCGCCGCCGAAGCGCTCGGCGTCGCGCCCAAGACTGCTCCCCCCGTCGCCGGCCACCACGTCTGGTCACCCATCTGACACAACACGACGTTTTGACTGGCAGGCCCGACAGCGACTGTTACGGATAGGGCTGATTGCGTGTGCCCGCAAAACCGCGAACGAGATCATCGCCGGCCGCTGGCAAATCGAAATTCGGTGTCTGAACAGCTGGACGCGAAATGCCGATTTGATTGCGCGCCGCCTGCGCATCGGTTGGCGAGCGCACGGACCCGCCGACCTGGCGCCCCTGGCTCGCGAGTTGGCGCGTGAGGGTCCGCAACAGATCGATATCGATGGGGGTTGCCGCCGCGATCGGCCCGTCACGGGTCACCGCAATCTGCTGCCCTGCGCGCAGCACAATCTGCCCGCCGGATGTCGCAACCGTCGCCGAGCCGCTGTGCACCAGGATCGTCGTCACCGCGCCAGCATGGCCGACCGTTATGTTGCCGCCGCGAACGCCAATGGTCGCGGCTGGTGTCTTCACGGTCGCACCACTGGTATGGCTGACCTGCCCACCGACGAAGCGGGCAACGCCCCGCGACATGGAAACGGCCATGTCGCCAGCGCCGGAGGCCGGGTTGTAGACGAACTTGTCGATCACGACGCTGGCGTTTCGACCGACGTTCAAGGCCGAGCGATCATTGAACATGATGTGGACGGTGCCCGACGCATCGGTGGAGACCCGCTCGTTCTGGACGACACTCTGGCCAACGCTGATGCTGCGTTGCGACCCACCGGGGGGCTGACTGTTGGCGTCGCGATTGACCGCGCCAATGGTGCCAGCCGATTGCGCATCAGCCGACTGCACAGCGGCCGCCGTGCCCATCAGGAACGCAACGAAGCTTGAACCCCAACCGTGTAAGCGCCACATCGCCATTTGCGCGTTAATCCCTTAAAATCGATAAGCGTGGCCGACCATGATGGACCAGGCGTCGCTGCGGAAATTCGCAATATTCGATTCGTTGCGCGTATGTTGTCCGAGCAGGCTGAAGCCGAGGTTCGGGCTGTAAGGCATGTCCAATTGCACACCCAATCGCCATTGATTGTCGCGCCGTGCGATATTGGGATCGACGGTCGGATTGGGATCATCGAACCGGGTCGCTGTGTAGCGCGCGAACCCGCTCACCGACCAATTGACGCCGATCCGTTCGGTCGGTGGCGCGAAATCGATTTTCAGTGATGCATCGATGCCCCACTGTCCATTCGTCTCGACAGGGTTGTCCGCCGAATTGCGCGTATATCGGAAGCGGCTATCCAGCGTGACGCCATCCATCACCAGCCAGCGGCCAGCCAGTGCACCCGTGACGAGCGTCCCTGTGTTGGTCGTTCCCAAGTTGCCAAACACAGTCGGATTATTGACATGCACGGCGCGACCCTCGACCGAAGGCGACAACGTCACAAACGCACCGACCGGAACATTGAGTGATGCGCCGCCTCCGAGGGATGAAACATACGATTGTCCATCGATCATGCTCGAACCGCCGACTGCATAGGGTCGTAACGTCACGCCGATCAGTGGATCAGCGAACAGTGCGAACCGCGGGCCGGTCGAAATCTCGAAGAGTCCACCGCTCAGATCTGAATCCCTGAACTGCATGGCACCATAGCCCGCAAAACCGGTTTCCCAAGTGAACGCCCGCGCCTTCTGGAAATCGTAGACATGCGAGATGTCGGCCAGCGCCACCGCACTTGCCCCACCCCGACCGCGGAACGGTCCACCTTGTGCTACATCCAAACCGAATGATCGGATCGGTCCGCCGTCCGGCAGCCCTGCAACATTAGAATTATAACGCAAACCTGCCATAACAAGACCAGACCACCGGCTGGCACGCAGCTGCTTCTGCGCATCGGGCAGGTACGCTTCGATCCGCCGGCGCAACGGTTCATCCACGTCCTTGTCAGCCGCGGCTTCCTCGAAATAGCGCAGTGCCATCGCGTAGGAACCCATCCGGTGATACAGCACACCGAGCTCATATTTCACGCGACTGAGCCCAGAGTTATAGACCAGCAGCCGCTCAAGCGCCGCAATCGCCGCCTCATAGTCACGCACGGCGACCGATGCCTTCACGTATTCGAACGTGTTCTCATGATCGAGGGGCGCCGCCTTCATCCGGTCGAGCGTGCGCTGCTGTTCTGGCGTCGAGACCTGCGCACAAGCGCTATCGACCCCAAACACTGCGACACCAATGGCTACGGCGGTCACTAAACAGAATTTAGAGAAACCCGATTGCATGTGACCTCGGCGACGAACCCTTGAAAAGCATTGAGCGGCAACGCATAAACCGCCCGTACAGACTCAGATCACGGAACACTCTCAGTTCAGCCGCCTAAATCAAGTGACTTGCCGTGCATTAACAATCTTTTAACCGCTGCGCGTATTCAACAAGCCACAGTTTGCAATGCCGAATCAAGGCGATCGCCGTTTATTGGGCTTGTCCAATCTGGATATTATCCACATGATTATTATCGGCGTGCACGTGTTGCGTCGTTCTGCACGAGGATCGAGCCGATGGGCGAAAGAACGTATGCAGCGATGCTAGCCATGCCAACGGTGCAAGACCGGTTTACAGCGATTTATCGGCAGTCACTCTGGGGGTCGTCCGAAACCGTCAGCGGTCCTGGCTCTGAAAAGTGCTATGCTGCAAACCTCGTTCCCGCGTTGATCAACCTGTTCGAACGCCATGACATCACGTCGATTGTCGACGCCCCCTGCGGCGACATGAATTGGATGGTCGATGTATTGGCGCGTCGAAAGCTCAGATACCATGGCTTTGATCTGGTTCCGGAACTTGTCGCTTCGCTTAAGCATCTTGAGACTGAGCACCTTTCGATCGGCGTCAGCGATATCCGCAGCATGACATTTCCCGGCGCCGACCTTTGGCTTTGCCGCGACTGCTGGTTCCACCTCTCCTATGCCGACATCCGTGCTTCCTTGAACGCGTTCCTGGCGTCGACAATCCCTTACGCGCTCCTAACGTCACACATCAACGACCGGACGTTCGCCAACACCGACGTCCGCTCTGGAGATTTCCGGTTGCTCGACCTGTTCTCGCCGCCGTTTTCCTTGTCTGACGAAACTGTTGACGCCATCGACGATTGGATTGCGCCCTGGCCACCCCGACGGCTTTACTTGTGGCGCCGAGAACAACTGATGAATGTGCAGTGGTAGGGTCGCGGGAATGAACGCCATCGAACAGCCGTTGGGCGAGCGGGGAAACGCCGACACTTCCGGTGTCCATCGGATTGCCACCAGCGTCGCCCGTTGTCACATCGATCAAACGCATGAAGTCATGGCCGTCGCCGAGGCGCTCGCACAAACCGTTGCAGACCTGATCACCCGCGAGAACCTGTTTCCAGGCAATGCCAAGCGGCACGCCTTCGTCAGCTATGTCACGCCTGACTATCGCTGGGGCATGGTTGTCTGGCTCAGATCACTGCGTAAAGTCTCGACCAAGCCAGTGATCCTGCTTGTCTCGAAGCCGATCGAGATTCCAGCCGGTATCGCCCATGTCCATCAGATCGTCGTACCACCGCTCTTGGAGGAGAGTTATCGATCGGACCGAAGCGAGTTCAAGAACGTTCTCGCAAAATTGTGGACCTTTGCGCTTACACCGCTGTCGCGCGTCTTCTTCATCGATATCGATTGCGTGATCCTCGGGCCGATTGATCACTTGTTCGACCGCACTGAGTTTCTCGTCTGCCCCGACTACGTCGAGCATCGCACATCCGAGCGCTTCAACTCCGGCGTACTGGTATTCACTCCGGCGACGACTTTGCGTGACCATGTCTTTGCGACGGCGCCGGGTGTCGAATCTGACGACGGCGGCGACCAGGGTCTCCTCAATGTGATCCTCGCCAACCGCGTCACTTTCATCGAAGAACGCTATAATCTCCTTCGACATTTTTATTACTACGCCGCGAAATCGCCGGCGGACGGCACTCGGATTGTGCATTACATCGTCAAAAAACCTTGGGAATTGCAATACCGCGAGACGCCCGATGGACTGCTTGTCGAATTGGACGATATCTGGACGGCATTCCTGACACGCGACGAACTTCTGGATCTCATCAAGGACTGGCGACGCAGCATCTTCCACATCTCCGAGCGCGCCCGCATCGAAAGCATCCGCGGACCGACCTTGCTGCCATTGACACAACGGCTGGAGGCCCTGGAACGTGAGGTTAGCGATAGCAATGTTCGGCTAAAATCATGGGGCACACTTGTGGTGGCGACCCTTCTTGGTGCAGCCTTCATGCTTCTCTTGCGAAAGATCGTTGGCTAAGCCATGGCCATTCTCCCTTTCAATCTCGCGAGTGCGAGTCGCACCGTCAGCTTCCAGATGGACGATTGCGATGGCCTCGATCACGTTGTCGCGCTCGCCCAGAATCACGGTTTGGCCGGATATGAAGAGCCCTATCCCGCCCTCGTGGCGGGCATCGTTCGGGCCCTCCCGGGCGATGTCCTGGATGTCGGCGCCAACACCGGCTTGTTCACGCTGCTTGCAGCCGCATGCCGCCCTGACATAACGGTGCACGCCTTCGAACCACTGCTATCGATCCGCCAACGCCTGCAGGCTAACATCGCCATCAATCCAAAACTTGCGTCCTCAATCGCCGTTCACGCTGTCGCGCTGTCCGACCGCAATGGCGAAGCGGTGTTCTTCGAAACGATCAATCCGCATGGTCTGCTGACCACAAGCTCCGGCCTCGACGCGACTTTCGCGCGGCAGCACGGCACAACCCGCGAGCATCGCGTCCCCGCGGCCACCCTCGATTCCTGGATCGCCGCGAACGCGATCCACGAAGTCTCCTTCATCAAGCTAGATGTCGAAGGCCACGAGCAAGCGGTGCTGACAGGTGCTTCCGACGCCGTCCAATTGTTGCGCCCGATCACCGGCATCGAACTACTGGGCGGCGCCGACTTCGAATTCTTCGCGGCGTTCCTGGAGGAGAACGATTATTTCGATTGCGAAATGACACAGTCCTCGCTCGCGATCGGCCGCGAGCCCCGTTTTGTTCCGGCCGGATGGAACCACCTGTTCGTACCCGTCGAACGCCTGGCGTTGATTGCTCATGTCGCGACGACGATCGGCCTGGCCGTCCATGAGGGATAACCGACGACCTGCACCGGTCAACGCTTCGCACTGGGGCTTGCGATGAAAACCATTCGCCGCAGCTATCTCGTTTTTTTTGCCTTGCCGCTGCTGGCGCTGTTGACACTGGCGCTAGTGCGTCCACCGATTTTTGAGCATCTCGCCAATTTGGTGTTCGACGGCTACCAGCGCCTGCAACCGCGCACTTGGTCCCCACAGTCTCCGGTTCGCATCATCGATATCGATGACGAGTTGCTGGCCAGGATCGGCCAATGGCCGTGGCCACGCTCGGTACTGGCCGAGTTGGTCAACAAGGCCGCGGCCAAGGAGGCGGCAACGCTCGCCTTCGACATGGTTTTTTCTGAACCCGACCGCCTCAGCCCCGAGCAAGTCCTGAAAAGCATGACCTCCGATAGCCAGCGCGCGGCTTTACAATCGGCACTAGCGAGCGTTGCCAGCAATGACGATCGTTTTGCGCAATCCATGACGCAAATGCCCGTCGTCATTGGTGCCATCATGACGCAATCCGGCCCCACTCGCGCAGCACTCTCAGTGAAGGCCGGATTTGTCCATGCCGGCGACGAGCCACAACCCTGGGTGACCGAGTACCTGCATGCGACGGCCCCCCTTCCAGTCCTGGCTGACGCTGCCGCCGGCATTGGCGCCCTCAATTGGTTGCCGGGCCGCGATCAGGTGATCCGCGAAGTGCCACTCCTGGTCCGGCACGGGCAAACCCTCGTTCCCAGTCTTGCAGCCGAGACCCTGCGCACGGCGCAAGCGGCGTCAACAATTGCCATCCGATCATCGAATGCCAGCGGGCAGACGGCCTTTGGTCGATCGACGGGAATCAACGCCGTGAAGATTGGCGCCTTTGAAATCGATACGGGCCCGCACGCTGAGCGTCGCATCTATTTCAGCCGCACCGAACCTGCGCGATTTATCCCGGCTTGGAAACTGTTGGCGGGCGACGTCCCTGCCGACGAAATCCAGGGACGCATCCTACTGGTCGGCGCGAGTGCCGCGGGCTTGCTTGATCAGCGTGCGACGCCGATTGATCGCGTCGTTGCTGGTGTCGAAGTCCATGCCCAACTGATCGAACATGTCATTGAGGGCGGGAAAC
This sequence comes from uncultured Alphaproteobacteria bacterium, assembly GCA_963714325.1. Taxonomy (GTDB): domain Bacteria; phylum Pseudomonadota; class Alphaproteobacteria; order Rhizobiales; family Hyphomicrobiaceae; genus CAVQOB01. The sequence goes on along the minus strand of CAVQOB010000017.1, from coordinate 81,731 downwards.
TCGCGCGCCCCGATTGGGCTCCCGCCGTCGAAATTCTGGCGGCACTGCTGCTGGCGACCGGCGTTGCGACGCTCGCCTATATTGCTTCACCCATTATCGGCGCGCTGGTTGGCTTTGCGGCTGTCGTCGTTATGGCTGCCGGCGGCTGGTTCGCCTTCTCGCGCGCAGGTGTGCTGATCGATCCGATTTATCCGTCGGTGACAGCCGGCCTCACATACCTCAGTTGCGTCGTCGAATTGTTCCGGCATGAACGGCACCAGAAGGCACACGTCAAAGAGGCGTTTGGCCGGTTCGTATCTCCGGCCGTCGTTGAGCGCCTAGCGACGACGCCAGAGCGGCTCGTACTCGGCGGCGAGGCTCGCGAACTCACGCTCCTCTTTTGCGACCTGCGCGACTTCACCGGGTTGTCGGAAGGCCTGACCGCCGAACAGCTGACGGCGTTCATGAACGATTATCTGACGCCGATGACAGACATCATCCTGGCCCACGACGGCACCATCGACAAATACATGGGCGACGCCGTCATGGCCTTCTGGAATGCGCCGTTAGACGCCCCGCAGCACGCCCGTCAAGCTTGTCTGGCGGCGCTCGCTATGAGCAGGGCGCTCGTCCAGTTCAATGCCGACCGACGCGAAACCGATATTGCGCTCGGGCGTGATCCGCGCATCGCACGCTTTGGTGTTGGCCTCAATACCGGAGTCTGTTCGGTTGGGAATCTCGGGTCGATCCGCCGCTTCGACTATTCAGCCATTGGAGATCCCGTCAATGTCGCTTCACGCCTCGACGGATTGACGAAATTCTATGGTGTCGAAATTCTGGCGACCGAAGAGACCAAGGCAGCAGCGGCTGATCTGGCGTGGCTCGAAGTTGACGAGGTGCGCGTCAAAGGACGCGCCAGCCCGACACGAATTTACGTCCTGACGGGCGGCGCTGACGCAAGCCTGAGCCCTGAGTTCGTCGCGCTCCGCCGCCAGCACAATGCAGCCCTTGCCGATTATCGCAAAAAGCGTTTTGAATCCGCTGCACAGTCTGCCCGTATGCTGGCCGCCCGACATCCGGCGCTGCACACGTTTTATGAACGTTTTGCCGCATTGTGCGGCGAGGCCAAGACCAGTGCGACGATTGACTGGAGCCCTATCCGCAACATGACGGATAAGTAGCCAGCAATGGTGGCTGCCAGTCAGCCTCAACTCCCTGCCATTACCGCTTTTCGTGCTGTCTTTGCTGTGTCCCGATTACGGAGTGCAATCACCGCCGTAACGTCCCGCTGGCCCGTCATGGCATGCTCCAATCCGTGATGTTGCTCGATCCATTGCACGTCTTTGGTCGCGTCGGCGCGTTGCCCCAAGCAGGTATCACAGCAGAGTTCGACGATCAGATCACGCAGCAACAGGTCTGACCCAACGCCGGCTGCCAGCAGATGTGTAAAGCCAAGTTGGCGCGCGGCGCGAACCGCATGTCTGAGCAGTCCCCCGCCAAACACGCGCCGTGGCAGATCCCGCGACACCGTCATCGCCAACTCCGCACGCCGTCGCCACGGACGATCCAGCGGCAATAGCTCAAGCATACCAACCAGGGCCTGGCCCCGGAACAGCCCAAACCTGATGCCCCCCCGCTCTGCGAGACCGGTCGCGTAGGCGCGGATATCGGCATCAGTCGTGATGCGCCCAAAACGGTCATAGCGGGCGGAAAAATCAAGCGCCAAGAGGTGCTCGACAATGCCGCAATAGTCAACCGACGACAGCTGCCGGCAGGTCACGGGAAATTCGACGTGGTTGGTTCTCAGCATTGGTTGACTCCACCGTTTGAAACCGTCAGTGGAGCCAGATTGCGTGGGAGCACCCTCCCCTGTCGTTGACATTTGCCAATCGTCACCGGATGGATTGAGGCTGGACCTTCAATCGGGAACCCCGCACTATTCGCCTTTCGCGGATTGCACCAGGGCCTGCAATTTCGAGCGGCTGAGGATACGGATGGCAGTCCCCTCGCGATGCAGCAGGCCGGACTGGGCAAGCCTGCTCAATTCCCGTGACACCGCCTCCCGGTGGGTGCTGACCCGGCTGGCGAGGTCAGACAGCGACGGCGCCGGATTGAGCAGCACGGCATCCGGCCCCTTCGGCGCCACTTCATCGGCATAGCGCAAGAGCTCAGCTTGAATACGGCCGGGCACATTGAGGATACTGAATTCCAGCACACGTTCATCGAGGCGCCGGATGTCGCTGACGAGGCTCCGCGTCAACCCGATCGCCAGCGTCGGTTGTTCGGCAATGAGCTTCAAGAACTGTTTTGAAGAGAGGCACGCAACCGTGCTGTTCTCAATCGCCGAAACGCTGGCCGATCGAGGTTTGCCGTCAATGGCCGAAAGCTCGCCGAAGATTTCCCCCGCCGCAAGATCGGTAAAGACAACGGCCGTGCCCTGCGCCGAGTAGATCATCACCCGGACCTTGCCCGAGACCAGAAATTGGACATCCGTCGAGCCGTCTTGATAGGTCAGGATATCCGTGTCGGGTTCGTAGTCCCGCCATGTGCACGTCGCCGCCAAGCGTTCAAGATCGGCAGGCGCCACCTCAGCAAGCAGCAAGATACTCTTCAGCAATTTTGCACGCGTGGCGAATGGCATTGCGCCGGGCTCCAGATTGAAATGGCCACGCCCTGCACAGGTTGCATCGGCGGCGTCGTATTTGGCCATAGCGGGCCACAGGAAGCAACACGCGGATCGCCAGCAATCCTTAACGCTTAACCCCAACAAGCGGGATAACAAGCCCACTGAATAAATTGAACTTGCCAATACCAATGCTAAGCTCTGTTTTGAGCACCACGCCCTTTTTGGAAGTCGGGATATTGTTTGGCACAGGCATTCTTCACTGCAACGCGATCACCCGCAGCTTTGGTCAACGTAGCACGTGATGCGCTGGCCGGACTTATTGCGGCGATCCTGGTCATTGCCTTCGCAGTTTCCTACAGCGCCCTGATCTTGCCGGGTGATCTCGGTAGCGGCGTGCCGCAGCTGCTGTGGTCTATCCTGGTCGGCACATGCATCGCCGGTGCAATCATCTCTGCCTTGACCACCTTGCCGCCGCTCGGCAATGGCATGGATATTCCACAAACCGCCATCATGATTGTGCTTTCAGCAACCGTCGCAGAGACCATCACGCGGCAGGGTGGTTCGACTGCCAGTGCGGTCCTGCACGTCCTGTTGGTGATGTCGATGACCGGCGGACTTTTCGCGATACTGTGCGCCCTCATCGGCTGGTTCCAACTCGCTAGCTACGTCCGCCTTGTCCCTTATGGCGTCGTCGCAGGTTTTTTGGCGGCGACAGGATGCCTCTTGCTCGTCGCTGGCATTAAGCTGGCCACTGGCCGGCCCTTTTCGCTGAACAACTTGACGACACCGCTATCGGCCGACGTGGCACCTCGCGCACTTGTTGCGCTGCTGTTTGCGCTGGCACTATTTGCGTTGCGCGCCCGCATCAAAAGCCCATTCTTACTGCCCGCAGCCATCATAACGGGCGCACTCATAGTTGACCTCGGATTGTTGTTCGGGATTGGCAGTCTTGCCGGGAGTACCGGCTGGTTCCTCCTGGGGCTCGATCGTGCAACACCCTGGCAGCCGTTGCAGGCGTTGCGGGGCGACGCGGTCGATTACGGGCTATTACTGCGCTTTCTCCCTGATGCCATCGCCATCGCCGTCGTCGGCATCATATCCCTCATCGTCAAGATGGTCGGTATTGAATCGAACCGTGCCACCAGTTGCGACCTCGACGCGGAGTTTCGCGCCAATGGAATCGCCAATCTCGTAACCGTACCATTCGGCGGCATGGCTTGCGGCCCACTGACCAGTGCCACCCGTGTTTTGACGGAAGCTGGTGGGATCACCCGCTGGAGCGGTTTCGCGGCCGCTGCTATCGTCGGCGGTGTCGTCTTCTTCAAGCTGAACCTTCCCGCCGTCGCGCCAATTCCGATCCTGGCCGGGCTGATCATTGTCATGGGCTACACGCTCATGACCGACGCTATCCGGCGCATCATAACGCAGCGTGACTGGCGCAACCTCGCCTTCGCACTCACTGTCATGTCCATTTGCGTCGCCTATGGCTACATCGCCGGCGTGTTGATTGGTTTTGTCGGCGCCTGCCTGGCCTTTGCCTTCAGCTACAGCCGCATTGGCGCCATCCGCCGCCATGTCTCACGCGCTGAGGTCGCCAGTCCTGTCGATCATGGTTCCGAGGCCAACACCCTGCTGCGCGCGCACGGCGAGGCGATCCAGATGTACTGGCTCTCCAACTATATGTTCTTTGGCTCAGCTGACGCCATGTTTGAGCGAATTCGCCAATCTATCACTAAAACCCCTGCAAAGGTCCGCTACCTTCTGCTCGATTTTCAACGCGTCAGCGGCAGTGATGCGTCCGCGATCATGAGTCTGGTCAAACTGCGCGACTTTGTCCGGAGCAATGGTATAACGATCGTCTTCACGGGTCTCCAACCCCGCCTTGCACAAGCACTCGTGCGCGACGATTTTTTTACACCGACAAGTCCGCACAAGTCGTTCGCCACTCGCGATGAAGGCTTCGCCTGGTGCGAAAATGAGCTATTGCGCAGCCTCCTCGCCACCGCACCGGCACAGTCGGGGAGTGTCGAGCAGAATTTTTCAAACTGGCTCCTGGCCGAGCTTGGAACTGCCGCAACACCTCCCCTGATTAAACGGTATTTTGAACGCCGCGCGCTGTCTGAGACGGCAACACTCTATGAACAAGGAAGCGCCGCCGACGTAATCGACCTGATCGTCACAGGCTCGGTCACCATCACCCAACGCGATGCACGCGACAATCAACAGATGCTGCGGCGCATGCGCCAGCGCACCATGGTTGGTGAGATGGGCTTTTTTTCTGCACAACACCGCTCAGCCAGCGTCTCGATCGAGCAGCCCTCGCTGCTGTATACACTCTCGCGCACCAGTTTCGATGCCATGAAGCGCGAACAACCCGCGTTGGCGCTTGCCTTCACTGGATTTGTCGTCCGCACACTGGCCGACCGGCTGGAGTTCTCCAACACAGAAATCGCTGCGCTGACGTGAGCGATGAGCAGCCCAACTGAAGAACGATCGCAATAGTGCCACTCCAGCCGACAATCGGGAAGCATATGCCGCCGATGATGCAGAGCCTCCGGTCAACAATCCGCAACCGCGATCCTTGGGATCGCTTGCTATCTCGAAATGCACCACACGTTGCCGGAGTGACAATCGGCCTCCTCGCGATAGCGGAATGCATGGCCTACGCTGTTCTGATGTTCGCCCCGTTTGGCGATCGCGGCATCGCCTTGGGTTTTGCAGCGACCCTGATCGGCCTCGCCGCCGGATCAATTGTTATCGGCTACCGCGCGTCCCTACCGCCGAACGGAGCAGGACCCGAACTCGGCGACGACGGCGCTGCTCGGCGTGACGGCCGCCCAACTCGCAAGCCTAGCTGCCGCGGCCGGCGTCGCGCCGGACGCCGCCGCCGCGCATATGCTGGTCGTGTTGATGGCAACCGCCGCCATCGCTGGTCTAACGCTGCTGACGCTCGGGATCCTGCAACTCGGCAATGCCGTACGATTTATTCCTTATCCTGTCGTCAGTGGCTTTGTCGCGGGAACCGGCGTTATCCTGTGCTGGGGCGCGGCCAAACTGGCGCTGGGGAGATCGTTAACATGGACCGACCTCACGACATTCTCGATCGGCGGCAATTGGCTTGTATTCGCAGCCAGTATCACCTTCGCGGCCCTCCTGCAACTCGGCACACGCTATCTGCACGGCGCGACCGCGCTTCCGCTGATGACCGTCGGTTTTTCACTGAGCCTTGGAGCTCTGCTTTGGCTGTTCACGACGCCAGCGGCACGTGCCGTCTGGTTTCCGCGCTTTTCAACCGATCCCGTGGCATGGTCACCCCTCAGTCGCGCCCTATGGCAACAGTTGGATTGGTCGATCCTCGGACCCATCTTGCCTGAGACTACGGCGATCGCCTTTGTGCTCGTCATCAATCTCGTCGGCAAAATGACGGGGCTTGAAACGGTTGATGCGAGGACTGGCGACCTCAACAAGGAATTGCGGACAGTCGGCAGCGCCAATCTACTGCTGCTGCCATTTGGCGCGACCCCCGTCAATCTTTGGGGGCCCTCGTCACGGGTGCCGCTTAAGGCCGCCGGCGGCACGCGTGAAAGCTGCTTCGCCGTCGCGATGATCGCGATCCTGCCCTTCATCTATGGCGGCAGCTTGGTGCGCTGGATCCCTATTCCCATCATGGCTGGCTTCCTGTTCTTCGGCGCCTACAGTGTTCTGGTCAGCGCCTTGCGCCGCACCATTCGACAACGGCGCATCCTCGACCTTGCCTTGCTGTTCGGGGTGGCAATTGTCTGTCTCCGCTACGGCTATCTCGTCGGCGTTTTGATCGGTATCACCGGCGCGTGCTTGCAATTCGCGTTGTCCTACAGCCAGGTCAAGCTCGTCCGCCGCCACATGACGCGCCACAGTTTTGCCGGCAACATCGAACGTGAGGCCAAAGCGCAGGCCCTACTGAATGAGCATGGCGACGCCATCCAGATCTTCTGGCTCTCAGGCTACATCTTCTTCGGCTCGATCGAAGGGCTCTTCACCGCCGTTCGGACCGCCATCGCCGGCGCGCGCGTGCAATTCATCGTCTTAGATTTCGCCGATGTCAGCGGCGCCGATGCATCGGCCATGGCGGGACTGACCAAAGTACGCGCGCTCGCCGAGCGCTCCGGTGTGACCCTTGTCTTCACCAGCGTTCGGCCGGAACTCGATGCTCGCCTGCGTGGCGATGGACTGCTCGGCGGCAAGAGCCGGCATGTATCCTATGCGACACTGGTTGAAGGGCTCGCATTCGCTGAACAACGCGTGCTCGCTAAACTTGAACAGGACGTCGACACGGGTCATGAGCCGGCGTTCGGCGAGTGGCTGACGACTGAACTTGGACGCACGGCCCCCGTAGAAACACTGAACCAATATTTTGAGAAACGTGACTTGGATGGACCGCGCATTCTCTACGAAGCGGGCGCGCCAGCCGAAACCATCGACCTCATCGAGGCCGGTCGCTTGACCATCGCCATCGCCGACGCTCAAGGCATCGTCACGCCCCAGCGGACTATGCTGCTACGCACCGTCGTCGGTGAAATGGGCTTCTTCCGCTCGGCAAAACGATCAGCATCGGTGCTCGTCGACGGCCCAACCACCGTGCATACGCTGACGCGAGCGGCCTTCGAACGCATGCAACGTGATCACCCCGAGCTGGCGCTTGCATTCAACGAGTACATCATCCGAACGTTGACCCAGCGACTGGTCTTCGCCAATCGGACCTACGCGGCACTCGTTTAACTAAAGTCGCGCCAGCTCAATCAGCGTCGTCGATTCCATGTCGTCACTGAACCAGCTGCGGATTGCTGCCTCGCGCGCGCCGAGATAATGCGTGACGCCGCCCACCTGCGTCATCGGCAGATCGTGACCAGGCACTAAAATCGAGCCAGGTCGCCGTTGCCACAGCCGCCAGATCATGTCGATCGTTGTCCGGCTGACGTTGGCGTCATAGGTCATGTCGGTTGAGCGCGAGACCATCTCCGCCCGGTTTTTGGCGGCGTCGCCGGTAAAAATGACGTCGCTATCCGCGCCTTCGAGCACGTAGACGAGACAGCCCGGCGTATGACCCGCTGCCAGATGCGCGCGAAGACCTGGCAAGACTTCATCACCATGACCAGCCCTGGCGAGGGTCGGCCATGTCGCGAGAGTTTCCATGTAGAGTTCGGGCACCGGCGTCTCGCCCCACGGTTCCCTCAGCGACCAATCCAGCTCGACGCCACCAATGACAATGCGGGCATGGCGCAGCAGCGTCCAGTTGACGGAATGGTCATAGTGCGAATGCGTGAGGATAAGGTCAGTCACGTCGGCTGGTTGCAATCCGCGCGCCGCGAGCCGCTCAAGGATCAGTTTTCGCATGCCAAAGCTGCCGGCATCGATCAGCGCCACGCGACCATGACCACGGAGTAGGACGACGGTACTCCAGCCGAGCCCACCATGACACACCGACTTGCCGGGATAACCCTGGACGACCACGTCGATTTCGTAACCGTTGAGTTGAGTGAGAGTTGTCATCGCCGTCACACTCCAGCGCGAAGCAGGATCAACGGCAGCATACCGCCAGCCGCGAGAAGTTCAATTTCCAAGGCCGTCTCAACGCCAACTCGGCACTCGAACAGTTCGTCGCGGCCATCAACACGCTGGATGTGCACGGGAAGCAACGCGCGTGGCGTCATTTGCCGTACATCGACATCCACCATCAACCGATCTTGGGTACTGAACCGGAGTGTCGATGGATGCCGATCGGGCGGCAAGCACAAGGGAAGGATGCCCATTCCGATCAGATTGGAGCGATGAATGCGCTCGAAACTCGAAGCCAGCACCGCGCGTACACCGAGCAGCGCCAGTCCCTTGGCCGCCCAGTCGCGCGACGACCCCATGCCGTAACGCTCTCCCGCAATGACAACCACCGGCGTGCCCTCGGCCTTGTACCGTTCAGCAGTCCGCCATATCGGTTCGATGTGGCCACTAGGTCCGTGAACTGTCGCACCGGCCGGTAGATCGCGCGCCAGCAGATTGCGCACGGCGCGATTGCTGAACATCCCCCGCAGCATGACCTCCCAGTTGCCCCGGCGTGCGGCGAATACATTCAAATCAGCAGCACTTGCGCCATTCGCGATCAGGTACGATGCCGCCTCGCTGCGTGCGGGAATCTGTCCCGCAGGCGAAATGTGGTCGGTTGTTATGTCGTCGCCAACGACAAGCAGCGGTGCGGCCATCAACTGGGTTGGCCGTACTTCAGGCCGCGCAACAAACGGTGGACGACGAATGTACGTCGACTGCGCGTCCCAGGGGAAAACCTGCCCCATAGGCGCCTGCAAATCATCCCACGTCTTGCTCACCGATGCCGCATCAAAGGCCACCCGAACATCGCCGGCGTTCGCAGCTCCGGCCAATGCTGCATCGATCTCTCCTGAACTCGGCCAGACGTCTGTCAATCGCACCGGCCGGCCATCAGCCGCATACCCGATAGGATCGCGCATGATGTCTCGATCAACATCGCCGGCGATCGCGAACGCCACGACCATTGGCGGCGACGCCAGGAACGCGTCTTGGACATCGCCATGCACGCGACCAGGGAAATTGCGGTTGCCCGACAGGACAGCCACAACCCGCGCCCCACTCTTGATCGCCTGATTGGCGGCGGATGTCAGTGGTCCAGAATTCCCGATGCAGGTTGTGCAGCCATGGCCGACAATGTCGAAGCCTAACGCCGCCAAGTCGTCGAGTGTCCCGCTCCGCGCCAACATCGCACCCGCCGACGGCGAGCCTGGCGCCAGTGATGTCTTGACCCATGCCGGTGGCTTGAGGCCAAAAATACGCGCCTTGCCCGCCAGCAATCCCGCCGCCACCAACAGCCGCGGATCCGACGTATTCGTGCAGCTGGTGATCGCAGCAATGACCACCGGCCAACGCGGTTCGACTGTTGACGCCAAGGCCACACCCGTTGGCGACGCAGTCGCTCCCATCGCCTGCCGCGTCGTCGCTGCGGCAATGCGATCCTGTGGTCGATGGGGACCCGCGAGACTTGTTTCGATCGCGGCCAGATCGAGATCGACGACGCGCGTGTAGCGTGGTTCGGCGGCCGGATCGAACCATAGCCCTGCCGCGCGCGAGTATGATTCCACCATGCCGCAATGGCGCGCACTCCGGCCGGTTGCTGCGAGATAGACGGGAACCGCTGCATCGATCGGAAAATAACCCGTCGTTGCGCCGTATTCTGGCGCCATGTTGGCGACCACCGCGCGATCCCCGACCGACAAAGTCGACACGCCCTGCCCGAAGAACTCGACGAAAGCGCCCGTAACATCGATGCTACGCAACCGCGCCGTCACCGCAAGCGCCAAATCGGTTGCGAGCACGCCTTCAGCCAGACGGCCGCTCAGTCGCACGCCCACAACATCCGGAAGCCGCAGCGACACCGGCACGCCGAACATCGCGCCTTCCGCTTCGAGCCCACCGACACCCCAGCCGAGCACACCGAGGCCGTTGATCATCGGCGTATGACTATCGGTGCCGATCAGCGTATCAGGCGCCGCCCACGCGACGCCATTGCGGATTTCGGTTGTAACCACCGTTGCCAGTTGCTCGAGATTGAGCGTGTGCATGATGCCGGTACCGGGCGGGTGAACGCGGACAGAACGTAACGTCCGGCTCGCCCACTTCATCAGACCATAGCGCTCGCGATTGCGTTCGAGCTCGCGGCGCATATTCAGGACAGCCGCGTCCTTCGATCCGAAATGGTCGACAGCCAGGGAATGATCCGTCGAAACATCGACCGGCAAGCGCGGATGGATTGTGTCCGGATCGCCGCCGGCTTCGTGTACCGCCGAGCGCAATGCGGCGATGTCGACCAAAGCCGGTCCGCAGGTCGTATCGTGCATCAGGATCCGGCCGGGAAGAAAGGCGATTTCCGTTTCCGATGTCCCGCGCGCGAGCCACCCTGACGCGGCAGCCCGTGCCGAATCGGCTTCATCGACTGTTCCACACCGGACCACATTTTCGAGCAGAATGCGCATTACCCATGGGAGACGCGGCAAGTCGCGCCCACAAGACGCAGCAAGGTCGACAAAGTTCAGGTCCTGCTCCCCAAAGACCTCGCGGCTGATCGCCGTTCCTGTTTTCAAGGCTTCAACTCGACGCCGGCCTTCTTCAGAATCTCGATCCAGCGCGCCACTTCAACTGTTACGAGCTTGAGCATAGCATCCCCGCCTTGGCGATCAGGCTTCGGCACCGTCGCGCCGATCTTGGCGAAGCGACCCTGCACCTCGGGATCAGCCAGCGACTTGGCGACTGCCTCGCGCAGCTTCGCGAGTACCGCTGGCGGCAGTCCCTTTGGAGCATAAAGCCCCGTCCAGGTCTCCGCCTTGAAGTCCGGCAAACCCGCCTCGTTGGCAGTGGGCACGTCCGGCACTGTCGGCGAGCGTTCGTCGACGGCGACGACATAGGCTTTGACCGCTCCGCCCTGCACCTGCCCGCCGACTGACGCGACGAGATCACAACTTCCATCGATGGCGCCGGAAAGGATGTCATTGATGGTCTGACCGAAACCGCGGTAGACGACGTACGTTGGTTCTGCGCCAATCAACTGGAAGAACAGCACACACGTCAGATGCGACGCGGCGCCGACACCATTATGCCCCATCTTCAAGTCTTTGCCCTTGGCCTTGGCGACCTCGATCAGTGCTTTCAGAGTGTCGGCCGGGAAATCCTTGCGCATGAAAATGATGTTCGGCGTCGTGCTGACAATGCCGAGATAGTCAAAATCGGTGCGTGGATCGTAGGGCAACTTCGGATTGACGCCGACCGACGCAGCGTGGGTCCCCATATGCCCGAGACCAATCGTGTAGCCATCCGGCGTCGCGTTCTTGCCTCGCGCCGACCCGGTCGCCCCGCCAGCGCCGGCGATGTTTTCAACGACGATGCTTTGTCCGAGATGCTTTGACATCGCATCGCCCATGATGCGCGCCGTCGTGTCAGCCGCGCCACCGGCGGCGAACGGCACGATCAGCGTAATGGCGCGCTCCGGGTAGGTTTGCGCCAGCGCAGCCGTCACGACTGTTGTCGTCGACACGAACACCAGCATCGCCGCAATTGCCGAACACTTGGTTCGCGCAACTATTCCCTGCAATCCTTGAACCAAGACCTCCTCCTCCCGCACCCGTATTGATCGTGCGATTGTGTGCGACAACGCTCGGAATGACAATGCATAACCTACGGTCGCGTCCAATCGCTCCGATCGGCATTGCCAATGCAAATAACTTTGACGCCTGAATCGGGCGCATGATACGGGCTCTTAGCGCGACCCACCGCATCCGGGCCGCCACATCGGAGCTCCCACCATGCGCCTGCTCGTTATGCCCTGTGACGGCATCGGTCCAGAAATTACCAGGGCTGCCATCGAAGTCGCCGATGCTGCCAGCACGCGATACGGACTGGCCGTGACCTACGACTTCGAGGACGTTGGATTCGCCAGCCTGAACAAGCATGGCACGACATTGCGACAGGATGTTCTCGAGCGCGCCAAGACCTACGACGGGATCATTCTTGGCACCCAATCCCACGCCGACTACCCGACGCCCGAGAAAGGCGGACGCAATGTGTCGGCGGGTTTTCGCGTTGGCCTCGATCTTTTCGCTAACGTCAGACCGGCCCGCACGCGCTCGTTCATCCCGACCCAGATGCGCAAGGGGCGAACGATGGACCTCGTCATCATGCGCGAGGCCACCGAGGGGTTTTACGCCGACCGTAATATGACACGCGGTTCAGGGGAATGTATGCCGAGCCCCGATATGGCGCTCGCCACCCGCAAGATCACCCGGCATTGCAGCGAACGCATCGCGCGCGCATCCTTCAAATTGGCCATGACCCGGCGCCGTCGCGTCACCGCTATCCACAAGGCCAATTGCTTCCTGATGACGGATGGGCTGTTTCTCGAGGCTGTCCGCCACGTTGCCAAAGACTTTCCGCAGGTTGAACTGGATGATCTGTTGATCGATGCATCGACCGCGCACCTCGTCCGCACACCAGAGCGCTTCGATGTCATCTGCGCGACTAATTTCTTTGGCGATATTCTATCCGACCTGGCCAGCGAACTATCGGGGAGCCTTGGCCTGGCCGGCTCGATCAATGCCAGCGACACCCACTGTTGCGCGCAAGCCCAACACGGCTCGGCGCCGGACATCGCCGGCCGCAATGTCGCGAACCCGACGGCGATGATTTTGTCGGTCGCCATGCTGTTCAATTGGATGGGCGCGCGTCATGGCAAACCGGCATTGCAGCAGGCCGCCCAGGCGATGGAGAAAGCCGTCGACACTGTCCTGGCTGATCCCGCCGCCCGCACACGCGACCTCGGTGGCACTATGAACACCGATGCTTTCGGCACGCGCGTCGCGCGCGCGCTCGCTTGAGCGCAGATCGCATCAGTGCGCGAAGAAGACAGGAATTTCGGCTTTGGCGAGAACGTGATTGGTCGCGCCGCCGAAGATCATCTGGCGCAATCGGCTTTGCGTATAGGCCCCCTTCAACAGAAGGTCAGCGCCAAAGGCCGCCGCTTCATCGAGAATGGTTTGGCCGGGGCCACGGCCCGCCGGCATGACGACTTTCTCGGTCGCCGCGATGCCGTGCGCGGCCAGATGCGTCAACGCCTCGCGCGCGGTCGGCCCCGGCACGGTATTGCCTTCGACGGTGAGCAGCATCACCTTCTTGGCTTTCATCAGTAGCGGCATGCCAAGCGCGATCGCCCGCGCTGTTTCGGTCGAGCAGTTCCAATGGATGATGATCGCATCGCCGAGCGTCGCAGCAGGCTTTGGTGGCGCCATCAGCACGGGACGGCCACTGTCGAACAATGCCGCTTCAAAGGCCGACATGCGGCTACCCTTGCCGCCCGGGCGATTGAGCACGCTGATATCATAAAGCCGCGCCAACGAGCCAAGCGAGCCGTCTTCGATCGCGGCACCACCGCGCCAGCGCATCGTCGCGCCACCGCCCTTGTGTTCATTGGCGAACGTGTCGAACGTCTGGCGGACGCGGCGCATGAACTGTGCTTCGTCCCAATCCGCAGGTGGGATTGTCACCGCAACGATCGGATCGGGCGCCACCACTTCCGCGAAGGCTGGGCGAAGCGCAACGCCTTCAACTGTGGCGCCGAAACGCTGCGCCAGCCGCCAGGCTGTCGACAATGCGGACGACATCAGATCACTTTGATCGGTCGGTACGAGTATGGTCTTCATAGCGTTTCCTGACTGGCGATCATTCGCCGGCTCACATGACGCGGGGCTCACTATCTATGCGACAATGCCATCTATGCAACAATGTAAGTGATGAATTGCAGTTTGTGCAGGCCTTGATTGGAAAACGTTACTTATTGCTTGGCACGCGGCGACTCTCCCAACAGGCAGCCGGCCATCATGTGCGGTGACAACGTTTCACTCAAAACCGCGTCAACCATTGTCCTGCCAGATAGACTGAGCCCTCGCCGCCGCGCGGCGCTAGCCAGCCCCCAGAAATGGCGATCTCGTTCTGACCGTTGTCGTAACGCAAAAATGCCCCCAGTTTCGACGTCACCGCCAAAACACGGCGATCGAGGATCGCGTCATGATCGCGATAACCGACGACGGAGGCCTCGGGACCGGCCGACCACGCAGGCGCCAAGCGCCAACCAATCCGAGATCTTACCGATGTCATGAGATGCGGCGAGGAAAATGCCAGATCCAGCGACGTCCAGGCCTGCTTGCCGAAGTTCAGCCAGAACTCAGCGGCAACCTTGCCGCCCCAATGGGCCGCGTTCAAATTGGTATTAAAATCGGCAGGGTCAGCGAGCACCTCTTCAGCTGGCGCAAGCTGATGCTTGATCCAGGTGGCACCAGCAAACAATTTCATTGTGAAGGCGCCATTTTGCCAATGATACCCGGCGAGAACCTCACCATAGGCAGACCGCCCGCGGATCGCCAACGGCTCGGTGCGCATTGTCGCTGGGTTGAACCATTGGGCTGTGTAGCGATACCCGCTCGTACCGCCACTCGCACGGAGCCTCAGGCCATTGTCACGGATTGATCCGAAGGGTGCGAACGTTACACCCGAATAAAGCGACCAGACGTTGCGAAACCCCTCGGCACCGAGCCAGCTTTCCGTGTTGGGATCAGACAGGCCTTTGGCAGACACAGTCTCGCCGGGCAAATCGTCATCGTCGATATTGTCGGCTCGCGCCATGGAAAACGGCAGGCTGATCAGCGCCATCATAGCGCCGGCCCGAACGCACATCCCCACGTTGGCCCGCCAAGCCACGCGCAATCCCCACACAACGCACGCAACGAAACTGAACGGTCGGTTAAACCCGGGCCGATCACCGAAATACTCGGGACGGAAACAATAACGCGCGCGTTTAATGGAGACGTCAATGAAAGTTACAGCAATAGAGATCAAATACAATTCTTGATTGTAGCGCAATTTTATTCAACCTGCAATTCACACGACTGCTAGTGGTTCAGCACGACGGTCAGTGGGCATGCTTTAGGCATTGCAAACTAGCGAAGTTTCTCCAGAAGCAGGCTGTCGAGACGGCGGTCACGCTGCTTCTGCAATTCGCGATCCAGCTGATCCAAAGCACGGTTGGCATTTTGCCGCTGTTGCTCGGCCTTGATCTCAGCGAGCGTTGGAACCGGAGCCGCCGGCGGCCGCGATGGAGCTTCAGCTGCTGGCGCGCGCGTCGACGTCGGCGCTCCCGGTATCGACCGCGAGCCGCCAACGACGCCGCGCCGACCCGAGGCATCGTCGGGCTCCGCGATACCAAGTGCTCGTTTGGCATCGCCAAGCTCGACTCGCAAG
The DNA here is from genome assembly GCA_963714325.1 of uncultured Alphaproteobacteria bacterium. Taxonomy (GTDB): domain Bacteria; phylum Pseudomonadota; class Alphaproteobacteria; order Rhizobiales; family Hyphomicrobiaceae; genus CAVQOB01. The sequence goes on along the minus strand of CAVQOB010000017.1, from coordinate 66,286 downwards.
CGTGCGATGCGCTCGATCGTACTAACGCGAGCCGTGTCCACGGTCTGCGCAGTCACCGGCTTCTGCGCCATGCCGAATGCCAAGATCAAGCCGAGCAGTAAGACGCGCATGACGATCGCAGCTCCGTTGACGGGCATTGTACTCACTCCAGTTCCTGTCAATCATCGGTTTGGCTATAACAGCACTTCAGTTGACCACACCCGAGCACGCTTTATGGCCTGACCGTTTCCCGATGCCCTCTGAGATAGGTATCGAGCGGATCACGCGCAACGCGAAGATTGATTTCCTGGACCTCCCCGATTTGAATTTTTGTGGCTGCGGCCGCAGCCATCGCTGCGCTGCCTGCACTGACAGTGCCTGGTTTAATCGCGACCGTTACCAAATGCAGATCCGTCCGATCCGCATTGAGGTCCAGTGTTGCCTTGATGCTGTTCGGATTGACCGGTGCCAGCGCCACACTCGGCTTCAACCCTTTCTTGATGAGCGTCGTAAATTTCAAAGTCTCAATGAACGTCTTGTCCGCACCCTTGATCTCTGCATTTTCGGACACCTTGAAATACTGCTCGACAAACTCGGCGACGCCAATATTTCCGGTTACTGGATACTTTTGCGCCCCTGGCGACCCGTCGGAAAGCCGCGCGTCTGAACAATCGACTTTGTACAGTGTCTCAAATTCTCCTGCCACTTTCACATAGCGATCACTTTCCCGCTTCTTGTCTTCTCCAGCCGACAAACCCAGAGTGATGGTCCCGAGCGGAACCGGCCAGACGATCGTGCCATCCGCCAGCGCTTTGTTGTTCTCGGTAATCTGAAACTGAAATTCCGAAGCCATCGTCGTTCGGTTGAACCGCTCCAGTTTCTCAATCTCCTTGCTGCGCAAGCGGCTCTGAATTGGCCTTAGAGCGGCTTGAGCGACGGCAACATCACCCTCCAATTTGAGCATCGGGGCGCGATCCAGCGCCAACTGATCGAGTAACTTTGCAAGCAGCATAGCCTCCTCTTTGACTGCGGCGACCCGATCCGTTGTTTTGTCCAGCGTCCTTTGCAACGTTTCCTGTGCGCTACCCCCCGCATCGCGTTGAGCTTGCACCAGGAGATCATCAAGATACTTCTCCAAGGCACGGACCAACCTGATCAGCTCCAACTTTTTTGTCCGCAGTCGGTCCCAATCCTGCTCGCGCGCGGTATTGGCATCGCGTTCCTCTTTGAGCTTTCCGGCAAGTGCTGCGGACTTGGACTGCAACGCGGAGAGCTCGCGCTCCAGCTGATCTTGCTCCCGCTGCACCCTCGCAAAATCATGCTTGTGGTAATAGGCGTGGACAGCACCACGTGCCTCGCAACGCACCTTGTGCATGACGTCATACGTGGAATAACCGGTGAAATCATCGACAAGAGGATGATTGGCGCATCCGGCTTGGAAAACTGAGATAACGGCGAAGATAAGAAGTTGCACCGGACGCATCACACCAACTCCAGCAACGTTGCAAAATCAGAAAACATTCAATTTTTTAACATGATCCGTCGGCCGACGCTGTGCTGGAAATGCAACGACCGCTCAAAACGCGGCCGGAGGAGTCCTTGGAGACATTGGCCCGCGGGGTGCGACTGACCTTGATGCGGTGCAGCGAACGCCGCGATCACGGATGGGCTAGGAACGGCCTGTCTTCCGATATCGTCGTTGCGGCTCAGGCTTAGACCCGAGGCGGCACCGGTTGGCGTAACTTGGCTGAAAATCCCGAAAACCAAAGCCCATATGGCGAACGATCGTCGCTCAGTATCGCACTGTCGAAGTTATCCGCATTCGAATTATCCCCAGGCCCTTGTCCGGCATGCATTTTTGGGATTAACCTTCTTCCTGGATCGGCCTATTGGTGCGACACACCGGATCCTTCCGCGGTTAGTTCCTCTCTTTTGGAGGTGGGGTATGCGTCAACAAGATATGTTCAGCAGTGCGGGTCAGCCGTTTGAGGCGTGGACCCAAATGTGGTTCGGAGCCTTCGGCAGCGCACAAAAAAACGTCGAGCCCGCGTCTAAAGGCCTGGCGACTGCACAAAGCGAGTTGATGGGCTTGGCCAGCCGTCGCACTCAGGCTTGGCTCGACCTGCCGAAGCAGTTTGCCAACTGCAAAGCGCCACAGGACTTCGCACAGGCCAATATACAGTTCTGGCAATCGGCGGCCAGTGACTGGACGGCGGCGTCACAGCGCATGATGTCAGTCTGGGGCGCGGCCATGCCAGTGTCCGGCAACGGCTTTGCAACGCCACGCGACCATGTCGTACTTCCCGAAGCGACGGAACATCGTCGTAGTGACGCTGCCACAACCCGCCCCGGTGATCGCAGCAACGATCCGAACGGCCGGCGCGCGGCGGCATGAACAAAGTGCGGCGACCGAATGTCGATCGCCGATGCGTTCATGGCCCAAAAGATGCCCATAGCCTGCAACACCGTGCTGCAGGCTGACTGGCCGGGGTGCGACTTGGCATCTGCCAAGCGGTTTGCATTGTCGCTTGGTTAAGCAAACAAGCGAAAGCGATCGCTGCTTGACCAAGAGCTTGAGCGCCACGGCCTCACACCGCCGAGGGTGCCGCGCCTCCTGACGCAATGCTGAACAGTACAGCGTCTGACAATTTAGCGCCTGACAATTCAGCATCTGCAAATAATAACCTGTCACATCCGAGCCATGCCATTAGGCGGCAAGCCTATGTGTTCGAGCCAGCTCACGGTAGCGCTTCGCGCCAGCGTGGGCTAAGCTTTCCCCAGGTGCGCCACTGATCAAGAACCGGCCATCAATAGGCGATCTGGGGAGGATCAGAGACCATGATGGCAACGATGGCGCGCTGGAGCGACGTGCTCACCGGTGCGTTATTGGCCGGGCTCGGTGCGTACATCATTACACAGTCGCTCGGCTGGGAGATTGTCGGCAGCGACGGTCCAGGACCAGGCTTTTTCCCGCTCGGCTATGGCATCGCAATTTCCTTTCTTTCTGTCTGTCTGGTTATGAGTTCCTGGATGAAACAGGCCACACATCGCCAAGGCACTCCTGAATCACTCGCCGGCAACCAACTCGGGCTGGGGCTCGCACTCCTGACCTGGGCCGCCTTCACGTCTGCTGTCGCCGTTATACCGATCCTCGGTTTCGTCGTCAGTCTCATGCTCCTGACCTTCTTCCTCGTGCTCGCGATCTTCCGCCAACCCATCCATAAAGCCGCATTGACCGCACTGGGTTGCGGTGCCGGTTTCTATCTGTTGTTCCCGTTCGCACTCGGCATTGAATTGCCCACGGGAAGGCTTGGGTTCTAATGGATGTCATGGCCGGGCTCATCCAGGGATTTTCTGTCGCGCTGCAGCCAACGAACCTATTCCTGTGTTTTGTCGGCTGCGTTCTTGGCACTATCGTCGGCATCATGCCAGGGCTCGGACCATCCGCGACAATCGCGATGCTCATGCCCGTCACCTACAGTTTGGGCCCGACCGGCGGCATGATCATGCTGTGCGGGATTTACTACGGCGCAAAATACGGCGGCTCAACGACATCGATCCTGCTCAACATCCCAGGCGAAGCCTCATCCGTTGTCAGCTGTATCGACGGTTATCAGATGGCGCGGAAGGGTCGCGCCGGCGCAGCACTCGGCATCGCGGCCATCGCCTCGTTCATTGCGGGAACCGTTGGCGTGATCCTGTTGACGCTGGTTGCGCCGCCCGTCGCCGCCTTTGCGTTGTCGTTCAGTTCGCCCGAATACTTTGCGCTGATGAGTCTTGGCTTGGCGCTGGTGGTGCTTTTGGCGGGCAATTCGCCGTTGAAGGCCGCGCTGTCGATGCTGGTTGGGCTCTGGCTGACCAGCATCGGAACTGACCTCTTCACCGCGCAGAGCCGCTTCACCTTCGGTCAATCGTCGATGCTGAACGGGATCGACTTCATGATCATCGCGATCGGTGTCTTTGCGGTTGGCGAAGTGCTCAACAGTATTTGTGCGCGCGAGGAATCGCATGTTCTGCCGGTACCACGCGGCCTGCGCAATCTCTTGCCGAGCTGGGACGAATTGAAGGCTTGCCGGTTTGCCTTCCTCAACGGCTCGATCGTCGGGTTCGTAATCGGTGTATTGCCGGGTGCGGGATCATCGATCGCCTCATTCATTTCCTATGCGATTGAAAAGGCGGTGTCGCGTCACCCGGAGAAATTCGGCACCGGCGTTCCGGAAGGGCTGGCGGCGCCCGAAGGCGCCAACAATGCCGATACAGGTGGCGCGCTGGTGCCGCTGTTGACCCTTGGCATTCCCGGCGGTGGCACGACGGCGATCCTGCTGTCGGCACTCGTGCTCTGGGGTCTCAAACCCGGACCGTTGCTGATGCAGGAACAGCCGGATCTGTTCTGGGGGCTGGTCGCCAGCATGTACATCGGCAACGTCATGTTGCTGCTGCTCAACCTACCACTGGTCCCACTGTTCGCCCAGGTTTTGCGCATACCGGTCTATGTGCTCTTCCCGGTGATCCTCGGCATTTCGATGGTCGGCGTCTACACCGTCAGCAACATCATGCTTCACCTTTGGCTGCTCGCTGGTTTTGGCCTGCTCGGGTTCCTTATGAGCCGCCTTGGCTTCCCGACCGCGCCGCTGATCCTCGGCTTTGTCCTTGGCGACACGATGGAGCGGGCGCTGCGCCAATCACTGATGATGTCGCAAGGCGATTTGTCTATTCTTGTGTCGCGGCCGATCTCGGCCGGCCTGCTCGGCTTAGCAGTCCTCGTGCTGCTGATGCCCTTGTGTAGGCGAAGCCGATATACTCGCGCCAACCCAAAACCAACAGCATGAGTTGCAAATTCGAAGAAAGACATCAGGAGGACAGTTCATGAATCGGCGTACATTCGTGGCAGGCGTGACAGCGCTCACGACCCTTATCGCAACGCCGGCCTTCGGTCAGGCTGAATACAAGCCCACCAAACCCATCGACTTGGTCGTACATTCGGGGCCGGGAGCGGGTCCCGACGCATTCGCACGCGCGTTTATCTCGGCCGTCGAGAAGGAAAACCTTTCCCCGGTCCGCATCCAGGTCAACCACAAGATTGGCGGCGGCGGCGCGACGGCGATGTCATATATTGTGGAAAAAAAGGGCGATCCCAACACGATCGGGCTTTTCACCAGTGTCTGGATCGCCAATCCGCTGGTCCAGGCGGAGATGAAGAGTTCGTTCAAGGATATGACCTCGGTCGTGCGGCTGGTGATCGAGCCGGCGGTGTTCGCGGTTCGCGCTGACAGCCCTTACAAGACGTTGTCTGAAATCATCGACGCCGCCAAGAAGGATCCCGGCAAAATCAAGCAATCCGGAGGATCGCCGCTTGCCCGTGACGCGATCGTGCGCCACGTCTTGATGGGACATACCGGCGCACGTTGGAATTTCATTTCGTTCCCAACCGGCGCTGAGCGCGTCTCGGCCCTGCTCGGCGGTCACGTCGACATGATGATCATCGAGCCGAGCGAGGCTGGTGAAATGATCCGCGCAGGCAAGATGCGGGCCATCGCACAGATCGCGGAGAGGCGCCTCACCGGCTATGGCGATGTGCCAACGTTGAAGGAGGCGGGGTTTGACGTGCCGCATGTCCCACAGATGCGCGGCTTCGTTGGACCACCGGACATGCCGAAGGAGGCTGTGAAATTCTACGAGGACTTATTCGAAAAAGTCGCGAAGTCGCCGACCTGGCAAAAATATTTGGCCGACAATCAGTTCGAGGACGCATTCGCCCGCAGTGTTGAAACGGCACAGGGCCTCAGCGTTTACGAGGACCGCCTGCGCGAAATACTCAAAAATGCCGGGTTGAAAGTGATCCGTTGAACAGGGGAATGGAGATGGCGGAAGCGGGTCATGGAAAAGCACTGGCTGGCAAAGTTGCTCTGGTGACAGGCGGCGTGCGCCGGATCGGACGCGCCATGGCTTTGGCTCTCGCTGAGGAGGGCTGCGCCATTGCCATCAATGCGCGGTCATCGCGCGACGAGGCCGAAGCCGCTGCCGCTGATATCGCCAAGGTGGGCGTTGCCTCGGGCGTGTTCCTCGCTGATGTAACCGACGAAGCGGCCGTGCAAGCCATGATCGCCGACATCATCAAGCGCTTTGGCAGGATCGATATTCTGATCAACAATGCTGCGATCCGGAAAGATGCCCCGTTCGAGAGTATGACCTATGCCGATTGGCGAGCCGTGCTTGATGTCGTCCTCGATGGCGCATTCCTGTGCTCGCGCTCAGTCATCCCGCACATGCGGGCGAACGGCGGCGGCACTATCATCAACATCGGCGGCATGACCGCGCACACGGGCGCCGCAGACCGCGCGCACGTGACGACCGCGAAGGCCGGCCTCGTCGGATTGACCAAGGCGCTGGCCGTCGAATTCGCCAGTCAAGGCATCACTGCCAACTGCGTCGCACCCGGCAAGATCGGCGGCAAGCGCAGCGCGACGTCTGGCGGCGGCGGCAAGATCCCGGGCGGCGGCCACCCGCTCGTCGGTCGCGAGGGCACATTCGAGGAAGTGGCCGCGATGGTCCGCACGCTCTGCCTGCCGACCGGGCGCTTCATTACCGGACAGACCATCCACATCAATGGCGGCTTGTACCTGCCGTGATCGTCAAGCCTGCAACAACGGCCGCAACGCGCGGATGCTTGGCAGGGTCTCCAGTGCGGCGATCATCGAGATCAACTGCCGCGTGCGGGCTTGCCCGGTGATTGGCGCCAGCAAATCCGCCGCCTTGGCTTCGATCTCTGCTTGCGTCATCGGATTTTCAGGCGTCCCGCGCACTGCCGACGTTCGCTGTCGCAAATAACGCCCGTCAGTGGTGGTGATTTCGATGATCGCCTGCCGGGCCGGACGCGCGACCGTCAGTTCGGCGCTCGGCACAGCTTTGATCCGTTGTCGCATGGCCAGAACATCCGCCGCCTGCATACGTTCCGTATCGTGCGCACTCCTGAAAGTGAGACTGCCATCGATCAGCGTCACCGCCAGGAGATGCTGCAGGCAAACATCCGGCATCGTTCGGTTGTTGACAATGTGCAGGCGATCGTCGGGCATATGCGCGGTGACGCTCGCGACGTCAATCGCTGACAATGTGTTGCCGGCGATCAGGTGGATCAACGCATCCACGGCTGCTTGGATTGGCGAACCCACCGACCACTTCTTGATCGACGCCGCCATCATTTCATAGCGTGTGCCAAGGCCATCGATCAGCAACTCCGGACGCGCCGGGGAACCGAAGGCGGTGAATAGCGAGTGTGTACCCGCGAGCGGATCATCGGTTGCCGTGAAGCCTGCCGCGACCATCGTTGCCGCCGACACGCCGTTACGCGCGCCCATGCCGCCGAAATCAAAGGCTTTCTCAACGTGCTCGCTGTCGCGGTTCCAGAACGGCACGCCCGAGGCTTGTTGCACCGCGTAGGAGAGCGCATGGCGAACCTGGCGCTCGTCGAACCGAAACAGCGCGCAGGCCGCCGCCACCGCGCCGAAGGCCGTGCCGAGGCTATGCGTGCTGTAACGTGCGCTATCGGCACGCTCGAGGCCAAGCGCCGGGCAAACACGAGCGCCGACGTCGTACCCGAGCGCCACCGCCTGGATGACATCCCGACCGCTGCGGTCCAATTGCTCGGCGATGGCGAACGCCGCCGGCACGATACCGCAACCGGGATGGAACCGTCCGGCGAGATGCGAATCGTCGGTTTCGTCGGCGTGTCCCATCATCCCGTTGGCGAGAGCCGCGTTGGCCGCCGACGTAACGATCCCCGTTCCCATCACCATCGCCGCGGGCGTGCCTCCAAGGCTCGCGACATAGCGCGCCGCCAAGACGCCAGCTTTCAATCGCGAGCCTGATACGATCGCGGCAAGCGTATCGAGGATGTGTTGTTTGGCTTTGACGGCGACATCGAGCGGTAAGGCACGCGCTGGCGTCGACGCGATATATGCAGCGAGTGTCGCGGTGACGGGGGAGATCGAAGGCAATGCACTGGATGTGGCCATACGCCCGAGTTTAAGCGGCCAAGACTGGCGCTGGCAATATAGTGGGCAGTTGGACAGAGCGCGCGGAGCGGAAACGGGCATAGACATCCACCCCGTCGGATAAGCTGTGGTGCCCGCCCAACGCGGAGACCTTCTAACAACAGACCTCGCGTCTGCACCCTGCCGTCACCCATTTGTTAATAGCTTCGGATGCCCACACGCCTCCGCCGTCGACCACCCTGGCATGCAGAGACGAAGACAGGTAATTGTCATGCAAGGAGGACTTGACTCTTGCTTAGGTTTCCATCGCTCAGACACGAACCGGACTCCTCGGAGAGACCACGCATACTTTTGGAGACAGTTTCAGCTTCACGAAATCAGAACTTGACGCATTGAAAAGCCTCCGCGACGCATTCGGCCAATCGATCAGGTCCGCAGCCGCCTCAGTAATCCAGCAGTTGCGCTCCCGTCGCAACACAGCCCAAATTGGGTCGACGGCAACGTCGAGGTGCGCGACATGAAACTGCAACGGAATTTGGGGGACAGGGAGGGCGTGCCATTCTCGGCGACGCAAAGGTTTATCCCGACCGAATGACTCCCGGATCGCCCCGGCAGATGGATACGATCACCAAACGCAACGAGGTCATCTTCGGGGATTGGGACCCCTCCGCCGACGGCGACATGGCGGCCATCCGCAGCATCTTCGATACGAACCATAACGGCCAACTCGACGTGTCGCGCCGGTTGCTGGTGGGCAACCGAAGCGCAAGCAAAAGAGCGACGCGCGCTTCGCAAGTTTCCGCATCGTCGTCTCCAACGCCCAACGGGTGATGACAGCTGGATGGCAATTCGGCGCCGTCCGGAAACGGCATCAAAGCAGCGCACGAAAACCGGAACTCGCTAACCGGCGGATCAGCGGGCAAGAACAACGATTGGCAAAGTCGTACCTTGTGATATAGTTTCTCTTATAGCTGGTGGTTCAAAAAATTTTTCGATTGATTGTCAAAGTTTGCCTCGTTGCGAGGTTTTTCATGCATGTTTTGGCGCTCGGACTAGTGCTCTTGTTTGTCCTGCATCCAACGCCGCTTGGCGCCCAGCCGGCCGAGCGCCGCTTGGCGCTTGTCATCAGCAACGGCGACTATACCGGTAGCCTCGGCCGGCTCGAAAACACGCACAAAGACAGCGAAACGATGGGCGCCGCACTTGGTCGCGTCGGTTTCGACGTGACGTTTGCGCGCGATCTCTCGAAGTCGGCGCTCACCGACGAAATGGTGGCGTTCGTCAGACGGGTCCGCGACGCTGGACCACGCGCGATTGCCTTCTTCTACTACTCAGGCCACGGCGCTGCCGACACCAGCATGAATGGTGAGAATTTTCTGATTCCGGTGGGACTGCCGATCCAGGAGGCGAGCGAGCTGCACAGCAACGGATTCAGTTTGCAGACGGTGGTGAAATCAATCGAGAGTGCAGTGCCAGCGGCGGCCTTCATCGTCATCGATGCCTGCCGCAACGTGGCGTTTCCAAGCGCCACCAAATCGCTATCGAAGGGTCTATTACCGGAAGCACGAACCGGTGGCACGCTGATCGCGTACGCGACACGGCCCGGCGATGTCGCCGCCGACAACAATTTGTATTCGAGTGTTCTCGCGGCCGAAATCGAGAAGCCCGGTCAGGATGCATTCAATGCCTTCAAGGAGACGCAGCTGAAAGTGGCGGCGGCCAGCGCCAACCGGCAGGTTCCCTGGCTTGAAGATGGTCTGCTCGCGCGGTTTTCATTCCGCGATGGCTATTCCGGGCCCGCGATCGCCGCGCCTGCTCCAGCGACGGGAGCGGCGGCGACCGGGCAATTGGGTGTTGCGATGACGGCGACCGAGTCGACGAACGCTGCGACATCGCGCCTGCCCCAGGCGCCGTCACCCGATCCAACGCGGCCACGCCCCTCACAAACCGTCGCCATTGCACCGGCGCGGGATTCGGCGCAGGCGATTTTCCCGCCGGGATCTGCGGTCATCACCCGGTTTTCGGGCCTGGTGACGGGCCAAGGTCCGGCTGGTTCCATGACGCTCGACCTACGCGGCGCTATCTATGATGTCGTCGATGTTGCGCAACCGTCTGCGACGCAACCAACGCGATTGGCGATGAAGAGCGTGGCGCCGCCGGTCATCAATGCCGGCGACATCGGGCAGGTCTTCGGCGTCACCTTCGACCGCAGTGCAAGAGATGTTGATGGTTCGCCAATCGATCCCCCGTCCTTGTATCTCGCGGCGACGTCGGCCTACGGATTGCCGATCGTCGACGGCAACAGCGCCATCGGGAATAGCCGGGCGCTTGAGCGGGGCGAATCCGGCGCCACGTGGGCCCCAGGCTTATTCGGAGTCGGCAAAGGCGGCGGGCCCGGGAGCATCTGGAAGGTCGATGGACGCACTGGTGCGGTATCCTTGTTCACCAACGTCACACGTGACGGCATCGCGAATGCCGGGCCGGCGCTCGGCCAACTGGCGTTCGATCCCCGCACCCGGCAAATCTTCGTATCGGATCGCGCGAGCGGTTTCATCCATCGCTTGTCGTTGAAGGGGACCGATCTGGGAACCTTCGATCATGGCCATCGGCAGCCCGGCAGTGATGCGCAGCCCGTCGCCACCGGCGCCGCGACGGCACAACGCTGGCCGACGCGTCCAGACTTCGTCGTGTCAGACGCGCAGACCTGGGGCCTCGCCGATCCGCCGCGCCGGACCTGGGGCCTTGCCGTTCGTGCTGATCGTCTGTTCTACGCCGTCGCCGCAGGCCCGCAGGTTTGGTCAGTCGGAATCGGGATCGACGGCGCCTTTTCGGCCGACGCCCGTCTCGAAGTCGACGTCAAGGGCGTCACATCGAGTGCCGAGGTGACGCGCATCGGCTTCGATCGTGACGGAAAAATGTTGGTTGCCCTTGCCAGCGGCCCCATCGTGCTGCAGTGGATCGGCGGTCAAGCTATACCGATGCCGGCGACGATCCTGCGTTTTGAACGGGCTATGGCAACGGCGATGGGCGAACGTTGGGATGGCGATGCCGCTGAAATCGACGCTGGCGCCGCCGGCGACGTCGGTGCTGCATTCGACACCAGTCCGGACTACAGCCGCGCCGGCAGGATCGATGCCAGAACCTGCGGTGGCACGGTCTGGGCCGCCGGCCAGATTGCCAACGCCGGCAGCGACGCCGCGCTGTTTGGCTGGCCGCAGGATAGCGGTCCAACACGTTCCGCCGAGCAAAGCCCGCGCTTCATCATTCCGCTCGGCGCGGCGGCTGCGAGCGCGCCAGCGGCCCCGGTCATCCTCGGCAGTCTCGCCATCAACGCACCCTGCGCGGCACCGGCGGCAGCCACTGCCGACATTGCCGTTCCGACAGCAGCGCCGGTCGTCTTGGCGCCGGCCTGGGAAACGCCGAACCCGGTTGCAACACTGCCGGCTGGGCCAAGCGGGCGCACCGGCGGCGATGCCGGTCCGTCGCGCGACCCATCACGTCCGCCGCCGGGGCAACCGACCGGACCCGTCGCTGGTGCTGGCGCTGGCGGTTCTGGCAGCGGCGGCGGTGGCAATCGCCCACCACCGGCTTGTCTCGTGCTCGAGGGCGCGAAGTTCCAATGCGTCGCCGGCGCTTGGGAAGTCGAGTTCTTTCTCGAAGACGCACAACGCCGGCCACGCGACAGCCTCAAAGTCAGCTCGCTGGTGTTCGACAGAACGGTATCGCCGTCGCGTGCGCGCCGCGCCGATGCCGGGGATCCATTTCGGGTTCGATTCGATTTGGCGCAATCCGGCAGTCAGGTGCCGATCGATGTCTGCCTTTTCGATCAGGCGGACGCTGCCGGTGGACGGGTCTATCGCTGCTGCCGCGCGCAAATCAATGTGACACTACCGCAGCAGACCTGCAGTCGGCCGCCGCAACAATAGGTGGGAGTGAGGTATGCCATATCGCTCGACCACCGGCTGCGCGATGTTCGGGCGACGATCGGCGCCGATCGCCAACGCCATGGCGATGTCGTGCGCGCAGCTCGGCATTATCGCGTCCGTCTGGCTCGCTTTGGTGTCGCCGGTCGCGGCGCAATCCGGCGTTGAACAATCCCCTGTGCGGATCGTCGCCGCATTCCCGCGCACGCCACTCCCTGCAGCGCAGCTCGCCCGCACTCCGATCATCCCCGTGAATGCGCCGATGCCGGGCGCCCAGTGTGTCGCTCGCGGCACTGGGGCCATAGCTTGCCGTCAGGCAGGCAGCGGCGCGCATGTTTATGCATTGCCGGTGACGCCCGACATGGCCGGCCAGACGGTGGATATCGCAGCCCTGACGCCTGGCGTTAGCGTGTTCCCGCCGTTACAGCGCATTGCATCGGGCCAGACCAGCTTGAGGGTTGAAATCAGTGGCGCAAAACCCGGCAACCATGTGCGGTTGCTGCGCAAGGTGATCAGCCCGAATACGACCGCCGGCGCTGATGGCGAACTGTGCTGCAACGAAGAGGTCGACGTCGCTATACCCGATGTCCAGACGTGCTCCGGGTCGATCGCGTTGCTGTCACCAAGCCGCCTGCCGAAAGCGAGCCCCCCGGTCGCTCCAAAGCCGATTGTCTCGATCGAGAAGCAGTGCTCGAGTTGCGCGGCCGGTGCGCCGTGTACCTGTCGCGTCACGCTGCGCAATGTCGGCATCGATGCAGTGCCGGCGACCATCGGCTTCAAGGAAAGTGCAACCCGCGCCGGCGGCACTCCAGTTGAATTTACATCGTTTCGGCCAGATGGCGGCGACTGGCGCTGTACGCGGTCGGGCGGCAGCTTGTCCTGCGAATTGCCGCCGGGGGCATTGGCGGCGCTGGCATCGCGATCGGTCGATGTCACGATGGCGCCAGGGTCCGGCGGTGGCGCCGCGGGGCAGGACGCGCGGATGCGCAACTGTGCGACATTGTCCGGCGATGGCGTGACACTCGCCAATGCGCGCCAGCGCGAGGCCTGTGTTGATGCCGGATCGGACCTGGTCGTCAGAAAGAGCGGTGGTCAGCAGTGCCGCTTCGGCGAACAGTGCGTCTTCGAAATAACAATTGCGAACCAGTCGCGCGGCACTTATGACGGCCGCCTCGTCATCTCCGACCTGCTGTCGCTGGATGGACGCGGCGAACGGGTACGCTTACTCTCGATTGATCCGCCACTCGGCTGCGCGACGCAACCGACGACGCTGCCATTCGAATGCACGGCGCAGTTGCGTCTCATGGGTGGCGAAAGTCGCACCCATCGCATCACCGTGCGCCTTGACGAACCGGGAGATCGTTCCGCAGCTGGTGGCAAGAATAGCAGCGGCCGCAACTGCGTCACAATCGCTGACGCCTCGGCGACAGCGGCCTTCGGCACCTCACTGACGGCGGAAACGCGCCGCATCCTGGCATCCGCGCGCAGCGGTGGGCCGCCTGTGCCATCCAGCAGCAGCATCGCCTGTGTCGAGTTTGCGACGGTTACCCAATGCCCCGGCGATCTCGTCCGCCGGGGAACACAATGCGTCTGCGGCGATGGCCAGGAGCGCTCCGAGGACGATCGCTGCCGGCCGACCTGCCGCCAGGGCGAGCGCCGTCAGGGTGATCGCTGCGTCGAGATCGAACGCCCGGTCACCAGCGCGCCATCACGTTCGCCGCCGCTGCCGGTGTTGCCGCCGCCGCGTCCGCAAGTTCCCGAGCAATGTCCCGGCGATCTTGTTCGACTGTCGAATGATGGCGGTTCTTATTGCGGCTGCCGGCCACCGCACGAGCGCCGCGGGACAAGTTGTGTCGCGCCGGTGGTGGTGGTGCCACCGCGCGACTGCATCGGCGATCTGGTCTGGATCGTGCGCGATGGCCAACGCTCCTGCGGTTGCCCGGCCGGTTACCTGCAGCAAGGCAGCCGCTGCACCCGACCGCAGGCCCCGCCAATCAATTGTCCGGGTCAGTTGCAGCCCTACGGACCGCTCGGCAGTCAGACCTGCCGTTGTCCGCAGGGGTTGGTGCAGAACGGTGCTCTTTGCACGAAACCGCAGGCGCCGCCCGAAACGAAAGAGTGCAATGGCCGCCAGATTCCTATTCGGCAGTACTGCCCACCACCGCCAAAACAGACGAAGCCATGCAATGGGCGGGAGATCCCAGTCGGCCAGTACTGCCCGCCGCCACCACAGCAAACCAAACGCTGCAATGGGCGGGAGATACCCGTGAGCCAGAATTGCCCGGCGCCGCCACCGCCGGTCAAGCCACCACCGCCACCGCCGGCCAAGCCACCGCCGCCGCCGAAATGCACACCGGTGAAAACCTGCGTCCGCTACGGGCCGGTGCCGCCGAGCAAACCCGGGAGCGGCGGCTTCGGCAACGTCGCGCCGTGCATCCAGTACGAAATGCGCTGCCCATCAGCCGGGCCGCGATGAAGGCACACACTGTCCGTCGCAAGCCCGATCTTTGCCGGAGTGGAGGACCAGGTGCGCATGCCTGTGCAGGCGACCTGTCAACGGCTGTGTCATCGCAGGCCAGTGTGGCGGCGTAAAAGTAGGCCACTCACGGCGCTACGGGCTCAAGCACGAAGGCCCCCGCGTCGGCCTTTCTTGCTTTCGGGTTGCTGGTTTGCTGGGTCGCGCCAAACCATGCCCGCGCGATGAAAGTCGTACAGCAAGCCGCGCTGCCCGAGAAGGTGACGCGGGTATCTGGCGGCGAAGTGGACATCGACGAAAACGGTATCTGGACGAAGTACATCCACGAGGATGTGAAGTGGCGCGGCAATGGCGCGACGGCGGCAAAGTTTTCCCACCACAGAGACCATCTCGCCTCGATCAAAGTGATCACCGATGAGGCTGGCATCGAGGTCAACCGCACCACCTACGCCTCTTCGGCCGTCAGGCCGTCGTCACGGGCACCCACGTCGAGACCGAAGGCTTCATCGGCGAGAAACTCGATGCCGAGACGGGTTACATTTTCCTGCACGCGCGCTATTATGATCCGACGCTGGCACGCTTCATCAGCCTGGACTGGTGGGACCCGCACGCCAGCAAGCATCCCTGAAGAGATGACAGTGGAACCCGCATCGGCAATCCATTCGCTCGTGTGCGAGTGTGATGATCGAGAAGTTCGTCTGAGTATGCGGCAGTCTCCGAAAGGAACGTATCGATCTGCATTACACTCTAGAAGACCTATGATTTTGGTGTCCCCCATGATCCCGAAGCTTGCGACGAGGCTCGACGCGAAGACAGGCGAACCTCGTTATCGGACACTTGTCGCATGCATGAACTGGAAAGCGAACCCCGGCCATTGCCTACATCCCCTGCCCTAACCGAGCCACCGGCAACAAGCCTGGTGGCGCCCGCCTGGACTGCCAGCGCTTCGCGCCGCACGGCGTATTTGCGCGGCCTGCGGATCGCCTGGGCAGCACCCGGCCTGGTGCTGTTGGCGACCTCGCTCGGCTTCGGCGCGCTTGCGCGTGATCTCGGATTTTCGCTCGGGCATGTCGTTTTCATATCGGCTTCGGTTTATGCGCTGCCGGCGCAGGTGCTGCTGATCGATCAACTCGCACGCGGGGCGACCGTTGCCGCCGTAGCCTTTGCCGTTTCGCTGACTGCCATCCGGCTGCTGCCGATGACGGTCGCGTTGATGCCCTATCTGCGCGATGGCGCCGCCCCACGGCCGATCCATTTTCTCGCCGTGCATTTCGTCGCCGTCACCGGATGGATCGAAGGCAATCGGCGATTGCCGCCCTTGCCGGAGCAGCTGCGCTTGCCGCATTTCCTCGGCATCGGCAGTGCGACCGTGTTCTGCACGGTGTCGGGCGCGGCAACCGGATATCTGGTGGCCGGGCATCTACCGCCGGCGCTGTCGGCCGCGCTGCTGTTCATGACGCCGATCTACTTCCTGCTGTCGATGATGCTCGGCGCGCGCAATCTTGCCGATTGGCTGGCGATCATCTTCGGCGCCATCCTCGGGCCCCTGCTCTTCATCTGGTTCCCCGGGCCCGATCTCTTCCTCACCGGCCTGATCGGCGGCACGTTGTCCTGGGCGATCGGGCATTGGCGCCAGAGACGATGCGAGCTATGATTGAGCGGGTCTTGGCCGACGGGTTCGGTGGCTATCTGGTGCTGGCCTTGGTCGGCTTCGCAGCGCACGAGCCGTGGCGTTGGGCGGGTCTGCTGCTTGGAAAGAATTTGAGCATCGACAGCGAGATTTTTCGCTGGGTCCGCGCCGTCGCAACCGCACTGGTGGCAGGCCTCGTCGTCCGACTGATTTTCTTTCCTTCCGGCGCGCTCCTCTCGACTCCGTTATCGTTGCGCCTGTTCGCGATGATCGGCGGCACCGTGATCTTCCTCGCACTGCGTCGCAACCTCGGCCTCGGCGTCGCCGGCGGCGCGGCGATCATCATGATCGGAATTGAGGCGGGATGGCGTTGAAGATACCCGATCGTTGCACTCGGATATAAACCTGTTTTCACTTGCGCACAGTTGTGCCTATTCTCATCCCAGTGCGCCGGAAACGGCCCGTGGTGGGACCGACCGAAGCGCTGCCTCAAGGAGGAAACGAACCATGCAAAAGGCGCTTGTCATCGATCCCGGCAAATGCACGGGTTGCAAGCAGTGCGAAATGGCGTGTTCCTATGAGAACGAGGGGATGTTCAATCCCTCCAAGTCGCGCATCCGCGTGTTCGATTTCCACACCGAGGCCAAGTTCGTTCCCTATACCTGCACCCAGTGTGCTGAGGCATGGTGCCAGCAGGCCTGCCCGGTCAACGCCATCACGACCGACGCGATGGGCGTCAAGGTGGTCCACGAAAATCTCTGCGTCGGCTGCAAGGTCTGCACCATCGCCTGCCCGTTCGGTACGGTGAACTACAATGCCTCCTCCGGCAAAGTCATCAAGTGCGATCTGTGCCAGGGCTCGCCCGCTTGCGTCGATGCCTGCCCGACGGCCGCCATCACCTATCAGGACAGCGAACAGACCGGCTTCGACAAGATGAAAATGTGGGCCGCCAAGACCGGCGCCACCGTCGAAAAGACCGGGCCGAACAATCCCGCACCGAAACACTGAAGCAGGACGCCACGGGCTGCGACTGCAGCCCCGGCGCGAGCGCCGCCCCCGCGGAGCGCCCGCGCGCAGAACGACTTCATAGTCGCCGCGGAATGAAAGCAGCGCGCGGATCAGCGCGTGAGCGAATAGGAGAACATTCTTATGGCATACACCGGCAAAATCCTGCGCGTGAACCTGACCACCGGCACCAGCACATCCGAGCCGCTCAATATGGCGTGGGCGAAAGCCTACATCGGCCAGCGCGGCCTCGCGTCGAAATATCTGGTCGAAGAAATCGATCCGAAAACCGACCCCCTCGGCACCGGCAACAAGCTGATCTTCGCGACCGGACCGCTGACCGGCACGGCCGCCTCGACCGGCGGGCGCTACTCGGTGATCTGCAAGGGCCCGCTGACCAATGCCATCGCCTGCTCGAACTCAGGCGGCTATTGGGGGCCTGAGCTGAAATTCGCCGGCTGGGACATGGTCATCCTCGAAGGCAAAAGCCCCAAGCCCGTGTACCTGACGATCTTCGACGACAAGATCGAGTTGCATGATGCAGGAGCGCTGTGGGGCCAGTCGGTCTGGAAGACTGACGAAGCGCTGAAGAAGATCCATCAGGACCCGATGATCCACGTTGCTGCGATCGGCAAGGCCGGGGAATCGATGGTGCTCTATGCGGCGATCGTCAACGATCTGCATCGTGCGGCCGGCCGCTCCGGCGTCGGTGCGGTGATGGGCTCGAAGAATTTGAAGGCGATCGCCGTGCGCGGAACCGGCGGCGTCAAGGTGCGCGACGTCAAGGCCTTCATGGGTGCGACCAACGCCGGCAAGAAAACGCTGCGCGACAACGCTGTCACCGGCCAGGGGCTGCCGACGTTCGGCACCCAGGTGCTGATGAACGTCATCAACGAGTTCCGGCGCGCTGCCGACCCGCAACGGTCGTGACGTCCGTTTTGCCGGCGCCAAGGACATCTCGGCCGAAGCGATGGCGGCACCACGCAAGAGCGATGGCAAAGCCAACCTGGTCTCAAACCAGGCCTGCTTCGGCTGCACGATCGGCTGCGGCCGCATCTCGAAAATCGATCAGACCCACTACACCGTCAAGAACCGGCCGGAGTATTGGCACGCCTCGGGCGGCCTCGAATACGAAGCCGCTTGGGCACTGGGTGCCGCCACCGGCGTCAACGATCTGGAAGCGCTGACGTTCGCCAATTTCCTGTGCAACGAGCACGCACTCGATCCGATCAGTTTCGGCGCGACGGTTGGCTTGGCGATGGAGCTTTACGAAGCGGGCATCTTGACCAAGGAGAAGACCGGCGGCATCGAATTCAAATTCGGCTCGGCGGAAGCGCTGACGACGGCCGTCGAACTCGTCGGCAAGGCTGAAGGCTTCGGCAAGGAACTGGGCCAGGGATCGGCGCGTCTCGCCGCCAAGTACGGCAAGCCGGAACTCGCCATGACCGTCAAGGGGCAGGAATTCCCCGCCTACGATCCGCGCGGCATCCAGGGCATGGGATTGACCTATGCCACATCGAACCGCGGCGCCTGCCATCTGCGCTCCTATACCGTCTCATCGGAAATTCTGGGCGTCCCGGAAAAAACCGATCCGCTGACGACCGACGGCAAGCCGGCGCTGGTCAAAGCGTTCCAGGATGCAACGAGTGCCGTCGACTCGACGGGGCTGTGCGTCTTCACGACCTTCGCCTGGACACTGAATGACATCGCGCCACAGCTCGATGCGGCGGTCGAGGGCGGGTGGTCGCCGGAGACGATGCTCGAAGCCGGCGAGCGCATCTGGAACATGGAGCGGGTGTTCAACAACAAGGCTGGATTCACCGCCAAGGACGACAACCTGCCGCCGCGCCTCGTCAACGAAGCGGCGAAGGAAGGCCCCGCCAAGGGTCTCGTCAACGGCCTCGCAAAGATGCTGCCCGAATATTACCAGCTGCGCGGCTGGACACCCGATGGCGTGCCAACCAACGACACCCTTAGCCGCTTGAAGGTGTAATGGTTTATTGCCTTCTCCCTGCTTGCGGGGAGAAGGTTTCAACACGTGGCAAACCCGGAGGTTGGGGTGACGCGGCTGCATTCGACATCACCGCACCGTCATGGCCGCGAAGGCGGCCACCCGAGCAAGCCTCAGCGAGTGGTGCGATGCAGTGGCGCCCGAAAGACCCAGCCGTGTATCTTCTTGCCAGTCGTCCAAACGGGACGCTGTATGTTCGTGTGACAAGCGCCCTCTACGATCGCATGAACCAACATAGAGATGGGGCATTCGACGGCTTTACGCGCAAATATGGAGTGAAGACCCTGGTCTATTGCGAGTTCCATCCGACAATGGAACAAGCGATACGGCGAGAGAGCCAGATCAAAAAGTGGCGGCGGTTGTGGAAAGTCCGATTGATCGAGGAAATGAATCCGACATGGAGTGATTTGTTCGATCCAACGGTCGGCATCAACATAACGGCGATCGGCGGACAATCGGAGTTCTCAAGAGACATGCTTGGGTGGCCGCCTCCGCGGCCATGACGACTGATGAATGAAGCGCGATGTGAATGAAACAAGCGCGGACCAAAACGCAATCAACGAGAGTAAGGCAAGTCCCATGCATCATGTCATTCTCGGCGCAGGTCCGGCCGGAGTTGCCGCGGCAGAGACGTTGCGCGCTGCCGACGCGAAGGCTGACATCACCATGGTGTCGGGCGAGGACACAGCACCCTATTCGCGCATGGCGATCCCGTATCTGCTGCAGGGCCAAATCAAGGAGCAGGGAACGCATCTGCGCCAGCAGGGTGGCCACTACGACAGCCTCAGCATCAAAATCGTCAATGCACGCGCCGGCGGCCTCGACACGCGTGCGAAAAAACTTTTCCTCGCCGGCGGCGCGGCCCTCGCCTACGACCGCATGCTGATCGCAACGGGCGCTTCGCCCATCGTGCCGCAATTCGACGGCGCCAATCTGGCGGGCGTGCACACCTGCTGGACGCTCGCCGACGCCCGCGACATCCTGAAACTGTGCGGCAAGGGCGCGCCGGTCGTGCTTGTCGGCGCTGGATTCATCGGCTCGATCATCCTCGAGGCGCTGCACAGTCGCGGCGCCGATCTGACCGTCGTCGAACTGGCACCCCGCATGGTCGCGCGCATGCTCGATGAAACCGCCGGCGGCATGCTCGGGCGCTGGTGCGAGGCCAAGGGCGTCCGCCTCGCAACGGGCACCCGCGTCGAGCGCGTCTCGGCGGCGGGCGACGGCGCCGAGCATGCGCTCCGCGTCCATCTCTCCAACGGCAAAACTATCCCGGCCAAGCTCGTCGTCCTTGCCGTCGGCGTGCGCTCCAACGCTGGGTTCCTCGTCGGCAGCGATGTCAAAGTCGATCGCGGCATCCGCGTCGGCCGCACGCTCGAAACGACAGCGCCCAATGTCTATGCCGCCGGCGACTGTTGCGAAGGCACCGACATCTCGACCGGCCAGCACGACGTGCTGGCGATCCAACCGGTGGCGGTCGAGCATGGCCGCATCGCCGCACTCAATATGGCCGGCAAGCGCACCGAGCATCGCGGATCGCTGAACATGAACGTGCTCGACACGATGGGTTTGATCTCATCCTCGTTCGGGCTGTGGCAGGGCGCCCCAGGCGGCGAGACGACGAGCCTCGTCGACGCAAAGAACTACAAGTACCTACGGCTGAACTTTGCCGGTGACCGCCTGGTCGGCGCACAGTCGGTCGGCCTCACCGAACACGTCGGCATCTTGCGCGGCCTGATCCAGACTGGGACCCGGCTGGGGGCATGGAAAGACAAGCTGCAAAGCTCACCCGAGCGCGTTGCTGAGGCCTACGTCGCGGTCATGCAGGCGGGCCCTGTCCAGGGCTGGGGTCGAGCGGGCGTGAAGGTTCCAGCAGCCAAGGTCGCTTGAGTAGCGCACCCATCATGCAGATCACACTGAAACTCTATGCTTCGCTCGGAGCCTTCCTGCCGCCCGACGCCGACGGCAACGTCGCCGTCGTCGATGTGCCAGACGGAACAAGCGTGCTGGAGTTGCTCGACCGCTACAACGTGCCGCGCCAGCACTGCCATCTCGTGCTCGTCAACGGCGTCTTCCAGGCGCCGGTCGCACGCGCGTCCAAGCGTCTGACGCCCGGCGATCACGTCGCCGCCTGGCCGCCGGTTGCGGGCGGGTAGCCGTCCCGGTCGCTTTCCAGTTGGGACAAGATCCGGCAGAGTCGTAAGCTGACCCCGAAATGCCGAAAAGAGCGGCCGAGTTTATCATCGACACGTGCCAGACAGAACCCGCACGGACCCCGGCCGCAATTTGTCTGAGAAAGCGACCGCCGCAGATGCAATTCGCAAGCCTTCCCATCGACGATGCCCTCAGCGCCATCCTCGCCCATAGTGTCGTTATCGCCTCCGGCACACTGAAGAAAGGGCGGACGCTTTCGGCTGACGACATTGCAGCTCTCCGCGCGGCTGGTCACCGCACCATCATCGCCGCGAAGCTCGACACCGGCGATATCGGCGAGGACGACGCGGCGCGACGGATCGCGACGGCGCTAAGCGGATCGCACGTCACAGCGCAAGTCCCCTTCACCGGCCGCGCCAACCTGTTCGCCGATGTCGCAGGCCTCGTCCAGCTCGACACCGAACGCTTGATCGCATTGAATGTCATCGACGAGCGGATCACGATCGCGACGCTTGGCGGCAACGAGCGCGTCGCGCGCGGCCAGATGGTCGCCACCATCAAGATCATTCCGTTTGCCGTTCCCGATCCAATCCTGCAGCAAGCCGAGGCGATCGCCGCCGGCCGGGTACTGTCGATCGCGCCGTTTACCCGCCATCCCGCCGCGCTCATCTTGACGACGGTCGCGCAAACCAAGCCGAATGTACTCACCAAGCGCGCCCGCGTCATCGCCGATCGGCTCGAAAGCCTTGGTAGCGCGTTGGCGGCGACTGCGACGGTGGCGCATGATGCCGACGCCGTCGCCGCCGCGATCCGCGACGCGGCCCATCAGGGGCACAACCCGATCCTCGTCTTCGCCGCCTCGGCCATCGTCGATCGCGATGACGTCGTTCCGACCGCACTCGTGCAAGCCGGCGGCGCCATCGAGCGATTGGGCATGCCGGTCGATCCGGGCAATCTTCTGCTGCTCGGCCGCATCGGGTCAGCCGACGTGATCGGCATCCCGAGTTGCGCCGCGTCGCCGAAACTCAATGGCTTCGACTGGGTGCTGGAACGCACGCTTGCCGGCATGGCCATAACGTCAGGCGATATTGCGCGCATGGGCGTCGGCGGCCTGCTGAAGGAAATTCCGACGCGCCCGCAACCGCGCGCCGGCGACGACAATCGTTCTCGCGACCAGGCCGCGCGCCGCGCGCCGCGCATCGCTTGCATCATGCTTGCCGCCGGCCGTTCAACGCGCATGGGTGCCAACAACAAACTCGTCGCAAATCTCCGCGCCAAACCCATCGTGCGCCATGCAGTCCAGGCGGCTCTTGCAAGCGACGCCGACCCGGTTGTGGTTGTCACCGGTCATCAAGCCGATGCCGTCTGCCAAGCGCTCGTCGATCTCAATATCACCCTCGCCCACAATCCCGACTTCGCCTTGGGCCTCGCGAGTTCACTGCGCACCGGTCTCGCGGCGCTCCCAGACGGCATCGACGGCGCCTTCGTCGCGCTTGGCGATATGCCGGGCCTTGAGCCCGCGCACTACAACGCGATGATTGCTGCTTTTTCACCCGCCGACGGCCGCGCCATCATCGTCCCCACCCATGCCGGCAAGCGCGGCAACCCCGTGCTCTGGTCGAAGCTCTATTTCGACGAGATGCGCGCGCTGGAAGGCGATACCGGCGCTAAGCATCTGATCGGCGCCAATGCCGATGCTGTTGCCGAAGTGGCCATCGCCTCCGGCGCCATCTTCCTCGATATCGACACACCCGAAGCTTTGGCACGCGTGCGCGCCGAGCCGGCATCCAAGGCATGACGCAACGCGTTTGGGTTGTGGCGGGTCGCGGCACCGGCGAGGCGGTTCATGGCGTTGTATCGACGCCAGCAATCCGAAAAACGCGTCAAACGTGGTTAATCGCGCCAGGTCGCTTTAGAGGCCACCTACAGACGTTTGAACATGTTTCGGCTATGTGGGTAGCGGACAATCGCGCGAAGGCATCCAGCGGCCTTCTTTGTGGCTAGAATCGCTATTCCAAACTGTGACCACCTCTCCTTGGTTGCAATTTGACGAACCACACCCCGCCTGTCCTGCAGGGTTAATTTGACGACCGCTTTTGACGCCCGCCGCCCCCGCAGTTGCAGCTGCGATTTAAACCGCCCTCAGCGCCCCTTGACCGGGCGCAGCTCGCTGCCGTGGCGATGGAAGATCCGCCACGCGCCGTGCTCGCGCCGCCACGCTTGCGTCACCCGCAGCGTGCGCGCAATGCGCTGGCCATCAACGATCCGGAAGGTGTGTTCGAAATCCACCGTGATAGCGAGATCGCCATCGATCCGCGTCAGCAGATTTTCAACCCGCACATCTTCCGCGACGACTTGCGTCGAGACCCAATCGAAACGCGGCCCGATCTCCGTCCATCCCCGCTCAAAGCCCTCCAGCGCGCCAAACAGTACGGGATCATCAGCCCGCGACCACAGCGCCTTGAACGGCTCCGGATTGCCAGCAACAACCGCCGCGTAGGCAGCTGTGTAGTTCAGGTAGCTCTCGCGAAAAGCAGTGTCCATGGGCACCCCGAACATTGTCGTTGCGATGTCGCGCCCGTTAGCTGAGTTGCTCACCGTAAGCGGGCACGGGAACGCCCTCGTAGATCTCGGCAAGCGAAAGTTTGACCGAGGTCCCTTTGATTGCAACAAATGGTTCTGGCAGCAACAGCACCAATGGTTGCCATCCATCAGGTTCGCGGCTGTATTCAACCACGGCCATACGTTCAGGATCTATAAGCACAATAGTTTGGAGCGTTCGATGACGCGTGTACTCGTTGAATTTCAGCGTCTGGTCGAGCTTACGCGTAGAAGGTGAGAGGATTTCGAAAACGGCTATTGGATTTTTACTTTCGTAATGCTTGTCCGACGGAGGAGCGCATTCAATCGTTACGTCGGGTCGGCGAACATTTTTGATACTCGTACGTAAGGCTGTATCAGCCGTTGCAGCCCAGCACCCCGAGTCCTTCAGTCGCGTATAGAGCAACCCAATCAAATTACTCACGATCCTGTCATGATAATTGCTCGCACCTGCCATTGCGCGAAGCGGGATCGGCACTCCACCAACGAGTTCATATTTCTGGTCCTGCCCAAGGTTCCAGATCAAAAACTCATCAGCGGTCATTTCACGTCTTTGCGGATCGGCCATGCATCTACCGGGTATTTAGCGAACATCTTCACTCTAACACTGACGCACCCAGCGTGCACCAAATCAATGATTATCCCGCGGCAGGCCCTTGGTCTTGGCGATCTTCTGGTACTTGACCGCCGGCTTCAGCACCATGCCGTGCGACAACTCATCGACCATGCCGCGCTGGATCTCTTGCCATGGCGTCTGGCTTTCGGGGAACTTGTAACCGCCGGCCTTTTCGAGTTCCTTGCGCCGCTTGGCAAGCTCCGCATCGCTGACCAGCATATTCGCCGTGCGCTTCTTGAGATCGATGCGCACCTTGTCGCCGGTCTTGAGCAACGCCAATCCGCCGCCGGTCGCCGCTTCCGGCGACGCGTTCAAGATCGATGGTGAACCCGATGTGCCGGACTGCCGGCCATCACCGATGCACGGCAGCGACGACACGCCCTTCTTCAAGAGGTAATCCGGCGCGCGCATATTGACGACTTCGGCGGCACCGGGATATCCGACCGGTCCGGCGCCGCGCATGAACAGCAAGCAGTGCTCGTCGATCTTCAAGCCGGGATCGTCGATCCGCGCGTGATAATCCTCCGGCCCGTCGAACACGATCGCGCGACCTTCAAACGCCATCGGATCTTTCGGATTGGAGAGATAGCGTTTGCGGAATTCTTCCGATATCACGCTCGCCTTCATGATTGCTGAATCGAACAAGTTGCCCTTGAAGTTGAGGAATCCAGCCTGCTTGCGCATCGGCGCGTCGTAGGACTTGATCACCGCGCGATCCCACGATGTCCGGCCTTTGTTGTTGTCGTAGAACGACTTCCCGTTGACGGTGATGGCAACCTTGTTGATTTTGCCCTCGGCAATCAGCTCGGCCGCGACCGCCGGCACGCCGCCGGCGCGATGATACTCTTCGCCGAGATATTCTCCGGCCGGCTGCATGTTGACCAGCAGTGGAACGTCATAGCCGATCTTCTCCCAGTCATCGTTGTTGAGCTCGACGCCGATATGGCGCGCGATCGCGTTCAAGTGGATCGGCGCATTGGTCGACCCGCCGATCGCTGTGTTGACGACGATGGCATTCTCGAATGCCGCGCGTGTCAGAATCTTCGAAGGCTTCAAGTCTTCGTGCACCATCTCGACGATGCGTTTGCCGGTGAGATAGGCCATCTGCTGGCGCTCGCGGTAGGGTGCTGGGATCGACGCGCATCCAGGCAAGCTCATCCCCAGCGCTTCGGCGAGCGAGTTCATGGTCGAGGCCGTGCCCATCGTGTTGCAGTGGCCGGCCGATGGCGCCGACGACGCCACCAACTCTAGGAATCCTTTGTAGTCGATCTCGCCGCGCGCCATCATCTCGCGCGCCTTCCACACGATCGTGCCAGACCCCGTCCGCTCGCCCTTGTGCCAGCCATTGAGCATCGGTCCGCCGGAGAGCGCGATCGCCGGGATATCGACGGTCGCCGCCGCCATGATCTGCGCCGGCGTGGTCTTGTCGCAACCCGTCGTCAGCACCACGCCGTCGATCGGATAGCCGTACAGGATCTCGACCAGCGAGAGATACTGCAGGTTACGATCGAGTGCCGCCGTTGGCCGCTTGCAGGTCTCTTGGATCGGATGGATTGGAAACTCAAAGCAGATGCCGCCCGCCTCGCGAATGCCCTCGCGCACACGCTCGGCGAGGAAAATGTGATGCCGGTTGCACGGCGCGATATCTGACCCTGTCTGCGCGATGCCGATGATCGGCTTGCCCGATTGCAATTCAGCGAGCGTCAGGCCGAAGTTCATCGTCCGCTCGAGATAGAGCGCGGTCATGTCGGCGTTGGCTGGGTTATCGAACCAGGCCTTCGAGCGCAGCGCCTGCTTGGCTGATCCTGACGTGCCATTGCCGTTCGCCTTCTTCGCCATCAAAGTTCCCTCGTATCACCAGTTGAAATGCCTCATGGCCAAGCATAGTCGCTTCGCGTCAGCTTTGAAGAGGCTCATTGACGACCGACGAAGTTCCCAGCCCTGCATCAGCTGCAGAGCGTCGCTCATGCGGTCGATACCCCAAATGGGGTATCCGTAGAACCTTCGCCACCGCGGCAAGTGGCTGTTTTTGAGCCATAAATGACGCAACTCGCCACTGACTTCAAGAGACCCGCGCTCGTCAATTGACAGTTCACGGTCAGCTGACGATGACCTGTCATGGTGCATTGTGCCTAATCACCAACCGTTCAGACAGCGGCCGCGAGATTGGCACCGTGGCAGGCACGATCGTTGCAACTGTGAACGCATGAGGTGGCACATGACGCTCGAAAACATCTGGAACCCGGCGATCCGCACTCTTTCTCTTGGTGATGCCGCGGCAGTCACCGCCCACCTGCAGCGGCTGGACCGAAAAGCCCGTTGCATGCGCTTTGGCGGCAACGTGTCCGATCGGTTTCTTGCCACCTATGCGCGCATTCCGCGGGCTCAACACACGGCTGCCCTCGGTTGCTTCCAGGGCGACCGGTTGATTGGGCTTGGCCAACTGACACTGGACAGCTTGGATCAGCCGGACATCGCCGAAGCCGCTCTGACCGTCGATCGGGAATGGCGCGACAACGGCGTCGGCACGGCACTCCTGGCGCGCCTATCCGGCCTCGCCGCCGACATGTCGACCAAGCGTCTGCGGTTGCTGTGTGTGCCGTTAAACCTGCGGCTGATCCACGTCGCGCGCAAATTGGGTGGCGAACTCAAATGCCTATCCGGCGATCTGCTGGTTGAACTGCAACTGGCGTCGGCGAACGGCGTGGCGATCAGCGATCGCGCCGGTACCCGCCATCGTCGGGTTTGACGGCTCTCCCTGCGAATGCGGCCAATTGATCAGGCCAGTCGAGGAAAAGCGATCCCCCCGTTCCTCCTGGCCTGATCTGTGCCGGCGCGCTATTTTAGCGTCGGCACTGGGATGGAGATCGCGGTTTGACATCCTCCCGGATGCCGCGCTCTCCATCCCTGATCCTTGCCGCCACTGCGGAGCAAACCCCACGTGACGAACAAACCTGCGCCCATGATCCTGCCGGCAGGCAGCGTCGACACCCATACGCATGTCTTCGAGCCCGAGGAATTCGCCTACGCCCGCGATCGCGTCTATACGCCCGGCGTTGCGACGACCGCCGACTTGGTCACCCATTTGCGCTCGTGCAGTCTCGACCGGGTGATCCTGGTGCAGCCGAGCGTCTACGGCACCGACAACGACGCCCACGCTGCCGCCATCGCCAACCTTGGATTGGCCAAAGCCCGCGGCGTCGCTGTCGTCGACCTCGAGCGCATCAGCGATGCCGGCCTCGATCGCTTGCAAGCCCAAGGTTTTCGCGCCGCGCGGCTGAATTTGAAGACCACGGGGATCGATGATACGGGTGCCGCCGCGGCGTTGTTCAAGTCGGCGGAGCAGCGGCTCACACGGTTGCGATGGGCGATCCAGATCTTCGCCGACACCCGCGTCGTGCAGGGCCTCGCACCGTTGTTCAGTGCTGCGCGCGTGCCAGTCATCCTCGATCACTACGGCTCTGCCAGCCCCGGCGAACTTGGGCCTATCATGACCGCGATCGCCTCAGGGCAGCTCTATGTCAAACTGTCCGCCCCCTATCGTGTCGCCAGCGCACCCGACTTCGCCCCCGCTGCCGCCATGACCCGCGCGCTGGTCAACGTGCGCCCCGACCGATTGCTGTGGGGCAGTGATTGGCCACATCCTGGCGGCGGCAGCCGTGGCCTCGAACACCGCGACGCCATCGAACCGTTCCTCGCCCATGACGACGTGGCGGCTGTGCGATTGTTTCTCGATTGGGTCGCCGATGCCGCGACGCTGAAAGCCATCATGGTCGACAATCCCAATCGACTGTTCTTCGCGACGTGATCGGCGCGTCCTTATTTCAGCGCGTAGGTGACATGCACCTGAACTTCGAGCCGCTGCGATCCCGGCTCCACCGGCACCGACGCTTCCGCCGCCATCGCCGCACGCCCCATCACCATCGGTCGTGGTCCGGCCATCCGTGCGTCCTCGGCGATACTCAGCACCGGCCCGACCTCGGCGCCAGCGGCGGTCGCGTAGAGTGTCGCCCGGCGCAATGCATTGGCCATCGCCACCTTGCGGGCGTCATCCCGCAACACCTCGGCGGTCGAGACGTCAAACGCAATGCCGCTCATCTGGTTGGCGCCAAGCGTCACCGACTGATCGAGAATCTCGCCGAGCCGTTTTAAGTCGCGCACGGTGATGCGCACCTGGTTCATAGCCTGATAGCCATTGATGACGGGCGGCCGGCCATCGCGATAATTCTGATAGCGCGGGTTGACGTTCAGCCCCGTCGTCTGAATGTCCTTCGGACCGATACCCAGCGCCTTCAAGCCGTCGATCAGCTTACTCATCGCCGCGTTGTTGCGGCTCAGCGCCTCACGCGCCGTTTCGCCCTCGGTCTGTATGCCGGTCGAGATCGCCGCCTGATCGGGATCGGCCGACACCGAACCCGTCGCCGTGACACTGACTGTGCGCTCCATTGCCTTGCCTCCCTGTTGTGCCTGCGACGCAGCCGGCAGCGCCGCCAGCAACCCGAGGGACAATCCCAATGCCCAGAAAAATCCGTGAGTTGTCATCGCTTCTTGTCCCGGCCCGTGTGTTGAGCCGGCACAGCACCACTATTTTGCGGCGGATTGAAGAGGGAAACCTGTTCCCTTGGCGTCGGCGGGTGCTATAGAGACCGGCGCTTCGGCAGGGTTATCACGTCGTGTCTGTCTGCTCGCCGTTCTTATGGGGAGAAGGACACCACGCTGATATGTGATAGCCCTGGGCGCATGGGGGCCCGTAGCTCAATGGTTAGAGCTGACGGCTCATAACCGTCTGGTTGTCGGTTCGAGTCCGGCCGGGCCCACCACGCAGCAATTCAAACAATTCAATATGTTCGTTGTTGCCCGGCACGCGGCAACGCTCGGCGCAATAAGTAAGCCGTCCCGACGTTGTCGTTACCGCGTTACCGCATCGCGGCCGACCCCTGAGCGCTTGCCTCGCGGCGCCATTACTTCTGAGCAGCCATCGCCGCCGCGAGTGGTCCCAATGCCTCGCGCTGCTGCGCTAACAACCGCGCAAGGTCGGCCGGCGTCGAGCGGCGCACGATCTGGCCGATCTTGGAGAGGCGATCGACAATGGCTGGATCCTGCGCGGCGCCGTCGATGTCCCGCGCGATCCGGTCACGCAGCGCCGCCGACATACCCTTCCAGCCATAGACACACCCGACCGCCGGAACGGCGAGATCGGGAAAGCCGGCCGCGGTTGCCGACCCGACACCTGGCGCGAGGCTCGCCCCATCGGTCGAGGCGATGACCAGCAGTTTGGCTTTCTTCGCTTCAAGCACCGGCACCAGCGTCGCGACCGAGGCGATCATTGCCTGCAGCCGGCCTTCGCCTAAATCCTGCACCGCTGAACCGGTTTGGTTGTAGGAGACATAGACCATGTCGAGGTTCTGCTCGCGCCGATGCCGCTCCAGCACAAAGCGCGGCAATCCGGGTGCAGCCGCCCAATTGAGTTTGCCGGCATTGGCGCGGACATATTCGCCAAGTTCTTTCATCGTCGTCGCCGGGATTGAAGCATGCACCGCGATCCCGAACAGAACTTCGGACGTGGTCGTGATCGGCGTCAGGTCAACTGCCGGGTCGTAGGGCAGCTTCGCGTGAATGAGCGGATTGAGACTGACCGCCGTCGAGAATGAAAACAGCAGACTATGATCATCGCGCGCAGAAACGAAGCTGCCGATGGCGACGAGCCCGTCGGCGCCCGGCCGGTTCTCGACGACGATCGGCTGGCCCCAGGCAGGCGCCAATTGCTCGGCAAAGATCCGCGCCGTCAGATCCGTCGCCGTCCCGGCTGCAACGGGAACGATGATTTTCACCGGTCGGGTGGGCCAAGCTTGCGCAAAACTCTCGGATACACCCAGTACAACAGCCGCCACCGTGGTTGCCGACAAGATTAAGCGGCGCGTCATCGTCTCCATCGTCTATGTCTCCCCGTTGACGATCGCCAGCGCGACTTGCGCAATGGATCACGGCGCAATAGCCTGGGTCAAATACGAACAGTGCGTTCAAATTTGAACACCGGAGAAGCCGGCGCTGCAGGAGACCGGAATGCACAACCCTGCCCTCAGACAACAGTCGTTGGCGCGACCCATGAGCGAGGCGGAAACGGCGCTGGCCGCTGCCCTCGAAGCCATCTTCGCCGAAGGCACGCACGATCCCGCAGCGGTTGCGGTCGCTTTACAGGCGCGCGGTGTCAAGCGCCCAAGCGGCAGCGCCGCCGCCTGGGACAGCGCCGCTTTAGAGCACGAACTCGCAGAACTTAATCAAGCCCTCGACACGGCCTATGCTCGATCCGGCATCGGAGCCTGACCGCTGATGTCACTCGCCCCCGCTGCGCTCGAATTCCAGGACGTCACGCGATCGTTCGTGTCGGCGCAGCGGCGTGATGTCGTGGCCATCGATGGCGTATCGTTCCGCGTGGACCCAAAAGAATTCGTCGCCATCGTCGGGCCGTCGGGATGTGGCAAGAGCACCATCCTCAATCTGACCGCCGGCCTCGACAAGCCCTCGCGCGGCTCCATCACTGTCGACGGCGTGCCGGTCGCCGGGCCGAACAGTCATGTCGGCTTCATGCTGCAGAAGGACCTACTGCTGCCCTGGCGATCGATCGTGCGCAACGTCGAGTTCGGGCTCGAAGCGCGCAACGTGGCAAGAAGCGAACGCC
Source organism: uncultured Alphaproteobacteria bacterium (assembly GCA_963714325.1). Lineage (GTDB taxonomy): Bacteria > Pseudomonadota > Alphaproteobacteria > Rhizobiales > Hyphomicrobiaceae > CAVQOB01. The sequence goes on along the minus strand of CAVQOB010000017.1, from coordinate 35,224 downwards.
GTGCGCGCGCGCTGAAGGAATTGACCCGTTGCAAGCTCACCGACTTCGCCGACCATTACCCCTATCAATTGTCCGGCGGCATGCGCCAGCGCGCGGCGCTCGCCCGCACCCTCGCCATCGATCCGGCCATTGTCCTGCTTGATGAGCCGTTCTCAGCTCTCGACGCGCAGACGAAAATGCTGCTGCAGAAGAGCTTCGGCGCAACAATCGCCACGTCCGAAGTGACGGCGCTGTTGATCACCCACGATCTCGCCGAAGCCGTCGCCATGTCCGACCGCATCGTCGTGCTGTCGGAACGCCCCGGCCGCGTCGTCGAGGAAATCAGGGTCGATCTGCCCGATCGCGACAATCCGATCGCCCGGCGTGCGCATCCGCGCGCTGGCGCCTATATCGCGCGCCTGTTCGAGCTGATGCGGCTCGACGAACGCGTGGCCTAGAAGGATAATAAGCAGGGAGGAAGAAAACATGATGATGCAAAAACTGAAAATGGTCGGCCTGGCCGCTGTCGTAGCGATCGCTGCGACGACGGCACAGGCACAGGAGAAGGTCACGTACCTGTTCCCGGCACCGGATTTCCTGCCGGCGTTCTCGCCGTTCCAGATCGCCAAGGCCAAAGGTTACTATAAAGCCGAAGGCATCGATGTCGATTTCCAGGTCGGCAAGGGCGGCGCCGACGTTGCCAAGCAGGTGGCAGTCGGCAATGCCGACATGGGCGGCGGCATCGGCGATACCCCGCTGATCGTTCGCGCCAACGGCCTGACGGTGAAGGGTGTAGCCCTGCTCGGCGGCAAGTCGCTGACATCGATCTATTCGCGCAAAGATGCGAACATCAAGTCGGCCGCAGACTTGAAGGGCCGGAACATTGGCGTGCTGGCATTCCAGGACACCACCTACTACAACCTGCTGGCGGTGCTTGCGAGCGCGAAGCTCAGCAAGGACGATGCCTCGATTCAGGCGGTTGGCCCCGCTGGTGTCGTGCAGTTGATGATCTCCGGCGGACTGCAAGCCATCTCCGGCGTCCCGGAGTGGGCGGCCGCCATCGAAGCCGCTGGCATCCCGCTCGACCGGCACGCTGTTGACACGGTGTTCCCGGCGATGGCGCAGGCCATTCTCGCGTCCGACAAGGCGATCAACGAGCGGCCGAAGGCGGTCGGCGGTTTCGTCCGCGCCACATTGAAGGCCATCGGCGACATCATGGCCAATCCGGAGCAAGCCGCGAAGGATTATGTCGCGGCCGTGCCGCAGCACGCCGGCAAGGAGAAAGCCATGGAAGCGATCATGCGCCGCTATGTCGAACTCGTCTATGCGCCAGCACAGGGCTTCAAGCTTGGCCAGTTCGATCCCGCCCGCATGACGGCCGTACAAAAATTCTACGTCGACAACAAAATCGTCGAGACGGCGGTGCCGATCGCCGACACGTTCAGCAATCAGTTCGTACAGTGAGGAAAGAACGTAGGTTGGGTTAGCGCGGCCCACCCTTACGCCCTGAACACAAAGGAATCGTCCGCGCGCATCCCAACACCACACTCGGGATCATTGGGTTACGCGCGGATAAATCACAAGGGTGGTCGGGCACAATCCCGACCGCGCTAACCCAACCTACAGATCTGCGGTAATCCTCATGTCCCGACTGACTCACACCGCTGGAAGTATAGCCGTGTTCCTCGCGTTCCTGGCGCTGTGGGAATTCGTGCCACCGGCGTTTGGCGTGCCACGCTACATCATCCCGACGGCGTCGCAGACCTGGAACGAGTTGCTGCTGATGATCCCGCGGCATAATCTCGTCCGCCACTTCCTGTCGACCCTGAGCATGACGGTGATCGGCTTTCTGGTTGGCTCACTGCTCGGCGCCGCCGGCGGTTATCTGCTCGGCATGTCGCAATTCTGGGAGCGCGTGCTGTCGCCGTATCTCCTCGCGCTGCAGATCGCCCCCAAGGTTGCGTTCGCGCCGCTCTTCATCATGTGGTTCGGATACACGGTCTGGCCGAAACTGCTCGTCACCATCCTGATCGTCTTCTTCCCGATCCTGGTCAACGTGCTGCAGGCGATGAAAACCGTTGATCGTGATCAAATCAATCTGGCGCGCGCTTACTCGTTGTCACGCTGGCAGATTTTCTGGAAAGTTGAATTCCCAGCGTCGATGCCGGCGCTGATGGCAGGTCTGCGCATCGGCGCGACCCTCGCTGTGATCGGAGTCACCGTCGGCGAACTGGTCGGCGGCAACACCGGCCTCGGCTTTCTCATCACCTACGGCGAAGGCCAGGCCAATGCCGCCATGGTCTTTAATGCGATCCTGCTGCTGACCATTATCGGCATCGCGCTCTATGCCGTCGTCGCCGCCGCCGAAGCCCGCATCCTGCACTATGTCCCGCGCGTCATGCGCTGAACTCATCGACGAAGCCAAAGGAGACTCACATGAACCAGCACGCCAAGCACTTCCCCGAAATCAAACCGGAAGCCGTCGCCATCCCCAACGGCAAATCGCTCGGCGACTGGATCAACAGTCGCGTCGCCCGCTATGAAACGCGCACACCCGACTGGGACGCGCTGAAGTTCCAGGCCGATCTCGATCCCAAGTACAAGCGCGCGCAGCTGCGCTACATCGGCACCGGCGCCACCGGCGTCGCCGCCGACGACAACGCCATCCCCGCCGAAAACTTCACCCTGACGACGATGATCCTACCGGCCGGCTGCGAGGGCCCATCGCATCTCCACACCGACGCCGAGGAAGTGTTCTTCATCCTCAAGGGCAACAAGGTCCGCATCTTCGTCGAGCATCAGGGCCAGCGCCATGATGTCGTGCTGCGCGAGCGCGACTGCATCTCGGTGCCGCCCGGCGTCTATCGCGGCCTCGTCAACGAGGGCATCGAGGAAGCGCTGATGTGCGTCATGATCGGAAATCCCAAGCCTGTCACGCCAAGCTACCCGGCTGATCATCCCGTCGCCAAGATCAAGCGGCCGAAGACGTAGTCGGTGTTCCCTCTCCCAGCGCGCGGGGAGAGGGTCAGGGTGAGGGGCGGCGGCAACCTCCGAACCCGCTACTGCCCCTCACCCCAGCCCTCTCCCCGTAAGAACGGGGAGAGGGAACAGTGGAGCCCCTCATGTCCGATATCGCAACCCGCCTCGAATCCCGCATCAACACCGGCCTGCGCGGCCAGTGGTACATCGCGGCCAAATCCGTGCAGGTGCAGCCGAACGCCCCCTTCGGCACGACGCTGCTCGGCCGGCCGATCGTGCTCTGGCGTGACGCTGCCGGCAAGGCGCACGCACTGGAAGATTTCTGCCCGCATCGCGGCGCGAAACTCTCGCGCGGCGAAGTGCACGATGGCAACATCGCCTGCCGCTATCACGGTATTACACTAGATGGCAGCGGGACGATTGTACGCGTGCCGGCGATGCCCGATTGCCCACTTGAGGGTCGCCGCGCCGTGCAAGCCTACGACGTGCAGGAGTCGAGCGACGCCGTTTTCATTTACATTCCGAGTGCCGCGCGACCGAAGGCACCACCACTCCCGTTGCCGGCTGAGTTCACTGATCCATCGTGGACGGGGTTCCTGTGCGCCTCGGCGTGGGACTGCAATTATCGCTACGCCCTCGATAATCTCGCCGACCCCATGCACGGCTGCTATCTGCACGCCAACTCGTTCACGCTCGCCTTCGGGTCCAAACAGGATCTGATGAAGCTATCGAAGACGCAAGAGGGCTTCCTCGTCAGCCGCGTCGCGCAGGCCGGCGACAATTTCGACTGGACCGACATGGTCGTGCGCGACGAAACGATGTACTGCCGCCTCGACATCCCCTATCCCGCAGCGGCTGGACCCGGCGGCCCGTTCCGCATCATCGGCTACGTCACACCGGTCACCGAGACGTCGTGTCGCGTCTACTTCTGGCGGATGCGCAAGGTTGAGGGTTTTGCCCGCGAGGCCTGGCGTTTCCTCTATCGCACCCGACTTGAGCCGCGCCACTGGCACGTCCTCGAACAGGATCGCGAGATGCTCGAGAATATGCCGGCCGACGCGCGCAAGCGTGAGATGCTTTATCAGCACGATGTCGGCGTCTCGCGGCTACGCACGATGCTGAAGCAGGCGGCACGCGCGCAACTCGAGGCCGAAGACGCATTGCAACAGCAGGCAGCCGAGTAGTCATGGACCTCAAAGGTCATACCATTGTTGTGACGGGTGCAGCCCGCGGACTTGGCGCCGTGCTGGCGCGCGCGATCGCGGCCGCTGGCGCGCACGTCATTTTGTCGGACGTGCTCGAACGGGAGGGGACCGATACCGCCGTCGAGCTGATGGCGGCCGGCCACTCCGCGCGCTTTATTCACGCTGACATTGGCGACTCGCAATCCATTGCGCGTGTCGCGGCAGCGATCCGCGACAACGAAGGCGGCGTTGATGGCCTTGTCAACTGCGCGGCCATCGCCACCGGCATCGGCGGCAAGATGTTCGACGAAATCGACATCGACACCTGGGATCGTGTCATGTCCGTCAACGTGCGCGGCACATGGCTGGTGACCCGCGCCTTCGCACCCATGCTGGAAGCCTCCAAACGCGGGCGGATCGTCAACGTCGCCTCCGACACGGCATTATGGGGGGCGCCGAAACTGCTCGCCTACGTCGCCAGCAAGGGCGCCATCATCGCCATGACGCGCTCGCTCGCCCGCGAACTCGGCCCCCGCGGTGTCGGCATCACTTGTGTCGCGCCGGGCATCCTGAAAACCTGGTCGACCGAATACGTGCCCGCCGAACGGCACGCCCTCTACGAGGCGGGCCGCGCCGTGCCGGGCCCGCAACAACCCGAGGATATCGCCGCGACGGTCGTCTTCCTACTGACGCCCGGCGCGTTGACGCTGACCGGGCAGACGTTGCCGGTTGATAATGGATTCGTCTTCACATGAGCGCCACCTTGATCACGTCTGAGACGGTGGCAACGCCGCGCGGCACGATCAACCTGCTGGTCCGCGCCGGCGTGGGCGCGCGCCGCACGATCGTCTTCCTGCATGGCATCGGCAGCAACGCCACGTCTTTCCAATCACTCCTTGAAGCGATGCCGCCGGGACTAAATCACTATGCCTGGAACGCGCCAGGCTACGGCACGTCGACGCCACTGGCGGAGCCATGGCCGTTGCCGATCGACTACGCGGCCGCATTGCATGACCTGCTCGCTGCGCGCGGACTTGGCCAGACTGCCGTGGATATCGTCAGCCACTCGCTCGGTTGTCTCGTCGCTGGCGCGTTCGCCCGCGTCCATCCCGATCGCGTCCGCCGCCTCGTGTTGATGGCGCCGGCGCAGGGTTATCGCGTCGCCCGCGGCGGCACGCTCCCCGACGTGGTCGCCGCCCGCATCACCGATATCGAGACCTTGGGGCCCGCGCGCATGGCGGCGGCACGCGCCGACCGACTGGTGCATGATCCCGTCAGCAAGCCAAACATCGTCGAATCCGTGCGGCAAGGCATGGCAAGCCTCAACAGCGCCGGCTACGCACAGGCCGTCCGCATGCTCGCCAGCGGCGATCTGCTCGCCGACATCGCCAACATCACCGCGCCGACGCTCGTGTTGACCGGATTGGACGACCGCATCACGCCAGCCAGCGGCTCGCGCCGCGTTCGCGACGCCTTGGCGGCACGCACCGGTCAGCGGACCACGTCCGATCGCTATCTTGAAATTCCTGCCGCTGGTCACGCCGTCTATCTCGAAGCGGAGGCCCAGGTCGCGGCCGCACTCAGCGATTTTCTGGGGGACGAGGCATGACCACGCGTACCCTGGAGCCGCCAACTGCCACCACCGCGCCGGCCTATGCCGTCCCACCGGTCGAGCGCGCGTTCAAGGTCCTTCGCCACATCGCTGGCGGAGATGATCTGCGCAACATCGCCTCCAGTGCCCGCGCGTTATCGATCAGCCGCACCACACTCATCCGCCTTGTCGCGACCCTCGAAGCCGAACGCATGATCGAGCGGAACGGCGAGGGCTCAGGTTACAAGCTCGGCCTCGGACTCGCTGGCCTTGCAGCGCAGGCACTGTTTGCCGCCGACATCGTCCAGATCAGTGATCCCGTGCTGGCGGAACTGGCGGAAACGCTTGGACTATCGGCGCATCTCGGCGTCTTGGACGGCCGCGACGTGCTCTATGTCGCGCGCCGCACGCCGAACCTGCACCTCGTCAGCAATGTGCGGATCGGCAGCCGACTGCCCGCCCACGCGACGACCCTCGGTCGGATCATTCTGGCGCACATGCCGCCGGATGCAGTGCAGACGCTTTTCGCCGGCGTGCGCCTGAAGGCCGCGACCGACAAAACGCCGACCACGCTCGCAGCGCTGATGCGCCAGGTTACCGCGGACCGCGCGGCAACGCTCGCCTGGAGTTCCTCGCATTTCGAGGTCGGCATCGCCTCAGTCGCAGCACCCATTTTCGATCATACCGGCACCATCGCCGGCGCGATCAACGTCACCGGCCCGACCCGCAGTTTCGAATCCGGCGCAGGCCGCACGGCCAGCATCGAGGCCGCCATTCGCAGCGCTGCGAAGCGCATCTCGCAGCGCCTCGGGCTTGCCGACCGCAGCACCCCCGTGCAAGACGCTAGGAGAACCCGATGACCACCATCAACCGCGATCTCGTCCGCGTTGACAGCTTATGCGGCATTGTCATGCGCGCGCCCGGCATTGCGGCGACGCGCGATTTCTATTGTGACAACTGGGGGCTGACCGTCGCCGCTGAAGCCGATGGCGCCATTTACTTCCGCGGCACCGGGCCCGAGCCCTTCATCTACGGCCTGCGCGAAGACACCACCTTCGGCATCGACTTCATCAACTTCGGGATGACATCGCGCGACCGGTTGCTGGCGCTGCACGCGCAATTGCAGCGGGGAGGCGTGCCGATCATCGCGCCGCCCGCTGCGTTCACCACCCCCGGTGGCGGCTTCGGCTTCATGGTCCGCGATCCCGACAACCGCCGGCTGCGGTTCTCGGTCGACGTTGCCCGGAACACCGACGTCGCTGATGTCATGGCGCGGCCGCGCAAGGCATCGCACATCGTGCTCAACACGCCTGATATGGAGCGCGCGCAGACGTTCTACGAAACCCATCTCGGCTTTCGCACCAGCGACTATTCGGCCAATCAAATGGTGTTCCTGCGGTGCAGCACTGATCATCACGCCATCGCCTTCAATCGCAGTCCCTATCCGAGCGTCAATCATGTCGCCTTCGAGATGCCCTCGATCGACAGTTTTATGCGCGGCATTGGTCGGATGCGGGTCAAAGGGCAATCGCCGGCATGGGGGCCGGGCCGCCACGGCCCCGGCAACAACCCGTTCGCCTATTTCGTCTCGCCGTCGGGCTTCGTCATCGAGTTCACCTCGGAGGTGCAGCAGATCGATGAGGCGACGCACAACGTGCAGGTCTGGCCACGCGACAAACCGGAGGCGATGGACCAATGGATGACCGCCGGCCCGCCGACGCCCGCCATGCGCACAGTCATGCAAGGGCGACCCGATCCCGGATTTCCAGCAGCGTGAGGCCAATTCCCATGGATCTCGACCTCAAAGACAAGATTGCGGTTGTGACCGGCGGCTCATCCGGCATCGGCCTCGCGACGGCGCGGCTGCTGCTGGCAGAGGGCGCGCGCGTTGCCATCTGCGGCCGCGATCAGCAACGCCTCGACGCAGCGCAGGAAACGCTGCGTGCTCCCTTCGACCACCTGTTGTGCGCTCGGTGCGATGTCCGCGACGAAGCCATGGTGCAGACCTTTGCAAAAGCAGTCGCCGTATGGTCCGGCAACACACTGGACCTACTGGTCAACAACGCCGGTCAGGGCCGCGTCTCGACCTTCGCCGATACCACCGATGATGCCTGGCGCGATGAACTCAATCTCAAGTTCTTCAGTCAAGTGCGGCCCATCCGGGCGTTTCTGCCGTTGTTGAGTGCCAGCGATACCGGCGCCATCGTCATCGTCAATTCGCTGCTGTCGATCCAGCCGGAACGGCACATGGTCGCGACATCAGCCGCGCGTGCCGGTGTGCAGAACCTCGCCAAATCGCTCGCCGTCGAGTTCGCGCCGCGCATCCGCGTCAACAGCATTCTCCTCGGCCTGATCGACAGTGGCCAATGGCAGCGCCGGTTCGAGGGACGCCCCAACCCGTCGGTCTCGCGCGAAGACTGGTTCGCGACGCTGGCGCGCACCAAGGGCATTCCGCTCGGCCGGCTTGGCGAGCCCGATGAAGCGGCGCGCGCCATCCTTTTCCTGGCCTCGCCAGCCGCCAGCTACATCACCGGCGCCAGCCTCGAAGTCTCCGGCGGCGTCTCGCGCCACATTTGAAAGTCACCGTATGATAACCCCCGCACCTCGAGAAATGATCGCCGTCGCCGACATGATCGCCGACGGGTTGGCCGGCATGGGGGTCAAGGTCGTGTTCGGTGTGATCTCGATCCACAACATGCCCATTCTGGATGCCATCGCACGGCAGGGAAAAATCCGCTTTGTCGCCGCGCGTGGCGAAGCTGGCGCCTTCAACATGGCGGACGCCTACGCGCGCGTCACCCGCCTGCTCGGCGTCGTCGTCACCAGCACCGGCACCGGCGCCGGCAATGCGGCGGGCGCGTCGGTCGAAGCGCTGTCGGCGTGCTCGCCGATCCTGCACATCACCGCGACCGTCGATCGCAAATTCGCCGACCGCGATCGTGCGGCCATCCACGACGTGCCCCGCCAGCCCGACATGCTGAAAGCCATATCCAAGGCCTATTTCCGCGTCTGGGACGGACCGAGCGCCGTCGGCACCGTGAAGGCCGCGATCCGCACCGCCATGACAGCGCCGGCCGGTCCCGTCGCCCTCGAGATCCCGATCGACGTGCAGCGTGACATGTGCGTCAAGCCTGCGTCCTTCGCGCCGCCAAAAATGCCGCGCAGCCCCGTCGACCCCACCCACATCGATCGGCTGGTGACGGCGCTCACAGCATCGAAACGTCCACTGCTGTGGCTCGGCGGCGGCGCCCGCGATGGGCAGACGGCCGCGACTGCACTCGCCGATCGCGGCATCGGCATCGTCACCTCGACCAACGGCCGTGGCACGGTCCCCGAAAGCCATCGTGCCTCGCTCGGCGCCTTCAACATGACACCTGACGCCAGCCGCATCTACGCCAGTTCCGACCTGATGATCGTGTTCGGCTCGCGCCTGCGCGGCAATGAAACCCGCAACAACGACATGGCCCTGCCCTGGCCGCTCTATCAGGTCGACGCCGATCCCAGCCAATCCGGCCGCAATTATCCAACGCACTTTTTTGTCCCCGGCGATTGCAAGACGGTTCTTGAAGGCATCGTTGAGCGATTGCCGGCGACGTGGAAACCTGATCCGCAATTGACCTATGATATCGCTGTCGCCCGCGCGCAAAGCGAAGGGGCGCTGCGCCAGACGCTCGGGCCGTATCAGGTGATTGCTGACGCCCTGCTGGCACGTGTACCCGCCGGCCAGCATCCCTGGGTACGCGATGTTACCATCGCTAATTCGACGTTCGGCAATCGTTATGTGCAGATCGCCGCACCCCATCTCGGCGTCCATGCCGTCGGCGGCGGCATCGGCCAGGGCATTCCGATGGCAATCGGCGCAGCCCTCGCCGGCACCCAAGGCAAAACCATCACACTGTCAGGCGACGGCGGCGCCATGTTGTGCATCGGCGAACTGATGACCGCGGTCGAGGAACGTGCGCCGCTGGTATTGGTGCTGATGAACGATCGCGCCTACGGCGTCATCCAGAACATCCAGGACGCGCAGTATCAGGGACGCCGGCATTATTCGACACCGAAGATGCCGGACTTCGCGGCACTCGCCGCGGCGATGGAGCTGCCGCATCGGATGGTGCGCCGCGTCGAGGATTTCGGCCCGACGCTCGATAGCGCCATTGCTGCGACTGGACCGGTGATCGTCGAAGTCGACATGAGCGCCATCGGCCCGTTCGCACAGTCGTTCGGTGGTCCGCCCGCCGGGGCCGCCGGCGGAGCGCGATGATGGGCACCGCCGGCATCACGCTTCCCGATAGCCGCCTCACTGGCGCCGCTGCGTGGTGGTGCGGGCGCGGGCCAAAATCATGACCCGACCGATCTCCGCCGCCGAACTGCAGACCTTGATGAGCAAACCGCTCGTGCTCGGTGAGACTGTTGCATTGCAGAACTGCTCCATCACCGAGCCGGTCGATCTCACCGCCATGACGATCGGCAATGTCGACCTCTCCGGCTCGGTCTTTGCCGCGCCATTCCGCTGCCGTGAGGCGACCTTTGCGGGGCTCGCGTGGTTCCGGGGCTGCATGTTTCACGCTGCTGTGGATTTCAGCGACTGCATATTCGAATCCGATGCGCGCTTCGACGGTGCCGTCTTCACCGCACCCGTCACCTTCGAGCGCTGCGAATTGCGCGGCGCCGGCGCCTTCGACCGAACCCACTTCATGGGGACTGCTTGTTTCGACGACGTCGCCGCCTCCGGTAATTTATCGTTTGACGCCGCCACGTTCGAAGGCCCGGCGCGGCTCAGATCCATGGCGTGCAACGGTGGCCTCTGGCTTGCCAACACGCATTTCCAGGTCGAATTGGACTTCCGCAACACCGAGGTCCATGGCCGCACGTGGCTCAAGGGCGCGCGATCGGGAACGGGCGATCATGTCCGCAATGAACAGCAACTGTCCGAAAACGTATCAGCATTCGGATACACTTATTTTTCAGATGCAACTGGCAACACTCAAACCTAAACCGGCCAGTGCCGGCGCAGGAACGCGAGACTGGCGCGCATGTCGGCGTCCCGATCCTTCACACTGCACTCGACCGACAGCAGGCCCGCATACTTCGAAGCCTTGAGTTGCCCGAAAAACCTCTCGTAGTCATACCGCCCGGTTCCCGGATTGAAGCGACTGGTATCGGCCAGATGGATGTGCGACAGCCACACGGCGTGCGTGGCCAATTCCGACAATGGCTCGCGTTCTTCGTCCATATGATAAAAATCGGCCAGCACACGGATCTCCGGCCGGTTCACGGCTTTGGCAAATCGAACGCCATCAGCGACGGAGTTGACGATGTTCGACTCTTTCCGGTTCAGCGGCTCGATCACTAGCACCGAATCGGTGCCGACAAGCGCATCCGCCGACCAGTGCAGCGCCTGGATGAACTGTGCTTCTGCCTTCGCGCGATCAAAGCCATCTGGCACATGACGCGCCCAGCCGCTACCGAACACCACCACCTCAGCCTGCGCCAGGGCCAGCACCTCGGCGGCACGCGCCAGATAGGCCTTGACGCGTTGCGCATCAACAGTGTCACCAACCACGCGCATATCGCGCGGCATGAAGACATTGAACGCCCGGCACGGCAGCGGCGACGCACTGATCGCCTGCTTGGCGGCGGCGAACGTCGCGCGATCCTCGAGGCCTAACGGCGCCAATTGCACTTCAATGAAATCATAGCCGGCGCGCGCAATCGCCGCCGCCTGATCGAGCGGGCCGCACCAGCCAAGTTTCATCGCCGATTTGCGCATCTGACTATACCCGATCGCGTTACCTGAACACCACGGCTCTGTTGGCGCCGAAACGATGCCCCTGCGCCTGCCGCACCGTCAAGGCCATGCTATGCGCGATTGATCGATCGTGGGCGCAATTCGAACACGGCACCTGTTGAGATGCTTTGGCGTTCTCCCGCAATCATGCTACCCGCTCACAGGACCAGATCGGGCCAGTAACCGCAGAGAATTCAGCCATGACGCCCTCACTCAATGGTGCCACGCGGCTCTATCCCGTCGTCGGCGATCCGATCGCGCAGGTCAAGGCTCCCGATGGCGTGACGCGGCGGCTGGCGGAGCGTGGCGTTGATGCCGCGTGTATTCCGATGCAAGTCGCGCCTGCCGACTTCGCGGCGTTCATGGCGGTCATGCGAAGGACCAAGAACGTCGACGGGCTCATCATCACCATCCCGCACAAGTTTGCAGCGGTGCACGTCTGCGACACGATCAGCGCGCGAGCGACGTTTCTGCGCTCGGTGAATACCATCGTGCGCCGCCCCGACGGGACGTTCGCCGGCGACATGTTCGACGGCCTCGGCTTCGTCACGGCATGCCAGCACAATGGTTGCGACTTCAGTGGACGCAAAGCTTTGCTCGTCGGCACCGGCGGCGCAGGAACGGCGATCGCCCATGCTGTGGCGGAGGCTGGCGTGGCAAGCCTCGGTCTCGCCGATATCGATCACGCCCGGCGCGACGATCTCGTCCAACGCTTGCAGGCGGCTGGATTTGCCGTTCATGCGGCCGCCGCCAATCCTGCCGGATACGATATCGCGCTCAACGCCACACCGCTCGGCATGCGGGCCGGCGATCCACTGCCATTCCCTGTCGACGCTATTGAACGCCATGCTTTCGTCGGCGATGTCGTGACCATGCCGGAAGTGCCGCCGTTGATCGAACAGGCCCGCACCAAAGGCTGCCGCACCAGCAATGGCGTTGCCATGTTCCTGCAAGTGCGCGATCTGATGGTCGACTATCTGCTGTCGGACCGCGCGAAGACCTAGGACCAACCAAGCATGATCCGCACCCTCGACCAGATCGCCGATTGCGCCAGCTACGATATCATCGTCGTCGGCTCGGGCGCTGCCGGCATGGCGGCAGCCCTCTTTGCCGCGGTCGAGAGCCAAAAGGTCCTCCTGATCGAGCGCACCGAATTTCTCGGCGGAACCTCAGCCTTGTCGGGCGCGACGACCTGGGTGCCGAACACGCATCACTCCCAGAAGGTCAATCCAAGCGACAGCCGCGAGAACGCCGCCAAGTTCCTCACCGCCGCCGTCGGCAATCATTCCGCTTCGGCGATGCGCGAAGCGTTCCTGCTGAGCGGGCCGCAGGCGATCGCCACGCTCGAAGCGCAATCGCACGTCCAGTTCCGCCCCTATGCCACGCATCCCGACTACGAGCAGCAGTTCGAGGGCGCGACGATGCGCGGTCGCGCGCTGGAGCCGATTCCCTATGATGGCCGCGCCCTTGGTTCTGCCCTCAACGCCATCCGCCCGCCGATCCCCGAATTCACACTTTTCGGCGGCATGATGATCGATCGCACCGACATCGGCCATCTGCTCGGCCTCAAGACGAGTTTCAAGTCGGCCGCGCACGCGGCGCGGATACTTAGCCACTACGGCCTCGATCGCCTGCGTGGCCGGCGCGGATCGCGGCTCGTCATGGGCAATGCGCTGATCGGCCGCTTCCTGCAATCGCTGCTCGATCGCGGCGTCGACATCGTCACGCAAACCTCGGTGCGTGGGTTCCTGACCGACACAACCGGCGTCACCGGCGTCACCGCCGATGGCCACGGCGTCACGCGCACGCTCAGCGCCAAGCGCTGCGTCGTGCTCGCCGCCGGCGGCTATGGCCGGCACAAGTCGCGCCGCGCTCAAATGTTGCCCGAACCGCTATCCGCCTACAGTCCCGCCGCACCCGGTCACACCGGCGAGATGCAGGACCTCGCCATCGCGCTCGGCGCCCGCTTTGGCGAAGGCAGTCTCGACAACGCCTTCTGGGCGCCGGTCTCGGTGCGCAAACGCGCCGACGGCAGCACGGCGGTCTTCCCGCACTTTGTCATGGATCGCTCGAAGCCCGGCACCGTCTGCGTCAATCAGCGGGGCGCCCGCTTCGTCAACGAATCCAGTTCCTATCACCTCTTCGCGCGCGCCATGTTCGAGGCGCACAAGACCGCGCCGACGATCCCCGCTTTCATCGTCACTGATGCCGTTGGCCTCAAGACCTATGGCCTCGGCATGGTCCGCATGAACACCAAACACCTCGGACCCTACATCGCCGATGGCTATCTGACGGAGGCCTTGACCGTCGCCGACCTTGGCCTCACGCTCGGCATGAACCCGAGCACGCTTGAGAAAACCGTGGCACACATGAATGCCGCCGCCGTCAGTGGCATCGACACGCAGTTCGGTCGCGGCACGACGCCGTACCATCGCGTCAACGGCAACGCATCGCATGGCCCAAATCCCACGCTCGGTCCGATCAAGACGGCGCCGTTCTATGCCGTGCGGCTCTACCCCGGCGACATCGGCGCAGCGACCGGATTGCTGATCGATCCCTTCGCGCAGGTGCTCAAGGCCGGTAACGCGCCGATTGGCCGACTTTATGCCTGCGGCAATGAAGCCCAGTCGATCATGGGCGGCACGTATCCTGGCCCCGGCATCACCATCGGCCCCGCCATCACCTTCGCCTATCGCGCTATCCGCCATGCCGTCCACGGCGCCGACGCAGGGGCATGAGATGAGCCGCATGGATCCGGTCAACACCGATCTCATCGTCGTCGGCTCGGGTGCGGCCGGCCTCGCCACCGCCGTGACGGCTGCATGGCTCGGTCTCGACGTCGTCGTCCTCGAAAAAGACGCGCAGATCGGCGGCACAACGGCCTGGTCGGGCGGCTGGCTGTGGATCCCGCGCAACCCGCTCGCCGCTCGAGCCGACATCGTCGAGGATATCGATGTCCCTCGCCGCTATCTCAAGGCCGAACTCGGCGACGCCTATGACGAGGCGTTCGCCACCATGCTGCTCGAACAGGGGCCGCGCATGATCAGCTTCTTCGAACGCGAGACCAGCGTCGCCTTCGTCGATGGCAATGTCATTCCCGACTTCCACGATACGTCCGAAGGCGCGGGCCAGGGTGGCCGCTCGGTCTGCGCCGCCCCGTTCGATGGCCGTCGGCTCGGCCAACGCATCAAGGACTTGAAACCGCCGCTCGACGTCATCTCGCCGTTCGGAATGGGAATCGCATCGGGAGCGGACCTGCGCCATTTTCTCAACTGGTCGCGGGCTTGGTCCTCATTCGTCCACATCACTTGGCGGCTGCTCCAGCATTGGCGCGACCGGATCGTGCATGGCCGCGGCCTGCATCTCGTCAATGGCAATGCGCTGGTGGCGCGTTTGCTCAAGTCGGCGGACGACCTCGGCGTCAGGATCATCACATCGGCGCGGGTCAATGCACCGATCACGAGCGATGGTCGCGTCACCGGCGTGCGTTACACCAGGGATGGGACGATTCGCGAAATCCAAGCGCGGCGCGGCGTCGTGTTGGCAGCCGGCGGCTTTCCCCATGACGTCGCGCGCAAGGCTGCCATGTTCCCGCACGCGCCGACGGGACGGGAACATTTCTCGGCAGCGCCAGAGACCAACACCGGCGACGGCATCCGCGTCGGCGAGGCGGCCGGCGGACACTTCCGCAGCGATCTCAGCAATGCCGGCGCTTGGGCACCCGTCTCGCTTGTCCCCAACGCCGATGGCCGCATCAGTCGCTTCCCGCATCTCCTCGAACGCGCAAAGCCCGGCCTGATCATGGTCCGCCGCGATGGTCGCCGCTTCACCAACGAAGCCAATTCCTATCACGATGTCATGCAAGCGCTGTTCGACGCGACACCGCCCGGCGAGCCACACGCCGCTTGGATGATCGTCGATCATGCCTTCCAGCGCCGCTATGGCCTTGGCCGCGCCCGCCCGCGCCCGTTCCCCATCTCGCCATGGTTGCGCAACGGCTATCTCTTGCGCGGCACCACGATCAGCGAACTGGCGGCGGCCTGTGGCATTGACGCGGCTGGACTGGAGGCGACCATCGCCGCCACCAACAGCGAAGCCGTGCACGGTCGCGATACCCTATTCCATCGCGGTGGCAGTTCGTACAACCGCATTCAGGGCGAGCCAACGCTGTCGCCCAACCCGTGTGTCGCGCCGATCGTCAAGGCGCCCTTCTACGCGGTAAAAATCGTGCCTGGCAGCCTTGGAACGTTCGCTGGCTTGAAGACCGACGCCCACGCGCGCGTGCTCGATGCCAGCGACCAGCCGATCGCCGGCCTCTATGCTGCTGGCAACGACATGTCGAGCATGATGGGCGGACGCTATCCGGCTGGCGGCATCACGCTCGGCCCGGCGATGACGTTCGCCTATATCGCCGCCCACCACGCCGCCGGCATCCCCCTCGACAATAACCGCGGCTGATGTTGAAACGTCTCAAGAGCCGTGGAGAGCAACAGTCATGACCGCCACCTATTCCCTCGCCTATCTGACCTACGCGCCACTGTCGCCGCCGGACTGCATTACGCTCGCCGCCAAACTCGGCTACCAGGCCGTCGGCTTGCGCGCATTCCCAGTCATGCCGGGTGCCGACTACGCGCGGCTCGCCGAGGACCCGGCCTTGCTGCGCCAAACGCAAGCACGCCTCAAAGATACCGGCGTGACCGCCTTCGACGTCGAGGTCATTCGTTTGCTCCCGGATTTTGACGTCGAGGCATTCAAACCATTTCTCGCGGTCTGTGGCGCACTCGCTGCCAAGGCCATTCTGGTCGCTGGCGACGACCCCGACGAAGCGCGCATGACCGCCAACTATGCTGCATTCTGCGAAGCAGCACGCCCCTATGGCCTCACCGCCGACCTTGAATACATGCCTTGGACCCGGGTCGCGAATGCGGCAATCGCCCGCCGCGTCGTCACCAACGCCGCGCAACCCAATGGCGGCATTCTCGTCGACGCGCTGCACACCGCGCGCTCGGCCACGACGCTCGACGATCTCCGCGCCCTTCCGCGCGCGCTGCTGCACTACATCCAGATCTGCGACGCGCCAGGCGAAGTTCCCAAGACCGTACCGGAACTGCTGCACACCGCGCGCTCCGAACGGTTGCTGCCCGGCGACGGCGGCATCGACCTCGTCAGCATGTTTTCGGTGCTGCCGCGCGACATTCCCATCAGCATCGAAATGCCGAACGACGCCCAAAAAGCCAAGCTCGGGATCGAGGAATGGTCGCGTCAGGTTTTGGCGGCGTCACGCAAGGTCGTGGCGAATTTGCCGGCTGAGTGATCGAACGCTACGATCAACCGGCCTTGGCGGTCGCGGCCGGATCAAGGCCGCCGCCGAGGAACAGCTTGGCGATGCGCGGGTCGGCGAGAATGTTCGACGCTGCGTCTTCAATGCGTGTCTGCCCCTGCTCCAGCACCAGGCCATAGTCCGACATCTGCAAGGCTTGTTTGGCGTTCTGCTCGATCAGCAAAATCGAAACACCGCTATCGCGCAATTCCTTGAGGATCGTGAAGACCTCCTGCACCATCAGCGGCGAAAGGCCGATCGAGGGCTCGTCGATCAGCATCAGTTTGGGATTGAGCAGCAGCCCGCGCGCCACCTCGATCAGTTTCTGCTGACCGCCCGACAAGGTGCCGGCCTGCGCATCCGCCTTCTCGCGGATCATCGGAAACCGCGCCATCATCGCTTCGATTCGGCCCGGCAGGCCGGACTGATCGGAAAGCGCCACGCCACCAAGTTCAAGGTTATGGCGCACGCTCAGCTCGGAGAAGATGTTGCGCCCCTGTGGCACGAACGAGACGCCGGCGTCGAGCATCTTGCGCGGCGAGAACCCGCTGACGTCGCGGCCATCGAGGGTGATCTTGCCGGAACGCACTGGCAGCAAGCCGAAGATCGTTTTGAACATCGTCGACTTGCCAGCCCCGTTCGGGCCGATCACCGTCGTGATCTTGGCCCGGCGAATGCTCGCCGTCGTGCCGTTCAAAATCGTCATCTTGCCGTAGCCGGAGACGACGTCTGTCAAATGTAGGATGGCGTCACTCGACATCGGCGGGTCACTTTCCCTGTTCAGTGTCCGAGATAAGCTTCGATGACCTTGGGGTCGTTGCGCACGGTGTCGGGCGAACCTTCGGCAATGATCCGCCCCTCGGCGAGCACCAGGATGCGCGTGCACAGCGACATCACGAATTCCATATTGTGCTCGATGACGACGAAGGTCGTTCCGGTTTCCTTGTTGATCGCCTGCAGGCGTTCCTTCAAATTGCCGAGCATCGTCAGGTTGACGCCGCCAGCCGGTTCATCGAGAAGAACGAGCCTAGGTCCAGCCATGAACGCCATCGCACAATCGAGCAGCTTCTGCTGGCCATAGGACAACCCACCAGCCTTTTCTTCCGCCAGATGCTCAAGGCGGAAAAATGCGATCATGCGATTGGCGGCGCCCGTCAGTCCGGCATCGCGCCGGCCGAACAGGCGGCCGATCATGCTGCCCTCGTGCTCCTGCCCAGCCAGGATCAGATTTTCGCGAACGGTCAATTCCGGGAACACCTGCAGCAACTGAAACGTGCGGCCGATGCCGAGGCCGTTCAACACCGAGGGCCTCAGTCCCGTCACCGAACGGCCATCGACGACGACCTGGCCTTCGGTTGGATCGAGCTGGCCGAGAATGCAGTTGAACAGCGTCGACTTGCCCGAGCCATTCGGCCCGATCAGGCCGAGGATCTCGCCTTCACGCACGTCGAACGTGACGCCGTCGACGGCTTTGACGCCGCCAAAATGTTTCTTGAGATCACGAACTTCAAGGACCGCCGGCTTGCTCATGACTTGGCCCCCGTCGGTTTGGCGGCGCCGAGGGTCGGGCCCTTATCGTCGGCATGCGGCCGGCGTTTAGCGGTGGTCAGGCGGCGCCAGAGGCCGACCAAGCCGGTCGGGCAGAAGGCCATCATCACGATCACGATCACGGCGTAGACCAGAAGATAGCTCAACAGATGTTTGGCCACGGGGTTATCGATTTTGGCGACCGCCTCTTCCAG
Organism: uncultured Alphaproteobacteria bacterium; assembly: GCA_963714325.1. GTDB lineage: Bacteria > Pseudomonadota > Alphaproteobacteria > Rhizobiales > Hyphomicrobiaceae > CAVQOB01. The sequence goes on along the minus strand of CAVQOB010000017.1, from coordinate 16,641 downwards.
CCGTAGCGGCAACAGGACCGCCACAGCAGCTCCGACGAACGAGCCGGACAGGGTACCGGCGCCACCGACCACCACCATCAGCATGAACAACAGGGACGGCCCGAGCGCGAACAGGTTGGGGTCTATGAAGTCGTTGAGCGGGGCGAGCAGCGAGCCTGCAAGACCGCCGTAGGCCGAGCCGATGGCAAACGCCAGCAGCTTGTAGGTGCGCACATCAACGCCGAGGCTTTCAGCTCGGATCGGGTTTTCACGAAGCGCCGTGAACGCCCGACCCCACGGGCTGCGGATCAGCCACCACATGACGAAGGTCAGCACGGCCGTGATGGCGAGCGTAAAATAGAAGAAACTCGGTTCCGACTTCAGGCTCAGACCGAACAGGCTCGGCCGAGAAATGCCTTGGATACCCGAGACACCGCCGGTCAGCCATTCCTCATTGCGGATGACCAACCAGACCAGGATTGTGAAGGCCAGCGTGACGAACGCCAGATAGTGCTTCTGGACGCGCAAGGCCGGGAAGCCCAGCACGATGCCGATCAGGAAGGCGGACAACCCCGAGACCGCAAAGGCAAAACCGAAGGGAATGCCGGCCTTGGTCATCAGCGCAGTGACAAAGGCGCCGATACCGAGAAAGGCAGCCTGGGCCAGGGTCTCCTGGCCGGCGTAGCCGACGATCAGGTTGACGCCCATCGCGGCGATGGCGGTGACCAGCCACAACGACAGCGTGCCGGTGGTCGAGCGCCGGAGGCCGCCCCAGGGCAGGCCAAAGCCAGTCAGATCGAGCGGCGCCAGGATCAACAGCAGCACGGCAACGATCAGTGCCGGCACCTGCAAGCGGTTGAGCGTCATACCGCGCGCTCCTCTTTACGCCCGAGCAGGCCCTGCGGCCGGAACAGGATCACCAGCACCAGCAGCACCAGCGGCACCGCCTGCCGATATTGCGTCGAAACGTAGTTGGCGGCCAGATTGTCGACCACGCCGAGGACCAGCCCGCCGGCGATGGCGCCGCGCACCTGGTTGAAGCCGCCGACAATGGCGGCAATGAAGGCGGCGAGGCCGAGCGGCTCACCGTTGGAGAACTTGGCGAAATAGGTCGGCGAGACCAGGATCGAGGCCATGGCCGCGAGGCCGGCGTTGATCAGGAAGGTATAGAGGATCATGCGCTCGACATTGACGCCGAGGATGCGCGCGACGGTCGGGTTCTGGGCGCTGGCCTGCATCTGACGCCCGGTGCGCGTGCCCGATAGGAACCACTGCAGCGTGAAAATAGTGATCAACGCCGCCGCCAGCACGCCGATCTGCGCCACCGATACCTTGACGCCGAGGACTGTTACCAGCTGATCCGGCAGCAACGACGGGAACGGCGACGCTTCGGCTGAATAGAATTCCTTGACGACATCCTTGAGGAACAGCGCCACCGCGATGGTCGAGATCACCAGCGGCATGGCGCCGTGCTTGATCAACGGATCAACAATGATGAATTTGAAGGCGACGCCAAGCACCAGCATCGAGACCAGAATGGCAAAAATGCACGCCAGCCAGAACGGCAGGCCGAGATAGCTCATCGCCAGGAGGGCAAAGAACGCCGGCAACATGACGAACTCGCCCTGGGCGAAATTGATCGTCTGCGAGGTCTGCCACAACAGCGTGAAGCCGATCGCAGCAAGCGCATAAATAGCGCCGGTCGCAAGGCCGGCAATCACCAGCTGGAGGAAATCAGCCATGAGCAAAAATCCACGCGCGAAAGGGTTGGGAACGATCGGGGCTGTCCACTGTAGTGAACCGCCCCGATGTGTCTAAGCGTTACTTCAACTTCGGCAGGGTCGCGGTGATGACTTGCTTGCCGTCCTTGACTTCGGCCAGGAACGAGATCCGATCAATCTCGCCGGTGTCGTCCCAGGTGGCTTCCATCAGGATGCCCGGCACTTTATCCGGCGTGATGGTCAGGCCATGCAAGGCAATGGCGATCGCTTTGGCGTCGAGCTTGCCGGCCTTTTCAGCGGCAGCTTTGAGCATATACGGAGCGATGTAGCCCTTGATGCCGTTGTGGTCGGACACGTAGTTGAATTTGGCCTGGAACTTCTTGCCGAACTCCTGGACGGCCGGGATCGGCGCGTCGGCGGTCAGTCCGACGTGACCCCTGACGCCATTGGCGGCATCCTTGGCAAGGTCGATGACTTTCTGCCCGAGCAACGTGGTCTCGCCAATCATCGGCTTGTCGACGCCCTGCTTCTTGGCTTCGATCAGGAAACGAGCGCTCTCTTCTTCGTTGAGATAGACGAACACGGCGTCGGCATTGGCGGCCTTGACCTTGACCACATCGGCGGCGAAGTCGGCCTGACCGGCTTCGGTCGACAGATCGGCGACGACTTTGATGCCGCGCGTCTCAAGTTCCTTGATGATCGCATTGCGACCACCCTTGCCGAAGTCATTGTTGACGTAGACGACCGCGACCGACTTGGCCTTGACGCCGTCACGCAGATAGTTGGCGATCTTCGGCATCGAGACGTTCTGGCCGAACGAGGTGCGGAAGATGTGCTTCGAGCCCTGCGCGGTCAGGTTGCCGGCCTCGCCGCCGATAATCTGGGCGACACCGGCTTCGTCGGTCAGTTTCAGCGTGGCGCTAACTGAGCCCGAGTAGATCGGTCCGAATATGGCGATCGGTTTATCGTCGAGCGCGCGCTGGATAGCGGCGCGGGCTTTGGTCGGGTCGCTGCCGGTGTCGATGAATTCGAGCACGATCTTCTTGCCGAGAATACCGCCGGCGGCGTTGATTTCCTCAACTGCCATCACCGAGCCGTTCTGCCAGTTCTTGCCGACCGTCGCGCCGCCGCCGGACAACTCGATGATGTTCGGAATTTTGATCGTATCCTGTGCCAGCGCCGGAGCGGCGAAGGCGATGCAGGCCACAGCGATGGACGCCATAACGGAAGTTCGAAGCATGAGCGTTAGTCTCCCTTGAAGTGTTCTTGACAATGTAGCGAGCGAGCCGAATAATTTCACGTCACCGCTCGACGATGCTGGACCTGCCATTCTTCCCGCGCTGGCGGGTAACGGCTGCGGCTCTCCCGAGTCCTGGCCTGATAAAAAATATTCGTCAATCACCAGATCGGGCGAAACAGCGCGTACCATTTGTGCTAGCATTCTTTGGCATTGCGGGCGATTGGATAGACGTGCGCCTTGCGCACACATGGTGCGCTTTTCGCACATTTGTTTGCGCCGCCGCGAACGCCTTGCAGCGATAAATTCTACCACTCACGCCACCACCCCTTGCATTCCCGCCGCATTTAAGAGCCATCTGAGCATACGTTCCTCGATCCAAGGCTGGCTCCATGTCCCGATTACATCTGACGCTGCTCGCACTTGTGGCGCCGTTGTTTGCGACCGCGCCGGCGATGGCACAAAGCGAGGCTAATCTTGGCGCCATGCTGGGGCAAGCGCAGAAGTTCACAGTCAAGGTGCGCGGTACGGTGCATTGGCCGTTCGTACCGGAACAGATCGGCTCCGGCACCGGTACCGGCTTCATCATCGACCGCGACAAGGGTTGGATCATCACCAACGCCCACGTCGCCAAGCGCTCGCCGGCCACCGTGGAGGTCTCGTTGACCGATGTCGACGGTGATTGGGTTCCGGCAGAACGGGTCTATGTCGACAACCATCTCGATATCGCTGTCCTGAAGGTCGCCAGCGACAAGGTTCCGGCCAGCGCCGCGGCGGCCAAGCTTGGCTGCAAGCAATCCGTCAAGCAGGGCGCGACCGTCGTCGCCTACGGCCATCCCATCAATCTGAACTTCACCGCGACGCGCGGCATCGTCTCAAGCGTGCGCACACTCGGTTCGAACGAGTTCGTGCAGATGGATGCCAACATCAATCCCGGCAACTCTGGCGGACCGTTGCTGTCGGTGGAAGCGGCCGAAGTGATCGGCGTCAACACGCTGAATTTTCCCGGCGCGCCCGGCCTCGGCCTCGCCATCTCCATCCGCCAGATCTGCCCGATCATCGACTTGCTGGCGGCGGGAGCCGACCCGAGCCTGCCGAGCCTCCCCGTCTACTGGTTGAAGCTCGGCCCGGTCGAGACGCTGACCGTCGCCGCCCTGTTCCGTCAGGCCAGCTCCGAGCCCGCACGCGGCGACGATGGCCTCAAGCCCGGTGACATCATCCAGGGCGTGGCCGGCGAGACCAAACTGGCGAGCGTGCCGGACTTGTTCGCCACGCTTCGCGGCCGCAAGGACCAGGTCAAACTCAACGTCATGCGTGACGGTAAACCGCTGGTCGTTACTTCGCCGCTGATCGCGGCCAAGCCACCCTTGAAGCGTCAGGCCGTAACCTTCGCCGGGCTGCTGGTCGCGGAACGCATCAGCATCGATACGGCCGACCTGAACCTGCCGCCGCTGCGGATCGAGTTCATCAAGCCGGGCGAAGTCGCAGCCCGCGCGGGCTTGCGTCCCGGCGATCATCTGGAGATGGTCGGCGGCCAGCGCTTCCAGACCGTTGCGGCGTTGCATGCGTGGATTGCCGCCAAGCCGCCGGCTGAGAAGATCGCGATCCTCGTTCGCCGCAGTGTCGGCTTTGATCCGCGCGTTACCTCGGAATACAGCCGCTACGAACTGCCGGCGACCGATCTCAAGCTGATCACCGCCGGCGACCCGTCGCCATGATCATCTCGTCGCCTCGAACAGCTCGCGGCCAATGAGCATGCGGCGAATTTCGCTGGTGCCGGCGCCGATCTCGTAGAGCTTAGCGTCGCGCAACAAACGGCCGGTGGCGTAGTCGTTGATATAGCCGTTACCACCGAGCAGCTGGATGGCATCAAGCGCGATCCGTGTCGCGCGTTCGGCCGCATAGAGGATGGCGCCGGCTGCGTCCATGCGCGTCGTCTCGCCACGATCGCAGGCCTTCGCTACCGCATAGACGTAAGCGCGCGAGGCGTTCATTTCGGTATACATGTCGGCGACTTTGCCCTGCACCAACTGAAATTCTCCAATTGATTTGCCGAACTGCTTGCGCTCGTGCACGTAGGGCATGACGATATCCATCGCCGCCTGCATGATGCCGAGCGGCCCGGCTGCCAACACGCAGCGCTCATAATCCAGCCCGCTCATCAACACATTGACGCCCTTACCAACCGCGCCGAGCACGTTCTCCTCGGGCACTTCGCAATCCTCAAACACCAATTCGCCGGTGTCGGAGCCGCGCATGCCCAACTTGTCGAGTTTTTGCGCGCTCTTGAACCCCTTATAGTCCTTCTCCACCAGAAACGCGGTGATGCCGCGCGGACCGGCACTCACATCAGTCTTGCCATAGATGATCATGGTATCGGCGCAGGGGCCATTGGTGATCCAGAACTTGGAGCCGTTGAGCACGTAGCGGTCACCCTTCTTGTCGGCGCGCAGTTTCATCGAGACGACGTCGGACCCAGCGCCCGGCTCACTCATCGCCAGCGCGCCGACGTGTTCACCGGAAATGAGTTTCGGCAGATACTTTTTCTTTTGTGCGTCGTTGCCATTGCGGCTGATCTGATTGACGCAGAGGTTCGAGTGGGCGCCATAGGACAGCCCGACCGATGCCGATCCGCGGCTCACTTCCTCCATGGCGATGCAGTGTTCGAGATAACCGAGGCCCGAGCCGCCGTACTCCTCGGCGACCGTGATGCCATGCAGGCCAAGCGCGCCCATTTTCGGCCAGAGCTGGCGCGGAAATTCATTGGTCTTGTCGATCTCGGCGGCAAGGGGCGCGATTTCGTCAGCGGTAAAGCCGCGCACAGCATCGCGCAATTGATCCGCCGTCTCGCCGAGACCGAAGTTGAGGGTTGGAATGTCATTGCGGAGCGTCATGGATGACTCCAATGGTCAGGGCTGCGTGGCCGCTGAAATCCGCGTCCACGGTGAAGTGCGCTCGCTGATGAACGGCAACTGGACGTTACGCCGAAGGGAACTTATGGTCGACTCGAATGACGATTCTGGACAAGATGACAATGACCATCTCCCGGGAGGACTTCATGATCCGCCGCCCCGCGCTATGCCTGCCGATAGCCGCGCTTTTGGCCGGCTGTCTCTCCGTTCCGACCCTCGCACAGACTGATCCATCGCAGGGTCCTGCCACGGCACCTGCCGCACGGCCGACGGCCAAGGCACAGCCCGCGGCGCCTCCAGCCGCCAAGCCCGATGCGAATGCTGCGGAAATCGAGTTTTGGTCGGCCGTCAAGGACAGCAAGAACGCCGCCGAGATTAAGGCCTATCTCGAAACGTATCCGCAGGGGGCTTTCGCAACCCTCGCCCGCGTGCGCATCAAGACACTGGAAAGTGGTGGCACGACTGGCGCTGGCGTTGCCACGCCAGCAGTCGCACCTTCGGCAATCGGTTCCCAGACACGCGAAGTGCTCATGGACATCCAAGCACGCCTCTATGCATTGAATTTTCCTATCCAAAAAATCGATGGGCAATTGACGGCGGAAACCATCGATGCAGTCCGGCGTTGGCAAACTCAAAATCAGTTCCCAGCGACAGGGCAGATGACCGACGTCGAGTTGGTCAAATTGCGCAGCCAGCTACCACCAAAGGTCTGGGGTGCCCTCGCGTTTACGTCGAAGACTGCCGTCATCAATTGGAATTTGGCTTCACGCAAAGAAGCTGAAGAAAAAGCGTTGGCCGACTGCGCGGCTAAAAACACAGGCGACTGCAAAGTGACTGCGGTGGCTGTTACCCAATGTGTCGCGGCAGCCGGTTATCGTGAGCGCGTCGGCGCGGGAACGGCATCGGGCATTTCCGTGTCGCGACAAAACAATGTGAGCAATGCCCAAATCATGGCACTCGCTGGATGCGGCAAGCAGCCCATGAGCCAAGGTCGCTGTGAAATTGTTGAGAAGGTCTGTGGCAATGGTTCGCATCAAGCAGGCGTCGGTGGCGATGGAAAGTCGGGCCCTCCGCCGGCACAGCCCAAGCGAGGTCCAAAGCTACAGGACTCGTGAACCGATCCGCGCACAGTTTTGATCCGGTCCGTCTGCTGAACCGATCAGCCGACCAAGCCTTGCGCATCTTTTGGCTTGCCGCTGCGCAGCAATCGGTGAGATAGGCGTTCCCAACGGCAGACGACGGGAGTATTCAACTCGGCTCATGAACACAGTGCGCTCAGCGCTGAGGATCGCCGAAAATGCCCGATGCGCCAATCGACCGGCCGAATACGATCCACTGGCCGCCGCTACTCTATGGCGTCGTGTTGGCGGCAGGGGCTGCGCTGCACTACGTAATCCCTCTCCCGGCGCTGTTGTCGCCGCCGTACTGCGCCATCATCGGTTTGCCGTTCTTGATACTTGGCCTTGGCATTGGGGTGGCAGCACTCATGCGCTTTCGCTCCGACCGAACGCCGTTTGACCCGACCGCGCCCGCCACGGCGCTGGCGACCGGTGGCATTTACCGCTTCACCCGCAATCCCATGTATCTCGGTGCCATCCTGGCCTTTGCAGGACTTGGGATCTGGCTGCAGAACACTTGGCTGGTCGCTTTGATGCCGGTAATGGCGCTGGCGCTGACCATTCTGGCAATCCAGCGCGAGGAAGCCTATCTGGCGCGCCGCTTTGGTCGGGAATACCAAGCCTACCGCGACCGTGTGCGCCGCTGGATATAGTGGTATCTGCCGCCAGTAGTGTGGCAAACACGGAATTGCCCGAATTCAAACGCCTTAGTTCAGCCGAAGTCGGGTCAGGAGGGCTTTGGTCATGGTTCGTATGCTCACCGGTCGCACATCAGCGGTCGCGCTGACACTGGGCCTGCTGCAACTGCCAGGAACTGCCGGCGCCCAAACCGCCGCCCGCGACACCATTGCCGAGCTGCTCCGCAAGGCCGATACGGCCCGCCCACAGCTCGCACAATCAGCCCCTCAGCAGAAGTCGCCGCCAGGTGCCGCTCCGACAATCGAGAAGGATCCCCGCGAGGGCGACCCCGCATTTGAACAGGCACAACGCCTGATGAAGGCAATCGATGCCGTGTTGCAGGATACCGCCAAGAACCGCACTGAGGCCAAGAAACTGCCCGGCAAGGACGAGTTCCTGCTGCCGCCGATCTGGACCGAGACCAAGGAAGATCGCGAGAAGAAGGTTCGTGACCTGCTTGAGGCCGCCCTCGGCGTCGTCACCGATGTCCCCGTCGTCGACGTGCAGAAAAAGATCGAGACGTTGCGCCGCAACATCCGCGATCTCGATGAAATCATTGTCGCCAAGCGCGAGAAGCAGCTGACGGCGCCGAAGGACGGCGTGCTGCCCGGCATGATCACCGACACCGTCGACAGCCTCGCCAAAGATATCGACGAGACCAAGAAAAGGATCGAACTCAACAAGGAGGCCATCAAGGCGGCCAAGGCCGAAGTGTCCGCGGCACTCGCTAAGTCGGGAATCCAGCTGGCCGATGGCCAGATCGATCTCTTGCTCGATGGCGTGCTCTCCGGCGATCTCATCCGCCTCGTCGCCGTCTTCAACTCGGCCAAACTGATCGATGGCCAGCTCGGCAAGCTGATGGCGCAATCGGGCGAGAACATCGGCGCGGCACGGAAATATTTCGCCATGCATGCCGCACTGTTCGCCATGCTCGTGCACGCCCAAGACATGACGATCGGTAAGATCGACACGCAATACCTCCCCAAGCTCGACGCCATCGCCAAGGACGTGCAGGCCGCCCGCGGCAAGACCGCCGAGCTGCTGCGCGCCGAAAATCGCCCCGATCAAAAGCGCGTTCTGGAAGCCAACCGCGAAAGCCAGCGCCTCGCCGACGACGCTGCCAAGGGTTATCGACGCTATCTTATGCAGCAGCGCGAACAGGTCGCCCGCGCCCGCTCGCGGGCAACGCACGACCTGCGCATCGCCGACAACACCTTCGAGACGGTCGAAGCGAGCTTCCAGCTGAAGAACCTGATGCGCGATTCCTCGCAGTCCTTCGAGGCCATTCAGAAGCTCGAGGCGCCGACCTTCGAGCAGATCTTCCGTAATGAGGAACTGCGCCGCGAGTTCGAAAACCTCACGCGCAAGCTCGACGCGCCGAGCAGCTGAGGTCGCTCGACAATCTGATCAGAAACTTGGGCTGATCAGAAACTTGGGCTGATCAGAAACTTGGGCCGATCAGAAACTTGGGCCGATCAGATACTTGGGCCGATCAGATACTTGGGCCGATCAGAAACGCGGCGCGCCGTTGACCCAGCCACCCGCCTTATAGCCACCGCTGTCGGCGCGCGTTTCAGAGCCCGATGGCGACGACGACGACGTTGTCCGCCCTGTGCCGGACCGTGTCCCGCTGCTCATCTTGACCGTATGCTCCGACTGCACCGGCAGATGCGACGACTGGTGATGGGTCACGAACCACTGCCCCTCCCGGAACGCCAGATCCATGCGATAGCGCAGTTGTCCGGGTATGCCTTCCTCCGGCTTCACACCGGCCGCCAAAAACGTATACGTCCCCGCCACCACCGCCTCGTTGCAGGCGAACTGCGCGTTGATCTCAGCAAAATGCGCGCGCCGTTGGCGATATTTCTGCTTGGCATAGAGCGCGCGAATATTGTCGTGACCGCTCGTCAGCTGCGTCGAACCAAGCCCGACCACCACCGCGTCACGCGCGTATAGGGCCATCAAGCGCTCAGCGCTCGCGCCGGCGTGCGCTGTAGTCCAAGCCTCGAGGAAGGTCTCCAGGCCCGGCCTATCGAGCTTGATGCAGGCGGCTTTCGGCAGTAGGGCGTGCGTTTGCGCTTGCGCCAAACAATTCGACACCGCGCATTGCGCAATCACCGCACCGGCCGCCGCCGCAAAACTCCACTGACGCACAACTTATCCCCACGCTATCCACAGTCCCCTCCTCCTCGTCGCACAGCCGCGTTGCGGCGGGAATGTGTCTGAACCAGAAGTCATTTGTTCACAAACCCCGGCCAATAGGCTGATCAGCTCTGGCCGCGTGACAGGCCCGAGCCCCATGTCGGGCCGAGCCGCAGCATCAAAACGTCGGTTGGCCGCTGCTCCAGTCGCCGGCTTTATAGTCCCACGCGTCCGACGGCCCACTCTTCGGGCGCACCACGCGCGGACGCGCAAGGCGTTGTGTGTAGCCTGCCACCGCCGGCCCGGGCTTGGCAGTGCGCACCCCAACGGCCGCCGGTACTGCCGCATGCACATGTGTCGACCGGTCCGCGTCGACCGCCTCTGTCGGCAACGACACATGGTGGTGCGCAATCCGCCAACTGCCACCGTTGTAGTCATAGACGAACGTATAGCGCTGCAGCATCGTCTCGGTCGTCCCCGATCGCGCGCCGCGCATGATCACCGCCACCGTCCCCGTATCGACCGCATGATTGCAGCCGATGCGGATCGAGCGGGCCTGCAGGCGCACGCGCGGATCGCGCTGCAACACCTGGAAATAGTATTCGCGGATATCGGCGTAGCCCATCCGCGGCGCGTCGCTGCGCCCAACAATCATCGTCGCATCGGTCTCGTAAAGGCGGGTCACGCGATCGGGATGTTGCATCTCAACCGCCGCACTCCAACGCTCGAATAACGCGGCAATATTCTCTTCTTCAGCCAGGACGCAGGTCTTAGACGCCGCCTGCGCAGACGGCAGCAGCAACAGCGTCCCGATCAAAAGCCCGCATCCAATACCTAAGCCCGAACCCAAGCCCAGCTTCAAGTGTTGCAGCATCGAACGTGCCATCTGTCTCTCCCGTCCGCTTCCGCCCACACCGGCGAAAAATCTAGATCGTGGTGCGAATCACCGTGCGCGATTCCAACTCCCGCCTAACACATCGGGGCATCACAGCCTGCGCGCGCGCACGACATTTCTGGGGATAGTTGGTTGGGCGCTGACGCAGGCGCTCGATCTCAGCCGAATTTCCTACCGTGTCATCCCGCGCGCGCTGCGGTGCGCGTTTTTTCTGGCGCTTCAGATGCCCACAAGCATCCGCGCGTACCGCTGCGCAGACGCGGGACCTTGTGAGGCGCTTATTGAGACGGTCCCGCATCTGCGGAGCAGCATTCCGCTCGCGCTGCATGCTGCACCGCGAGCGGGATGACAAGGAACCGAACGCTCGCTTGGAACCTAAACCTACCGCCGATACTGCAGGAACGGTGATTTGGTCGCGACTTGGTCATAGAGCCCGCGCGCCCGATAATTGAATTCCTGCGTCGACCAATAGGTCCGCGTGCAGCCCTGCGCGTCGGCTTTCACATAGACCGCCTCGATCAACGCGCGACCGACGCCCTTGGCGCGGACCGCTGGATCAACGAACAGATCCTCCAGATAGCAATACCATGTCTTCGTCCACGTCGAGCGATGGAAGAGAATGTGCGCGATCCCAATGGGCTGATCGCCTTCGTCGACGGCGACCAGCGCCTGATGCACGTGCGCCTCGCCCGATAACAGCCGCCGAAACGTCTCCTCAATCACATCGTCAGCAACGCTCGCCTTGTAGAAGGTGATGTAACCGCGGAACAATTTTTCCCACGCCACGCGATCACTGGCGGCAAGCGCTCGAACACAAACAGTCATCGGCAAATCTCCAAGTCTTGCGTCGTCGCTGACGGACAATACACCATGTCATCCCGCACGCGTCGTGTCGGAGTCGCGCTTTCGGCACGATGCAGCATGAAGCGCGAGCGGAATGCTGCTCCGCAGATGCGGGACCTTGTGCATGATCGTCCCACAAAATCCCGCGTCTGCACAGCGGCGCGGATGCGGGTAGGCATCCGAAGCGCCAACAAAAGAGTGCGCGCGGGATCACAGTCAGACCAAACGTTCGTCGACACAACAATCCCTCCCTACTTCCACTGCCACGTCAACCGCGTCTCGGCGAGTCGCGTTGCTTTCGCCACTGGTTACGAGTTGTTCAAGTGTTCAGAGAGCCATGCATCGAGCCGCGTTTTTATCTGACGCCATTCGGGCCGTAGCGCCAAGGAGAAGGACTGACCTTCGAGCGTATCGAGGACGAACGGCGGCCTGACCGGCACGTCAAGGTGGCGATCAGCCTCGATCGCGCAATGGCCCGTGCGGCCATTGAAGCAACTAATCGTGCTCGATCTGATGTCCGCTTGAAACACAAGTAGCGCTGGACCGCCCATGAATGATGACTTTAGCTCTATTCGCGCGACGCCTCAAAACCGGATCGTCAGCGCGGGGACGTAGCTGATGGCGGCGAGCAGGGCGATGGCGACCCAGAAGAACGGCCATAACGCCTTGGTCGTCTCGCCCATGGAACTTCCCGCGATGGTCGAGGATATGAACAGGGTCGTGCCGACAGGCAGGGTGTAGAGACCGATGCCGAGATTAAGCACCATCATCAGTCCGAGCTGCAGCGGGTCGAGGCCGATCGAGGCCGCGAGCGGCACAAAAATCGGGGCGAGCAGCAGGATCGCCGGCGGCAGGTCGAGGGGCTCGCCGATGAGCAACATGATCACGTTCATCGCCAGTATGATCAGCCACGGCTCCTTGAGCACGGTCGACACCCAGACGGCGAAACGCTGCGGGATCTGGTCATAGGTCAGGATGTAACTGGCGGCAGCACTGCCCATGATCACCAGCATGACAATGCCGGTCGCGATGCCCGCGTCGATGATGGCCTTGTGAAAGCGGCCCCATGTCATGTCGCGATAGATCAGGATGCTGGCGGCGAGCGCATAGAGCACCGCCATGACGGCGATTTCCGTCGGCGTTGCAAAGCCGAAGCGCAGCGCGATCAGGATCAGAATGGGCATCGCGAGCGCTGGCGTCGCCAGGAATGCGAGTTTGGCCACCCGGCGAACATTCAGCGGCGAGGCATCGGCGGGGATACCGAGACGACGCGCCTGCCACCAGCACACGGCGACGAAGCCGAGCGCCATGAGAAGTCCCGGCACGATGCCGGCGAGGAACAGATCACCGATGCTGACGCCGCTAACGACGGCGTAGAGGATCATCGGGATCGAAGGCGGAATGAGAATATCGATGACGGCAGACGTGGCGTTGTTGGCCGCGCATAAGCCTGCCGGATAGCCTAGGCGCTTTTGCCAGGGGATCAAGACGGAGCCGAGTGCGCTGGCATTGGCGACCGCACTCCCTGAAACGCCGCCGAAGGCAACCGAACCGACAACTGTGGTCGACATCGCGCCGCCACGCACGCGGCTCATCAGTTCGCCTGCGAAGCGGAGCAGTTCCGCGCCGAGCTTGCCCTCCATCATGAGCGTGCCGGCCAGAATAAAGAACGGCAGTGCCAGCATCGGGAAAGACTGCGTCTGCTGGAACATCTGTTGCGCCACTAGCAGAAGCGGCAACTGGCCGCCCCACAGCAGCGCAATACCCGACGAGATGATCAGGGCGTGCGCCACGGGGATGACCGCGATCATCAGCACAGTGAAGACGAGTATCAGCGTCAGACTCATGACGTGGCCTCCGGTTGAGTGGGCCGCTGCAAGGCTTCAGGACCGATGAGCACGAGGCGGACAAGTGCCGCCAACGTCGACAGGGCAACGAGGCAGCTGCCAGCCGCAATCGCCCAGTATCCGTAGGTCTTGGGGAAGTTCATGACGGGGGAACGCTCGATGGCCACGATATCGGCGACCACGAGCGATTGCTGTACCGCGACGATGTACGTCGCGATGACCAGCACATGGCCTGCGAGCAGCACGATGCGCGTCGCTGAACGCCCGAGTTTGCCGAGCAGCCATTCGACGGCCACGTGACCGCTGTGCTGAACCGCCAGCGCGACGCCGGCCATAATGAACCACGGAAACAGCTGCTCGGGCACTTCCTCGGCCCAGTCGAACCCGCCTTTGGCCAGGACGTAGCGAGCCAGAACGTTGGCCGTCAGACTGCCCATCAGTGCGAGACCGGTGACAAGCAATACGGACTGACACAACCACGCAATGCCGCGGTCGAGACCGTCGACGGCGTTCAAGACCGGACCTTGCGACTGCTGCGGGAACGAGAGGGGCGGTGCCCCTGCCTCTGGTGTTCCCCGCTCCACCGGATCGGGCGCGTGGCTCATGTCACGCGGCCGCCGCGCGCAGTCGCTTGACGAAGTCGCCGAACGGACGCGCTTCCCACTTGGCGGTAACGGCGGACGTGCCATCGCGGAACAGCTTCTGGTCAACTTCGTTGACTGCTACAGCGGCGTTCGCCTTGAACTCGCCGAGCAGTTTCGTATCGATGTCCTGCATGGCTTTGCGTTGCAGTGCGCCCGCTTCGCGCATCGCATCGCGCACGATTTTCTGATCGGCCTCGTTGAGCTTGCCCCAGGCACCCTTCGACGCCAGCACCGGGTTGCATTCCCATTTGTGGCCGGTGAGCGAGACGAACTTGTTGACCTCGAACAGCTTGGCCGATTGGATGTTGGCGAGCGGGTTCTCCTGGCCATCGACGACGCCCTGTTGCAGCGCGACGTTGAGTTCGGCGAAGGCGAGCTGCTGGGTTGCGGCGCCGAGCGCTTGGAAAATGTCGATGGTCATCGGGTCGGGCGGCGTGCGCATTTTCAGGCCCTTGAGGTCATCAGGCTTGAGGATCGGGCGCTTGCTGTTGCTGGTGTGGCGGATGCCATTGTCCCAGAAGCCGAGCGACACCATGCCGGCGCCATCGAGGCGCTTGCCGAGTTCGTCACCGATGGCGCCGTCCACCACCTTGTAGGCTGCTGACGTATTGGCGAACAGGAACGGCAAACCGAGGGCGGCCAGTTCCGGCAGCACGGCCGAGGACGCGCCCTGGCTGTTGATCGAGAAATCAAGTGTGCCGGTGCGGATGCCAGTCAGCATGGCGGCATCATCGCCCAGCTGTGCCGACGGCGCGACCCGGATGGCGACGCGACCACCGGTCTTTTTCCTTGACGATCTCGGCGAATTTTTCAGCCGCGATGTGGCGCGGGTTGTTCGGCGCGGCACCGTGGCCGAGCGACAGTGTCGTCTGGGCTTGGGCGAATGAGCCGCGTCCGAATGACAGAATGGCCGGTGCTGCAACGGCCGCGCCGGCAATGACATTGCGACGCGAGAGTTTCTTAGCGATGAAGTCCGTCATGGTTTCCTCCTTGGGGTTTTAGACGCAGGTGTTCTTTCCGGCTCTTGGTGGCCGGTTCAAAGGCGATGGTGTGATTTGTCGGCGCGGCGGCCGGTTACCCGAGTGCAGCCTTGATTCTGGCCGCGATGGCCGTGGTTGAGATGCCGTATCGGTCGTGGAGTGTCGGCAGGGCGCCGGCATCGAGGAACGCGTCGGGTAGGCCAATATGTTCGAAGGCCGGATGGACACGGGCCCGCATCAGCGTTGCCGCAACGGCTTCGCCCAAGCCGCCGATGACGGTGTGGTTCTCCGCGACAACGACCAAACGCCCTGGCTTGCGGCACGTCTCGATGATCGTGGCCGTGTCGAGCGGCTTGATCGTTGGAACGTGCAGAACGGCGATGCCGATCTTGTCCTTGGCCAGCTCTTTGGCGGCTTCGAGTGCGCGCATCGTCAGAATGCCCGACGAGATCACCAGCACCTCCGCGCCGTCACGGATCAGCTTCGCCTTACCGAGCTCGAATGTGTAGCCGTATTCGTCGAGCACGAGCGGCACCTGGCCGCGCAGCAGCCGCATGTAGACCGGGCCCTTGTGCGCGGCGATGGCATGTGTCGCCTGTTCGGTTTCGAGCGCGTCACAGGGATCGATCACGGTCATGTTCGGCATGGCACGGAACAGCGCCAAATCCTCGGTCGCCTGATGGCTCGGGCCATAACCAGACGTCAGTCCCGGCAATGCGCAGACGATCTTCACATTGCGGTCTTCCTCCGCAATCGTCTGATGGATGAAATCGTAGGCGCGGCGCGAGGCGAACACGGCATAGGTCGTCGCGAAAGGCGTGAAGCCTTCTGCCGCGAGACCGGAGGCCGCGCCGTACAGCAATTGCTCGCCATGCCCATCTGGTAAAAGCGGTCCGGATACTCTTTCGAGAAGATGTGCAAGTCGGTGTATTTGCCGAGGTCGGCGGTCATGCCGACGATATCAAGTCGCTGTTTCGCAACTTCAACCAGCGCATGGCCGAACGGGGGGCTTTGGACTTCTGGCCTTGTCCTGCGATGGAGGACGATCTCGCGGACGTGGTCAGCCGCGGCTTATCGGGATCACTACTGGTGCGGGACGTTTCATGCGCGCCTCCCGGCATCGAGCGCGGCCAGCGCAAGCTGCCACTCGTTCGCGTCGACGCGGACAAAATGGTTCTTCTCGCGCTGTTCCAGGAACGGCACGCCTTTGCCCATCAGCGTATCGGCGATGATGATGCTGGGGCGACCGCCGCTGTCGCTTAGCGGCGTCGAATGCCTTGACGACCGCCTCGAGATCATTGCCGTCGACGCGCTGTGTGAACCAGCTGAAGGCGTTGAACTTGTCAGCCAGCGGCTCGAACGCCATCACCTGCGATGATGCGCCATCGGCTTGCTGATTGTTGATGTCGACGACGGCAACCAGGTTGTCGAGCTTGTAGTGGGCGGCGGACATGATCGCCTCCCACTTGGAGCCCTCGTCGAGTTCGCCATCCGAGAACAGCGTGAACACGCGGCGCTGACTTTTGCGCTTGAGACCGAGACACATGCCGACTGCGATGGAAAGGCCGAGCCGAGCGCCCGCCCGACATCTCCATGCCCGGCGTGTACGACGCCATGCCCGACATCGGCAGGCGGCTATCATCCG
>CAVQOB010000016.1:0-56541 GCA_963714325.1 uncultured Alphaproteobacteria bacterium | reverse complement strand
GTCACCTATTTCGTCCGCACGTATGCTGCGCAGACTACCGCATAGCGCCTTTCGCGCACGACACCATCAAGACCTTAGGGACGCAAATCGTCGTCATGGCCGCGAAGGCGGCCACCCAAGCATGTCAAATTTGTCTGTACTGGCCCCGAGCAACCGCCGTTTTGCAGCGCATCGTGACCGATCTATACATTAGCTTGCTTGGGTGGCCGCCGTCGCTGCGAAGCATCGCGTCATCGCGGAGCGATGCTCACGGCTGTCCGGTTGAGTTCTTATGGACAAAGAGCATGGCATTGATTCTTCTGTGATTCGAGAGCTTGGCGGCATCATCGAGCACGAAAAGGACCAACACCATGCGCCACCACAATACTCTGTTGCACGATATTTTGAAGCTGGTTCCTTGGACGTCGTTTGATCGGAGTGTGGAGAAGCATGAGGCCGACCGGAACGTGCGCACGCTCTCGACCAAGAGCCAGTTTGTGGCGCTGCTGCACGCGCAACTTTCGGGGGCGACGAGCTTGCGCGAGATCGTGACTACAATGGAGAGCCATGCGCCTCGACTGAAGCATGTCGGCGTCGAGGCGCCGAAGCGTTCCACGTTGGCCGACGCCAATGCGTTACGTCCCGCCGGCGTCTTCGCTGTGGTCTTCGGCACGCTCTTGGCGCAAACGCATCGCCACCTCCGCAAGACGTCGAAAGAGGCCGTCCGCCTGATCGATTCAAGCCGCATCACTCTCAATTCTTTATCGCGTGATTGGGCGCATTACGATGCGACCTGCGACGGCGTGAAGCTGCACATCGTCTACGATCCGCACGCTGCAGTGCCTGTCTATTTCGCTGTGTCACCGGCACGCGAGAACGACATGGTGCAGGCCAACGCCATGCCGATTGAGCCGGGTGCGGACTACGTGTTCGACCTCGGGTATTACAGCTTTACTTGGTGGTCGAGGCTCGACGCGGCTGGCTGCCGTTTCGTCACTCGGCTACGCAAGAACTCACCCGTCGAAGTCATCGCCATGCGTCACGTATTGAAGGATGGACCGATCGTTGAGGATCGCATCATACGATTGCGCGGCCGGCTTGGACATACGCGACATCATCCGCTCGACCGAGATCTGCGCGAGATCCATGTCGTCATAGAAACCGGCAAGAAGTTGCGCATCGTGACCAACGATTTGAACTCGCCGGCCGAAGTCATCGCCGACCTTTACCAGGCCCGCTGGGAAGTCGAACTGTTCTTCCGCTGGATCAAGCAAACGCTCAAGATCAAGAAGTTCTTGGGCACGTCGGAAAATGCCGTCCGCACTCAGATTGCCGTGGCCCTGATCGCTTATTTGCTGCTGCGGATGGCGCACGCTTTGCAAGCCATCGTCAAAAGCCCGCTGGCCTTCGCCCGGCTCGTTCGCGCCAATCTGATGCACTTCAGATCGATCCAAAACCTCGGTCTGCAGCCGGAGCGAAAACCTCTCGATGACAGACAGCTGAACCTTGCCCTATGCTGAACCGGACAGCCGTGAGCCATGCTTCGCATGGACGCAGACGCGGGACCTTGTGTGACGGTCATGCGCAAGGTCCAGCGACTGTGGGATTCCAAAGGCAACGAGCAATTTTCAGCATTCGATGCACGACCGATTGCAACTTCAAGTTTTGGATCACCCCATGACCACCACCACCACCACCCACGCCTGCGACATTCTCATTGCGGGCTCCGGCGCGGGTGGATTCGCCGCCGCCGTCGCGGCGCGCGACGCAGGTGCCGACGTGTTGATGGTCGAGAAGGAGGCGCAGTTCGGCGGCACGACGTGTTACTCGGCCGGGGTGATCTGGATCCCTGCCAATTCTCATGCGAAGCGCGCCGGGATTGGCGATACGCGCGACGCGGCGCTGACTTATATGAAGAGTTCGGCCGGCAATCGGTTGGATGCGGGCCGGGCCGAGGCGTTTGTCGACAATGCTGCGGCGGCGCTCGATTTCTTCGAGGCGAAGACGCATGTGCGCTATGTGCTGGCGCCGAACTGGGCGGACTACGAGCCGGGATTGGATGGGGGATCAAACGGTGGGCGGTCGCTGGCGCCGGAACCGTTCGACGGGCGGCGGCTTGGCGCGCATTTCAAGAACCTGCGGCATCCGTTGGAATCGATGATGCTGTTCGGCGGCATGATGATCGGGCGCAATGATCTGCCGCATCTGTTCAACATGACGCGCTCGGCCAAGTCGGCGCTGCATGTCGCCGGCATGGCCGCGCGTTACGGCCGCGACCGGATCAGGCATCATCGCGGCACGCGGCTGACCAATGGCAACGCGCTGATTGCGGCGCTGGCGCTGTCGGCGTTCGAGCGGAATATTCCGCTGTGGCTGTCGTCGCCGATCACGTCGCTGATCCGTGATGGCAATCGTGTCGTCGGCGCCAAAGTCATGCGTGAGGGCCGGGAGGTCGAGGTTGTCGCCAAGCGGGGCGTCATCCTGGCGTGCGGCGGATTTCCAGGGGACGCTGCATTGAAGCGGCGGCTGTATCCGCATGTGGCGGCGGGGGCCAAACATCACTCGCTGCCGCCGACGAGCAATGCGGGCGATGGCATTCGGGTGGCTGAACGTGCAGGTGCAGCGTTCAACGCCAATGTGCATCATGCGGCAGCGTGGACGCCGGTGTCGTTCGTGCCGCAACCCGATGGGTCGTGCCTGCCGTTCCCCCATTTCATCGATCGTGGCAAACCCGGCTACATGGCGGTCGACAAGCGCGGCCGTCGCTTTGTCAACGAAGCGAAGAGTTATCATGTTTTCGTGCCGGCGATGATCGAGGCGTGCCGGGGTGACGCGGAGATCGCCTGCTGGAATATCTGTGACGCCCAGGCAATCCGCCGCTTCGGACTTGGCGCGGCGCCGCCGTTTCCAGGTCGGCTGCAGCCCTATCTGAAGTCTGGATATCTGATGAGCGGCGCGACTCCGGCAGAGTTGGCTAAAAAAGCTGGGATTGATCCGGCGGGGTTGGCGGCGACGATCGCCGATTGGAACCGTGCGGCGGCTGGAGGTGCCGATCCGGCGTTCGGACGTGGCGGCGATGCCTATCAGCGGTTCAACGGTGCGGCCGGACATGGCCGCGGCGACAATCCATGCGTTGCGCCGTTTGAGGCAGCCCCATTCTACGCAGTGAAGCTGATCCCCGGCGACATCGGCACGTTTGCGGGATTGCACACCGACGCGAGCGCCCGCGTGATTGATGCGCGAGGCGCCGTGATCGATGGGCTCTACGCCGCCGGCAATGATGCGGCGAGCGTGATGGGCGGCACCTATCCGGGCGCCGGCATCACCATCGGCCCGGCGCTGACGTTCGGGTACATCGCGGGGCGGCACGCGGCGGGGCGCTGACAGGCCTCCAGCCCTGCTGGATCATTTGCTGCCTTGATTGCGCTTGCACCAGTCGGCGCAGTACGTGGCCGAACTACCACCATTGCACTGGCACGCCTTGGTGCATTGGCCGAGATCCTTGGGATTGTAGCCGGGCGGGCGGCACTCTGGCTTCAGTTGTGCCGATACAGAGTCCGAAAAGGCGATGGCACTGGCAAGGGCAGCGATGGTCAATACGATTGCGAATGCTAGCTTCATCAACAGTCTCCTGCTTAGCCGTTGGGTTGGAACACATCGTCGCAATGGAAGCCGCAAGTTAGCAAAGCATTGCGAAGCAAGAAAGGGACATGACGCGCCAAAATCGTGGTCCCACAGGCTGCGCTAGAGCAGACATGGCTTTGTGATCCGATGGTCAATTGTTTTTTGGCGCGTAACTCAACGCATTCGAACCAGAGCTGGCGAACCAGAGCTGGCGAACCAGAGCTGGCGAACCAGAGCTGGCGAACCAGAGCTGGCGAAAAGGAAGGAACCAGAGCTTGCGGACGGCTCACTCAGGGTCTGGACATTCCCGATCGGCCGTTCCAGGATCGTCGAAGAACATGATGCTGCGATCGAAGATCACACTGGGAGACGGCGGTGCTGCAAAACACGTGCGCGATGTTGCTGACGCTGGCAGCGCTGATGTTAGCGCCGATGCAGTCGATGGCGCAGGACTGGCCGTCGAAACCGATCCGCATGATCGTGCCGTTCCCGCCGGGTGGTGGGACCGATATCATCAGCCGCGTCATCGCCAACAAACTGGCTGAGAGCCTCAAGCAACCGATCATCGTCGAGAACAAGCCGGGCGCCGGCGGCAATATCGGCGTCGATCAGACTGCGAAGGCCGCGCCCGACGGCTATACGATCGTTATGGGTCAGACCAGCAACCTCGCCATCAACGCCACGCTTTATGCCAAGCTGCCCTACGATCCGATCAAGGACCTGGCACCCATCGCTCTTGTCGCCGACGCACCCGTTGCCCTCGTCGTGCGCGCGGAGTCGCCCTTCAAGACGCTCGGCGACGTGCTCGCCGCGGCACGCGCCAAACCCGGCGAATTGACCTTCGCCTCGCCCGGCAACGGCACCGTTGCGCATCTGACCGGCGAACTCATGCAAAAGTCCGCAACGATCAAATTCCTGCACGTCCCCTATAAGGGCTCCGCACCCGCGCTCACGGACTTGCTCGGCGGCACCATCGATCTCTTCATGGCGTCCGTGCCCACCAGCCTCGGCCAGATCAAAGGCGGCAAGATCCGCGCCCTCGCCGTCTCCTCGGCCAAACGCTCGCCCAATCTGCCTGATGTCCCAACCATCAGCGAAGCAGGATTGCCCGGCTTCGATGCAACGACGTGGTGGGGCGTGCTGGCGCCGGCCGGAACACCCGCGGCGATCGTCGCGCGGCTCAACAGCGAACTCAACGCGGCGCTCGCAACCACCGAAGTGCGCGAAAAAATTGCGCTGGAAGGCGGCGGCGCCATGGGCGGCAGCGTGGAGACCTTTGCGCGCGTTTTGAAAGCCGATCTCGACCGCTGGAGCGTCATCGTCAAAGAGTCCGGCGCGAAGGTGGATTGAGGGGTGGTTCGTAGGTTGGGTTAGCGCGGCCACATCGCTTGCAATGAGGTCTCGGGTTCCGACTGGCGCGTAACCCAACATCGGCAGCGCTGCAGTCGCAATTGCAACGGTGCCATTCCGATCGGGCGGCCAAGCCAACTCTCGTCGCAATAGGCACTCCAAAGTTGAGGTGCCGACTTGACAACAATACCCACCTGGCAGGCGATCGTATCAGGGGCTTGCTGAACCGGATCCCCGCCGGGATTAAGTCCAAGAATGTAGAGGTTGGACGGATTGGAAAAAGCGACGCGCCCCGAATAAAAAACGCTCCCCGAGAGGTCCGCCAAACCGGGATCAATTTTTGCAACGCGTTGATCAATCAGTGCGGCAACGTCCGATCCTCGACGGGGAGAAACGCGCAACGGCGTGAGATTGTCCTGAGAACCAATCCCTACTTCCTCAGACTCTTGCCTGTCGCTGGATCGAAGAGGTGGACGGTGTCGGACTCCGCGATCAACCGTGCGCCGGAGCGGGGTGGGGCCGACGTGGACGCTGCGGTTGCGACGACGATC
Source organism: uncultured Alphaproteobacteria bacterium (assembly GCA_963714325.1). GTDB lineage: Bacteria > Pseudomonadota > Alphaproteobacteria > Rhizobiales > Hyphomicrobiaceae > CAVQOB01. The sequence continues at coordinate 51,037 of CAVQOB010000016.1, read as the reverse complement.
GAGACTTCGCCGGATAGACCGTGGATTAATCGCGTCGCGCCGAGTTCCTCGACGAACTCGACATCAAATCCGAGCCCGCCGTTGGCGGCCCCCGGTGGCACATATTGCAAATCCTCCGGCCGCACGCCGACATCAACTGCGCGCCCGACCTCGGTCACGAACGGACTGCGTGCGAAGGCGAGCTTGCCGCCCTTGGTTTCGACGACACCCTCGGCGACGATTTTACCGGACATCAGGTTCATGGCCGGTGAGCCGATGAAAGTTGCGACGAACTTCGACGCGGGGCGACGGTAGACGTCGGTTGGTTTGCCGACCTGTTCGATGCGGCCGGCATTCATGACGACAACTTGATCGGCGAGCGTCATTGCTTCGACCTGATCGTGGGTGACGAAGATCGATGTGGCCTTCAGGCGATTATGCAGGCGGCGGATTTCGAGCCGCATGGTGACACGCAACTTCGCATCGAGATTCGAGAGTGGTTCGTCGAACAGGAAAGCTTGCGGCTCGCGGACGATGGCGCGGCCCATAGCGACGCGCTGGCGCTGGCCACCAGAGAGCGCTTTCGGGCGGCGTTCGAGATACTCAGTGATCCCGAGCATGGTCGCCGCCTCGCGCACCCGGCGGTCGATTTCGGGCTTCGGGGTGCCACGATTGCGCAGGCCATAGGCCATGTTGTCATAGACGCTCATGTGGGGGTAGAGCGCGTAGTTCTGGAAGACCATGGCGATGTCGCGATCGCTCGGCTCAATATCATTGACGATTTTGCCGGCGATACTGCAGGTGCCATCGGATATGGTCTCAAGGCCAGCGATCATCCGCAGCAACGTCGACTTGCCGCAACCGGAGGGGCCAAGCAGAACCGTGAAGGAGCCGTTGGGGATGACGAGCGAGACGCCCTTCACCGCCTCGACGCCACCGGCATAGACTTTCTTGATATTTTCGAGCGTGACGGAGGCCATGTGCGGTCGATCCAGGGGTATTGCGTGGGCAACAGGTGTTGATCGTCCCGGTTTAGCGCAGTGGCGATGATAAGTCTGTAACATCGCGACGACAATCGACAAGCGACCTTGGCTGACTTTGGAGCCGCAAAATTGAGGATTGCTCACCGTTGGTCCTGTGTCTTGCCTTCATTGAATATTCACCGTCGGTGGCATGATAGTGTGTGGAGAGGCGACGGGTTGGGCGGGGGTCGTGCGTTCACCGGGCAGGGGCAGGAGGATCGCAGGCGATGTCAACACGGGACGCTGCAACGGCACTGCGCCGCTTTGGGCTTGGGGCGCGGCCGGGTGAAATCATTGGCATTGCCGGCGACCCGCGGGGCTTCGTGCTCCAGCAGTTGGCCCGTGCCGATATCGCGGTACTCAATGATCCTGATCTCGAACCAAGCCATGTCTCGCTGACGGCGACGCAGGTAGCGGGGCAGCAGCAGAAACTTGCCCGCGAGATGCGCAGCGCCGATGCCATCGATATCGCCCAGCGGCGGATGGCGGCGAGCGGTCAGATCCAGACCGGTCGGGTGCCGAAGGGCGCAGACGTCAATCCCGGCCAGATGGCCGATCAGCAGATGGCGGCGACGGAGAGCAGCAAATCCAAAGCGTTCGCGCCGCCGGCAACCAAGCCGGGCAGCATCCGCACCGAGACGTTCCAGGACGAAGCCGCCGCGCGGTTCGACCATCAGGTGGCGACATCGAATGGGTTCGCCGAGCGTCTGGTGATGTTCTGGTCCAATCACTTCTGTGTGTCGGCCGCCAAGGGCAATGTGCGCGGCCTCGCCGGCGGGTTTGAACGTGAGGCGATCCGCCCGCACGTGCTCGGCAAGTTCGGTGACATGTTGAAGGCCGTCGAGCAGCATCCGGCGATGCTGATCTATCTCGACAACCAATTGTCGTTCGGACCGACGAGCCAGGCCGGGCGCAATCAGAAGAAGGGCCTCAACGAAAATCTAGCGCGTGAGATCCTGGAGCTGCACACGCTCGGCGTCAGTGGCGGCTATGCCCAGGACGACGTGACCAATCTGGCCCGCATCATCACGGGGTGGACGGTCGGCAATCTCAATCAGCCGAATGCGGAGAGCGGCAAATTCTTCTATCACCCGCAGCGCCATGAACCCGGCGAATGGCGCGTGCTCGGCAAGGCCTACAAGGATCAAGGTCGCGCGAGCGGGGAAAGCGTGCTGGCTGATCTGGCGCGGCATTCCTCGACGGCCAAGTTCATAGCACGCAAGTTCGCGGTGCATTTCGTATCGCAGACGCCGCCGCCGGTCTTGCTGCAGCGGCTGGAAGCGGTGTTCCGCAATAGCGATGGCGATCTGAAGGCATTGGCGCATGTTCTCGTCACGGCGGAGGACGCGTGGAGCGCGCCGCCGCGAAAAATGCTGCCGCCGACGGATCTGGTGGTGGCGCTGGCGCGCGGGCTTGGCCATCGGCCGAAAGCGCAGGAAATGCTGCGCTTGTCGAATGCGCTCGGCCAACCGCTATGGCAAGTGCCATCGCCGAAGGGGTGGCCCGATGACGATCAGGCTTGGGCGGGGCCATCGGCGCTCCGCGAACGGCTGCGGATCGCCGAGCAGATCGCGCGGCAACTTGACAAGGCGGCTGATCCCCGCGTGGTCGCCGAGGCGGTCTTTGCCGATACGATGTCGGAGCCGACGCGGCAGGCGATCGCGCGCGCCGAGACTAAGGAGCAGGGCTTTGAATTGCTGATCATGAGCCCAGAGTTTTTGCGACGCTGAACTGTTGCGACGACGAATTGCTGCGACGCTGCAGCCCTGTGGAGACCAACGACATGTCATGCACCGAGAACATTTCGCTGAGCCGCCGGACACTGCTCAAGGGGAGCGCCGCCAGCTTGGCCATGTGGAGCTTCCTGCCGCAAGCGGCGATCGCCGGCACGCGCGATCCACGCCTGCTGACGGTGGTCTTGCGCGGCGGGCTCGACGGCCTGGCGATGGTCGCTCCCGCTGGCGATCCGCATTATGCGGACTTGCGGCAGGCGATTGCACTGACGGCATCGGGCGAACGGCCGGGGCTGGCGCTCGACGGGTTCTTCCTGCTCAATCCGAACATGCCGTTCCTGCATAGCCTCTATGGGAAAAAAGAAGCGCTGATCGCGCACGCCATCCACACCCCCTATCGCGAGCGCTCGCACTTCGACGGGCAGGATATTCTTGAGAGCGGCTTGCCGGGTGTCGCGCGCACCGACGAAGGCTGGCTCAATCGCGCGCTGGCCGGCATGGCGACGGCGGGCAAAATCAGCCCGAAGGGTCTCGCCATGGGTGCCGTCGTGCCGCTGGTGATGCGTGGGTCCGCGCCGGTGCTGTCGTGGATTCCCAAAGTTTATAATCTGCCGTTGCGCGACTTGACGGTTGCGCGGTTGATGGAGCTCTACGCGCACACCGATCCGCATCTCGCCAAAGCATTGGCCGAGGGCATGGAGATCAATCGTGTCGCCGAAAGCGGCGGCATGGGCGTGACGGCCGTCGCTGCGCCACCCGCGCCGAAGCAGACACCGGGGCCGGGCAACATCATGGCGGCACCGGAAGGGCCGGCACCGGCACCCAATCTGTTCCGCGAGTTCACGGAAGCTGCCGACGCCGCTGCGCGGTTCTTGTCGGCCGCCGATGGTCCGCGGATCGGCGCGCTCAGCTACAACGGGTGGGATACGCACGCCAATGAGGGCGTCATCCAGGGCCAGCTCGGCAATCGCCTGTTGGGGCTCGATGCGGCGATCAAGGCGCTGCATGACGGCATGGGGGCGGCGTGGAAAGACACCGTCGTCGTCATCGTCACCGAGTTCGGCCGCACCGCCCGCGTCAACGGCACGCAAGGCACCGACCACGGCATGGCGACCTGTGCGCTGGTCGTCGGCGGTGCCGTCAAAGGCGGCCGCGTCCTCGCCGACTGGCCGGGGCTCGCCGAGAACCAGCTGTTCCAGAACCGCGACCTGAAGCCAACGCAGGACCTGCGCGGGCTGCTGAAGGGCGTGCTGCGCGATCATCTGGGCATCCCCGACGGCGTGCTCGGGCGGACGGTGTTCCCGGAGACGGCGGCACTGAAAGGGTTTGAAGGTTTGGTTGGTTAATTGTAATTTCACAACCTGTAGGAGAAGTCGACCATTAGAATGGCCTCCAGAGGCTCAAATTTGACCGCTGGATGCCATTGGCGGGGTGGTCCGCTACCCCCATAGCCAAAACACTGTCAAGCGTCTGTAAGTGGCCTCTCCGTGGCTCTAGCGCGATTTGCCGAGATCGGGCGGATTTGGGCCTATCGTCGGTCTGGTCTGCAGTCGTTGCTGGTGCAAGCTTGAGGGCGACCGGGTTGCCGATTGATGGGCTCTGGCAATAAATACCGGGACGACACCTGTCGCTGTCTGCCCCGGAGCTAGCGATGCCGTCACCGATCCATCTGTCCCAACTGGCGCTCCACGCCGGGCGGTTTGAATATGTTTCGATCGCTGGCGTGGCGGGTGTCGAGCGGTTGCCATTTGCGTTGCGCGTTCTGTTGGAGAATTTGCTGCGCCAACATGCCGTCCGCGGCATCGACACGTCGCGGCAGGTGAGCGACCTGCTCACCCGCCGGGTCGGTGCGGCGCTGAATTTCTATCCGGCGCGGATATTCGGCCAGGACATTCTCGGCAAGGTGATGCTGGTCGACATGGCGGCGTTGCGTGATGCGCTGGCGGCGGCTCGGCGCGATCCGAGCATTGTCAATCCCGCCGTTCCCGTCGACATCATCATCGATCATTCACTGCAGGTTGATGTGTCGGGCCGCAGCGATGCGCCGCGCGTCAATCTGGCGAGGGAGTACAAGCGCAACGCCGAGCGCTTTCAGTTTCTCCGCTGGTGCGCCGAGAGTTTCGAGAATGTGCGCGTGGTGCCGCCGGGCAAGGGCATCATGCACCAGATCCACCTCGAGCATCTCGGCCAAGTCGTGTGGCGCGAGGCGCGTGGCGATGGCACACTGATCTATCCCGACAGCTGCGTCGGCACCGACAGTCACACGCCGATGATCAATGGACTTGGCATTCTCGGCTGGGGCGTTGGTGGCATCGAGGCCGAGGCGGTGATGCTCGGCAAACCGATCGCGATGGCGTTGCCGCGCGTGATCGGCGTCGAAGTGACCGGGCGATTGCTTGAAGGCGTGATGCCGACCGATCTGGTGCTGGCGATCACGCAGATGTTGCGAAAGGCCGGTGTCGTCGGCGAGTTCGTCGAGTTTTTTGGTGATGGCATAGCATCGCTCTCGGTCGCCGATCGGGGCACAATCGCCAACATGGCGCCTGAATATGGCGCGACGGCTGTGTATTTCCCGATTGATCAGCGGACGATCGACTATCTGCGCATGACCGCGCGACCCGAACCGCAGGTCGCGCTGATCGAGGCCTACGCCAAAGCGCAAAAACTCTGGCGAGACGCCGCGACCCCGACGCCCGACTATGATCACGTGATCACGCTCGACCTTGCCAGCGTCGGCCCGTGCATCGCCGGTCCGAAAAATCCCGAAGATCGGCTTGATCTCAGCGACGCAGCAACCGCCTTCGCCGGCCACGCGCGCGAGATCGCGGGGCGTGCCGCCTCGACAGTTCGTTCGCCGGTCGCGGGCACTGACTATGGCATCGGCGACGGCGATGTCGTCATCGCGGCGATCACCTCCTGCACCAATACGGCGAACCCCGTCGGCATGATAGCCGCCGGCCTCGTCGCACGTGCTGCGGTGGCGCGGGGGCTCACGTCGAAGCCGTGGGTCAAGACCTCGTTTGCGCCGGGCAGCCAGGTGGTCGCGGCCGCGCTTGCCAATGCAGGCCTGCAAGCCGACCTCGATGCGCTTGGCTTTCATGTCGTCGGTTTCGGCTGCACCACCTGCAACGGCGGCTCGGGGCCGCTGCCGGAGGCGCTTGCCAACGCCATCGAAACCGAGAACATTGTCGCGACGGCTGTGTTGTCGGGCAATCGCAATTTCCAGGGCCGCATTCATCCGAATGTGCGCGCGGCCTATCTCGCTTCGCCCGCCCTGGTCGTCGCCTATGCGCTGGCCGGATCGATGACGGTTGATCTGGCGAACGCGCCGCTGGGTACGGATCGCGATGGACAGCCGGTGACACTCGCCGACGTGTGGCCGTCGATGGACACCATCGAGGCGATCGTGGCGACGGCCTACAATCCCGCCGTGTTCAAGGAAAAATATGCCGATCTGTTCGATGGCGGCGCGGCATGGGCGGCGCTCGGTGGCGAGCGTTCGACGCTGTATCCGTGGTCGCCGGCCAGCACCTACATTCGCCAGCCAACCTACTTCGATGGCCTGGCGCTGGCGGTTGCAAAGTCGTTCGACATCGCGGATGCGCGCGCGCTCGCCATCCTCGGCGACAACATCACGACCGATGATATCTCGCCGTCGGGCGCCATCTCGCTCGGCACGCCGGCCGCGGATTTCCTGTTGTCGAAGGGCGTCGCGAAAGCTGATTTCAATAACTACACGACGCGGCGCGGCAATCACGAGGTCGCCGTGCGCGCGACGTTCGCCAATATTCGACTCAAGAACAAAATGGTCCCCGGCGTCGAAGGCGGCTTGACCAGGCTGCTGCCGGAGGGAACGGTCGGGCGCATCTTCGAGACGGCACAACGGTATCTTCAGCGCGGCACGCCGCTGGTGGTGATTGCGGGCAAGAATTACGGCTGCGGATCGTCGCGCGACTGGGCGGCCAAGGGCGTCGCCCTGCTCGGCGTCAGGGCCGTGATCGCAGAAGGCTTCGAGCGCATCCATCGCACCAACCTGGTTGGCATGGGCGTTTTGCCTTTGCAGTTCGCTGCCGGGACCAATGCCACGACGCTTGGTCTCGACGGCTCGGAGACATTCGCTATCACCGGCCTCGACAGCGACTTTGCCGTGCGCGGCGTATGCGCGTGCATCATCGGCCGCGCCGACGGCACACGCTCAACCGTGCCGCTCACCATTCGCCTGGATACCCCAGAAGACATCGCCTACTGGCGCCACGGCGGCATCCTGCCCTTCGTCTGGCGGGCGGCGATGGGTGAGATGAGGCCGCTTGCGTGATGCCGATTGTCGGGCGAGGCGAACGGCGGATGCTTTGCTGTAACCTGCCGTGATCACGTCACCGCACACATGGCGCGACCGACCCCGAACCGACACGTTGCTGCCCGGAAATTCTCGTGGCAAGGTTCAGTTGCTTCAGTTGCTGGGATTCAAAGGTCGTGCTGCGTGAAGATCGACGGACATTGCCATTGCGGCCAGATCACCTTTGAGGCGGACGTAGATCCCCATTCGGTGCAGATCTGCCACTGCACGGATTGCCAAATGCTCTCCGGCTCGGCCTTTCGCGCGACCATCCCGGCACCGGCCGCACAATTCGTGCTCTGTACCGGCACGCCGACGTCCTACATCAAGACGGCCGAGAGCGGCAGCCAGCGCCGTCACGGCTTCTGCGGACATTGCGGTACGCCGATTTATGCCTGTGCCGCGGACAATCCACAATCCTACAACTTGCGCGTCGGTACGATCACGCAGCGCGCAATGTTCTTGCCCCGCCGGCAAATCTGGCAACGCTCTGCGCTGCCTTGGGTGGACGCATTGGCCTCGGTACCGGCCATTGAAAAAGGGTGACGCTGTTTTCGGCATCGGCAGCGCTGATGGCACGCGCACAGGCACCCCGGCTTTATTGCCGGGATGCCTCGACCCGCACGTTGCGAAGCCAGCCGATCGTCGGGTCCCGGGGACCCCGGCCTCCGCCGGGGCAGGCAAACCCCGGGACGACAGTTGTGGTTGTTGCGCTGGTCCAGCTGACCGATTGCTCACATGAAGCGGGCATGGATTATTTCCCCGCGCTCGAGGTTGCTTTCCAATCCTTGGCGTGCATCGAGACGGTGGCGCGGCGGAAGCCGAGTTGCTGGTCCGAGATCCATGGCAGGGTGCGGGTGAAGACGAGTGGCGACGGCGTGCCGATTTTGATCAGGCGGTCGAGCCAGGAGGGATCGGACGGCGCGGCGATGGTCAGCTTCAAGGTGAAAGCGAATTCGCCGGCTTCCTGCACGAGGCGCGGCAGCGGGTTGCCCTGCGGATAAAAGCGGATGGTTTCGGAATAGCTGGCGCGGCCGGGAACGGAGATCGGCGCGAAGGCACGATTGATCGCTGTCGTCTCGCGCGGGTGCTCGCCGATGAAGGCGCTGTAGTAGGTCTTGGATTTCGGTTCGGCCTTCTCGGCAGGATTGGTGACGGTCAACTCGAGGGCGAGGACGGTGCCGGTGTTGGAGCCGGAGTTGGCGATGGTCAAGGGCAGCGAGAACAGCTCGACATCACCGCCGCCGTCGCGGGCGTACTGGATGACCGGGGGCACGAAGACTTCGAGGTCCGCCTGCTTGAGGGCACTCTCGTAGTAGCTGAGCCCGGAGAAGACGAGGGCGAATAACGAGACGAGTGTGGCCATCCCGCCACCGTGGGGGCCGGAGTTGTGGTGGCCGGCGTCGCTGGTGTCTGGCTTGGTGCCCCGTTGAGGCGCGCGAAAAAGTGCCATGGCTGATCCCCCAGGTGCCGGAAGCGGTCATCACTGCGTGCCAATCCGGCGCTTTTGCGGCTTTTGCTCGGGATGGCCGGCCCTGCACAGCCCTGCACACAAGTCCCGCCGTCGCGCGGCTGGCACGGCGACCTGGCGTGCGCGTTTGAGTTGCAGCGCGTGTTCTCAGGTGCGGCGGACGAGCGGGACGGCTATACTTGGAACCATTATTGGACGAGGGAGCGTGTTCGCGTGATTGCTGTACGACGGTTTTCAATGGTGTCTCTGGTGTTGGGCCTAGTGTCTGGCTTGGCGTTTTGTGCGAGTGCGGCGCAAGCGCAGACGCCTGGCAAGCGCTATGCGCTGCTGATCGGCGTCAATGCCTATCAGGCGCTGACCCCGCTGTTGAAAGCGGTCGGCGATGCCGAGGCGATCAGCAACGCGCTCGCCGGCTATGGCTTCGAGGTGATGCTGGTTCGCGATCCGACGCGGCGGCAGATGAACGAGGCGATCTCGACCTTCGTCGCCAAGCTGAAGCCCGAGGATACCGCGTTCGTGCAGTTTTCCGGGCACGGCATCGAGATCCAGCAGCAGAACTTTCTATTGCCGGTCGATGTCCCGTTGCCGGCCACCGGCACGACGGGTGCCGGTGGCGATCTGATCAAATCGGAATCGATCGCGCTCGCCGATCTGATGGAGCGGGTCGATGCCTCCGGCGTCGGTACCAAGATCTTCGTCATCGACGCCTGCCGGGATAACCCGTTTGCGGCGCGCGGCGTGCGCAGCCTCGGCGGCAAGCGCGGGCTCAATATCAATGAGCCGTCGCCGGGCGGAACCTTTCTGCTCTATTCGGCCGGCATCGGCGAGCAAGCGCTGGACCGCCTCAGTGAATCCGACGCAGAACCAACGTCGGTCTATACGCGGACGCTATTGCGCCGGTTCGGCGGCGAGCGGCCGATCCTCTACGTTGCCAAGGATCTGCAGCGCGAGGTGCGTGATCTGGCGCGGCGGATCGGACATTCGCAGCAGCCGGGATTCTATGATCAGTTTCTGACGTCGGACAGTTTCTACATCGATCCGACGAAAGATCCGCTGCGCGGCTGGACGCCGATCTGCGCGTTGACCGCGACGCCCAATGGCAACACGTGGACGCACAATTCGTCGCAGATGTTCATGGTGGCTGAGGGCAATAGGCGGCGCCTGCACTACGTCGCGCCGCGCAAGGCAATCGCCGACCAGGGCGTAACGGCGAATTGCATGCTGATCGACGGCGAGGTGAAGGATGGACGCTTCGTCGGCAAGGCGCACATCTATCGTGAACGCTGCGGGCAGTACGGCTATGACGTCTCTGGCGACTACAATGACGAGACGCAGCGATTCGAGCTGAAAGGCGCGTCGCCGGTCGTGCTGGAAAGTTGCCGGGTCGCGCGCCTCGAATCCACTGCCGCCAATGCGACGCTGGTGTTCCAGCGACCAGTGCCGCCTGCGCCGGCTGTCGGGCAACCAGCCGTCACACCTGCCGTGGTGACGCCGGCGCCGCCGCCGGCCGTGGCACCCGCGCCGCCAGTTGTCCCCGCTGTTCCGCCCGTTGCGCCCGCGCTGCCGAAACAATAACGCTCGATCGAGCCAAGAGTCCGATGGCCAAGCCAGCAGCCCCTGCCACGATGACCGGCGGCGAAGCGATTGTCCGGTCGTTGATCGCCAACGGCGTCGACACGGTGTTCGGCTTGCCCGGCGCGCAACTCTATCCGCTGTTTGACGCGCTGCGTCTGCATGAGCGCGACGTCACGACCATCGGCGCGCGGCACGAACAGACGTGCGGCTACATGGCGTTCGGCTACGCGCGCTCGACGGGCAGGCCCGGTGTGTTCGCGGTCGTGCCGGGGCCGGGCGTGCTCAATACCTCAGCCGCGATCGTTACGGCGCTGGGATGTTGCGCGCCGGTGCTGTGCATTACGGGGCAAGTGCCGTCGGCGTTTCTCGGGCGTGGGCGCGGGCATCTGCACGAAATCCCCGATCAGCTGGCGACATTGAAGTCGATCACCAAGTGGTCGGCGCGGATCGAGCGTGCAGCGGACGCGCCGGCGATCATCGACGAAGCCTTCCGGCAGATGCTGTCAGGCCGGCCGGGCCCGGTCGCGGTCGAGATGGCATGGGATGTGATGGCGGCGAGGGAACCGGTCGCGGCGGCGTCGCGTGCGATCATTCCGCCGATGCCAGCGCCGTCGCCGGAAGCGATCGAACGGGCGGTTGATCTGCTGATCACGGCCGAGCGGCCCATGATCATGACGGGATCGGGCGCGCAGGGTGCTTCGCGGGAGGTGCTGGCGTTAGCCGACGCGATCGCGGCGCCGACGGCGGCGTTTCGCGGCGGGCGTGGCGTCGTCGCCGAGGATCATCCGCTCGGTGTCTCGTCGTACGCGGCGTGGCGGCTGTGGCCCGAAACGGATGTCGTCGTCGGTATCGGTACCAGGCTCGAGATGCCGACGATGCGCTGGACCGGCATGATGACGCTGCATGATCGGTTGCCGCCACCGCAACGCCTGATCCGCATCGACATCGATCCAGCGGAAATGCAGCGGCTCAAGGCGGACGCTGGGATTGTCGCGGATGCTGCAACCGGTACGGCCGCGTTGTTGGCGGCTCTCAAGGCGCGCAAGGGTTGGACGAGCGCGAAGGCCGCAGCGCGTCGCAAGCAACGTGTGGGTGAGATCGCGACGGTGAAAACGCAAGCGCGCGACGCTTTCGAAGGCGTGCAACCGCAGCTGGGGTTTCTCGATGTCATCCGCCGCGTGCTGCCGCGCGAGGCGTTCCTGGTGCCGGAACTGTCGCAGACGGGGTTCACCAGCTACTTCGGTTATCCCGTGCTCGCGCCGCGCACCTACGTCTCGGAAGGCTTTCAGGGCACACTCGGCTTTGGGTTTCCAACGGCACTCGGCGTCAGGATCGCGAACCCCAAGACGCCGGTCGTTTCGATCACCGGGGATGGCGGGTTCATGTTTGCGATGCAGGAACTGGCGACGGCGAAACAGTATGGGATCGCGCTGGTGACGATCCTGTTCGACAATCGCAGCTACGGCAACGTCATGCGCGACCAGAAGGAGCGCTTCGGCAATCGGCTGATCGGCGCTGACCTCGACAATCCGGATTTTGTGGCGCTTGGCAAAGCGTTCGGAGTTGAGACCGTGCGGGTTGCGTCGCCGGCGCAGCTCGAGCCGGTACTGGCGAAAGCGATCAAGGCGAAGGGCCCGACACTGATCGTCGTCGACGTGGCCCAGGGGAGTGAAGCCTCGCCGTGGCCGTTCATCCATCCGCCGCAGCGCGGTTGAGGCGGGCTCGCAGGGCGACTTGGTTTCGACGTCATTCCAAGCGTCCTTGACAATCAACCTAGCTTAAATTATACGATGTTCAATTAAATGGCAACGTGCTCGGCCAGTCACCCATGTTCAAGACCATGTCTGCGCAAACGCTGCCGCTGCAACGGTTGATCACCCGCGCGCAGATAGGCTTCGCGATCCTGGCTATCCTGCTCGGCATCGCCATTGGTGCGCTGCTGTTTCTGCCGGCCGTGCCGCAGAAGCTCGCTTATCACGGCTTTCACGATGCGCGCATGCTGCTCGGCATCCCCAACGCGATGAACGTGCTGTCGAACGCCGCCTTTGCCATCGTTGGCTGCCTCGGTCTGGCGCTGATCCGCCGCGCGTCGGCCGGCGTCATCGATCCCCGGCTCAAGCCCGCCTACGCGACGCTCTTCGCGGGCATGCTGCTGACGGCGTTGGGTTCGGCAATCTATCATTGGAACCCCAGCAATGCGTCGCTGATCTGGGATCGCTTGCCGATGGCAGTCGCGTTCATGGCACTGTTCGCGGCTGTCCTTGGCGAACGGATCAATCCTGCAGTCGGTCGCGCGGCGTTGTGGCCACTGGTCGCTTTCGGCGTGGCGAGCGTGGTCTATTGGGCCGCCTTCGATGACTTGAGACCTTACGGGATCGTGCAATTCTATCCGATCCTCGCCATCCCTGTGCTGATCGCCTGCATGCCCCGCCGCGCGCCTGGTGGTGGCTATCTGATGGCGGCGATCGGCTGCTATGTCGGGGCCAAATTCCTGGAAGAAGCCGACGGCTGGGTGTTTGGTTTCGGCGGGTTGGTCAGCGGCCATACCTTGAAACATCTGGCCGCCGCGTTCGGCGCATGGCTGATCTATCGGATGCTGCGGGCGCGCGGTGCCGCAACGCGTTGACGGCGGCCGGCAAACGCTGGAAAGTCCCCGCGCAAAGCAAGTGGGCCGAGGGAACGCGCAATGGTGGTAAAGACAGCAACGGCAGTGCAAACGGCAGATATGGCGACCGGCGCAGCCGATCCCGTGCCCGCCCTCATCACCCGCGCCCGCGCCGCCATGGCGATCTATGCGAAAGAGATCGAGAAGGGCGGTCAGGCCCGGATCGACGAAGCCGTCACGGCATTGGCATGGTCGATCTACAAGCCTGAAAACGCCCGCCGCCTCGCCGAGATCGCCGTCGAGGTCACCGGCATCGGCGAGCTTGAAAGCAAGGTGATCAAAAATACGCGCAAGACCTTCGGCACGCTGCGCGATCTGCTGCGCGTCAAGTCAACCGGCATCATCGAGGAGATTCCCGAGAAAGGTCTGGTCAAATGGGCGAAGCCCGTCGGCGTCGTCGCGGCCATCACGCCGTCGACCAACCCGAGCGCCACGCCGGTCAACAAGGCGATGATGGCACTGAAGGGCGGCAATGCCATCATCATCGCGCCGCCGCCGAACGCCTGGGCTGCGTCCAACCCCACCGTCGAGGGCATGCGCGCGGAATTGAAGACGATCGGCTTGCCCGAGGACCTCGTACAGATTTTGCCAAACCCCGTTACGCGCGAAGCAACGCAACGGCTGATGGAGTTGAGCGATCTCGTCGCGGCGACCGGCAGTCAGGCCAACGTCAAAAGCGCCTACAAGAGCGGCAAGCCGGCGCTGGGCGTCGGCCTCGGCAATGTGCCGGTCATCATCGACGCGTCTGCCGATCTCGATGACGCGGCGAAAAAGATCATGGCGTCGAAGTGTTTTGATCATGCCACCAGTTGCTCGTCGGAAAACGCGCTCGTCATCGTCGATGCTGTCTATGCGAAGGCGATCCAGGCGCTGGAAAAGGTTGGCGGCTACATGGCCGCTGGCGACGAGCGCACCCGCATCGTCGAGCGCCTCTGGGTCGACGGCAAACTCAATCGCGCCGTCATCGCGCAAGGCCCCGAGGCACTCATCAAGACCTTTGAATTGGGGCCGAAGTCGAAGGGCTGCAAGTTCGTCATGGCTGAGGAAAGCGGCATCGGCAAAACCTATCCGCTTTCGGGTGAAAAATTATCGCTGGTTCTCACGATCTACCGCGCCCGTGATTTCGCCGACGCCAAGCGCATCACCAAGGCCATCCTCGACTATCAGGGGCGCGGCCATAGCTGTGGCATCCACACCAAGGATATGAAACACGCCCGCGAGATTGCAGAAGAGATCGACGTCGTCCGCGTTCTGGTCAATCAGGCGCACACCTTTGGCAACGGCGGCGGCTACGACAACGGCTTGGCCTTCACGCTGACAATGGGCTGCGGCACGTGGCAGGCGAATTCGTTCAGCGACAATCTCAACTGGCGAAACTTCGTCAACATCACGCATCTTGTCACCACCATCCCCGAAGACCGCCCGAGCGAGGAAGCGCTGTTCGGCGCGTACTGGAAGAAGTGGGGCAAGTGAGCGTTTTGTGCTATGTTACCCGGCATGGCCAACAGCATCCCTATGGAATCGGCCATGAAAACCTTCGACCGAATTACGCAAACGCCCGAGATCATGGGGGGCAAGGCCTGTATTCGCGGCCTGCGTGTGACTGTCGGCATGATCGTCGGCGAAATTAGTGCGGGAACGAGCATCGAGCAGTTGCCGATCGATTTTCCGTACATTGAGCGAGACGACATCATGCAGGCGCTGAGCTACGCGGCTTGGCGCGCCGAAGAGCGCGAAGTTGTTCTTGCTCATCAATGAACGTGCGTGTCGATATCAACCTCTCGCCAGTTTGGGTTGCTTTCCTCGGCGAGGCTGGAATATCCGCCATTCATTGGTCGTCGATCGGGCATGCGAACGCGCCTGACGCCGAGATCATGTCATTCGCAACGTCGAATGAACTCATCGTCCCGACGCGCGACCTCGACTGCGGTGCCATTCTCGCGGTGATACATGGTGAGAAGCCGAGCGTGGTGCAGATCCGCGCTGATCACTGCAAACCGGAGGCAATCGGCGCTCCATTGCTTGCGGCCTTACGACAGATGGCGTCTGATACCGGGCAATCAGTCGATTGACGCGTGTTGCACGGCTGCGATTCCAGTTTGGGGCGGGCCGGTATGAGTTGTCCATTGGCGCGCTGTTAACAGTGGAACCGGGTCGAGCCAGAGTGCGCCTGCTTGCGCTGCAGCGAGGCGGCTCGACGGAATAAACTTTGCAGTGCTCGTTCATCAGGCGCATGCCTTCCCCAACGGCGGCAGCTACGACGACCGCTTCTCCTTCACTCTGACCATGGTTGCAACTCTTGCTTCAATCACCCTTCGATCACCTTTCAATCACCCCGGCGTTTTGCCCTTGAGCAGCCAAGCCTCGGCTTCCTCGAGCGAGAATGAAAACGGGTCTCCAGGAATACCTGATGCCGCGCGTGAGCCCTCGGACACTTTGATGATCGAGAAGCGGCCGTGGTGTTCGCCCTTGCCGACCTTTTCCAATCGGTAGCCTTTGCCTGCCGCAATCCGATTGACGCGTTTTTCTTGCGAATTGGCCATCGGCATACTCCCATGCAACACGCTCAACTCTACGCTGAAAGAATTCGAATAAGATATCGCGATCTTGGGTTTGCGTGCTCATGAGCGCAAGGACGGCACCTCAACGCAAAAAAATAAATCGGCGTCATCCCGGGGCTTGTCATCGGGACTCATCGTGCCTCAGGTCGAGGATTGCGAATGAGGCACTATAGATTTCGACAGTCAATGCCGGGATGACAGCGAGAGCGGGGGGCTACGCCGACGTTGAATTGCCCTGGTGGGCAGCTGACGCGCAACAAAAGCGTGCGCGCCGAAAAGTGCGTAGCGGTTTTCGGATAACGCGCACGCGGAACAAAAGCGTGCGCGCCGAAAAGTGCGTAGCGGTTTTCGGATAACGCGCACGCGGAACAAAAGCGTGCGCGCCGAAAAGTGCGTAGCGGTTTTCGGATAACGCGCACGCGGAACAAAAGCGTGCGCGCCGAAAAGTGCGTGGCGGTTTTCGGATAACGCGCACGCGGAACAAAAGCGTGCGCGCCGAAAAGTGCGTAGCGATTTTCGGATAACGCGCACGCGGAACAAAAGCGTGCGCGCCGAAAAGTGCGTAGCGGTTTTCGGATAACGCGCTCGCGCAACAAAAGCGTGCGCGCCAAAAAGTGCGTAGCGGTTTTCGGATAACGCGCTCGCGCAATAAAAGCGTGCGCGACTCTCGTGCTGTGGCTTGCAGGTCGTTGCCCGAATCACCGGACTCGTGTTCGAGGGAGACTAGTCTCAGGTGCGTGATTCGCGCGCCCAGCGGACACCGTACGTAGCACGACGTTCAAAGCACGAGGTAGCAGCGGCAGCGCGCATGGCACTTCCCAATCCCGCCCGGCAGCAAGCGGCGCGGAAAATTTTGGCGGACCTCTTGGCGCACCCGGAAACGGTGTATGCGGTCCACTATGCGTGCCAGAGTTTCTACCAGGATAGCCAGGTGGCATCGCCCCGCGTTGGCGCGATATCCTTGCGTCAGCTCTCGACAGGTCAAGTGACGAGTTTCTCGATCGCGCAGGTCGCCGAGTTGAATGGGCTCGAACCGCCGGACATTCCGGCACTCGTCGACCGCATCGAACGCAAGCTGCTCGACGGCTATTTCGAATTCATTCGTGGCAACAAGCATGCGCGCTATCTGCACTGGAATATGCGCGACCAGCAATTCGGTTTTGCAGCACTTGAACACCGTGTCACCGTGCTCGGCGGGGCCCCCGCCGACATTCCCGAAAGCCATCGCTTCGATCTGGCGACGCTGGTCGAGGACGTCTACGGCGCCGACTATGTGTCAGGTCGCGGCAAGCTTAAGTCGCTCGCCGAGAGCAATGAATTGATCACCGCCGGGTTCCTGCCCGGGCGCGAGGAAGCCGCCGCCATGGACGCCGGCCGTTATCGCGATCTCGCCAATTCAACGCAAGCGAAAGTCCGCGTCGTCGCCGACATCGCGCTCAAGGCGCACGACCGCACGCTCAAGACGGACGCCAGTTTCATCGTCGAGCATGCCGGACCGGTGCGCCTGCTGTTGGGCAAGGTGATCGACAATCCGTTGCCGAGTTTTATGGCGACCTGCGCCGGCGCGTTCCTGGTGTTCCTCAAGGTTTTTGACTATGTCGCGGGGCGGTGAGGACGCGGGGCGAGGCGGCTCAAGCTCAAATCGCCACGGCTATTATTCCGCAAGCGTAGCAGTCGTTGGCAAGTGGTTGCCGCGATCATTCATTCCGCCAGGAAATCTTGCTGACAAGCCGCAATCGATTGTATAAGCTCAATCTGCTCAAATCCAATTATCGTCTCAGCAATATTCGACTAACCTTGGGGATGTCGCATGGCTTCGGTCGACTTGGTTGCTAGCATTTCAAGCACCGGCTATATCGGCACTTATTACCCTGGCGATACGATATCGATAACTTACATCGTCGAGAACGCGTGGGATGCCCTGCAATTTTCGGGTGTTTCGAGTATTGGTTTTTATTTATCGATCAATTCTACAATTTCGACCAGTGACTACCTGCTCGGAAGCTTGGCCACCCCCTCGCTCGCGCCAAGTGGCTATACCAGCGGCACGTATACAGCAACGATTACCCTTCCGGCTGGCTGGGGCGCGGGATCATATTACATCGGCGCTGTCGTCGATCCATTCAATCAGGTGGTCGAAAGCCTTACTAACGGCGAGGCCAACAATGTTGCTCTCGGATTGTCGACGATCTACATCGGCACAACGCCGACATTACCCGATCTCGACGCGCGCAACGACAGCGGGTTCGAAGCGACGCTGAGCGCAAACTCCGTCGCTGCCGGCACCAGCGTCACGTTGACCTACCGGATGAGCAGTTGGGGTCCGGGCAACGCTCCGGCTTCGACCACTGGTATTTACCGTTCGACGGACAGCGTCTTCGACGCCGGCGACACATTGCTGACAACCAATTCGATTTCAGCCTTGAATGCCTTGGTCGGTTCGACGGAGACGGCGACGTTGTCCACCGGCGGATGGTCTTCGGGAACGTATTACATCTTCGCCGTCGCCGACTACGCCCATGCGATCATCGAGGCCAACGAGTCGAACAATCCCTCCAACGGCGTTGCTCTCACGATCACCGGGCAGGTGCTTCCCGATTTGGATGTGCTTTACCTGCCAACACTAAGCGCGTCGTCGGTTGCGCAGGGCGCGTCGGTAACATTGAATTACTACGTCGATAACGTGGGAACCGGATCGGCGGGTGGGTCGACGGCCGGCATCTATTTGTCGACGGACAGCACCATCACGACTGCAGACACACTGCTTGCGGTGGAATTCCGTCGGCGTCATCGCGGCTGGAGGTTTCTCGACGATAGCGCACACCATTTCAACCAGCGGCATCGCGGCAGGCACCTATTATCTGGGCGCGATTGCCGACTACAATAACACCGTTTCGGAAAGCAACGAGACCAACAACCCTTCGTCGGGCGTTGCCATAACGATTACTGCCCCCACGCAACCTGATCTCGACGTGATCTACACGCCAGGTCTCAGCACGTATTCGGCGGTGCAGGGTGGATCGGTCACCATCACCTACTACGTCGACAACATCGGGACTGGTGCAGCGCCCGCCTCGACGTCCGGCATCTATCTGTCGACCGACAGCACCATCACGACCGCCGATACGCTGCTCACGACCGACGCCGTTGCTGGTATTCTCAATGGCACCTACTCACTTGAGAATGCAACATTCTCAACCGCATCGATCGCGCCGGGGACATACTATGTCGGGGCCATCACCGATTACGCCAACGCCATCACCGAGAGCAACGAGACTAACAACCCTTCGCCGGGCGTTGCGATCACGATCACCGCGCAGCAACCTGATCTCGACGTGATCTACACGCCAGGTCTCAGCACGAACGCGCTCGTGCAGGGTGGGTCGGTCACCATCACCTACTACGTCGACAACATTGGGACTGGTGCAGCGCCCGCCTCGACGTCCGGCATCTATCTGTCGACCGACAGCACCATCACGACCGCCGATACGCTGCTCACGACCGACGCCGTTGCTGGTATTCTCAATGGCACCTACTCACTTGAGAATGCAACATTCTCAACCGCATCGATCGCGCCGGGGACATACTATGTCGGGGCCATCACCGATTACGCCAACGCCATCACCGAGAGCAACGAGACTAACAACCCTTCGCCGGGCGTTGCGATCACGATCACCGCGCAGCAACCTGATCTCGACGTGCCTGTGCCGCAGACGCTTTCAATCTCCCATAAATCGGTACCGGCGGTACGACGACGTTGACCTACACCGCCATCAATAGCGGCACCGGCGCGATGCCCGGCTCGACGTCGGGCATCTATCTCTCGACCGACGCCACGATCACCACATCGGATACGCTGCTGACGACCGACGCGGTGGCGGCTATCCTCGCCGGCGGCTCGTCGTCCGAGAGCGTCAGCGTGACGCTGCCCGGATCGCTCGCGGCCGGCACCTACTACCTCGGCGTCATCGGCGACTACGCCAATGGGACCTCCGAAGGCGATGAAGCTAACAACTCTTCCCCGGGCGTCGCCATTACGGTTCCGCTCTTTACGCAAGGACGCGACGTTGTCTACCTAACCACTGCTGGCGGGACGTGGTCGGCACTCGGCGGCGACGACGTCGTGGTGGGAACTGGTGGTCAAGACATCATCTACGGCGACGGTGGCGCTGACAATCTTTACGGCGCGGCGGGTATTGACTGGCTTTATGGCGGCCTGAGCGAAGACATCGTCGTCGGTGACGCGGGAGATGATTTCCTTTTCGGTGGCGACGGCGGCGACGTGCTGTCGGAACTCTTCGATCCCGTCAACTCCGGCAACGACTACATTGACGGCGGGAATAACGTCGACATCATGTACGCAGCGGCCGGCAATGACACCGTCTATGGCGGCACGGATGCTGCAAACAATTACGCTAGCCTCGGCGATGGCCTCGATACCTACACCGGTTCGAACGGCACCGACGTGGTCGAAGGCGGCAACGATGCCGACAGCATTTCTGGTGGCAATGGCGACGACAGCCTCTATGGCGAAGCCGGCAACGACGAGATCTATGGTGGCGCGGGTATCCTACAACCGATGAACGGCGAATAATAACGTCGTTCAGTTTCGGTTCAAGCTGGGTCAAGTAGTCTCCTTTTCATAGTGCAAACCCAACCAACGGCTCCACGCTGGGTTTTATGAAACAGGAGATTGTCGTGAGAACCTTTTTGATCACAGCCGCCGCCATTGCCATAACCTCGACCAGCGCCTTCGCCTTCGGTCAGGATACCATCGACGCCAATCAATCCGTGCAGGCGCGGCGCATCGAGCAGGGTCGCTACACCGGTGAGCTGACCCGGCGTGAGCTGCGCGCACTGCAGGCCGAACAGGCGCGCATTGCCGAGATGGAACGCCGCGCCAAGGCTGACGGTTATGTGTCGAAGCGCGAGTACAACCAGATCCACGATGCGCAGATCAACGCTTATCGCCACATCAACAGCGAAACGCATGACGGCCAAGTTTCGTTCTGGCGCAAGTGGATGTCTGGCAACCGCTACTGAGCGCCGCACGCGACACGAATATGCAAGGGCTGTCCGATCGGGCAGCCCTTTTGCTATGCATCGGATAATATTTTGGCGAGTGCCGGCGACAGTCCGACCGTCTCTGTCGCCGGCGTTGCGGCGAAAGATCCGGACCGTGCTTTGGCCGCCCGCAAGGCCACCAGCGACTCAGCCGTCTTGACCGCCGCGGCGACGCTGTCGATCAATGGCACGTCGACGCGTTGGCTCAGTCGCGCGGCAAGGCCTGCAAGCCCGGCGCCACCCAGAATGACACACTCGGCGCCGTGCTCGCGTACCGCCGACTGACAGGCCGCCGCCAGCAGATCAAGCGCGCCTTCCGGATCCCTGGCGATGTCGCCGCCGCTCGGCGCAACGGTCTTGATCACGGCGAGTTTTGCGCCAAGTCCAATCGACGCGACAAATTCCGAGAGCATCGGCCCCCACCGTTCCCCACCGGTGACGATGGCGAACCGCGCGCCGATTCCCGCCGCTATGTGGCATGATGCTTCCGCCATGCCGATGACCGGGACGCTCGCCAGCTCCTTGAGTGCTGTCAAGCCCGGATCGCCAAAGCAGGCGAGGATCACGCCGTCGCAGCCCTCGCCATGCTCGGCATAGGCATCGAGTGTCGCATGGGCTGCAATGGCCGATGCCGCCCGCGTCGTGATGTAGCGCGCGCCGAAGCGGCCGGTGACCGCAACGATCTCGGTGTCGGGGGCCGCCGCCGCGCGTGCGGCGCCAGCGGCGAGGTCGGTAATCGCCGGTGTGGTATTGGGGTTGATAAACAACAATCGCATGGCTGTTGGTCTTGGCGCGAGGTGAACACTTGACGTTCGTGATGGCTCTGCTGTCAACATAGAGTATCGTGACGCGAGTGCAATGCGGGGATTGGCCAAAGGCGCATGCTCATCTACATCTTGAAGCGGGTCGTCTATACGCTGCCGATCATGCTCGGCGTGGCGCTGGTTTGCTTTATGCTCGTCCACATGGCACCCGGCGATCCGCTGGTCTCCGTCTTGCCGCCCGATGCGTCGGAAGAGCTGCGCCAGCAGATGATTGTGCTCTATGGCTTCGATCGGCCTTACTATGAGCAGTTCGTCAAATGGCTGTGGCGCACGTTTCATGGTGATCTTGGGACGTCGATCCGGACCAATCGTCCCGTTGCGCTGGAGGTGATCAAGGCGGTCGGCAACACGCTAATGCTGGCGGCGGTGGCGACTTTCGTTGGCTTCGTGCTGGGCACCGTCTTCGGGTTCGTCGCCGGCTATTTCCGCGATACCTGGATCGATAAGCTTGCGTCCTTCATTTCCGTGATCGGCGTTTCCGTTCCACACTATTGGCTGGGCATGATCCTGGTGATCATTTTTGCGGTGACCTTGGGTTGGCTGCCGCCAACAGGCGCCGGACCCGGCGGTTCGGAAGCCTGGAAGTGGGATTGGGTCCACGTGCGGCATCTGATCTTGCCGGCCATCACCATGTCCGTCATTCCGATGGGGATCATTGCGCGCACCGTCAGGGCGCTGGTCGCTGAGATCCTGAGCCAGGAATTCATCGCCGGCCTGCGCGCCAAAGGCCTCGGTGACTTCGGCATCTTCAAGCATGTCGTCAAGAATGCCGCGCCGACCGCGCTCGCGGTGATGGGCATCCAGCTTGGCTATCTGCTCGGCGGTTCGATCCTGATCGAGACGGTGTTCTCGTGGCCAGGGACCGGGTTACTGCTCAACGACGCCATCTTCCAGCGCGATCTGCCCGTGCTGCAAGGCACAATCCTGACGCTGGCGACTTTTTTCGTGGTGCTCAATCTCGTTGTCGATGTCATGCAGTCGGCGCTTGATCCGCGCGTGCAGCGGAGTTGAGATCATGATGCTGCAAGTCAACGATACCGCTATTCTTGAGCCGATCGTGCGTTCACCCGGTTACTGGGTTACCGTTTGGCGCCGCTTCCGCCGTGATCCGCTGGCCGTTGGCGCCGGCATACTGATTGTAGCACTGATCTTGATGGCTATTTTCGCGCCCTACCTCGTGCCGCAGGACCCCTATAAAGGCATGGCGCTGCGCCGCTTGCGGCCGCCCGGCACCGACGGCTATCCGCTCGGTACCGATGAACTCGGCCGTGACATGCTGAGCCGGTTGATGTATGGCGCGCGGCTGTCGTTGTTTATGGGCGTCACGCCTGTCGTACTGGCGCTGCTGATCGGGTCCAGCATCGGCATCACCGCCGGCTATGTCGGCGGCTGGCTCAATACCATTCTGATGCGGACCATCGACATATTTTTTGCGTTCCCCTCGGTCTTGCTCGCCATCGCACTCTCCGGCGCACTCGGAGCCGGCATCTTCAACGGCCTGCTGTCATTGACGGTGGTATTTATTCCACCGATCGCTAGAGTTGCTGAGAGTGTCACGACGTCGGTGCGTTCGCGCGACTATGTTGAAGCCGCGCGCGCCAGCGGCGCCAATGCGCTGAGCATTATTCGCGTGCATGTGCTTGGTAATGTGCTGGGTCCGATCTTCGTCTACGGCATGAGCCTGATCGCCGTGTCGATGATCCTAGCCTCGGGCCTGTCGTTCCTGGGGCTCGGCGTGAAGCCGCCGGAGCCGGAATGGGGCTTGATGTTGAATACGTTGCGCACGGCTATCTACACGCAGCCGTTGTTGTGCGCGCTGCCCGGCCTGATGATCTTTCTGACGTCCATTTCATTCAATCTGCTGACCGACGGGCTTCGCTCGGCGATGGACATCAAGGCGTGATGGCGATGACTGGATCAAACAATAGGCCGTTGCTCGAGGTCGACACGCTGGTCAAACATTTCCCGGTCAAGGGCGGGTTCTTTGGCGGCGGACGTGGCGTCGTGCGCGCCGTCGATGGCGTCTCGTTCGCGCTGGAGATCGGCGAAACCCTCGGTATCGTCGGCGAATCCGGTTGTGGCAAATCGACGACGGCGCGCCTGCTCATGCACCTGATCAACCCGAGCAGCGGTACCATTCGTTTTGAGGGCCGTGCGGTCGGCTCGACCGAACTGCCATTGAAGGCCTTCCGCCGGCAGGTGCAGATGGTGTTTCAGGACAGTTATGCGTCGTTGAACCCGCGCCTTACCGTTGAAGATTCGATTGCATTTGCGCCGGTCGTGCATGGCCTTGGGCGAAGCGATGCGGTCCGCCGCGCACGTTCGCTTCTTGACCGCGTCGGGCTTGATCCCAAGCGCTTCGCCGGCCGCTACAGCCACGAGCTTTCCGGCGGTCAGCGCCAACGCGTCAATATCGCGCGAGCACTGGCGCTGGAGCCGCGCATCCTGATCCTCGACGAGGCCGTATCGGCGCTCGACAAGTCGGTCGAAGCGCAGGTTTTGAATTTGCTTCTCGACCTTAAGGAAGAGTTCGGCCTCACTTACATCTTCATCAGCCATGATCTCGAAGTCGTCCGCTTCATGGCGTCGCGCGTGCTGGTGATGTATCTGGGCAAGCTCGCCGAAATCGGTGAAACAGAAACGCTCTACACCGGCAGCCGCCATCCCTATACGACGGCGCTGCTCGGCTCGATGCTGTCGATGGATCCCGACCAGCGCACAGACAAAGCGCCGTTGTTCGGCGATCCGCCCAACCCGATCAATCCGCCGCCCGGCTGCCGGTTCCATACCCGCTGCAGCTTTGCCGAAGACGTCTGCTCGAAGCGCGAGCCGGCGCTCACGGCAGCCGGTGCTAGGCATCAAGTCGCTTGCCACATGGTGATCGATGGTGCCGGTCACAGCCAGTCGCCGACCGGCAACGCGGGGAAAGCGGCATGAACGGGCCCGAGACCATTCTCGCCATCGAGAACTTGAACGTTACCTTCACGGGCGGTGCCAAACCAGTGCGCGCCGTTGCGGGTGTCGATCTGGCGCTGAAGCGCGGCGAAGTGGTGGCACTGCTTGGCGAGTCCGGCTCGGGCAAAAGCGTCACGCTGCGTTCGATCCTGCGACTGCATGATGCCCGTCGCACGACGATCAACGGTCGCATCAGCGTTGATGGGACCGATGTCATGTCGTTATCCGGCGCGGCGCTGAACGCTTTTCGCGGCAAGACAGTTTCAATGATATTCCAGGAACCGATGCTGGCGCTTGATCCGGTCTACACCGTCGGGCGGCAGATCACCGAGGCGATCCGCAAGCACGAGGATGTCTCGAAAGATGTAGCTCACAGCCGCGCGCTTGAGCTGTTCGAGCAGGTCCGCATCCCCAGTCCTGAGCGGCGACTGGAAACCTATCCGCACGAGATGTCCGGCGGCATGCGACAGCGGGCGATGATTGCGCTTGCGTTGTCGTGTCGTCCGAAAATTCTGCTGGCCGATGAGCCGACGACGGCGCTTGATGCAACGGTGCAGGTGCAGATCCTGCTGCTGCTGCGCGATCTGCAGCGCCAGCTTGGTCTGTCGATGATCTTTGTGACGCACGATATCGGCGTGGCGGTGGAAGTCGCCGATCGCGTGGCGGTGATGTATGCCGGGCGCATCGTCGAGATCGGCCCGGTGCGCGATGTCATCCGCCGGCCGCGCCATCCCTACACTATCGGCCTGCTCTCGACCCGTGCGCATGGCGGGCGGCTGACGGGCAAGCGGCTGCCGGCCATTCCCGGTGCGCCACCCGACCTCGCGAATCTGCCGCCGGGCTGCGCCTATGCTCCGCGCTGCACGTTTGCCGTGGACAGTTGCCGCAAGTCCGAGCCGGCGCCGACGTCGCAGTCGACAGGACATTATGTCCGGTGTTTCGAAAGTGCACGAACCGCCCAGGCGATGGTGTAAGCGCCGATCATCACCGTTGTTACGATGAAGCATAAGCAAGAGTTGATCGCGTCTTCCTCACACGTGTGATTGTCTTGAGCACGGACACGCTCAATCGGATTGGAACTGAGATCATGCTGCCATCCCAACGCTCGCTGTTTGATATCCCGGGCGATATCGCCTATTTCAATGCTGGCGGCTGGAGCCCGCTGCCGCGCGCCGTACAGGAAGCCGGACGGGCCGGGGTCGCCCGCAAGGGACAGCCATGGACGCTTCCCGCCAGCTTCGCGAATGAGGTGCATGAACGCGCCCGCAACGCTGCCGCTCACCTGATCCATGCGGCGCCGGCCGATGTCGCGCTGATCCCCTCGGTCGGCTACGGCGTCGCCACCGCCGCGAAGCTTCTGACAATTCCTGCTGGTGCGCGCGTCTTGCTGCTGGATGATGATCATGCCTCGCCGGTACTCGAATGGATGACGCGCGCTGAAGCGCAGCGCTTCATGGTCGAGGTTGTCAAGCGTCCGGCCGATGGCGATTGGACGGCGGCCGTGCTGCAGGCCATTGCTCAACCGGGTGCGGCCCCGATTGCTGTGGCGTCGATCTCGTCGATCCATTGGTCGGACGGCGGGCGCATCGATATCGCGCGCATTGCTCCCGCCTTGCGCCAAGTCGGTGCAGCGCTGCTGGTTGATGCCACGCATAGCGTCGGCATCGAAGACGTGGATGTGACGGCGCTCGATCCCGATTTCCTCGTGTTCCCAACCTACAAATGGGTGCTCGGCCCCTACGGCCGCGCCTTTCTCTATGTCGCCAAACGCCAACAAGGCGGTGTGCCCCTTGAGCAGACGGCCTTCGCGCGTCGCGCCGTTGGCGCCGAGCAATCCGTCTATCTCGCTGATACCGGCTACGTCGACAGCGCCCGACGTTTCGACATGGGTGAACGCGATCATTTCATCACCATGGAGATGGCGGCGCTCGGTATGGAAATGGTCGCCGAATGGGGCCATGCCGCGCTGACCGAGCGGCTCCTTATGTTGACCCGGCGCATTGCCGATGGGTTGGCCGACAGCGGTTGTATCATGCTCGCTGAACGCCTGCGTGCTCCACACGTGCTCTCTGTCGGATTGCAACGGGGTGACGCAGTGCAGGTCGTCAACAGGCTTGCCGCCGAAGGGGTCTACGTCGCGCCCCGCGTCGGTCGCATCCGTATCAGCCCGCACGTCTACAACGACGAAGCGGATGTTGATCGGCTGATCGCGACATTGCGTCCATTGCTCGTCCGTCCAGTGCGGTGATCAGACGACGGCGATCGTGAGTTCGCGATCGGCGTGCGAATCATCCTGGAAGCCAAGCAGAGCCGCGGCCTTCTCGCGTGGAACGTCGATCGTCCGGCCAAGCAGTGTCAATGTGATGCCGGAGCCCGGGTTGCTCGCGTCGATGACGAGGTCGCACGCTCGCTGGATCTCCACGTCGGCCAACGGTTCGTCGATGTCGCCGCCGCGAACGAAAACTCTTGGCGGATCGGGGCAGTCGAATGGATCGAGACGGATCGTGCAGCGCACCGAAAGTGCTGGGTTGAGTGTCACGAATGGACGCTTCTCTCCAGTGGCAACGAGACGGCAACGCAGTAGGTCGACGTCCTGGTCCGCGTCGGGTTTTACTGCCTGCTCGGCGACCCCGAGGAAGACATCATCGATGCACAGCGGCGGTCGTGGCCGCCGGTTGGCTTCACTGAGCGCCGACGCTGAAACGGCTGAGCGCGCCATCGGTGCCAGAGGCAATTGCGCCGGTCCAAGGTCTGTGAGCGCCAGTGAGAACTCCCGGTCACCCAGCGACGTATCAAAATATCCGAGTTGGACCACGACATCGTGGCCGACGCCTTCAATTCGTTGATCACCGACGCGAACAATGGTCGAGGCGCCATGCCGCTCGATGTGGATCGGACCCGACGCTGGGATTTCAAGCCACTGTGTCGGCGCGCCACCCGCGTCTACAACAACGCGCGGCGCGGGATCACTCTCCAGAATCGTGGCATTCACGCAGGTTTGGGACCCGCTGGTCGGCGTCGCCGCAATATAGGGGTGGGCGAGACCGCTGGCGGCGAAACGCACTGATTTAAGCGGCGCGTCGTATTGAAGTGTCATCGCTGCTTCCCGGCCGCTCACTGCAGACTGATATTCTTTGAGCCAGATCAACGGTGACAGTTGATCAAAGTGCTCGGCGCCAAGTCCGGGAATGAAGCCACTGTCGACAATGAGGCGCGCCATACGTTCGGAGCCAATGGTATTCAGGTGCACAACATCATCAAGCGAAAATTGATCGCCGGGCCAAGTGGCAAGGTCGCTAACCACCGAGTAACCGCGCGTCCGCGCCATGTCCCTGACGGTCTTCAAAAGTCTATCGGGAATGTCGCGATCCAGGCCGAAACGATCGATGTCGAGATCTTGATTGAGCGGCATCAGCACCCAGGTGATCCGATGTGCGTCAGCCGCAAAGGCATCCATCACCCGCGTCAGCCGCTTGACGAATGGATTAGCGTCGAGCAGCAACTGGCGATGCGCATTCTTCAAGTCGGCTCGCCGCCGCATCTCCATGGGGGATGTGTACAGGCCGCGCACCGGCCGCCATTGAAATCGCGTGTCGATCGAATTCGCGCCGGCATTGAGCAATTCAAGGATGGCTTCAGGTGATTGGCCCGGCGCGGTTGGCATCAGGATGCTTCGCGCCCTGACCCGCGCTTCGGCAAGGCTTCGGTTGCTGAAAGCATTCTTGGGATCGGTGAAATCGTTGTACAATGCTTGTGGCTCAAGAAAAGCGTTGATCTGCGATTCTGATGCGGCGAACTCGACGTCGACTTGGGTCAGATCGCGAATTGTGATGCCGGCAAAAATCCGCTCCGGCTCAAGCGCAAGTGCCGAACGGATCGATACATACAGGTAAGCCTCGGCGGTTCCGTCCACCGCAATGTTGAGGACGCTGCGGTAGTCGCTCCGGATGTTCCACGGTTGTGCCGCCTGCGATTTGGTGAGAGCGTGGTTCAACAGTCCGGCGATGGTCAGGTTTGGTCCGAGATTGTTGAGTGCCATCGTTGAATTGCCAGTGACGATGAAGCGTGGCCGATGCTCACCCTCGAACGCCGCTAAATAGCGGGCAAGAAGCATATCGTGATAACGCCATGGTACCAGACGGGGGTTTGGCATGCGGCCTGCGTACACGCGCCGTAGTTGCGTGTCGACATTTTGATCGCGCGACGCAATCCAGCCGTCTGTCGGACGCGCGACCGCTAGCGGGTCGTCACGAGTTGCATTTCCGATCCCTATCCGAGCGTACACGCAAATTTCCTGTTCACTGGTTTGGATCGAGAGATACCATTGTTCTGGCGTACCAATCGGCCGATCCGCAATTGCATGGCAGCGGAATATGCCGTCAAACCCCAGATGCACACGCCAAGCGCTGGTGCATGGTGCGTCTCAGCGGTGCAGTATACGGCGCGCGCTGCGTATACGGCAACGACTTTGCAGCTCTGGATCAAGGCGGCGTTGAAAAAAACAATCAAATACTTAGGATGATGGTTCCAGGGCCACGCCTAGCAAGTAAGAGAGATAGGCCATGTCAACGACGATCATCGCTACATTCGTTGCCGCATGCATCCTGTTGGCTGTGACGCCCGGCCCGAATATGAGTCTGATCATTGCCAGCACGCTGTCGGGTGGATTAAGAGCCGGGCTGATGACACTGGCCGGCACCATGACGGGATTGACGATCCTCGTCACTATCGCGACCGCCGGTATGACGTCGGTGATGGTTTTCATGTCCGATTGGTTCGATATCATCCGGTGGTTCGGTGCCGTCTATCTCATTTGGCTCGGCTGCCGCCAGTTCTACGGTTATTTTCGCGCCGATCCTTGGCGTGTGGGCGAACGGCCGCAATCCCCGGCCAAGTCGCGCTATGTGCAAGGTTTATTCGTCGCCTTGTCGAACCCCAAGGTGCTGCTGTTTCTCGGCGCGTTCCTGCCGCAATTCGTTGACCCGCAGGCGCCACCGGGGTCGCAACTGGTGGTCCTCGGCGTCATTTTCGTGCTGGTGCTGGCGATGGTCGATCTTGGCTATACCGTGGCGATCGCCAAGGTCCGTGCCCAGGTCGACATGCAACGCTTGAGGCTCCTTGACGGATTGGCGGGCGCCTTGCTGGTTGTTGGTGGTCTCGTGCTGGCGACGGCGCGGCGGCCATGATAGGCGTTGGACGATGTAGACCACTGCCATTGAGATCCAGCGACCATGAAACGTATCGGCTTCTATTCGGGTTCGTTCGATCCCGTCACCCTTGGCCACATCGATGTTATCCGTCGCGCCGCTGAATTGCTCGATTGCCTGGTGATCGGCATCGGCATCAATCCCGCCAAAGCTCCGATGTTCCGTGATGATGAGCGGATCGACATGCTGAAAGCCGAAGCCCGCGGCATCGCCAAGGCGACCGGGTGCGAGATCGAGATCACGACCTTTACGGGCCTTGCCGTCGATGCTGCGCGTCAGCACAAGGCGCGGTTGATCGTCCGCGGCCTGCGCGACGGCACGGATTTCGACTACGAGATGCAGATGGCCGGCATGAACGGCGAGATGGCGCCGGACATCCAGACCGTTTTCGTTGCGGCTTCCCCGAACGTTCGCCATATCGCCGCCAATCTCGTGCGTGCTGTCGCGACGATGGGTGGTGACGCCGCGCCTTTCGTGTCGAAGGAAGTTGCCAAGCGGCTCAAGGCCAAGGCGTCGAAGGTGAAGTAGCGCCATGCCCCATGCGCCAGCTTATCAGCGGATCAAGCGCGACACACTCGCCATTCTGGCGGGAGTTCCCGCTGGATTCGTCACGACGCATGGCGATATCGGTCGCCACATCGCGGTATTCCCAGGTCACATCGCAGCGCTTGTGGCGCAGCTGGACGAGGCCGAGCGCGAGACGGTTCCGTGGTGGCGCTTGGTGGCGGATGGCGGCGCGATCGGCCGCCACGCCTGGCGTGACCAACAGATTGCCCACCTCAAGGCCGATGGCATCGTGCTGTCGCCGGTTGGCATCGTCCAGGATCTGGCCGAGCGCCGCGTCAAGGATTTGGCGGCGCCACCCGTCGCCATCGCCAAACCTGCAGACGCCGGTCCGAGCGCCAAGCTGTCGCGCTCGCGTGGCATGCTCGGCAAGCCGAGGTCGAGCCTATGAGCGCCGATCCGCCCGTCCCCGCTGATGTCCGCGCCGCGCTGGAACGGCTGGGTCTCGTCGCCGGCGGTGACGACCTGATCGCGACGCCGCTCGTCGGTGGCGTTTCGTCTGACATCTGGAAAATCGAAACGCCAACGCGGACGTTCTGCGTCAAGCGCGCGCTGGCCAAGCTTAAGGTCGCGCAGGATTGGCGGGCGCCCGTTGAGCGCAGTGCCTACGAGGCGCAATGGATGGCGACGGCGCGTGCCTTTGCGCCTGATGCGGTGCCGCAAGTGCTCGGTTATGACGCGGCGGCGCGGCTCATCGCGTTGCAATGGTACGAACCGCGGCAGTTCAAACTCTGGAAAGCGGAACTGCAAGCCGGTCGCGTTGACTGCCACGTGGCGCATCAGGTCGGCGAAGCCCTTGCCCGGATTCATGCCGGCACGGCTGGTGACAGTTCGGTCGCGGCGGCCTTCCCGACCGACGCGATTTTTCACGCCATCCGTCTCGAGCCTTACCTGATCGGTGCCGGCCGCGTGCATCCCGAATTGCGAGCCCGCCTGCACTGTCTCGCCGAGACGACGGCCAACACCAAGCGGGCGTTGGTCCACGGCGATGTCTCGCCGAAAAACATCCTGGTCGGTCCTGATGGCCCGCTGTTCCTAGACGCCGAGTGTGCGTGGTACGGCGATCCCGCCTTTGATCTCGCGTTCTGCCTCAATCATCTGCTGCTCAAATGCCTATGGGCGCCATCGGCGCGGGACGCATTTCTCGCGGCATTCGATGCGCTTGCCGCCGCCTATCTCGCGGGCGTTACCTGGGAAGATCGGGACGCGATCGAGGCGCGTACTGCCCATCTCCTGCCCGGATTGCTTCTCGCCCGCGTCGACGGCAAGTCACCGGTCGAATACATCCCCGGGCAACGCGACCAGGATCATGTCCGTCGCGTCGCCCGCCTGTTTCTATTGAAACCCACCCATGCGCTGGCCGAGATCCGCGCGATGTGGGCCGGAGAATTGCGCTCATGAGTTTGAAGATCCATCGCACTTGCGCGCGCCGGGTCTGGGATAGCCGAGGACGGCCGACCGTCGAGGTGGATGTCGTCGTCGAAGGCGGCGCGTTGGGTCGCGCCATCGCACCGGCCGGCGCTTCGACCGGATCCGGCGAAGCTGTCGACAAACGGGATGGTGGCGCCGCCTTTGCAGGGCTCGACGTCGCCTGGGCGGTGCAGGCGGTCAATACGGAGATCAACAAGGCGCTCAGGGGGCAGGACCCGCAAGACCAAGCCGGCATCGATCGGTTGCTGATTGCGCTCGACGGCACGCCCAACAAGAGTTGCCTTGGCGGCAATGCGATCATCGCCACATCGATGGCGGTTGCACACGCGGCGGCAGCGGCGAAGGGGGTGCCGCTCTGGCAGCATCTCGCTGCTGGGCGGACACCGGGAACGCTGCCGCTGCCGGAGATCCAGATTCTCGGCGGTGGCGCCCACGCGCATCGTCGCGTCGACGTGCAGGATTTCATGATCATTGCGGTCGGCGCGGAGGACTACGGCACCGCGCTCGATTGGACCGCGGAAGTCTATCGCCACGCCGGCGAGATGCTGGCTGGCATGGGGCGGCTTGCCGGCGTTGCCGATGAAGGCGGGTGGTGGCCGGCGTTCGACACCAACGAGGAAGCGCTCGATTTGCTGCTGCGTGCCATCGAGCGGGCCGGATTTGCGCCCGGCGAAGACATTGCCATCTCACTCGATATCGCGGCCAGTCAGTTCGGCAGCAAAGGACAGTATGTGCTGGCGCGTGAAGGCCGCAAACTTGGCTCCGACCAGTTGATCGACATGCTGCTCGGCTGGTTGCGCCGCTATCCGATCGTTGCCATCGAGGACCCGCTCGCCGAAGATGACGCGGCGGCACTCGCTCGCTTTACGCAAGCCGCTGGCGGCAGTGTCGAAGTGGTCGGCGACGATATCGTGTGCACCGATCCGCGGCGCATTGCGTCACTTGCCCAGATGGGCGCCTGCAACACCGCGCTGATCAAACCCAATCAAATCGGAACGCTCACGGAAACTCGCGAAGCACTCGATGCCGCCCGCGCCGCCGGTTGGAATGCGATCGTCTCGGCGCGTTCAGGTGAAACTGAAGACACGACGATCGTCCATCTCGCGGTTGGTTGGGGCATTGAGCAATTGAAGGTCGGGTCGTTCACGCGCTCGGAGCGGATGGCCAAATGGAACGAGGGGCTGCGATTGGCCGAAGTCCTGCCGACGCGCATGGCGCTGCCGCCGCGCCAGCGATTCCGGTGGTGAACAATCGGCTGTCCAGCCGACGTTACTTCGCGGTGATCAGTTTCGCGACCGCTTCCAGCGCCAGCTCGTAGCCGTGCACACCGAACCCGGCCATGACTGCCGTGGCGACAGCTGACATCTTGCTATGATGATAGACGGCCTCGCGCCGATGCACATTCGAGATGTGCAACTCGATGATGGGCCCAGGAAACATTTTCAAGGCGTCCATGATGGCGACAGACGTGAACGTGTAGCCAGCGGGGTTGATGATGATCGCACTGGCGGCGGTGCGGGCCTCTTGTATCCAGTCGACCAGCATGCCCTCGTGGTTTGATTGGCGGCAATCGACCAGCAGGCCTAAGCTTTTCGCCTGGACGTGGCACATCGCCTCGACATCGGCGAGTGTTGTCGCACCATAGATCTGCGGCTCGCGGACCCCGAGCAGGTTGAGATTCGGTCCGTTCAAAACGAAGACAGGTTTCGACATGGCGCGCGCTCGTGCATTTGTGGAATAGTTGGAGATAGAGATTGGCATGATTGCGGTTCAGCTGTCACATGAGCCCACGTCAGACGTGCTATGCCGAAACAGGGCGTGAACAAGGGCTGGAGTTCGCGCGAGCTGCCGCTACACTGGCCCGAGGTAGCAATCACCAGCGAGCCAGCCCGTGACCGAGACGACACCCCGCGCCGGATGGGCGCCCGCCACATACTATCCTGATCCCGCGATCCGCATGTTCGATCCGAGTTTCGAAAAATATTGGATCAAACTGTCGGCCGTCGAGCGTCTTTATACGGGATGCCGCTGGGCCGAAGGCCCTGTCTGGATCGGCGACGCCCGCGCCCTGCTCTGGAGCGACATTCCCAACAATCGCATTCTCCGCTGGGATGAAGTCACCGGCGCCGTCAGCAATTATCGCGCGCCCTCCAATTTTGCCAATGGCAACACCCGCGACCGACAAGGCCGTCTCGTCTCATGCGAACACGGTGGCCGTCGCGTCACCCGCACCGAGTACGATGGATCGATCACGGTGTTGGCGGATCGTTTTAGTGGCAAGCGCCTGAACTCGCCGAACGACATCGTTGTCAAGTCGGACAATTCGATCTGGTTCACCGATCCGACTTTTGGAATTCTTGGGGACTACGAAGGCTACAAGTCCGAGCCCGAATTGCCGATGAACGTCTACCGGCTCGATCCCACGAACGGCAAAGTTGCGCTTGCCGCCGAAGGCATTCTTGGGCCCAACGGACTGGCGTTCTCACCCGACGAAAAGATCCTCTACGTTGTCGAGAGTCGGGGCGTCCCCAGTCGAAAGATTTTGGCCATCGACGTCGCTCAAGATGGCGTGACGCTCGCGGGACGGCGCGTGCTCATCGATGCGGGGCCCGGCACGCCCGATGGATTCCGCGTCGACGTCGACGGCAATCTGTGGTGCGGCTGGGGCATGGGCGCTGCCGAACTCGATGGCGTCCGCGTCTTCAATCGGGATGGCAAGCCGATCGCGCACATCGCGTTGCCGGAGCGTTGCGCAAACCTGTGTTTCGGCGGCCTCAAACGCAACCGCTTGTTCATGGCGTCCAGCCAATCGCTTTACGCACTCTACGTCAACACGCAGGGCGCGGCCGGCGGTTGAGGTAGTCTCGCGCACGCCATAGGAGGCGCCACGTTCGTGAACATTCTGCCATACTTGCCGCCCGCCCTCGCGGACCCGCGGGTTCGCCTTTATGCCTTTGGCCATGGCGTTTCCGTGCTCGGCGGCTGGGTGCAGCAGGTGGCGTTGGGCTGGCTGATCTTCCGATTGACCAATTCGGTTTTCTTGCTGGGGCTCACCGGTTTCATTATCCAAATTCCATTCCTTCTGCTTGGCCCGTTCACCGGCGCCATCGTCGATCGCTATCCGCGGTTGAAATTGCTGGTGGCGATCGATCTGTTTCTGGCGGCGATGGCGGCGTTACTCGCGGTCATGGTCTGGTCCGGTGTCGAGGACGTGCGTGCCTATCTCGTCGTCGCGGCGCTGATCGGCTCGGCCAATGCGCTGGAAATGCCGACGCGGCAATCGCTGTTGGCGACCATCGTCAGTGATCGCAACTTGTTTCCGAGCGCGCTGGCGATGTCGGCGACACTGTTCAATCTCGGTCGCTTCGTCGGACCAGCCGTCGCCGGCGTGATGCTGCTGTATCTGTCGGAAGCTTGGTGTTTTGCCATCAATGTGCTGAGCTTTACGGCCATCATCTGGGCGCTGCTGCATATGAACCTGCCGGCAGAACCCGGGCGCGCCAGTGCCGCCGCGGCGCGGACCGGCATCGTCCAATCGGCCTCTTTTCTCGCGACCGTACCGTCGATCCGTTATCTGCTGCCGACCATGACGGCGGTTGGCTTGTTTGGCACCGCCCACGTCCACCTCATGCCGTCGATCGCAGCGGCGTTTTTTGCGGGCGGCCCCGAGACTGTCGGCCTGCTCATGAGTGCCGGCGGTCTCGGCGCGGTCGTCTGCGCTTCGTATCTGTCATTGCAACGTGGTACGGCGCGGCAACGTCAGTTGGTGACGGTCGGCCCGCTGGTTCTCGGTCTTGCCATCATCGCGGTGTCGCAATCGCGCTCACTCCCGTTGACGTTCCTGCTCTTCAGCGTGATCGGCGGGGCCATCATGCTGACGGCTGCGTGCACCAACATCATCGTGCAGCAATCGGTACCGGAGGCCTGGCGCGGCCGTGCTGTCAGCCTTTACGCGATGTCGTTTCAAGGGACCGGTCCGATTGGACATCTGCTCGCTGGCGCGATCGCCGCCCGCATTGGTGTCGGTGGGATGTTGCTGCTGAACGGCATGCTGATTGCGGTCGCGGCCGTCATCGGCCGCCGACTTCTCCACCAGCATCCCGAAGCGCTGGACG
Source organism: uncultured Alphaproteobacteria bacterium (assembly GCA_963714325.1). Lineage (GTDB taxonomy): Bacteria > Pseudomonadota > Alphaproteobacteria > Rhizobiales > Hyphomicrobiaceae > CAVQOB01. The sequence goes on along the minus strand of CAVQOB010000016.1, from coordinate 15,535 downwards.
AGCCGGCGCGGGACAAGGTTTGACACGTCAGCCAAGACTATCAACAAGGGTTCATTTCTCGGGGACATCAGCATGGCCAAGGCAGCAACAAAGTCGGCATCGAAGGCGTCGACCCGGAAATCCGGCATGACGACCGGTATCTATCCCATCGCGCCAACGCCGTTCACGGATAAGGGTGCGCTCGATCCCGAGGGCATGCGACGCGTCATCGATTGCATGATCGACCAGGGCGTCGACGGCATCTGCATCCTTGCCAATTATTCGGAGCAGTTCCTGTTGACCGATGACGAGCGCAATACGCTGCTTGATCTGTGCCTACAGCAGACCGCCGGTCGTGTTCCCGTCATCGCCACCTGCAGTCATTTCTCGACGGACATCGCTGCCGCCCGTGCTAAACGCGCCGCCGACGCCGGTGCTGTCATGTTGATGCTGATGCCGCCCTATCATGGTACCGGATTGCGCACGGACGAAGCTGGTATGATCGAGCATTTCAAGCGCGTCGCCGACGCATCGAAACTGCCGATCATGGTGCAGGACGCGCCGCTCTCCGGTGTGCCGCTCTCAGTACCGTTTCTGGTTCATTTGGCGAAATTCGTGCCCCTCGTCACCCACTTCAAGATCGAGGTTGCGGGGACGGCTGCCAAGCTGCGCGCGCTGATCGCGGCGGGCGGCAGCGCGATCAAGGGGCCGTTTGACGGCGAAGAATTGATCACCCTGATGGCGGACCTCGACGCTGGCGCGACAGGCACGATGCCGAGCGCACTGTTGCCCGATCTGATCAAACCGGTCGTCACGCACTTTCTCGCGGGACGCCGTGCGGCGGCCGCTGCTGCGTACGCACGCATTCTGCCGCTGATCAACTATGAGAATCGCCAGTGCGGATTGCGCGCCACAAAGACCATCATGAAGGAGGGCGGCGTGATCAAGTCGGATGCTGTCCGCCATCCGTTGGTCTCGCTCGATGCCGCTACGCGTAAGGGGCTTATCGAACTCGCCCGCGATGCGCAGCCGTTGGCGCTGACCTGGGGCCGATAATTGATCCTGTCATGCCAGTGTCATCGAAACATCGTATCACTGTCTTGTCGCTGCTGTGCTGACACGCCGCTGAGTTTTGCCGACCGACCGGACTTAAAATGCCTCTGACCGTATCGCTCTTGCGCCACGCGAAATCATCCTGGGCGGATCCCAGGATCGGCGATGCTGATCGGCCGCTGAATGCGCGTGGCCGGGCGGCCGCACCGTGCATCGCGGCATGGATGGCCAAGAACGGCATCATCCCAGATGCCATCTTGTGTTCGACGGCGGCGCGCGCCAAGGAGACATTGGCGCTGGTGCTGCCAGCGCTTAAGCCGCGGCCGAAGCTGACCTATCGTGACGATCTCTATCTCGCTCAAGCCGACGCCATTCTTGCCATGCTGCGGGCTATGCCGGATGCCGGCAAGCACGTGCTGGTCATCGGACACAATCCTGGTCTCGAAGAGTTGGCCGTTCGCCTGACGGGCAGCGGCGATAAGGCGGCGCGTCAAAGGTTGTCGGAAAAGTTCCCGACGGCTGCCTTGGCCGTCATCAGATTTGAAGCCACGTCCTGGTCGAAAATTGCCCTGCGACGGGGCAAGCTCCTGCACTACGTCACGCCACGTTGGCTCGATCGGGAACTTGGAAATGGCGACGATTGAGGGACGATGTGTTGACTGACCGTCGCTTAAGCGGCGGAGAGGCTTGTTGGCAGGGTCTGCTGTTGGCGAATGGCGTCCTCGACGGCATGCCATTCCCGCGTCAAGCGCTCTGCAGCCGCCGCCCATTGGGCCGCCTCCTTTTCATGACCAAACTGTTCTAGCTCTGCACATAACCGCGACAAGCGCAGCGCGCCGACATTGGCGCTTGATGACTTGAGGCTATGTGCCGCGATCCGCAAAGCGTCATGGTTGGTCTCGGCGATTGCGTCGTTGATTTGGCGATACGTCACAGGCGTATGGGTCGCAAAGGCTGCAAACATTCGCCGGAGCAACTCGGGATGGTTGCGGCGAAGCGGCGCAAGCAACGCCATGTCTAGGCAGCTCGGCACCGAATCATCATCCGTTTGGACCTCGAATATTGGCGCAGACTGCACCTCGCTGGATGGTGCTAACCATTGTGCAATGATCGCACGCAGTTCAATCTCGCTGTAGGGTTTGCTGAGATAACCATTCATGCCAGCGGCCAGGGCTGCGGCTCGATCGTCGCTGAAGGCATTGGCGGTGACGGCGACGATTGGTACGGGGCGCGCGCCGGATTGGCGTTCGCGCGTGCGGATATGCAGGGTTGCGGTCCGTCCGTCTATTTCCGGCATCTGGCAATCCATCAGGACGAGATCGAATCGCGTTTTTTCGATTGCGGCGATGGCCTCGACGCCGGTTCGCACGACCTCGCAGGTGCAACCGATCACGGTTAGAAACTCGCGTGCAACTTCAATGTTGACTGGATTGTCTTCGGCCACGAGGACGTGACCTTGGTAGCGTGCGGGTTGCGACGCCACAGGCGCCGCAACGGGGTTGACTGCGCTCATTCCAACCGCGCGCGCAATGGCATCCAGAAGGTCGCGGCGGCGCAGCGGCTTTCTGACTACCGCATCAGCGCCCCAGTCCTGCGATTCGGCGGCGTCCGTCTTGCGCCGAAGTGACGTGACGACGATGATTGGCAAGCTCGCCGTGTCGGTATTGGTCTTGATGCGCCGCACCAGTGTTGTTGCTGTCACGTCGTCGATGCCACTATCAACGATGATGGCGCGATAGGGCCGTTGGGTCGCGATCGCCGTGGCGATCGACTGGATGGCCCTGTCGGGTGAGTTGGCGGTGTTGACGGCGCCGCCGCTGGTCCAAAGATAACTCAGCATGATGTCGCGGTTGGTCGCCTGTTGAGAAAACACCAGCAGGGGTACGCCTGCAAATAGCTTTTGCAACGGCTCACTTGCAGTAGCAGCGATGTCGGGCAGGATAAGCGGGATCGACACGATCGCCGTCGTGCCGAGGTTCGGCGTGCTCTCGAGTGTCAACGTTCCGGCCATCATGGCGATCAAGTTTTGGGAAATCGACAAGCCGAGCCCTGTACCGCCGAATTGCCGGTTGATCGATGAATTGGCCTGGGTGAAAGGTTTGCACAGTGTGCCGAGAACGTGGGGATCGATGCCAATGCCGGTGTCGCGGATTTCGATCCGCAGGCGAGGCTGACGGGCTGTATCGGTTTCGATTGTCACCCGCAGCGAGATATCGCCACGCCCAGTGAACTTCATCGCATTGCCGAGCAAGTTGACGCAGATCTGCCTGAGGCGACCGGCGTCCCCGACGACAATTTCGGGCACATCACTGGCGAAGAAATGGGTGAGCTCGATGCCCTTCAGTGTTGCTTCGCCCGAAAAAAGATCGACGGCGCTTTCGAGCTGATCTCTGATGTCGAAAGGGTTCGGGTCAAGATTGATCCGGCCAAACTCGATCCGTGACAGATCGAGAATATCGTTGATGATGGTCAACAGCGTCGTTGTGGATTGACGGACATTGTCGACCAAGCGGCGCTGATGGGCCGATAGCGGCGTCCGCGCCAGCAGATCGGTCATCCCGAAAACGCCGTTCATGGGGGTGCGTATTTCATGGCTCATATTGGCCAGGAACAGGCTTTTGGCTTGGTTGGCGGCCTCGGCTGCGGCATTGGCGATGCGGAGTTCCTCTTCGACGCGTTGGCGTTCGACGCGCTCCAATGCGAGAGATGCAAGATTGGCGACGGCGACGGCAAACAACTTCTGTTCCGCAGTCCATGCGATCCGCTTATCGTGGGTTGCGGCTGAAATGACGCCAGCGACGCGCCCGCGCAGTTCGATTGGGACCCACATGGCGGATCGAACGCGAGTTCTGGCTGCCGAGATTGCGTCGGATCTCGGTGGCAGCCGCATCCTGGTCGATATCGTCTACTGCGATGATGCGATTGGCCAAGATGCGATCGAGATGCATGGCACCATGCTCGCGGGACACGACGAGGTTCACACGGCCATGTTTGGAGTCTACATCATAGACGTGAGAGCATGACAGAAAGTGTTGCTTGGCATCGAACAACCAGACACCACCACGATTGACGCCAAGCACTTCGGTCAGCACTTCCGTCAGTACGGCGAAGGCCGCTGGACGATCGCCTTCGCGGAATTGTTCATCGCGCAGGACAGCGCTGAGACGGGTTTGTTGCTCGACGATTGCCGTCTGCTGTCGCTGTTGGTGTGACCAAATCCAGATCGGCGTCAGGGCGTTGGCGATCAGGGCGGATGGCCACGGATGGGCAAGCGCCACGCTGCAGCTCCACTTAAGGGTAGCTGCCGATCGGGCAATGGTGTTCAACGTGCTGCGAAAGGAACTGGGCATGGCCACTCAGGGGTGTCGGCTCCGACAACATTAAAGGCGTATTGCTAATTTTGACTCAATGCCTGCGATTGAAAAAATGCAATGATTAGAGATCGTTAGTTCAAATTGATGACGTGTTTCGATCGCGGACGTAGCGCTGGGTGCCTTGGGCGGGCTGAAGGGCGCGCACCGTCCCATGCCGCCTTGGTACCGCCAACCAACTGGATCTCGCCATAATTTGGCCCGCCTGGCGCCGCGACTCGCGTCTATTAACGGAGTGCGCTGTCGGTGGACTTGCCCAAGGGGTGCATTCAGCGTTAACATTATCTTAACGAGGAAGCGTGATGTTCGCGGGCTTGAAGCCAGGGCCTCACGTTTTGCTTAGGACTTGCCTGGGGGACATGAAAAAGCGTTTTGCCACTCTTGCGCTCCTGCTCGGGGTTTCGACCTCGTTGTTGGGTTGCGCGCAGACCGATATTGCGCCGCATCTGCGCCCGCTGTCGAAAGACGCGATGATGTTACTTGGCAAGAAGGGCATGGACACGGGTACGCCGATGTTTGTGCGCATCTTCAAGGAAGAGTCCGAACTCGAAGTTTGGAAACAGCGCGCCGACGGTCGCTTCTATCATTTCAAGACCTACCCCATCTGCAATTGGTCGGGCGATCTCGGTCCCAAAATTGCGCAGGGCGACAAGCAGGCGCCGGAAGGCTTCTATGAAGTCGCGCGCCACCAGATGAATCCGAACTCGTCGTTCCACCTCGCGTTCAATCTCGGTTTCCCCAACGCCTATGACAAAGCGCACAAGCGCACCGGGGATTTCCTGATGGTGCATGGCAAATGCCGATCGGCCGGCTGCTATGCTATGACCGATGCGCTGATTGAAGAAATCTATGCGTTGGCACGGGAAGCCTACATTGGCGGGCAGGAAGCCATCCATGTGCACGCCTTCCCGTTCCGATTGACGGACGCCAACATGTTGCGGCATGCCAAGCATTCAGCGGCACCGTTCTGGCAGACGCTGAAGGAAGGCTATGATCATTTCGAGACGACTCGGCTGACGCCGGGTGTCGCTGTTTGCGCGAAGAAGTATGTTGTCAACGTCAAGCTCGCGAACAACCAGAGCCGGATCAGCCCGGAGGGGCCATGTCCGGCCTTCGAGCGACCGGTCATTGAGCCGTTCCGGGCTAGGGCTGGCGACCAGGTGGCCGAGGAACGAGTTGTCGTGCCCGGGCCGAAAGAGCGCGGTATTGCCAGCAACGGCAGTGATGGTCAGCCGTTCGGACAGCGATCGGGATTGACGACCACATCGATCGGAACGGTCAGGTCCTCGTCCACCAAAGTGCCGGCTTTCGGATTCGACGCCGGCAATTGATTTTACGGCCCCCCAATGTCGCTCGCGAGTTAAGGGATGCGTTCCAATCTTCGCGTGGCGCTCGGTGGTTGTTTCGCTTTTGTTTTGGCGATGGCGGCGCTCTGGCTTGGTTTCATTTGGTTCGCTGGCCATGGTGACAAAGCGCAGCTCGGGCGGGAGCGTCTGCGGCGGATGGCGGTCTTCACCACCAAAGGTCAACTGGCCGGGACGCCCGATCTCAATCGGCTTGAACAGCGGCTTGCTGCGAAGTCCATGACCCTGGGGATGCCGGTGTTCATGCGCATCTTCAAGCAGGAGTTCGAGGTTGAGCTCTGGATGAAGCGGGGGGATCGTTTCGCGTTGTTTGCGACCTATCCGATCTGCAATTTTTCGGGCGACCTTGGCCCCAAACTGCGAGAGGGTGATCATCAATCGCCGGAAGGCTTCTATACGGTTGATGCCAAAGCGCTCAATCCGAATAGCCGCTGGCACAAATCGTTCAACCTCGGCTTTCCCAATGCGTTCGATCGCGCGCACGAGCGAACGGGATCATTTCTGATGGTGCATGGGGGATGCTCGTCGGTCGGCTGCTATGCAATGACGGACCCAGTCATTGATGAGATCTGGCGCTTGATCACCGCCGCTTTCAATGGCGGTCAGCCCCGCTTCCAGGCGCAGGTTTTGCCGTTCCGGATGACCGACGTGGCGCTGGCGCAACGGAGCGATGCGCCCTGGTCGCCGTTCTGGCACGATCTCAAGGCCGGCTATGACGCATTTGAGACGACTGGGCTTCCGCCGCGCGTGCATGTCTGCAAGGGGCGGTATCAGTTTTCCAATGTATTGATCCCTAAGGGGGCCGCTACTTTGGAAGTCGGTGAAATGTGCTCGCGTTCTGCAGCGCTTGTAAGTGGTCCCTTTGGGTTCTCCCCGCTTTCCCCACAATCCCCGACGATACTGCGGCGGAATTCCCACACACTAAGGGTTGGGAAGCAATGAACTGGATTCACTCTGTTGCCTGCTGGAAAGGGCTGATAGGGTCCGGCCGTCATAGGGTGTGGACGCCGCTCGAAGGAGTGGCCCTATGGTTTTTTCCGCGATGGCGGACGGTTTTACTGGGGTATCTTTGGGTTATGTCGTTGTCGCGTGCATTGCAATCGCTGACTAAGACGTCGCTGACGGCGGCCATCGCTGCGACTGCGGCGTTGGCATGGAGCACGGTGAGCGCAACGGCGTTCGTTGTTGAATTGAAGGATGTGGCGGCCGATCGCGTCGAGCGCCAGCGCGCAGAGGCCATTGGTCAGATCCCGCTTCCCAATACCCCAAATATAGGCCGATTGACCGAGCGCCTCGCCGAGAAGAAATTGGTGGCTGGCAGTGCGGTGATGATCCGCATCTTCAAGGCGGAGTTTGAGCTTGAGCTTTGGATGCAGCGTGGCAACAAGTTTGAGTTGTTCGCGGTCTATCCAATGTGCCACTGGTCCGGCACCCTTGGCCCGAAGGTCAATGAAGGCGACAAGCAAAGCCCGGAAGGCGTCTACACCGTTTCGGCCAAGCAGTTGCACTTGATCGGCCGGCACCCGCGTTCACTCAATCTTGGATTTCCGAATGCGCTCGATCGGCAATTCTCGAGGACAGGATCGTATATTCTGATCCACGGTGGTTGTGGGTCGGTTGGCTGCTTTGCAATGACGAACCCGGTCATCGAGGAAATCTTCAGCCTGACGCAGGCGGCGATCAAGAGTGGGCAGGATGCAGTCCAGGTGCACGCGTTTCCGTTCCGAATGACCGAGGAACGATTGAAAGCGCACGCGCTCAACGAATGGTATGATTTCTGGCGGAACCTCAAAGACGTCTATGACAGTTTTGACAGGACGCGCCGGCCGCCGCGTGTGACGGTGTGCGAAGGTCGTTACTGGGTTGATGACGCTCTAAAGCCCGGGGAGGTGGCGCCTCAAAGCCCTTTAGCCGTTTGCGGCGCCTCGTTGGCCGCGGTGGGATCACCGAACAGCGAAACGGACAGTGCGACGACAGCAAACCTCGAGAAATCGTCGCCCAAGGTGGTGTCATGGAGCCCTCATCTGGGGGACTCGATCAATCTTTCCCAGCCCCCATCGTCCCAGACGCTGCGGCTGATAACACCAAGTCCGATCCCGCATCCGCAGCTGGCAACGGGCGCAAGTTGGTCAAACGGACCGGCAATGCCGTCGCATCCCAGCGTGAGCGCATCGTCACGCCCCGGCTCGTCGCCCCGCCTCGCCGGATCGCTCGCAGGACCGCCGCACCAGAGGCTGGCATCTTCGACGACTATCGCGCCCGTCCAGATCTCCTGCAACGTGACTAGGCCGAGCTGCCGTAAGTGGGCAGCCCTGCATCGCCAGATGGCGATTGATCAGTTGCGCGAGAGTGTTGAGGCGAAGCGGTTGGCCGCCGAGCGCTATAAATTGCGACTGGCCAGTCGCCGTTAACTGCGGCAAGAACAGCGCCGACGGAAAACCTGTTGAGGCGTGTCGGCCCGTGCGATACACGCGTGTCGTTTGATGAAGCGTGGGCCATATCATGAAGTCCGACCTCAATTCTGCCGCCGCCAAGGCCGAAGATCTGCTTGAAAAAACGTTATTCGCGAGCCGGTGGCTGTTGGCACCCTTTTATCTTGGGTTGGCGATCAGCCTGGTTGTCCTCCTGATCAAATTTGTTGCGGAATTGCTCCACGTAGCGGCGCTGGCATTCAAGGGCACTGAAGCCGACGTGATCCTCGGCGTGCTGTCGCTGGTCGATCTCGCGCTGACGGGTTCGTTGATCATCATTGTCGTTTTCTCGGGCTACGAGAATTTTGTCTCCAAGATCGATCACAGCAACCATCGTGACTGGCCGGAGTGGATGGGAACGATCGATTTCACCGCCCTGAAGCTCAAGTTGCTGTCATCCATCGTTGCGATTTCCGCGATTCAACTGCTCAAGCAATTCATGGCGCTCAAGACGACATCCGACCGGGAGTTGTGGTGGTCGGTCGCCATCCACGTGACGTTTGTCGTCTCCAGCGTTCTGTTGGCACTCTCGGATAAAATTGCGCATAGTACGGATGCTGGGCATGGTATTGCTCCGGCGGGCGTGAAGCCGGGCGCGCCGGATCAGCCGCAGTCGGCGCCGCGCGACACCAGAGATCACGGCTGATATCAATCCGGCTTAAAGCCAATTCAAGTGCAACCGAGGACTCAATCCCATGCAAGCCCGCATCAATGGCATCGCCCTGAACTACGCTGTCTCAGGTCCAGATCGCGCGCCGGCTGTCGTTCTGCATCATCCTCTTGCGACCGACCTATCATTTTGGGCCGAACTGACGGCAGCGCTGGAGCCAAACTATCGCGTCGTGCGTTTTGATGCGCGCGGTCATGGCAAGTCGGAAGCACCGGTTGGCCGCTACGATTTCAAAACGCTATCAGCCGATGTCGTTGCGTTGATGGACCACTTGGGAATCAATCAGGCTGGGTTTGTCGGATTGTCGATGGGCGGCATGGTTGGCCAAGCGCTTGGGCTCTATCATCCTGATCGCTTCTCGTGCTTGACGTTGGTCTCGACGACCAGCCGCGTTCCCGCGGAATTCCGCTCGATGTGGGTCGACCGCGTCAAGGTTGCCCGGGACAAGGGTATGACCAGTCAAGTTGAGGGTGCCATGCCGCGCTGGCTCGCTGCCAGTTCGCGCGCCAATCGTCCTGACCTCGTTGCCCGTTTCACGCGTATGATCGAAGCGACGCCGCTCGAAGGCTATGCCGGCTGGTGCCAGTGCATCGAGACCTTGGATTTCACCGATCAGCTGAAGGCGATCACGTTGCCAACGCGGGTTATTGTCGGTGCCGAAGATCCAGCAACGACGCCAGCCGCCGCCGAGATCATCCACCGACAGATTGCCGGCTCTGATCTCGTCATCATGCCAAGCGTTTCGCATCAGTTGTCGGCTGAAGACCCCGCAACCTTCCATGGCCATGTGCTACCCTTTCTCGATGCCTATGCTGGCGCCGTGTGACGCAGGCCTCGGGTCGAGCGATGACGTCGCGGCGCATCCTTATCGTTGGCGGGTATGGAGTGTTCGGCGCGCGTGTTGCCGAACGGCTGGCGCGCGAGGCGGACCTGCATCTGATCATTGCCGGGCGCGATGGCGGGCGGGCGGCGGAAGCGGCTGCGGCATTGGGACGGCCGGCGCGCGCGTCGATTGATAGTGCCGCCGTTGACGCGATGAAACCTGACGTGGCTGTGCTTCGCGCGTTGCGGCCGACCGTGATCGTCAACGCTTCAGGCCCGTTTCAAGCGCAGGATTACGCGTTGGCCGAGGCGGCGATCGCGGTTGGTGCGCACTACGTTGACCTTGCCGATGCGCGGGCGTTTGTTGTGGGGATCGTGGCGCTGGATGCCGCCGCGCGCGCTGCCGGAGTCCTGGTGGTGAGTGGCGCCAGCACGGTGCCGGCACTTTCTGCCGCGGTGATCGATCACTATCTCGACCGCTTCCACCCCCTGCACGTGATCGATATCGGGGTTGCGCCCGGCAATCACTTCGATCCCGGCTTGGCGACGACGCAGTCGATTTTGCGGGGGCTTGGTGAGCCGATCCTGGTGCGGCAAGGCGGCGAGGCGGGATTTGTGCGGGGTTGGGAGTATGTGCGCCGGCGGGATATTCCGGGACTGGGACGACGGTGGTTGGCGAATTGTGATGTGCCTGATCTCGAACTGTTCCCCAAGCGCTACGCGCAAGTCCAGACAGTGAGTTTTGGAGCAGGTGTCGAAGTCGGACTGTTCCATCATGCGCTGGTGTTGTTGGCTGGCTTGAAACGACTGGGTGTCGTCAAGCAGCCTGAGCGGTTTGCTGCAACGTTACTCGCGAACAAGCGGCGGCTTGGATTCCTTGGCACAAATCGCGGCGGAATGTTTGTCACGCTCAGGGGGCCTGATGCGACGGGCGTCATCAGGACGATCGACTGGTCCCTGGTTGCAGGATCGGGCGATGGACCTGTCATCCCGACGGTTGCCGCAACTGTTCTGGCGCGCGGCTTGGCGCGTGGCGAGATTGTGGATCGAGGTGCGAAGCCATGTGTCGGCCTCATTACTCTTGAGGATTTCCTGGCGGAGGTTGCTGATCTTGACATCAGCGCGCGCGAGGGAACAACGCCTCTGTATCGACGTGTGCTGGGTTCGCGGTTCTCGAAACTTCCAGCGGCCGTTCGAACACTCCACGATGTCGGGGGGGCGAGTGTCTGGCTGGGATGCGCCGACGTGGTGCGGGGCGGCAATGCTTTTGCGCGGGCGTTGGCGACGTTGTTTGCCCTGCCGCCACACGGATCTGATCAACCGCTGTGCGCGACGTTCACGCCGAGGGAGGGGACGGAGGTCTGGTCACGCGTTTTCGGTCGCCGGACCTTTCGATCCGTGCAGTCCGAAGGGGCTGGCACTCTCATCGAGCGCGTTGGTCCGGTCTGCTTCACGTTTACCCTCGACATTATCGATGATGCGTTGCAATTGCGGTTGCAGCGGTTGCACGTATTCGGAGTGCCGATGCCTCGCGCCCTGCACCCTTGCGTCGAGACACGCGAGACGGGGAATGCCAGCCGCTACCAGTTCGACGTCAAATCCAGTCTGCCGGTGATCGGCCTGTTGGTGCACTATAGGGGCTGGCTCGAGCCTGAAACGTCGCGCGGCAGTGCGACATGACTTGGATACAGCGCCGCTGGGTCGAGCGCGCTGAAAGGCCCGGTTTTGACGCCAGCCAACATCCGCACCATCTCGCGCCTGATGAGTGGAACTTTGCCGAGAGCGGCGAAGCTGGCGTCGCGAACGTGAGCTGCTATTCGACTGTCGGATTGGAAAAATGGCGTCAGCAAGCGGCTGGCGACGCCGTAGAAGCGGGTATGGGCGCGGCGCCGGCGGGCGTAGTCGTGGAGTGCGGCGCCGATCGTCGTGTGCTCGTTCAGGCAACGGCTGAGGATGAGCGCGTCGACGAGGGCGAGATTGGCGCCTTGGCCGAGCTGTGGACTCGCCGAACGCGCTGCGTCACCAATGAAGGCGAGGCGGTCGGCATCGGGGCGCGCGAGCCAGATGTCGGCGTAGGACGCCGGTGACAGGTCCTGAGTTGATTTGAATTGCGAGACGAATGGTTCGACTTCCGGCCAGATTTTGGTGACGCGCGTTCGCCAAGGTTCGATCCCGGCGTCGCGCCAAGCTGGATAGTCGGCGGTTCTTAGACTCCAGAAGACGGCCGACAGTTGGCGACTGGAACCGGGCGCGCTGCCGATCGGCAAGATGCCGACCATCACCTGGCAGCCGTCGTAGCATTGCCGGAGGCTGTGCTTCCACGACCAGTTAGCGGGTTCTTCAGCGACGCCCCAGACCGCACCATAGGGATAGGGCCGGTCGAGCCAGACCTTGGCTTCGCCATCACGCAGCGGCGAGCGCATGCCGGTGCCGTCGATGACCAGGTCGAAAGGGCCATGCGAACGGCCGGATTGGTCGACGAGGGTGCGGCCGCCGTCGACGTTCACGGAGTGTGTGATGGTGGTCGATGTTTGAATCGGTATGCTGCATCGCTTGGCTGCGTCGGCCAGCAGGCCGAAGAGCGCAGCGCGATGCATGGCGACGGCGTAACAGGGATAGCCGATGTCGCGATAGGCGAGATCGAAGATCAGCCGCCCGCTGGCAGTGCGGCCATGAATTCCGTCAATGCGGCGGCCGAGGTCTTGGGCTGCGCCGTCGAGACCTAGTGCGGCGAGGCAGGCGAGGCCGGTCGGCTGGATCATCAGGCCGGCACCGACCGGGCGCGGCGTGTCGAAGCGTTCGAAAATACTGATATCATGACCGACTTTGGCGAGGAATGTCCCCGCTGCCAATCCGGCGATTCCAGCACCTGCGATCGCGATCCGACAGCGCTTCATATGGCCCCTCATTCGGGCTTGAGGATCAACGACGCCTGTCCGCCAAGCACTGCGACCTGAGCGCGCAGGCGAACGCTTCCGCAAAAAGTCTCGCATCAGATCGCCGCCCGGATTAGACAGACGCCATGACCGTTCAACAAACCATGCCCTGGCGGGCTCATGTGCTGACCCTGTTCCCCGAGATGTTTCCGGGGCCGCTTGGTGTATCGCTGGTCGGCACGGCGCTACGCGAGGGCCGTTGGTCGCTGGAGACGCTGCAGATCCGCGACTTCGGCATCGGCCGCCATAAGGCCGTCGATGACACGCCGGCAGGTGGCGGCGCGGGAATGGTGATGCGTGCCGACGTGTTGGCGGCCGCACTCGATCATGCGCGCGCCATTGATCCGGTTTCGACGATGATCTATTTGAGCCCGCGCGGCCGGCCTTTGACGCAAGCGCGTGTCCGTTCGTTGGCGCAAGGCCCCGGTGTTATCCTGCTGGCCGGGCGCTTCGAAGGCGTCGACCAGCGTGTCATCGATGGCCGGCAACTCGAAGAAATCTCTATCGGCGATTATGTGTTGTCGGGTGGTGAGATCGCCACGATGGCATTGATCGACGCCTGTGTGAGACTGTTGCCCGGTGTGCTTGGCGGGCAAGAGTTCGCTGTCGGAGGAGAGCTTCGAGAGCGGTTTGTTGGAATATCCCCAGTACACCCGGCCGCGCGATTGGGAAGGTCGCGCCATCCCCGACATGCTGCTCTCTGGCGATCACAAAAAAATCGCGGCGTGGCGGCGCGCTGAGGCTGAGCGCCTGACCGCCGAACGTCGGCCGGATCTGCTTGCCAGAAACGCAAAAACCGAGCGGGACTAAACCGCCGCCGCCAGCGCCCGATCTATATCGTTGATTAGATCGGCTGACGTTTCCAAACCCACTGACAAGCGCAGGACGCCGTCGGTGATGCCGAGTTCGGCGCGATCTTCAGGCTTCAAGCGCTGGTGCGTCGTCGTCGCGGGATGCGTGATCAGACTCTTGGCATCTCCGAGATTGTTGGAAAGCTTGATGATCTCGAGCGCATTGAGAAATCGGAACGCCGCGTCCTTGCCGCCTGCCACTTCAAAGGCGACCAGCGTGCTGCCACCGGTCATCTGGCGCTTGGCGAGTGCTGCCTGCGGGTGATCGGCTCGGCCAGGATAGAGCACGCGCTTGACGCCAGCATTCTTTTTGGCGGCCAATGCGTCGGCGATTTTGCCGGCTGTTGCGGTCGCTGCGTGAACGCGCAGCGGCAGTGTTTCCAGGCCTTTCAACATCACCCAGGCATTGAACGGGCTCATCGCGCCGCCGGTGTGCTTGTAGAAGGGATGCAGGTGGTCCTTCACGTATTTTTCAGTTCCCAGCACGATGCCGCCGAGCACGCGACCCTGGCCATCGATATGCTTGGTCGCTGAGTAGACAACGATATCGGCGCCGAACTTCAGTGGCGACTGGTAGATCGGTGTCGCGAAGACGTTGTCGATGACGACCTGTGCGCCGGCTGCGTGAGCGATCTCGGATACCGCCTTGATGTCGACGAGGTCGAGACAGGGATTGGAGGGGCTTTCGAAAAAGAATGCGCGGGTGTTCGGTCGGACCGCCTTGCGCCAATGGTCGACATCGCGGCCATCGACAAGGGTCGACGTGACACCGAAACGCGGCAGCAGGTCCTGGACGACATAGAGGCATGATCCAAACAACGCGCGTGCCGCCACGACATGGTCGCCGGCTTTCAGGAAGCACATCAACGCGGCGGTGACGGCTGCCATGCCGGACGCGGTCGCGCGGGCGGCTTCGGCGCCTTCCAGGAGCTTCATGCGGTCTTCGAACATGGCGACGGTCGGATTGGCGTAGCGCGAATAGATGAAGCCGCCGCTCTCGCTCTTGAAGCGTTCCTCGGCCTGCTCGGGGCTGTCGTAGACGTAGCCTTGGGTTAGAAACAGCGCTTCGGAAGTCTCGGCGAACTGCGAACGTATGGTGCCGCCGTGGACGAGGCGCGTTTCGGGACCGAGATCGGCGAAGTTTGTGGTCTTCTTGGCGGTCATGTCGCGCACTCCTGTTTCGCCCGGTCTTCGCCAGGCAACAAAAAAACCCGGCTCGGTTTGCCTCGCTATCATAGCCGAGGCTCAACGTGTTCCGGGTGCGCGCACGGCCCTTGAGCAAGTTATTTTACGTGGCTGCAGCCGGCCGGCCAAATCACCACGAGTTCTAGGCTGTGAGATACCCGAGTTCAGCGCTTGGCGCCCAACCGCACCCGACCGCCCACCTCAAGGCTTCGGGGGCTGCCGCTGGCCGAATCGGCAAACAAAAAGAGCCGTCGTCGGTACCATTAGCGGAGGCCCAAAATCAAACAGGAGCGCGAAAAAGGGCTCCGTTCGCCCGTCGAACGGTTACTACCTTAACCACGTTCCGCGCGCTTCGTCGAACGGGCACTTTTTTTAAAACTCACTCGACCGGCAACCACCAAACAAGCCCAGCCCACGAGCATTCGACTTGCAGCTCAAAATTCGTTACACCTATCACGTACCACCAGCCCCAGCAGCGACGTCACATCGAAATCACCGGTCGGTCTGAAATTGCACGATTCGATCTGTCACGTTCAACAGTTCTGGAAACTTCACTGTATAGCCTGACCCCCAACAAAAGCCGCGCCCAAGCCGCATGCGACACAACCAACCCAAAAAGTTTGGACCGGACCGGCTTAATATTTTACCCGCATTTATAGCCAATCTTCAACAATTTTTTTTTTTTTTTTTTTTTTTTTTTTTTTTTTTTTTTGGTGATGGAGAGAGAGAGAGAGAGAGAGAGAGAGAGTGTGTGTGTGTGTGTGTGTGTGTGTGTGTGTGTGTGTGTGTGTGTTTTTTGGCGCGCGCTTCGTTCAGTTACGTATTGCTGGCCA
>CAVQOB010000015.1:0-75594 GCA_963714325.1 uncultured Alphaproteobacteria bacterium | reverse complement strand
CGACCGAAACAGCGACTCAGCTCAGTGATAGTCCCCTTCTCTTTCATCCGGACCGCTTCTTCGATCGCGATCTCGTCGAACGGATTTATCGACATCTTCACGTTGGCGAGTTCGACGCCCGTCCCATCCGATTTGACCCGGATCTTCACGTTGTAGTCGACCACGCGCTTGACCGGCACGAGGACTTTCATGGATTGACTGCTCCCGATTTCCAATCAAGCTTGCAGGGACAATCCTGATTTTAAGCCCAGCACCTTCGCACATGCGAGACGAAACCGTAGGGCGCTGTCATCGCCGTGTCAATTGGGCGGATCTGCGGCCGAACGACGGCCAGAAGGCGCCGGCGCATGAGCCGCTGCACCAGTGGCGCCAGGCCCGCTTGCTGTCGGTGTGAAACCAGTCCGTCCCCAGAGTGGAACTCCCGGGCGGCGCATCACCAAGATCAACAATCCGCCGGCTACGATTCCGCCGACATGTGCCCACCACGCGGTTGGCCCCTGATCCCGCACGAAAAGCATCCCACCTGCACCGCGATCCACAGCCCGAGCGCCACAGCCCGGAAACTCGAAGCGGAATAATGCGCAGCGCCAGTACCCAGACTTTGACGTGCGGATGCAGCAGCAGATATGCAGCGACAATGCCAGCGATCGCCCCACTGGCACCAACCAGAGGCACCGTCGACTGCGGTTTCGCCCAGGCATGTACGAATCCGGCGACCAGCCCGATACGATAGAAAACAATAGGAACCGCAATTCCCATTGCGTCTTCGACGTTGTCGCCAAACACCCACAGGAACAGCATGTTCGTGCCGAGATGCAGGGCATCTCCATGCGGAACATGTAAGACAGCAGCGTCAACCGTTCAGGGATTGGCAGCATGTCGTTGGGGCCGAGCGCCGGCCCACCCCACATCCCAGCTCCCGCCTGGAAGAGTTCACAGGCACAATCGCAAAGCTTGCCGCAACGGTGCCGCCTTGGGCTGTCAACTCCAGCAGATAGCAGATCACGTTCACTGCAATCAGCACCATCGTTACCACGCGAACCGCATGGATCAGCAAGGGATTGTCGTCTTCGACGGGAATGAACACCAATGATCACCGAATCGAGGTGCTCAGGACCTGCGAGGCACCATATGCGGTAATCTAGGGCGGCAAATAGGAACCCTTAAAATAATTCGTGCCACTCGACGGCCCGGGCCGCCGCCACTACAGTAACTTGGTCCCGGCAATGGCGGGATACGTTCTCAGGGCGGGTGAAAGTCCCCACCGGCGGTAAGCGCCAGCCCCGAAAAGGATGACGCAAGCCCGCGAGCGCTCAGCGCAGACGCTTCATAGAGGCGCATGCGTGGAGGTCAGCAGATTCGGTGCGACTCCGAAGCCGACGGTCACAGTCCGGATGGAAGAGAATGGAACCGAGTTGACCGCGCGGCGAGCGGCGCATCGCGATTTTGTCGTCCTGAGTCTGCACTTTGTCCACTCAGGAGCAACTTATGAGCAAGACGGCCAAGTCCGATCCCAAACTGCATAGTCCACGCATCGCCTTCATTCAGGCGCGCTGGCATGCTGGCATCGTCGATCAGTGCCGCTTGTCATTTATCGACGCCGTCAATTCAAAAACCCACGATGCGACAGTGGTCGACGTCATCGATGTCCCCGGCGCTTTCGAAATTCCCTTGGTTGCCCGTCGTCTCGCCAAGTCGGGCCGATATCAGGCGATCATAGCGTCGGCATTTGTCGTCAACGGCGGCATCTACCGTCATGAATTTGTTGCTGACGCCGTGGTTTCAGGCCTCATGCAGGTTCAGCTCGAAACCGACATTCCAATTCTTTCAGCGGTCCTGACCCCGCACAACTTCCACGAGTCGGATGAACATCACCAGTTCTTCACCGAGCACTTCAAGATCAAGGGCCGGGAAGCCGCAGTCGCTTGCCTTGCAATTCTGGCAACGCACGCCACAATTGCTGCGGCCGCATGATATCCAACAGGATGAGGCGCGCAAATGACACCACCTAAGCCAAGGGCCAGCACCCAAGGCTATGCCGAACAATCCGCCCAATTGACCATCGACTATGAAAACCTTTCATTCGCCGATGTCCACCGGACCACGCGCCATCTGTTCCCCAAAGCCCCAAGCCGCATCTTGGACATTGGCGCCGGCACCGGCCGCGACGCGGCCGCGTTGGCGGAGGCGGGACACCACGTCCTCGCCGTCGAGCCAACTGCGGAACTTCGCCAGCACGGCCAGCGCATACATCCATCCAAAAACATCGCCTGGCTCGATGACGGGCTGCCCGAACTCCAGTACGTGCTAGCGCGCGGGGAGGCCTTTGATCTGATTCTGCTCACCGCCGTTTGGATGCATATCGATGCGGCGGAACGATCAATCGCCATGCCCAACCTGACTCGTCTGCTCGCCGTCGGCGGTCAAATCGTGCTCACGCTGCGCCATGGCCCCGTTCCCGCCGGACGTCGCATGTTTGAAGTCGGTCAAGAGGAAACCGCAGCGCTCGCCCAAAAGCACGGCTTGCAATGTACATTTGCTGCCGACTACGCCGACCCACGTGGACGCGGTGGCGTGCATTGGACGGCGATTGCTCTGCGGCGCGTCAATAGGCAGCCGTGAGCCAAAAAAACATCCTGGCCCGCCTACCTATTCTTCCCCGGCACCCACAGAACATCACCAGCACCCCGGTCATTGACGTAGCGGCTGGCGACGAACAGGAAATCAGACAGCCGATTGATGTATTTTAACGCCGCATCGCTGACCGGCTCTTTCGGATTGGCGGCGAGCTCGACCATATGCCGCTCCGCCCGGCGTGACACCGTCCGCGCCACATGCAACGCCGCCGCCCCTGGCGATCCTCCTGGCAACACGAACGACCGCAACGGCTTCAGGTCGGCGTTCAACTGATCGATTTCGTTCTCCAGCCGGGTTACCTGCGTGTCCGTTATGCGCAATGGTTCATAGGAGAGTTTCTCGCCGCGATCCGGCACGCAAAGATCGGCGCCCAGATCAAACATGTCGTTCTGGATCCGCGCCAGCATCGCGTCGACGACGGGTTCCTTGCCCGCCAGATGCAAGCGCGCCATGCCGATCGCCGCATTTGCCTCGTCGACCGTGCCATAGGCCGCAATGCGGCCATCGAACTTTTTCACCCGCTCGCCGCTGCCAAGCCCCGTCGTGCCGTCGTCGCCGGTCTTGGTGTAAATCTTGTTCAATACGACCATGGCCACCTCACTCCGCAAAAATTCATGCGCGTTTCAGATAAACCGCGACCATGATCACCACTACGGCCAGGAACTGCAGCCCCACCCGCCAACGCATCAACGTTTGCCCGAGACTAGGGCTACCATTGCGCATCATGTTCAGAAGTCCGAGCACGAGCACGGCAAAAACCGCAACTGTCGCCAGCGTCGTTCCCCAGACACCCCATTGCGCATATTGACCGGTCATGAAGTATTTGCCTTTCTGGGTGTAGGCTTACCAACCAACGCACCCTTGCCACAATTAACGTGATCTTTACCACGGCATTCGGCAATGATCGGACGTGAGCGCGATTCGCCGCATGGCGGAGCATTGGCGCCGTTCGACGTAACTTTTGCAATGCTGAGGGGACTATCAGGCTTGAACCAGCCGCGAAAAGGATCAGCACTTTGGGCGGCGTTGCGCCGGTTCATTGCTGTTTCCGTTTTGGCCGGCATCGCGCTCCCCGCACTCGCCCAGCAACCCGTCGAGCCTGAAGCCGCCCGCAAGAAACTTGAGGCCGAGCAGCGCCGTCTGCAGGACATTCGCCAACGCGAGCAATCGGTGCTGCGCGACGAGAAGCAGATCCGCGAAGAGCATCAGCGGATCAATCAAGAATTGATCAAGATCGCACGCCTGATCCAGCAGCAGGAATCCAAGCTCTCGGAAATCGAGCAGCGCGTCGGCGAACTGGAGGAGCAGGAACGCCTTCTCCAGGGCTCACTGGAACAGCGCCACGGCGCCATCGCCAAGCTGCTGGCCTCCATGCAGCGCATGGGCCGCAATCCGCCGCCGGTGATGATCACCAAGCGCGAGGACGCACTGAGCATGGTCCGCAGCGCGATGTTACTTGCAACCGCCTTCCCAGAATTGCGGACGCAGGCTCTGGCCTTGACGGATCAGTTGAACGAGCTCGTTCGTGTCAAAGACAGTATCCGCGCCCAGGTTGAACAGGGCCGCAGCGAAAGTACGCGGCTGTCTGCGGCGCAGGCGCAACTGCAAAGCGTAATGGCCGAAAAGAACCAAACACTGGCCGAACGGCAGGCCGAATTCGCCGAAGTTCGCCGCGCCACCGCCGAAATCACCCGCAGCGTCACCGATCTCAATGATTTGATCGGCAAGCTCGATAAGGCCGTCGCCGAGAAAACCCGGCTCGGCGCCTACGAAAAGCAACTCCAGGCCGAAGCCCAGCGTCAGCAGAACGTGGCGGCAGCAACACCCCCGCCAGCAGCGGTGCCGCAGGCCAACCCGCTCGCACCTAGCAACCCAGCGAAATCCGCAGAAGCGCTCCCGGCCACGCCTCAATCGCCGCCAACACAACAAGCAGCGCTGCCCCCCGCAAAAGGCCCGGAAATAGCCGCCCCGCAGCCGTCTGTCATCCTTGCACCATCAGGCGACCGCGTCGCCATGGCTTCGCCTGGCCGCATCCAACCGGCGATTCCCTTCCACCTCGCTAAGGGCCGCCTGCCGCTCCCGGCACAAGGCCGCCGCGTCCTCTCATTCGGCGAGCGCCACCAGACCGGCCGTTCTCAGGGGCTCGTCATTGAAACCCGGCAAGGTGCCCAAATCACCTCTCCCAACGATGGCTGGGTGATGTACGCAGGCGAATTTCGCAGCTACGGTCAGATCTTGATCATCAATGCAGGTGGCGGTTACAATATACTGCTCGCAGGCATGTCGCAGACCGCCGTCCAGGTCGGACAGTTCGTACTCGCCGGTGAGCCGATCGGAAAAATGTCGACGGCATCAACAGCCACTCCAAAAACCGGAGCAACCGCATCGGCGGAAAAATCACAGGAAAGCGCCCCCGTCCTGTATATTGAATTTCGAAAAGATGGGCAGCCGATCAATCCCGACCCATGGTGGTTGGATGGTTCACGAAAGGTACAAGGATGAGCCGTAAGACAGATTACGCCTTCTGGACGTTCATGGCGATGGCCGGTCTTGCGGGCGCGACGACCGTCCTCAATGTCACCCGCACCTATTCGGCGACTACGCCTAACTCTGAGATTTACAAGCAGCTGGATCTCTTCGGTGACGTGCTAGAACGCGTCCGCAACGACTATGTCGAAAAGCCTGACGACCAGATGCTGATCGACAGCGCCATCAACGGCATGTTGGCGGCCCTCGATCCGCATTCCGCCTACCTGAACCCCAAGAACTTCCGCGACATGCAGATCCAGACGCGCGGCGAGTTCGGCGGCCTCGGCATCGAGGTCACAATGGAGCAGGGCACCGGCGTCGTCAAAGTCGTCTCGCCGATCGATGACACACCGGCCGCTAAGGCTGGCGTCCAGGCGAACGACATGATCACTCACCTTGATGGCGATCAGATCATAGGCCTCACGCTTGAGCAGGCCGTGGAGAAGATGCGCGGCCCGGTCAACACACCGATCACCTTGACCGTGATCCGCAAAGGGCGCGACGAGCCCTTTGACATCAAGATCGTCCGCGACGTCATTCGCGTCAACGCGGTCAAGTCACGGATGGAGGGCGAGATCATGTACCTCAAGATCAACACCTTCAATGAGCAGACACATAACAACCTCACCAAGCAAGCCGAGGCGTTGAAAAAGGGCTTCGGTAAGCCGATCAAGGGCTACATTGTCGATTTGCGCAACAATCCCGGCGGTCTCCTCGATCAAGCAATCTCCGTTTCCGACGATTTCCTCGACAAGGGCGCTATTGTTCTCACCAAGGGCCGCAACCTCGAAGAAACGCAGCGCGCCAATGCCCGCGTCGGCGACATTGCTGAAGGCAAGCCGATCATCGTTCTTATCAACGGTGGTTCTGCATCAGCCTCCGAAATCGTCGCCGGAGCCTTGCAGGATCACAAGCGCGCAACCATCGTCGGTACACGCTCGTTCGGCAAGGGATCGGTGCAGACCATCATCCCGCTCGGCCAGAACGGCGCCATCCGCCTGACCACGGCGCGCTATTACACGCCATCGGGCCGTTCCATTCAGGCCAAAGGCATCGATCCTGATATCCTGATCGAGAACGAACTGCCGCCGGAACTGAAACCGAAAACGCCAGAGCGTCCGCGTGGCGAAGCGAGCCTCAAAGGCCATCTCAAGGGCGATGCCGCGAAGGACAAGAAGGAAGAGTCAGGCTCCTCGGCCTATGTGCCTAAGGAAGCCGAGAAGGATCAGCAGCTTCAGTTCGCGCTTGCCATGGCGCGCGGCGAAAATCCAACTCCACCGAAGCAGCCAGAAGCAGTCGCAGCCGAGCCGGCTAAAGTTGACGACAAGAAACCGCAATAAGCGTTTCGCTCCAACTCCGTGCAAATGGTCCATCGGGCGCCTTTCGGCGCCCGATGGTATATCGAGGTCGACCGAACATGGATTGTGAAATGATGATTGCAGTCGCGAATTCGCCCGCTTCCCGTCGCTATGGTGGGTCGAGCCAGTAACCCGGACGGAGTGGTCCTGAAAATGCGCCTACGACTGTCCCGGCCCCGTCGCGCCTTTTGGCTGTTTGGCATCGCCGGCGGGTTCGGAATGTGGGCTAGTATGGCTGCGAGCCAGGCACCAACTCCCCCGCTCGACCTGCAAAAGCGCCTGGAACTCCTCGCTCAGTCGATGACGCTGATCCGCGATCGCCACGTCTTGAAACCGGAAGCTGCTTCCCTGCTCGACGGCGCCATCCGCGGCATGTTGGAAAAAGTCGATCCCGACTCGCACTACTTCAATGTCGATGAACTGGCCGGGTTGCGGCGGACGCAGACACAACCCCAAGCGACGGCCGGCATCGGCATCGCCATTCGCAAGGAACCCGGACAACGCCGTGGCCAACCAGGCGGCGCCCGCGTCATCGCCGCAACCAGTGGCGGTGCCGCAGCCGATTTTGGCATCAAGACCGACGACATTATCACCCACATCAATGGCAACGCGATTGCAACATTGGCCGCGTCCACCATCGAGACCAGCTTCCTCGGCGCACCCGGTTCGCAACTCCAATTGCGCGTGCAGCGCCGCGGATCCGAAACGCCATTCGAAGTCTCCTTGACGCGATCCATTGTGTCAGCACGTCCGTCTGTCACCCTCCTGGAGGGTGGTATCGTTCTGGCCGCAATTCCCGATATCAGCCCGAATATCGAAGACGATCTTCGCCAAGCCTTTGCGCAGATAACTGCCGCCGGCCGACCCATCCAAGGCATCATTCTCGACCTCCGTAACAGCCCCGGCGGTACGCTCCAGTCAGCCGTTAGCCTCGCCGATGCTTTCCTCGATGCCGGCACGATCGCCGCCGAGAAGAGCCGGCGAACTCCAGCCCCCATTCCTGTGGCCGTCGCCCGGTCCGGTAATATCGCCAATGGGAAACCGCTCGCCGTCCTGATTAATGGCGGCAGCGCCATGGCCGCCGAGATTGCTGCAGCAGCGCTCCGCGATAACAAGCGCGCAATCCTTGTCGGCACGCGGTCAGCCGGTCGCACCAGCGAGCGCCAGTTGATCGAACTCGGCAAATCCCCCGGCCAGACTGGAGCGGTCCTACTGACGACCCGCCGTTATAGCGCACCCGCTGGCGACACCATTGACGGCAAAGGCCTCATACCCGACATCCCGGTCGAGCAATCTGCACCCGATAGCGCTTGTCGCGATACCGACGTGCAATCGGCAACGGGGGTTTGTGCACCACGTCCAGCCGCGGCCGATACGCAATTGTTATGGGCGCATGTGCTTGTTCGCGATAAGCTGAAAGACCTTGCTTCGCCCTGAGCAGTTCGTATGAACTGCAGTCGCCTGACTTCACCGAGAATGAGCCCAAATGACGTATGCCAACCTGCCCTATCGCCCTTGCGTCGGCATCATGGCGGTCAACCGCAAGAACCTGATCTGGGTTGGTCGTCGTGTCGGTTCCCCCAATCAACACGCCGGCAAGATCGGTGGCTGGTGGCAGATGCCGCAGGGCGGCATCGACGATGGCGAAGATCCAGCCGTCGCCGCCCTGCGCGAACTCGCGGAAGAAACCGGCATGCGCACAACAGTCATCATCGCCGAAAGCGATAATTGGCACACTTACGACCTGCCGCGCGATCTGCTCGGTCGCGCCTGGGGCGGCAAGTATCGCGGCCAGAGCCAGAAATGGTTCCTCGCCCGATTCGACGGCTCCGAGTCCGAAATCAATATCAACCCCGCCGACCACGAAGCCGAATTCGACACCTGGCGATGGGCGCCGATCGACGAGTTGATCGATCTGATCGTCCCCTTCAAACGCGACGTCTATACCAAAGTCATCGCCGAATTCCGCCATCTCGTCGGCTAGATCCCTGATGCTGGAATCACCACCCTCGACACGTGACCTCAGCGGCGCGGCGACCTTCACCTGGGGTGGCGTCAAGCGCGGCATCGCCATCGCGCTCCCCTTCGGCGCCAGCTCTGTTATCTATGGCCTCGGCTTTGGTGTCCTCGCCGCCCAAGTCGGCCTCAGCGTCGCCGAAGCCGTCATCATGAGCGCGCTTGTTTTCTCCGGAACCGCGCAACTCGCGATTCTTCAGACTTGGAGTGCAGCCCCGGCCCTGCTGCCGATTTTTGCCACGGTGATGATCGCCAACGCCCGATATATCCTGATGGGTGCCACACTACGCCCCTGGTTGGCGCCCTTGCCACAAGGACGGGTCATGTTGGCTTTGCTTGGACTCGTCGACGGCTCCTTCGCCTTAGCCATGCGCGAGAAATCGGCCGGCCGTAATGACGCCGGGGTCCTTCTCGGCGCCGCCCTCATCAGTTACTCCGGCTGGGTCATTGCCACTGGCCTCGGCTTCTACTTCGGCCGTCTGATTCCCGATCCTAAAGTCTTCGCGCTCGATTTTATTATTGTCGCATTCTGCGCCTCGTCAGCCGCCCTGATGTGGCGCGGCAGAAGCGACATCGTCCCTGTTCTCGCAAGCCTTGCCGCCGCCATCCTCGCCGACCGAATCTTCCCCGGACCTTGGGTCATCATCGCCGCCGCCATCGCCGGCGTCATCGTCGGAGCGCTCCGCCATAACGCTCGCCCCTGACACGCTCACGATCATCGCCGTCATGACTTTGGCTGCAGCCCTGTGCCGTCTCTGCGGCTACTGGTTCATGGGGCTCATTCCCATCACACCAAGAGTTGAAGCTGGATTGAACGCCATCCCCCTCGCCGTCATGATCGGCATCATGGTGCCCCCGATCCTGCGCGGCGGCGTCGCCGAATTGGCTGGCGTCGCCATTACCATGGCCGCCGTCTGGTTGCGCGCCAATGATCTTGTCGCGATCCTGCTCGGGCTCGGTATCGTCGCCGGACTGCGGCAAATTCTGTAAATTCTGGAGTTCCTTCCCCTCGCGCGCTGCATCTGCTAAGTAGCGGCGCACAACGATTCCCATACCGCGCGGCCGCTGATTGCACCGCGCATCGGGGCTGAGCACGGCCTTGATGCGCCCGCCGTCGGCCAACCGCATGTCGGAATAGGTACGGAACAGGAGTGTGCCCATGGCCAAACGCCCCATCCTCGACGAGTTCGAGCATTGCCCTGACCTTCGACGACGTGCTGCTGGTCCCGCGCCCCTCCGACGTGCTTCCCGCCCAAGCCAACGTCGCCTCGCGCGTCACCAAGTCGATCTCCGTCAACATCCCGGTGCTGTCCTCCGCCATGGACACCGTCACCGAGGGTCGCCTCGCCATCGCTATGGCGCAAGCCGGCGGCATCGGTGTCATCCACCGCAACTTGACGCCCGAGATCCAGGCCGAACAGGTCGCCATGGTCAAACGCTACGTCTCCGGCATGGTCCTCAACCCCATCACCGTCGAGCCGACCACCACGCTTGAACGCGCCCTGGCCCTGATGGACCAGCACAGCATCTCCGGTATTCCTGTCGTCGAGCCGGGCAACTCCGGCAAGCTACTCGGCATCATCACCAACCGCGACGTGCGTTTTGCGACCAACCCGAAACAGCCCGTCTCCGAACTGATGACGAAAGACAAACTCGTCACCGTCCAGGAAGGCGTCAGCCGCGACGATGCCAAGCGCCTGCTGCACCAACACCGCATCGAGAAGCTGCTCGTCGTCGACGACAAGTTCCACTGCATCGGCCTCATCACCGTCAAAGACATCGAGAAGGCGCAGAAATATCCCAACGCCTGCAAGGACGACCAAGGCCGCCTCCGCGTCGCCGCCGCCACCAGTGTCGGCAATGACGGCTTTGAGCGCGCCGAGCGCCTCGTCGCCGCTGGCGTCGACCTTGTCGTCGTCGACACCGCCCACGGCCACTCCGCTGGCGTCCTCTCAGCAGTAACGCGCATCAAAAAAATGTCCAACCGCGTCCAGGTTATCGCCGGCAACGTCGCCACATCAGACGGCACCAAGGCGCTCATCGATGCGGGAGCCGATTGCGTCAAGGTCGGCATCGGCCCCGGCTCCATCTGCACCACGCGCATCGTTGCGGGCGTCGGCGTGCCCCAACTGACAGCCGTCATGGACGCCGTCGAAGAAGCCCACAAGCATGGCATCCCCATCATCGCCGACGGCGGCATCCGCTACTCCGGTGACATCGTCAAAGCACTCGCAGCCGGAGCAAGTTGCGTCATGGTCGGCTCACTGCTCGCCGGCACCGACGAAAGCCCCGGCGAAGCCTTCCTCTATCAAGGCCGCACCTACAAATCCTATCGCGGCATGGGCTCCGTCGGCGCCATGGCGCGCGGGTCCGCCGATCGCTATTTCCAAGCCGAAGTCCGCGACCAATTGAAACTCGTCCCCGAAGGCATCGAAGGCCAGGTCGCCTACAAAGGCCCCGTCGACAACGTGCTGCATCAGTTGGTCGGCGGCCTGCGCGCCGGCATGGGCTACGTCGGCGCACCGACGCTTGACGAACTGCGCGAGCGCGCCCGCTTCGTCCGCATCTCCCCCGCCGCCATGCGCGAAAGCCACACCCACGGCGTCGCCATCACCCGCGAAGCGCCGAATTATCCTGGGAATATGTGAGGGGGTAAGCGGCGGGCAGAAGAGATGCACCATGCCGCGTGAATTCCCTACTCTGAAAGAAACTGGCCACGGGCACGGTGGGCTGACGTCATGCGGCACGTTCGAGTTTCACCTCGAAGCCGAGAGCCCTGAGCTGACCGGCGAGACGCTTGGCCTTGTTGTCTTTGGCTGCCGCATCGAGGGGACGGACCTGTGGCGGCCGGTAGGGCACACCATCGCGGACCATGTGGTAGATGGCGGTGAGGATCGAGCCGGCGACCGCGATGGCGGCCTTCTTGGGCCCACGCCGGGCGGCGATGCCGGCGAACTGACGGGACAGATAGGTGTTCTTGGTGCGGGCTGCAGCCATGGCGCATTGCACGAGCAGCGGTTTCAGCCAGGCCCCGCCCTTCTTGACCCGTGTCGAGCGCTTCTTGCCGCCGGTCTCGTCGAGACGGGGCACGAGGCGGGCCCAACTCGAGAGATGGCCGGCGGTGGCAAAGCAGCTCATGTCGGTTCCGATCTCGGCCAGGATGGCAGACGCGGCCCGCTTCTTCACACCAGGGATCTTGGTCAACTCGGCGACGAGCTGACGAAAGGGGGCGAGCAAAGCCTCCACCTCCGTCTCGAAGCTGGCGATCCGCTGGGCGAGCACGTCGATCATGGTCAGGTGCTCACGGACCAGGAAGGCGTGGTGGCGCGTGAAGCGGCCGTCGAGGGCGGCGGCCAGGTCCTCGCGAGACGCCTTCAACCTGCGATCGGCGAGCGCCGCCAGTCGCGCAGGATCGGTCTCGCCAGCGACCAGCGCCTCCAGAATGCGCCGGCTGTTGATGCCGAGCAGGTCGGACACGACGGTTGCGAGTTTGATGTTGGCGTCCTCCAGCACCTTGCCGATACGGTTCTCGTGCTGCGTCATCTGGCGTTGCAGCTGCGTGCGCGTCCGCGTCAGATCGCGCAGCTCCCGGATCGGCTCCGGCGGCACGAAGCTCGCGCGGATCAGGCCGTGGGCCAAGAGATCGGCCAGCCAGCGGGCATCGCTCGCATCGCTCTTGCGGCCGGGCAGATTGCGCGCCTCGTGGGCGTTGACCAGCATCAGCGTGAACGCGGCGTCCAGGATGTGCCACACAGGCTTCCAATAGACACCGGTTGCCTCCATCACGACATGCGTGACACCACGCTCTTCGAGCCAGGCTGCGAGCGCGAGAAGATCGCGCGTCGTGGTCGCGAAGCGGCCCTCCTCGTAGGCGATCTTGCGGCCTCGCACGGTGCGCGCGCAGACCGCCACGAAGGCGGAATGCACATCAAGACCGGCGCACTTCTTATGTAGGATATTCACGGACACCTCCCAAGTGACAGGAATGCCGTGGCCAGGGGCCTCGTCGATTTGAACTCTACTCTGCGTGCTCCGGGACGGAACGGTGGGCTGAGCCCGCCGCCGTCCGTGGCGACAATGACATGTGCTCTGAGGCCCCAGGATCAAACTCTCCCTCGGGCTCGACGGCGCCAGGGAAAAAACGACCTCAATGCCACGACGCCGACAGTAAAACCGCTTTCATCCATTCATGTGCGCGCCTTCGGCGCGCATGGTAACTCTCCCCGTGAAGAACGGGGAGAGGGAAAAGATATCGCGATGCGACGACTCTTCCGGCGCCCCCACACCCCCCCCCTTACACCGGCACAAACGCACCCGCCGCCTGGTTGAGCAGGCCGAGCGTCCGCGACGCGATATCGAAATACGCGCCGTGCAAAGCCACGCGCAGTTCGCCCGGCACAGCAATAGCCACACGGACAAACTTACTCGAGCCGGGCCGTTAAACACGACGTCACTGCAAACGGCATCAGTGCCGCGTCGCGGCGCCGTCCTGCAATTTCGTGATGGCGTCTTTGAGTTTCAGTTTTTCGTGCTTCAGACGCCGGACCTTGGCGTCATCGGCCGCTGGCCGCGCCAGCTCCTCTTCAAGTCTACGCTCGAGAAGTTTGTGCTTCTCCGACAGTTCAGCGAGATGAGCTCCGAGCGCCATCTTGCCCTCCGTTTTGCGTTGAAGACCCGATGAGTGTGACACGGAAAAATCGCTCTGTCTAATGCTTCCGCAGCAATTTTTCTGCGTGACTCACTATCGTCGGTAACGTGCCATTAATAACTGCGGTCAATTTCGATTCGAATCCGGGCCTATGGTCGCGATCGCTGTGGATTTTAGGCGGACTTCCAAACCGCCAGGCTGGCAATTTGGAAGTGCAATCCGTTGCAGGCTCCTGCAGGCGCTTGCAGTTTGTTAATCGGGTTAAGTGATGTTCGGCCCTCGATTGTGAGCCCGCCGGACCCCAAGCGACAGCATCGCGTCTTGCGCCCAATTGCAAACATCGCGATAGTTGTGGCAGCCATCGGCGAAGTCGGCCGGATCGAACGATAGTCAACGCTGAGCAGAAGGCGGTCGATGCAACGACCCAACGACAACGAACTCCGCGAACTCCTCACTCGCTTGCAGGCCGAGCATCGCCAGATCGACGATCAGATCGTTGGCCTGGAGCAAGCACCGGGTATTGATCAGCTGCAGATCAAGCGCCTGAAAAAGCGCAAACTGGCGCTGCGTGACCAAATCACCGCCGTCGAAGACCAGCTCCTCCCGGACATTATCGCCTGAGCCCCGCGCTGGCTTTAACCGCGGCACGTGGCATTTAGCACCACAAAACAACGCCAGCCCTTGCATCGGCGTGCGCCGCCGTCTACGTCCAGGCTTTCAGGCCGATTCACGGCCGACCAGGGGAGAGACGGCATGACCGCCGCCGTTCGCATCGGGATCATCATGGGCAGCCTGTCCGATTGGCCGACCATGAAAAAAGCCGCCGACGTGCTCGACAAACTCGGTGTCGCCTACGAGGCCAAGGTCGTCTCTGCTCATCGCACGCCCGAGCGCCTCTATGACTATGCAAAGACCGCCAAGTCGCGGGGCCTGCAGGTCATCATCGCTGGTGCGGGCGGCGCTGCCCATCTCCCCGGCATGACCGCATCAATGACGACACTCCCCGTCCTCGGCGTTCCCATTCAATCGAAAGCACTGTCTGGTCAGGACAGCCTGCTCTCGATCGTCCAAATGCCCGCCGGCATTCCGGTCGGCACGCTGGCGATCGGCGAAGCCGGCGCCACCAATGCTGGCCTGCTCGCAGCACAAATTCTCGCACTGAACGACACGGGCCTTTCGGATCGGCTGGAGACGCTGCGCAAAGAGCAAGCTGCATCGGTCCCCGACGCGCCGAAGGCGGAAGGTTGATTCTTGCAATGACACCGCGCGCAGCCCGCCAACAACCGCTTTCACCCGGCGCCACTATCGGCATTCTCGGCGGTGGCCAACTGGGCCGGATGCTAGCGATCGCCGCCGCCCAACTCGGTTTCCGCTGCCACATCTACGCCGATCACTCTGGCCCGGCCTTCGACGTTGCAGCCAGACACACCGTCGCTGGCTACGACGATCAAGCAGCTCTCGCAACCTTCGCCAAGGGCATCACCGTCGCCACCTACGAATTCGAAAACATTCCTGCCGCGACAGTCGACTTTCTTGATCAACACGCCCCCGTCCGCCCTGGCGCCAAGGCGCTGGCTTGCGCGCAAGATCGTCTCAATGAAAAGCGCCTCGCCCGCGACGTCGGTGCCGGGACCGCAGACTTCGTCAGTGTCGACAGCTTCGACGAACTGCAGGCGCGGTTGAGCGGCGAGATCGCCTGCCCCTGCGTGCTGAAGACGCGCCGTGATGGCTACGACGGCAAAGGCCAAGCCAAAATCATTAAGCCCGCTGATGCTCATGCTGCGTGGGCAACCATCAACGGCAAACCCGCTATACTCGAAGCCTTCGTCCAGTTCCAATCTGAGGTCTCCGTGATCGCGGCTCGCGGCCTCAATGGCGAGTTCCGCGCCTTCGACATCGCTGAGAATGAACACCGCAATCACATCCTGCATCGATCCCTCGCCCCCGCGCGGATTACGCCCAGAGCGGCCGCGACCGCGATCGACATCGCCCGCCGGATGGCCGAGCGGCTCGACTACGTCGGCGTATTCGCGATCGAATTTTTCGCACTCGACAGTGGCGGTGCGCAAACTCTGCTGGTCAACGAGATGGCTCCCCGCGTCCACAACTCCGGCCATTGGACCATTGAGGGCGCGAGCACCTCGCAATTTGAACAGCACATCCGCGCCATTGCCGGCTGGCCCCTGGGCGACACCACACGGCGCGCACCCGCTATCGAAATGATCAACCTCATTGGCGACGACATCAACACTTGGGATACACTTGCCGCCGAACCCGGTACCGCCATCCACCTCTATGGCAAAAACGATGCGCGCCCCGGCCGAAAAATGGGCCACCTCACCCGTTTGCTCCGCTGAGCTTGCCCAACAAGCAGCGATTGCCATCCGCTTCGTCGTTTGCTATATGCATTCGATCGAATAGCTGGGCGGGCTGGTGCTTTTGCATCGGCGGCGCTCTTTTTGGTTGCAACATCAACAGATAAGGACCTCACGCTTGCTCGTCCAAGTCCGTGACAATAACGTCGATCAGGCCCTCAAAGCGCTCAAGAAGAAGATGCAGCGCGAGGGTATTTTCCGCGAAATGAAGCTGCGCAACTACTTCGAGAAGCCGTCGGAGAAGCGCGTTCGCGAGCAGGCGGAGGCAGTTCGCCGCGCCCGCAAGCTGGCCCGGAAGCGCGCCCAGCGTGAAGGTCTTCTCCCCGGCGCGCCGAAGGGCAAGCTGGCGGCCGGCAAGGCGGGTCCAGGCGGCAAGGGTCGTGGTGGTCCTGGTGCTGGCGGCGCTGGTGGTGCTGGTCGCACAGGCGGCGGCTTCGGTGGTGGTGCTGGCGGCAGCAGCGGCGGTTTCGGCGGTGGGGGCTTCGGCGGCGACAGCCGTTAATCGATCGACCTCAATACGATCAGAATTTGTTGATGACCCGGATGCGCACATCCGGGTCATTTTCGTTTGCGCCTGAGGATATGCGAAATGTCCGGGACGAACTGTCCCGGACCTAGCGTGCCAACATCCGAATCCAAGCCCGAACCTGATCCAGTGCCTGGTTCTCGCCGATATAGAGATCGGTGTGGCTGCCCTTGGGAAACTCGACATAGCGTTTGGGCTCCGGCGCAAGCCGCGCCATTTCCCGACCCATTGCCACGGGGATCACGCCATCCAGCGCGCCGTGCAACACCAGTAGCGGCATCCGGAGCCGTCCGATCCGGCTCGCGTTGTCATACCGATCGAGCACATACGGCCGCACCGGTAGAAACGGAAATCGCAATGCCGCCACGTCCACCGTTGACGTATAGGGCGCGTCAAGGATCAATCCCGCCGCGGGCTTCTCCATTGCCACCTGCACCGCGACGCCGGTTCCCAGGCTCTCGCCATAAATGAAGATCGATTGCGGATCGCTGCCGCGCTGCACCAGCTGATCATAGGCCCGCTTGGCATCGGCCACGTTATGGGCTTCGGTTGGCGATCCGGTTGACCCGCCATAGCCGCGATAAGTCATCATGAAGACGCCCCACCCCTCGGCCATGAAGCGCTCGATGCGCACCGAGCGGGCCGCAAGACTGCCGCCGTTACCATGAAAATATAGCAGTGTTGGCTGTCCGGCCTTTGCCCGCCCGTGCCAGGCGATGACCCGCGCCCCGTCTGGCGCTGCAATCTCTAGTTCCTCAACCTGCGGCAATCCGGCAGCCTGCGGCGTCACCCGCTCGCGGCTTGGAAAATACATCAGCTTGCGTTGTCCGAAGTACGCCGCTGCAAGCACAGCTGCGTAGACCAGCGCCAACCCGATCAGAATTTTCATCAGCAGCGACATCACGACTGTCTCTCTTCAGGCTTCAGGCGGGCGCAACAAACGGTAGCCCAACAGCTCGCCCCGCATGCAACAAACACATACGGCTACGCCCGCGCATCCCTTGCACTGCCCACACTTCTAACCCAATCTTCATCCAAAGAAGTAACGGGCAAAGTCATGACAACATCCAACGCCAAACGTGTCCTCTACTTCAGCCACGCTGCCGACGACCTCTACGCGATGGTCCGCCAAGCCGTCCCCGAAGGTTTCGAACTCGTCACCCTCGATAATCCCTCCGAAGAGGAGCGTCTCGCCAAAATCGCCGATGTCGATGCCGTCATCGTGGTCACCACTAAGCTCACGCGCGCGCACCTTGCCAACGCAAAAAATCTTCGCTTCCTCCAGCACCAGGGCGTCGGCTATCACGATACCATCGATTGCCATGCGCTCGCCGAGCGCAAACTCCCGCTCGCCATCTGCACCGACGGCACCGCGCGTGGCGTCTCCGAGCACGCCGTCATGCTGATGCTCGCCACCATGAAACGGTTGCCCTTCATCGACGCCGAAATGCGCCAGGGCCGCTTCCATCTCAACACCTTCCGCCATACGTCCTATGAACTTGGCGGCAAGACGGTTGGCATCCTCGGCTTCGGCCGCGTCGGGCAGGGCGTCGCCGCCCGCATCGCCCCCTTCGGCGTTAAGCTCCACTATCACGACCTGTTGAGCTTCCCAGCTGACTTGGAAAAACGTCTTGGTGCGACGCGCGTCTCGTTCGACCATCTTGTCGCTGAATCCGACATCCTTACTATCCACGTGCCGCGCACGCCGGCAACGCAAGGCCTGATCGATGCGTCGGTGTTTGCGCGCATGAAGCCGACAGCGTTCCTTATCAACACCGCGCGCGGCGGCATCGTTGATGAAGCAGCGCTTGTAGATGCGTTGCGTGCGAAAAAAATCGCTGGCGCCGGTCTCGACGTGTTCGACGTTGAGCCGACAAAACCCAACGATCCGCTCTACGCTTTTCCCAATGTCGTGCTAACGCCGCACATCGCCGCCGGCACCCGCGATGCGTTTCAAACCAAGATGCGGTTTGCCTTCAAAAATCTCAGCGCCTACTTCGACGGTGGCCAACCTGAAAATCTGGTCGATTATGTTGCCGAGCTCAAGGCGGCTGGCGTGACGTTTTAGCTGGCTGCTGGTGGGCTGCGGCGCACTGCCTCGGTTTGTAACGCTTGGTCATAGTATCAGTCTCGCGACGCGCCTGTCACAGCATGTTCAGCGGCTCGGCTTTCTTCGGCGGCGGGAAGGTGGCGTCGAGTGCCATGAGGTCGTCGGCCGTTAGCCTCACCGCCAATGCTTTCACATTCGCACGCACATGCTCAAGCCGCGTTGCCTTTGGGATTGCGACCACGCACGGGTGGCGCAACACCCATGCAAGCGCGATTGCGGCCGGCTCGACGCTATGCGCCGCCGCAATTGTCTTCAGTACTGGAGTTTTTAATAGCGGTCCTTGACCCAACGGCGAATAGGCCATCACCATCTCGCGTGCGTTCTGGCAATAAGGCAGCAGGTCCCATTCAATGCCACGCGATCCCAGATGATAGAGCACCTGATTGGAGGCGCACGCCGCCGCCGACATGACACTCGCTAATTCCCGCATGTCGGCCAGATCGAAATTGCTGACACCCCAGTCACGAATTTTTCCGTCCTTCTTCAGCCGCTCGAAGGCGCCGACTGTCTCCGCGAGGGGATAGGACCCGCGCCAGTGCAGCAGATACAAATCCAGCCGATCCGACTTCAGCCGCCGCAAACTACGTTGGCACGCCTCCAGCACACCTTTCGCCGACGCATTGTGCGGATAGACTTTGGAAACAAGGTATACGCTATCTCGCCGCCCAGCGATCGCCTCGCCGACGACCTCCTCGGCGCCGCCCTCGCCATACATCTCTGCTGTGTCGATCAGCCCCATCCCGAGATCGAGGCCGAGTCGCAGCGCCGCAACCTCGTCCGCCCGCGACCGCCCATTCTCCCCCATGTGCCAGGTGCCAAGCCCGAGCGTCGGCACCACGCCGCCGGAACCGAGTTTGATCGTCGTCATGACTTGCCCTCGCCTTTCCGTGCGCCACGATCGATGCTGAGCGCTTGCCGTCAGCCCATATGGTCAGTTGCCCGCGGCAACCTTGCCCCTGCACGACGGCTACCATTTCACTGCGTGCCAATAGGGCACTCGCGTTGAGAGGAGCCATTCGATGACGAGACCATTTGGATTTTTGGCGACGACAAGTATTGCACTGACAGCCTTTGCTTCAATAGCACGTGTGCAAGGCATTATGGTCGGCATCAACAAAAATTGGCAGAGCACACCAAATTTGCAGAATATTGCTTGCGTGCCGAACGCAAGCATCTCACCAAACCCGTCATACCGCGTTTGCAACGCGGGATACGAATGGAATGGCCTCAAGCGCGCCTGTCTCAAGATCAAATAAGGCGACGAAAAGCTACGAAAAGCGTAAGTTAGGTCAAGCGCTTGCGCGACCCAACATCGCTTGCTCCGCCCGTTGTTGTTGGGTCGCGCGCCGATGCTCAACGCATCGACACTTGACCCAACCTACAGCCCCCCCGCGCGATCACCCCGTCGCCACCTTCAAATAATCCGCGTCCACCACGCGCTCGAGCCAGGTCACGTGCGCGCCCGTCTCATCGGCCTCGTGCATCGCAATATGCGTCATGCCGTGATCGGGGGCGGCACCGTGCCAGTGCTTTTCAAGCGGCGGAATCCATACACTGTCGCCGGCGCGCAGAATCCGCACCGGCCCACCCAACGTCTGACAGCGCCCGACACCGGCCGTGACGTAGAGCGTTTGTCCGAGCGGATGATGATGCCAGTTGGTACGCGCGCCCGGCTCAAAATGCACCACCGCTGCGCGCACGCGGGCAGGCTTCGGCGTCTCGACAATCGGGTCCTGCCAGACGGTCCCCGTGAACCAATCCGGATTGGCGCGTCGCGTCGGCGTGGCAGCGGCTGACTTGATGTCCATTGGGCATTCCTCTCAATGATCAGTTCGGTGTTTGGCCGACTATAGGCCACCCGTCCGTCGCTTGAACACCCACTTCGCGCGGACGATCAGATCGACATTGAAGTCGGGGCCTTTGAGCGGGGAGATCAGCCGATTGGGTCTTGCCCAACTCAATCCTCCGCCTTGAACGGTCGCGCCAGCAACGCGTCAATCGCAACGTCGATTCCGATCGTCCCCGCCACAATACCAGTAACGGCTTGGCAAATCGGCATCTCGATCCCCCGCGCTTCAGCGACGCGCGTAACAGCAGAAGCCGTCCACAAACCTTCCACGACTGATCGACGGCCACCCAGAATGCCGGCCAGTGTCTGTCCTTGTCCGAGCGCTCGCCCGAGGCTCATGTTGCGCGACTGCGCGCTGCCGCAGGTCAGCACGAGATCGCCGAGCCCTGACAATCCCATCAGGGTCTCTGGTCTTGCGCCCATTGCCGCACCGAATCGGCGTAACTCTGCAAATCCGCGCGTCACCAGCGCTGCATGCGCACTGGCACCGAGTTGGCGGCCGTCAACGATTCCCGCTGCAATCGCCAGCACATTCTTCAGTGCGCCGCCGAGCTGTACGCCGGTCATATCGTCAGTCCAATAGAGTCGAAAATGCCGCGTGCCGATTGCGCTTGCGAGCCGTGCGCCAAGCTTTTCATCGTGGCAGGCGATCGTCAGCGCCGCCGGTAGTCCGCGCACGATATCGCTGGCAAAACTCGGTCCCGACAATACCGCCGGCACCGCCGCGGGCAAAATTTCCGACACCACTGTCGACAGCTCTTGCCCCGTCGCCTGCTCCAGCCCCTTGGCGCAGATCACCACCGGCGTCCCCGGCCGCAGCATCCTGGCGAGATCCGAAGCGAGCGTCCGCGTCGCCTGCGCTGGTGCCACCAACAACACGATGTCAGCGGTTGCGGCTGCGCTAAGGTCAGACACTGCCCGCAGCTGTCCGTCGAGCGTGACTCCCGCCAGATACGCACTATTAGTGCGCTGCCCGTTGATCTCGGCCACAACCGCGTGACTCCGCGCCCACAGCGTCACGCGCCGTCCGGCCCTGCATAACGTCTCCGCGAGCGCCGTCCCGAACGCCCCACCGCCGATCACGCCGATTGTCAGCTGCTCCACGTCTTGGCTCATATCAGCCTCATGCCTTGGCACCCAAACGACCGGCGCCAATGACCGGCGCCACTTTATCATCGAGCGGCCAGCGCGCTCGCGCCGCAAAGTCCAGTGCATCGTGGCGGCCACGTACGAAAAGCTCCGACCCCGCCCACGCGATCATTGCCGCGTTGTCACCACACAGAGCAATCGGCGGCGCATGCAGGGTGTATCCTTTGGCCTGCGCCAACGCACTCAGCGACGACCGCAATCGCTGATTGGCCGCGACGCCACCAGCAATCACCAGCCGTCGTGCCACGCCCGCCCCAAGCTGTTCGTCGGCCATCGCCATTGCTCGTGCTGTCCGATCGACAACCGACGCAGCAGCTGCCAACTCGAAATCTGCGCACAGATCAGCAATGTCCTGATCCTTCAACGGTACCAGCTTTTCCGCTGCCAGTCGCACCGCCGTCTTCAACCCCGCAAACGAGAAATGCGGCTCCGGCCGCCCCATCATCGGCCGCGGCAAATTGAACCGCCCGGGGTTCCCGCGCGCCGCCGCCGCCTCCACTGCCGGCCCACCCGGAAACCCCAATCCCAAAAGCTTCGCGGTCTTGTCGAAGGCTTCACCGAGGGCATCATCGATTGTCGATCCCAATCGCTCGTACTGCGCCACATCGCGTACCAGCAACAGTTGCGTATGACCACCTGAAACCAGCAGCAGAATATAGGGGGGTGCTAGCCCCTCCGTCAGCCCAACGGTCAGCGCATGGGCTTCAAGATGATTGACCGCAACGATCGGCTTGTTGTGGACCAGAGCAATCGCCTTCGCCGTCAATATGCCAACCAGCAGTCCACCGACCAGCCCCGGCCCGGCCGTGACCGCGATGCAATTGAGCCGTCCGAAGTCGACGCCAGCGGTCTGCATCGCCTCTCGAACGATCGTATCCAGGCACTCGACATGGGCCCGCGCCGCCAGTTCCGGCACCACGCCACCGAACTGGCGATGCCGCTCCCATTGGGATCGGACCACCGACGACAGAATGCGCCCCGTGCCCTCTTGAGTGCGCGCAACGACGCTGGCTGCCGTTTCATCGCAGCTCGTCTCGATCCCAAGGACCAGCGTCTCCGTATTCGGCGTCGTCATTGCTGGCGCGGGCCAATCTCGTGGTGTATCCGTGGCCGATCGCGTAGCACCGGGAGCAATGGGCGTGCAAGCCAACATGTTGGCGATCGTCAGAAACCGTCGCGCGCAATCGCATGGCAGGATGAATGGTTTATGCGTATTCTTGTGACACGGCCCGAACCGGATGCCTTGAAACTGAAGGCCCGTCTCGAAGCGCTCGATCATGCAGTTTCGGTCGCCCCGCTGATGGCCGTCAGCTTCGACGACAGCGAGCCCGTCGATCTCAGTGACGTCCAGGCACTGATCGCCACAAGTCGCTATGGTCTGCGCGCCCTCCGCGTGCAACGGGTGAACGCCATCGCCGCCAAACTCCCCGTCTTCACCGTTGGACCTGCCACTGCCAAGGAAGCACGCAATCTTGGATTTGAAGTCATCGTTTCTGGTGCTGGTCGTGCGCGCGATCTGGTCCCACAGATCCTCGCCACCCATGACCCGCAATCGGGCTTCCTGCTTTATCTTGCTGGCGATGTATTGGCCTTCGATCTGCCAAGTGCGCTGGAACAGCACGGCTTCCGCGTCATGCAACCGGTCGTCTATCGCATGGTGCCGGCAACAGAGTTCTCTGATGACCTTCGCGATAAGATCGGCACCGGCGAAATCGAGGGCGTCATGCTGTTTTCCGCCCGGACCGCTGACATCTATGTCAAGCTGCTACGACAGCACGGCCTGCATCACATGGCGCGCACGATGACCCATTTTTGCTTGTCTGGGGCAATTGCGGCGCGCCTCAAGAGCCTGGGATCCATCCGCACCGAGATTGCCGCTGCACCTAGTCTCGAAGAAATGCTTGCCCTCATCACCTGAAAGGGTCCAAAATCAAGTCCAACGACATTGTCGAGACCCACCCGATGGCGGGCTAGGCCACAAACAGAGTTACACGAGACCGAATCCAGATGTTTTGCCCGCAGCGCCAACGCGCTCGTGGCCGCTTGCGTTCCCCCGGAGTAGTGCGTTCATGACCGATCAGAAAGACGACCGCAACAAATCGCAACCTGCGAAACCCGCTGACCCCCAGTCGATCAAGCGGCCGCATGCCACGATTGATCTCAAAGCGACCGAAGTCGTCACGCCGGCAACGCCCGCCTCAGGAAATGCCGCGAAGCCGGCGGGCACGGGCATGCCCAACAGTCCATCGAGCGCCGGCGCTGCCGCAACCGTGGCCAATGCGGCGAAGGTCGAGGTCAAGTCGACGGCGACTACGAACGCTGCCCCGTCCAGCAAGCCCTATCCCGGCGCCACGACTGCTATTCCCGCCTCAGCCGCTGTGGCTTCCGGCAGCACATCGGGAATGGCCTCACTGCTTGGCGCTGGACTGATTGGCGGCGCGCTTGCTCTGGTCGGATCGACGTTCGCGCTGCCACTGCTCGGCTTCGGGGATCCTGCCTCCCAGACGACGCAAGAGCCAAGCCCGGCTGTCGCGCGCCGCCTCACCGCCCTTGAGCAAGGGCTCCGCGAACGTGCGCAACCGACCGCCGCCGCTGACGCAACCGCCAAATTGGCACAGGCTGATGCTCGACTGACCAAACTTGAAGACCTGGCGCGAGGATTGAGCGAAGCCCAGGGGCGCATCGCCGAGAACAACAAGGATCTCACCGCCAAAGTTGGACAGGCTTCGAATAGCTCCGAGACGGCCGCACGCATGCAGAAGCTCGAAGAACAGCTGAGCACGATTGCCGCTGCCGCCAACGATCCCCAACGCACCGGCCGCGTGCCGCAACTCGCCCAGATCTCCGGCAAACTGGCCGATCTTGAAACAGCGCTGACAACCGCCACCACGACACTCCGCCGCGACGTCGCCAAGGATGTCGAAACGCGCGTCACCGCCGCTAACGAAGCGAGCGAAGCCGCCCGTGCCGGCACACAGCGTATCGATCGCGATCTGGCTGGCATCAAGACCGAATCCACCCGCCTCAGTCAGCGCGCTCAAGCCCTTGAACTCTCGCTGAAATCCCTGACCGACGACGCCGGTACCCTCAAGACCTCGCTCGACGCTTTGCGCGGTGATCTCGGATCGCGCGCCAAACCCGCCGATGTCACATCTGCGCTGGCGCCGGTCGCAGCCCAGATCGCATCACTGGAAAAAAACGTCCAAGGCGTCATCAAGAGTGAGCAGGACCGCAACGTCAATGCCGAGCGGATCGTCCTTTCGCTCGAACTCGCTAATCTGAAACGCGCACTCGACCGCGGCGGCAAGTTCAATGCTGAACTCGCAGCCGTCAAGAAAGTCGCTGGCAGCTCACTCAATCTTGGCGTCCTCGAAACCCTCCAAAACGATGGTGTCTCAACGCTCCCGGCGCTTGGCACCGAGTTCCGTTCGCTCGCCAACGCTATGCTCGATATCGATGTTGAACCTGCCGAAGCGGGCGTCGTTGATCGCTTGCTCTCCGGCGCGAAATCGATCGTTCGCGTCCGTAAGGTCAATCATGCGCCCGGCGATACCAGCACCGAAGCCGTCATCGGCCGCATCGAATCCGGCCTGAAGGACGCCCGCCTGGGTGATGTCATCATGGAAGCCAAGATGCTGTCACCGAAGGTGATGACTCCGGCCCAAGCCTGGTTCAAGCGCATCGAGGCCCGCCACGCTGTCGACACCACGCTCGCCGGCCTTGAAGCGCAACTCAAGACGTCGCTGGCTGGTGGCACCGAGCCGAAGAAAGGCAACAACTGATGGTTCGCCTCGTTCTGTTTCTGCTGGCCGTCGCCGCTGCTGCGGTCGGTTTGCATTGGTTGGCCGATAGTCCCGGTACGCTGACACTGGATTGGCAAGGTTACGTTGTGGAGACCTCAGTTTTCCGCGCCGTTGTGCTGCTTGCGTTGTTCGTCGCTTTCGCCGTCCTGGCTTGGTCGATTCTGCGCCAGCTCTGGCGCAGTCCTGCGGCTGTTGGTCAGATGTTTGTCCGCCGCCGCGAGCAGCGTGGTCTCACCGCACTCTCAAGTGGTTTGATTGCCATCGGCTCTGGCGACAAGGCGGGCGCCACTCGCGCCGCCATACAAGCGCGCAAGTCTTTGCCCAACGAGCCGTTGACGCATCTGCTGCGCGCGCAGACCGCACAGTTGTCCGGCGACAGTGCGACCGCACGGCGCATTTTCGAAGCGATGCTTGCCACGCCGGATACCGAACAATTAGGCCTCCGTGGCTTATTCCTCGAAGCCGAACGGGTCGGTGAGCAGGAAGCCGCGCGTCAATTTGCGGAGCGCGCCTTACGCCTCAATCCAAAGGCCGATTGGCCGGTTGATGCGCTCTTCGAACTGCAATGCAAATCCAAGGATTGGGACGGCGCACTTGATACACTGGCCACAGCCAAGCGCCATGGCCACATCGAAAAGCCTGTCGCCGATCGCCGCCGCGCGGTGCTGTTGACGGCGCAGGCGATGGCGCTCGAAGAAGAGAATTCCGACAAGGCGCTGAATCTCGCGCTCGAAGCCCACAATCTTGCGCCGGAACTGGTGCCGGCCGCTGCCATTGCCGGTCGTGTCCTGGCCTCGCGCGGGCAAACGCCGAAAGCCGCCAAAGTCATCCAACGCACCTGGAAGAGCGCACCGCACCCCGAATTGGCGATGGCCTATGCTCATGCCCGTACTGGCGACAGCATCAGTGACCGCCTGGAACGCTTGCGCCAGTTGGCCAAGCTCACGCCCGGCGATCCCGAAGGCTCACTCGCCCTCGCTGAAAACGCCATGCAGGCGCGTGATTGGACGGCGGCACGCGCTGCCCTTGAGCCACTTCTGGATCATAAGGTGACGCAACGCGTCGCAACGCTGATGGCGCGCATCGAAGGTGAGCAACATGGCCACACCGGTAAGGTCCGGGAATGGTTGGCGCGTGCCGTCAATGCCCCGCGTGATCCGGTCTGGACCGCCGACGGTATCGTCTCCGACAATTGGGCGCCGGTTTCCCCGGTGACCGGCCGTCTCGATGCCTACGAGTGGCGCGTGCCCCTGGCTGCCGCCGAGCAACCCGACGCCCTGGTGCTGAAATCACGGTTGGAGGAACTGGTACAGCTGGGGGCCGGTGGCGATGGCATTCTCGCAGTGCCGATCGCCTCCAAGGCTGTCAGCCCGGAGATCGCCCGCGACAGTGCTGCCAGCACACCGGTGCGTAAACCGGTCGTCGACAGTGTCGAGGACGCCGTGGAAGTGACGATCCGCACGGGTAAACCGTCCACGCCGGCCCAACCAGCATCGAATGGCGCTCATGCCTCGGCGGTCTCGCCAGCAAAGTCGCCGCTCGCCTTTGATCACAAGCGTTCCGCGCAAGACTATCTGATGGCAACACCTGAGCCGTCGCGCAACGGCGTCGACACACTCAAAACCACCACAGTGGATCTGAAGGGCACCGGTGCGGCATCGGCAACCCGCGACGAGCCGAGTCGCAAGCTAGCGGCAGAGCCCAAGGTCATTTTGACGCAACGTGCGCCTGATGATCCAGGTCCCGTCGATGATGATGAGGTGTCCGTCCCAAGCATCATCAGCTCGACGCGATCCGCCGGTACAAAGCGCTGAACGATCAGTCGAGCTGGACTGAAAGTATTGAAAATGCCCACTGGACGATAAGGGGTGGCCGCATCGGCGGCTTTTTTCCGTTCGGTCCTGGTTTGCCTCGCTTGCATCGCATAGCGCT
Organism: uncultured Alphaproteobacteria bacterium; assembly: GCA_963714325.1. Classification (GTDB taxonomy): domain Bacteria; phylum Pseudomonadota; class Alphaproteobacteria; order Rhizobiales; family Hyphomicrobiaceae; genus CAVQOB01. The sequence continues at coordinate 48,662 of CAVQOB010000015.1, read as the reverse complement.
CTGGGGTATCAGAGCCGCAACTGCCGGTCAGCGGTGACCGACTTCGGGCGCTCCTGGCGCTGGCATCGCTGCAGGCTCAGTCAGCCAGTCGCGATCATCATCGCGATCAACGCCGCAATAGCTCAGTCGGTAGAGCACGTGCTTCGTAAGCACGGGGTCGGGGGTTCGATTCCCTCTTGCGGCACCATTTGCATCAAGATCATCAACACATCCGCGCTGAACAGCTACGTAGCCGCCGAACTGCTCGGGGTCTTGAGGCCGGCTATATTAAATCTTGGCGCCGCGCCACACGACGGCTGAGACGATGCTGCTAACATGCGGACCGCGGACCAGACCGCTTCGAATCGTCGTTGAGAACATGGTCATGTCAGTCAGAGGGTTACCCATGACCACAGCTCAGAAGGTCACACTGTGTCGTTGGATTGACGGCAATGCCGGTTAGGCCGTCCAGTTCTAGACGGCCGTATTCCCCAACTCGTCGGTCGGTACCGTGCAGAAATCCGCAGTCGATTATTCCGGCGGCAAGGGAGGTGCGGTGCTGTTGAAAAAATTGCACTGGCGGGATTGCAATTTCTGGCGCTCAATGGCGGGCCTTACGAGACGTTCAGCAATGCTCTCTCGATGTCCGTCGATTGCGAGGATCAAGCCGACGTTGATCGCTATCGCGCGGTATTGACTAGTGATGGTGGCATGCCCGTGCGGTGCGGCTGGCTCAAGGATAAATTTGGTCTGTCCAGGCAGATTGTGCCGCGTTGCTTCTCCGATCTGCTGTGCGATCCCGACACTGCCAAGGCGCGCCGCGTGATGCAGGCGATGTTGCAGATGATTAAGACCGATATCGCGATGCTGGAAGTTGCTGCCTCAGCCAATTGAAAGCCGAGAGCATCCATACTTGATGCAACAAACCGAGGAGATGGTTATGTCCAACTACACTGATCTGTTCGTTGTTCCCGTGCCGACAAAGAATGTCGAGGCTTATCGCAAGCAGGCTGAGCAATTCGTCGCCGTCTGGCGCGATCACGGCGCTTTGTCGTGTGTCGAAGTCGAAGCCGATGACGCCCCAGCCGGTAAAGTCACCTCATTCCCGCAGAGCGTCGATCTGAAGCCCGACGAGACAGTCTTCGTTGGGATCATCACCTATCGATCGCGGGCGCACCGCGACGAGGTCAATGCCAAGGCGATGAAGGACCCACGCATGGCCGGGATGGACCCGAAGTCGATGCCGTTCGACGGCCGCCGCATGTTCTTCGGTGGCTTCAAGCCGTTCGTCGGGCAGGCTGCCGCCGGCGCGCCGGCCATCCAGCCCTATCTCTTCTTCCGGGGCCGCTGCGAGGAGGCGATCAACTTCTATAAGATCGCACTCGGCGCAGAGGTCGTGATGATGATGCGCTTCAGCGACAATCCGGACAAACCTGGACCGGACAAGGTTTCGAAAGCGCTTGATGACAAGATCATGCATGCGTCGCTGCGCATTGCCGGAGCGGAGATCATGATGTCGGACGGCATGAAGACGGGGCCGCTCGATTTCCAGTGCATGTCGTTGTCGGTATCGGTTGCGACCGAAGCCGAAGCTGATCGCTTGTTCAATGCTTTGGCCAAAGATGGCACTGTACAGATGCCGCTCGGCACGGCGTTCTTCTCGCCGCGCTTCGGTGCCGTTGCCGACAAGTTCGGCGTGTCGTGGATGGTGATCGTCCAGCCGAAGACGTAATTTTGCAATCACCCAAACCGCTTCTGGCTTTGTTCCTGCACGTCCTCGAAGGTACGCAAGCCAGTGGTTTGGGCGCTGACGAGGACGGCCATATTGCCCGGCTTGTGTTCGTTCTTGAGCATGCGCATGTGAGCTTTCGGGATCTGCTCCCAAGGATAGACTTCGCTCATGCAGGGATCGACGCGGCGCTCAACGACGAGCTTGTTTGCTTGTGCAGCCTGTAGAAGATTGGCGAAGTGGCTACCCTGGACTCGTTTCTGGTGCATCCAGAGGTAGCGCGCGTCCATGGTCAGATTGTAGCCAGTGGTGCCGGCGCAGATCACGACCATACCGCCGCGCTTCACGATGAGGACGGAGACGGGGAAGGTCGATTCACCGGGATGCTCGAAGACGAAATCGACGTTGTTGCCCTTGCCGGTTGTCTGCCAGATGGCTGAGCCGAACTTGCGCGTCTCCTTCATCCAGTTGGCGTACTCGGCCGTGTTGACCTTGGGCAGCTGGCCCCAGCAATTGAATTCCTTGCGATTGATGACGCCCTTTGCTCCCAAGCTTTTTACAAAGTCGATCTTGTCGTTTTCGGAGACGACGCCGATGGCGTTGGCGCCAGACGTTGCGATCAACTGCACGGCCATAGAGCCAAGACCTCCCGACGCGCCCCAGACAAGAACATTGTGGCCGGGGCGGAGCACATGCGGGCGGTGACCGAACAGCATGCGGTACGCAGTGGCGAGGACGAGCGTGTAGCAGGCGCTCTCTTCCCAGGTCAAATGCTTGGGGCGTTCAAGGAGTTGGCGATCCTGGACGCGAGCAAATTGCGCGAAGGAGCCGTCGGGCGTTTCATAACCCCAGATGCGTTGCGAGGGCGAGAACATGGGATCGCCGCCGTTGCATTCTTCATCGTCACCGTCGTCCTGGTTGCAATGAATGACGACTTCGTCGCCGACTTTCCAGCGCTTCACTTTGGAGCCTACGGCCCAGACGATGCCGGCGGCGTCGGAGCCGGCGACATGGTAGGGATTTTTGTGGACGTCTTTGATCGGCGAAATTGGCGTGCCGAGGGCTGCCCACACGCCGTTGTAATTGACGCCGGCAGCCATCACGAGAACGAGGACGTCGTGGCTGTCGAGTTGCCAGGTCGGGATCACTTCGACCTGCATGGCTTTGTCCGGGTCACCATGGCGTTCGGCGCGGATGGTCCAGGCGTACATCGTTTTTGGTACGTGCCCAAGAGGCGGGATTTCACCGATTTCGTAGAGGTCCTTGACTGGCTGCTTAGGTGCTGGCGGCAGTGTTTGGACATGCGTGGTCATGGTCGAGTTCCCGGCAGAAAGCGTCGCATTGACCGGCCGGCTCCTTTGCAGCGTCGGCTCGATCGCCGTTATATTGCACTAGCGAATAGTGATTTGCACTGCAAAACTGGCGGTTTTCATCAGCCTTTCGGCCTGTCGCGCGCGTGCGGCCGGCAAACTGCTGCGAACGCCTCTGCTCGACTTGGCGGTATCCGGTAAACGAGCCTTAACTGTTTTGGCGCTAGAATGATTTGGGACGCTTTGGCCAGCTCGATGGCGTCGGCAGGGTTCTTGCGAGGAACGGATATCCTAAGTTCGTTCAAGAGGGGCAGTCATGGAAACATTAATCAAGCATATGACCAATATCGTCGAAGTTGACGGTTCGACTTTTCTTGTTATCCTGATGATTTGCTGCGCGGCAATGTGGTTCATCCGTGAGGGATTGGCCAATCCTGCAATGATTGTCTTCATTTTTCCGTTTGTTTTCCTTTTATCGCTGACGTTTTACTATGTTTTTGCGCAGTTTGAACTGTTTGCGAGCAACAAAATGGAACAATGGTTGATGTGGGCGATCATGGCTGGGTCGCTCGGTGTCTCGATCGGAATTGGCTCTGTTGCTTTGCTGGCGCGGTTCTGGGATCGGCCGAACGCTGGCTGAGCCATACTCGGCATTGGCTTGATCGGCCACGATCATCGCAGGAAACGTTTTGCAGCGCAGCATCGCCACGCTACTCTGCCGCCAGAAGTAATCTGCGGCATGAATTGGAGCGGGGACAGCGATGGCGGAAATTTCTCGCGGCACGTCAATGCGTGACAAGCCTTGGATGTTCCGGACCTATGCCGGGCATTCAACGGCTGCCAAATCGAATGCGCTTTACCGGTTGAATCTGGCGAAGGGGCAGACCGGGCTTTCGATCGCTTTCGATCTGCCGACACAGACGGGGTATGACGCCGACCATGAGTTGGCGCGCGGCGAGGTCGGCAAGGTCGGCGTGCCGGTCGCGCACTTGGGCGATATGCGAGCGCTGCTCGACGGCATCCCGCTCGCGTCGATGAATACCTCGATGACGATCAACGCGACGGCGGCTTGGCTGCTGGCGTTGTACGTGGCGGTGGCGGACGAGACCGGCCAGCCGCGCGATCAACTTGCCGGTACGATTCAGAACGACATCATCAAGGAGTATCTGTCGCGCGGAACGTATATCTTTCCGCCGGCGCCGTCGCTCGGGCTGATCAAGGATACGATCGTCTTCTCCGGGGCGAGCTTGCCGCGTTGGAACCCGACCAACGTGTGTTCGTATCACCTGCAGGAAGCTGGCGCGACGCCGGTTCAGGAGCTGGCTTTCGCGTTGGCTACGGCGATTGCGGTGCTGGACACCGTGAAGGCGTCGGGCGACATCGCGGAGAAAGATTTCGGTGCCATTGCCGGGCGGATTTCGTTCTTCGTCAATGCGGGCCTCAGGTTCGTCACCGAGATCTGCAAGATGCGTGCGTTCACGGAGTTATGGGACGAGATCCTGCGTGACCGCTATGGCGTCAGCGATCCGAAGCATCGGTTGTTTCGCTATGGCGTGCAGGTCAACTCGCTCGGCCTGACGGAGCCGCAGCCGGAAAACAATGTCACGCGGATCGTCTTGGAAATGCTGGCGGTGACGTTGTCAAAGCGGGCACGGGCACGGGCGGTTCAACTGCCGGCATGGAATGAAGCGCTGGGATTGCCGCGACCGTTCGACCAGCAATGGTCGCTCCGTATGCAGCAGGTATTGGCTTACGAAACGGACCTGCTGGAATACGGTGATATCTTCGATGGTTCGATCGAGATTCAGAAAAAAGTCGACGCGTTGAAGGCCGAGGCCAAGGCGGAACTCGCGCAGCTCGATGCGATGGGCGGCGCGGTGCAAGGCATCGAATACATGAAGAGACGATTGGTCGAGAGCAACGCGGCGCGGCTCAATCGCATCGAAAGTGGTGAGCAGGTCGTTGTCGGCGTCAATCGATTTACGGAGAGCGAAATTTCGCCACTGGCTGGCGGTGCAGCGGCGATCGAGGTGGTCGATCCGGCGCTCGAAGCGCTGGAAGTCGAGCGACTCAAGGCATGGCGCCAACAGCGCGATGGTAAAAAAATAGCGTTGGCGCTCGGTGAGCTGGAACGCGCGGTGAAGGAGGGCGGCAATGTCATGGAGCCGTCGATCGTCTGTGCAAAGGCGGGCGTGACGACTGGCGAATGGGCTCAAACGTTGCGGGCGGTGTACGGTGAATATCGGGCGCCGACCGGTGTTGGCCAGTCGGCTGCCGCGTCAGCGAAAGGGATCGAGGCCGTGCGGGCCGAAGTCACGGCCGTTTCAAAACTTCTGGGTCGGCGAATCAAGATACTGGTCGGCAAGCCGGGGCTCGATGGGCACAGCAACGGCGCCGAGCAGATCGCAGTCAGAGCGCGTGATTGCGGTATGGAAGTTGTCTACGAAGGCATCCGGCTGACGCCCGCGCAGATCGTACGCGCGGCACTCGACGAGGCCGTGCATGTCGTTGGACTGTCAATTCTTTCGGGCAGTCATGGGCCGCTGGTGCGCGAAATCGTCGAGCGCATGCGGGCCGCCGGGCTCGATGATATTCCGGTCGTCGTCGGTGGGATCATACCGCCCGAGGATGCGGCGGCTATGAAGGCTGGCGGCGTGGCTGCGGTTTATACGCCAAAGGATTTTGATCTCAACGCGATCATGCGTGATATCGCGCGGGTTGCAGGGCGAGGGGCGAAGGCAGCCTGACCGAGCAATGCCTAACCCTTGCAGGCCTTAAATATCGACAACGTTGGCAGCGGCGAATGCCTTCAGCGCGCCACGGATATCAATGTGGCCCGCATTGATCAGTTTAGTGAGATGCTGTTCCAGTGCGCCGGCGTCGAGCGACATCAACATGGCTTTGACCGGGCCGATGGCAGAGGCTGCCATTGAGATCGAACGGAAGCCGAGGCCGATCAGGGCCATCGCTTCCAGCGGGCGGCTGGCCATTTCGCCGCACAAAGTGACGGACTTGCCATGTCGCTTGCCGGCACTGACGATGCTGGCGAGCGCTTTTAGTGCGGGAATTGAGAGCGAGTCGTAGCGCTTGGCTGTCCGCTCATTATTGCGATCGGCGGCGAAAAGATACTGCAGCAGGTCATTGGATCCGACTGACACGAAATCGACTTTGGGCATCAGCACTTCCAACTCATACAACAGAGCCGGCACTTCGACCATGACGCCAACGAGAAGGCGGCGCGGACCTTCGGCGCCGCGCTGACGGAGGAGCAGGACTTCACGATCGATCAATATCTTCGCTGCATCAAATTCGCCTGTTGTTGTGACCATTGGCAACATCACGCGGAGTTCTTGACCGACTGCTGCTCGCAGCAGGGCGCGAACCTGGGTGCGTAAAAGTCCGGGACGATCGAGACCCAAGCGGATCGCTCGCCAGCCCATGGCCGGGTTTTCTTCTTTGGCTTGGCGCAGGTAGGGCAACGATTTGTCGCCACCAATATCCAAAGTACGAAAGACAATCGGTTTGCCCGCAGCTTCGTCCATGATAGCGCGGTAAGTCTGTGTCTGGCGTTCGAGCCGTGGCAGTGTTTGCGAGATCATGAATTGCAGTTCCGTCCGGAACAGGCCGATGCCTTCTGCGCCCGACTCGATCAGATGCGGCATGTCGACAAGCAGTCCGGCGTTCATATTCAAGGCAATGCGTTGGCCGTCCCTGGTGATCGCGGGCTTGTCTTTCAAAGTGCGATACTTACGCTGCTTTCGGGCGCGGAACCGCGCTTTATCGGCATAGACCGCGATGACATCACCGCTGGGCCTGACGTGAACCTCGCCAGTTTCGGCGTCGACAATAACCGGGTCGCCGCTATCGACGCGCTCGACGATACCGCGTGCCTGGCCGACAGCTGCAATGCCGAGCGCCTTAGCGACAATGGCAACGTGGCTCTGGCCGCTGCTGTCCTCAATGACGAGGCCTTTGATGCGCTTGCGATCGTAATCGAGGAGGTCGGCGGCCCCCATGGTGCGCGCGACAATGACGGCGTCAACGGGCAGATTGCCGGTCGCACTCAACGTGCGGGTGCGACCGGACAGGACGCGGAGCAATCGGTCGGAGAGTTCATCGAGGTCCTTCAAGCGCTCCCGCCAGTAAGGATCGGCTTGCTGCAACATCCGCGAGCGGGTGTCGTTCTGGACGCGTTCGACGGCTGCTTCGGCCGTCAGGCCACGGGCAATGGCTTCCTTCATACGCCGGAGCCAGCCGCGATCATTGACGAACATGCGATAGGCTTCAAAAACCTCGCGGTGCTCGCCAGATACCGCCAGATCGCCCTGCTCGAGCATTTCGTCGAGTGTCGCTTTCAATTCCTCGAGCGCCGTTTCAAGGCGCTTGGTTTCAGCTTCTGGATCTTCGCTTTTTAGCGTGGTGACGACGACGCGGGATTCATGCAGGACAACATGACCTAGGGCGATGCCTTCGGCAATTGCCTGACCGCGCACGACGTGGGCGACGGCACGGCTGAACTCAGCGGCAGAATTGACGCCGGCGACATCGCCGGACACCAGATGCTCGGCTAGCACCATCGCCGTCGTTTCGAGGACCTCGACGTCTTCCTCGCTGTATTCTTTCGCCGTTTTATTCTGCACGGTTAGGACGCCGAGCACGTCACCGCCGCCTCGCTGAATGGGAACCGCCAGGAACGAATGATAGATTTCCTCGCCCGTCTCCGGGCGGTAGGAGAATGCTGGATGCGTCTGCGCGTCCGGTTCATTGATGGGCTGGCCGAGTTCTGCGCAACGGCCAACGAGACCTTCGCCGCGGCGCATGAACGTGTTGTGGATGGCTGACGGCGTGAGGCCTTCGGTCGCGAATAGCTCTAGTGAACCGTCTTGGCGCTTGACGTAGATGGAGCAAACTTCGGCAACCATGATGCCAGCGATTTGGCGAACAATATTGTTCAGCCGGACTTGACCGTCGGCGGGCTCGGACATGATCTCGCGCAAACGGCGCATGATGATGCGCAGCGCGGGCTCCGTCGCAGCCTTGCGTGTCTCGTCGCCCCGCTTGCCCTGCATGGGTGTTTCGATGACTCCAATTATGGGTTTGCTAAAGTGTTTCGTATCAACTTTGTTTCGTATCAGCACGCTACGACGTATGGCTTGCTTCAGGCTGACATCGCCGCGTGACTTAGGCATTGTGAGATTGAGTTCTATGAGGCCAAGCCTGCAGTCCGTCTGCGGTCACGCCACGCGGTTATTGCACAGGCAGCTTACGCGCTAATCGATCAATCCTTGTCGAGGCCGTAGAGGCCATGCAGTGTTCGAACGGCGAGTTCAGAGTAGGCTGCATCAATCAAGACGCTGATCTTGATCTCGGACGTGGTGATGGCCAGAATATTTATGCCTTTCGAGGCCAAGGCCTTGAACATCTGGCTTGCGACACCAGCGTGACTACGCATGCCGATGCCGATCACAGAAACCTTGACGACGTCGGCGGAACTCGCGACATCGAAATAACCGATATCCTTGCGCGCGGCTTTGAGTACTTCGAGTGTCCGGGGGAGTTCGCTCTCTTGGACTGTGAATGTCATGTCGGTGTGACGCCCGTCGGATGACAAGTTTTGTACGATCATGTCGACGTTGACATTTGCTTCGGCGAGCGGGCCGAAGATGCGCGCGGCGATGCCGGGCTTGTCTTCGATCTTGAGCAAAGTGACCTTTGCCTCATCTTTCTGGAAGGCGATGCCGCTGACGACTTGCTGTTCCACGATTTCTTCCTCACTGCAGACGATAGTACCGAGTTCATTCCAGGTGTCGGGCCCGGTTGGTTTCATGGATTCCGGGGCCGCAAAACTCGACAAGACACGGGTTCGCATCTTGTAGACCATGGCCAATTCGACAGAGCGTGTTTGCAACACCTTCGAGCCGAGCGACGCCATTTCCAGCATCTCCTCATAGGAGATCTTGGGCAAGCGGCGCGCTTTGGGGACGACGCGCGGGTCAGTGGTGTAGACGCCGTCGACGTCGGTGTAGATATCACAGATGTCGGCCTTGAGGGCGACGGCGATGGCTACGGCGCTGGTATCGGAGCCGCCACGGCCGAGGGTCGAGATGCGGTTGGTCTCCGGCTCGATCCCCTGGAAGCCGGTGATAACCGCCACTTCGCCCTGGTTGATGCGTTCCTTGAGCTTGTCCGCCTTGATGTCCTTCATGCGGGCGACGCCGTGCGCACTATCGGTGATGATCGGGATCTGCCAGCCTTGCCAGGAGCGGGCGGGGATGCCGATCGCTTGTAAGCACACCGCGAGAAGGCCTGCCGTGACCTGCTCGCCCGAGGCGACGATGGCATCGTATTCGCGGGCATCATGCAGGAGCGACGCCTCGCGGACCCAGCCGACCAGCTCGTTGGTTTTGCCAGACATCGCCGAGACGACAACCGCGACTTTGTTGCCAGCGTCGACCTCACGCTTGACGTGGCGCGCGACGTTGCGGATGCGTTCGACATTGGCGAGCGATGTGCCGCCGAACTTCATTACAATCAGAGCCATGTCGTTTGCTCAGGCACCCGTTTTCAAGGATAACATGTCCGGTTCATCAGGCATGCCGCCAAGGTCAATTTCAGACATTGTTTCGCGTTGCTGTTCTGGCGGTACTCATAGCCACTCGATGCCGGGACCGCAACACTTGGTCACGCTTGCTTGACAAGCGTATTCCGGCGGATTCCTATTCACGGATGATTGAACCTTTAAGAATAGCCAGCGCACCGACGCTTGACCCTGAGGAAGTCGCACGATTCGGCCGGCAGGCCGACGCTTGGTGGGACCCGGATGGCCAATTCCGGCCGCTGCATAAGATCAGTCCGGCGCGGCTGCGTTTCATTCGTGACCGTGTCATGAAGCATTTTGGGCGGTCAGACGAGGGACTGCGCTGCCTCGCTGGGTGGTCGTTTCTCGACATTGGTTGCGGCGGGGGGCTGGTCTCCGAACCCTTGGCGCGGCTTGGGGGGCGGGTGACGGCTATTGATCCGGCGCCGGAAAACATCGCTGCCGCGAGGGTCCATGCGGTCGGCCAGGGTCTCACAATCGACTATCGCGCTGTTCGGGCCGAAGAACTCGTGGCTGAGGCGATGACGTTCGATGTCGTGGTGTGCCTGGAGGTTGTCGAGCACGTGCCGGATGTTGGCGCGTTCCTTGGGGTTGTGGGCCAGCTGGTCCGGCCGGGAGGGTTGTTGATCCTGTCGACTTTGAACCGCACGTTGAAGGCCTATGCGCTGGCGATTATCGGTGCCGAGTATGTGCTGCGCTGGGTGCCGGTCGGGACGCATCAATGGGAGCGGTTTGTGACGCCGGATGAGCTTGCCCGTTACGTTCGCGAAGCCGGACTTGGCACGCCGGTGTTCGAAGGGATGGTCTACAGCCCGCTCACGGATCTCTGGTCGTTGAGTGCAGACACCGATGTCAACTATTTGGCGGCGGCGGCGAGGCCACAAAAAGTTTAGCCCTATCCGATTGATTTGCGTGTGCTGGAAAAATTGAGTGTTCTGGTCGAGCCCGCTATTTCGCGTTCTTCTTCAGCCAATCGCGCATCTGGGCGATCTCGGTTTCCTGCGCCTTGATCACATCAGCGGCGAGCTTGGCGATCTCCTTGTCCTTGCCGTGTGCCAACACGACCTTGGCCATGTCGATGGCGCCCTGGTGATGTGGGATCATGCCGCGCACGAAGTCGACGTCGGCGTTGCCAGAGAAGGCGATCGCCATGTCCTTGTGCATCTTGTCATTGGCGGCCGCGAACTCTTTGGTCGATGGCGCTTTGTTGGCGGTCTTGCTGTTGACCTGTGGCGCGTGACCGGCATGCTGGGCCAATGCGGCTGTGGCAGCGATGCCGAGCATGATCGCTACGATCGTGGTGACGGGCCAGTTGATGGACTTCATGGACGTTAGCTTTCGAGAGCTTTTCAGGGTCGACTGGCGTTGTAACGCTCAGGCGCAGCAATACAACCCATGGCTGTGGCGCTACTGTGGCGATGGTTTGAGTTTTCCACCACAAATGGTGCTAACGACGGTGACTGACGGCACGACGTTCGTCGCACGAACGGTTGTCAGGGCTTGCCGGCTTTCTGGGCGGCCTCTGCCATGAGACGTGCGAGATCCTGCGCCTGATGGGTATAGTTCAACATCTGCTTTTGCGCGTGCCGTTGCTGGACTTGCATGACTTCATTGAGATCTTTTGCGCGCGCCAAGTCACTGACAAAGGCAAAATTTGCGGTCATGTTTTCCTCAGCGTAACGCAACGCCTTGGACTGCACGTCGCGTGCGCTCTCGGTGACCGCTTCGGTTGACTTGGTCATCATCGATTGGGCTTGCCGCGCCATGTCCAGGAACTGCGTGTAGGCTTGGCGAGATTGCTCGACGTTGCGCTCGGCCATTTCCCGCATTGCTTCGGGGATTTCCAATTTCGGCTGTTCTGCCATGGTCTTCAGCTCCTGGTTTTGTGGAATTGTGACAACTATAGCGATGGCGATACCCAATGCGAAAGGGAAATTCGTTCAAAATGGCCGGGTTTGTGGTCCATGGACGGATGGCGCGGTACTTCTTATGGCTAAGGTTGCAACTCTGACCGGACGGCAAGCCTATGACAGTTGGACCAAAAGTGGTGTCGGATCGGGGCGTGCACAGGCGTTTGGTGGTCGATGACGTCTCAAACACCGTTGAGCAGCTGTCGCACGAACTGCGAACCCCGCTTGGCGCGGCCATGACTTTCGCTGAAATCCTCAGGGACGAGCATTTCGGGCCGCTCGGCAATGCGCGTTACCGGCAATACGCGGCGGACATCTACGACGGGCTGCGGCATGCCTTGACCATCATTGATCGCATGTCGGCTGGGTCAGCGACGTCGTTGCCAGACGTTTCACGGGCGCATGATCGTGTCGATCTTGGTGTCGTGATCCCATTGGCGCTGACGTTGGTGCGAGGCAGTGCTGAGCGAGGTGGTATCGGATTGGATCAGCGCATCGAGCTGGGCTTGCCATTGATCCGCGCTCATCACGGTGCCGTCACGCAGATCCTGCTCAACCTGCTCGGCAATGCGGTGAAATTTACGGCGCCCGGCGGTCTGATCACGATCGAGGCCCGTCGGTGGCGCGATGGAAGCATTGACATTGTCGTGACGGATACGGGTGATGGGATTGCGGCGGACGATCTGGCTTGGATCCGGTCCGGACTTGCCCGGCCATTGCATCGGACCGCACTTGATAGCCGGTCGGGACTAGGCCTCGGTCTGCTACTCAGTCAGGAACTCGCCCAGGCGAATGGGGCGCGGCTGTCGTTCGACAGTACGGTCGGGGTTGGGACGCGCGCTGCGCTGATCTTTGCGGGCGACCGAGTTGCATTGCCAGATGTTGGCCCAGATGTTGGGGCTGCTTGACGGCGACGGTTGGGTAACGTCTGTTGCGGACCATCGCCGACGCAACGAAGGTGCGGAACGACAGTGATTGCCATCCACCCATGAATTCTGCACTTTCAACGCGCGCGCGCGCAGCTTTTGGACGGGCCGCACGGATGAGCGCATGGGTGCGCGGTCAGTTCAAGGCTCAGTCGCGGGGCCTAATGGCGCTGATCGCTAGCATTGCCGCGGTCGTGCTGTTGCCGATCGTTGCCATCCTCGTGATGGCAGCGCGGCCTATTGATCCGGTCTGGCCGCATTTGATCCGGCAAGTGCTGCCTCGCGCATTTGGCGAAACAGCGGCACTGCTCGGTGGCGTGGGGCTGATGACGCTGGTCATTGGTGCAGGCATGGCGTGGCTCGTGACGATGTTTCGGTTTCCCGGCCGTTCGCTGATCGATCGGCTGTTGGTGCTTCCGTTGGCAATGCCAACCTACATCACCGCCTACACCTATGTTGAATTGCTGGAGTTCACCGGGCCACTGCAGCGCACGTTGCAAGCGGTGTTCGGATGGCGATCGCCGGCCGATAGCTGGATCCCGGAGGTGCGGGGACTTGGCGGTGCCATCGGGGTGATGGCGTGCGTGCTCTACCCCTACGTTTACCTCGCGGCGCGAGCGAGTTTCGTGCAGCAATCGGTTTGCGTGTTGGAAGTGGCACGCACGCTTGGGCGAACGCCGTTGGGTACGTTGTTTGCGGTGGCTTTGCCGTTGGCCCGGCCAGCGCTCGCCGCTGGCGTCGCGCTGGTGCTGATGGAGTGCCTGAATGACTTCGGCGCGGTGCAATATCTTGGTGTTGAGACGCTCACTGTCGCGGTTTACTCCACGTGGCTGCAACGGGGCAGCCTTGGCGGCGCTGCCCAGATCGCGATCGTGGTGCTGGTGTTGGCAATCGGGCTGTTTGTGGCTGAGCGGGCGCAGCGTGGCGGCGGGCTTGTCCATCATACCACCGGACGCTACCGGGCTATCCCCTTCAGCGACCTCTTGGGATGGCGGGGTTGGGTGGCGACAATGGTCTGTCTGTTGCCAGTCTTGGCTGGGTTCGGCGTACCTTTTTTCGTATTGATCTCGCATGCCGCGCGCTATGCCGGAGAAGCGATGGCTGGCGGGTTCTGGCGGGCGGCGTTGAACAGTGTCGTGCTGGCGGCGATGGCGGCGGTCATCTCGGTCGTGCTGGGGATCGCGCTCGTCTACGCGGGGCGAACGCAAAAGAGCTGGTTCACGGTATCGGCATTGCGGTTGGTTGGCGTCGGCTATGCAATCCCTGGCGTCATTCTGGCGCTGGGTCTCATCATTCCGCTGGCCGGACTCGATGCGGCGGTTGATGGTGTGCTGCGGCGGACGATTGGGATTTCGAGCGGGTTGCTGCTGTCGGGCAGCGTCGCTATCCTGGTGCTGGCCTATGTCTGTCGATTTCTTGCTATTGCTGTCGGCAATATCGAGGCTGGATATGCGCGGCTCTCGCCCAACCTCGATTCTGCCGCGCGGACACTGGGTGAAACGGCCACTTCTGCACTGCTTCGCGTGCATCTTCCAATGCTGGCGCCGGCGCTTGCGGCTGCCGCGTTGCTGGTGTTCGTCGATGGCATGAAGGAGTTGCCGGCGACGCTGCTGCTGCGGCCGATGAATTTCGAGACGCTAGCGACGAAGGTGTACACGTTCGCGGCGCTCGAGCAGTTCGAGCAGGGTGCACTCGGCGCGCTGGCGATCGTGCTGGTTGGGTTGATTCCGGTGCTACTGCTGCACCGGGCGGTGGCAGGCGGCAGGGCGGGGGGATAAAAAAACAGACCGCCGAAGCGGTCCGTTGGATGTCTTGCCTGTTGCCAGTGACGCCGTGATCAGTTGCGGCGGCGCGGTCGGTCGTCACGGCGCGGCGGACGGCTGGCAGCGCCTTCCATGGGATCGGGTTCGCCTTCGGCGCGCGGGATCTCAATGCCGGTCGTCTGGTCGACGATCTTCATCGAAAGCTTGGTCTTGCCGCGATCATCGAAGCCGAGCAGCTTGACGTAGACTTCCTGACCTTCCTTGACGACTTCGTTCGGATGGTTCGGGCGCATGGTGCTGCTCAATTGCGAGACGTGCACGAGGCCGTCCTTGGGGCCGAAGAAGTTCACGAAGGCGCCGAAATCCATCAGCTTCACGACCTTGCCCTTGTAGATCATGCCGAGCTCGGGCTCCTGCGTGATCGCCTTGATGCGGGCCATGGCGGCATCGATCGATTCCTTCTTGGCGGCGGCGACCTTGATGGTGCCGTCGTCTTCGATGTCGATCTTGGCGCCGGTTTCTTCGACCATCGCGCGGATGACCGAACCGCCGGAACCGATCACTTCGCGGATCTTGTCGACCGGGATCTTGATGGTCTCGATGCGTGGCGCGTGTTCGCCAAGTTCGGCGCGGGCGCCGGTCATGGCTTTCGACATTTCCTTCAAGATGTGCAGGCGGCCGTGATGGGCCTGCGCCAACGCGACACGCATGATCTCTTCGGTGATGCCGGTGATCTTGATGTCCATCTGCAGCGCGGTGATGCCCTTCTCGGTGCCAGCCACCTTGAAGTCCATGTCGCCGAGATGATCTTCATCGCCGAGGATGTCGGAGAGCACCGCGAAGTCGTTACCTTCCTTGATCAGGCCCATGGCGATGCCGGCGACCGGACGCTTCAGGGGGACGCCAGCGTCCATCAGTGCGAGCGAGGTGCCGCAGACGGTTGCCATCGATGAGGAGCCGTTGCTTTCGGTGATTTCCGAGACGACGCGCAGGACGTAGGGGAATTCATCGTTGGAGGGCAACAGCGGACGGACGGCGCGATAGGCGAGCTTGCCGTGGCCGATTTCACGCCGGCCGGGCGAGCCCATGCGGCCGGTTTCGCCCACAGAGTAGGGAGGGAAGTTGTAGTGCAGCAGGAAGCGTTCCTTCTTGGTGCCTTCGAGGCTGTCGATGTACTGCTCGTCGTCACCAGTACCGAGTGTCGCGACGACGAGGGCCTGGGTTTCACCACGGGTGAAAAGTGCCGAGCCATGGGTGCGCGGCAGAACGTGGACTTCAGAGACGATCGGGCGGACCGTCTGCAGGTCGCGACCATCGATGCGGCGCTTGGTGCGGATGATGTCGCCGCGAACGACGTCTTGTTCCAAGGCCTTGAAGACGGAGCCGAGCTTGGCGCCGACGTCGGGCGCGGCGTCGGCTGGCTTCATCGCGGCCATGGCTTTTGATTTGGCGGCGTCGACCTTGGCGTAGCGCGCCTGCTTTTCCTTGACGGCGAACGCTTCGCGCAGATCGTGTTCGATCAGACCCTTCATCTGCGATTTTTCGGCCGAATAGTCGGGTGCCTGGATGTTCCACGGCTCCTTGGCGGCCTTTTCGGCGAGCTTGATGATGGCGTCGATTACCGGCTGGAAGCCGCGATGACCGAGCATGACGGCTTCAAGCATCTGGGCTTCGGTCAATTCTTTGGCTTCCGATTCGACCATCATGACGGCGTCGACGGTGCCGGCGATGACGAGATCGAGATCGCTCTTGGGCATTTCGTCGACGAGTGGATTGAGGACGAACTTGCCGTCGATCATGCCGACACGCGAGGCGCCGATCGGTCCGAGGAATGGCAGGCCCGAAAGTGTCAGGGCGGCCGACGCCGCGACCATGCCGAGAATGTCGGGATCGTTCTCAAGATCATGGGACAGGACGGTGATGACAACCTGGGTTTCGTTCTTGAAACCTTCGATAAACAGCGGACGGATGGGACGGTCGATCAGCCGCGAGGTCAGCGTTTCCTTTTCGGTCGGGCGACCTTCGCGCTTGAAGTAGCCGCCGGGGATCTTGCCGGCTGCGTAGGTCTTTTCCTGGTAGTTGACGGTCAGGGGGAAGAAATCGATGCCGGGCTTGACGGAGCGGGCGCCAACGACAGTCGCAAGCACGCTGGTCTCACCGTAGCTGGCGTAGACGGCAGCGTCGGCTTGGCGAGCGATCCTGCCGGTTTCGAGGCGCAGCTTGCGGCCTGCCCAATCAATTTCGACACTATGGATATCAAACATCTTCGGTTCTCGTTTCTCTCTCGTGCATCTTTTCGTGCGGACGTCGTTATCGTGCAAATCTTTAGCTTTGGCGCTTGTCTATAGGGGTATAGCTATAGATCGGCGCTATCGCGCGCCGCGCCCAGCGATCGGGTTGGCGCGCGCGGTTTTCTCCGCTTCTCCTGCGAGGGAGAGCGGCTCACAGCTCTGTCACCCAAGTCTTAAGTCGTTGGTTGGCAAAGATGCGAGCCGCGGAATCGCGGCTGAACTTGGTATGTGCGCTTAGGGTCGTTCCGGTTTTGATTGAATCAGAGAACGACCCTAGCCCTTTGTTTTGTCGTGCTTCTTTTCGGGAAAACCGCTCACACTTTTCCCGGAAGCACTCTAGCGGCGCAGTTCCAGGCGTTCGATGATCTTCTTGTAGCGACCCTCGTCCTTCGACTTGACATGGTCGAGGAGGCTGCGGCGCTGGCTGACCATCTTCAGCAGGCCGCGCCGGGAATGGTTGTCCTTCTTGTGCAGCTTGAAATGGTCCGTCAGGCTGTTGATCCGCTCGGTGAGGAGCGCGATCTGGACTTCGGGCGAACCCGTGTCGTTGGCCTTCGACGAATATTCCTTCACCAATTGCGCTTTGCGCTCGGTTGTTACCGACATCGGTCAGTCCTTTCTGTTTTCGTGTTTCTGAGGCGCGAGAAAGGTTGCCATTTGCAGGCGTCAGTCTCGCTGGCGGCCACAGCCGGGATGTCGTCCAGCTGGGTCACAGATGTGCGGGCAAGCCTTCATATCGAGCTTGTCGCTGGCGGCTTTATACACGAATTCTGGTTCTGTGCGAGCGGAATGTCGAGCCACATGTTCCTGCTGTGTTCCCAGTCGCGCGACATGCGCCAAAACCTCGAATGGTCACTGGCGCGTGTTTGCCGCCTCCGATAGCGTTTCGGCGTAGCGGATAGGGACGGCCAGCCGATGAAAGCAACAGCGCAGGTGGTGGTCATTGGTGGCGGCGTGGTTGGTGCCAGCGTTTTGTACCATTTAACGAAGCTTGGCTGGCGCGATGTGATGCTCGTTGAGCGCGCCGAGCTGACGTCGGGGTCAACGTGGCACGCGGCCGGTGGCATGCACACCGTCAACGGCGATCCGAACGTCGCCAAGCTGCAGCAGTACACCATCAAACTGTATGACGAGATTGAGCGGATCTCCGGTGTTTCGTGCGGGGTGCATATCACCGGCGGGTTGATGCTGGCGGGTACGCCGGCGCGGCTCGACTGGTTGAAGATGGTCAAGGCGCGTGGCCGCTATCTCGGCATGGACCTCGATTTTCTATCGATGGCAGAGGCGAAGAAACTGCTGCCGCTGATGGACGAGCGGCATTTCATTGGTGCGCTGTATGATCCGATCGAGGGGCATGTCGATCCCTCCGGTGTGACGCATGCCTATGCCAAAGCCGCGCAAATTCAAGGTGCGACGATTGTGCGGCACAACCGTGTGCTCGAGACCAACGCGCGAACCGACGGCAGTTGGGATGTCGTCACCGAACAGGGGACGATCCGCACCGAACACGTCGTCAATGCCGGCGGATTATGGGCGCGTGACGTCGGGCGGATGGCGGGTTTAGAGTTGCCCATTCTCGCGATGGAGCATCAGTACCTCATCACCGAAGACATGGCGGAACTGAAGAACCAGCCGAAAGAGCAGCTGCACATCATCGACTTTGAAGGCGAGATCTACCTGCGCCAGGAGCGCGGCGGCATGCTGATGGGCACTTACGAGCGGGCCGGCAAGCCGTGGAGCGAGACGACAACGCCGTGGGATTTCGGGCAGAATTTGCTGCCCAACGATCTGGAGCGGATCGCGCCGTCGCTGGAAGTTGGCTTCCGGCATTTCCCGGCAATCGAGAAGGCCGGTATCAAAAAAATCATCAATGGTCCCTTCACGTTTGCGCCGGACGGCAATCCGGTGATCGGTCCGGTCAGCGGCTTGAAGAATTACTGGGTGGCGTGCGGCGTGATGGCTGGGTTCAGCCAGGGTGGCGGCGTTGGATTGTCGCTCGCGAACTGGATGGTGCATGGCGATCCGGGCGGGGATATCTGGGGGATGGATGTCGCGCGCTTTGGTGACTGGGCGACGCTTGCCTACACCAACGCCCGGGTGCGGGAGAACTATTCGCGGCGTTTCCAGATCCGCTTTCCCAACGAGGAATTGGCGGCGGCGCGGCCGCTAAAAACGACGGCGCTTTATGATCGATTGAAAGCCGACGGGGCGGTGTTTGGCGAGTATTGTGGACTTGAGCATGCGCTGTGGTTTGCACCCCAGGGTGTCGAGGCGAGGGAGGACATCACCTTCAAGCGCTCGAACGCGCACGCGCATGTGGCGGCGGAAGTCCAAGCTGTACGTGAGAGCGTCGGCATGCTCGAGATTTCCAACTACGGGAAATTTGAGATTTCGGGGCCGAAGGCGGAAGCGTTTCTGGATCATGTGATGGCGGGGCGGCTGCCGCGTGCTGGCCGCATCACGCTGTCGCCGATGTTGAACGGGCAAGGCCGGCTGATCGGTGATTTTACGATTGTCCGGTTGGGGCTTGAGCGGTTTCTGCTGATCGGTACGATGGCGGCTGAACGCCACTATGAGCGGTGGTTCGAACAGCATTTGCCGCTATCCGGCGTGACGATCCGAGCCGCAGCGCTTGAATTTGTTGGTCTGTCGATTGCCGGGCCCAAATCGCGGGACTTGCTGCAAACGCTGGTGCGGCACGATCTGTCGACGGCTGCATTTCCGTTCCTGTCGTTTGCGGCGATGGATGTCGGCATGATCCCGGCGCTGGTCGGGCGGATTTCGTTCACCGGCGATCTTGGCTATGAGATCTGGGTGCGGCCCGAGTATCTGTGCGCGCTAAATGATGTGCTGATGGATGCGGGTGAGGTGTTTGGTATCCGGCGATTTGGTGGGCGTGCCCTCAACGCGTTGCGGCTCGAAAAAGGATTCGGATCGTGGGCGCGTGAGTACCGTCCGATTTATGCGCCGATCGAAGCGGGACTGATGCGATTTGTCGACTTGAGGAAGGGGAGTTTCATCGGCCGGGATGCTGTCGTCGCGGAGAACGCAAGCGGTGGCAAGGTGCGACTGGTCGGATTCAAGATCGATGCCGGGGATGCCGATTGCATCGGCGACGAGCCCATTTTGCGTGACGGAAAGGCGGTTGGATGGGTGACTTCTGGCGGGTACTCGCATATACTTGGCGTGTCGGTAGCGCTCGGGTACGTGCCGAAAGAATGCGCGGCAATGCAAGAATTTGAAGTTGAGATTCTGGGTGAGATGCGTGCCGCGATACGGTTGAATGGGGCGGCTTTTGATCCGGCCGGCCGAAGGATGCGTATCTGAATTGAATTTCTGGGTATCACCGTGTAGCCTGAACGCTTTTACACGTTGCCTAGCACGTGTGGTTCGAAGACCTGTCAGAGGCATAGTTATGACGGTCATTTTTCGGCGCGGGACGGCCGATGACATCGGCCCCATCGCCCGGCTGCACTATAATGTGTGGCATGAGACGCAGGCGCCGTTTCAACCCGAAGCGGTTCGGCAATCGCGCGATCATGATTTCTTTCGTTCAAGAGTTGCGATCTTTAGTGAGCCCCCGTTGGTTGTCGAGCGGGATGGACAAATGATCGGATTCAGCGGCTGGGACAACGGCTATATCGGGCAATTGTTTCTGTTACCCGCCGCTCGAGCTACCGGCATCGGGCGCGAGCTGCTGGCGCGCACCGAGGCGCTGGTCGCGCAGTCTGGCGCTGCCGAGGCGCGCCTCGTTGTGATTGCCGGCAATCATGAGGCGCGGCGCTTCTATGAGCGCAACGGCTGGGCCGTTGTCAGCGAACGGCCGCTGCAGGTCGATACGGCGTCAGGACCGGTCGAGGTTGCGGCATGGCACATGGCGAAGGCCTTGAAGGCGGGCTGACGGGACATCAGCGGCCGAGGGCGTCCGAGATCGCGACGGCTCTCAATACAGTGATGCTTTCTGGCGTTCGGGCAACGCTGCGTCATAGCTGTCGGAATCGAAGTCCGACTTGGCTGATCGGGTCATTTGGCCGGCGGTCGGCAAGGTGTTGCGATCAATGCGGCTCGTATTGTCCCAGAGCGCTGAGCGTGTGATGGCGCGCGCGCATTGGAAATAGACGGCAGCGATGCTGACGCGGATCACCGTTCGCGGCGGTTTGCCCTCCATCATGAAGCGTTGGATCAGCGCGGGATCCGTTGAAATTTCGGCTGTTCCGTTGATGCGCAGCGTTTCTTGGACGCCTGGGATCAGAAACAGCAGTGCGATGCGCGGATCAGCGACGATGTTCCGCAGGGTATCAAGGCGATTGTTGCCGCGGCGGTCGGGGATCAGCAGCGTTGTGTCGTTTTCGATCGCCAGGAGATGGCCAGCGGCGTCACCGCGCGGGGAGCAATCGAGGCCATCTGGGCCGGATGTCGCGATGGCGAAAAAACGCGCCGCCTGGACCATCGCCCGATAGGCCGGAGTCAGTGCTGGTGTCTCCTTGGCCAGCGAGATCGGATTGGTTTCGCCATAGAGGGCGAGCAATGCCTCGACCGATGTGACGCGATGCTCACTCATCGACTGAGGCCTTTCTGTTCGAGTTCCTTGAGGTAGTCGGCCCAACGGCGGTCGCGCTCCTTGTGCAGCAATTGCAGGTAGGTCCAGGCATAGAGCCCGGTGTCGTGACCGTCGTCGAAGACGATGCGGGCGGCGTAATTGCCGATCGGCTTCAGTTCCCTGATCTTGACGTTCTTCTTCTTGCCGAGGGTGACGCGCTGCTCGGGCGAGTGGCCTTGGACTTCGGCCGACGGGCTCATGACACGGAGCATTTCGGCGGGTAGATTGTAAGGTGGGTCGTTGTCGAAGGTGACCATCAGTTCTGCGCCTCCGCCGGCAATTTCGAGGCGGGGCGGCTTGATGCGCGTGCCGCCGGCGGCTTGCAGTTCAACCCAGGATTTCGCCGCGAGTTCGCGATAGATCTGGGCGTGAACGCTATCGGGGTTCGTCGCGGTGATCGGTTGGCCCGAATCGGAGCGGGCGCGGATTTCCATGTGCAGCGGTACGCCGCCGAGAAAAGCAATCCCAAGCTTTTCAGCTTCGTTCTTGGCGCCGCCGTGGCCGAAGATTTCGTGCCGCTCGCCGCATTTGGTGCAGATGAAGTAGCTCATGTTCTCGATGATGCCGAGGACGGGGACGTCGACCTTGCGGAACATGTTGAGGCCCTTGCGGGCGTCGATGAGGGCGAGGTCTTGTGGGGTCGAGACGATGATCGCGCCGGAGAGCGGCACTTGCTGCGCCATGGTGAGCTGGACGTCGCCTGTGCCGGGCGGCATGTCGATGACAAGGACGTCGAGATCGCCCCAGGCGACATCACGCAACATCTGGGTCAGCGCGGAGACGACCATGGGCCCGCGCCAGATGATTGGCGTGCCTTCGTCGACGAGGAAACCCATCGACATGACTTTGAGGCCATAGCCTTCCATCGGTTTCAGCTTATTGCCGTGATCGGCTTGCGGGCGTCCGGTCAATCCAAGCAGTCGCGGCTGAGATGGCCCGTAGATGTCGGCGTCGAGAATGCCAGCCTTGAGGCCGATCGCCTGGAAGCCGAGCGCGAGATTGACGGCGGTCGTCGATTTGCCGACGCCACCTTTGCCAGATGCGACGGCAATCAGATGCTTGATGCCGGGAACGCCAGCGAGGCCGCGGGCGCCGCCTGGAGTCGGAGCCGGTGCGGCATGGCTGTGGCCATTGCCGTGGGCGTGACCGTGATCATGAGCATGATCATGCTTGTGACCGCCATCACCGGCGCCGCCCTTGGCGCGAGCGGCCTGAACGCGTGCGGACTCAGGTGTGCTGCCGCCACGTGGTGCGCCCGCCGCCGCTCCGCCAGCCTTTTCGGCGGTCAGGACGGCCGTGGCGCCAGCCACGCCCTCAAGGTCCTTGACGACTTTTTCGGCGGCTTGCCGGAGTGGTTCCAGTTCTTCGGCGCGGCTGGCCGGGATGGTGATCGAAAAATAGGCACGATTGTCTTTGATCAGAACTTCCGAGATGAGTCCGAGATCGACGATGTTGCTGTCCAAGTCCGGGCCCTTGACGCGCTTCAAAGCGGCCAGGACCTTCTCTTTCGTGAGTGACATTTACCTTCTCCGATTTCGATCAAGCTCAGACACGACGCTTGCCACAGTCTACAACTGTGCCCGGGCTTCAGTATGGTCTGAATTGGTGGACTACAGTGGCAGAGTTACCTCACGAAGTCACTCTTAGCCTATATTCAATTTGGGCACTGGCTCCGCCATGGCCGGACGGCTATAGGTGCCACAGGTCGTTCTTACGCGAGGGCCGTCATGGCCTGGCGATAGGGGGAGAAATGGACTCGCTGCTAGGCTTTAGCCGCATCATCGACGCGATCAATGGCCGGATCGGCAAGGTGGTCGCCTGGGCCATTCTGCTGGCGGTGATCATCAGTGCCGTCAACGCCATCATCCGCAAAGTCTTCGATATGTCATCGAACTCCTGGCTTGAAATGCAGTGGGTTTTGTTCGGTGCGGTTTTCTTGCTGTGCTGTTCGTGGACACTGATGTCGAATGAACATATTCGCATTGATATCGTCTCAAGTGTCTTGCCGAAACGAGTCCGGCACTGGATCGACGTCGTTGGTCACGCCTTCTTCCTGATCCCGATCTGTCTGGTGATGATGATCACGAGTTGGCCGTTCTTCTGGCGATCGATGCTGCAGAACGAGCAATCGACCAATGCGGGCGGATTGCCGCAATATCCCTCGAAGCTGCTGGTGCCGTTGGCGTTCACATTCTTGCTGTTCCAGGGCATCTCTGAACTGATCAAGCGGATCGCGATTATGCAAGGTAAGCTTGCAGATGTTTCGGGCGGCGGGCATCACGAGGCTGCCGAGGCAGAAGCCGAGCGGCTGCGGAAGCGCTGGCGGCCGAGGCCGAAGCGAAATTAGCCGCGCAAGCCGCGTTGATTAAATCTTGAATCGTATCACTGTGCTCTGTGCTCTGTGCACGGCCGCACACCGAGACGCATGCTGGAGTATTAGGGATGGCAGCCTGGATTGCGCAGAACATCGCCCCAATCATGTTCCTGGGCTTGGTGATTTTTCTTCTGCTCGGATATCCTGTGGCATTTTCGCTGGGGGCTTGCGGGCTGCTCTTCTTCATCGTCGGCGTTGAGCTGGCGCCGCTGTCAAAGGGCGCCATCTCGCTGTCCTGGCCACTGCTGTATTCACTGCCCGAACGCGTCTACGGCGTGATGAGTAACGATACGCTGCTGGCCATACCTTTCTTCACGCTGATGGGGCTGGTGCTTGAACGCTCGGGGATGGCCGAGGATCTGCTGGATACGATCGGGCAGTTGTTCGGGACGGTCAGGGGTGGACTGGCATATGCCGTCGTATTCGTCGGCGCTTTGCTGGCCGCGACGACGGGTGTTGTCGCCGCGTCAGTGATTTCGATGGGGTTGATTTCGCTGCCGATCATGCTGCGCTATGGCTATGACCGTCGCGTCGCATCAGGAGTTATCGCTGCTTCGGGGACCCTGGCGCAGATCATACCGCCGTCGCTGGTGCTGATCGTCATGGCCGATCAGCTCGGCAAGTCGGTTGGCGATATGTATGAGGGCGCCTTCATCCCCGGTATGGTCCTTGCATGCCTCTATGCGGGCTACATTTTCATCGTGGCGACGTTCTATCCGGAAGCCGCGCCAGGATTGCCGCCGGAGGCCGTCGGCTTCAAGGAGGACGATGGCAGCAGAGGCCTGCTGTCGTTGCTGATCCTGACAATTGCGGCAGGGCTGACCGGCTACCTCTTCATGTCGGGTCATCTGCGCGGACTGCTGGCCGGCACTGGCATTGCCAGCAAGTTGCCGAATGGAAACGAGTACAAAGGCGCTGATTTCGTTGTTCTGGTGATGGCGATCAGCATCGTCTTCGCATTTACTGTAGCGGTGCTGAACTGGTGCCTGGATAAGGCGACCGGAGCCCGCTTCCTTTCCCGGCTGGCGCAGCAAGTGACGTTCGTCATGGTGCCGCCGCTGTTCCTCATCTTTCTAGTTTTGGGGACGATCTTCATCGGTGTGGCAACCCCGACCGAAGGGGGTGCGATGGGGGCCTCCGGCGCGATCATTCTGGCAGTCTTCAAGCGGTGGCTGGATAATAATCCGAAACGCTTCAACTGGGCGCTGCTCAGATCAGCCGTCGAAGCAACCGCCAAGCTTTCGGCGTTCGTTGTTTTCATTCTGATCGGCGCGCGCATCTTCTCGCTGACCTTCTACGGCGTGAATGGACACTTGTGGGTCGAACATCTGCTGACGTCGCTGCCGGGTGGCCAGGTCGGCTTCCTCGTCTTCGTCAACATCATGGTCTTCCTGCTGGCGTTTTTCCTGGATTTCTTCGAACTGGCGTTCATCATTATTCCGCTGCTTGGGCCGGTCGCGGAGAAGTTGGGCATCGATCTGATCTGGTTCGGCGTCATGCTTGGCGTGAACATGCAGACGTCGTTCATGCACCCGCCGTTCGGTTTTGCCTTGTTCTATTTGCGATCCGTGGCGCCGACTGCCGCCTACAATGACAAGGTCACCGGCAAACTGACTGAGCCGGTGACGACGGGCCAGATCTACTGGGGCGCGGTGCCATTCGTGATTATTCAGTGCATCATGGTGGGACTTGTCATCGCCTTCCCGAGCATGGTCATGCACTACAAGGCGACCGGGCCGGCTGTTGATCCGAACAAGGTGGACATTGTCATTCCGAGTATGGGTGGTGGTGCGCCGGGTGGGCTCAATCTGCCGGGAGGCTCGCCGTTCGGCGGGTTGCCGCCGATGCCTAATCTAGGCGGACCTCCGCCCGGGCTCGGTGCGCCGCCGTCGTTACCGTCTGGGCCACCAGCAGGATTGACACCACCACCGGCGATGCCGCACCAGCACCGCGCCGTGCCCACCCGCGCCTGCTGCTCCGGCACCGAAGGCGGAAACGCCGCCGGCATCGGCGCCGCCGCTGACGCCCGCCTCGAGCGGGGCTCCGGCGACAGCTCCGGCGGCTCCGGCCACGGATATGCCGGCGCTACCGGGGCTGATCGACGTCACGAAACCGCCGTCGGTCGATGACCTCAAGCCCAAGCAGTAGGCTTTAGGCGATCGCTGTTGGGTGAAAAAGACCGCGCAAGGTTCGTGTGCGGTCTTTTGTTTTCCAATAAGTCTTTTCTTTCCACGGATCGGTTGCGCGCCGGCCGATCGACGCTTACTTATTCAGCCAAGGCGATTGTCGCCACCCCTGGAGGACTCCCATGTTTGATGCACGCAGCCTGATTGAAATGATGATGAAGGGCGCGGCGCAGCCACCGGCACAGCAGGACAGCGGCGGGATGGGCGGTCTTGGCGATCTGCTCGGCAAGATGATGCAGGGCCAGGGTGGCGGCCAACAGCGCCGCAAGGTCGCGGCGGCAATGATATGGGCGGTCTCGGTGAACTGCTTGGCAAGCTCGGCGGGCAGCAAGGCGGCGGTCAGGCTGCTCCTCAAGGCGGCCAGGGCGGCGGCATGGGTGGGCTTGGCGATCTGCTCGGCAAGCTCGGTGGTGGCGCGCAGCAGGGTGGCGCTCAGGGAGGCGGTCAAGGTGGCATGGAAGACATGCTGCGGAAACTGCAGCAGCAGATGGGCGCCGGCGGCGGGCAGCAGGGTGGCGCGCAAGGTGGCGGCGGGTTGATGGACATTCTCGGCCAAGTGCTTGGACAAGCCACGTCGGGCGTCAAAGATGGCGCGCGCAAGGTCGATGACATGACGGGCGCGTCGGGCCGCATGCGCGAAGCGACGGGACAATCGCCCGACGACCTGATGGCCAAGTTGAAAGAGTTGATTGCGCAGAACCAGGTCGGCGCTGGTGCGGCGGCGGGTGGGCTCGGCGCGGTGGTGCTCGGCACGAAGACCGGACGGGCGATGGCTGGCCGGGCGTTGAAGATCGGCGGCCTCGCACTGATCGGTGGTCTTGCCTACAAGGCGCTGCAGAATTATCAAGCCGGGCGGCCGCTGATCAGCGGCGCCGACGAAGTCAATGCGGCGCCGCAGGGCTCCGGCTTCGAGACGGCGGCCGTGACACAGGAATTGGCGACCGTATATCTGCGCGGCATGATTGCCGCGGCCGCTGCGGATGGCCGGATCGACGCCAACGAGCAGGCGAAGCTGATGGGTAGCATGAAACAGCTCGGGCTCGATGCACAGGCGGAAGAATTCCTGGCGCAGGAGCTCAATAGTCCGGCAACGGCTGCCGATCTGGCAGCCGGCGTTCGCAATCAGGAAGAAGCGGTGCAGTTGTTCACGGCGGCGCGGGTGGCGATCGATCTCGATACAGAGCAAGAGCATGCATTCCTCGTCGAACTCGCCGAGCAGCTTGGCATTGACGGGCAATTGGCCAGCCACATCGATGCTGCGGCGCGCAACGCTGCCTGATGTGCGGATTGTAGAATTGGACTTGCAAATGGGGGCGAGGGAACTCGCCCCCGAATTTTTGCTGCAGCCCGCACACTTGTTGAAACATCTGTCAACGCTGGTGTCGCGTCATGTGCGCCGCTTGGACGCGCGTAGATCGATGACGCCGGTGGATTTGCGGGGGTCTTCATCGGATTTGAAAATTTGTGTCTTCTGCACCTTCTGCGTGCCGGTGGTCGGGAGCTTGTCGACGAAGAGAATCCAACCCGGAGCTTTGAAATAGGCAAGGCGCGCGTTGCTCCAGGCCAACAATTCGCGGGCCAGCCGTTCGTTCGGCTCAATGCCAGGCATCGGCACAACGCAGGCAAAGACTTCTTCCTCGCGGATCTCGTCGGGGACGGCGATGACGGCGACCTGGGCGACGGCATCATGCGCCTGCAGCATCGCTTCGACTTCGGCGGCGGCGATATTCTCGCCGGAGCGACGGATGATGTTCTTCTGGCGATCGATGAAAAACAGCATCCCGGACGCGTCCTGGCGGACGACATCGCCGGTGTGGAACCAACCGTTGCGCCAGGCCGCTTCGGTGGCGGCATCGTTCTTGAGGTAGGCTGAAAAGAAACCTTGGCGCGGGGCTGCGGCGGAGTGGCGGACGACCAACTCGCCCGGCGTGTCGACGGCGACTTCCTGATCGTTGTCGTCGACGACGTGCGCTTCCATGTAGCCGGCAACCGGACGACCGAAAGCGCGCGTTGCGGTCATGCGCGGCGGATGATTGTCGGTGAAGAGACGGCCGGTTTCGGTCATGCCCCAGACTTCGACCAGTGGAAACCCGAAGCGTTGTTCGAACCGGTCATGGAGTTCTGGTTCGACGCCGGCGCCAATGCCGAAGCGGACCTGATGCGCTTTTTCTTCTGGTGAGGGTGGCTGGTTCAACAGCATCGGCGCGACGATGCCGAGATAATGCACGATCGTTGCGCCCGTTTCGGAGACTTCCCGCCACCAGCGCGAGGGCGAAAAGCGTTCCGGCAAGACCAGACAATTGGCGGTGAGGATAGCGCAAGTCAGCGTCACCGCCTGATGGTTCATGTGGAACAGCGGCAGCGGATTGTAGAAGCGATCGGCACCGGGGCGAATGGCGAGCAGGCCGCCGTGATCGCGATATCCGGCGCCGGCGGCCAGATAGTAGTGGTTGCTGAGAATGCAGCCCTTTGGGCGGCCGGTGGTTCCGGACGTGTAGAGGAGTGCGCATTCGGTGCTGCTGTCGGGCTGGGCTGAGCGTGGTGGTGATGCGGGGCTCGGCCAGATGCCAGGGAGCGCCAACGCGTCGATGACTGGCAGTCGTCTTGACAGAGCGTGGTCGCTGGCAACAGCGTTGAGTGCCGCCAGATGATGCGGTAGACCGATCGCCAGCTGCGCCTCGCTGTGTTGCAGGAGATAGAGGATCTCATCGTAGCGATAGTCCGGATTGATAGGCACGATGCTGACGCCGAGCGCATTCAACGCGAGGTAGTGGATGATGAACTCGGGTCGGTTTTCGAGGAGCAGCGCGATGCGATGACCGTGACCGTAACCGGCGTCGGCGTAGTGCTGACGGGTCGTCGTGACGGCGCCGGCGATTGTAGCATAAGAGAATTCAGCGCCCGTGCTCAACCAGTCGCGATCGGCGCGCGCGGGCACGGCGAGGAAAACGTTATCAGGGAATGTTGCGGCCGTTGCGGCGAAGGCCTCGAAGACGGTGGCGACTTTCCGCATCGTCATAGACTCTATCGCGTCGCCTGCACCAACTTGCCAGCATAGAGTACCGGGCCGGTCGGCTGTCCGGTCGGCGAGCCGCCCGGTGGCTCGAGGCTGATGGCATAGGTCGCGGCCTCGATCACACCGCGATCATAGGTGGCGAGATTGGTTGCGCCGCTGAATCCAGCCGTCTGCACGAGGCCCAATGAACGCGGATTGCCGAGCTGCGGGTTGACCAGCCACAGCTGATAGCTTTTGTCGGTCTGCTGTTCAGGTGCGACCGCTCGAATGGTGAGCTGCTTGGTGTCAAGGTCGACGGACAGCAGGAATGCTGGCGAAGCCGCATCCTTCTGCAGCACGGCGACAAAGTTGCGGGGTTCGTGCGGGCGTAAGCCCTCGCGCACGCCGACGACCAGCGCCAAGGAAGCCGCCAGCGCTGATGCGGCGACGGCGGTCATGCGCCAACGCTTCATGCGCCGTTCCATGGCGATGACGTTGCTGGAGAAGTCGAGCGGCAATGTTGGGGTCGCTATGGTCGACTGGCGGGCATTGGCGGCGATGCGCGCCTCGATCTTCTCAAGCAAGCCGGGTGGCGCATCGATCGACGGACTGGCGATCGCCAGTGGGCCGACGCGATGCTCCCACGCCGTAATCGCTGCCGCGAGTGCGGGCTGGTTGTTGCGCCGTTGGGCGACCGACGTGCGTTCCTGGCTGTTGAGGGTGCCAATCACGTATTCGGCGGCGAGCGCGTCAATGTCTTCATTGTCGGTCATCGTCCCAGACACTCCCGCAGGAGTTTCAGGCTGCGGTGCAACCACGTCTTGATGGTGGCGACCGGCGCGTTGTAGCGGGTTGCCAGTTCCTCGCGGGTCGCGCCGTGGAAATAGGCCATCAACACCATGTCGCGACGGTCGTTCTCCAACCCTTGCAGACAAGCCAGAAGGCGCTTGAATTCTTCGCTGGCGGCGAGGCTTTGCAGGGGGTCCGGTTCGCTACTTTCGACATTCAAGGCTTCGGGCGTATCCTCGATTGAAAGATGGGAGGCGCGGCGGACTTCGTCCAGGGCCCTATTGCGGGCGATCGTGGCGAGCCACGTGATCGGGGACGCCCTTTGCGCGTCATAGTCGCCCGCCCGATCCCAGATCTTCACGTAGACCTCCTGCAGGATCTCCTCGGCTATATCCCTGCGTTTCAAGATACGCAGAACGATGCCAAAGAGTTTCGCGGAGGTTGCGTTGTAAAGTGCGGTGAATGCGGCCCGATCGCGCACGGCAACCCGCGCCATCAATGCGGCAAGATCGTTGTTTGGTGGCGGATTTGGCGGGGGGCTCATTGCAACTCTTGGCGGGGCGTGCGGGAGCATATTAGCCGACGGAACCGGTGAAACGCCAGCGTCTTTGCTGATTTTGTTGGCTCACTATTCTGGCATACGTGTCGACCATGCCAACCACAATGCCACTGCAACCAGGCAAGCGGACAAGATTCGGGCGATGGTTTGGCTGACGCGGGAACCGGGCATGACATCACTGATCCGTGCGGCGAGCATCACGATCGCAAGATGGATCGCCGACGCGATGGCGACATAAATCACGGTGAGAACAAGACTCTGCTGGATGATCGGGCGCGCGGCGTCAGTGAATGCCGGGAGAACGCTGACATAAAACAAGGCGGCTTTCGGATTGAGAACGTTGGTCGTCAAGCCTTGGGCGAAAAATTTGGTGTCACTGGCAGAGGCATGCCGTTGCTGCGCGATGTCATTGTCACCGTGCCAGCCTTCCCAGGCGAGGTATAGGAGATAGAGGACGCCGGCCCATCGCAAGATCTGATAGAGGAGCGGCGAGTTTGAAAGCAATGCTGCCAGCCCCAGGGCCGCGGCGAAGCCAATCACCAGCAAACCCAACGCTACGCCCGCGACGGCCGCCAAGCCGGCGCGACGTCCGTTGGTTGCCGCGAGGATGGCGAGGGTCGTCATGTTGGGGCCGGGCGTCAATTCGACGATCAGGCTGGTCCACATGAAGCCAGAAATGCCCGGCGCAATATCGGTGAGCATGACGATCAGCGCGTGATTGCGCGTTGCTTGGGTTCGATTTGATTCAGGAAGTGTGTGAGATGATCGGTCATGTGATGGACATGTTCTGGCGGCTTCTGCCAGTTGCGAATTTTAGATTGGATGACGCTGTCGTAGTCGTCGCTCGAATGGACCAGCACGGTGGTCATGCCAAGAGTGTGCGGCACTTCGAGATTGTGCGGCATGTCTTCGAACATCGCGGCGGCAGTCGGTGAAATACCATGATGACTGAGAAACTTGGCGTAGGGTTCTGGCTTCGGCTTTGGTACGTATCCGGCGGCGACGATATCAAAAATATCCTCGAAATGTTGAAGTATGCCAAGTTTGGTGCAAACGCGTTCGGCGTGATTGCGTGAGCCCGCCGTGAAAATCAACTTGCGGCCGGTCAAGTTGGCGATCGCGGTGCTCAATTGCGGGCTTTCCGGCACGACTGACAGATCGATATCGTGGACGTAGTGGAGGAAGGGCTCCGGCGTCATCTTGTGTACCGCCATCATGCCGGCGAGCGTGGTGCCGAACTGGCGATAGTAGCTCTTCTGGAGATGGCGGGCGTATTCATAGGGGACGCCGAGGAATTTCTGGATGAAGGCGCCCATGCGATGATCGACCTGGGCGAATAGATTGCAGGATGCCGGATAGAGCGTGTTGTCGAGATCGAAGATCCAGACATCGGTCCGATCGAACCCGGCGGGCGAATTTGGCATGGCGCGTGTCATCCTGTGCCGGCGCATTGCGCGCTTCAAGAGCGTGTGCTTGTAGCACGATACAGGGGATCGCCAAGCCAGGCTGCAGACGTTATCGTCGCTGCACATTTGCGCCTGACGCGAAAGGAATGCCTTATGACACCTGTCCGTATTGCAGTGGTTGGCGCGGGGCTCATCGGGCGGACGCACATCGGCGTCTTGCGGGCCGGCAATCCCGCCTTCACGCTCGCAGCCGTGGTCGATCCCTCGCCTGCCGCGGCTGCAGAAGCGCAGGCCGCAGGGTCTCCGTTCTTTGCTGGCATCGAGGTGATGCTCGATCAGGCGAAGCCGGATGGTGTCATCATCGCGGTGCCGAACCAGATGCACGTCGCGATGGGGCTGGCCTGTGTCGCGCGCGGCATTCCGGTGTTGATCGAGAAGCCGATTTCTGATTCGGTGACTGAAGCGCTGAAGCTGGTCGAGGCAGCCGAGAGGGCGAACGTCGCGACGCTGACGGGGCATCATCGCCGGCATAATCCGATCATGCGCAAGGGTGCGGAGATCATTCGCGAGGGCGGCGTGGGGCGTGTCGTTGCGGCAACCGGTATCTATCTCAGTCACAAACCTCAGGGGTATCACGATCTTGCCTGGCGGCGGGAGCCGGGCGGTGGGCCAGTGCTGATCAATGCGATCCATGATATCGACTGCCTCAGGATGCTGTGCGGCGATATCGTCAGTGTGCAGGCTACGGCATCGAATGCAGTGCGCGGATTTGCGGTCGAGGATACGGCGGCGGCGGTGCTGAGGTTCGAGAGCGGCGCGCTCGGCACACTGTTGACATCAGACACCGCGTCGAGCCCATGGAACTGGGAGTGGGGTTCGAGGGAGAATGCGTCGTATCCCTATGAGCCGGAGAACTGCTTCATGATCGCTGGCACGCTCGGGTCGCTGGCATTGCCAACGCTGGTGCATCGCTGGCATGAGCCGGGGCGGCAGAGTTGGCACACTGCCATGACGCAGAAGTGGCATCAGTACGCGCCGGCCGACGCTTACACCGAACAGATGTTGAATTTCGCGGCGGTGATCCGTGGCACGGCAAAGCCGGTGCTCAGCGGTCGCGATGGCACGCGAACATTGGCTGCGACACTCGCCATCACGCATTCGGCAAAGTCGGGGCGGCCGGTGCTGATCGACGACATGATGAAAGGGACGGCGTGACGATGACAGACGCTCGTACGAAAGCCTGTATCGTCGGCTGGCCGGTGAAACATTCGCGCTCGCCGAAGTTGCATGGCTACTGGATCGAGGCCTACGGACTGGATGCGGCGTATCTGATGGAAGAGGTGCGGCCTGAGGATTTTCAGACGTTTCTCGCGGGGCTCGGCGAGCGCGGCTATGCCGGGTGCAATGTGACGATCCCGCACAAGGAAATGGCGTTCGCCGGGACGGAACCCGATGCGCGGGCGCGGGCGGTCGGGGCGTCGAATACAGTGTGGATCGAAGATGGCCGGTTGAAGTCGACGAACACGGATATCGAGGGTTTTACCGACGCGCTCGATGCGGCGGCGCCGGGTTGGGATCGGCAGGCGGAGCGGGCGGTGGTGCTGGGTGCTGGTGGCGCGGCGCGGGCGATCGTGCATGGGCTGCTTGAGCGGGGCATCCATGAGATCCATATCGCCAATCGCACGATCGAGCGGGCGGAAGACGTGCGGGATCTGTTTGGGCCGCGTGTGCGGCCGGCGCGCTGGGAGAGCCTGCCCGAGTTACTCAGCGGGTGCCGGATGCTGGTCAATACGACGTCGCTCGGCATGCACGGGCAGCCGCCGCTCGATATTGCACTCGATGGCATGGCTGAAGGTGCGATCGTGTCGGACGCGGTCTACGTGCCGCTGAAGACGCCGCTGCTGCTGGCGGCGGAGCGGCGTGGATTCAAAACGGCGAATGGGCTCGACATGCTGCTTTATCAAGCCGTGCGCGGGTTTCATCAGTGGTTCGGGGTGAAGCCGGTGGTGACCGCTGAGCAACGGGCGATGCTGGTCAAGGATATCGAAAGTCGCGGGTAGGTGCGCGCGCTCTATTTTGGCGCCTGCCGTTCCCGCCTTTTGTTGTTCGCGCTACTCATCGGAAAACCGGTTCCCCCCTCGGGTCAAGCCCGTGGCCATGCTTTTCCGACAGCGCTCAGGCATCGGGCGCAGCCGCCTCACATGCAATTCATCCTCGGCCAGGGCCACGCCGTTTGGCACTTTGCTTGGCCATTTAGCTGCCCACCAGCAGCCGGGCCTGGGCAACCGGAGGCGCCAAGAAAAGCGGCCGCGTGCCGGGGACCCATCGTGCCACAACCGCGACGTTCGAGATTGTTGCACGATGGGTCCCAGGGACAAGCCCTGGGATGTCAGTGGAATTTTGTGCGCGACCAGAGCGAATGCGAGGCAAGCGCGGTGCAATCATCTTAATCGCCGCATGCTTTCGCATCGGCGTTTTGCTTTAAATTCAGGGACCGGGGCGGCGGAGCCGATGCGATCTCTGCTTGCGGCAAACTCGCCGCGCCGGTTGCCTTGTGGGCAACTGAAGGCGCAAGCAAAAAGCCTGGCGCGGACTTCGACGGCCACGCGGCCGCCCCGTTTGCTGCAAGGGTTTTGTCAGAGATCTGTCCCCTGAAGGACCCACCGTGCGATCGACACGATGTCGCTCGGTGTCTACCTTGCGGCACATCCGAACACTTCAGACTGACCGGAGCGCGTTGCTCGTCCGAGGTACCTTCTTGCAACGCCCGGTCCGGGGAAACGAGACGACCCTCGCACCGCCCCTGATGTGAACCGGGATGTGAGAGAGTATGCCAGAAATCAAAAATCGCACCCCCTAGGTACTTACCCAGGTTGACACGTTTTGGCGGGGAATAGTGAACGGGCGCTTCAGCGCTCGGGGTTGTCATCTTCGAGGTAGGTGGGCATGACGATGATGATGCGGCGGGCGTTGGCATCGACCGCGCGGATGAAGGCGTCGATGTAGGGCACGAGTTCCGTCTCAGACATGCCGGCGCGTTTGATTTCGAGAATGTCGCCGGCGCCGTAGTTGGCGATGCCGATGACGATGCCGATGTCGATGCCGTCCGGAGTGACGGCGCGCATGCCGGCAAGGTCGGCGTGATAGACTTCGTCGGCGGCGGGTTCGGGCAGCGCCGCGCGGTCGACGTAGAGATCGATGGCTTTCAGTTTTTCGGCGGCATTGCGATCGGCGACGCCTTCGATGCGGGCGATGACGCCCTTGGCGGCGGCCTTCGCCGTGGTGATCGTGAATCTCCGCTTCCCGCTCGCATCGCTGAGCGCTCCGTAGGCGCCGATGTCCTCGGGATTGTCGGCATAGCTGCGGATCATCACCTCGCCGCGAATACCATGCGCGCCGACGATGTGGCCGAGGAGGATGCGCCCAGGCAGCACCATAGACCTTACCCAAAAAGTTAGGGCCATCCCCGTTTCCGAGAATGACCCTGCTATCGAGACTGCCCAGAGGCAACCTGATAAACTCCCAAAATTAGGATAGCTTAAAAGCCCCAAAAAGGGAATCCACGGATTGGATTGACACAAGATATTTACGCCGCTGCAATAAGCCAAGTCATTTCAGACGCTTGGATAGCGCTTGTGATGCGCTTCAAGCAGTTCTGGAGCAGTGCATCGGAACCTTGGGCGCGGTTGGAACGGGTTGAATCCAAATAATAATTCGAGTTGCAGAGATTCCTCGAGACTCAAAGCACTCACGTTTGTTAAACTCTTGAAGTCAAGCGTCTGTGAGTTGAGTTGCACAGTGTTGTTGCGCAGCGTTCCAGTTTGAGCGTGCTCAAAGGCGACCTGATAAACTCCCATCTTCATCGGTCTCCTTTGCAGCATGTTCCGCTGGCGGAACTTAGCTTTTTGATGAGCCCGCTTGGGCCAAAGGAAACACTCCAATGGAAATTGCCACTATCGTGTTTTTCGTTAAGGCCGCGTCAGCGGTTTTGGCGACATATTTTGGCTCTCCGCTGTTTCAAGTGGGTAGTCTGAGGTCGAGTTTGCCTGCGATGAGGTAGGTGACGGCCTTCAGGGTCTTTCGGTTGCGGTAGCCGCGCGCTTTGGCCTTGGCTGCCTGAACGAGGGAGTTGATGCCCTCGATGAGGCCGTTGGCGATGCCGCTGTCGAACCAAGCGAGAATGCCTTCGCGGTGGCGATCGATGGTCGCTGCGACCTGCTTCATCGGCTCGAGACGCGAACGCCGAGCCCAGGAGTACCATTTGTGCAGGAGCAGACTGGCCCATTCGCGCGACCGCTCCTTGTAGATGTCCTGGAACGCCAAGCGCAGGTGATAGGCGCGCGCCGTTTTCAAGTTGGTTTTCGCGAGCGAGCCGAGCTGGGCCGACTGCTCGGCCGACAGGTTGGCTTCGTTCCTGAGCCAGAGATAGCGCGAGCCCTTGAGTTCGGGGCGCGATTTGCTCTCTTGCCGGCGCACCTTGTCGACGGCGTCACCAATGAGCTTCATGACGTGGAACTTGTCGAAGGTGATCTCGGCTTCGGTGAGGTTCTCGGTGACGCCCTTGATGAAGGCGCCGCTCATGTCGACGCAAACCTGCTTGATGCGGGACGCGTCGGAGTTGTGGGCATCAACGTGGTCGGCGAACTCGGCGACGGTCTTGGCGTCACGTCCGTCCGCGATGAACACGACGCTGCGGCGATCGATGTCGACGAACAAGGTGATATAGTCGTGGCCGCGCTTTGCGGCAGTCTCGTCGATGCACACGCGGCGCAGGGTTGCGAGATCCATGCGCGCGACTGCGGCTTCGACGTAGTGGAAGACGACGCGCCATAGCCTCGTGTCGTGCTCGCCCATGAGGCGGGCTGCCGCGGCGACCGGCATGTGCGTGACGAGCGTCATTGCGAGCGCTTCGAACAGCAGCGAAAACCCCGAGCCTTTCCGCGCCCACGGCACGCCGACTTGGCGAACGCCGCATGTGCCGCACGTGATACGCGGCACACGCGCGGTCAGGAACGCCTGATGCTGGAAGAAGTCGAGGTGCCGCCACGTCTTCTCGGTGGTGTCGTGCACCGGGCAGCCGTCGGCGTTACAGTCCGGGCAGGTAAAGCGCGAGCCGGCCTTGAAGTCGACGCCGATATCGAGGCGCTTCTTGGCAGCGTCGAAGGCGGACGACGCCACGAACCAGGGCGAGGTAATACCGAGGGCAAGCTGGAAGAGGTCGTTGTCGCGCATGTCTGAGCCAGGGCTAGCCCGACGCTTCTCAACATGGGTAGTCGCATCGGGGCTCCAACTCAGCGAAAGTTGTTGTGCTGCAACGACTTCGACTGAAGAGGAGAAACGCCCCGATGCCGACAGAGTGTAACCGGGATTCGTTTGATTTTGGAACCGTCGATCGCCGCAATGTTGTGGGCGCGTTCGATGGCGGCGCGATCCCGTCGGATGCCGGTGCGCTGCTGCTCGGCCAGACCGACAAGGCGATCGGCCTGGTGTCGCGGCTTGGCTGATTGTTTCCAGGATGGTCGCCGTCCGGCGTTCGTCGGTGCACAAGCTGCCGGCGCTGCTCAGCCAGCGCATTTTCGGCATCGCGCTTGGCTACGAGGACATCGTCGATCACGATCAGCTCCGTCACGATCCCGTTCTCGGCGTGCTCGGCGGAACGCTGACCACGAAAGCGTCCGAACTGCGCAGCCCCTCGCCGGCAAGTCGACACTCAACCGGCTGGAGCATGCGGCCAAGGTCGGTGACCGATCCCTATCACAAGATCACCCATGATCCCGCCGCGATCGAGCGCTTGTTCGTGACGCTGATGATGGACGCGCACGAAGAGCCGCCGCGCCGGCTGATCATCGATCTCGACGCCACCCATGATCCGATCCACGGCGAGCAGGAAGGCCGGCACTTCAACGCCTTCTACGACTGCTATTGCTATCTGCCGCTGTACATCTTCGCCGGCCGGCACTTGCTCGCCGCCAAACTCCGCAGCGCCGACAAGGATGCCGCCGACGGCGCCAAAGAAGAGATCGCGCGCATCGTGGCGCAGATCCGCGAGCGCTGGCCCGACGTGCGCATCATCCTGCGCGCCGACAGCGGCTTTGCGCGCGACGATTTGATGGACTGGTGCGAAAACAACGGCGTCGACTACATCTTCGGCCTTGCGCGCAATGTGCGGCTCGTCGGCGCCGATCAAACGCGAGCTGGTGCTGGCGCGGCGCGCGAGCCGTCGTTCTGGCCGCGCGGAACGCCGCTTCGCCGTGCTGGAGGACTGGGACACGCGCGAGGGCTGGGCACGCCCGACGCAAGGTCGTCGCCAAGGCCGAGTGGCTCGATGACAAAGCCAACCCGCGCTTCCTCGTCACGTCGCTGCATTGGACCGACGGCGATGCGCGCAAGCTCTACGAGGACATCTACTGCGCAGCGCGGCGAGATGGAGAACCGCATCAAGGAATGCCAGTCGGACCTGTTCGCCGGACCGCACCAGCGCGGCGTCGATGCGGGCCAATCAGTTGCGGCTGTGGTTCGCCGCGTTCGCTTATGTTGTGATGGCGGCACTCAGGCGCATCGGACTGATCGGCACCGAACTGTCGCAGGCGACGTGCGGCACCATCCGACTGAAGCTGTTGAAGATCGGCGCGTTGATCACCACCAGCGTGCGCCGCGTGAAGATCGCGTTCGCGTCATCGTGCCCGCATCAGGCGACCTTCGCCATCGCTCACGAACGGCTCCGACGCGTCGTGCTGGAAGTGCGTCTTCGACACGACGCGGCCTGAGCCGCTCAAGCCGCCCGATCCGCACCACTGGAACAAGGAACATTGCCAGGAAGCGATACGCTGCAATCAGCGGTGACGCGCGCCCGTGGTCGCCTCGGACACGGACGGCGGCATCGTCAAACCGAGTGCGTGCAGCTATGTTCTATGAGAAGGTCGGGCTAGGGTTCGATCCTGGCTCCTATTCTGCCGCCGCGCCGGCCGGCCCTCAAGGCCAAGCCCCCCCTGCGGGCGCGCTGAAGAGCGCGACCTTGACCGCCGGCCGTCACGACGGCCCACGCTCTGCCATCAGGATCAAGCCGCCATCCTGACCACCCAGCCCACTCAGGTCAGCGAGGAGGCGGAAAGAAGGAGTAACCAATGACCAAGGTAACGGAAAAATTGAGGCCGAGCAGCTTGCTGGGTACCTATCACGGAAATGCAGTGGCGCGACTTGCATTGGGATTTGGCACTCTGTTTGCGGTGACAATTAGTGGCACATTAGCAATCGCAGATGGCGCGGCTTCAATGCCGGGTTATGTCACACAATCACTCTTCATGAGAGCGGTGTTTCAAAACTCCAATGCAGCCATACTGGAGCTGCCAATAAATCTACCTAATTGTATGTCCCGAGACCGCGCACGCAGAGTTATTGCTATCTGGAATATTAATAGTTTATCAACAAAGAATAATGAGGGCTTTTCCGAGAACGACTTTTGTCGCTTTATTTCAGTCGCATCGCGATTTGAAGGGCCTGCTCAGCAGACAAATAATTCTCGACCCCTTGTTCTCGAACTTAATATTCTAGACTTTAGTTGCGTTGATTTTCGAGAGAAACTCTTCCCGATCGCGGAGAAGCCTGGTGCAGTGCAAGCTTTGCAAAAGCTCGACGCTGATAACATTCGAACTCGAACGATATTTCGAGCGACAAATCCGCAAATGGGAGCCGGGACCCGGCAAGCTGTCGGTTCCTTTCACTCCAGCAATTCTAGCATTGCATTGGATCACAAACTATCGATTCGAAATTCGAAACTGCGTCGATAATCAAGATGGCGTTTTCGCTACAATAGTCGGACATCGTCAGAATTGATTATTGCGCAATAGCAGGCTGGTTGACTGCCGTCAAAAACCAATCGAAAGGGTTGTTATGTCTGGGACAGCAATTTCGACTAATGTGAAGCAAAGCGCCCTCGATTATGTTGCGGCGCTGCGAACGGATTTTAATACAACAGGCGTTCTTCATGTGGCGGTGCTCGTAAAGGATGGGAATTCGCAATCTGGTAGTTGGGGCTATGTCCAGGTAAATCTGGCGTCTGGAGACACCGGTGCTGTATTCGGCAGTTCGCCCTTATCTGGTATTTCTGCCTCCTCGCTATTCCGAGTGGGTTGAGCGGTCGGATGGCGGCTTGATCCTGATGGCAGAGCGTCGCTGACGGGGCGGGCGGCGGTCAAGGTCGCGCTCTTCAGCGCGCCCCACTTCCTTCAAGTGGGGCTTGGCCTTGAGGGCCGGCCGAACCGTTGGCACACTACGAGCCAGGATCGATCCTCAACCCCGGCTCCGACAATGCGCGACACACAGCTCCTGCAACTGGCTCTCAGCATCAACTCGCCGTGGTTCGTCGCGGCCTCCAACTTCGACGCGGAGAAGAAGCGGCTCGACATCGAGGTCGACTTCAAGGCCGGCGGGCGTTTCTCCTGCCCTGACTGCAAAGGTGCGGATTGCCCGGTCCACGACACGACCAAGAAGACGTGGCGGCATCTCGACTTCTTCCAGCATCAGGCGTTCCTGCACGCGCGTACGCCGCGCATCAATTGTACCAAGTGTGGCGTCAAGCAGATCGACGTGCCGTGGGCGCGCAAGGGCTCCGGCTTCTCGCTGCTGTTCGAGGCGCTGGCGATGACGCTGATCATGCACATGCCGGTCGCGGCCGCAGCACGCATTCTCGGCGAGCACGACACCAAGCTTTGGCGCGTCGTGCATCACTACGTCGAGGCAGCAGTCGACGAGATGGATCTCTCCGCTTTGCGGCGTGTCTGCATTGACGAAACCGCCGCAAAACGCGGGCACAACTACATCACGCTGTTCGTGGACATCGACGCGCGCAAGGTCGTCTACGTTGCGGAGGGGCGCGGCGCCAAGACCATTGAGCAGTTTGCGGATCATGTCGATGATCACAACGCCGATGCCTCGCGCATCAAGGAGGTTTGCATCGATATGAGCGGCGCCTATATCGCAGGCGTTACAGAAAACCTCACCGAGGCCGAGATCACCTTCGATCGCTTCCACGTCATGAAGCTGATCGGCGACGCCGTCGACAAGGTGCGCCGTATCGAGACGAAAAGCCGACCCGAACTGAAGGGCAGCCGCTATCTCTGGCTCAAGAACGACGCGAACTTGTCAGCGGCGCAAAAGGCCGAGCGCGGATCGCTCGCCAAGGCCAATCTCAAAACGGGCCGCGCCTGGGCCATGCGCCTCGCCTTCCAGGACATCTACAAGGAACCGAGCCGCCGGTGGGCCGAGTTCATGTTCGACCGCTGGTGCTCATGGGCAAAGCGCTCGCGGCTCGAGCCGATGAAGCAGGTCGCGACGACATTGATGCGCCATGCCGACGGCATTCTCGCGTGGTTCGACAGCCGCATCGCCAACGGCCTCATCGAGGGCATCAACTCACTTGTGCAAGCGGCCAAAGCGAAGGCGCGCGGCTACCGCACGCTGCGCAACCTCACGGCCGTAACCTACCTCGTCGCCGGAAAACTCCAGCTCAAGCTACCCACTTGAAACAGCGGGGAGCCGTATTTCTACACCTCAAGATGAGGCCAATGCGGTATTTGGGGTTCCTGGTGGATTTAATATTGAGCCGACGGAGGAAGGTGCGCGAATTTCGTCGTTTACGTTAACCGGCCAGGCTGCATTGGATGTCATCAATGCTACTGAAAACGCGTTGAACACAGTCAATTCTTATAATGTTCTAACAAATAGCTGCGTCACCGTGGTTCGTGATATCGTCCTTGCGGGAGGCGTGAATATCACCACAAACAGCGACTTCGCGGGAGTTGCGGGGCCTGTTGGCGCCTTTTTCCCTTCGGAACAGGAGTTCGCTTGGTTTTATTGGAACTATGGAGGGCTTCGACCCGCCGGGTGCGTCGCAACCATGGACCGCAACTTCTTCCAACACTTGGTACAACAACGAACAGCAGTTGGCGGGACAATACAACAGTACAGGAGGTGTGTCGGACGTCACCTCGCGGAATTCTGCAGGGCAGATCACCAGCGAGTCTTTGTACGGTGTTAGTGGTATATCTACGACCTATTTCGACCCCCTCAACACCCAACCCTGGGAGACGCGCACCACGGAGACGGACCCCACGGGCCGTGTCGTGTCGGATGCGTTCGACTATGGCAATGTGGTCGACACCTACATCGGCACGCACGCGCTGCCGGGGATCGTGCTCGCCGGGCTCGATCAGGCGGAGGCGGAGAACCTTGTCGCCTCGGTCGAGCGGGAGATTTATTCCGGCGATACGACCAACAACGCCAGCACGCCGAGTGTGTTCGGGTTCGAGCCGAAGCCTGCCGAACGCGGTCCACGATTTCCGCGTCGGCACGCTCGACGTCGATGTCGAGACCGGCACCGTCGACACCGCGCCCACAGAGAACGGCACCAACGTCGATCTCGAAAGCGGCGCCAACTACGGCTACGACGCGACCGGGCTCGACGACGGCTATGATCCCTGGGCGTACCAATATAACGGCAGCGCCTTTGATACGTATAACTTCGACGAGAATTGGGGCTGGGGCGACTTTTGGGAACCGATCGTGCTCGATCTCGATGGTAACGGCATCCAGTTGATCGCGCGCGAGGATAGCGGCGCCGAGTTTGATCTGGATGGCGATGGCTATGACGAGCGCACGGCTTGGGTGGGTGCCGGCGATGGGTTGCTGGTGCTCAACGATGCGAGCAACGATCTGACACCGGCCGAGCAGGCGGCAGCGCAGGTGGCGAGTGGACTTGTGATTTCGGAACGGCACGAGGTCGCGTTCGCGGCTGCGGGCAGTGGACAGACCGACCTTGAAGCGCTGCGTGCCAACTACGACAGTAACAACGATGGCTTCCTGACATCTGCGGATACGCGATGGGCGGACTTCCGCATCTGGATCGATACCAATGCCGACGGCTACTCGGATCCCGACTACACGGACACGCCTGGCATCAACGAGAACGAGGTGTTCACGCTGGCGCAGCTCGGCATCACCAGTTTCAGTCTGACCAGCGATAACCGGACGATCACGTTGCCGGACAACTCGATCATCAACGGCTTCTCGACATTCACTCAGAATGGCGTTGCGCACGCGTTGGCCGATGTGGCGTTTTCGTATGATCCGATCGGGCAGTATGCGCCGCGCGAGCGTCTGTTCGGGCCGGCTGCCAATCAGGTCGGTGGCATCTTCTACGAAGGCGAGGACGGAACGAGTTTATATGTCGTCGATGCGGGTCGTTCAACGACCGGCGGTGTCTCCGATCTGAACCGGAACAATACGGTGGCGGTCGGCGCGACGCTCACCTTCGCTGGTGGTGTGATCCTCAACTGGGGTGGGTTCGTTGGCGGCAATCATCGACGGCGAGACGTCGCTACGCGAATGGGCTGCCGCCCATACCCGCTCGGAGGGACGCCCTCCGAACCGCCCGTCTTTTGCGAGGGGATGTG
Organism: uncultured Alphaproteobacteria bacterium; assembly: GCA_963714325.1. Lineage (GTDB taxonomy): Bacteria > Pseudomonadota > Alphaproteobacteria > Rhizobiales > Hyphomicrobiaceae > CAVQOB01. The sequence continues at coordinate 5,797 of CAVQOB010000015.1, read as the reverse complement.
AGGCAGGCGGCGTGAGTGGCGCGAGAAGTCTGTTGACTTTACCCCCCCCCAGTTGTGCAAGAGATGAGCGTATGATGTTCCGACGGCTTCGCAACGCGTCTCACACTGCTGCCCCATCCCTTGGCCATAGCGATGCCATGGTGGGAGAGTTACCATGCGCGCCGAAGGCGCGCACATGAATGGATGAAAGCGGTTTTACTGTCGGCGTCGTGGCATTGAGGTCGTTTTTTCCCTGGCGCCGTCGAGCCCGAGGGAGAGTTTGATCCTGGGGCCTCAGAGCACATGTCATTGTCGCCACGGACGGCGGCGGGCTCAGCCCACCGTTCCGTCCCGGAGCACGCAGAGTAGAGTTCAAATCGACGAGGCCCCTGGCCACGGCATTCCTGTCACTTGGGAGGTGTCCGTGAATATCCTACATAAGAAGTGCGCCGGTCTTGATGTGCATTCCGCCTTCGTGGCGGTCTGCGCGCGCACCGTGCGAAGCCGCAAGATCGCCTACGAGGAGGGCCGCTTCGCGACCACGACGCGCGATCTTCTCGCGCTCGCAGCCTGGCTCGAAGAGCGTGGTGTCACGCATGTCGTGATGGAGGCAACCGGTGTCTATTGGAAGCCTGTGTGGCACATCCTGGACGCCGCGTTCACGCTGATGCTGGTCAACGCCCACGAGGCGCGCAATCTGCCCGGCCGCAAGAGCGATGCGAGCGATGCCCGCTGGCTGGCCGATCTCCTGGCCCACGGCCTGATCCGCGCGAGCTTCGTGCCGCCGGAGCCGATCCGGGAGCTGCGCGATCTGACGCGCACGCGCACGCAGCTGCAACGCCAGATGACGCAGCACGAGAACCGTATCGGCAAGGTTCTGGAGGACGCCAACATCAAACTCGCAACCGTCGTGTCCGACCTGCTCGGCATCAACAGCCGGCGCATTCTGGAGGCGCTGGTCGCTGGCGAGACCGATCCTGCGCGACTGGCGGCGCTCGCCGATCGCAGGTTGAAGGCGTCTCGCGAGGACCTGGCCGCCGCCCTCGACGGCCGCTTCACGCGCCACCACGCCTTCCTGGTCCGTGAGCACCTGACCATGATCGACGTGCTCGCCCAGCGGATCGCCAGCTTCGAGACGGAGGTGGAGGCTTTGCTCGCCCCCTTTCGTCAGCTCGTCGCCGAGTTCACCAAGATCCCTGGTGTGAAGAAGCGGGCCGCGTCTGCCATCCTGGCCGAGATCGGAACCGACATGAGCTGCTTTGCCACCGCCGGCCATCTCTCGAGTTGGGCCCGCCTCGTGCCCCGTCTCGACGAGACCGGCGGCAAGAAGCGCTCGACACGGGTCAAGAAGGGCGGGGCCTGGCTGAAACCGCTGCTCGTGCAATGCGCCATGGCTGCAGCCCGCACCAAGAACACCTATCTGTCCCGTCAGTTCGCCGGCATCGCCGCCCGGCGTGGGCCCAAGAAGGCCGCCATCGCGGTCGCCGGCTCGATCCTCACCGCCATCTACCACATGGTCCGCGATGGTGTGCCCTACCGGCCGCCACAGGTCCGTCCCCTCGATGCGGCAGCCAAAGACAACAAGGCCAAGCGTCTCGCCGGTCAGCTCAGGGCTCTCGGCTTCGAGGTGAAACTCGAACGTGCCGCATGACGTCAGCCCACCGTGCCCGTGGCCAGTTTCTTTCAGAGTAGGGTATGGAGGGTGCGATGAGTGTGTTGAGAAGGAGCGTGCGGATGATTCGGAGTATTTCGGTTTCCCATAAGCTAATAGAGTTTTTACGTGCATTGTTGAATTGCGGGGAGTGTAAGCGACGCGCCCAAAAGATGCCCGGCAGACTGCCGCGACATCATCGATCGACGAGGACGCAAGCGGTTTACTCAGCGCTAAGAGTTATATCGGTTCTTGCTGTTTCACTAAGCTTCGCAATACTGACCGCAGCCCTCGCCGCTTCGATTGCGGTTACCCAGCCCGTGTCCGAAAATCTGAATGTCCGAGACAATTTGACTGTTTCGAGTTCGATGCTGATTGAATTCAAGTCGGCAAACCTAGAAGATCTAAGATCACACATAGTCTTTGCAGAACTTTTCAAATCGATAACATCGTTGCATGCACGAGATGTAAGCGGAAGACGGTGCAAATTTCTAATTCGACACGCAAGCAGGTATGCAAAGTACATAGCCACAATCCAAACCTCAATTGAGGGTAATGTTGATATTTCAGACTCCAAGATATGCAGCAAGTTTCTAACCTCTGCGGTCGAAAGCTCATTTGGGCAAGCTGATTATTTTAATCGATCGCGAGCAATTCATGCTGCGTCATATGACTATCGCGATGAAGATTTGCCTTCTGGTAATTCTAACGAGATTGATAATCTGAAGAAAGCCAAACGCTCTGTTGTGCGCGCTTTAGTTGAATTGTATCAGCCAAATACTCCAGGAGCGATTTCGGCATCGCTACGATCTGAGGACTTTCGGGCTTTCACGTTCGACGATTACACAAGATGGCATTTGCAGGCCGCTCCAACGGTGGTTGAGGTAAATTCTCAGGAAAATGAACGAATTTTCCCTCCTTCTCCTGGAGCGTGGAGCAATTTTGAAGTTATAGCCAGGGAGATTAAGGAAATTGCTATCCCTCAATTGGAAATTGGTAATTTTATTCTAATTCGTGACAAAAACAAAAATGGAGAATTTGGCCGCCACTCGCTTTCTAATAACTTCTGCTCAGGTACTCATTTTGAGTCGGTATCTCATTTGATGCTGACATTTAGCAAGGCGCGCTGCTTGCAAATAGAAACTCCTTTTGGAGAGCGGTGGCTTGCAATTACGCGGCAATTTCCTTTCGGTTCGCAACCGCTGTCTGCTAGTGACGTTCGCGAAATCTCTCAATTCCTTGAGCATCAACTCGAAGGGGAAGGGTTTCGTGTTTTTGGAATACTTGATGGAATCTGATGAGTCAGTCGATTTTATCAAGTGAGTTGAGGCAGTGGGAATGGAGTGGGTGGTAAATGGTTGACTTTGTTCAGAGTAGAATGTTCGATCACCCGGCTCCGGGTGGCGGGACGGTGTCGATAACAGTAACGGTTCGTGGAATATATAACCCTCCTGCTGGTCCTGGTCAAAGTGGCGACCTGAATTCCTTCAGCGTGGTGATTGAACCTTGTAATTTGGTTAAGGATCCGGCCTTTGATCCCGGCGTAAAGGATTCTATTGTCGCATTCATTGGTGAAAAATATGGTGACATACAAGGACTTGCCGGGCTTCCTCCTCGCCCGCCAGAAGATTTAAACGATATTGGGGTCGCGCATTTCGAGCGTGCTCAAGAGTGTGTTCCCACGCCGCCCGACGTGGGACTGTATGACCCAGACACAAGTGTTGTGACTGAAAGTGTTCCGGGGCACGCGGATCAGGTCGGGCAAGCGAGTTTTACAGACTCGGATGGTAGCTCAGTTGTGCTTTCCTTCGACCCCCTCAACACCCAACCCTGGGAGACGCGCACCACGGAAACCGACCCCAGCGGACGCGTGGTTTCGGATGCGTTCGACTATGGCAATGTGGTCGACAATTACATCGGCACGCATGCGCTGCCGGGCGTCGTGCTGGCGGGGTTGAACGCGGCGGAGGCGGAAAACCTGGTCGCCTCGGTCGAGCGGGAGATTTATTCCGGCGACACGACCAACGCTTCGAGCACGGCGAGCCCGTTCAGCTTCGATCCAAACCTGCCGAACGCGGTCCACGATTTCCGCGTCGGCACGCTTGACGTCGACGTCGAGACCGGCACCGTCGACACCGCGCCCACAGAGAACGGCACCAACGTCGATCTCGTCAGCGGCGCCAACTACGGCTACGACGCGACCGGGATCGACGACGGCTATGATCCCTGGGCGTACCAGTACAACGGCAGCGCCTTTGCCACCTATGACTTCGACGAGGACTGGGGCTAGGGCGACTTTTGGGAGCCGATCGTGCTCGATCTCGATGGCAACGGCATCCAGTTGATCGCGCGCGAGGATAGCGGCGCCGAGTTCGATATTGATGGCGATGGGTATTGGGAGCGGACGGCGTGGGTCGGCCCGACGGATGGAATGCTGGTGATCGATCCCTTAAGTCAAAAAAGTGCGGGGCGTTCGAGGGGTGTCCCCTCGACGGAGCGCGAGGCTGGCCTCGCTCGCTGCGCGAATGGGCTGCCGCCCACACCCGCTCGGAGGGACAGCTCATTTGTTTGTGCGCCTTCGCGCACGGGCCGAACCGCCCGCCTTTTGCGAGGGGATGCGCGACGGGCGGCGTGAGGGGTGTGGGGCCGCAGATTACAGCCGTTGGCGGACAAATCCTGTTCCGCGCGGCGCGGTTGGAATTGGGCAACCGAAGCGCCTGCGAGAAAAGAGTTGCGCCTACCCCCCCCGGTTGTGTAGGGCTATCGCATTTGGCGCAGCAGCTTGAGGCGGTAGTCGTCGTCCCAGCCGGCGCGCTTCAATTTGATCTGCAAGTGATCCTTTCTCGCTGTCGGCTGCGACGAGATCGCGGGCGCGGCGGCGCAGAACCGCGATGTTGGCCGGGCCATTATCCATGCGATTTCGCGCGGCATCCTCGCCCATGGCGACGTCGAGGCCCCAATGCAGGCCGTTCTCGATGTCCCAATGCTCGCGCCGGCCGCCAGCAGCGTGGCGGGTTTCATGTTGCCGACAGCACGAAGAAGCGTTCCTTCGTCTCGACCTTGCCGTCGATCTGCGCGTGTCGCGACGATGCGGCCGAACGCTTTCAAACCCGGAAACTCGTGATGTCGCCGCGATGCCGGCGTCGACGACGGTGGCGACGCGCGTCTCGATCCGACCGTGCCCGGCGGTCTCGGCCTTCGACGTCGGATGCGACGGCTCGATTTTCGCGAAGCAGCGCGCGGGCATCCGACAGCAAGGTCTCCTGATTGCCCTTCAGCGACAGGCAATAATCGCCGCCTTTCTCGATGATCTTCGCCGCCATCTTGCGATTGCAATGCAGGCTGTCGCCGGTGACGATCTTGCCCTTCAGGTCGATCAGATCGAGCACGGCGAGCGCCGCGTCGACCTCGTTGCGCTTCTCGGCCGCGACCGTCGCCAGCGTCATGCGCAGCCCCGTGGCGTAGGCCGAGACCATCATCTCGCACTCGCTCGCCCGGCCCTTGGCGTGCGCCCCTTTCAGCGCCTTGCCGTCGATGGCGATGACGCCGGCCTCGCCGAGCGCCGCCGTGATCGCCGCAGAGATCTTGCCGAAGGCCGCATCGAGTGCCTTCGGATCGAGCATGCGGAACACGGTGGAGAACGTGTCGTGGGACGGCACGCCGTGCTTGAGTTTCAAGAGCGCTTGAAGAACTTGAGTTGCGCATCTGCCGAACTCGGCCATCTCGACGCAGCCCGTCGCGCCACACAGCACGGCGACGAACGCGACGATCAAGAGCTCCGTCAGGTCGTGGCGCGCGTTGTCGGCGCGCGGATCGTCGACCTCGGCGAGCGTGGCGATGAAGAGCTGCATCGGACCCCTTCCGAATCACAAGGAGTCCTCCCAAGAATCCATTCCGCGGCCGGTGCAACCGCTATCCGCCCCGGCCAAACGCGATTCCCCTACCCCGGTTGTGTAGGAGGTGAGCGTATGATCCTAGGTATCAGTAACATCGTGAGTTCCGTCGTGCTCACTGCACTTGCGCCTTCAGATGCCCCTTGCCCTCGGGCCCTGCCTGCCCTTGGCGCAGGCCGAGGGTCCCGCGGGACGCCATCCGGCGCGGACGCCTCGTCTTCTTCCACACGCCTCAACACCGCCACGGTGGTTGAGCGTATGGTGGGGGAGATGG
>CAVQOB010000014.1:0-206672 GCA_963714325.1 uncultured Alphaproteobacteria bacterium | reverse complement strand
GAAGTCCAATGCTCGCAAGCCATCTTCAAGGAAAGTTGCCTCACCATGTGCGGCGATCCAAGTCAGACGGCCAATAAGAAGAAAAGGCGTCCCATCATCATTGTAAAAATCCCGCCTCCGGAAAAGCCCGTTGCGAAACTCTTCGATGCTCCCTGGACCTACGGCGAAGGCGGTGGCGGTGGTAGTGGCGGCGGCCAGGGCGGTCGCGGCAACTAAGCAACCAAACTCGCATACAAAAAGACCGGATCAAACTGATCCGGCCCTTCAAGTTGATCAGTTCAAAACCAAGCACCGCCTCAGATCAGCTTCCCCATCGCCACAGCCGTATCGCTCATGCGGTTCGAGAAGCCCCACTCATTGTCATACCAGGAGAGCACACGGACCAGCGTCCCTTCCATCACCTTCGTCTGATCGAGATGGAAGATTGACGAGTGGCTGTCATGATTGAAATCAATCGACACATTCGGCTGATCCGTTGTGCCGAGAATGCCCTTCAGGGACTGCGACGCCGCGCGCTTCACGGCATCATTCACTTCTTGCACCGTCGTCGCCCGCTTCGCGATGAACTTGAAATCCACGACCGACACGTTCGGTGTCGGCACGCGGATGGCCGTGCCGTCGAGCTTGCCATTCAATTCCGGCAGCACGAGACCAACCGCTTTCGCAGCCCCCGTCGTCGACGGCACCATCGACAGTGCCGCCGCGCGCCCGCGATAGAGATCCTTGTGCATAGTATCGAGCACCGGTTGATCGCCCGTGTAGGCGTGGATCGTCGTCATAAACCCTTTTTCAATCCCGATCGCATCGTTCAGAACCTTGGCAACTGGCGCCAGGCAGTTCGTTGTGCACGACGCATTCGAAACAACCAGATGCTGCTTCGTCAGCTTGTCGTGATTGACGCCATAAACGACCGTCAGATCAGCGCCATCCGCTGGCGCCGAGACCAGCACGCGCTTGGCACCCGCCGTCAGATGCAGCGCCGCCTTTTCCTTCGACGTGAAAATTCCCGTGCACTCCAGCGCGATATCGACGCCCATCGCCTTGTGCGGCAGCATCGCTGGATCTTTCACCGCCGTCACCTTGATCGGCCCGAACCCAACATCGATCGTATCGCCGGCAACCGTCACTTGATGCGGAAAACGGCCATGGACACTATCGAACCGCAACAGATGCGCATTGGTCTCGACCGGCCCCAGGTCGTTGATGGCAACCACTTGGATATCCTTGCGGCCACTCTCGACGATTGCGCGCAGCACGTTGCGGCCGATACGGCCAAAGCCATTGATGGCAACTTTGACAACCATGAGTGTCTCCCTCGTTGATCTCCAGCCGAACGCTGGATCGCGATACGCCAGTTCTGAGTAACCAGCGACACAACCTATGAAATGTGTGCGCTGCTATCGCCCGCCTCGCCTCACCCGTCAATGCGGCATCACTGAACACTGTGAACACTTTACCGGAACACAGTCGCGTCCATTTCCTCGTGCAAAACCAGGACGTTTCGGATTGAGGCGGCGCAATCCAAGCCCTACCGTATCCTGTGTAAATCAATCGTTTGATCAGTGAGCTCAATGGCCCGGCGTCAAAGCGAAAAAGACGTCAGTAAGCAGGTCAAGGCAACAATCCGGCCCGAACCACCGCGTCCGGTTAACGACGCTGTGCGCTCGCTGGAGCTGCGACTGAACGCCATCGAACGGGAACGCGACACGATCAAGGCTGCGCTGGTCGCCGCCGAGGCCCAAATAAAAAGCCTCGAAGAGCGCCAAACTGAAGTCGCCAACCGCATTGCCTGGACGCTCGACAACCTCCATAGTCTGCTTGAAGAGAAAAGCTGATTCGGAGGAATGCTGGGGGTGGGACCAGAGCATGGTCCGCCTGCCGGTCCTATAGGTATGGGCCACGTTACCGTCACTTTGAATAGCCGCACATACCGCCTCCGCTGCGGCGATGGTGAAGAAAGTCGGCTGATCGAACTCGCCACCCAGGTCAAGCAGCGCGTCGACGCGCTCGCCGCCGAATTTGGCAACGTCGGCGACGACCGCCTGCTCCTCATGGCAGCCCTCCTCATCGCCGACGAACTGCATGATGCACGCGCCATGCTGGAGCAGATGACCGCCCCAGACAGCCACGAACCGCCCCAGCGGGCAAGACTCTGATCAGCCTGTTCAAAGAAAACCTTTGAAACCAGCCTCAAGTCACTGGATTTTCCAGGATTTAGGCGTATATTGGTCAAGCAGGGCTGCGGGGTGCGTCGTCGCACATCGACCCGGGGGCCTATAAATCTCGCATGGGAGCTGTCCCTGACCGGAGCCGTGGTTCCGGACATATGGCGCCCACCTTACTTCTTGTAGGGACCACGCGGGATCGAACCGCGGCACGGCTTTCGCGGCTCTGCACTTCTCCCCCGAACGTGACGCAGGCCCAAACGCGAGGCCACATGGAGCGAGCACGGACGGCGTGACCGAATCCCAATCTCCCAATCAGTCAAAATCCACGCTCCGCGCCAAGATGAAAGCCGTCCGCGCTGCAATCCCACGCCAAGTCGCAAGTGTTGCCGCTAACCGACTAGTCGCCAGCCTTGCGGCCATTCCCGATTTCGCTCGATCCCATGTAATCTCCGGCTTCCTGGCCTTTGGCGACGAAATCGACACCGCCCCCCTCCTCGCCAACCTGCACGCTGCCAGACATCGTCTCTGCCTCCCCGTCATGCAAGGCAAAGCCGATCTGCTGCTCTTCCGCGCCTGAACTCCCGGCGATCGCCTCCAAACCGTCCAATGGGGCATTCGCGAACCCGCATCCGATAAACCCATCCTCGACCCCGATATCCTGCTCGTCCCCCTGCTTGCCTTTGACCGCCAGGGCCAGCGCCTTGGCTACGGCGGCGGCTACTACGACCGCACCATCCGTCAACTCCGGCAGAGCAAAACCATCCTGACCATCGGTTTGGCATTCGACGAACAGCAGGTCGACGTGGTCCCGCATCTGGACTATGACGAGCGCCTTGACTGGGTCCTGACCCCGTCCGGCCCCATTCACTGCAAACTCTGAGTGTCCAAGCGCATGCGATTTTTGTTTCTCGGCGATGTCGTTGGCCGCACCGGCCGCAAAGCCGTACTCGAGCACCTGCCCAATCTGCGCCAGCGCTACAAACTCGATTTCGTGGTCGTCAACGCGGAAAATTCGGCCGGCGGCTTTGGCGTCACCGAAGCCATCACTGAGGAATTGATCGAAGCCGGCGCCGATGCCATCACCCTCGGCAATCACGCCTTCGACCAGAAAGACACCCTCGTCTTCATCGCGCGCCAACCCCGCCTCGTCCGCCCGCTCAACTTCCCCAAGGGCACGCCTGGCCGGGGCGCTGCCCTCATCAAGGCGCAGAACGGCGCCGAAGTCCTGGTCCTCAATGCCATGGGCCGCATCTTCATGACCGAACTCGATTGCCCCTTCCGCGCCCTCGACACCGAACTGATGGCCTGCGCTTTGAAAACCGGCGCCGACGCCATCTTCATCGACTTCCACGCCGAAGCGACTAGCGAAAAGCAAGCCCTCGCCCATTTCCTCGACGGCCGCGTCAGTGCCGTTGTCGGCACGCACACGCACGCGCCAACCGCCGACGAACGCATTCTCCCCGGCGGCACCGCCTACATGTCCGACGGCGGCATGTGCGGCGACTACAATTCCGTGCTTGGCATGAAGATCGACGAACCCATCCACCGCTTCCTCACCCGCATCCCCAAGGAACGCTTCGAACCCGCCGACGGCCCCGCCACGCTCTCGGGCTTGTGTATCGAGATCGACGACAAAACCGGCCTCGCCACTCGCCTCAAGCCCCTCCGCCTCGGCGGCGTCCTCTCGCCCAGCGAGCCGGAGTTTTGGGGTTGAGACGAGCTACCAGCAACGCCAGGAGCGCATCACCTCCCTCTCCCCGTCTTTACGGGGCTACGGCATTCACACATCCGCTTTGCAATGAGGTGATGGGGTGAATGTCTGCGGCAGAGTGACTCGGGTGGGTGGCGGGGGCAAGGCGTCTCTGATTCAAGATCGTAGCTCGACCGAATCGGAGGTGATCATGGCGTGGGGGGCGAAGGACATCCGGACCGAACGGCGCGGCGACGAAGTGCTCGACGCGATCGTGGAGACGGGCAGTCTGGTGCTGCGCACGATCGGCGGCGGCCGGGCCGGCGAGATTGGCGCGGCCCGCTTCCTCGACCACGACGATGTTACCGTCCCCGCCATTTTGGCGACTGCGGCCGCGCGCACGCTGGCCGCCGCGAAAGGGCAATACGTGCTGGCCGTGCACGACACGACCGAGGTCAATTTCAAGGACAGGGCCGCGCGGCGAACGGGCCTGGGGCCTGCCGGCGACGGCGTCAGCCCGGGCTTCTTCTGCCATCCGCTGCTGCTGGTCGATGCCGAGCACGAGGCCGTGCTGGGGCTCGTCCACGCCGACATCTGGACGCGCGATGAGGCGCCCGTCGGCGACCGCGCCAAGCGCGCCATCGCGGACAAGGAGAGCGCCCGCTGGCTCGCGGCGACGCGGGCCTGCGCCGGCGTCGCGGATGTCGCAGCGAAGGTGGTCTCGGTCGCTGATCGCGAGGCCGACATCTACCAGCACTTCGCGGCCCGGCCAGCGAACGTGGAGATGATCGTGCGAGCTCGGCACGACCGCGCGACGACGCTTGGCACACCGCTGTTCGAGATGCCCGAGACGTTCCGCCTGCTCGGTGTGGCGAGCGTGCATACCCCCCCGCGCGGCCCCGGCGACAAGGGACGCATTGCCGAGGTCACGATAACGGCCGGCCGCGTCGACATCGTCCGACCACGCAAACTTGCCGCGGTCGCGGGCACACCGGCGACGATCTCCCTCGGGCTCGTCGAGATCGCCGAGGTGGCGCCGCCGCCCGGCACCAAGCCGCTCATGTGGCGGCTGCTCACGACATTGCCTGTGGGAACGCTGGCCGAGGCCAACGAGGTTGCAAAGCTCTACCGGCTGCGCTGGCGCATCGAGCAGCTGTTCCGCACGCTGAAATCGGACGGCCTCGACGTCGAGGCATCGCAGGTCACCGATGCGCGCCGGCTGTTCAAGCTGGCGGCGTTCGGGCTGATCGGTGCGGCGAGGATCATGCAGCTGGTCGACGCCCGCGACGGCGGTCCGCGGCCGGCGACCGACGTGATCGACGGCGACCAGATCGAGGCCGTTGCCATCATATCGGCGAGCCTCGAAGGCAATACGGCGCGACAGAAGAACCCGCATCCTAAAGGCTCGCTTGCGGCGGTGTCCTGGGTGGCGGCGCGGCTCGGCGGCTGGAACTGTTACTACAAGCCTCCTGGCCCCAAGACCATGGCCGCCGGCTGGCGACAACTCCAAGACCGCCTCGACGGCTTCGCCCTTGCTATGGCCGTCCGAGATGTGTGAATCCCGTAGCTTCACGGGGAGAGTTACCATGCGCGCCGAAGGCGCGCACATGAATGGATGAAAGCGGTTTTACTGTCGGCGTCGTGGCATTGAGGTCGTTTTTTCCCTGGCGCCGTCGAGCCCGAGGGAGAGTTTGATCCTGGGGCCTCAGAGCACATGTCATTGTCGCCACGGACGGCGGCGGGCTCAGCCCACCGTTCCGTCCCGGAGCACGCAGAGTAGAGTTCAAATCGACGAGGCCCCTGGCCACGGCATTCCTGTCACTTGGGAGGTGTCCGTGAATATCCTACATAAGAAGTGCGCCGGTCTTGATGTGCATTCCGCCTTCGTGGCGGTCTGCGCGCGCACCGTGCGAAGCCGCAAGATCGCCTACGAGGAGGGCCGCTTCGCGACCACGACGCGCGATCTTCTCGCGCTCGCAGCCTGGCTCGAAGAGCGTGGTGTCACGCATGTCGTGATGGAGGCAACCGGTGTCTATTGGAAGCCTGTGTGGCACATCCTGGACGCCGCGTTCACGCTGATGCTGGTCAACGCCCACGAGGCGCGCAATCTGCCCGGCCGCAAGAGCGATGCGAGCGATGCCCGCTGGCTGGCCGATCTCTTGGCCCACGGCCTGATCCGCGCGAGCTTCGTGCCGCCGGAGCCGATCCGGGAGCTGCGCGATCTGACGCGGACGCGCACGCAGCTGCAACGCCAGATGACGCAGCACGAGAACCGTATCGGCAAGGTGCTGGAGGACGCCAACATCAAACTCGCAACCGTCGTGTCCGACCTGCTCGGCATCAGCAGCCGGCGCATTCTGGAGGCGCTGGTCGCTGGCGAGACCGATCCTGCGCGACTGGCGGCGCTCGCCGATCGCAGGTTGAAGGCGTCTCGCGAGGACCTGGCCGCCGCCCTCGACGGCCGCTTCACGCGCCACCACGCCTTCCTGGTCCGTGAGCACCTGACCATGATCGACGTGCTCGCCCAGCGGATCGCCAGCTTCGAGACGGAGGTGGAGGCTTTGCTCGCCCCCTTTCGTCAGCTCGTCGCCGAGTTGACCAAGATCCCTGGTGTGAAGAAGCGGGCCGCGTCTGCCATCCTGGCCGAGATCGGAACCGACATGAGCTGCTTTGCCACCGCCGGCCATCTCTCGAGTTGGGCCCGCCTCGTGCCCCGTCTCGACGAGACCGGCGGCAAGAAGCGCTCGACACGGGTCAAGAAGGGCGGGGCCTGGCTGAAACCGCTGCTCGTGCAATGCGCCATGGCTGCAGCCCGCACCAAGAACACCTATCTGTCCCGTCAGTTCGCCGGCATCGCCGCCCGGCGTGGGCCCAAGAAGGCCGCCATCGCGGTCGCCGGCTCGATCCTCACCGCCATCTACCACATGGTCCGCGATGGTGTGCCCTACCGGCCGCCACAGGTCCGTCCCCTCGATGCGGCAGCCAAAGACAACAAGGCCAAGCGTCTCGCCGGTCAGCTCAGGGCTCTCGGCTTCGAGGTGAAACTCGAACGTGCCGCATGACGTCAGCCCACCGTGCCCGTGGCCAGTTTCTTTCAGAGTAGGGTCAGGGTGAGGGGCGGCCGCTTGATCGATTGTCGACAATGCGCTGTCGCTATGGGCCATATGCGCCACAAGTCAGTCACGGATGATCAGACAGCGTGTGCTTTTTGTGTGCGCCATCCGCGAGCCCGCTGCCTATTTTTCGCTGCACTGCATTCGCATCGGCGCGAATTGCTGAGGACTCTCGGTCTCGGTTGATCATAGAGAGCGTCACCGAGCCTCTCGACTTCGGCCCGCCGCCAAGCGAGGCTGACCCAGAACGATCTCTTGCGGGAAAAGTAAAGAAACATCGTCGGCCGCGCCATTCACGCTCAGAGCGGCACCTTGCCTCTCACGACCCATGCGGTTGCCGCAAACGAACGCGGCCCATCCGGTTCGCCGTCCACATAAGCCAATCGGACCTTGTCGTTCAGAACGACTTTGGCTTCAGGCGTGAGCGTCTGGACGTACTCCGCCATTGGACCATCCTTGCCCTCAAATGGCGCCCAAAAGTCCTGGAATGACGAGAAGTCCATGCGGATCGTGACCATGTCCTGCACAACGTCGGTCAGCCCCGCGGCCCGCCACGCTCGCTCCAGATCGCCTGGGCGCGCCATCGGCCTCGCGCACATTCTCGCTCGCCGTACGCCTGCCTCTGGATCGAGCATGGCTGCCGTGTCCCAGAACATGCGCCACCCGACGAACCCGCCGCGCGAATCCCAAGTCGCTGCCGCCACAGTGCCGCCGGGACAGGTCACGCGACGCATTTCTCTGACCGCTTTTTCCGCCTGGGGAATGAACTGCAGCACCAGCATCGAAAGCGAGTGATCAAACTGTGCATCCGCAAAGGGTAGTGCGCACGCGTCGCCGACTTGGAGCTGGACTTTGGATTCGGTGATCTCGCGCTTTGCGTGTTCGATATAAGCGTCCGAGAAATCTATGCCATGTACACCGCGAATTTCGGGGTTGCTGGCAAGGGTCGAAGTCAGGCTACCAGTGCCGCATCCAACATCGAGCACACTTTCAGTGCGCGTAACGCCTGCGAACTCGATAAACTTTGGCGCAAGTCGGCGGCTCCATCGGCCCATCTGCAGCTCATAGCCTCCGCCATCCGAGGCAAAGAATACTGATGAACTCGCCATGTGCGTTCTCCGCGCTGAGACAGATCGACATGATAGTCAATTCATGTCCGTCTACCGAGCGATATGACAGCTCGCGACCCCAACAGCGTCTCTTGAAGGGCCGCCTCTCGGTCAGCGCATCATCGAGCGTGGCGACGCCAGCCGTCGACCATCGAAGATGACCCGGTACTGTCAGCACTAACTGCTAACAGTCATCGATCACTCGATTTTCGCGCCCGAGGCCTTCGCAGCTTGACCCCACTTGGGAATCTCCTTGTTGAGGAAAGCGGCGAAATCCTGTGGTGAGCCGATCAGCGGCTCAGCACCGAATTTGGCAAGGACTTCCTTGAACTCTGGCGATCGCAGGATCGTGTTGATCTCTCTATTGAGGCGCTCGACGATAGTCGAGGGCGTGCCGGCAGGAGCGACGACACCGAACCAGCCGCTGACGACGAGATCACGGTAACCACTCTCCACCATCGTTGGCACCGAACCAAGCTGTTTAAGCCGTGCGGCGCTAAAAACCGCCAGCGGGCGCAGATTGCCAGCTTCGATGTGCGGCAACAGCACCGTCGTCTGATCGCAGGTCAATTGGACGTGACCGCCGAGCAGATCGTTGATGGCCTGCGGGCCACCTCGATAGGCCACGTGGGTGATCTGTGACCCAGTGACACTCTTGAACATTTCGCACGCGATATGCGGCGGCGTTGCGTTCGTCGCACCGGAATTCAGCTTTCCTGAATTGGCTTTCGCATAGGCCACCAACTCCCCGATCGACTTGGCAGGCACACTTGGGTGAACCACAAGCACATATGGCACTTCGGCCACCATCGCGATCGGTGTGAAAGCCTTAACCGGGTCATAGTCGAGTTGGGCATAGAGCGCGGGGCTGATCGCCAATGTGCCGGTGCTGCCGAACAACAGGGTGTGACCGTCGGCGTCCGCCGCAACTACGGCTTTCGAACCAATGACACCGCCTGCACCGGGACGGTTCTCAACGATTATTGGCCCCAACTTCATCGCCAATCGCTCGGTAATCATGCGTCCCATGACGTCGGTTGGTCCGCCAGCAGGGAACGGCACGATGAACTTGATGACGCGTGTGGGATAGGATTGGGCGGCTGCATTGTTCTCGAAGAAAGTCCCGAGGCCGAAGGCAGCGACGATGGCCAAGCTTGCGCGCAACTGCCGACAAATCGTCATGGCCTACTCCATCCGCCTAATGACGTAGACGTGGTGTGTCCGCTCGATCGATTGAACACCCGCGACGATGACACCAATTGCGGGTGCCTGCAACTACAGCCTCAGCCACTCGAACTCTGGAGCTGCAATTGAAAACGCAGACAGAGCGGAAGAGGCCTCAAGGTGGGAAGCCGACGTGGGAGCTGCAGATCGCGACTGCGGCGAGTTTTTGCGCCGCACCATGCCAATTCAAGTGATGAAGTCTTCACTGCGACACCAGTGTTGCACCCGCGCACTTCATCGCCTTGGGTCAAAAGTGTCGGTGCTGCAAGGGCGCCGGGACAAGCGGCTGCCCCTCACCCTTACCCTACTCTGAAACAAACTGGCCACGGGCACGGTGGGCTGACGTCATGCGGCACGTTCGAGTTTCACCTCGAAGCCGAGAGCCCTGAGCTGACCGGCGAGACGCTTGGCCTTGTTGTCTTTGGCTGCCGCATCGAGGGGACGGACCTGTGGCGGCCGGTAGGGCACACCATCGCGGACCATGTGGTAGATGGCGGTGAGGATCGAGCCGGCGACCGCGATGGCGGCCTTCTTGGGCCCACGCCGGGCGGCGATGCCGGCGAACTGACGGGACAGATAGGTGTTCTTGGTGCGGGCTGCAGCCATGGCGCATTGCACGAGCAGCGGTTTCAGCCAGGCCCCGCCCTTCTTGACCCGTGTCGAGCGCTTCTTGCCGCCGGTCTCGTCGAGACGGGGCACGAGGCGGGCCCAACTCGAGAGATGGCCGGCGGTGGCAAAGCAGCTCATGTCGGTTCCAATCTCGGCCAGGATGGCAGACGCGGCCCGCTTCTTCACACCAGGGATCTTGGTCAACTCGGCGACGAGCTGACGAAAGGGGGCGAGCAAAGCCTCCACCTCCGTCTCGAAGCTGGCGATCCGCTGGGCGAGCACGTCGATCATGGTCAGGTGCTCACGGACCAGGAAGGCGTGGTGGCGCGTGAAGCGGCCGTCGAGGGCGGCGGCCAGGTCCTCGCGAGACGCCTTCAACCTGCGATCGGCGAGCGCCGCCAGTCGCGCAGGATCGGTCTCGCCAGCGACCAGCGCCTCCAGAATGCGCCGGCTGCTGATGCCGAGCAGGTCGGACACGACGGTTGCGAGTTTGATGTTGGCGTCCTCCAGCACCTTGCCGATACGGTTCTCGTGCTGCGTCATCTGGCGTTGCAGCTGCGTGCGCGTCCGCGTCAGATCGCGCAGCTCCCGGATCGGCTCCGGCGGCACGAAGCTCGCGCGGATCAGGCCGTGGGCCAAGAGATCGGCCAGCCAGCGGGCATCGCTCGCATCGCTCTTGCGGCCGGGCAGATTGCGCGCCTCGTGGGCGTTGACCAGCATCAGCGTGAACGCGGCGTCCAGGATGTGCCACACAGGCTTCCAATAGACACCGGTTGCCTCCATCACGACATGCGTGACACCACGCTCTTCGAGCCAGGCTGCGAGCGCGAGAAGATCGCGCGTCGTGGTCGCGAAGCGGCCCTCCTCGTAGGCGATCTTGCGGCCTCGCACGGTGCGCGCGCAGACCGCCACGAAGGCGGAATGCACATCAAGACCGGCGCACTTCTTATGTAGGATATTCACGGACACCTCCCAAGTGACAGGAATGCCGTGGCCAGGGGCCTCGTCGATTTGAACTCTACTCTGCGTGCTCCGGGACGGAACGGTGGGCTGAGCCCGCCGCCGTCCGTGGCGACAATGACATGTGCTCTGAGGCCCCAGGATCAAACTCTCCCTCGGGCTCGACGGCGCCAGGGAAAAAACGACCTCAATGCCACGACGCCGACAGTAAAACCGCTTTCATCCATTCATGTGCGCGCCTTCGGCGCGCACGGAACTCTCCCCGTAAGAACGGGGAGAGGGAAAACGCGCGGCGCGAACGACCGCGACTGGCCCGTGCACGAAGTCGCTGCGCGACAGCCCGCTGCGCGGGATGCAGGAACCGATGGGCCGGTGCTTGGGGCAACCGGTAACCAGTTGAGACGACAGAGGTAACGGGGCGGGGAGCCCCATCCTGAGAGTGGAGGTGTTCAGCAACCTCACTCAGGATCGAACTCCCCATGACGAACATTACCACCGTCTCTCCACTCCGCCAGCGGATGCTGGAGGATATGGCTTCCCGCCAGCTCGCAAAGGGCACACAGATCGGCCACGTCCGTGCCTGCAAGCGGTTCGCCGCGTGGCTGAAGCGCTCGCCGGATACAGCCACCGTCGACGAGGTCCGGGCCTTCCAGCTGCATCTGATGCAGACCGGCACCTCGATCCAGACGCGCAACCGCACGATGACCGGCCTGCGCTTCCTGTTCCGCGTCACCATGCGCCGGCTCGATCTGGCCAACGAGATCCATCACATCAAGGAGCCAACGCGCCTGCCCCAGCTCCTGAGTGGAGAGGAGGCGTCGCGCCTGCTCGTCATGGCCGGCAACCTGCAGACGCGCGTGCTGCTGTCGATCGGCTATGGTGCCGGCCTGCGCGTCAGTGAGGCCGTCAAGCTGAAGGTCAAGCACATCGACCGCTCGCTCGGCATCATCCGTGTTGAGCAGGGCAAGGGCCGCAAGGACCGACAGGTGATGCTATCGCCGGAGCTGTACGCGCTACTGCGCGAGTGGTGGACGGTCAGGAGCACGCACAACGACGACGGCGTGGCCGTCGCCGAGCGCTGGCTATTCCCGGGCCGTGGCGAGAACGCGCATCTGACGCCGCGCCAGGTGACGCGCCTGTTCCAGCAGACGCTGATGGCGGCCGGCATCACGAAGAAGGCGACGCTGCACGCCTTGCGGCACTCGTTTGCGACCCACCTCTTCGACCAGGGCGTCGATATTCGTAAGATCCAGGCGTTGCTCGGACACGAGAAGTTGGAGACGACGGCCCGCTATACGCGCGTCGCTACCGGACTGATCACGGCCATCGAGAGCCCACTCGATCAGCTCACTCTGCCGCACAGCGCCAAGGCCGGCACGACGCGCAAGCGACGAGCCAAGCGGCCCGCCAAGACCCCGGCTGGCAACGATGGAAGCGGCGAGCCGAGCACATAGCCGGTCGCGGCCGTGCCCCGCCCCGATCTGGAGGTCGCGGACATCTTCCGCGACCACGGGGCCGCTTGGCGCGCAGCCAACCGCGGCCACGTCAGCCTCGACCAGCTGAAGGTCATGAGCGCGATCGAGCGTTGCCGCACGGCGGCGCTCGGCGGGCACGTTGCGCGCTGCGAGAACACGGCCTGCGGTCATACTCTTGTGGCGTTCAACAGCTGTCGCAACAGGCACTGCCCCAAGTGCCAGGCGGCGGCGTCACGCGAGTGGCTCGCCGAGAGAGAGGCGGAACTGCTGCCGGTGCCGTACTTCCACGTCGTCTACACGCTGCCGGCCGAGCTGCGCGACGTGGCCTACCAGAACAAGGCCGTCGTCTATGGCTTGCTGATGAAGGCGGCGGCCGAGACCACGCTCCAGATCGCTGCCGATCCCAAGCGTCTTGGTGCCAGGATCGGTATCACCGCCGTGCTGCACACGTGGGGCTCGGCGATGACGCACCACCCGCACGTGCACATGATCGTGCCCGGCGGCGGCCTCTCGGCCGATGGCTCGCGATGGGTCTCGGCCAAGCCCGACTTCCTCGTGCATGTGCACGTTCTCGGCGCCTTGTTCCGCGGCAAGATGCTCAGCCTATTGAGCGAGGCGCACGCCCAAGGCCGCCTGCAGTTCCGCAATCGCCTCAGTGGTCTCGCCGACGCGAAGGCGTTCAAACGCTTCCTCGGGCCCTTGCGCCGCTCCAAGTGGATCGTGCATGTGAAGCCGCCGTTCGCGGGGCCCGAGGCGGTGCTGCGCTACCTGTCGCGCTACACCCATCGCGTCGCCATCTCCAACCGCCGCCTGGTCGCGGCCGACGACGGCGGCGTCTCGTTCCACTGGAAAGACTATCGCATCGAAGGGCCGCAGCGTTGGAAGACGATGACCTTGCACCCGCATGAGTTCATCAGGCGCTTCCTGCTCCACGTCTTGCCGAAAGGCTTCCATCGCATCCGGCACTACGGCCTGTTCGCCAACGGCAATCGGTCCGCTGCCATCTCCCGGGCGCGCGAACTGCTGGCCGTCGCACCACCCCCGCCGACACCGGAGCCGCCACCCGCGACCAGCGCTGACGAGCCGCGCGTGCTGAAGAGCCCATGCCCGTGTTGCGGCGGTCGCATGCACGTCATCGAGACCTTCGAGGTCGGCGCGACACCGAGGCATTGGCCACGACCGACGCCGGCGACCATCGGGATCGACACGTCATGAGATCAGCCAGACTGAGGCCCGTTCGCAGACTGCCCGTCACGCTGGTCCCAAGCCGGCGACGCCGACGGCCGGCTCCACCCAGAGCCGACGCCATGCATCCACACGATCACCCGGCCGACTGCCTGCCCAAAGCTCGCTTATCTGGCGCTGACAGACCCGTCCATCGCCCAAATCGCCGTGCAGGCGACGATCATCAGGCCCTCAACCTCTTGGCGCCGATGCTCAATCCCCATAGCGCACACCCCGTGGCTCGCCGAGCCCGCTGCACCGCCTGAACTTCACCTCCCGCGACTTCGTGCCTGGGCGCTTCTCGAACGTCGGCCCGAGACAGCCGCACGCGCACCCATGGCCGACATCCGAGAAACCTGCACCAATGCGGACCTACCCTTTCGGCCAATAATCCCGGATCCAGCGGGCGAAGCCGGGTTCGTCGATGTCGCCAGCGGCGAGGGCGATCATGGCGGCGGTGGCGAGGGCTTCGGGCGGCGCAAAGATGACGTCGTTCTTGCGCAGAAAGACAACCATGCAGACGAAGGCGGCGCGCTTGTTGCCCGCAATGAAGGGCATGTTGCGGCAAGTTCCAAAGGCATAGGCGGCCGCAAGTTCGGCAAGGTCGGTTGTGCCATGCGCCCACTTGTCGTGTGGCCGCGTGAGTGCGGATTGCAGCAGGCCCTCATCGCGCAGTTGAAGCCCGGGTCCGAAAATCGCGAGCTGCTCGCCCTGCATGCTCATCGCTTGGAAGGGCGTGATCCAGTGCGGCTCACTCACTTGGCCAGCGCTCGAAATGTCTGGCGATACTCGCGCATGACATCGCGCGCGATGCGCATCGTCGCGCTGTCGTCCTCGGCATAAAGTGAAATGGTCAGCGTCTGGTTCGGCCCCTCGGTAACAAACACCGCGTCGCCCTGTTGCAGGCCGAGGCGCGCCAGGAGTTCCTTGGGCAGGATCAGGCCGGTCGAATTGCCGATTTTCTTGATTTCGAGCTTCATGGCACGGGTCCCGGAGCATGTTGTACGTTTTGCACAACATAGCGCTGGACTCTGCAACGCCATCCCGTGACTAGCCGGCCCCGTAAAGGAAGTTCGGCAACCAGAGTGTCAGGCCCGGCCAGATGTACATGAAGACCATGCAAACGATGACGATCAGCATGTAGGGCATCATGCCGGCGAAGATCTGATTGATGGTCACGTGTTTGGGCGCGACACCCTTCAGATAGAACGCCGACATGGCGACCGGTGGTGAGAGGAAGGCTGCCTGCAGATTGACAAACACCAGCACGCCCCAGAGGATTGGGTCGATCTGGAAATGCTTCAGGAGCGGCAGGAAAATCGGCACGAAGATGACGATGATCTCGGTCCACTCCAGCGGCCAGCCGAGCACGAAGATGATCGCCTGCGACAGGATCATGAACTGCAACGGTGTCAGGTTCAGTGCCAGCACCCACTTCTCGATCAGGGCTTGACCGCCGAGTAGCGCGAACACGGCCGAGAAGATGGCCGAGCCGACGAACAGCCAGCAGACCATCGATGTCGTCTTGGCGGTCAGGAACACGGCTTCCTTGGTGCGCTGCCAGGTGAGTGTCCGCGCCTGCAAGGCAAGCAGGAAAGCGCCAGCCGCGCCAACGGCGGCCGACTCCGTCGCGGTCGTGATGCCAAACAGAATGACGACGAGCACGACGATGGTCAGCAGGCCGAGCGGCATGATCGAGGTTGTCAGCAGCTTGATGATCTCAAGCTTCTCGGCGTGCATCCGCTTGTAATAGACCGCCATCACCATGGCCATGATGCCTGAGATGATCGGGAACCAGGTGAGGAAGCCTTGCGGTGGTCCCTTCGACGTTTCGGCAACGGGTGCCGGTACGCCTCCCAGCGATTGCAAGCCGCCGGTATCATCGACGGCAGCGCCGACCTGCTGGTGAATGACGACAAACCACCAGGTGAGCAACAGCGACCCGGCAACGAAGGCGAACGGCACCAACGAATAGCCCAGGTTCGACAACAATGCGCGATAGCCGATCGGCTTTCCGTCGATGTCGATGGCACGCGCTTTGGCAGGCGATACGAGCGCTTTCAAAAGGCCGACAAAGACGTTGTCGCCGTAGGCGGCTTGGAACTTCGGCAGCCACGCAGAGACCGGAACCTTCTGCTGTTCGGGCGGCAAGGGCGGCGCGATCTTCGGGTTTATCAGTGCCCAACCGATGATGTAGATCAGATAGAGGAAGGCCAGGAAGAAACCTGGGAACATTGCTGCAGCGTAGAGCTTGACGACGGATTGGCCGGCAACGGCCGCGTAGACGATGATCATCACCGAGGGCGGGATCAAAATGCCGAGCGTGCCTCCGGCGGTGATAACGCCAGCCGCGAGCCTGACGTCGTAGCCGGCACGCAGCATGGGATTGAAAGCAATGACGCCCATCAACACGACGACAGCGCCGACGAGACCAGAGGCGATGCCCCAGAACGTGCAGACGATCAGTGTCGCGACGGCCAGCGACGCCGGCACTTTGCGGAACGCCAATTGGATCGAATAGAACATCTTGTCGACCAGGGCGCCGCGCTCCATCACGTAGCCCATCAGGACGAAGAGCGGAATGGAAATCAGCACGTCGTTGGTCATGGCACCATAGGTGCGCTGGACCATCAGGTCGAAGACCAAATTCTGCGAGAGGGCCTGGCCGGCTTTGAAGTAGGCGATGAAGCCGAAGATGATGCCGAGGCCCATCAGTGTGAAGGCGGTCGGGAAACCGAGCATGATCGCAACGACGATCAGGCACAGCATGGTCAGTCCGAGTGCTGGATCACTGATCATGGCTTATTCCCCGCCCCGACCACGTTGACGGGCGGCTTCGTCGATCTTGCCGGCGTTTTCGATTGCCGCCCGACGGGTTTCTTCGTCGACGTGTTCGCTCGCCGACAATTGCTGTTCGATGACATCGGCTTCAGCGACATCCTTGAGGCGGCTCGGCCATTCGCCGGTCTGCAGGCAGACGATGCAGCGGACCACTTCGGCGACACCCTGCAGGGCGACCAAGGCGCCAGCTATCGGGATGATCGCCTTGAAGTGATAGACCGGCGGGCCATCGGCGGTCGTGTTGGAGTGCTCACCGATCCGCCAGCTGTCACCAGCGAACGAATAGCCCGCGTAGCACAGCGCCAGAATGCCAGGAAAGAAGAAGCAGAAATACAGGATCAGGTCGAGCGTCGCCTGGGTGCGCGGCTTGAACGAGCTGTACAGGAAATCGCCGCGGACGTGGCCATTCTGCGCCAGCGTGTAGGCGCCGCAGAGCATGAACAGCGTGCCGTAGAACATGTTGCTGGCGTCGAAAATCCAGGCCGTTGGCTTGTTCAGAATGTAGCGCTTGAAGACTTCGGCACAGACGAGAAGCATTAACCCGATGATCAGCCACGCCGCGCCTTTGCCGACCCAGGTATTGATCCTGTCGATGGCGTGCAGACATTTGACGACGACGCCCTCGTCGCGTTCGGCATTGGTCGACATGGCTTCCCCCGATATCCACCTGAACATTGCAATGCCGAACACTGCGCTTTTGACGCACGAGGCGGCAGGTCAGTCCGGCTCATCGCCGGAGGCACGCGCGTTCCCGCCGCGGGCTCCACATTCCAAGGTGTTCAGTCGCTGCATTTCAAAAGAACCCTCTCCCGGCAGGCGCCAGGAGAGGGTTTCGGTCGCATGGGCTGCGTCCTTTAGGCTCAGATCAGCCCTTCTTCACGCCGTTCGGGCCAAAGTAGTGGTCGTAGGCCATTTTGCGGCTGACGACGGTGTCTTGTTCCCACTGGGTTGTACGCTTGGCGAAGGCGACCTGGCTGGCCACGATCTCCTTGAACAGCGGGTTCTCCGCGCTCTTTTTCTCGACGACGCTGTCGTAGATTTCGAGCTGCTTTTTCAGGATCGAATCCGGCGTCTTGAAGAAGCGGACCTTATCCTTCGTCTGCAATTCAATGTAGTCGGCAGAATACCGGTCGACGGCTTTCCAAGACATATCGGACGAGGCCGCTTCGACCGCGTTCGAGATGATCGCCTGCATCTTACCTGGCAGCGCGTCGAACTTGGCCTTGTTGAACGTGATCTCGAACTGCTCGGCGTTCTGATGATAGCTCTGCAACATGCAGACCTTGGAGACGTCGGCAAAGCCGAGGAGACGATCCGACGTCGCGTTGTTGAATTCGGCAGCGTCGAGGAGGCCACGATCCATCGCCGAGACGATTTCGCCACCCGGCAGCGCGTTGACGGCGACGCCCATGCCGGTGAACACGTCAATCGAGATACCGACGGTGCGATATTTCAAGCCGGCGAGATCTTCGATCTTGGCAATCGGCTTCTTGAACCAGCCGAGCGGCTGAGTCGGCATCGGACCGTAGGGGAACGAAACGACGTTGGCGCCGATCGAGGCGTAAAGCTTGGCAAGCAGTTCCTTGCCGCCGCCGTACTTATGCCAGGCGAGCAGCATGTTAGCGTCCATGCCATAACCGGGGCCCGAACCCCAGAGCGCCAGCGCGGTCTGCTTGCCGTAGTGATAGACGAGCACGCCATGACCGCCGTCGAGCGTGCCCTTGGACACGGCGTCGAGTAGCTGGAAGGCGGGGACGACGGCGCCGGCGGGCAAAACTTCGATCTTGAGTTCGCCGCCGGTCATGTCATTGACTTTCTTGGCGAAATCGACGGCGTATTCGTGGAAAATGTCCTTCGCCGGCCAGGTGCTCTGCCAGCGCATGCTGGTGACGCCCTGGGCCTTCAGGACGGCGGGCGCTGCGACTGTCGATGCCGCAGCGAGTGCGGTGCCTTTCAGGAACTTTCGGCGTGATGCGGTGGTGTCAGTGGTCGACATGTTTCGTCCTCCCAAAACTGTGCATTGCTGGAACCGCATTGTTGCGGGTGCTGCGACGGCACTAAGACAACGATTTTAAGGCGAGGGCAAGATCCAAGACACCGCAGCTGGAGGCTTGATGCCGGCCATCATTGCCGATAATGACACTGCCGCTCAACAGGCGTTGGGACTGCGCGTTTCCTGCAGGCTTGGTTTCCAGTACCAGGCGGTACATTCTTTTTGGTGGCACTTGCGCTATCAGGGTGATGCACTTCGCCCCGAATTCAAAAACACTTCGAAAACCGTTATGCCCTTTGAACTCCTGCTCAAGATTGCCATTCCGCCGGTGCTCGTCGCGTTGATGAGCCTTGCCGCGCGGCGTTGGGGGGCGACGGTTGGCGGGCTGATCATGGGCTTGCCGTGGATGACGGGGCCGGTCTTGTACTTCCTGGCGCTGACCAAGGGCGAGCCGTTCGCGATCAAAGCGTGCCTCGGCATCGAGTTGGCTGTCGTGGGAATGGGATGCTTTATTCTTGGCTATGGGGCGATGTCGCGGCTGGCGCCGTGGCCGGTGTGTCTGGCGACGGCGCTGGCCGGGTATCTGGGAACGGCGTGGTTTACGCAATCGCTCGACATGGAGCTCTGGATTGCCGCAACCCTTGGAGCGACAACGCTGATTGCGACATTCCTGCTGTTGCCAAAACCCAAAACCTCGGCCGCGCCGGGGCCGCTGCCGTGGTGGGACATCCCGGCGCGGATGATCTGCGTCTTCCTGCTGGTCGCTGGAATCATGACCGGCGCTGACCTGCTTGGGCCACAACGCTCCGGCATTCTTGCGAGTTATCCGGTGATCCTGACAGTGATCGGCGCGTTCACGCACCAGCAATGGGGGCGGGATGCGGTGCTCAGAGTTTTGCGTGGAATTTCCTTGTCGCTGCTCGGCTTTGTGGGGTTCTTCGTGGTGGTTGGATATGGGGTTCCGGTGTTCGGCCTTGAGGCATCATTTGGCCTCGCGGCGCTGGCGGGGATCGCAACCAGTGCCGTACTTTTGATGATCAACCGGTGGCAGGTGCGACGGGCCTAGGCTAAGGAAGGCCAATACCATTTTTTATCCGGGGATGGCCATGATCCGAGCAATGCTCGCCTACTTTGTTGTCCTTGGTTTAACCGTGCTCCCGGCGACGGCACAGCGTGCGGTTGGGACAACGATGAGTGCCGCGGAAGCTCACGCGAAGGCGCTGACGGGCGAGATCGTGCTGGTTGATGTTCGAACGCCCGACGAGTGGAAAGAGACTGGTGTGCCGGCGAGTGCGCACGCGATCACGATGCATCAGGAAGCGAAGGCGTTCGTCGCGGAGGTGCAAAAGGCACTTGGGGGTGACCCGGGGAAGCCGTTGGCCATCATTTGTCGCACCGGTAACCGCACCAACAGTATTTACGACGAGTTGAAGCGGATCGGCTTCAAAAACGTGATCAATGTTGCCGAGGGAGTGGCTGGCGGACCCTTTGGACCGGGTTGGCAGAAAACAGGGTTGCCGCTCAGGCTATCGACGGCGGCGCGGACGAGCAACAAGCCGTAGGTGTTTTGCAACTACGGTTCCAATCCCCATTTTTTCAATACTGCGTCGTCCGTCTCGCGTGCGTCGACCCAGGAGCCTTCGCCACCGGGGCCGGTTTCTTTTTTCCAAAAGGGCGCGCTGGTTTTCAGGTAATCCATCAGAAATGAGGCGGCATCGAAGGCGGCGTGGCGATGCGGGGAGGCGGCGATAACGAGCACGATATTGTCGCCGGGTTTCAGTTCGCCGAAGCGGTGAATGATCAGGCTTGCCTGCAACGGCCAGCGACGGTTGGCTTCGGCTTCGACGCGGGTCAATTCGGCCTCAGTCATGCCGGGATAGTGTTCAAGCGCCATTGATGCGATGGGGCGGCCGTTCGCCTCGCCACGGACGGTGCCGGTGAAGGTGACGATGGCGCCGATGTCGGTGCGGCCGTGCGTCAGCCGGCGCGTCTCAGAGCCGACGTCGAAATCTTCGCTTTGGACGCGGACCACCACGGCTCAGCCTCCGGTGACCGGCGGGAAGAATGCGATTTCGCCGGCACCAGCGATGCTGGCCGTGTGCTTGGCATGGGTTTGATCGATGGCCGCACGGATGATATCGCCACGCTCGAAGGCGTGGGCATATTCCGGCCCTCGTGTTTTTTGCCAGGCGATGAGGTCGGCGATTGTGGTGATGTGCGCCGGCACGCTGACGGTTTCATCGGCGCGGCCGATGCGCTCACGGACCCAGGCAAAGTAGAGCAGGCGGAGGGTCATTGTTGTTCAGGCCCTGATTCGAGCTTGGTCGCGCTTCTGATCGGAAAACCGCTGCACACTTTTCCGGAAGCGCTCCTATCGATCAATGGCCGTTTGGACGGCGGCTTTCAAGTAGTCATAGCCGGTGTACAGCGTCAGGATCGCTGCGAGCCACAACAACGCCAGGCCAGCCGACGACACGCCGCCGAGGACTTGGTCTCCGGCTGGTCCCGCGATCAGAACGCCGAGCGCCACCATCTGCAGCGTTGTCTTCCATTTGGTGAGTTGTGTGACGAGAATCTTCACATTCAGCTCGGCGAGGAATTCGCGCAAGCCGGAGACCAGAATTTCCCGGCACAGGATGATGACGGCCGCCCAAATGTGCCCGCCGTCGATGGTGTTATTGTGCGTGAGGATCAGCAGCGTGGCGCCAACCAACAGTTTATCGGCGATCGGGTCAAGCATGCGGCCGAGCGTCGATTGCTGCTTCCAGACGCGGGCGAGATAGCCATCGAGCCAATCGGTGACGCAGGCAAATGTGTAGATGGCGAGGGCCACCCAGCGGCCCGTTGAACCGGGAATCAACAGCAAAGCCGCAACCACCGCCGGGACCGACACTATGCGCGTGTAGGTCAGGACATTGGGCAAGCTCAAAAGCATGGGGCGGTTGGCGGTTTGCTCCATGCTGCCTTGGTACACCATTCGTTTGAGGCGTCAAAGGCCCGGCTGACGGTTTTCAGTTAAGCTGGTTTCAATGCCGGATCGATTCTCAGGACGTGCGCGATGCAAAGGAAAAAGGAAGAAGCCGGGGTGGCGATCGACCGGCGCGCGGTCATTGCAGGTGGGCTGACCTGGCTGGCTGCGCCAAAAGGTGCCATCGCCGCGGCAGAGACCCTGAGGGGGCTGGCTGAGGCCCGAGGCTTGACGTTTGGTGCCGCCGTTCAATCGGCCGATCTGGCGCGATCTCCCGATTATGCTCAGGCTGTCACGCTCGACTGTGGCGTGCTCGTCGCCGAGAATGAATTGAAATGGACGGCCGTTGAAGCGGTGAAGGGCCAACGGCTCTTCACCGGCGCCGACGCGATTGCTGATTTTGCCAAAGCCAACGGGCAGACGATGCGCGGGCATACGCTGGTGTGGCCATTGGCGGGGCGGACTCCAACTTGGCTTACGCAGACGGCGGCACTTGGCCCAGCGGCACTCGAAGCGGCGCTGGCGACGCACATCCGGAATGTCATCGGGCGTTATCGTGGGCGCATCACGCGTTGGGATGTCGTGAACGAGACGCTTGAAGCAAAAGACGGTCGCAGCGATGGCTTGCGGCGAGGCCTGTTGCTTGACACGCTCGGGCCAGAGTGGATCGATAGCACGTTCCGCCTCGCACATGCCGCCGATCCCGAGGCAACGCTGGTCTACAACGACTACGGCACCGAGCAGCGGGTGGCCTGGAAAGAACAGAAGCGAGCGATGGTGCTGCGGTTTCTCGAGGGGTTGCGCCGGCGTGATGTGCCGGTGCACGCGTTCGGGGTGCAAGGGCATCTTGCGGGCCTCGAGCGCTTCGATGCGGCGGGGTTCGCTGGGTTTCTGCGTGATATTGCGGGTCTCGGCTTAAAAATTGAGATCACCGAACTGGATGTCGACGATCACGCGCTGCCAGCGGATATCGCTGTCCGCGACCGGCTCGCCGCCGAGCTGGTGGGCCAGTTTCTCGATGTGTGTTTCGCGGAGCGGGCGACAACGACGGTGGTGACGTGGGGATTTGCCGACCAGCTGAGCTATCTCAATCGGCCGGGTTGGGCGAAACCGCGAACGGACGGAACCAAAATCCCGGCGCGGCCATTGCCGCTGGACGGCAAACTGCAGCGCAAACCGATGTGGCAGGCCATCGCGCGCGCCTTGAAGGCAGCGCCGCACCGTGCAGCGCGTTAAGAGGCATTGCCCTTCATCATGACGGCTACGAAGCTGGCAATGCCGGCGAGCAGCAAGAACATCGCCAACAGGCTGGACAGGCTGAACAGCGATGCGACGGGCTTGCGGACGACGCCGGCGGCCTTGGCGGCTTTTGCCTTCATGGCCTTGTCTCTGGCAATGACCTCGACGGCGAGCAGTTCTTCGCGGCGCATGAGCGTTCCTCCGCTGGTGTTGATGAGCGACGCAGATTATGCGGCTCGGGGGTGGGCGTAAAGATGCTGGCGATGCGGCGGTTTGCCCGTTCCGTTTTTACACAGGATGAGCTCGGGTGCCCCGCATTGGCACAGCTTTGGAGGGCAACGCCATCGATCACCGCGGCTTGACCGCTAACGGTGGACACTTGGCATGCTGGAGCCCGCTGTCCCCTGGACTCCGGCACATGGTATGGGACATGCTAAGGACCGAAGACTTCTTGCTGTTGTGATCGCTGGTGTTGTGATGCGTCGTCAGGCCTCTTTTCTATTGCAACTTGGAGTGGTGCCGCGCGCAATCACTTTGGGGGCGGCGCTGTTGGCATCGACTTGGAGCGGGGCTGCCATGGCGGAACCGGACGTGCGAACCGCGTCTGGCATTGCTGTCACCACTGATGGTTATGCAGTCACTAGCGCGCATGTGGTCGAGGGCTGCCGGGAGATCATAGTGGCGGCGCATGGCACCGCACGGGTGGTCCGGGTCGATCGGACCAATGATCTGGCGCTGATCAAACTCAATGTGCAGGGGCTGTTGCCGGCAGCGATCCGCACCTCAGCGCCGCGACTCGGCGAGACCGTCTATGCGCTTGGTTTTCCATTGGCCGAACGGCTCGACAATGCCTTGAATTTTACGTCGGGACTGGTGTCGGCTCTGGCCGGTGTCGAGAACGATCGCCGTGCCTTGCAGTTCACGGCGCCGATCCAGCCGGGCAACTCGGGTGGGCCACTGGTCGATGAAGCCGGGGCCTTGATCGGCATCGTGCGCTCGAAACTGGGCGATGCGGATCTCTTGCGCACCAAAGGCGTGACGGCGCAGAACATCAGCTTTGCGGTTCGCGCCCAACATGTCCTGGCGATGCTCAACGATGCGGGCGTGAAAGCAAAAGAGGTTGGTACGGCCAAACCGCGCCTCGCCGTCGATGTCGCGGAAATGGGGACGCACTACACGCTGCAGGTGCTGTGCACGCCCGAGCAGCGCACCGCCACGCGGCCGATGCTCTGATCGTTTCACCTCGCAAACGTTGCCGTGTATCGGTGTTTGCCATCAAGACATCTGCGCGCGCAAAGCGGCGGCGGTTGCCAGCGGTGCGAGGGCGAGGCTGGCGAGCGAAACGGCCGAGAGCAACAACAGCGAAGAAGTCGGACCAAACGGCGACGCGGTCATGACCGCATTCATTGCGGCGACACCAAAGATCAATGATGGGATGTAAAGCGGCAGTACCAGCAGGCTGATCAACAGGGCACCCTTGCGTGACTTGAGCGTCAACGCCGCGGCGATGGCGCCAATTGTGCTCAACGCCGGCGAGCCGAGCAGCATGGTCGCCGCGAGCCACGGATAAGCGCCAATCTCGAGATTGAGCAGCAGGCCCAGCATCGGCGCGATGACGATCAACGGCAGGGCACAGGTGAGCCAATGGGCAATCATTTTGGCCAATGCGACGGCTTCCAGGGGCAGCGTGCCGAGGGTCAGCACGTCCAGTGTTCCGTCCTCATGATCAGCCTCGAACATGCGGGCGAGCGTCAGTAGGACTGCGAGCAGCAAGCCGACCCAGAGAATGCCCGGCGCGATCCGGGCGAGGGCTGCGATATCCGGGCCGAGGCTCAGCGGCGTCAGCGTCACGACGATGAGATAAAAGCCGAGTGCGGTGCCGATGGCGCTGCCTTCGCGCATGGCGAGGGCGATATCGCGCTGGATGAGGGCAGAGAATGACCTCATGGGGTGACCGTCGCCGGTGCGAACTGGATGTTGCGCACGCGCTGAGCGTCGAGCGGAATGTGCGTGGCGGCGATGACGATGCCGCCGGCGCTGGTATGGGTATCGATCACTTCAGTGAGCAGGCGCTGGCTTGGTGCGTCGAGCGAGACAGTCGGTTCGTCGAGCAGCCAGATCGGCTTCGGTGTCAACATGAGACGCGCCAGTGCCAGCCGTCGTGTCTGGCCGGCGGAGAGGATACGGGCGGGTACATCAGCAAGGGGAGCTAGATCGAAGCGGCGCAGTGCTTCAGTGATGCCGTGGCTAGGCCCGACATTGGCGGTTGCAGAATAGGCGACCCAGAAACGGGCATTCTCGGCAACGGTCAAGCTGCCCTTTACGGCGTTCAGATGACCCACCCAATGGCAGTGCTCGCTCGTCACAGCGCCGGGCTCGCCGCCCTCCAGGTGGAGCGTGCCGGCCGCAGGCTGGAGAAACCCAGCGATGGTGCGCAAGAGTGTCGTCTTGCCGGCGCCGTTCGGGCCAGAGAGGATCAGCGCTTCGCCCGAGCCAACGGCAAACGACAGGTCGCGCACGATCACCCGTCCGCCGCGTTCGATGGTGAGGTTCTCAGCTGTGAGGCGCACGGATTTCGTACTTTGAGTGGCTTGCGGACGGGGCTCAGCGGTATATAAGGCGCGTTATAGATCGTTCGACGGTGTCCGGGCCAGCAGTATCGGCAGGTCTGGAGCCCAAATTTGCTTTGCGCGCAAGGCTCTTGCGTTGCCTCTCCGGCCCGTGCGCTCGGCCGCATGGCGCGCCCGGCGCGGCGGCTTGGCCCCAGCGCAAGGCGTTGCCATTATCGCACGTACGGAGCGCCTGTTCGCCATGACCCTGACCCCCGCAACGCTTGATAGCTTCAAATGCAAGAAGAGCCTGACGGCCGGTGGCAAGACCTACGAGTATTTCTCGTTGCCCGACGCTGAAAAGAACGGCTTGACCGGGGTGTCCAAGCTGCCGTTCTCGCTGCGCGTGCTGCTCGAAAACCTGCTCCGCTTCGAGGATGGCAAGACGGTCAAGAAAGCCGACATCCAAGCGATGGCCGCGTGGCTGACGACCAAAGGCAAGGGCGAAACCGAAATCGGTTTCCGACCGGCGCGCGTGCTGATGCAAGATTTCACCGGTGTTCCGGCGGTTGTCGACTTGGCGGCCATGCGCGACGGCATGACGGCGCTCGGCGGCGATCCGCGCAAGATCAATCCGCTGGTGCCCGTCGATCTCGTCATCGACCACTCCGTCATCGTCGACGAATTCGGCACCTCGACCGCGCTCAACCGTAATGTTGAACTCGAATATGAGCGCAACGGCGAGCGCTATAACTTCCTGAAGTGGGGCCAGGGCGCGTTTGCCAATTTCCGCGTCGTGCCACCCGGCACCGGCATCTGCCATCAGGTCAATCTCGAGTATCTGGCGCAGACGGTGTGGGTCGCAGAGCAGGCGAACGGCAAAGCGCTCGCCTATCCCGATACGGTGGTTGGTACCGACAGCCACACGACGATGGTCAATGGCCTGGGCGTTCTCGGTTGGGGCGTTGGCGGCATCGAGGCGGAAGCCGCCATGCTTGGCCAGCCGCAATCGATGCTCATTCCTGAAGTGATCGGCTTCAAGCTGACCGGGCGCCTGAAAGAAGGCATCACGGCCACCGACCTGGTGCTGGTCGTCACGCAGATGTTGCGCAAGAAGGGCGTCGTCAACAAGTTCGTCGAATTCTACGGCCCGGGCCTCGATGCGATGACGCTCGCCGACCGCGCGACCATCGCCAACATGGCGCCGGAGTATGGCGCAACTTGCGGCTTCTTCCCGGTCGACGCGGAAACATTGAACTACTTGAAGATGACCGGACGTGACGAAGCCCGCATCGCACTGGTCGAAGCATACTGCACGGCGCAAGGCCTGCTGCGCGTGACGGGCGCCGCCGATCCGGTGTTCACCGACACGCTGGAACTCAGCCTTGAAGACGTTGTCCCAGCACTCGCTGGACCGAAGCGCCCCGAAGGCCGCGTCCCCCTGGATGCGTTGAAGGCTGGCTTCGCAACGGCACTTGAAGGCGAATACAAAAAACCAGGCGGCTTGGGCAAACGCGTCAAGGTCGATGGGCGTGATTATGACCTCGGCCACGGCGATGTGGTGATCGCCGCGATCACCAGCTGCACCAACACATCCAACCCGAGCGTACTGATCGCCGCGGGCCTGTTGGCGCGTAATGCCGTGCAGAAGGGCCTCAAATCCAAGCCGTGGGTCAAGACGTCGTTGGCACCGGGATCGCAAGTTGTCGCCGCATACCTCGAGAAGGCCGGCCTTCAGACCTATCTGGATCAAGTCGGTTTCAACGTCGTTGGCTTCGGCTGCACCACCTGCATCGGAAACTCAGGCCCACTGCCGACCGAGATTTCCAAAGCGATCAACGAAAACGGCCTCATCACGTCGGCCGTCCTCTCCGGCAATCGCAACTTTGAAGGCCGCGTCTCGCCGGACGCACAGGCGAACTATCTGGCATCGCCGCCACTGGTGGTCGCCTTCGCGCTCACGGGCACTGTTAACCGCGATCTCTCCAAGGAGCCGATCGGCAAAGGCAGCGACGGCAAAGACGTGTATC
Organism: uncultured Alphaproteobacteria bacterium; assembly: GCA_963714325.1. Lineage (GTDB taxonomy): Bacteria > Pseudomonadota > Alphaproteobacteria > Rhizobiales > Hyphomicrobiaceae > CAVQOB01. The sequence goes on along the minus strand of CAVQOB010000014.1, from coordinate 179,480 downwards.
TGCGCGATATCTGGCCGTCGAATCAGGAAGTCCAGAAGTTTATCCAGGAGAACGTGACGCGCGAGTTGTTCAAGTCGCGCTATGCCGACGTCTTCAAGGGCGACGCCAGCTGGCAGAAGGTCAAGACCTCAACCGGCCTGACCTATGGTTGGAACTCCGGCAGCACCTACGTGCAGAACCCGCCGTACTTCCAAGGCATCACCCATACGCCGGCACCGATCACCGACATCAAGAACGCGCGCATTTTGGCGTTGCTCGGCGACAAGATCACCACCGACCACATTTCGCCGGCCGGATCGATCAAGAAGGAAAGCCCGGCGGGGGCGTACTTGTTGGAGCGACAGGTTCGCCCGGCCGACTTTAATCAATACGGCACGCGTCGCGGCAATCATGACGTGATGATGCGCGGCACGTTCGCCAACATCCGCATCAAAAACGCGATGAACAAGGATGCTGGCGGCAGCATCAAGGAAGGCGGCTACACGACGCATCACCCGTCAGGCAAGGTCATGTCGATCTTTGATGCGGCCGAACAATACAAAAAGGAGGGCGTGCCGCTGGTGCTGTTCTCCGGCATCGAATACGGCAACGGCTCGTCGCGCGATTGGGCGGCGAAGGGCACCAACCTGCTCGGCGTCAAAGCGGTGATCGCGCAAAGCTACGAGCGCATCCACCGCTCGAACTTGGTCGGAATGGGCGTGCTGCCGCTGGTGTTCGAGGACGGGCTCTCCTGGCAGTCGATCGGTTTGACCGGCGCTGAAACCGTCACCATCCCAGGTCTCGCCAACGTGCGCCCGCGCATGAAGATCAATCTGCAGATCACCTATGCCGATGGCGTCACGAAAGAAGTGCCAACACTCTGCCGGATCGATACTGAGGATGAGATCTACTATTACCGCCACGGCGGCATCCTGCAGTACGTGCTGCGCAACTTGGCGGCAGTGGCGTAGTGAGTTTGGCAAGCCCTACCATGAATAGGCTTTCCAATCGCCCGGGAGGCCGGTGCGCTTGTCTGGGTGCGGTGCAATACGATCGGCTTGCGGAACACCGCGCCGTTGGTGTTACCGCTGCGGACTGAAGGTTTTTCCCCAGACCTCGCGGGGAGGAGATCGGCGGCCGCGCGCGCTGAAAACGCTGCATAAACAGGTTTGCTGAACACAACCGAGGGGGCGACTGCTCGATTCACCCAATCGTGACTCGCTATTGATGGCGGGTTTGCCGATATTCCGCTGAGTAACGTGCTCCCTCCTTCGGACTAGCGTCGCTCCATGAACCGCCGGGATTTCTTGACCATTTCTGTCTGCTGCGCGGTGGCGCCGCTGGTCGCGGGCGGAGCGTTGTCAACGGCGCTGGCGCAATCGGCCAACGGACAAGCCCGCATCACCAGTGTCGTTGAACTGTTCACCAGCCAGGGTTGTTCGTCGTGCCCGACGGCGGACGCGCTGATGGAAGGCTACGCCCGGCGGCCGAACGTGCTGGCGCTGTCGTTCTCGGTCGACTACTGGGACTACTTGGGATGGAAGGACACGCTCGCCAGCCCGAAGTTCACGAAGCGACAAAGGCAATACGCGGGCGCCCGGGGCGATGGGCAAGTCTACACGCCACAGATGGTCATCAACGGGACGGCGCATGTCGTCGGCAGCAACAAGGCTGCGATCGATGCGGCGTTGGTGGCGGCGGCACGCGATACCGGCGAACTGGTCGGGCTCAAGCTGCAGGGTCAAGGCCAGCATCTGGTGATTGATTGCGAAGGCAAAGCCGGCGGTGTTGGCGCGAAGGATGCGACGCTGTGGCTTGTCCATGTGACCCGGCGGGTCGACGTGCCGATCAAGCGCGGCGAGAATTCCGGCAAGACCATCACGTATCACAACGTCGTCCGCGAGATGATGCCGGTCGGCATGTGGAGCGGACAGCCGCTCACCGTCAAACTTGAGCGCAATGCGATCGCGCAATCTGGCGGAGAGATCTATGCGGTCCTGCTGCAGCAAGGTCATGCGGGCCCGATCATCGGAGCGGCGACCATCCCGGCTTGGTGAGCTGCACAAATCCCAATGAAAAACGGCCGAACTTGCATTCGGCCGTCAAAGTTTCAGACGCGGTGAAGCGCATCAATCGCTGCGCCATTCTTGGCATTCAGTTCCGTGCCGTTTTCAAGGGGAGCTTACCGAGTCAAAAACAGCCAGAACTTTTTGCGCTGCGATATTTTCAAGTTAACTCTTGTTTGAGGCTTGGGCAGGACGCCATTACGGCGGAAGCGAGAATTTTACGTGCGCCGGACTTTGCGCCAGCGGCGTAGGGAGCCGGTGGCAACATTGTTGAGCTGAGTTGGCGAGCTGAGATCTGTGGGGGGCCGCTTGGCCTGGTCCGAGGAGAGAAGCGCCCGGATGGGGCTGGGGGGCTGAAGTCCGAGCAAACGTTCGAACCAGACCAAGCGGTGATGTCGGACTATTGCTGACGTTTGCGGCGGCGACTTGGACCAATCAGGGCGTTTTCGTGATTTTTGTTTCGAAATATTTCAATCATTGAATTCGCTGCACTCTTAAGGCGCTCGCATGCGGCTTGCTGATCGGGGCTGGACTATTTTAGCGTGCGAGAAGCGCTATCTGCGCATCGCTGGAGAACGGATCGATGGCTACTACCACACCCGGAGCGGACAATCATGCGGGGCTCGGACCGTTGGCGTCGCGCTATGTTGACGTCGAGGGGATCGCCTGGACAGCAACACGGTTCAAGGGCATCGACGTCAAGATCCTGATGGAGGATAGGGCGACCGGGCTATTGACCGCACTGACGCGGTTTGCGCCGGGGGCCATCCTGCCTGACCACGAGCATACCGAGATCGAGCAGACCTATGTTCTGGAGGGCTCGCTGATCGACGGTGAAGGAACAGCCAAAGCCGGCCAGTACGTCTGGCGGCCGGCCGGATCGCGCCATGACGCGCATTCCCCTGATGGTTGTGTCGTGTTGTCGTTCTTCCTCAAGCCGAACAAATTCTTCGACGGCAACTGAGGACGCGACGGCGCCGCCCCCTTGATCTTGGTTTGAGCACGCGCAAATATGTCAGTGCCATGACATGAGGAGGCGCCGTTTGAGCGACATCGAGCCGATACAATTCCGACGCCCCGTGGCCAGTCCGTCGACTGGTCCTGCGTCCGCGCCGGCGACCCCAGCGCAAACCGTGACCGCCTTCAACCGGCAGGAATTAAGCACTATCCTCGACGTCTATGGCCGGCAAGTCGCGGCGGGCGAATGGCGCGACTACTCGATCGAATTCACACGCGAGACAGCTTGTTTTTCAGTGTACCGCCGGAGCAGCGAAGTTCCGCTCTACAGAATTGAAAAGACACCGAAGCTCGCGCGCAAGCAGGGCGCTTACGCGGTCGTCGCGGCGACGGGTTTGATTCTCAAACGCGGCCATGAGTTGGCGCGCGTTCTCGACGTGGTCGACAAAAAGATGCGGCTGGTTGGGAGCTAACGCTACACCGGCTTGCTATCGCTGCCATCACCGAGTGCGCGCTGCATGATCACGCTGTCGAGCCAGCGACCGTGTTTGAAACCGACGGCGCGAATGACACCACAATGCGTGAAACCGAAGGCAGTGTGCAGTCCAATGGAGCCGGGCTGATCGCTGTCGCCGATGACGGCGATCATCTGACGGCAGCCCATGGCGGTGGTGGCTTCGATTAACGCCGTCAGTAGCGCGCGGCCGACGCCATGGCGCTGTGCCCACGGTGCGATGTAGATCGAGTCCTCGACCGAATAGCGATAGGCCGGGCGCGGGCGATAGGCATTGGCATAGGCATAACCGGCGATCCGGTCATCAAGCTCGGCGACGATGTAGGGGTAACCGGCAGTGACGATTGTATCGTAACGGCGGCGCATTTCAGCGGCGTCGGGCGCATCAATCTCGAAGCTCGCGGTCCCGTCGAGGACCGCAGGCCGATAGATCGCGGTGATGGTGGGGATGTCGGCAGGCGTCGCCGCGCGCACCGTCACTGTTGTCATCGCTTGAACCCTTGAGCTGCCGCATGAATGCCCACACAAGCAAAAGGCCCCGGATTGCTCCAGGGCCTTTCGTAACTCAGTTCATCACGGAAGCTCTTTGCATCGTGCTTCTTATCGGAAAACCGGTTCCCACTTTTCCGGAAGCCCGAGCCCGTTACTCGCGATCGCCGAACAGCGACAGCAGCGACTGGAAGAGGTTGATGAAGTCGGTGTAGAGGGCGAACGCACCCATGACTGCGGCCTTGCTGGTGGCGGTGCCGTCATGCTGCACGTCGTAGTAGCCGTCCTTGATCATCTGGGTGTCGTAGGCGGTGAGGCCGGCGAACACCAGCACGCCAATCGCGGAGACCGCGAACATCAGAGCGGGCGAGGCCAGCCAGATGTTGACGATTGAGGCGATAACGATGCCGATCAGACCCATGAACAGGAAGGTGCCCCAACCCGACAGATCCTTCTTCGTCGTGTAAGCCCACAAACTCAACCCGCCGAACGCCGCCGAGGTGATGAAGAAGATGCGGGCGATCGAGGTCTGCGTGTAGACCAGGAAGATGACCGACAGCGAGGCACCGACGAGGGCAGCAAACACCCAGAAGGCAAGTTGCGTTGCGCCGACGCTCATCCGGTTTGCACCGAAGCCGAGCAGGAAGCACATGGCGAGCGGAGCAAACATGATCACCCACTTGAGCGGGCTCATGTACAGGGTTGCGCCGACGTCCGTGAGGTAGACCTTCCCGACCTTGGCGGCCTTACCGCCAACCATCGCGGCCATGGCGGGGTCGACGGTGGTTGCGATCGAGTAGAGGAACAGCGAGACGAGGCCGGTGAGTGCCACACCAGCTGCCATATAGTTGTAGACGCGGAGCATGTAGGCCCGCAGGCCCTCATCCATGACGCCGGTTGCCGGACGGGAAATACCGCCAGCCTGCGCATAACGATTGTCGAGTTGAGCCATTTTGGCACCTTCCTCTGGAGAACGCCGGGAGAATCAGTGCGGGCAAGCACCCGCGTACCCAGAGTATGGCGTTTAGCCATGTCAATTTCAAGAAGCCGATAGGCTCTTGGTGCATACATTCGGTTGGATATTTTTTTGTCGCTTCGTGCCGGGCCGATCGTTACTCCGACCGCAAATAGGGGACGGGCCGAGCGGTGAGCACCCGCCAGGTGCCAATCCCGCCAAATAATCCAACGAGAACAATGGCTAACCCCAGGGCTTCGACGATGGCGCGGGGTGACAGGACGAAATCGAGGCGCATCACGCGGGTTACCGTCACCCAGGCGGCAAGGCCACCGATCAGGACAGCGATAAGACCGGTGACGGTCGCCAAAATCGCATATTCGACGAGATGGGCAGTCAATATCCGGCGGCGGGTGGCGCCCAAGGTCTTGAGGATGACGGCCTGCTTGATGCGGCGGCGTTGGGCGGTTGCCAGCGCACCGGCCAGCACCAGGGCGCCGGCGACCAACGTGATGCTGCCGGCGGCGCGGATGGCGGTCATGATGCGGGCGAAGATGGCGTTGAACTGATTGATCGCATCCTTGACGCGGATGGCAGTGACGGCCGGGAACTCGCGACCGATTTCCTGGGCGATGCGGGCTTCGGCGGCGAGCGAGGCGTCTTTCGGCAAAGTCACGGTGGCGAGGATGTTGTGCGGCGCGGCACGCAAGGTGTTGGGCGAGAACACCATGACGAAATTGATCGCCAGGCTTTCCCATTTGACCTCGCGCAGGTTGGCGACGCGGGCGGCGACGTTGCGGCCAAGCACGTTGACGGTGACGGTGTCGCCGAGTTTGAGGCCGAGACCGCGCGCCAGTTCGGCTTCGAACGAGACCAGCGGTTCGCCGTCATAGTCGCGGCCCCACCAGGCGCCGGCGATCACCGTCGAGCCATCGGGAACCGAATCTGAGTATGACAGGCCACGGTCGCCGTTGAGGACCCATTGATGCTCCGGCTTGACCTTCAAATCCTCGACCGCCGTGTCGCCGACGCGAACCATGCGGCCGCGCAACATCGGCGCGGTGAACACCTGCGCTTGAGCGTGCTCGCGGCGGACCAGCGCCGTAAAGGCTTCGACATCGGTTTTCTTTACGTCGAGGACAAAGTAGTTCGGACTTTGGCTGGGGACACGACCCTCGAGTTCGCCGACGATTGAACGGTCGGTAAGGGCCAGCGCCACGAGCAATGAGAGGCCGGTGCCGAGGGACAGGACGACCGAGCGCGTCAATCCGCCGGGCGCGCCGATGCTGCCTATCGCGAGCGCCAGCTCGGGCCGGCGCGGCCGCGGCAAGCGTTGCCCAATCCACGTCACAGCAAACCCCAGCGCCACGAACACGCCGAGCACGCCGATGACGGCGAGGCAATAATAGGCGGCGAGGCGCTTGGCTTCGGCACCAAGCACGGCGAGTGCGAACAACGCCGCTGCACTGGCTAATGTCAGCGCGATAATGAGACGGCGCGGCATGACACGCTCCGGCGCCACTTCATCGCGAAAGAGCACGCCGGCACGGATCATCTCGGCGCGACCCAACGGCCAGAGCGTGAACAGCAGTGAGACCAGCAGGCCGTAGGCAGCGGCGATCAGCAGACTCCCGGGGCGGATGGTGAGTTCGGCCTTGATCGGCAGCGACGAGCCGAGCAGCGACGAGACGATCAGCGGCACCGTCATGCCGATCGCGAGACCGATGGCGATGCCGATACTGGCGATCATCAGCACCTGCACGAGGTGGACGCCGAAAATCACGCCCGATGTGGCACCGAGACTTTTCATCGTCGCGATCACCGAGCGGCGGCGATCAATATAGGTTGCAACCGCATTGGCGACGCCGACGCCGCCAACCAGCAACGCGGTGAGACCGAGCAGGGTCAGGAATTGGCGCACGCGCTCGAGTGTGCGGGTGACTTGTGGAGAGGGATCGCGGCGGTCGCGGATGGTGAAGCCAGCTTCGGGTAGCCCAGAGCGGACTGTCTCGCGGAACGTCACAAGACCCGTGTTGGAACGCGCGGCATCATCATTCAGTTTCAGCGCATAGCGCCAGGCGACCAGGCTGCCTGCGTCGATCAGGCCGGATGCTGCGAGTGCGGTCGATGAGACGAGAATGCGCGGGCCGACGGTCAGTCGATCAGAAATCTTATCGGGCTCGGATTCGATGGTGGCGCGGATGGGGAACGTGCTTTTACCGAGCGTCAACGGATCGCCGATTTTCAGCTTGAGGCGCTCGAGGATGATCGGCTCGACGGCGACTCCGCCGTCGCGAACGATGGCTTCAGCGAGGGTCTGATCCGACGAGAGGCGGAGCGTGCCGACCAGCGGGTAAGCGGCGTCGATGCCCTTGATCTCGACGAGGGCCTGCTCGGCGCCGTCGGCACGGCGCGCCATGGCACGGACGGTTGCGACTTCGCTGACGCGTGCCCGTGCGGCGAGCCAGGTGCGTTCGCCGTCGTCGACGCGCTTGTGCGGCCGGGTCAGGGTGACGTCGCCGCCGAGCAGCGCTTCGCCTTGACGCTCAAAACTGCCGCGCAACGCATCGCCGAGCATGCCGACGCCGGAGATGACGGCGACGCCGAGCGCGATGCAGGCGATGAAAACCGCGAATCCACTGATGCCGCCGCGAAACTCGCGCAGCGCCAAACGCACGATCAGCGGCCATTGCCACGCACGGGCGGCACTTGGCGTGCCAGTCGCTGCAATGGTCATGATGCGGCCGCCGTGGCTTTTGACGTGGTTGTCGCGATGGCTGCGGCTTGGTCGACAATTTGCCCGTCGCTCATGCGGACAATGCGCTGGCAGCGGCCGGCGAGCGCCAGATCATGCGTGATGAGGACCAGGGTGGTGTGATGGCGTTGATGCAGGCCGAACAGAAGTTCGGTGACGCCACTGCCGGTCTTGGCATCGAGATTGCCGGTTGGTTCGTCGGCAAAGAGGATTTTCGGACGCGGGGCCAGGGCGCGGGCCAGGGCGACACGCTGCTGTTCACCGCCAGAAAGTTGCGCCGGAAAATGCTGGACGCGGGGGCCAAGGCCAACCTCGGACAACATGGCGCGGGCAGTGTCGAGCGCATCGGGACGACCGGCCAACTCAAGCGGCAAGGCGACATTTTCGAGCGCGGTCATCGTGGGCACGAGGTGGAAGGATTGAAAGACGATGCCGATGTCGCGGCCGCGGGCGAGCGCCAGTTGGTCCTCGTTGAGGGCGGTGAAATCATGACCGGCGATGCGCACCCCGCCGCTGGTCGCGCGTTCCAGGCCGGTCATGATCATCAGCAGCGACGTTTTGCCCGACCCACTCGGGCCGACAATGGCGACGGACTGGCCAGCCGGGATATCCAGGGCGACCGAACGGAGGATCTCGACGGGGCCAGCGCGACTGGTCAGCGTGAGGCCTACGTCGCGGAGGCTGATGACGGCACTGGTCACGATGTTGTGTTCTCCGGGCGGTGCGATACGGCGCATTGCATGCTTTGTAAAAATCGGGTGGCTAGTCGGCCATCATCTTGCCGTGACGATCACCTGTCTATACGTCAGAACGACGGTATGGATCGCCGAGAACCGCTTGGACAAGACTCACGTGCCAATCCCAGACGAGATAACTGTGCGTCAAGCAGTGCCGGAACCATTGCGGATCACGCGGCGGCGCTGGCTGGAGATGGGGGCGACGGCGCTGCTCTGCAATGGGCTTGTGATGGCTTGGTGTGGCGATGCGATGGCGCAAGTGAAGGCAAAACCGATGCAGATCGTTGCGTTCGGTGACAGCCTGAGTGCGGGATATGGTTTGAAGGCCGACGAGGCCTTTCCAGCGCAACTCGAACGCGCGCTGAAGGCTCGCGGCCATGATGTCGTGGTCATCAATGCCGGAGTGTCCGGTGATACCACCGCTGCCGGGCTTGATCGGTTGGAATGGTCGGTGCCGGCGGGCGCCGATGCCGTCATCGTCGAACTTGGCGCGAACGATGCGCTGCGGGGCCTGGCGCCGGCGCAGGCGCTGAAGAGCCTCGATACGATCATTGCGACGCTCAAGGGCCGGCGGATGGATGTGTTGCTGGCTGGCATGCGCGCGCCGCGCAATCTGGGCGAGCCCTATACGAAGGCGTTCGACGCAATCTTTCCGGATCTTGCCGCTAAACATGACGCGCTGCTCTATGATTTCTTTCTCGACCGGATTGCGCTGAAGCCGGAATTCAATCTCGCCGATGGGCTGCATCCGAACGCGAAAGGCGTCGCCGAAATCGTGATCGGCATACTGCCGTCGGTGGAAAAGCTGATCGGGCGCGTCAAGCAACGCCAGAGTGCCAGCAAGAGCTAGACTTGAGAATTGCGATGCCGCGCCTGTTCACAGCGATTGAACTCCCCGCCGACGTGCGACTGCGGCTGTCGCTGATCCGCGGCGATCTGCAGCATGTGCATTGGGTCGGGGCGGAGAACATGCACATCACATTGCGTTTCGCCGGCGACATCACCGGGCGTGAAGCCGACGATTTTGCGCAAGCGCTTGACGAGGTGCGGGCGGCGCCGTTCACGCTGAAGATCTCCGGCGCTGGCGCGTTCGGCGGGCATCATCCAACAGCCCTGTTTGCGGCGATCGAGCCAAATGAAGCCCTCGACGCGCTGCAGCGGCAGCACGAGCGTGCGGCGCGATCGGCCGGGCTTGCCGCTGAAGCGAAACCGTTCAAGCCGCATGTGACGCTGGCACGGATGCGGCAGGGACGGGCGGCGCGTGTCGCGAAGTTCCTCGAACAGCAGGGCGATCTGCGGCTTGGACCGATCGCCGTCGAGCGGTTCGTGCTGCTGTCGGCGCGACCGGGCGTGGGTGGTGGTCCGTACGCACTCGAAGCGGCGTATGATCTGAGTTGACGATCGCATCAGCAGTTTAGCGGAAGGAGACATAGCATGGCCACGCGGCTTGCGGGAACGGAACGGACAACGCAACTGGCCGAGCTGCAACGCTGGCAGATGGTTGCCGGGCGGGACGCGATGGAGCGGACGTTCACGTTCAACGACTTTAACGCGGCGTTCGGTTTCATGACGCGGGCGGCGATGATCGCCGAGCAGATGAACCATCATCCGGAGTGGCACAACGTGTGGAACCGCGTGCATGTCGTGCTGTCGACGCATGATGCCGGCGGGCTGACCGCGCTTGATATCAAGCTGGCGACGGCGATGGATCGACTGGCGTCGGAAAGCGGAGCCAAATAACGCGGATCAATCGCCGGGCCAGCGGTGTTTCGCATTGACGCCGAGTGCCATGGCGCCGCCTGGTGCCGATGCCGCCGCCGAGGGATTGGTGGCCCTAACGGATGTGGCCACCGATGCCGGACGCACGGCTGGATAGGAGGGCGGTTTGCGACGCTCGGCGGATTTCACGCGGGTTGGCTTATATTCAGGTTTTGTTGCGGCGTCATTGGCGCTGTCAATTTTCGCATCAGACTTGGACGGCACCTCAGCGTCAGAGGCGGGTTTGGCGGCGGCCGGATCGCGTGCGGCGGCTTCGGCATAGTGGCGATGGCGCGCGATTTCCGCGTCCGACCAGGGCTGCGGTCGGCAAGCACAACTTTCGACCTGGACTTTGCGATACCTGAAGGCATTGGGCAGCCGGCTATAGGGCCGGCCGGCGAGATCGATCGCCTGATCCATATCGCCATCGGGACTTGGCAGGTAGAACATCCGGCCCTCTTCGCCGCATTGCGACTGACAGCGTTGGCCATCAGAATAGAAGTTCTTGCGGGTCGCGGCGAAGCTCAGCGGAAAATAGAAGCCGTCGCACATGCGGACGCAGACGGTGCGGAATTTCTGACCGTTGCCGCCACCGGCATTGTCATCGTCGTCATCGGTGTTGCGCCCAGTGCGCGGCTGATTGGCGCCCGGCGAGCCGTATGTCGAGTAAGGATAGCCGCCGGGTGTCAGAAAGGGTGCATTGCCGGCGCGTCCTTGATTGGGCGCGGAATTGGCTTGGGGTGGCGCTGATTTGGCGCCGCCCCCCCAACCAAAGAGTGATTCAAAAAATCCCTGCGCAGCAGCGGATTGCCAGCCGGTTGCGACTGGCAAGACAAGCAATGCAGCTGCCGCACAAACCACCTTCACCTGAGAACGCAACCGCATGCTTTCTACAGCGCCACGCCAACCGTCCCGGCGACCGCTGTACCCCTTACACGCAACATGACTTCGTACCCGACGACGCGACGCGCGCGGACTCTCTGAGCGATATCATGGCGGGGAAAAGCAAATTTTTGCTGAATGCATGTGCCGGCATTTGACGCAACGGCAATTTAGGACGCAGGCTCGATGCGCACGGTGATGGGTGGACGGGCACCCAAATAGAGCATGACGACGCCACCATTACCTGACGCCGCTCGGCGTGGCGCAGGTTTGGCGGCCGCAATGCTGGAGGCGGCACGCGATGACGCGGATTTTGATGGCCGGTCGGCTTTGCGCGGCACGTTGGCTGGCGGGCTCGCTTTGGCCGGTTCTGATGGCGCAACTGGTTCGCCTCGCGCGGCGGACTGCGCGCTTGCGATCTTAGCCCGCAGGTCCGCCCACCCTGCGCTGCTGGCCGGCGTATTGGTGCTGGGTTCGGCTGGCGCTGTCGACGGGACCTTGTGGCGATCTTGGGATGCTGCCTCCCACGGATGCGGCTTGCACTTGCAGGCTTCGTTGTAGGTGTTGCGGAACTGGTAGGCCGACTTCAGTGATGTGTAGGGCGCCCCATTCGCATCCTGCATCACTGCAAATGGGTCCTCGCGACTACTGCCGCCATTCCGGTAGCTGAATAGGCGGACTTCGCTATCGCAACTGGCACTGCAGGTCTGCTGGTCGCGGGCGAAATCCTTTGGCGTGGCGGCGAAGCTGACCGGCCAGAAAAAGCCGTCACAGACGCGCACGCAGACCGTGCGATAGGTGCTGGCGGCGCTGCTGGTGCGAACGACGCGGCGGTCGCCGCCTTCGGTCGCGCTGCGCGCCATTGGGCGCACGGCTGGCAACGCGGGACGCGCGTCGCGGACCCGCTTGCCGCCTTCCGTGATGCTGATGTCGTGCTGACCAGGGGAAACAGCGTTGAGTGCATCCCAGAATTCAAGCGCCGTCAGTCTAGTCTGGATGGTGTCGTCGGTTGCTGGATCGGTCGCAGCGGAATCGCCAACCGGCTGTGCGACGGCGGCCTGATTTTGAGTTGGAGCTGGCATTGGCGTCGCGCGCGCTTGTCCAGCCGTGGCCGACTGCGAGGGTGATCGCCATGAGCCGATCTCTGTGCCAATGGCGCCAACCAGGGCCAACGCTCCGACGATCAGCGCGAGGGATTTACCGGCGCTTGCCTTTGTTTGATGCGGCGACATTCCTACGCACTACCTACACATTCAGATTAGACTTCTGTCCGTGCTCTATATCGCGTGCGAACCGCAGCGGCCAGCACTGGTTTGATCCATTCATAAAATTTTCCGACGTGCACCGCGTTCAGTTCACCGAGGCGGCAGACGGATCGCGCCGTCAAGGCGGATACCCTCGCCATTCAACATGCCGTTTTCGCAGATATGCAATGCAAGCGCTGCATATTCTTTGGGTGATCCCAAACGAGATGGGAACGGCACTGAGGCAGCCAGCGCTTTCTTGGCATCGTCGGGGAGCGTGTCGAACATCGGGGTGTGGAACAGGCCGGGCATGATGGTGCAGACGCGGATGCCGGACTGGGCAAGGTCGCGCGCGACCGGCAGCGTCATGGCGAGCACGCCACCTTTCGACGCGGCATAGGCGACCTGCCCGATCTGGCCATCGGTGGCGGCGACGGAAGCGGTACAGATCATGACGCCGCGCTCGCCGTCGTCGTTCAGCGGCGGCAATGTCTGCATCTGCGCGGCAACCTTGGACAGCATCAGGAACGTGCCGATCAGATTGATCTGGATCACTTTTGTGAAGCTGGCGAGGTCATGAGGATCAACGTTGCCGGTGTCTTTGTTCTTGCGGGTAATGCGCTTGGCGATGGCGATGCCAGCGCAATTGACCAGCACCCGCTCGCTGCCGAACGCCTTGCGGGAGGCGGCGAGGGCCGCGTCGACCGACGCTTCGCTGGTAACGTCGCACTTGAAGAACTGGCCGCCGATGGCCTTGGCGTGCTTGGCTCCAAGTTCCTCGTTGAGATCGAGGACGGCGACTTTGGCGCCCTTCTCGGCCAGCGCCTTGGCCGTAGCACCTCCGAGGCCCGACGCGCCGCCGGTGACGACCGCGACGATATCTTTGCCGAACTGCATGGCATTTCTCCTGTTTGCCCCGTAAACTTTGAAGGCCGAGGCTAGGCGCGGGAGCCTGGGGCGTGAAGCAATCAGAGCGCGAAACAACTGAAATTAATGACTGCCGCATCGCGGCCTGCTGGTCTCGCGCGCGATCCATCTTGACGAGGAAGGCCCATGAAGAACCGCCTGATCGATCTGTTCAGCGACACCGCGACACGGCCGAGCGCCGGCATGCGCAAGGCGATGGCGGAGGCCGAAGTCGGTGACGAGCAGCGCGGCGAGGACCCGACGACGCGGGCGCTCGAAGACCGCGTGGCGGTGCTGCTCGGCAAGGCGGCGGCGGTGTTCCTGCCATCCGGCACGATGTGCAATCAGATTGCGCTGGCGGTGCACTGCCAGGCGGGTGACGAAGTCATCGGTGCCGATAAGTGTCATATCTTCAATTATGAAGCCGCTGGTGGCGCCGTCACTGCGCGGGCGCACAATTTCCCGATCAAAACGACGCATGGGATATTTTCAGGCGCGGACGTCGATGCGGCCGTCCGCCCGATCGGCAGCCGACATCATCCGCGTTCGCGGCTGGTAACTATCGAGCAAACACAGAACCTCGGTGGCGGCGCTGTTTGGACGCTGGAACAAGTCGCCGACGTGGCGGCATCGGCGCGGCGGCACAAGCTTGCTTTGCACATGGATGGCGCGCGCCTGCCGAATGCGGTGGCGGCGTCAGGCATCAGCGCGGCGGCGATGAGCGAGGGTTGCGACAGTGTCTGGTTCGATCTCTCGAAGGGGCTCGGATGTCCGGTCGGGGGCGTGCTTGCCGGCTCGAAGGAGTTCATCAACGAGGCGTGGCGATGGAAGCACCGGATGGGTGGCGCGATGCGTCAATCGGGCATCATCGCTGCGGCGGGTCTGTACGCGCTTGACCACAATATAAACCGGCTGACCGAGGATCACAGCAACGCCAAGCGGTTAGCCAGCGTGCTTGGCGCGACCAAGGGCGTTACGGTACTCAATCCGAAGGTCGAGACCAACCTGTTATTCCTCGACGTTTCCGCCACGGGGCGCAGCGCGCCAGACATCAGCGCGGCGCTTCTGCAGAAGGGCGTCCGTATCGGCGCGATGACCCCGGTTATGTTGCGCGCAGTCACGCACTTGGATGTTTCGCGCGATGATATCGAGACGGCGTGTGCGGCTTGGAAAGCAGTGATGGCTTAAGCCTTCGCCGGGACGGCTGCGGGATCACGCCGGAGCTTCTGCAGGGCGACGGCGATGGCGGCGATGGCGAGGCCGATCGGCACATTGTAGCCGAAGTGCCAGCCGATGCCGGCGAGCGTCGTCGAATAGGTTTCGATATCCCACCCGACAAGCCATTGCCAGCCGACGTTGATCAGCTTCGGCAGCACCAGACAAAGCCCTGCCAGCACAAACAATACGCCCTCGACGATTGTATTCGGTTTCAGGAACCGGTGCTGAAAGGCGAACGCCAGCAGCGCGATTCCGACCGCCGTCTCAAGCGTGATCTCAACGATATCGAACCAGTTGCCGCCCTTCGGCATCTGCAGTAGCAGGCCAACGCCGAGCGGATCGAGGACGAACACGAACGGCACCAGGAATGCCGGCATCGTGTACTTCCAGGACTGCATCGTCGTCTTGTAAGGACTGCCACCGGTGATGGCGGCGGCGGCAAAGGGTGACAGCGCGGTCGGCGGCGAGACCTCGGAGAGCACGGCGTAATAGAAGATGAACATATGTGCCGCGTAGTCGGGCACGCCGAGCTTGATCAGGGCAGGAGCTGCGATCACCGCGCACATGATGTAGGAGGCGGTGACCGGCACGGCGAGGCCGACAACCCAGACGATGGCGCCGGTATAGATCGCCGTCAGCAGCAGGTTACCTTGCGCGTAGCCGATGATGATATCGGCGAAGCGTTGGGCCAATCCGGTCAACGTGACGACGCCGACGATGATGCCGGCGCAGGCGCAGGTCGCTGCAACGTTCAAGACGCCGGTCGTACCATCGGCCATGGCGCGCTGTAATTTCGTCGGCGTGAGCGCGGTATCACGGCGCAGATAACTGACCAACCACGCCATGACCGTCGCCCAGAAAACGCTGAGGACCGGCGAGAAGCCGAGCAGCATGAAGACGATGATCGAGATCAGCGACGTGAAGTGAAACCAGTAGGTTTTAGTGATGCGCCAGAGCTCGCCTTTCGGGATCAGGATTTCATCGCCGCCGCCATATTTTTTCGAGTTCGAGCTCGACCATCACCAGGATCGCGAAATAGTAGAGCACGGTCGGGATGAGCGCCATGCGGATGACGTCGAGATACGAGATCTTGAGGAATTCGGCGATCAGGAACGCGGCGGCACCCAACACCGGCGGGGAAATGATGGCGCCGAGGCCACCAGCTGCGAGCAATCCGCCAGCGGCGTTTTTCTCGTATCCGGCCTTCTGCAAAAGTGGATAGGCGACGGTGCCGATGGTGACGGTGGTTGCTACGCCGGAGCCGGACGGTCCGCCCATCAGGAACGACGACAGCACGACGGCGCGGCCGGCGGCGTTGCGCTTGCCGCCCATCGCCGCGAACGAGAAGTCGATAAAGAACTTGCCGGCGCCCGAATACTGCAGCACGGCGCCGTAGATCGTGAACAAGATGATCAGCGACGAGGAAACGTCGACCGTTGTGCCGTAGACGCCTTCAAGCGTCTGATAGAGATGACCGACGAGGCGGTCGACGCCGTAGCCGCGGTGAGTCCAGGGCGCCGGCAGCATGTGACCAGCGAGGGCATAGGCGACGAAGACCAGCGACACCACCGGCATGATCCATCCAGTGGAGCGGCGCGTTGCTTCGAGCAGCAGGGTCAGGAACAATAAGCCAATGATGAAGTCTGACTGGCTCGGCAATATCGCGCGTTCGCCGAACTCCTCGCCTTGACTGACGATGTAGACGACGACGCCGATGCTGAGCGCCGCCGCCAGCCAATCGAAGACGGTGATGCGATTGCGGAAACTTTTGCTGATCGGGAAATAAAGGAAGACCAGCGCCATCATGATGCCGACGTGGAGCGGACGGAGCAGTTGGGTGTCGATGATCGGCGCCCATTTGAACGGCCACGAGCCGGCGGCGGCGGCATAAAGATGGAACAGGGAAGAAAAAACGGCGGCCCAGAGCAGGAGTTGGCCGACGACACCACCGAGACGGTTGGTGGCGCCCTCGTCTTCCTCGATCAATTCCTCGACGCGCTTGGCGGTGTCGGCGTCCAGCCCGGCGGTAATCGCGGTTGAGTTGGCTGCGGCAATGGGTGCCGCTGGCGTCGTGCTGGACATCTGCTGTTTCCTTCACCCCGGTCGGCATGGTTCTTCGACCATGGTTCTGGCCCAGCAGTGCCGGGATCAGCCAATCCGGTCAAGGGGATAGGCAGGGCGGACGCCGGAAAGCCGACCAGCGACGCTAAAATGTTGCGATTTATCGCCGTGCGAACCTGGTCGCGGCCGGGGGCGAACGGCTATCGAGCCAGTTCGGCGTCGACTTTGCCGAACATGTAGGCCCACTTGGAGCGCTGCGCTTCGACGAGCGCGGTCATCGTCTTGCGCAATTCGGCGAGCAAGTTGCAATCGGGCTTGGCGTCTTGCACGGTGCCGGCCGCATTGAGCCGCTGCAGCAGATCTTCGGTCTGCTCGTCGAAGGCGATGATTTTTTCGTCGCGGACGTAGGTTGCGCCCTCTTTCAGGAATTGGTCATTGCTCCAGCTGCGCTTCTCCTTGAGGGCGCGGAGCTTGTTCTGGAACAGGGCGGTGTTCTTGACGTTGAAATCGCGCAGCGTGCCGGCGGCCTGATCGACAACGCCCTCAAAATCAGCCTTGGTGCATGCGGCGGTTTGCGCCGAGGCAGGGCCGGCGGTCAGGCTGCCAATCAGGCCTGCTGCCAGAACCGTGGCCAGCAGGAGATGAAGGAGGCGCAGCTTTCGAATGTGGTTCATCGCTCCCGCCTCACGGGATCTACTCAAATGCCGGCCCGAACTTGTTCGAACGCGGGAAGCCCTTCGGCACGACGCGGCCGGCTTGCGCGCGCTCGCCAACCCATTCCTTGAGATCGGACATCGGCAACGTGAAGGTGCGCGAGGCCGAGTCAAGCCAAGTCAGGCCCTCCTTCTTATGGAACACGCGCACGTCGAGCAATGCGCCATCCTTGAAGCGCTGCAGGATGACACCCTTGCCGCGCGCCATCTCGTTGACCTCGTCCAACTTGAAGACCAGCATCTTGCGGTTCTCGCCGACGGTTGCGACCATGTCGCCGTCGACGGGAACGCAAACGCAGGCTTCATCGGGCTCGGCGATATTGAGAACTTGCTTGCCTTTGCGGGTCGAGGCCACGACTTCTTCTTCCGGCACGACGAAGCCGTGTCCAGAGGTTGCTGCGACCAGCAGTTTGCGGGCGGGGTCGTGGACGAAAATCTCGCGGAAGTCGTGGTTTTCCTCCAAGTCGACCATCAGCCGCAGCGGCTCGCCATGACCGCGGCCGCCCGGCAACTGGTTGGCCTCCAGGGTGAAGAACTTGCCGTTGGTGGCAAAGACGATCAGCTTGTCAGTGGTCGAGGCCTTGATGGCGTGTTTTAACGCGTCGCCCTGCTTGAACTCGAGCTTGGCGAAATCGTCCTGATGGCCTTTCATGGCGCGGATCCAACCCTTCTCAGAGAGGATCACGGTGATCGGCTCTTTCTCGATCATTGCCTGCTCCATCTCGACTTCGATGGTTGGCGCTTCGGCGAATGAGGTGCGGCGGCGGCCGAGCTGCAGTCTTCTTGGAATAGAGTTCGCGCGTCTCCTTCACTTCGCCGGCGATGCGCTCCCACTGCAAATCGTCGGACTTCAGAAGCGCCTTGATCTCGCGGCGCTCCTTGGTCAGTTCGGTGTGCTCGCCCTTGATCTGCTGCTCTTCGAGGCGTGACAACGACTTCAAGCGCAGATTCAGGATCGCGTCGGTCTGCACTTCGCTCAGCTTGAAGCGGGCTCATCAGCGTCTGCTTCGGCTCGTCCTCGAAGCGGATGATGCGGATCACCTCATCGATGTTGAGGTAGGCGATCAGGTAGCCGTCGAGAACCTCGAGGCGATGCTCGATCTTCTTCAAGCGGAACTGATTGCGGCGAACGAGCACGTCCTTGCGATGATCGAGCCATTCCTTCAGCACTTCGCGCAGCGACAGCACGTTCGGCACCTGGCCCTTGGACAGAACGTTCATGTTGAGTCCGAAGCGGACCTCCAGTTCCGACAGGCGGAACAGGCTTTCCATCAGCACCACCGGTTCGACGTTGCGCGTCTTCGGCTCGACGATGAGGCGGATGTCTTCCGCACTTTCGTCGCGCACGTCGCCGAGCAGCGGCGCTTTCTTGAGTTCGATCAATTCGGCGAGTTTCTCGACGAGCTTGCCCTTCTGAACGGTGTAGGGGATCTCGGTGATGACCACCTGGTAACCGCCGCGAGTTGTCTCTTCCTTGTGCCACTTGGCGCGTGACGCGGAACCCGCCGCGGCCGGTCTTGTAGGCCTCGAGGATCTGCTCTTTCGGCTCGACCATGACGCCACCGGTCGGGAAATCGGGGCCGGGCACGAACTCGACCAGTTTCTCGATCGTCGCGTTCGGGTGCTTCAGGAGATGCAGGATCGCGGCGCAGAGTTCATCGACGTTGTGCGGGGGAATGTTGGTCGCCATGCCGACGGCGATGCCGGTCGAGCCGTTGGCGAGCAGATTCGGGAACCCGGCCGGCAGAACGCTCGGCTCCTGCTCGCGCCCATCGTAGTTGGGGCGGAAATCGACGGTGTCCTCGTCGATGCCGGTCAAGCAGGTCGACCGCGGCGTCGTCAGCTTGGCTTCCGTATAACGATCGGCGGCGGCGTTATCGCCATCGATGTTGCCGAAGTTTCCCTGGCCGTCGACCAGCGGGATAGCGCACCGAGAAATCCTGCGCGAGGCGGACCAGCGCGTCATAGATCGCGAGGTTGCCGTGCGGATGATAGTTGCCCATCACTTCGCCGACGATCTTGGCGCACTTGCGATAGCCGCCGGCCGGATCGAGATTGAGCTCGCGCATGGCGAACAGAATGCGGCGATGCACCGGCTTCAGGCCGTCACGCACGTCGGGCAGGGCACGATGCATGATGGTCGACAGCGCATAGGAAAGGTAGCGCTCTTCCAGCGCATCCTTCAGTTTTACAGGTTCCTGGTGCCCGCCCGAAGGGGGAATCGTTTTGTCGCTCATGCTTCCCCGTTAGCGCGACCAGCGCAGCGGCTCAAGCCTCATGTTGCCAATGCACAACGGCTGCACAGTGTTTTTTCTTCGCCTGCGACGGCAGACTGGAAAGCAGTGGGAACTGATAGCGTTCAAAGCCGTGGCAGACGGCCGATGCCGGGGATGGTGACGAGGGTGCGCAGCAAGCCGGCGACATAGGTGTAGGCGGCGGCGCGTAAGAGATGGCGGGCGACGCCCAAATCCGAGCGCTTGATGTAGTTGCCTTTTTCGAGCAGCGGCAGCGCACGCTTGAAGCTGGCGTCGAACTCGACCGGCAGCGTGGTGATCTGCATGGCGACGGAGGCGAGCACGCTGCCGGCAAAGCCGATGATGTTCAGGACCAGCGCCGCTGGACCTTTGCCGATGATCAGGAACAAGGGGGCCGCGAACAGGAACGCCTGCGCGATCCAGCTGAAGACCTGTGCCGATTTCGCCAGCCGCATGCGGCGCTGCCAGATCGGCAATTCCATGGCGTCCTGCATGGCGTGGCCGACTTCATGCGCCGCAACCGTGATCGCTGACAGAGACTTGCCGTTGAGAAAGCGCGATTCGAGGCGGACGGCCTTAGCTTCGGGATCGTAGTGATTGCCAAGTTCGGTCTGCTCGACTTTGACATGCGTCAACTTCAACTGATCGAGGGCATGGCGGGCGAACTCGCCGCCAGTCCCGCCGAGGTCGGCGCGTTCGCCGGCGTGGCGGTCGAGGGCGCGGGTGATCCAGATCTGCGGCAACACGACCAGCAGGAAAGCGAGTGCGAGAATGATGATAAGCAGGCCCATGGCCAAGTTATTCCAAGCGTGCGGTCGATGGCGCCGCGCGTCGATACTGTACCTGCAGCTTGTGGCGGAGAAAAGTAGACGCTCAGTCCAACTGCTGGATCAGCGTGAAGGCGCCGCGCATCTCGCCGAGATTGTAGCCAAGCGCCTTGTCGTCCGGATAGGTCTTGGCGATTTCGGCCTTGACGTCGCCCTTGACGTCGGTGCCGTGGCAGACGAGGCACTGTTCGCCCGTCATGATCGGGCGCATGTAACGAAACAGGCGCTGGCCTTCCTTGGTGGTCGTGACGCTAAAGGTTTCGAGCTTCTTCGGGTCGGCGCCGCCCTTGATCTGCTTAGCGAAGCTCTCCAGATTAGCCAGCTCCCAGGCGTCCGGCAGATTGTCGGCGTTGCGCACGCGCAGCGCGGTGCGCGTGATTTCGAATGGCGTTTCTTCCGATAACGCGCTGGCGATACCGGTTGCGAACTCGGCGTAGGCGCCAGACGCGGCCACCGGGCCATCCTTCAGTGCGGTGGACAGCTCAAGCTTGTAGCGGTCAACGAACTGCTGAGTCACAGCGTGCGCCTTGCGCGCGCGTTCGGCCAAGTCCTCGGCCTCGGACGCTGGTTTGGTCTGACCAACGGCCAACATGGGAGCCAGCGCGACAACAGACAGGAGAACGCCAACAGCTATGGCGAGCGCAGGCCACATCGTGTTGCGTCGCTGTACCCGAAACCGCTGTACCCAAAACTGGATTGATCGCTGCCGCATGCTTCCCCCTGCGTCGCGGACCCCAACCCCTGCCGCTCGGCGCGCCCATTTCTGCCCGAGATTGAAACGCTTTGCATCTACGAAATGACTGGAATTGCCAGGAATTTTATCGGCTGATCTATTGAACACTTTTAAGTAAAGCGCCGCGGTCGCGGGGAAGATTTTTCTCCGATGCTGCCGGCTTTTTCCACAGTTTACGGCCACTTCGCCAGTAGATCAGGAACCGCTTTTCAAAGGCCGTGGCCGTCTCGGCGAAGAGCAGATCGCCCAACGGGAGCGCAGATCGATACAGCTGTTTCTGCTGAATGGCCACAAATTGCAACACGGCATCACGATCCCTCCGGGACAGTGAACCGCGGCCGGCAGCACGGACGAAGGCTTTCAGCATGGCGAGGTCATGATGGTCGCCGAGTTGTTGCGAGAGCTGGCGTGCCGCCTCGACGCGCGCATCGCATTCGGCGGGCCAGACGTTGCTGAGCAAGCGCATATGCCGCCAGTGGCGCTGTACCCGACCGCGCCAAGCGTGGATGGTTTCGTCGTCGATATCGTGGCGCACGCGGCGCAACCCTTGGCGGCACTCCCGGTATGTTGCTGCCGCTGCAGCGCTGATCTGGTTCTGATCGGCGGAGGAAAAGTCGAGCATAGCCATCACTTTGGCCGCACGATCTAGGCCTATTCGGACGCGCTTGGCGACATCGCTGGAGGGATGCTCTGCGGCCGCTACACGCAGCGCTCGGGCGACGGAAGCGGTCGGTCCGGAGAGGCCAAGGTCGAACTGGCGATCGATGTTTTCCAGCGAGCGCAGCATGGCGTCGTGGTCTCGTGAGGCTGCGAGCAACCGCCCGAGGTCGCGATAGCGATGGCGCTCGCGACGGGCGATGGCCGCACCTAGCACTGGCTCGGTCAGAATCATCAGCGCCCGCAATCGCTTGAAGCCTTTGCGGGTGTCGTGCACGCCGGCGTCGCGGCTTTCGGCGCGACCAAGCTGCGTTTGGCATGCGGCGATCTGCTCGAGCCCGATGCGGGTCAGCTCTTTGCTCAGATTTTTGTTGAGATCGATGCGATAGGCCATTGAAATCGTTCCGATGAAATTTGCCGGACAATACAGGGTGCAAGTTCTTCTGCAAACTGCATCTTGGCTCAGCCGAAGACATCGAGCAGCGTGCCGTCCTTGACGACCACCACGCCGTCAAGCGCAATGGTGGTGCCGAAGACGGGCAGGTCGAAATGGCCGGCGGTGAAGCGGCCGGCGAACTCATTGGCGCCGGTCGAGAACAGGAAATTGCCGGCGACGGCGCGCAATTCGGTGCCGTTGGTGTCGCGCTGGTCGTAGAGTGTCAGCGCTTCGCGGCGGGCGCGCCGATTCATGCCGAAGCCGACATGGGAGACGCCGTAGGCGTTGCGGTCACCCCAGGCTTCGAGATAGGCGCGCATCAGGTGAAGGTCGGCGCCGCTGCCGTCGAGGCGGGTGATGTAATCGGCCTCAATGGTGGCGGTGACGGCGGTCTCGAAGTAGCGCTTGAAGGTCAGGTTGGCGTCGCCGGGCGCGAAGACAACGCGCCCGGTTGTGGCGCCGGCCTTGGCGAAACTGACGACGAGACCGCCGGGGACGTGCTGCAGCGTGCCCGGCTTGGTGGTGAAGCCCCAGACGCCGACGGTCTGCGCGCCGTCAAGGTCGATCGTCAGATCAGTGCCGGTGGGCGAGGTGACTTGCATATGCTTGGCGGCCTTGATGCGCTTGACCGCCGCGCGCACCGGCGCCTCATCCTCGGCATGGGGGATCAGACGTTCGAGCGCTTCCGGGTGCTCGTTGGAGATGGTGAGGATGCGTGCGCCGGCGCGCAGGATTTCGCCAGTTTCGCGGGCATGCATCAATCCTTCGACGGTCAGATCGATGATGACCGGCGACGCCTTCAACGCGCTGACGACTGGCGCCAACCCGGCGATCGCCTCCGAGGCGCCGGTCGAACGCACGGCGACGGGGGAAGCGTTGCGCGGCGTTGGAACGACGAGGTTGTAGGGCCTGGAGCCCAATCGCTGACAGGCCAACTCGGCCAGCCGGACGTTGAGGAATCGCGACTGCGTCTCGGACAACAGCGCGACCGGCTCGCCTTTGCCGGTGCCAGAGCCGATGCCGGAGCGGGCGAAAATCTCAGCAAAAACGTCGATCCACTTGCCTTCGATGCGTTCCTGGAACATGCACGCCTCTTTGCCGCGATTTTTTGAGTTTTTTTATGCACGGCACCTTACCGCCGGAGCAGACGGTTGGACATGAAATATGAAAAACAATATACGGGGATGATGACCAGCCGGAAGCTGCCCTTCGCCGACCATCAGCCACGACGGACCACCGACCAGCGCCGGATGCGTCAGGCGCTCGGATCGTTCGTGACCGGCGTGACGATCGTCACGACGCGGAGCGACGATGGACTGCCGGTCGGCGTCACGGCGAACTCATTCACGTCGGTTTCACTCGATCCCCCGCTCATTCTGTGGAGCCTCGACAAGCGCGCCTTGAGCCGGCCGATCTTCGAAATTGCAGCGGCCTTCGCCGTCAACGTCTTGGCGCTCGAGCAGGAAGACCTCGCACGGCGCTTTGCGCAAGCCAGCGCCGATAAGTTTGCCGGATTGACGACGACGGCAGGGTTTGGCGATGTGCCTGTCATTCCCGAAAGTGCCGCCACGTTCGAATGCCGCCGCCATGCCGTCCATGATGGTGGCGACCACGTCATCCTGATCGGCGAGGTGATGGCCTATGCGCATTCCGATCGATCACCGTTGGCGTTCCATGGCGGACGGTTCAGGATGCTGACGGAGCGTGGTTAAAACCATTGCGGCCGCAGGCGTTCGGGCCCAAAAGACCATCGAACAGCGTCAATCGCGCCAGCTGCGTTTTAAGGGGTGCTACAGCTGATAACCAAGGGGTCGGCTAGGGGGGATTGCCAAGTGATTGGCAAACCCCTTCCCAGGCCCTCGCCATGCGATTCTAGCCCCTGTCCAGCAGACGACTGTCGCCTGCTGCTAGCTTAGGCGGTCATGACGTGGACGGGCGCGCCTTTCAGCCAGGCTTCGACGGCTTTGACGGTGCCGCCGTAGAAGACGCGGTAGCTCTCTTCGGTGACGTAGCCGATGTGCGGAGTCAGCACGGTGCGGGGGCAGGTGCGCAAGGGATGGTTGGCCGGCAAGGGCTCGGTCGCGTAGACGTCAATTCCAGCGCCGCCGATTCGGCCGGCTTGCAAGGCGGCAATCAGTGCGGCTTCGTCGACGATCGGACCCCGCGAGGTGTTGATCAGCAGAGCGTGTGGTTTCATCAACGCAAGCTCGCGGGCGCCGACTAGGCCGTCGGTGCGCGGCGACAATTTGGTGTGGATCGAGATGACATCGGATTGTTGAAACAGCGCGTCCTTCTCGACCCGCGTCACACCGTGGACGATGGCCTGCTCGGCGGTGAGGTTCTGGCTCCAGGCGATGACGCCCATGCCGAAGGCGCGGCCGAAGCCGGCCAGTTCGGCGCCGAGCCGTCCGAGACCAATAATGCCGAGCGTACGGCCGCGCAGATCGCGCCCGACGGTCGTCTGCCAGGCCCCAGCGCGCATCGCCTGTGATTCAAAGGGAATGTTGCGCATCAGCGCCAGGATCAAGCCCATCGCCAGTTCGGCTGTCGCGTGGCCCGACGCATCGGTACCGCATACGACGATCCTGCGTTCGGTCGCGGCCTGCATATCGATGGCGGCGTTGCGATGACCCGTCGTCACCAGCAGCTTCAAGGCCGGCAGGCGCTCGAACATGGCGCGCGAAAAGGGTGTGCGCTCGCGCATGATGCAGATCACGTCGTAGCCCTGTAGCGCGGCGGCGGCGGCATCCAAACCGGCGAACGGCGTAGTGAAAACCGTCACCTCGTGCTCGGCCAGAAGGCCCGACCAATCGGCCATCGACAAGGCGACTTTCTGGTAGTCATCGAGCACTGCAATTCTGGCCACGTCCGGCCTCCCTGGTTCCAAGTCAAACGATTTGCCGCGCGGCGAAGATCGGCTGTCGTGCGGCCGCGGTTGTTTGTGCGTCGCCCCCTTCGATTGCCAGTCGCATGAAGATGGCCGACAAGCCGAACGAGGCGAGGTACCAGGGCGAGGTCAGCGAATAACTGAACGCTGCCATTGTCGCGGCCAGCGCAAATGCCGCCGCGGCATAGGGGAAGGCTTGGTCGTCGATCCGGCGCATCCACGTCAACAGCAGGCTTCCCGAGAGCAACAGCAACAGCGCGCCGGCCAATCCCAGTTCATACCAGGCTTGCAGGTAGACGTTGTGCGCGTGGATATTCAGCTGTGGCGGCAGATTGGGATTGTCAGCCTTGGTCAGGGGCGGCCGATCGAATCTCGTCGACCACGCGCGTCGATCCGACGCCAACACCAAACCATGGCCGCTCCAACACCTTTTTAGCCGTCGTTTCCCAGATCATCGCGCGATGCTTCGCACTCCAAGCGATTCGACGATCTGTTGAATGCCACTCCACTTCGAAAAGACCAGTGCCGCCGGCACGACCAGCAGCGTCGCTGTCAGCCATCCAGCCAGCAACAGGCGCCAACCCCAGACCCGCGAGAACCGTGCGACGGCGAAGGTGGCAGCGCCCGCGGCGACGGCCGCCTGCGAGCTTTCGTGGATCGACCAAAAGACGGCCACCATTGCCATGGCGAGCACCCCCCAACGCATCGTCCGCTGGGCGCCGTTCGTCACCAGCAAGCGGCTGGCGTAGGCCGCCGGCCAGAATAAAAAGCTCACGGCCGCGACGTTGCGATTGGTCGAGAAGCTCGTCAGTTCAACGACCCGACCGATTCTCAATTTTGATGACAGTCGGATCCCAAGAACGCGTGAACGGCAGCAGGTTATTCAAGGCGCGGCGCAGCGCCATCTGGCTGACGACTTCGAACAACATGATCACCGCCATCAGCGCAAACGCAAAAACGAAGGCGCGCAACATGGCGCCCAAAAACTCAGGTTCGTCTTCGGCGAGCAACTGGAGCGTCAATGCCAGCGCCAGAGCGAACGGGAAATGGCGCAGCACGATCCATTTCGCCAGATCGGGCGCGAGCGACCAGGACGCGTTGATCGCCAAATAGACGCCGAAGGCCAACAGGACCGCGAGGGCTGGCTTAAACTCCAGCCGCGGCAGCTTGTCATGGCGATAGAAATACCAGAGTGATGGCAAGACGA
This sequence comes from uncultured Alphaproteobacteria bacterium, assembly GCA_963714325.1. Classification (GTDB taxonomy): domain Bacteria; phylum Pseudomonadota; class Alphaproteobacteria; order Rhizobiales; family Hyphomicrobiaceae; genus CAVQOB01. The sequence goes on along the minus strand of CAVQOB010000014.1, from coordinate 153,244 downwards.
CCGAGAGCAACAGCAGGATGCCGGAAATCCTCGGACTGATCATGTAACCGCAAATGCCAAGCCACGTCAGCACGGCAACCAACCGCAACGTCGCTGGCGCACTGAGCCCGAAGAGGCTCCGCTCGGACGATCCGGCCGTTTGCGTCATGCATCTCTTTCACCCGGATTGGGCCCCGGATTGGGCTTCGCCCCTTACGGCGCCTCTTGTGGCAGGACGCGCGCCGTCTGAATAGCCCCTGATGCAACCTGTCGCTTGCGCGCTCCATCACGACGTGTTGACAAGATGCAGCACCACCGGCATGCCCGCGCTAATCAGACCCTGCGATGCGTTCGTGTCGCTGATCCGGGCTGGCGACAGGTCCGTAAGGTTCGGTGATGGAGATGATGATGGCGGGACCGGAAGCACTGAGCGCCACGGCAGAGCGGGCAACTCCCGATGGGCTTGGCAATTTGCATCGGCCAGCCGGCCATCCCGCCGTCAGACACGGCCGGATCGGCGTACTGCTGCTCAACCTTGGCACCCCCGATGCCACCTCCTATTGGCCGATGCGGCGGTATCTCAAACAATTTCTCTCGGATCGTCGCGTCATCGAAGTGCCACGGCTGATCTGGTGGCCGATCCTCAACCTGATCATCCTGACGGTGCGGCCGGGCAAAAAAGGCAAAGATTACGCGGCGATCTGGAATAACGAGCGCGACGAAGGTCCGCTCAAGACCATCACCCGCGCGCAAGCCGAAAAACTTGCCACCGCGCTTGCCGGCGATCCGCGGATCGTCGTCGACTGGGGCATGCGCTATCAGAGCCCGTCGACCGAAAGCCGCATACTCGCTTTGCAGGAACACGGCTGCGATCGCATCCTGCTGGTGCCGCTCTATCCGCACTACGCTGCCGCGACAACCGCCACGGCTGCCGACGAAGCGTTTCGCGCATTGATGACAATGCGCTGGCAGCCGGCGGTCCGCGTCGCGCCCGCCTACGGTGATGATCCCGTCTACATCGCAGCACTCGCCAACTCGGTCCGGCGGCACCTGGCCACGCTTACCTGGCATCCTGAAACACTCATTGCGACGTTCCACGGCATGCCGGAAAAGTATCTGACTAAGGGTGATCCCTATCATTGCCAGTGCTTAAAGACGTCGCGCATGCTGCGTGAAGCACTCGGCTGGCCCGACGATACGTGGCTGACGACCTTCCAATCGCGCTTCGGCAATGATCCCTGGTTGCAGCCCTACACCGACAAGACCGTTGAACGGATCGCCAAAGCCGGCACTAAAAAACTAGCGATGATCGCGCCCGGATTTTCTGCCGACTGTCTTGAGACGTTGGAGGAACTCGACGTCGAAAACCGCCAGATCTTCATGCAGAACGGCGGCGAGCAGTTCACCTACATCCCTGCCCTCAATGACAGCGAGGACGGCATGCGAACCATCGAGGCGGTCGTGCGGCGCGAGCTGATGGGCTGGTTGTAGACTTCACAAATTGCCGCGGCGACACCAGGAGACATGCCACATCATGACTATTCTCTATCCCGTTTTTCTGCAGGTGTTGCTCACCTTCGCGGTGCTGATCTCGATGGGGCCGGCGCGATCGCAATCGCTGCGGCAATCAAGGACGCCGCTCACCGACCGCGATTTGGCGCTCGGGCAGAACCAGTGGTCGGAGGCCGCGACCAAACGGGCGAACAATTTCCGCAATCAGTTCGAGCTGCCAGTGCTGTTCTACGCGGTGGTGGCGTTCGCGCTGCTGACAAAGCAAGTGGATGCGCTGATGGTCGGGCTCGCCTGGGCGTTCGCGATCGCTCGCGTCGTGCATGCGGCGATCCATGTTGGATTCAACGACGTGTGGTGGCGGGCGATCGTCTATCTCGGCGGCGCGATTGTCCTGCTGGCGATGTGGATCGTGCTGGCAGTCCGCGTTGCCAATGGCGCGGCATGATGCCGACAGCGCATTGACAGGGCCCGCGGATTGGTGATCCCTTCGCTTGACGGACAGCGAACGGGAGACTGAGGCGATGACGATCGGGGTTGGCGGATCGACGGCAGAGGTGGAACTTGCCGCAATGACGTCGATGCGCGGCGCCGTGCCGCCGATCGGCGTCGAGGAGCGCCTCAAGCGTGTTGCCACGGCACAGGCGGTGATGCGCGAGAAGGGCATCGATGCGCTTTATCTCGATGTCTCGTCGAGCATGGTCTATTTCACCGGTCTCAATTTCCGCCGCACCGAGCGCATGCATTCGGCGATCCTGCCGGCGAAAGGCGACATCATCTACGTTTCGCCCGCCTTCGAGGTCGAGAAGCTGAAGACGATGCTGTCATTCGGCGATGACATCGCCGTCTGGGAAGAGGATCAGGAACCGACGGGGGTAGTGACGGAAACGCTGCGCCGCCGCGGCATCGCGAAGGGCACGGTGGCGGTCGACGAGGCGACGCCGTTCTTCACGTTTGATGGGCTTCGGCGCGCCAGCAATGCCTATACGTTCGTCTCCGGCGTCGACGTGACGGCGGGCTGCCGGATGATCAAGTCAGACCACGAAATCGCGTTGATGCAGACGGCGAAAAACATCACGCTTGCGGCGCACAAGGCTGCCGCGCGCATCATGCGCGAGGGAATCACCACGCCTGAAGTGCAGCAGTTCATCATAGCTGCGCACAAGAAGCTCGGCTCGGAAGGGCCGCCGCCGTTCAACGCGGTGCTGTTCGGCGAGGCGACCGCCTATCCACATGGCGTGCCCTATCCGCAGACGCTCAGGGATGGCGATATGATTCTGATCGACACCGGCGCGCCGGTCGACGGCTATCTGTCGGACATCACACGCTCCTATGTGTTCGGCACGCCGACGCCGCGCCAGCGCAGTGTCTGGAACCTGGAAAAAGCGGCACAGGCGGCAGGCTTTGCGGCGGCACAACCGGGCAACCGGTGCGAGGATATCGACGCGGCCGCGCGCGGCGTGATCAATGGCGCGGGCTTCGGACCGGGATACTCGACGCCGGGATTGCCGCATCGAACCGGCCACGGCATCGGCCTCGACGTGCACGAATGGCCGTATCTGGTGAAGGGTGACAAGACCGTGCTGCGGCCCGGCATGACGTTTTCGAACGAACCGACGATCTGCATCTACGGCGAATTCGGCGTGCGTCTCGAAGATCACATGCATATCACCGAGAATGGACCGCGCTGGTTCACCGAGCCCGCGCATTCCGTTGATGATCCCTTCGGCTATGAAGCATAGGCGGTTACGAGGCGTAAGCGACCGGTGCACCACAGCTAACGCGTCGTTCCCGCGTCATCCCGGACGCGATGCAGCGTGCAACGGTGCATCGCCGATCCGGGACCTTGTCAACGAGCGTCGCACAAGGTCCCGCGTCAGCACCGCAGCACTTTTGTTGCGCTTCAGGAGCCGACCAGCACCTGCGCTGACGTGCTGCGGATGCGCGCGGGATGACAGTGTTACCAAGCGTTGGAAGCAGAACACTATCGCGACTTGCGACGGACGTTTGCTGTCTGACCTGACGTGGTCCACTCGTCGAGGGTGATGGTTTTCAGATCGTAATAGTCCCGGGTTGTCGTGTAGCCATGGCCGCCCATGCGGCCGGTGGCGTCGACGGCGGCGTGATCGACATACATGGTCGTCGGATCGACGGTACCGGCGCGGAAGTGGGCATAGACGACTTCACCGAGGATGATCTCGCGCGAGCGTCCGATGCTGAGTGTCGTATGATGCCGGCACTCGAAGGCGACGGGGGCCTCACCGATCCAGGGGCACGGGACTTTGACACCTTGCTGCGCGGTTAGTCCGGCGGCTTTCAGTTCATCGACGCCGGCTGCAAACGGCACCGCCGTAACGTTCATGGCCTCGACCAGCCTATCGGAGACGATATTGACGGTGAACGCCTGGGTCTCGCGGATGTTGCGTCCGGTATCCTTCTGCGCGCCGCTAGGGCGATACTCGACACCCAGTGCCAGGATCGCCGGATCAGCGGACAGGCAGTTGAAAAAGCTGAAGGGCGCCGCATTCGTGACGCCGTTGACGTCGCAGGTCGTGACCCAGGCAATCGGGCGCGGCACCACGGCACCAATCAGCAGCTTATAGCGCTCACGCGGAGACAACGCTGCAAAGTCGAAGCGGATGGATTGTTCGCTCGTGGCAGCGGCGCGGCCGTCATGTTCGTCGTTCATGCCTTATCCCGCCGTGCCTGTCGTGCGTAGGGTGCCAATGCGACATCGAGATCGACGACGTTTGGTCGAGGGAGCAGCGCACGGGCCACGACGGCGCCGAGATGCTGGTCACTCAATCGGAGTGCTGCTTTCGTGTCGCCTGCCTGCAATGCCCGGATCAACTGCCGGTGTTCCGATACCGCGCAGTCCGACGAATGCGCCTGACCATGGATCGCGAGGATCAGCGAGCAGCGTGAGGTAACCTCGTGCACATAACGATGCAACAGCGGATTGAGCGTCAGCGCGGCGAGCTTGATGTGAAATTCGCCGGCGAGGCGGACCGACTGGGGGCCATCTTTCCGGCTCGCCGCCTCCTCCAATGCGACGTGCGCATCGAGCTCCCGGACCTGATCGCGCGTCAAGCGGCCGGCCAATACGGTCATCACCATGCGCTCGAGACCACGGCGGACGTCGAAGACGCTGCGCGCCTCCTCCAGGCTCGGGTTCGCGACCGTCGCGCCGCGATTGCGCTGGACCTCGACCAGTCCTTCGATGGTCAGGCGACCGATGGCCTCGCGCACCAAAGTGCGGCTGACGTCGAACCGCCGTCCGATCGTGTCCTCGGTCAATTTCTGGCCAGGCCTGAGAGCTTGCTCGATGATGGCGCGGCGCAAGGCGACATAGACCGCGTGCGAGCGGGAGCTTGCGTCGTCGACAAAACCTGACTGACCACCCGACGGCTGGGTGCCGCGGTCTTGGCGAGACTTCCCCGTCGCTCTGGCGCCTGTTGGCGTAACGGCTTTTGTTCGCATCGGCAGTTGCCATCACTCTTTGATCATGTTTCGATCATGACGTTTCGTTTGCGCGAAGGCATCTGCAAAATGCGATCCGAGGATTGCGCTCCAAGGATTATGCCTCAATTCTCGGCATTGGCTGCCTCTGCAATAGGCTTGCAGCGCTGGATTGCATACTATAGCGTTGCCGAACTGTATGCAATCGAGCGACCGGGCGCGGGGCCGAGAACGTGGACGGTTAGCTGTTGTCGGGCAAGCATCCGCCTGTTTCGAAAGCACGCCGCTGTATTGATCAATGTGCGTGACCCATGTGTGTGACAAGGCAACGGGAGAGTCTCATGGCCACATCAACATTGCCGAACCTCCGACTGGCGCGATCGAAGACAATACGGACACTTGTGGGTGCTGTCGCCCTGCTCGGCATCGGCGCGCACGCTGCCAACGCACAAGGCAAGACACTCAAATGGGGAGCTGCCCGCGAAATCGCGTCACTCGACCCCTACTCGTTTGGCGAAACCTTCACGCTCTCGGTGCTCAACCACGTCTATGAAGGACTCGTGCGCTACACCGGCGATCTGCAGATCGAACCGGCATTGGCAGAGTCATGGGAAACCGTCTCGCCAACGGTCTGGCGGTTCAAGTTGCGCAAGGGCGTCACGTTTCACAATGGCAGCGCATTCACGGCCGACGATGTGCTCGCTTCATTGACGCGGGTGACGCACGAAACATCGCCGCTCAAGGGCAATCTCCCCGCTTACAAGTCGTCCAAAAGGATCGACGATCATACGGTCGACATCGAGGTCAACGGTCCTTATCCGCTGCTGCTCAACGATCTCACCAATATTTTCATCTTCAATAAGGCTTGGCTGGAGGCGAACAACGCCTCGCTGCCGACCGACAGTGGCAAAGGCATCAAGGGCTACGCCACCGACAATGCCAATGGCACGGGCCCGTTCGCGGTTGAATCGCGCCGGGTCGACGCCAAGACCGTGTTCGCCGCCAATTCGAAGTGGTGGGACAAACCGAAACACAATATCGGAAAAATCGAATTCACGCCGATCAGCTCGGCGGCGACCCGGGTGGCAGCACTGCTCTCAGGGGAAATCGATTTCACCAATGTCGCGCCGCTGCAGGACTTACCGCGCCTCGCGGCATCGCCCGACGTCAAGGTGCTGCAGACGAACGAGCTGCGCACCGTTATTTTCGCGATGAACTTCGGCGATAAAATGTTTGAGAGCGATGTCTCGGACAAGAACCCGCTCAAGGACAAGCGCGTGCGTGAGGCCCTTTATCGCGCCATCGACATTGACGCCGTGCAGAAACGAGCGATGCGCGGCCTGTCGCGCAACACGGGCGCGATCATCGCGCCGGCGATCCCGGGCTATACGGCGGCGCAAGATGAGCGCCTGCCGTTCGATCTCGATGGCGCCAAGAAGTTGCTCACGGAAGCCGGCTATGGCAACGGCTTCGCGTTCAATTTCAACTGCCAGAACGATGGCCTCGTCAACGAGGAGGAGTTCTGTCAGGCGGTGGCGGCGATGTGGTCTCGCGCAGGGTTGCGGCCGAACTTGAGCTTGGGCCCGCGCAGTCAGCAGACGCCGAAGCGCGTTAAGGGCGAATTCGACGTGATCTCATTCGGTTGGGCGAACGAACCGATGATCGACGCCTATTCGATCCTGATCCAGGTGGTGCGCTCGAAGAGCGGCTCTGGCGGAGTATTCAACTGGGGTAACTGGGGCCGGCCCGACATGGACGCGCTGATCGACAAGGCTGGCGTCGAGTTGGATCGCGCGAAGCGCCTACCGCTGATGAGCGAGGCGCTGATGATCGCCAAGAACGAGCATCTCTTCATTCCCATGCACAATCAACCGATGGCGTGGGCGCTGCGTTCAACGGTCGCCAATACAGTGCAGGCCTCCGACAATAAGCCGCGCTTGTGGCTGACGCAGATGAAATGATGCTCGTCCCACGCCGCGTGACCAGAGGCGTGAGACGATTCAGCCGACGAGGCGGACGGTGCAATGCTCGAGTTCCTGGCGAAGCGGTTGCTCAACTCGGCTGCCGTCATGCTGGCCGTTGCCTTCCTGGCGTTTCTGATCTTCCGCTTTGTCGGCGACCCTGTCGAACTGATGCTGAATGAGCAGGCAAGCCAGGCGCAGCGGGACGCTTTGCGCACGCGCCTTGGCCTTGATCGCGGCTTCCTGCTGCAGTTCGCGACCTTCGTCGGCAATGCGCTGCGCGGAGACTTCGGCATCTCCTACCGTAATCAGCAAGACGTGTTCACGCTGATCTCTGAGCGCTTTCCGGCGACGTTCGAATTGGTGCTGGTGGCGACGTTCCTGTCGCTGGCTCTGGGTATTCCGCTCGGCGTCTACACGGCGATCCGGCGCAAGAGTTCGCTTGCGAGGTCGCTGGAGTTCGTTTCGGTGCTGGGTGTTTCATTGCCGAGCTTTGCTGTCGGCATCCTGTTGATCCTCACATTCTCGGTTACCCTGAAGTGGCTGCCGGCGTTCGGGCGCGGCGAAGTGACGAACCTCGGCGGATGGACGACCGGCCTGCTGACACCGAGCGGGCGCATGTCGCTGATCCTGCCGGGGATTACGCTGTCGATCTTCCAGATCACATTGGTGATGCGGCTGGTTCGGGCGGAGATGCTGGAGACGATGCGGACGGATTTCATCCGCTTCGCACGCGCGCGTGGCCTGTCGGATCGCACGGTGCATTTTCGGCACGCCCTGCGCAACTGCCTGATGCCGGTGATCACCGTGACCGGCCTGCAGATCGGCAATCTCATTGCATTTGCGCTGGTGACGGAGACCGTGTTCCAGTGGCCGGGCATGGGCATGCTGTTCGTTCAAGCGGTGACGTTTGTCGATATCCCGGTTATGGCGGCGTATCTGATGGTTGTCTCGTTCATCTTCGTCTCGCTCAACACGCTGGTGGACCTGCTGTACGCGGTTGTCGATCCACGGTTGCGGGACGATGCGCTGACGGGTAGCTCCAATGCGCGATAACGCTGTCCTGCGCCCAATCCGAAACTGGCTCGATAGCGATATCGGCTGGAGTTTTCGCCAAGACGCCGTCGGCGTGGATCTCTGCACTCGTGCTGCTCTTCCTCGTCACGACGGCGTTGCTGGCGCCACTGATCGCGCCGCAGAACCCGCATGACCTGAAACAAGTGTTCATCGACAAGGCCGAGTTGCCGCCGATCTGGAACAAGGACGGCGAGATGCCGTTCCTGCTCGGCACGGACCCGCAGGGGCGCGACGTGCTGTCGGCCATCCTCTACGGTACGCGCGTGTCGCTGCTGATCGGGCTTGCGAGCGTGCTCGTCTCGATGACGATCGGCATCGCGATCGGGTTGACGGCTGGCTATTTCGGCGGGCGTCTCGACAATGTCCTGATGCGCATCGGCGATACCGTGCTGAGCATTCCGACGCTGTTGATGGCGATCCTGGTCAGCGCGGTGTTTCGAGGCATGTTGCCGGTCTCCCTGCGCGACGCTTTTGCGGCGATGGTGCTGGTCCTCGCGATATCGCTGACGGCATGGGTGCAATACGCGCGCACGGTGCGGGCCTCGACGATGGTCGAGCGGCGCAAGGAATATGTGCTGGCCGCGCGGATCATTGAAGGTTTCCTCGGCGCGCATCATGCGCCGGCACATCCTGCCCAACACGCTGACGCCGGTGATGGTGGCGGCGACGCTCAATCTCGGCCTGGCGATTCTGTCAGAAGCGACGCTGTCGTTCCTCGGCGTCGGCATGCCGGTGACGCAGCCCTCGCTCGGCACGCTGATCCGCATCGGCAACCAGTATCTGTTCTCGGGGTCGTGGTGGCTGGTGGTGTTCCCGTCGCTGCAGCTCGGCTTGATCGTGCTGTCGGTGAACCTGCTCGGCGATTGGCTGCGCGACGCCCTCAACCCCAGACTTCGATGATTGGAGTGCTGCGATGTCGTCGAACCTGCTCATCAAGAACGTCCGCCCGATGGGCGGAGCGGCGACGGATGTGCTGATCGCCGATGGCATCATCAGCAAAGTGGCCGCCGGGCAGGCGACGCCCGCTGGGCGTGACGGTCGAAGACGGGCGCGGCGAACTGTTGCTGCCGGGGCTGGTCGAAGCGCACACGCATCTCGACAAGAGCCTGTGGGGTCTGCCCTGGTACAAGAACGAGGTCGGCCCGCGCCTGCTCGACAAGATCGACAACGAGCGCCTGAACAAGCGCCGACTGAACATGGACCCCTACACGCAGTCGGCGCGGCAGACGGTGCAGTCGTCGCTCATGGGCTCGACGCATATCCGCAGCCACGTCGATGTCGATACGGACCACGGCATGTGGGGCATCGAGGGCATCATGCGGATGCGAGCGGACTATCGCGACGATCATCGACGTCGAGATCGTCGCGTTTCCGCAGTCGGGCCTGCTGCGCCGCCCCGGCACGCTGGAACTGATGCACGAGGCGATGAAGCTCGGCTCCGAGGTGGTCGGCGGGCTCGATCCCTGCACCATCGATCGCGATCCGAAGGGCCATCTCGATGCCGTCTTCGGGCTTTGCCAGAACCTATGGCAAGCCACTGGACATCCATCTGCACGAGCCGGGCGAGGTCGGCGCTTTCTCGATGGATCTCATCTGCGAGCGCACGCGTGCGCTCGGCATGAAGGGCAAAGTCACCATCAGCCACGCCTTCTGCCTCGGCTCGCCGGATCGCGATCTGATCGATCCGCTGATCGCGCAACTGGCCGAACTCGATATCGCCATCATGACGACGGGGCCTGCGAGCCGGCCGGCGCCACCGGTCAAGACGCTGGTCGAGGCCGGCATTCGCGTCTGCTCCGGATCCGACGGCATTCGCGACACGTGGGGGCCCTACGGCAATGCCGACATGCTGGAGCGCGCGATGCTGGTCGGCCTGCGCAACAACTTCCGCCGCGACGACGAGTTGCGGCATGGCGCTGGACGTCTGCACGATCGGCGGCGCGCGCGTGATGGACACTCGATGGCTATGGCCTCGGCGCCGGCTGCAAGGCCGATCTGTTGATCGTGCCCGGCGAAGCCTTGGCTGAGGCCATCGTGACGCGTTCGCCGAAGCGCCGGGTGATCAAGGCCGGCAGTGTCGTCGCGCGCGACGGCATATCGATTGCAAAGGTGCCGTGATGCCGACGGCCAAGCCACGGCCACGCGGCCGCATTTTGCTCAGCGCCCGCTGGGTCGTCGGTCACGCGGGTGGCCGGCATCGGCTGATCGAGAACGGCGAGGTCGTGTTCGACGATGGGCGCATCGTGTTCGTCGGCCGTGAGTTCCCGGGCGAGGTGGCGCGACGCGTCGACTACGGCAATGCGATGATTGGCCCCGGCTTCGTCGATCTCGATGCGCTGTCCGATCTCGACACGACCATCCTCGCCTTCGACAATCAGCCGGCCTGGAAGAAGGGGCGTGTCTGGCCGCGCAGTTATGTCGAGGCCGGTCCGTTCGAGATGTACTCGCGCGAGGAACTGGCGTTTCAGAAGCGATCACGCGTTCGCCACGCTGATCCGCAATGGCATCACGACGGCATTGCCGATCGCATCGCTGTTCTATCGCGCCTGGGGCGAGACGGTCGAAGAGTTCTCCGATGCGGCTGAAGTCGCCGCAGATCTCGGGTTGCGCGTCTATCTCGGCCCCGCCTATCGCACCGGCAACCAAGTGGTCGAGGCCGATGGACGGATCACCACGTACTACGACGAAGCCGCGCGGCCTCGCGGAGCTTGACGCGGCCATCGGCTTCTGCAAAGCGCTTCGAAGGTGTGGCCGGCGACCTGATCCGCACGATGCTCGCGCCCGACCGGATCGAAACATGCACGCCGGAGCTGGTTGCGGCGCACGGCCGCGGCGGGACGCGATTTGCGTGTGCCCGTGCGCCAGCACTCCTGCCAGTCCAAGATCGAGTACGATCTCGTTGTGCAGCAGCATGGCATGAGCCCGCCGGAATGGATGGCGAGCCTCGGTCTTCTCACCGAGCGAACGCTGCTGCCGCATGGAACGTTCGTGTCGGGCAGCCGGCACATCACGCGACCCGGACGCGACCTCGAGATCATCCGCGATGCCGGCATCGACCATCGTGCATTGCCCGCTTGTCTCGGGTCGGCATGGCAATGTCATCGACCACTTCGGCCGCTATCGCGCGATGGGACTCCGGATCGGCCTTGGCACCGATACAGCGCCGCCGGACATGATCGAGAACATGCGCGTCGGCATGATCCTAACGCGGGTGACGGCCGGAGCGGCGGACGCGGTCCGATCGGAGGACTACTACGATGCGGCGACCATCGGCGGCGCGGATGCGCTGGGGCGCAGCGATCTCGGCCGCCTGGTCGTCGGCGCGCGCGCTGATCTCATCGGTCTTCGATCTCGACCGGCCGCATCTTGGGCAAGTGATCGATCCGATCCAGACGATGATGCTGTCGGGACATGGCCGCGACTTCTCGACCGTCGTCATCGACGGCCGCTTCGTGATGGAGAACCGCATCATTCCCGGCATCGACGAGGCGCCGACAACGCCCGGGCCCAGGCGCAGTTCGAGCGGGTGATGGCGCTTTATCCGAAACGCACGCACGGCCATCCGCCGGCTGGCGCGATTTTTTCTTCCAGCTATCCCGTGGAATGGTCGAACGATGCGCCGCGGCTGTGGGGCAAGCCCACATGAGTGGCCGGCCGCTGCTGTCTGTTCGCGATTTGCGCGTCGTGTTCGACGGCCGGCGCGGCCCGTTGACGGCGCTCGACGGCGTCTCGCTCGACATCGCGGCCGGCGAGATTCTCGGCGTGGTCGGCGAATCGGGCGCCGGGAAGTCGCTCACGGGCACGGCGATTATCGGGCTGCTCGACCCACCGGGACGCATCGCCAGCGGCGGATCACTTTCGACGGCCGCCGCATCGACAATCTGGCGCCGCATGAGATGCGCCGACTGCGCGGCCGGCATATCGGCGCGATCTTCCAGGACCCGCTGACCTCGCTGCATCCGCTGCTGCGCGTTGGCGATCAGACTCGTCGAGACGATCCTCACGCATCTCGACATGAGCCACGCCGAGGCTCGACGGCGCGCATTGAAGCTGCTTGCAGACGTCGGCATTCCGGCACCGGACGTCCGCATCGATCACTATCCGCATCAGTTCTCCGGCGGCATGCGCCAGCGTGTCGTGATCGCGTTGGCGCTGTGCGCGGAACCGCAATTGATCATCGCCGATGAGCCGACGACGGCGCTCGACGTCTCGATCCAGGCGCAGATCACCACGCTGCTGAAGCGCCTGTGCCGCGAGCACGGCACGGCGGTGATGCTGGTGACGCACGACATGGGCGTGATCGCGGAGACGGCGGATCGGGTAGCGGTGATGTATGCGGGACGCGTCGTCGAAGTCGGGCCGGTTGCGGACGTGATCCGGCACCCGCGCCATCCCTATACGGCCGGGCTGATGGCCTCGATCCCGAGCGTGCATCGACGCAATCGGAGCTCAAACAGATCGACGGCGCGATGCCGCGACTGGACGCTATCCCGCGCGGGCTGTGCCTTCCATCCGCGCTGCGGTTTGGCGATCGATGTTTGTCGCCAACGCGCGCCGGTCATCGGGGCAGATCCGCATGCGGCTGCCTGCCATGTCCCACTGATTGGAGCGGGTCATGGCTGATGCGCTGTTGACGGTCGATCAAGTCTCTTGCCACTTCGACGTTTCGCGATCGTGGTTGTCGCGCGCATCGTCTGGCGCGCCGAAGCAGTCCTGCGCGCGGTTGATGACCATCAGCTTCACGGTTCGGCGCGGCCAGACGTTCAGCATTGTCGGGGAGTCCGGGTGCGGCAAATCGACGGTCGCGAAAATGATCGCCGGACTGCAAGCGCCGACTTCGGGACAGTTGGCGTTCACGGACATCGTGCGCGTGGACGGCACAATGGGGCCACCGCGCGTGCAGATGATTTTTCAGGACCCCTATGCCAGCCTCAATCCGCGCTGGCGCGTCGGCGACATCATCGCTGAACCGATCCGCGAATTGGGCCTCAAGGCGCGCGGACAAGCGACGACGGATCGCGTCGGCGATCTGCTGGAAACGGTCGGGCTCGCGCGACGGGATGCGGCGCGCTATCCGCACGAATTCTCCGGCGGCCAGCGACAGCGCATTTCCATCGCGCGCGCGCTTGCGACGGAAGCCGACTTCCTGGTCTGCGACGAACCGACATCGGCGCTGGATGTGTCGGTGCAGGCGCAGATCCTGAACCTGATGATGCGGCTGCAGAAGCAATTCGGGCTGACGTATCTGTTCATCAGCCACAACTTAGCGGTCGTGCGGCACGTGTCCGATCATCTGGCGATCATGTATCTCGGGCGGATGGTCGAAAGCGGTCCGGCCGAGGCGATCTTCGCGGCGCCCCTGCATCCCTATACGCGGCTGTTGCTTGAGACCATTCCCGATGTCGCCAAGCCGAACCGCGAGCGCCGGCCGATGTCCGGCGAGGTGCCAAGCCCGATCGCGCCGCCACCGGGATGCCACTTTCATCCGCGCTGCGCGCACGTGACGCAACGCTGCCGGACGGCAAGCCCCGCCTGGAGCACGACAGGCGCAACCGGTGTTGCCTGTCATTTGTTCGAGCAGTGACTGGAGAGTGCGGAGAAACAAGAACGGCACCGCGCTGGCAACTGGGCACAACCACCCTGCATCCGGAGTTCGAACTCTTGAACGGTAATTCGGCGCGCCGGACAGGATGAAACTGCGAACTCTTATGTGATTCAAATTACGCTGTGATTTTGTGAGGCGACGGGATCACTGGTCAGCCAAGGTCATCAGATTGTACGGCCGGTACAGTCAGGTCGGCGCCGAGGTAATAGCGTCGACTTTGGGTACGCAAGATGCGTTCTGTAACGTGTTCCCGATTGAGGCGTTGTGCCAGTCGGCATGAATAGTCGAGATTCTTACGAGAAAACGATGCACACGAGCGCCGGAAGTGCCTTGTTCGATGATCGAGACGCTCGTCCTATTTTGCGGCGTCTTCAGAAGCGAAACAATCGACCTGACTCACACTCGAAAAAATTCGATGCCAAGAGTCCGGCCCCGCCAATGTTCGCAATGATGCGCGCGGCAGCATCCGGAAACCAGACATCTCCAGCATCGCCTTTTACGGCGCGCGATCGAGACCCAGGAAAGGCTCGGCGGCGTAAACAACGCGGCCACCGACGATGGTCAAAACGGATTGCAGCGTCGCAATGTCTGCCACTGGAATCGTTTCGAAGTCACGGTCAAGCACAGCGAGGTCAGCGAGTTGCCCCGGCGACAGCACACCGCGCTCGTTTTCGTCGAAAGTGAACCACGCGCTGCCTTGGGTTGAGAGGCGGAGCGCGTCGTGTCGCGAGAGGAGTTCCGAGGTGCTACGCGTTGGCAGACCGTCAACAGTGCGACCATCAATCATCCAGCGCAATGCCACGAAAGGGTTATAGCTCTTGACGCGGTGGCCGTCTGTCCCGGCGCCTAGGCTAACAGAAGCGGCGGTGACAGCCACCGCGTTTTTGGGGCAAGGCTCTTGGGTCAAATGCAGCGTCAGGAGAATTGCCGATGCGAATGCGATCTCGTTCAATGGGTTTGGTCTTTGCTGCGGCCGTCGCGGCGTTTGCAACGACGGCGGTTGTGCCAGCCTTTGCGCAGGGACCCGCCGTCGAAATTGGTACGGTGGATATCGGCGGTGTTGTCCGCAGCCCCAATGGGCCCGAGGCCGCCGCCTGGGTGATCGCTGAAACGCTCGAACTCGACGTTCGCTCCATCAAAATCGTGGTCACGGATGATCAGGGCCGCTATGTCATCCCTGATCTGCCCAAGGCCAATTTCGATATCTAGGTGCGTGGCTACGGTCTCGTTGACAGTCCCAAGGTCAAAAGCGAGCGGGGTAAGCAACTCAATCTGGCAGCCGTGCCGGCACCGAATGAGGCCGCGGCCGCGCACTACTACCCTGCAGCCTATTGGTTCTCGATGCTGGAAATTCCTGGAGCCGACGCCTTCGGCCCGCGCAACAAATCCGGCATGCCAGAGAAAATTAAGCAGAGTGATTATCTCAATGGCATGAAGAACAACGGCTGCGTCGGATGTCATCAGCTTGGCCAACTGTCGACACGGACGATCCCTAAATTCCATATGGATCAGGGCAAGACACATGAAGACGCCTGGGTGCGACGCATCCAATCAGGCCAGGCCGGTGAGAACATGATCAATATCGCCGCCGGTGATCTTGGCGGCGTGCCGTTCAAGTACTTCGGCGAATGGACGGAGAAAGTGGCGAAGGGCGTTCGGCCGGAACACAAGCCGACACGGCCGCTGGGCAAAGAGCGTAACGTCGACGTGACACTGCGCGATTGGCACAATCCCAAGCAGTATCTGCACGATCTCATCGTCAGCGACCGCCGCAATCCGACAGTGAACGCCTACGGCCCTGTTTATGGACAGTGCGAGCACGCTTGCGATGACATGCCGATCCTTGATCCCGAGAAGAATACGGCGACTAATTTTGTGCTGCCAACCACGCCTGATATGCCGCTGGCGCTCGGACCAGGCAACGCCGGGTCCGTCAAGATTCTTGCACCATCAGCGTATTGGGGCGAAGAGAATATCTGGAACAGTCGCGCCAATAATCACAACTCCATGCTCGACCATAAGGACCGGGTCTGGTTGGCCGCAACTGGCCACTCCCCCAACAATCCAGACCTCTGCAAAAAGGGATCGAGCCATCCGTCAGCCAAGGAATTCCCACTCGATCGCACCCACCGCCGTGTGACGATGTACGACCCCAAAACCGGTAAGTATGCCGCGTACCAAACGTGCTTTGGTTCGCACCATCTGCAGTTTGGCTATGATGCTAACCATACGGTTTGGGCATCGACCGGCGGCGGTGGCGGTAACGTCGGCTGGATCAACACCAAGATGTTGGACGAGACCGGCGACATAGAAAAATCGCAGGGCTGGACCGCCATCGTGCTCGATACCAACGGCAACGGAAAGCGCGATGACGGCTACACCGAGCCTGGTCAACCGCAGGACCCGAATAAAGACATGCGGATCGGTCCAACGTTTTACGCTGTCATGCCAAGTCCGGTCGATGGCACGATTTGGGGATCCATCCGCGGCAGCCCGGGCGCGGTCGTGCGCATCGATCCGGGTAGCAATCCGCATCGTGCAGTTGCCGAGATCTTTTACGTGCCGATGCCGGGCTTCGGCGTGCGTGGTGGTGACATCGACAAAGAGGGTCGCGCCGTCGTCTCGCTCGCCAGCGGCCACATGGGTATTTTCGATCACCGCAAGTGCAAGGGACCACTGAGTGGTCCGACCGCAACCGGAAACCATTGCCCCAAAGGCTGGAGCTTCCACCAGTATCCAGGCCCGGGTTTCAAGGGGCTTGGCGAGAACAGTGTCGAGTTCGAGTTATTATTCCTGGGTTGATCAGCACAACGTGTTCGGCATGGGCGAGAATATACCGATGTCGACCGCCAATCTGATGGACGGTCTGGTTGCCCTCGACAAGCATGGCAAGATGGTCTCGCTGCGCGTGCCTTATCCGCTTGGCTTCTATGCCAAGGGCTTCGACCGGCGCATCGATGATCCGAACGCCGGCTGGAAGGGGCGTGGTCTATGGGCTGCCAATGGCGATCGCACGGCCTGGCTCATCGAAGGCGGTAAGGGAACCAAACCATTGGCTGCCCACTTCCAGTATCGCCGTGACCCACTGGCTCGGTAACTTTGCCACAGTTTGATGCCGGGCCAGAATTCAAGATCGACCGATCCATCTCTGAGTCGATTTCGGATGGCAATATCAGGAGCATCTGGAGCGTGCGTTTGATCGATGACGATCGGCTTGACAGGCCCGGTGTTTAGGCACAGCATTCCACAGCTGACGGCACGGGTGCTGCCAGCTGTGGCGACGTCATTTGGAGATCACCAATGAAGAAAGTATGGCGCAAGCCTGAGCTGTGTGTGCAGGATGTCTCGCTTGAAGTAACTGGATATCAGTCGTCGGATGTCGATGTCGACATCGAAATTCTGAACTGACGCCTGGAATTTTGCGGTGCGATGCGCACCTGCGGGAGGCAATGGCCGCGCGCCATCGCCCTCCTCGCATTTCGGGCCGTGTTGCTTTGAGCACATACAATGCGCGCTCAACCAATGCGCGCTCAACACTCGACAGCATAACCGCACGACAGCACAACCACACGAGAGCGTATCTGACACGTGCTGATCAAGATACTCGGCTCGGCCGCTGGTGGCGGATTTCCGCAATGGAATTGCAACGCCTCGACCAGTCGTGCCGCATGGGACGGCAGGGCGGGCGCAGTGGCGCGCACGCAATCCTCGCTTGCCGTCAGTGCCGATGGCGCAACATGGGTCCTACTCAACGCGTCACCCGACATCCGCGAGCAGATCGCGGCAACGCCCGCACTCCACCCGCGTCCTGAGTTGGCACTGCGCAACAGCCCGATCCGCGCGATCGTCTTGACCAACGCCGACGTCGATCACGTCGTCGGTCTGCTCAGCCTGCGCGAGCGCCAACCGTTCAATGTCTACAGCACCCCGCGTGTCCTCGCCGTGCTGGCAGCCAATAGTATTTTCAACGTCCTGGACCCTGCCTATGTCACCCGGCGACCGCTGGCGATGGGAATAACAACCCACTTGATGCATGCGGGATCACCCCTTGGGATCAGCATTGAGGCGTTCCCCGTACCGGGAAAGATTGCGCTGTATCTGGAAGATCCCAGTGCCGGTGCAGCGCTCGGCACGAGCGAGGGCGACACCATCGGTTTGAAGGTGATCGATACCGCGAGCGGCCGGGCCTTCTATTACCTGCCGGCATGTGCCCAGATCGATGCCGCATTGCGCGAACGCCTTCGGGGTGCCGAACTGATTTTCTTCGACGGTACGCTTTACCGCGATGACGAATTGATCCGCCAGGGTCTATCCGACAAGACCGGTCAACGCATGGGCCACATCAGCATGTCCGGCGATGATGGATCGGTCGCGGGTTGCGCATCGCTCGGCATCGCACGACGGATCTTCGTGCACATCAACACATCCAATCCCGTGCTGCTCGACCCATCGCCCGAACGACGCGAGATCGAGCGCGCCGGCTGGGAGATTGGCTATGACGGCATGGAGGTGAACCTGTGAAAGAAGCGCTCACTTCCGATGGTCTCGAAGCGGCGTTGCGCGCGATTGGCGCTGAGCGCTATCACGATAAGCATCCATTTCATCACTTGCTCCATGGCGGCAAGCTGACCAAGGGTCAGGTTCAGGCTTGGGCGCTCAACCGCTATTGCTATCAGGCCGGCGTTCCACGCAAGGACGCGGCATTGCTCAGCCGCACGCTCGATCGAGAATTGCGTCGCGAATGGCGGCACCGCATCGAGGATCACGATGGCGGTGGGGCGGAGGAAGGCGGCATCGAGCGCTGGCTCATGCTGACCACCGGACTGGGGCTCGATCGCGACTATGTCATTGCGATGCGCGGCGCGCTGCCGGCGACGCGGTTCGCTGTCGAAGCCTATGTGCGCTTCGTTCGCGATGAAACCCTGTTGGAGGCCGTCGCGTCGTCGTTGACCGAGTTGTTTGCGCCTAAGATCCACCAGGAGCGCATCGTCGGAATGCTCGAGAACTACGACTTCATCACCGACGACGTCATGCGCTATTTCCGCCGCAGACTCGGGCAGGCAACCGAAGATGCCGACTTCGCGCTCGCCTATGTCAAACAACACGCTCTAACGCAGCAGCAGCAGTCGGCGGTGCTCGATGCCCTGCGCTTCAAGTGCAGCGTGCTCTGGGCACAACTCGACGCGCTGTACTTCGCCTATGTCACCCCCGGCTTCATCCCCCCGGGTGCTTTCGTGCCGGATCAAGCGGATACCCTCAAATGACCCAAACTCCGGATGGCACCAACCGGCCCACGCGACGCCTGGTGGTGACCGCCGCGACCACGCCCGCTCTCGCGCGGCACATCAGGTTGCGGATGGACGAGACGCGGCAACAATGGGTCCTGCTCGCGCCGGAGCGATTGTTGACACCGAGTGAGACGGCAATCGCCGTTCTGAAACTCTGCAACGGCACGCGCACGGTCACCGACATTGCGGTACACCTCGCCGCCGAGTTCGACGCACCCGAGGCTGATATCCTCGCGGATATTCTACCGCTGTTGCAAAACCTCGCCGACCAGAGCTATCTGGCGATATGACCGCCACCGAAAAGGACACTGCGATGGCGGCGATATCCGATCTGCCCTCCCCGATCGGCCTGCTGGCGGAACTGACGCACCGCTGCCCGCTGCAGTGTCCTTATTGCTCGAACCCGCTGCAGCTCGAACGGGCCAACGCCGAACTTTCGACAGCAGACTGGCTGCGTGTGCTCGACGAGGCAGCCAAACTTGGCGTCCTGCAATTGCATCTGTCGGGTGGTGAACCGACGTTGCGCCGCGATCTCGAACAACTCGTGGCACGCGCATCGGCCAACGGCCTCTATTCCAACCTCATCACATCGGCCTACGCCGTGACACGTGATCGGCTGGTGGCTCTGGCGTCCGCGGGCCTCGATCACGTCCAGATCTCGATCCAGGACGCGACCGAGGCCAGCGCTGATCGCATTGCTGGCACCGCGGGCGCACATGAACGTAAGCTCGCCCTCGCTGGCTATACGCGCGAACTCGGGCTGGCGCTCACAATCAACGCGCCGGTGCATCGCCAGAACATCGACAATCTTCCCGCCATCATCGCCTTGGCCGAGTCGGTTGGCGCGCAGCGCCTAGAGGTCGCCAATGTGCAATACTATGGCTGGGCGCTGGCGAACCGCGCGGCACTGCTGCCAACCAAGCCACAAGTGCTGCGTTCGATCGAAGTCACGGAAGCGGCGCGCAAACGCCTCAAGGGCGTCTTGGCCATCGACTATGTCGCCCCGGACTACTACGCGAGGCGACCCAAGGCTTGCATGGGCGGCTGGGGGCGCGGCATCATCAACGTGACGCCATCAGGCAAGGTTCTCCCCTGCCATGCGGCGGAGACGATCAAGATGCTGTCATTCGAGAACGTGCGCGATCGCTCCCTCGCCGACATCTGGCGCCACTCCGACGCGTTCAATGCCTATCGCGGCACGGCTTGGATGCAGGAACCCTGCCGCTCCTGTGAACTGAAAGACGTGGATTGGGGCGGCTGCCGCTGCCAGGCGTTGGCCGTAACTGGCGACGCGACGAATGCCGACCCGGTTTGTGCGAAGTCCAGCCATCGCGCGCTGATCGCGGCATGGGCCGAGGCGGAAGCGGCAGCACCGGCGCCGGATTTCCAATTTCGACGGATGCACGGCGCAATGCGTGGATCAGCCAGCGATTGATGACACTGCGCGCGGCCGACTACGGTTGGCGCGCCAGATAGTGCGCGAGTGCCAGGATGTCGGCGTCACTGATCCCGTAGACAGCGGCCGCCATGTTGGTATCGGCACCAGCGCGCGGCTGGTCGCGGAATTCCTTGAGCGAGTGCACGAGGAAATCCTCGCGCTGCCCGGCGATGCGGGGGATCTGTTCGCGACCCGCATAGTTCGGAAGATGGCAAACGCCGCAACGCATAGCTTTTGAGAGGGCGGCACCACGTGCGTCGAGAGCGGGATCAGCAGGCGTTGCTGCGGACTTGGGCGGAAATTTACTGATGTGCGCGGCCAGCGCGATGATCTCCTTGTCGTCGAGCCCCTTGGCGAACGGCGACATCTGCTCAGATTTGCGCAACCCCTCGCGGAACAGGATCAGCTGATTGACGATGAAGAGCTCGGGCTGGCCGGCCAGCGACGGGATCTTCTCAAGCTCCGAATTGCCAGTCTTGCCGTGGCAAGTCGCGCACGCCTCAAGTTGCTCGGCAATCGGTTTGCCGGCGACAAAGGCGTGCGCTGGCGTTACGGAAACAGCAACGGCTGCTCCAATCAGGAGCAGCCGTAGACTAGATTTCAGTTTGGTGAAACCCGTCACTTCTTCTTAGGCCCCGACTTTAATTCCGCCGTCTTCTGCGTCGAATAGCTGACGCGATAGATGGCGCCGTTCTGCTCGTCCGCAATCAACATGGAACCATCCGGCAGCTGCATCACATCGACCGGGCGGCCCCAGAACTGATCGGTAACGGGATCGAGGAACCCCGTCATGAACGGCGAGATGGTCGCCCGGCTGCCGTTGATCTTCGCCAACACGACGTCATAGCCATTTTTCTTGGTGCGGTTCCAGGAGCCGCGGCGTGCGATCAGCGCCGCGTTCTTGTACTCTGCAGGGAACATGCTGCCCGTATAAAACCGCATGCCAAGCGCCGCCGCGTGCGCGCCGAGTGTGGCTGCTGGCAGCGTTACGCCTGCACAAGCGTTCGGCTTCTTGATGTCGGGATCAACAACGCCGTTGGCATGGCAATAGGGAAACCCGTAGAACCCACCGACGTTGTTAGCGGCGACGCGGTTCAACTCTTCCTCAGGGCCATTGTCACCGGCCCAGTCGCGGCCGTTGTCGGTAAACCACAACTCCTTGGTTTGCGGGTGCCAGTCGAAGCCGACGGAATTACGCACGCCGCGAGCGACGATCTCGATGTTGCTGCCATCAAGATTCTGGCGGCGGATCAGTCCATGGACGCCAGGGTTGAGTTCGCAGACGTTGCACGGCGAACCGATCGCGATATAGAGCTTGTTGTCAGGGCCGACCGCTGCGAATTTCCAATTGTGATGCGTCGAAGCAGGCAATTGTATCGCGGCGCTGATGTCCGTTGGTTGCGGCGCGGCAAGCTTGTCTTCGATACCGTCGAAGCGCAACGCCTTGTCGACGCTGATGACATAGAGCGAGCCATTTTTGAACGCGATCCCGTTCGGCTGTTGCAGCCCATCGGCGATCACCTTGTGCTCGCGCTTGCCATCTTTCTCAGTAATGGCATAGACGCGACCGATCCCGCGTGTGCCGGTGAAGATTGTACCCTTGTCGCCGCGCGCCATCATACGCGTACCAGGCATGCCATGATGCCATAGCTCGACCTTGAAGCCGGCAGGCACCTTGAGCTTATCGATGGGGATCTTGTCCGGCGATGTCACGGTCATCGGCGTCGCGTGTGGCGCCAAAGTCGAGTTTTCCATGCTCTTCGGAATGCCCTGCTTCCAAGCCGGAGGCGGGGCTGCGGCCGGGGCCGCAGCCGCTGGAGGCGTTTGCTGGGCGATGACACCGGAACTCCCTGCAAGCGCGACAAAAGTCGCGACAGCGGCGAGGCGTCCGGCACTCAATAAGGAGGTGCACAGATTCGTCATGATCGGGCGTTTCCTGTCGTGTTTTTGAGTGCAACAATCTTTAGTGCAACAATCTTCGACGCGGAGCATTCACTCGACCGCGCGGAGGTGAGCATATACCCGCAAAACCAGATTGCAACGGCCTATCTGTGTGCCCGAGTTTTGGCCTGCTGTATTTATACCCTTGCAGCCCTGAACGGCTCCTCAGAATAAGTCGAACCGACCATCAGGTTCTGATCTCCCAATATGGAATCTCGATGGACAACCCTAAGAAGCATTCTGGGCTAGGGGAGGATTGGCAGCGTTCTACCTCTTGAATGCCGTCGGCTCGTTTTCCTAAACGCTCCCTGCGAAACGCAACCACTCGGTGACGCCAGCGGTCCGGACATTGGTTTTTGGTCAGTCCGACCATCAAGCAGGAGACGCAAGGCTGTCTCGTTCGACCCGCGGCTGTCCGCTCACCGACCTGCCGCGGCTGTCGCGTGACGCAGGATTGGCGTTTGTCCGAGCAGCCAGTCAACGTCGGTGTCAGACCTGAGGTCGAGGGCTGAACAACCGCAGCAGCAACGGCGACAAGACTGCAATCGCAGCGCACGCCAACAAACATGCAGAGATCGGTCGCGTGAAAAAGATGCTCGGGCTGCCGTGCGACAAAGTTAGCGATTGGCGCAGTGAGTTCTCGAAAATTGTGCCGAGGACGAGGCCCAGGATCATCGGCGCGGCTGGCCAGTCGTAGCGCATCATGCCCCAGCCCAGGACACCGAAGCCGAGCAGCATCCAGACGTCTTCAATCGAGTTCGCCTGCGAGAATACGCCCGCGACGCACAACGCCAGGATCGGCGGATAGAGCCACGAATAGGGGACGCGCAGGAGCCGTGCGAACAGACCCGCAAGTGGCAGGTTCATGATCAACAGCATGGCATTGCCAATGTACATGCTGGCGATCACAGTCCAGACAAGAGCGGAATTCTTGTCGAAGAGCTCCGGACCAGGCCGAATGCCGAACATGATGAGCGCGCCAAGAATGATCGCTGTTGTGCCCGATCCCGGTACGCCGAGCGCCAGCATCGGCACCATCGCACCCGCCGCCGCGGCGTTGTTGGAGGCTTCCGGGCCCGCGACACCCTCGATGGCGCCCTTGCCAAAACGCGAAGGGTCCTTGGCGACTTTCTTCTCGACGATGTAGGCGAGGAACGACGCGATCGTCGCACCAGTTGCCGGCAACACACCGACGAAGAAGCCGATCAACGTGCCGCGCAGAATCGGCATACGGCAAGCGCGCAATTCCGCACGCGACGGCAGCACATTGCCGACAGTTGTGATTGGCGCAGCCGCGGGCTTGCCGACGCTGTGCAGCACCTCGGCGACGCCGAACACCGCCACGGTGAGCACAATGAACCCGACGCCATCGAGCAGCCAGACCTTGTCGAAGGCAAAGCGCGCGACGCCGGTTTGTTGATCGATGCCAACCGTGCTGAGCAGCAGTCCGAACACGCCGGTGGTCAGCCCTTTGAGCACAGAACCGCCGACGGCGGCGAGTGCCGTCAGTCCCAAAACCACAAGCGAAAAATACTCTGGCGGCCCAAACGACAGAGCCGCGCGCGCCAAGGGCGGCGCCATCAGCATGAGCCCGATTGTCGAAATCGTTCCGGCGACAAACGAGCCAATAGCCGCGATGCCGAGCGCGGTGCCAGCCCGCCCTTGCAACGCCATCTGATGCCCGTCGATACTGGTCATAACGCTCGACGGCTCACCCGGAACACTGATCAGCACTGACGTCAGCGTGCCGCCGTATTGAGCGCCGTAGTAGATGCCCGCAAACATGATAATCGCGGACGTCGGATCCGAGCCGAAAGTCAGCGGCAGCAACAGCGCGATCGCCGCCGATGGCCCGATGCCCGGCAAAGCGCCGACGATTTGTCCGGCCAACACGCCAGCAAAACACATCAAAAGGTTCCACGGCGTTAGCGCGCCCGCAAAGCCCGCCGCAAGATCGTGAAAAACCTGCATGACCTAGAACCCCCAAGGTCCGGCTGGCAAAGGCACGCCGAGCCAAGTACGGAACACGAGTGTCAGAACCAACGCTGTTCCCGCAGCCGTCGCGAATGAGCTGGCGAGCGGCAGGCGTTCGGCGATCCGGAACAAGAACAACATCGCCAAGAACATCGACGCGAAAAAGCCGGCGTGATCGATCCCTGCCACGCCAGCTGCAAGCGCAAGCAGGATCAGCATTGGGCGATCGATGGGCGTTTGGCCCTCAGTATTGTCGCCGCTCCCGAACACGTCGACCACGGTTGCAGCAATCGCCAGGCCAACCAAAAGCACGCCGTACAGCAACGGCAGAAACCCCGATGCGGGCGAGAATCCGTCCCACATCGACAGCTTGGCAGCCGTCACGATCCAGAAGATGCCCACAGCGGCGAAAAAGCCGGCGAGGGCGAGTTCACCGGCCCGATTGCGCACGTTCATCGATCAGGCCGGTTTACCGAGAAGATCGCGGTAAAGCTTTTCCTGGTCGGCTAGAAACTTCATGAATTCGGCGCCCGGGATCGGCGCCTCGGACGCGAAGTTCTCCTTGATGTAACTTTTGAAGGCCGGTGCCGCGATGACCTTGGCCATCACGCCTTCCCAATACTTGGCCGCGTCGTCAGGCGTGCCCTTGGGCGTCGCCACGCCGCGCCACATCTGGAAATTCGGCGCGTTGATGCCCTGCTCCTTCATTGTTGGCACATCCGGAAGCGCCACGAACCGATTGTCGCGGAACACGCCGAGCGCACGCACCGCCTTTGACTGCAAGTGCCCAATAAACTCGAGCGGATTGCCCATACACGCCTGCACATGGCCGCCAAGCAATTGCGTCAACGCCTCGCCGCCGCTGTTGAAATTCAGGAAATTGTATTCAGCTCCCGACGCCTTGGCAAAGATCGTGATCGCCATCACGTCCGTGGTGCCGCCGGTCGCAAACGCTATGCTCTTGGGTGGAAGCTTCTTGGCGGCTTCGACCAGTTCCTTCGCATCCTTCCAGGTCGCATCGTTCTTCACAAACAGCACGAAATCATCGAGCATGACATTCATGACCGGCCGCACTTCCGTCAGCGTCTTGGCGGCGGGATTGAGGATGGGTGTGATCTGCGTCGAGCCGTTGACGAGGATCAGCGTGTGCGGATCGGCTGCCTTGCGTGACGCGACATAACCGATGCCGACGGCGCCACCGCCGCCCGGCCGATTGTTCAGCGCGATTGGAACCGGGACAAGTTTGTCGTCGGTCATGATCTTGTGCATGACACGAGCCAGCAAATCCGCGCCGCCACCGACGCCGAACGGAATGACGAACTCGACCTCGCGGGTTGGCACCCAAGGTGCCTGCGACAACGCCGGTCGGGCGGCACCAAGGAATGGGAGCGTGGCACTGGTCAACAAGAGTGAGCGGCGTGTGATTATCATCGTATCCTCCAAACTCTTTTTGGCGTCGTAGCGTCTCGGAAGCAGGCACGGCAAATATTGAGTAGATGGCGAGTGGACGGCACACTTCCAAAGCTAGGCTGGAATGGCACCGAGAAGATAGGTCTCATTCCCGACTTCAGTAACGGTCGAAATGATGTTCCCAGATTGCAGATCCAGAAACCAAACCAGACTGCTGCGCGGTCCCGACTTGGCGCCGCCGACGATGCACGCATAGCGGTTTGCAGCCATGGTGATCCCGCGCGGACGTGGGCTGGCACCGTTCGGTGTCTTGGGATAGAGCCGCTGAACTTCCGAAGGCCTTCCGGCAACGGCATCCGCAACGTCGACGATCGAAATGGTGTTGGAGCGGAAACAGGACGCCACGATGTGCCGGCCGTCAGGCGTGAAGGCAACGGCAAAGGGGCGCGTCTGTTCGCTTCGGTCATTGGTGCCGACGACGACACGCGCAACCTCAGCGTCTTTGCCGCCATCGGCAGCGCGAGCCGTATCAATGATCGAAATGGTCCGACCCTCACGGGCTTCCGACATGCTCTCGCGCGCAGCGACTGCGATCAGTCGCCCGTCGGGGCTGGTCGC
Source organism: uncultured Alphaproteobacteria bacterium (assembly GCA_963714325.1). Lineage (GTDB taxonomy): Bacteria > Pseudomonadota > Alphaproteobacteria > Rhizobiales > Hyphomicrobiaceae > CAVQOB01. The sequence continues at coordinate 126,985 of CAVQOB010000014.1, read as the reverse complement.
CAATCCGAATGGTCCAGTTTCCACGGGCACGCGACACACCTCGGCCTCGGGGTCGCCGCCAAGGGCCGCCTGCAAGTCAAACACCGAGACATCACTGAAGCCACCATTGCCGACGAACACCAATCCGCCTTTCAGCGCTGAGATGGTGATGCCCGTTGGATTGGGATAGCGACCGAAGCTCGGATGCGGACTGTCGTGAGAACTCGGACCGCGAGCGGGGTGATCCGACTTTTCGCGCAGCGGGATGCGCCGCGTGACGGCGCGCGCTTTGATGTCCATCGCAGTCAGCTCGTTGCCGCCATCTTCGCTGCCCTCGGCCTCACCGCAGTTGACGAGCAGCGTGCGCCCGTCCGGTGTCAGTGCGCAGCCGACGGGACCCGTGCGGCCCGTCGCCATGAACGCCGTGACAGCACCGAGCGTTCCATTGTGGGCGGGGTCTCGCGCTGCCACGAGATCAACAACGGCGATCAACCCAGGATGACCGTGTTGATATTCTACAGCCGCTGCCGGCGTCGCAGCACCCGAGTGATTGACCACATAGGCGAAGCGAGCATCCGCGTCGACGGTGAGATAGACCGGCTGCCCACTCGCAATAGCATCTACGACACCATCGCCGTTGGTATCGATGTCGGGCGTTACACGTGGACGTGAGATGATGGCGTTGGCCGTGCAGTCGTTCTCAGCGGCTATGGCCTTTTCGACATCGACAATGGCGACGTTATTATCCCAGCGGCCGCTGACGATCAGATGGCCCAAACGGCTTGACATCGCAGCCCTTCCCTCGTGGCCCGACCGCCATCATAGCCGCGAGCGCGTACGTCAGTGTAGCCATCCGTTATGGATGAAACAATCTGGAATCCATTGTGAGCAAGCAGTCAATCGCGGGGTGCTAACCGACGCCACCGAAAGGTCCCTGCTCATTCGACCGCTAGGATGCGACGTAGAAAATACATTGAGACGTTGCCTGAGCCGAACCAAAAGTCTTGCAGGAACGAATGCAGCCTCTTCTTCCGGCCACACGTCAAAACCGGTCAATCACCCACAGCGGATCAGGCGTGCAAAAAACGCCGACCAGTGTCGGCGCTATCGTGCGCGGCGATAGTGTGCATGATAAGCTTTGCAATCGGGCAAGGGTAAATGCTCAAACAAGATCGCATGCGGCGGCGGAGAGCGACCCATGTTCACGTTGCGCCAATTCCACAATCAAGCCGAAGTCAGTCCGCTGCACAAGCGGTTGGCGGAGCTATGGCGGGCCGTTGAGCGCGACACCAACGGCCTGATCAAAACCAGCGTGCATCCGCAGAACGATAGCATCGCCGGATCAGATCCTGCTGCATTGGAGATGTTGCGCGGCGGCGAGATCGCCTTCTTCACGCTGATGGGAGGTTTGCTGGCGCCGCTCATTCCGCTGGCTGATTTCCAGTCGGTTCCATTCGCCTATCGCAATGCGGCACACGCGCTCGCAGTGTCCGATGGTCCGCTCGGCGTGTTGCTCAAAGACGAACTGCGCGCGCACGGCTTGCACGGCTTCGGCGTCATGACCTTCGACAATGGCATGCGCCAGATCGGCACGAAGACACGCCCTGTCTTTGCACCGCCAGATCTGGAAGGCGTGAAAATCCGCGTGCCTGATGGACGGGCTTTTATCGAGTGCTTCGAGACGCTCGGCGCCAAACCCATCGCCATCAACGTCAATGGTATCGTCGATGCTCTCGAAAGCGGTCGCGTTGATGGTCAGGAAAACGCGCTCGCGGTTATGGAAGTCTTCCGCCTCGACCGCGCACAACGCTATGTCGCCCTGTCAAACCATATGTGGTCCGGGTTCAACTTGATGGCCAATCATGCGGTCTGGTCCGGCCTCCCCGAGGACGTTCGAAGCATCATCGAGCAGCACGTCACCCGCATCGTTCGCCTGCAACGGATGGATCAGGCCGCATTCAATGCTCGCGTACAAGCTCAGTTTGAGGAACGCGGCCTCGTCTTCAATACACTGGATCAAGCGCCCTTCCGACATCGCCTCGCCCCTGTCTACGCGCGTTGGCGAGAACGGATCGGCACACGAGGTTGGGCTTTGCTCGAAGAGCAGGTCGGGCGCTTGGCCTAGATGCCAGCCTAGTAATATCACTGACAACTCGGAGGATGCCTGCATGCTTAAGCGCCGATCACTCTCAAGGACAGCAGGTGCGTTGCTTGCGCTCACAATCGCAACACCCGCCATCGCACAAACACCACCAGCCGCCGCCGCACCAGAACCGGCGACACCCTACGCCATAAGCTACATTGAAATTGCGCCGACCAAAGCGGCTGATGCGCGCAAAGCCCTCAAGGCCTATCGCGATACATCGGCGAAAGCGGCAGGTGTAGTCCAGTTCGATGCATTCGAGCGTATCGGTTACAAACATCACTTCGCCATCGTCGAACATTGGGCATCAGCCAAGGCGCGCACCGACAACGCCGCCTCGCCGGCCGGCAAGGCATTCCGCGAAACAATCGCACCATTGTTGATCACTGCCTATGACGAACGTCCGCACTATGCGCTCTCCACCGGTCCAACCGCGAAAGCCACCAAGAGCGCCGTTTTTACGGTCACGCACGTCGACATCATCCCACCGAAAAAGGACGAAGGCGTTGCCTCTGTGAAGACGCTCGCCGATGTCAGTCGTGGAACGACGGGCAATCTGCGGTTCGACGCGCTGACACAGGCGAACCGGCCAAATCACATGACACTGGTTGAGAGCTGGACGAACCAGACGGCACACGAAGCCAACACCATGACGACCGCGACCAAGACATTCCGTACCAATCTGTCGTCGATGAGCGGCAGCCTGTTCGATGAGCGGCTTTACACTGTGATGCCTTGACGACGTATGCAGCGGGTTGTGTATTCGGCCCGCTGCATTCCGCTACGACCGACATCGACGCCTCTGGAGAACCCGATGCCACAAATCACACGCAGAACCTTGACCATGGGCGGCGCAGCACTCGCTCTCGCGGGGGCAAATTCCGCACACGCGCAAGACGCCTATCCCTCGCGACCCATCCTCGGCATCCTGCCGTTGCAAGCCGGCAGCGCGTCAGACGTTGCTGTACGCTTTGCCACCGAAAAACTGGGGCCAGCGCTCGGCCAGAACATTACGATCGAGAATGTCACGGGCGCCGCCGGGCTCGTCGGTGCCGAGCGCGCGGCGAAGGCGACGGCTGACGGCTACACGCTGGCCGCACTGAACAATTCGATTCTGACGATCATGCCGAACATTCTCAAGAAGAAGTTGGCGTTCGATCCGCTCGCCGATTTCATCCCGATCGGCGGTATCGCAACGATCCCGACTTTTCTCGCCGTCCATAAAGACGTGCCGGTCAAAACCTACGCCGAATTCAAGGCGTATCTCGCGGCCAACGAAGGCAGGGTCAACTACGCCTCCGGCGGCGCCGGGAGCCCGCAGCATCTCGCCACCGAAATGTTCATGGCGATGAGCGGCGCGAAGATGACCCAGGTCGCCTATCGTGGCGCGAGTGCGGCCGCAAACGACCTCGCCGGCGGCCACGTCCAGGCGATGTTCATTGCGCTGTCGTTAGCGCTACCCTTCTTGCAGGGCGATGGGAAGGTGCGGTTGCTAGCCTTCTGCGGCCCGGAACGGCACCCTGACTATCCCGACGTTCCGACGCTCAACGAGCAGGGCGTCAATGGCTACGACTACTCGTCCTGGATCGCCCTCTTCGCACTCAAGGGCACGCCTGATCCGATCATCGCCAAACTGCGCGGCGAGTTGAGCAAAGCGCTGGCCGATCCGGCCATGGCGCCACGCATGCGTCAAGTCGGCCTCGGCCTTTGGCACAAGAATCCCGACGAGGTGGCAAAGGCGATCCGCGACGACGATGCCCGCTGGAAAGAGGTCGTAAAAACGGCGAACATCGCACTTTAGAGCAGCGCCAATGCCGCCCGCGGCAGACCCATGGCGACGAGGCCAAGTCAGTGTCCTCGACGGTGCTGTTGTGGCTGTGGTAGTCCTGCCGCCTGAGCGGAATTGATTTCAAGCATTGAACCGCCGTCGAGGGTCAGAATACATGCCAAAGCGTCTGGGTGCACTTGGTTCGAACTTCGCCGCTGTTCTTATCGTGGTGGCACTCACCTTGCCGGTTGCGGCACAAACGCCAGCGCCCATGCCTGCCGCTCAAGGCTACCCGGATCGCCAGATCAAGTTCATGATCCCGCTTGGTGCTGGCAGCGCTGTCGATGTCGTCGTGCGCTTCGTCGCCGAGCGGATGGCGGAAATCCTCGGGCAGGCGATCGTCGTCGAGAACCAGCCGGGTGCCGCCGGTCTGATCGGTATGCGCGCCGGTGCTAAGGCGAAGCCGGACGGGTACACTATCCTCGGGGTCAACGACAGCGTGATGACCATGCTGCCGAACATGCACGCAAGCCCCGGCTACGATTCGCTCAAGGATTTCATTCCGATCAGCCAGCTGGTGCTCGTCAACTGGGCGTTGGTCGCGCATCCCTCGGCGGGTGTCAGCACGGTCGCTGAACTGCTCGACAAAGCCAAAAAAGAGCCGGAAAGTTTGACCTTCGCCTCCGGCGGCGTCGGCAGCCCGCAACATGTCGCCATGGAAATTTTCATGCAGGCGACCGGCGTCAAGCTCCGTCATGTGCCCTACAAGGGCGCGGCGCAGGGATTGAACGACATCGTCAGCGGCCACGTGAACGTCGGCTTCATCGGCCTGCCGACGCCCAACGAATTCATCAAAGCCGGCAAGCTCAAGTTACTCGGCCAGGGCACGACCAAGCGGCTCGCCATGTTCGCCGAACATCCGACCATCGGCGAGACCGTGCCGGGATTCAGCTTCTATTCGTCGGGCGCGTTGCTCGCCCCCGCCGGCACGCCGCCCGAGGTCATCGCCAAACTCAACGCCGCAGCGGTCGCAGCACTGGCCAGCCCGGCTACCGCCAAGAAGCTCGGTGACCTTGGGTATGAGATCGTCGGCAACTCGTCAAAGGCCTTTACCGACGCGCTGGCCAAGGATTTCGTCCGTATGGGCGAGATCATCCGTGGCGCCCGCATCACGGTTGAGTAGACATGACCACAGTAGACAGGGCTCCAGGCCAGCCTGAGCCGGCAACCGCGTCCGAAAGGATTCCGGCGGCGCAACTGACGCGCTTCATTGCCGACGTCTATGCCGCGGCCGGTCTGCGCCCGACCGACGCGGCCAAGGCCGCCACGTTGATGGTTGAAGCTGATCTGGTTGGTGCCGACGCACATGGTGTTTTCCGTCTGCCACAGTATGTCCAGCGCCTGCACGCTGGCGGCCTCAATCCGACGCCGCGCATCGCCGTGCGCCGCACCGCCGCCGCCACGGCCCTGGTCGACGGCGACAACGGCCTTGGGCATCTGGTGGTGGCCGAAGCCGCCCGCACTGCCGTCGACTTGGCGCGCGAGGCCGGCGTCGCTTGGGTGGGTGTGCGTGGCTCGAACCACGCCGGCGCCGCCTCGGTCTATGCTGCGCTGCCACTCGACGCCGGCATGGCCGGAATTTACTCGGCCGTCGCCAGCGCCAACCATATGGCGCCGTGGGGCGGGACCGATCTGCTGCTCGGCACCAACCCGCTGGCGATCGCACTGCCGCAAGGCGATGCGGATCCCGTCGTCCTCGACATGGCGACCACGGTGGTGTCCTACGGCACGGTCAAAAACCATGCGCTGAAGGGCCTTGCTATGCCCGAAGGCTGGATGATCGACCGTACCACCGGCGCACCATTGACCGACGCCGCCAACAGCGCCAACGGCGTGTTATTGCCGATTGGCGACTACAAGGGCGCAGGGTTGGCGCTGATGCTCGGTCTGCTTGCCGGCACGCTCAACGGCGCGGCCGTGGGCGCCGACGTCGTCGACTTCAACACTGACCCGCGCACCGTCACCAACACCGGCCAATTCATCATCGCACTTGATGTCGCCCGCTTCATCGAGCCGGCTGTCTTTACCCGCGAAACCCAGCGTCATCTGGAGGAGCTGCGCGCCTCGGCCCGCCTGCCGGGCATCGACCGCATCCGCCTGCCCGGCGACGACCGCGCCGCCCGCCGCCGCGATCGCACGGTCCACGGTGTCCCACTGTCGCCGCAAGTGCTGGCCCGCCTCGACGCCGTGGCGGCGGCGCTCGGTGTCAACAGTGTTCGGGTGTAAAGCGGCACTCGAGTGGTCAGCAGGGTGGCGGCCGGTTGCTCGCAGAGGCGGGTTGCACGCCACATCAGATCATGGCGATCACAGGACACAAGACGTTGGCTGAGATTGAGCGCTAAGCCCGAGCAATGGTGCAGAATGCTCGGGCAGCGGCAGCCATCGGCTTGATGCTAGGTTCTGTTGACATTCAACGGAGCCAAATCATGGCGCCGACCAAAGATAGCATGGCAGCGAACGACAGCGCAGTCTTCTCGTAACGGGTGGCGATACGCCGAAAATGCTTGATCTTGTTGAAGAACCGCTCGACCAGATTGCGATCGCGATAGACGACTTTGTCGTAGGGCATGGCCTGCGATCGCGCGCGGTTGGAGGGCATGACCGCCTCGGCTCCGGCCGCAGCAATCACGTCGCGGAAGCGATTCAATCCCTAATGTCAACAGAACCTAGTGTTCCACGCCTAGGGAACCTCTGAACAACCCGCCGAACATGGCACACTGACGCCATTGATTCGAGGACCCGGTGATGGCCGACCAACTGAGCTTTGCGTCGCTGGATCGGGCTGCGAAGAAGAAGCGGACGAAGCGCGACGTGTTCCTGGCCGAGATGGCTGGCATAGTGCCTTGGGGCATTCTCGAAGCGCTGATTGAGCCGCACTATCCGAAAATGGGACCGCACGGCGGGCGGCGGTCGTTTCCGCTTGGCACCATGCTGCGCATCTACTGCCTGCAGCAATGGTACAACCTGTCGTTTCAATCCGCACCCGCGTGTGAGCGGGCGACTTTGGGGGAATTTAGCTTAGTGGACCTCCCCTGATTCAGTGGAGAGCCATTCGCTCTTCCTTCTGGTCGGCGCGGAACGTTGCTTCGAACGTTGCCGGGCTGACGTAGCCGAGGCTCGAGTGCCGCCTGCGCGGGTTATAGAAGCCTTCGATGTATTGGCCAATGGCGGCGCTGGCCTGGTCGCGTGTCGCGAAGGCTGTGCGCCAGATCAGCTCTGATTTGATGGTCTTGAACACGGTCTCGACCATCGCATTGTCATAGCAATTGCCGCGCCCGCTCATCGAGGCGACGATGCCATGATCACGCAGCATGCGACGATAATCGTCTGAGCAATATTGGCTGCCGCGATCCGAGTGATGGATCAGACCCACAGGTGGTCGACGGAGGTTGATCGCGCGCTGCAGGGCGTCCATCGCCAAGCCTCTTTTCATCCGATCGCTCAGCTGCCAGCCGACGATCCTGCGTGAGAAGAGATCCAACACGACCGCGAGATAGAGCCAGCCTTCGGCGGTCCAGACATACGAGATGTCATGCTGGAAGCATGCGTCCCGCATGACGCCCCATTTCTGATCGGGCGCGGTCGCGGTGAAGTCCTGATCGAGCACGTTCGTCGCAACGGGCCCACCGTGATCGCTATCAGTGGTTTTCTTGAAACGCGTCTTTTGTCGTGCTTTCAGGCCGTTTTCGCTCATCAGACGCGCCACCCTGTGTCGCCCAATCGCCAAGCCACTTTCTTGCAACTCGACGTGCATCCGCGGCGAGCCATAGGTCTCGTTCGAAGTCGAGAACTCCGCGCGGATATGCGCCAACATGATCATGTCGTTGTTCTGCCGGTTGCTGGCAGGTCGCGACTTCCACGCATAATAGCCACTGACGCTGACGCCCAAAGCGGCGCATCCGATCTCGACGGAAATCTCAGCCTTCTTTGCATCGATCAACGCGAAACTCACATGGCTTGTTGCCTCCGCGGCAAGCCGCGACGGCAACGACTTGTCTCCTTGGCAAAGAAGGCGGTCGCTTTTTTTAGGAGATCTCGCTCCGCACGGAGCAATTCGTTCTCGCGCCGAAGCCGAGCGAGTTCCTTCGTCACGTCCTCATGCGGCCCGGCCATCAAATCGGCACGATCAAGCTTCCGTTTCCACGTGCTCAGCGACGACATGCCGATACCGAGATCGTCCGCGACTTGCCTGATCGTTCGACCGCTCGTCGTCAAAATCCGAACCGCCTCTCGTCGAAAAGCCTCGTCGATCTCGCGTCCCTTGTCGGTCTTGCTACGGCGCAACGACCGACGCGATCCTGTCCGATCTGACAGCGGCGACGTTTGCGGCGCATTTGACGCCGGTCGTCGCGAAAGATGCCGTCCTCGTCTCCGATGGCCGCGACGCCTACGGCGCCTTCGCGCACGCCAATGCCATTCTGCACATTCCAATCATTGCCAGTCGCGGCGAGCATGTCTACGAAGGCTTCCACACCCAGAACATCAACGCCACCATGAGCCGCCTCAAGGGCTGGATGGTCCGGTTCAAGGGCGTCGCGTCGAACTATCTCGCAAACTATCTCGGCTGGCGGCGGATGATCGAACGAACCGGCGAGCGGTTCACGCCACGTCACGCATTGACGGCCGCCATCGGATAGCCAGCAACTTCATTGGCGAACAGAGCCATCCAATTATGCTGCGTTCGGAATTCCGGCTGCAACACCATATTCATCGTGAGAGAAGAATACTTTTCGATTTGAATCACCAGATATGACGTGAAAGTCCCACAAGAACAGAACGCCAATGACGCAAAGGGAAGTGGCTGCTTCCATGTCGCTCGATCTACACAAATGGCCAGGAGCATCAATCAGTCGTCGATTTTCGCCATACGATGCTCGAAAACGATCGAAGATGTGCATCCGTTCACCACTCCGCCAGACGGACCATTCCGTGAACAAAATCAAAATTTCTGTTTCATTGATAAAATGCGACATCATGCTGGTGGCTAGTCGAACTCTGGCGCCTGCATCAGTTGGAATTTCGAACTTGTAGGGGGCCACCCCGAAGTTGCTGACATCACTTCCATCAAACCAGATCCTACTCTCTTCAGAAGTTATTATTTTCATGTTGGCACTCAGGTTGAATTGCCTCTGCAGAGCGATGGCGATACGACGCAAGGAGGTGGCATTATGATCAGAGGTAGGCTCGGCCATCGCGGTATTGGATATCTTATTGGGCCCTTAAACTCGCCATGAGCTTCGCTTTTGGAGATAGGTTGCCCCCATCGATTGTACCGCTGCCTTTCCTGCCCTTCCTGCTTCAGCTCCTTGGGAGGTTCGATGTCCCAATGACCCTCGGGATCCCAATTGCCGAAATAGCCTCCAGGATTCCGCCATACGCCGCCGCGCGAGTTGCCAGAGTTCGGATCCCATTTCCACTCGTCAGGTGGAATTTTAGAGTTCTCTCCTGTATAGGGAGGCGGTGAATTCGGCGGCGGCCTGGTTGTGGGCCCATCCCCATTCCACAGACTCGCAAATGCCGCTGTAACCGCTGCTTCCGCGCATTTCCCACCCGTGATGATGGCGCCGGCGCAACCGGCAGCACCCGAGATCAGCGCGCGGGCCAGCATTTTGCCTGCATCACCGTCGCCGTATTGACCGACGAGGTTGCTCTCTCCTGCCAAAAACCCGCCGAGCGCCCCCGCAGCGCTGCCAGCAAATCCTTGCAAGAAGCTGCCACCCTGCGCCACCGACTGCGCGCCGCCGAGATCAATCTCGGTCCAGGCTGCCCCGCGTGCTTCGCCGCTGCGGGTGGCGGTGAGGATCAGGAATTCGAAGGCCATCCGGCTCGCGGGCGGGCCCTGGCGCAGTCGCAGGTCGCGCAGGAATGCGCCGACCTCGGCATAGGGCATGGCTGCGTGATGGATGCGGTCGCGTCGCCGGGGTCCAAGTTCGCGGGCGACACCGGTGCAGGGATTGGCCTTGTCGCGCCATTCGCGCGTGATGGCTGCCACGAACACCGCGTCGACACGCTGCAGCACGCATCGCGCGGTCTCTACTTTCGCCTGCCACAGTGGCCACAGCAGTTCGATGATTTCACCGGGCCTGATGTCGGCGATCGGACGCTGGCCGATCTGTGGTAGGACATAGGTGTCCATTGTCGCCACCCACTGGTCGCGATGTTTGCCATTCGAAAGTTGTGGCTCTTTGGTGCGCCAGAATGACGTCCAGCACGCGGCGAACGTTTGTGACGTTGCGACGGCGTCGGGTGGCCTTGGTCGCGAAGGGGCTTTGAGCATCTGCCGATCGGCGACGGGATCGCGACCTTCGACGATAGCGGCGCGGATCTCGGTCGCGCGCTCGCGCGCGGCGGCGAGCGACAGGCGCGCGAGCGGCCCGAGACTCATGTCGCGACGGACGCCTTGAACCGTGATCCGCATGATCCAACTGCGGCTGCCATTCGGCATGACGCGCAACCGCATTCCGCCACCGTCGATGAAAACACCGGGCGTCCGGCAGCTGCGAACGAAAGCAGCACCGAGGCGGTGCAGCGGTCCAAGGCGTGCCAAAAAGTTCCCCCTTTAGTTCCCCCTTTTGAGGGTGCGATGGGGTCGGTCCGGTTGAGACCACAAAGGATCACAACCAGTACCGTTCTGCCGGGGTTCGACGGACACGGCAGTTTAGCAACGCATTGATTGTGTTGCAAATCGCGGACGTAGGTAGACGAGCGTGGACGCGTCGAGACGCATCGCGCGCAGTGAATGCGCGAGCGACGCGCGCGCAATCAAAAGAGACTAAAGAGGGAACGTGGCGGAGAGGGAGGGATTCGAACCCCCGGTACGGTTGCCCGTACTTCGCATTTCGAGTGCGACGCGATCGACCACTCTGCCACCTCTCCAGCCGGGCTCGGCGTAGCGCTAAGTGGCTAAACTCGCAAGCATTCTTTTTTTCGGATTTGCGGGTCGATTTTACAGTTGCATGGTGCCCGAACCCGACGATTGCATCGTATTCCGCCACTGACGACTGAGGTCCAACGTTATCCGGGCATTGAGTGGTTGCTGGCGGAGACCGGGGTCGCCGGGTGCCATCCCGCGCCGTCGCCGGCAAGGCCGTCAAAAGCAAACCGCATATCCAATCCTCCCAATTTCAGTTTGGCGCGGAGCCTGCGATTGCGGCAGCATCCGGCTAATGCCAAGCCTTGACCTGAAGGGTGTCATCCGTGGCGAGCCGTTGCGGACCACAATCACTGATAAGGCAGCGCCTTGCCCGTTGGACCACGTCAATCGTCAGTTCCGGGCACCTCGGCCAAACATGCTTTGGGCCTCGGACTTCACGTATGTCGCGACCTGGACAAGCTTCGTCTCTGTCGCTTTCGTGGCGGATGTGTTTGCCCGATGGATTTGTGGGTTGGCGGGTGTCCTGCTCAGCCCATGCCGGCTTCATGTTGGATGCGTTGGAGCAGGTCCCGCATGAGCGCCAGCCGGTCTCGGGCGGCGGCTTCGTGCATCACAGTGACCGGGGCAGCCAATACGTCTCGATCACGTACACCGAGCGGCGTGCCCAGGCCGTACTTGTGCCATCGGGTGGGAGTGTCGGAGACAGCTGCGACAATGCACTGGCCGAGACGATCAACGGCCTCTACAAAGCCGAGGTCATCCATCGGCGCGGGCGATGGCAGTCACTCGAAGCCGTCGAGTTCGCAACGCCGGGTTGGGTCGATTGGTTCAATAACCGCAGGCTGTTGGAGCCCATTGGCAACGTGCCGCCTGCGGAAGCCGGAACGCGCTACTATGCCTTGCTGGAAACTCCGGCGATGGCGGCATGATCTAAACCAAACAGCCTCCGAGAAAGTCGCGGCGGTTCAGGCAAAGCCGAGCGTTCGCTCAATCTCAAGCAGACTGAATCTAAATCTAGTGTTCCGAGTTCTAACGCTTGGTACCTGGTTTTGATAGCCTCCAGCGCATCCAATGCCCGGCGCTCTTTCTCCAAGATGGTTGTCGCCGACTTGGTCCACACGAACGGCTTTGGCGCGGTGTTGTGGTGGTTCAGGTCGTCGAAGATCGCCGCTTCGAGTTCGGCAACGCTGCCAAACGCGCCGCGCCGGATGCGCTTGCGAGCGATCGCGGCGAAAAAGCGCTCGACGAGATCGAGCCATGACGCGCTGGTCGGGGTGAAGTGCAGCTTAATGCGCGCGTGCTTCGTGAGCCACGCCTTCACTTCACGTCCATCGCCGCATAGAGTGTCGTCACGCCGTTGCACTTGTCGTCGTGCGTCATGGTGCTCGCGCGACCCTTCTTCATCGGCAGGCCCGGTTGCGTGCGATCGAATGCTTGTATTTGGCTCTTTTCATCGACACACAGCACCAGCGACTTGTCCGGCGGGTTCATGTAGAAGCCAACGATATCGGTCACCATTGCCTCAAACAGCGGGTCGTTCGAGACCTTGAATTTCTGCGCCAGATGCGGCTGCAAGCCCGCCTCTGCCCAAATCCGACCGACGGCGGACGGGCTGATCCCGATTGCCGCCGCCATTGTCGCGCGGCTCCAATGCGTGGCATCAGCGGGCGTCGTATTGGCTGTCTTCGCGAGCACCTTCTGCTTCACCTTTTGCGACAATGGCTTTTTGCGGCTGGGCCGCGTCTTGTCGCGCAGCAGACCCTCCACGCCGTCTTCGATGTAGCGCTTTAGCCAACGCCAAACGCAGGGCTTCGACTTGCCCGTGCGCGTCATGATGGCGTTCGTGTCGAGCCCATCGGCGGTTGCGATCACGATCTCGGCGCGCCACACGGCCTTGCTCGAACTGTTGCGATCGGCGATGATCGCCTCAAGGTGCGCCCGGTTCGCCGGGCTGACGTGCCTGCAGATGTCGGTGCGCCTCATCACCGCACTCTGACTGATGTGCAGCAATAGGCGAACCAACTGTTAGGCGTGGAACACTAGGCTCCGAAGACGGTGGTCGCTAGATATCTCGATGCGTTGATTTTATTCGTCTTTTTGGCGCTCCCTAGGGGAGAGCGAAGATTCCGAGAAATGAATGGGTTGGGAGTCCCAACCGGAACATCTGATCTCCCTGTGTTCTCTATATTCTCCTGCAAAAATCCCAAACCGTTTGTGGGCAGAGGACGCTGAGCAGAGGCAAGATCTCCACGAGGGTGGCGGACCTACATTACTCGTGCTCGAGGCCGGTAGGCCGGCAGACAGCTTCAGATTGAGCGGCGGAGCGGTCGCGCGACCCAGCGGGCCAAGTGCTGTCGTAGAATTGTCGCCGGTTCTTTGACGATTTTGGGAAGCTTTGGAGGCAGCAGCCGACGGAGTACCCGCCGTGGCGCGACATTTATCTTAGCTGTCGGTAAGCCGCCCGCACATTGAGTGCGCGCCACTCATGGTAGCGCGGCAAATTTGTATAGGCCGGTAGCGCGATGGTCGCCATCGCCGCCGCCTCCGAGGCGCCTGAACGGATCGCCAACCGGACAGCATTGTGCAGCGCGATCAGCAGGTCACGCATGTGCGCGACTTCTTGCCTGTTCGTCGGTGGCCCGTGGCCGGGAATGACCACATCCACGTCAAGGTCGAGGATCGCGTCGAGGCGTTCGATCCAGCCTTCGAGATCGCAATCACCCAGCCACGGGAAGCGACGGTAGAACATCAGATCGCCGAGAAAGATCACTTTCCGAACGGGTAGATGAACCGTGATGTCGCCGTCACAATGGGCACGCCCGCGATACTGAAGTCGCATGATGTCACGCCGCAGGCAGAACTCGAACGTGTGGTCGAAAACCTGTGTCGGAGGTGCAATCGTCACGGACGCGTACTCCGGCCCGCTGATCCGAGCACGAAACCAAGTCTGCGCTGGATCGTCGGCCGACACGAGATCGATCAGATTGCCGCCCCACAAAAGGCGCGCCTTGCTCTCGAAGTCCGTCACAATCCAATTGTCGCCGTGCAACGGGCCGAGCAGGTCATGCAGCGAAGAGAGCGTCCTGGTGTGGGCCATGATTGGGATGCGTTCGAATAAGATGTTGCCGGCAGTATGATCCAAATGACAATGCGTGTTGATGAGTGCGGCGACAGGTCGACCCGTCTCGCGATGGAGTGCGTCTCTGAACGCCTGCGCCAATGGAAGGTGCTGTTGCGCGTCGATGACCAGAAGCCCGTCCCGCGTGACGACAGCACCAGCATTCGAGTTGCCGGCGACGCCGATCCAGGCGAACACGTCAGCGGCGACCTGCAGGAGTTGGGGCTTGGGCGTCATGCGTTGGTCTCTCGCTCTTGATGCTTCCAATCTACCCCAGCGTTGGCGCAGGGACGCGCGGCATATTTCATCAGATGGAATTGGGCAGGTGCTGCACGGCAGCCCACGCGCTATGTTTTGGGAAAGACCATCTCAGAGCACAAAGACCAACTCAGAGCACCATGTCATGCAAGCATTCCGGTATCTGGCATACGCGACAACGATATTTGCTGCCGCTTGTTGGGCGTTGCCCGCTGAGGCCCAATACCCCGAAAAACCCGTACGCATGATTGTACCGTTCGCACCCGGCGGCTCCGTCGATGTCTTCGCACGCCTTGTCTCGGATAAACTGTCACAGAAGCTTGGCAAGCAGTTCTACGTCGAAAACGTCGCCGGTGCCTCTGGCAATATCGGCACTGGCCAAGCGGCCAAGGCCGCGCCGGATGGTCATACGGTTCTGCTTGCCTTCAGTTCGTTCGTCATCAACCCGTCGCTCTTTGCATCCGTCCCGTATGACGCCGAAAAGAGTTTTGACCCAGTCATGCTGGCCGTGTCTGCTACGCATGTCGTGACCGTGACGCCCTCCGTTCCTGCAACGACCATTCCCGAGCTTGTTTCACTGATCAAGGCAAACCCGGGCAAGTACAGCTACGCCCATGGAGGCGCGGGCACTCCGGGCCATCTGCTTGGCGAACTGTTCCGGTTGAAGGCCAATGTGGACATTGTCCCGGTGCCGTTCAATGGCGCCGGTCCTGCGATCACCTCGGTGCTTGGTGGCCACACGCCGATTGGGATTACGGCGTTGTCGCCAGCGGCCTCACAGATTGCGGGAGGCCAGTTGCGTGCACTTGCGACAACAGGCACCAAGCGCGCAAGAACCCTGACGTCCGTGCCGACCATGGTCGAGGCTGGCCATCCCGACATCGTTGGTGACCTCTGGGTCGGTGTCTTGGTGCCGACGGGAACGTCGAAAGAGATTACAGCCCTGCTCAATCGCGAACTGAAGGACATCCTCGCACAGGCCGAAACGCAAGAGCGCCTCACGATGGTTGGTTTCGAGGCTGTGGCGAGCACACCTGACGCATTCGCGGAGCAGATCAAGCGTGAACTGGCGAGCTGGCGTGCGGTTATTCAAGACGCCAAGATCAAAGCACCTTGAGGATTTGGGCGGTACGCTATGGCGAACAGCAGCCCGCGTATTCATTTTCTATGTTCGACAGCGCTGCTTGCGCCGGTGACGACGTTGGCGACGCGCTTCGAACGCATGACAGGTATCGGCGTTTCGACCACGTTCGGCCCTTCCGGGCGCATTGCCCAGCAGTTCATGGATGGGGCTGCAGCCGACGCCATCGTTGTCACCAAGGGCGCCATCGCCAACCTCGCAGCCTGTGGCCGCGTGCTGGGGCCGCCCCACGCAGCGATCGCGGGTTCGATGCTCGGCTTAGCGGTGCAGCGCGGGCAGAGCCGTCCCGATCTGGCGACGGCCGAAGAGTTTGCAGACGCGTTACTGGGTGCGGAACGGATCGCGATGAGCGATCCGTCAGGTGGGGCCCTGAGTGGCGCGGACCTTGTCGGTATGTTCAAGCGGCTTGGGATTGCCGAGACGATCCGTGAAAAGTGTATCTATGGACCAGGTGGATCGGAGGGTCTGACGGCCTGGTATCTGCTGCGCGGCGAAGCCGATATCGCCTTGCAGCAGCTTTCGGAGCTACTCGCAGTGCCGGGTATCGATGTCGTCGGACCACTGCCGGAAGCCGTTCAGCTTTTCACGGATTTTTACGGCGCCGTGCCATCGCACACGAACAATGCCTCAGCCGCACAGCAGTGGCTGGACGTTCTGCAAACGCGGGACGCCTGCGACCTGCTGAAGGACAACGGTTTGGTTCCGCTGGCGCGCAACGGCTGATCACTTGGCCGGGTCATCACTCAAGCGCTGCGAAAACCGCCGATCGAAAATACCTTCGGCGATACGATTCCTGAGGATCTCGACAGAACCGCCGGCGATCATCCACCCGCGCGTGCGGCGCAGGCAATACTGCACGATACTATCGCTGCTAAACCCAGTGGCGCCCATGATTTGCAACGCCTCGTTGGCGGCGAAGTGCCCCGCCTCATTGCAGGCGAGTTTGGCGAGCGCGGTGTCGTGCGCCGAGGGCAGGCCATGGTCCGCGCCGACAGCCGCTCGCAGCAGCAGGAGTTGAGCTGCTTCCAGTTTCATCTCCATGTCCGAGAATTTCCACTGCAGCCCCTGGAACTCGCACAATGGCCGTCCGAATTGTTTGCGCGTCGCGGCATGATCGCGGGCAACTGTGAAGGCGTGACGCCCCACAGCGACCGATCGCGCGGCGTTACCGAGGCGCTCGACGTTGAAGCCTGCTATCTGCTTTTGAAAGCCGCCAGGACCGAGCAAGACATTCTCAGCTGGGATCTTGCAATCTTCGAAGTAGAGCTGAGACCAGGACTCTCCGTTCATGAAATCGGTTGGTGGTCCGACGGTGAAGCCCTTCGTTTCCCTTTCAATGAGCACCGAACCGATACCCCTCACGCCTGGGCCGAAACGGACGTAGATGAGGAACACGTCGGCTTCGACGCTGTTGGTGCCGAACACCTTGGTGCCGTTGATGCGATAGCCGGTGCCCTCGGGCTTGGCCGTTGACCGCAATTCCGTGACCGCTGAACCAGCGTCGGGCTCGGTCATGCCGACCGCCATGATAGACGTCCCTGCCAGAAGCTTTGGCAGGAAGCGCTGACGTTGGTCATCGGTGGCGAATTCGGCGAACGTCCGGATGGCACCGAAATTGCCGGCTTGGACAACGTCAGCGCTGCGCGGACAGGCAGCGGCGACTGATTGAATGGCGAGGATCGCGTCGACGAGTGTGCCGCCTTGCCCGCCTTTCTCCTCGGCAATGGTCAGGCCGAGCAGGCCGATATCAGCCATGCGCTTGGCCACATCCCACGGATAGGCGCCAGCATTGGCGCGCGCAACTTTTGCGGCGGCCAATTCCGACTGTGCAAACTTCTGCACCGTGTCCTGAAAGCGTGCCTGAACTTCGGTGAGTGAGAAATCCATAGGTGTCCTTGGCGGTTCAGACGCGGCTCAGCGTTTTCAGCAGGCCGTCGATGGAGACGGCGGTATCGATCGCATGCAGTGTCTCAAGTGCATGCGCAGACTTCGCCGCACCTATCACGGGCTCAACGATCGAGCTGAATTTCGCTTCGACGCGTGCGTCACGGAGCGGCATTTCTGGCGATCCGAGCGCCTCCGGCATGAACAGACTCTGGCGACCGTGCTTCGTCACGAGTGTCACGCGCGACGGGCGTTGCCGGGGATAGAGGCCATCCATTTCGGCGGTAGCGACCACGGTCACGCGTCGCGCCGTCTCGGCCAACGCCTTGTTCGATCGGGTCTTCGCATCGAAGTGGTGTAAATCGACGGAGCCATGATGCAGGGCAACGGCAAGGACGTAGGGAAAGCTCAGTTGCGCGCTCGCGAAGTCATTCCAGCCGGTCTCGGCATGGGAGGCTGCGATCGAATAGGCTTCGACTTGCATCTCCGTCACGTCGTCGGGAGACAACCGATGCTCGCGTGCGATCTGCAGCACCGCTTCAATGGCTGGCTGGAGATGGCGGCAACAAGCGTAGGGCTTGATATAGCATCGGGGCGTGCGAAACGGCACCTTGGGCGGCAGATCGAGCGTCAACCGGTGTCGCTCCGACCCGTATGCAAAAGCCTGCGCAAAGCCGCTCGGCGCCGCGATGATGTCACTTGGTCCCTCAATGCCTTCGCGCGCGAAGTAGGCCGCGAGCAATCCCGCCCGCGCCGCCTGACCGCCGTGCAGACGTTTGACATCGCCGCCGCCATCGAGGAATGCAAACAATCCGGCAGACCCGCTGGCGGCAATCCCAAGTGCCGACCGAAGCTGTGTCTCGTCCAGCCGCAATAAACGCCCGACCGCGAGGGCCGCTGCCAACGGTCCGACAACCGCCGTCGGGTGAAACCCTCGATTGCGTAACGCTGGATGTGCGGCCTCGGCGATGGCCGTCGCGGCCTCGTAGCCGACAATGAGAGCGGCGATGACTTCGCGCCCCGTTGCCTGCTGTTGGACCGCGGCGGCGAGAACGGCTGGAACTACGGGGGCACCCGGATGCATGGAGCCCTCGCGGTAGCCATCGTCAAGCTCGATGCCATGGGCTGCGGTGCCGCACAGGAATGCGAAACTTGGCGCGTCGAGACGCAACGTCGAACCCGGGACTGGCAGGCCATCGACGCGATGAGTTGCGACGCCGGGAATGCGTGCAGCACGCGTCGTCACATGCATGTCCATGCCGCCGACGATCGCTGCACAGGTGTCGAGGAGATGACGCTTGGCGGCCTGAACAACGGCGCTCGGCAGACTGCCCCACGTCAATGAGCGCGCGAAGTGGATCAGTTTGTCTGTTTCTCCAATGAGCATTTCCGAGCGGTGATCAGCCTTGTGCTTGTTCAAAGTGGTTCATCCTCAGGTCACAGCAAAACAGCCAAGAACATCATACGTTTTCTAATAGGTCGCAGAGTGCATCGGGTTGATCGACCATTGGATCATGCCCACATTCGTGCATCACGGCGGTGTCCCATCCAGGTGTCTTTTTGCAGCGTTCGAGAGCCGCGTCGTAGACCGGCTGTGCAAATAACGGCGCGCGGATGTAGAGCTTGCTCCGAATTTTCTCGCGTGCGCCCGTCAAGCTGAGTGGCTGCATCGCAACAGCCAACGGTTGCGGTGTAATTTTGGCGTCGACCCAGGCCGCATCGTCAGGTTTCTGGATCTTAAGCATGATACTGGTCGGGCCCGGCCGCGTGACGTCACCGCGCGCGATGGCTTCGATCACGGCCGCCTGCTGTTGGGCATTCATTAGATCCACGCCGCGTTGGCCATCGTCAGGCAGGAACGCGTCGAGGTACACCAAGCCATCCAACCGATCGGCGACACGTTCGGTCGCGCCCGAGATCACCCAGCCCGCATAGGAGTGACCAACGAGAACGGCGTCGCGGATGTCTTCCCAGGTGAAGACATTGACGACGTCTTGGATGTGCGTCTCGAGCGTGATGTCCTTGCTCAGCAGGTGCGAGCGGTCACCCAGCCCCGTCAAAGTTGGCGAAAAAACGCGATATCCTTTTTTATTTAATCGGTCACGGACTCGCGACCAAACCCATCCGCCATGGCCAGCGCCATGGACGAGCACGAACGTTCGGTTCTGTTTTTTTGACATGGTGTTGGGCGACCCGCTAACGAGGGCGTTGGAATGAGTTCCTATTAGTTCATCTTGAACCCGCTGGCCTCGACAACCGGTCGCCATCGTTCGATCTCGCCGACGACATATTGATGCAAAATCGCCGGTGTGCTGTCGAGGCGGACATCAAACGCACTCGCGGCAAAGAATCGTTGCAGATCTGCGTCTTGCATTGCTTTCGCAACAGCGGTTTGGACCTCACCGAGCACCGATCGAGGCGTTCCCTTCGGCGCAAACAATCCAGCGAACTGCTGCGAGACCAGCCCGGGCACCGTCTCGGTCGCTGCCGGCACATCCGGCAGCACCGCTGACCGCTTAGGCGAGGTCACGGCCACGATCCGGATCTGACCGCTCTTGTGAAGTTCGATGTTTTGACCCGTGAGCGTGAGCACCGCCAGTGGAATATGACCGCCGATCAAATCGTTCAATTGCGGGCCGCCACCGGTGTAGGGCACATGCGCGATACCTGCCAGCCCGGCACGCTGCATCAGCATTTCGCCTGTCAGATGCGTGAGCGAGCCCGTCCCCGCGCTGCCGATCGACAGCTTCGTCGTACCGGCTTTCGCGATCGCGATCACGTCGCCGAGCGTCTCCGCGCGTAAGGTTGGGTGAACTGCGAACGCGAGGCCGGTCGCGCCAATGAGCGCAATTGGCTCGAAATCGGTGATCGGATCGTACGTCAGCTTCCGCGACGCAAGCGGTGCGATGACTTGCGAACTATTGCCGGTCAAAAGAAATGTAGAGCCGTCAGGATCAGCTTTGGCCGCGACGGCAGCTCCCCGCGTGCTGGCAGCGCCGCCGATATTTTCGACGACAATAGTCCCGAGATGCGCTTTCAAGCGCTCGGCCAAGGGGCGGCCGACGGAATCAAACAGTCCGCCCGGTGGGAACGGGATGATCAACTTGATCGGCTTGTTCGGGTAGGCGGACTGGGCACGGGTTGCAGTCCAGCCCAGTGCCGATGCCAGCACGCCACTGAGCACGCAGCGTCGCCTAATCCGAACTAAGTCGGTCTGCCTGACGGTCATAGCGTTCACTGCCCTTTGATATTGCGTGCTTTGATCAGCTTGGCCCACTTTTCGGCATCCTGCTTCTGCAACGCCGCCAGAAACTCCGGTGTTGAAGGGGCAGGCTCGGCACCGAGATTGCGCAGTTTGGCGGCTGTCTCGGGGTGTTGCAGGGCGGCGTATGTCGCCTTGTTCAAGGCGGCCAATATTTCAGCCGGCAACTTGGCAGGGCCGTAGAACGCATACCAGTTGTTGGTATCGATGTTCTTCACGCCCTGCTCTTCGAGCGTGGGCACGTCAGGCAGAACCGGGTGGCGCTTCTTCGCTGCAAGACCAATCGGCCGCAGCAGGCCGGCATCGCCGACATTGCCCATCAAGCCCGCGACATCGCCGAAGAATGCCGTGATCGTGCCGTTGGCGACGTCGTTGATTGCGGGAGCAGCGCCGCGATAGACGACGTGATTGACTTGCAAGCCCGCCGCCTCAGCGAACTGTTCAAGAGCCAGATGCGGGATGCTGCCCAAACCCGTCGACGCCCACGGCAACGGATCTTTAGCGGCCTTGCTAGCCGCGATCAGGTCCGCGACTGACTTGATCGGGCTCGACTTCTGCACCACCAGAAGTTCATCATTGTTGACGACGACGCTGATCGGCGTGAAGTCGGTCTCCATGACATAGGGGACATTTGCCATCAGTGATTGATTGATGGCGGCAGCGCCGACACTGGTGATCCAGATCGTTTTGCCGTCAGGCGCTGACTTCTTGGTCTCGACACCGGCGAGGCTGGCGTTCGCGCCTGCCTTGTTCTCAATGATGACGGTTTGATTGAGTTCGCGGCCTAACTGATCCGCCACAATGCGCGCAACGGTGTCGACCGGACCTCCCGGGGCAAAGCCCACAATGATGCGGGTGGGGCTCTGCGCCACGGCCGGCGTCGCAATCATCAGCGCTGCAAGTGCCATCCAATTTCTCAGTTTCATAGGCTCTCTCCCGTAGTGTTTGTCAGTTGTTTTCTCAGTCGCAGCGCGCGACCATGCCCCCGTCGACAGTCAGTTCAGTGCCCGTTATGAAGCGTGCGTCGTCACTGGCGAGGAACAGGACGGCACGTGCGGTATCCCGGCCGTCGCCCATAAAACCCAGTGGAATGCGCTTCTGGCGCGCAGCAAGCAATGCCTCGACATCGCCACCTGTCCGCTGTCTTGCGAGCCGCGCTTCGACCATCGGCGTATGCAGCTGGCCTGGAACAACGGTATTGATGCGGATGCCATCGGGCGCATGCTGGACCGCCATCACCCGCGACAGCTGAATGACGCCCGCTTTGGTCGCTGCATAGGCTATCTGGTTCGCACCGGTGAACCGTAGTCCTGATGTTGAGGCGATATTGACGATCGCGCCGGCTTTTCCCGCAATCATGTGTGGCAACACGTGCTTGCAGGTCAGAAATACACTCTTCAAGTTCAAGTCGATCTGGCTGTCCCAGACGGCCTCAGACATTTCAACAGCGCCGCCTGGTGCTGAGCCGCCGACGATATTGACGAGCACGTCGATGCGGCCGAACTGCGTCTTGCATGCCGCCACCATCGCAGCGACTTCGGCGCTCGCGGTAACGTCACAGACATAGGGGGTGATAGCGCGGCCGAGCACCCCTGCGCGCTCGATCGTCTCAACGATGCGATCGCGTTTGTGATCCACCGCGAACACTGACGCGCCGTCCTCGGCAAAGGCAATGGCCGTCGCGCGCCCATTGCCCCAGCCAGGACCGACGCTACCGGCTCCGGTGACGATAGCGACACGGCCGTCGAAGCGTTTGTTCATGGCGAGTAACCGTTCATGGTGTCTTCGTGTCGACCCTATAACCACACCGGCTGATGACTACCGAGTTTCGGTGTCGGCCGGACCCAGCGGGGTGGCGTCTCAGAAAGCTGCAAGCATGGCCCGAGATGACGCATAGGCCCCTCATGTGTCTGGCTCTCGATTCGCAACGCCACGAGGTCATCACGCGTCAATTCAATGGCCTTGACGTCTGGTGCAACCCGGTCTTGGCGGCGAATAAACATGCCGGACTGGCAGAGCGACACGCGGACATGATAGCTACCGCCTTCGGTCGCGCGACGCTCCAGCGCCAGCAGTGTTCCGTAAGCAGCCAACGCTCCCGTGGTATAATCGCAGGCGGGTGCCGGCAACAGTGCCGGACGACCGTTCTGGCCGTTCTCGTGACAGATGCCGGTCACTGTTTGCGCCAGCTGCTCCCATCCGGCGCGGTGCGAGAACGGGCCTTCGTGGCCGTAACAGTTGATTGACGTGTAGACGATGCCGGGCCGCAGGCGCGCGACCTCGTCGGGGCTGAAGCCGAATGTGTCCATCGTACCTTTTCGATAGCCCTGCGTGAACACGTCAGCCGTTGCGACAAGCTTCTTGAGAGTGGCGGCCTCGTCGGCCTTGGATAGATCCAGGAAGCTGCTGCGTTTGCCGTGGTTGGTGTCGATCACATGCTCCGGGATATGCGGCAGGCGGTCGGCGATGACCATCAGCACGTCGGCACCGTGCTCGGCCAGCGTGCGTGCGGACATAGGACCCGCGAGGATGCGCGTGAGATCCAGCACACGCAGGCCGTCGAGTGGGCGCTCAGAGACGGGCAGCGGTTCCGGTTTGCTGTCGCCGATTTTGATGATCTCGACGATAGGTTTTCTCGCCAGCGCGCTGCCGTGCGGCGTTGCGATCCATTCCTCATGCGAACGGATCATGCCGCCACACGCGCGCGCCTCGTCGATTGCTAATTCGAGATCGAGCCCGTTCCAGCGAGCCACAGCCTTACCAACAGCTTCGGGCGTCGCCTCGCAACCGAGCACGCCCAGGACGCGCGCGCGCAGATTCGGCAAGCCAAAATGCGGCAAGAACCAGCGACCATCACGCGTCGGCCACGGCTGTGTCATGCGCCGCATGTCTCATGTTCTGGATTGACCACATCCTGAAACACACCGGTCGCGTCGGGCCGCTGCAGGTAGTAGGCGCTTTTTGCCGCTGCCGCTGCATGACGCACGTCGATGCGTGTTTTCTGACGACGTCCCTGCTTCAGCTCCCAGATGTCCGAGACGGCGACGCCGATGCCGGCATGCACGGCCGCCAACGTTTCCGCCACTTTGAAGCGTGTTGGATGGACCGGATCTGCTTCCCGTGATCGAAACTTCGCCATCGGCAAGCGGCTTGCCGCGGATGGAAAGGACTTCCTCAAATGCCGTAGACATGTGTCACCTTGTGTGGTTTGTGCGTCGCGCTCATTGCACCTTAATGTTGCCGGCGGTAATGACCTTTGCCCACTTCGATGTTTCCGCGGCGATCAGCGCGCCGAACGCGGCCGATGTCATTGGGTTTGGCGAGATACCGAGGACAGCCAATCGCTGTTGAAAATCTTTATCAGCGAGTGCCGCATTCACTTCTTTATTGATCGTCGCGATGATCGGTTCCGGCACGCCCTTCGGCATGGCGATACCATAGAAGTTTACCGCCTCGAACCCAGGCAACGTCTCGGCCATCGTCGGCACATCGGGAAACGCCTCATTGCGCTTGGCACTCGTCACAGCCAAGCGCGCGCAATTGGCCGGACTTGACCAATTCTAGCCACCGACACGGTCGAGGCAACGCCTGATTGAACATGACCGCCCAGCAGATCGTTCGAGACGGTGCTGCCGCCGCGATATTGAACGAACAGCGGTTCCGTGCTCGTCTGTAACTTAAACAGTTCGGCCGAGAGATGTTGCGGACTGCCATTGCCCGGGAGGCCGATCGTGATCTTGCCGGGATTAGCTTTCACAGCAGCGATGAACTCAGCCATCGTTTTGATCGGGTTTGCGGACTGCACAACGAACAGATTCGGCAGCGTCCCGATGCTCGCGACGGGCACGGAATCCTGGAGAAAATTGAATTTCAAGTTTGGGAACAGCGTCGGATTAACGGCGTTGGCTGTGCTCGCTAACAGCATCGTGTAACCATCCGCCGGCGCCTTCAGGACGGACTCGGTGCCGATGTTTGCGCCGCCACCCGGCCGGTTCTCGATGATGAAACGATCCGCCGATCTTATCCTGTAGCCACTGCCCGACGAGCCGCGAGATCGTATCGGTGGCGCCACCGGCCGCGTATGGCGAGATGAATTTCACCGGACGCATTCGGGTATTCTTGCGCGACAGCCGCGAGCGGACGCATGGCCAGGCCAAGTGCTGCACTCGTTGATGCAGCTGGCGATAAACCGGCGGCGAGTAATCGATGTCATGCTTTCCTCCCATGAGTTTTGGCGCTGCTTAGTGCAGCCTTTGGTTCGGCGATGAGTGCTATACCGTCAGCTGCGCGAACGCCTTGGCCGGCGGGCAAGACGAACAGCGGGTTGATCTCTGCTTCGATCAGGCGGTCACCCAGCATCGTCGCCATGTCAGCGAAGGCGACGATGGTGTCGACCAGCGCATCCACATCGGCCTTAGGTCGACCGCGGTATCCGTCCAGAAGCGGCCAGGATTTCAATGCGCGCGCCATGGCCAGGGCCTCGACCGTCGTAAAGGCGTCCATCGGCGACAGCAGGTGCAGTGTCGTGTCCTTGAACAACTCGGCGCTCGTGCCTCCCGCGCCAAGTAGCAATGCCATCCCGAGCGGATCCTGTTTGACGCCGAGGATGATTTCGACGCCACCAGTCACCATCTCCTGCACGAGAAAGCGCTCGGGCCGAATGCCAGCACGCAGATGGACGATTTCCCTCATGCGTGAGACGGCGGCACCAATGGTTGCGGGAGTGAGACCGATCTCAACGCCGCCGACGTCCGATTTATGTAAGATCGATCTGTCCAGGATCTTCAGCGCCACGCTGACCACCCAATGTCTCTGCCGCAGCCGTGGCCTCTGCCGCCGTCGTCACCACAATCTCCGCCGCGCCGCCGATGCCGAACTCAGCAAACAATGCCTTGGCCTCGGCTTCATCCAAATTTCCAGCGCGCGGAAGTTTCCCGACTGGTCCGCGCCGTCATTGGTACGGCCGCAGCCGTGCGCATGGGAACGTGGCCTGCGCGCCACATCGCATCAAACGCGACGGCACAGCTCTCAGGCGTGGCGAACGCCGGGACGCCGTAGGACGTCAGGACAGCTGCCGCCTGAGGCGCGTGTGGGCTGACGTAGGCCAGAACCGGCTTATCGGACTTGGCGAGGCTCGGCTTGATCGCGTCCGCCATCAACTCCGGCTGCGACACGCCAGACGAGCCGACGATGATCGTTAGCGCGTCGTAGGTTGGGCTATCCAACAACGCTTCGATCGCGCCGCTCAACACGCCAGGCTGCAGACCCGCAAGGGTAACGTCAATCGGATTGCGGTCGAACACGGCGTGATCACCGGACTGTAGCGCCCGCAGCCGTGCGGCGGTGGCTGCGTCCGGCGCTGGTGTCTCGAAGCCGCGCAGTCCAAGGTTGTCCGTAACAAGCGTGGCGGCGCCGCCGGTCGATGTGAGCACGGCGATCCGCCGCCCCCGCAACGTGCGCTTGGCCGAGAGCGCCAGAGGAATGTCAAGCAGGTCGGTGAACGTCTCGGCGCGAATAACTCCGGCTTGTCGAAAGAAGGCATCGTACACGCGGTCGTTGCCGGCGAGGGCGCCGGTGTGTGAGCTTGCCGCCTGCGCACCCTGTTCCGAGCGCCCAATCTTGTAGGCGACAACAGTTTTGCCAACATAGGCTGCGCGCTTGACCGCTGCTTGGAAGCGCACCCCATCACGGATGCAACTCGACATAAAGCGCGATCACGGACGTGCTCGGATCATCGACGAGATGGTCAATGAAATCAGCCATGTCCAGATCCGCCTCGTTACTGGTCGAAATCAGCTTCGACAGCCCGATGCCACGTCCTGCCGCTCGCGACAGCAGTGAGCCAAGTATGCCGCCACTCTGAGATATGACTGCAATAGATCCCTGCACGAGTTCAGCGATATCGAGGGCGCCACTGGCCGACAGCGAGATCCGATCGGTGAGGTTGACAAGGCCGATGGTGTTTGGCCCGAGCAGTCGCATATTGCCGGCCGCCTCAAGCAGTTCCATCTGTCTTTTCGCGCCCGCCGGACCAATCTCGCCATAGCCGCTCGCGAGCACGATGGCGACGCTTGTGCCGCGGGCCGCCAGATCGCGCACGGCGATGTGTGCACGCTCGGCGCCGAGCAGAACGATGCCGACATCCGGAGCCTCGGGGAGAGCACCAACATCGGGATAACAGGTCATTCCGTCGATCGACAATACGCGTGGGTTCACCGGATATACGGCCCCCTTGAAGCCGTGCTTGCGCAAAAAATGCACCGGCTTACCCGATGTCTTGGTGGCGTCTGCAGACGCGCCAATGACCGCAACGCTTCTTGGGTTCAGCAGCTTGGCGATTGCGCTCATGTTTCTGCCCTCATGATCACACTTGGTCATTTCGGCTTCTTCGCAGCGCTCGCGGCGAGAAACGCCTTGACCGCATCCTGATGGGCCGTCGTCGTGTAGCAGATACCTTGCGCCTGACTGCCGCGACTGAAGATCTGCTCAGCCGTCGACTCGAACGTCTGATTCAAAATGCTTTTACCAAGTGCGAGTGCGGCCATCGACCCCTTGCTGAGCTCTGTTGCCCAGCTCCGTGCTTCGGCGACGAGCGTGTCGGCGCCAGCAAGGCGATCAGCAATGCCAAGCTTCAACGCGCCGTTCGCATCGACGGTACGGCCAGAAAAGATCAAGTCCTTCGCCACCGGCAAGCCAACACGACGCGGCAGGAAATACATGCCGCCGCCGTCCGGAATAATCCCGCGCTTGATATAAGACCAAGCGAACGTTGCGAGGGGACTGATCATGACGAAGTCGCAGCAGAGCGCAGTGTCGGCACCAAGCCCTGCCGCAGACCCGTTGACGGCCGCGATGGTTGGCTTTGGCAATGTGTGCAGCAGTGCCAAGCAGCGATGGACGCGCTGCTGCCGCGCCCAACCATTGTAGGCGACCTCACCGGGAGGAGCCTTGAGGCGCTTCTCCATGCCCGTGACATCACCGCCAGCACAAAATCCTTTACCGGCGCCCGTCAGCACGACGGAGCGTACACTTTGATCCGGGGCAAGTGCCTCCAGGACGCGGATCAACTCTGTGCGCATCTCGTCGCTCATGGCGTTGCGCTTCTCCGGACGGTTGAGCGTGACGGTGGCAATACCATCACTGGTGTCGACGTCGACGAGCTTGGTCATGCAGTGGTCTGAGCCTCGAAACGACAGAATGAACTCCCATCAGATTTGCATGCTAAGGCGTGCTGCGGCAGCCTGTCAGTTCCATCTGGTGAAACAGTTGGGCATCGTCTAGCTTACTATTCGAATAGTCCATTTGGAGTGCCTGACCGCGTGACGACGCAATCTGAACGACGCCTGACGAAGACGCCAGTGAACCGCTCGCTGGTGCGCGGTGTCGAGGTTCTGCGGGCCTTTCGGCAGGGCGTCGATCTCCTTGGTAATGGTGACATCGCCGAGCGCACAAGCTTGTCCAAGGCGACCGTCAGCCGACTGACGCAAACGCTGGTGGCCTGCGGCATGCTCGAACATGATCCAGCCGCGCGCGCCTATCGTCTTGCGCCGTCGGTGCTGTCGCTCGCGCACGCCATGCGGCTCGGGTCGCCAATCCTGAAGGTGGCCGCACCGAAAATGCGCGCCTTGGCCGAAAAGCGCCGTGTCAATGTCGGCCTTGCAGCGCCTGATCGTGACGCGATGGTCTATCTGGAATCGTTCCGCTTCAATGCCAGGGTCTCACTCCGGTCGGTCGTGGCCGGTCAGCGAGTCCCGATCGAACTCACGTCATTGGGTCGCGCCTATCTGTCGACGCTAGACAGCGCCGAACGCCGGCGCACGCTGGACGGCGCGAAGCGCTTGCGTCCCAATTCTTGGAATACTGTCAACCGAGAGGTTGAGACCGCATTGTCACTGTTGGCACGGCAGGATTACTGCTGGGCCTCCTGGCAGCCAAGCGTCGTGGCGCTTGCAACGCCACTACGCGTCTCGGGCGATCAAGTCTATGCACTGAACATCAGCGTCGCCTCGAACCGCGCCGCAGAGCGTGTCGCCCGGGAATTGCGCAACGCGCTTCTCGACGTAAAGGCGGAGATCCTTGAGCAGCTGGCTGTCGTCGATGACCGGAGCTAGCAATCGGTCGCGATGACTGAAAATGGATCCAAACAACGTCGTCGTGTCATAGACCATGGGGTGGAACAAACCATAGCAGCCTACTGTTGGTAACCGACGCCGAGTTTATTGTGTCAACCAGGACCACTCAGGGTCAAACTCGTCGACAAGTAATCAAGTCACGGAAGGTCTGACCCGAGTTCGGTCGTCGGGTCTGCCGGCTAGTCGTGCGCGTGGCAACCACATGCCGTGACCGAAATGCCTGCACTGCTGGGTCGTCGCGTCTGCGCCGCGCCGACGCAACCTCATGCGTTTGTCGATCCAGTGACAATCGTGATTTGCCAGACGGCGAACACGTGTGCGGTCAGACGTCGCTTACGATCAAGCCACGGTTACCCACGATCGTGTTTGCGAGTCAGATTTTGGATGACCAGTTTGGCGAGCACGGATCCAGCGTCGATCGCGTCGTGGGCTCTGTGCTTTTAAAACTTTCCATGAAATGCAGCGAAGTTCAGTGGGTGCATGCCAGGAACCGAGGGCAAAATGACATCAAGATAAAAGGTTCGTGCGCGTCGGCACTTAAGCGATTGAAGGATAACGATTTCATATGTGTCGTTTTTAGAGTCGAAGCACGCACGACGCATAATTCATTGATTTCTCAGATTGAAATAGTCGCATCCTAATGTCGCGCGCCATTCCGTGGCTTTGACAGTCGCCTTGGACGATGGCGCGTGCGTTTCCGATTTCACGACGCGGTGGTCCAACAGTTCGGTCATGATTTTGACGGGGCGATCCGCGGCCAACGGGCTGCGGCCGCGCTCTACCACGCGGGCCGAGCACTGGCCGCGTGGCGGAGTCTCGCTTGCGCAGAATGCGCGGATCTCCGCGCTGCGCGTGACGATCGCTTCGCCGCACCACGGCGATAGGTTGATCGGCGTAACCGAAAACCGCGCGCATGATGTTGCGCCGCCGATGTGTCGCTGTGCACAAATGATGCTGAAACCGCCCAGCCGACTTGAGACTGCCATCGTGCGCGCAACCGTCAAGGCTGAACCCTGCGGGCGGCCGCGCGGCGGCCGGCCTTGACCGCCGCTGTGCGCGATGGCGCGCGCTGTGCGTGGGCCGGGGCGGGGAACCGGGCTTTCAGGCCAAACAAAAAAACTAATTCGGCGGGCAGAGGTGGTGATCGCCACTCCTGGCGGGGCCCGAACAAAAGAAAGCACGGCCGGTTCCTTGACTCGCATCCCACCATCACAGATCGACGGCTCCCGAGGATGGTTGGAAAATGCACGTGCATGCCGCGCGTTTGATTGGTGAGATGCATCACAGCCATACACTGGCCTACACTGCAGTGCACGCCATTCACCGCGAATCTGTCTTCTCGTTCTCGCACGGCCAAGCCATGATCAGGCTTGAGAAAATGAGAGAACTGTTATGCTCAAATCCATTCAACAGCTGCGTTTTGTCCCGCCTGTTCGCACGCGCGCGACCGTTCCAACACGATCGCTACAATGTCGTCCGCGCGCTGGACCATACGATGACAAGAGACGCGAATTGAGATGCAAGCGACCAGAGCATTTGACCAATGGCCACTGGCACGCTGCAACACTGTCGCGCTCCTACGCGAAGCGAAGGAGTTTTCGAGCAATGAAAATCTGGTGGCCAAAGGGATGGTGCGGAGCACACCTGCCATGCCGACGAAAATTCTGATCGCAAAGCGACTTACTGTCCGACGCGGTCTGGACGAGCGGGAGGCCGCCGTCTATTTGTCCTTGTCGCCGTCCTTCTTCCGCCGTCTTGTTGCGCACAATCGCATGCCACGGCCACGCGTCGCCGGTGCGCGCCGCATCTGGGATATCAACGAACTCGATCGTGCATTCCTGTCATTGCCGCGAGACGCCGGCACAGGCAAAGCCGACATCGTCGATAGCGACAATGGTGACAGCTGGAGCGACTATTCGTGACGCTGTTGAAGCTGAAGTACGTCGATCGCTTTGTCGATCGCCATGGCGAGGCGCGGCACTACTTCCGCCACTGTCATGGCCAGCGCGTGTCCTTGCCCGGTCTGCCAGGATCTGCCGAGTTCATGGCCGCGTACCAAGCGGCTCTTGCTTCGAAAACGGTGGGGAAGCTGCGGCGACCGAAACTACGTGGCGGCGATGGCAGCTTCGATCGCCTGCTCCAGGTCTATTTCATGAGCCCCGAATATTTGCGGCTCAGGCCGTCCACCCAGATCGCCTATCGCCGCGTGATGGAGCGGTTCGTGCTTGACGAGAAGATCGGTCACCGACTTGTATGCGAGATGACCCGCGAGCACGTCAAGACGATGATGGCCAAGCGCGCGGCAACTCCCGGGGCCGCCAACGATCTCTTGAAGAAGATCCGTACTCTCGTGCATTTCGCCATCGACACCGGATGGCGGCGCGATGATCCGACGCTCAGGTTGAAAAAATTCGCAAGTGGCGAGTTTCACACCTGGACCGATCATGAAATCGCGCAGTTCGAAGCGTGCTGGCCGGTCGGCGGCTGCGAGCGAACCGCTTTCGCGCTTTTGCTCTTCACCGGGCAGCGCCGTTCCGACGTGGTGCGCATGGCATGGCACGACGTGACTGACGATGCCATCCGCGTCATCCAAGGCAAGACCGGCGCCAAGCTGGCGGTTCCCGTTCATCCCGCACTCGCCGAGGCGCTCTCCGCTTGGTCGAACGACCACGCGGTTATTCTGACGACCGCGTTTGGGAATCCCTTCGCGGCGAATGGGTTCGGGAATTTCATGGCCGACAAAATTGCGCGCGCCGGATTGCCCGAGCGTTGTGTCACGCATGGCTTGCGCAAGGCGGCGGCACGTCGGCTTGCCGAGGCGGGCTGCTCAGCCAACGAGATCGCGGCGATCACCGGACACGCCACACTCATCGAGGAGTCGCGCTACACGAAAGCGGCGGAGCAGAAAGGCTTGGCGAAGATGGCTATCCAGCGCCTGCAACAGCATCGTTCAGCGCCCCGAGTTCCCAACCTTGACCATTCCACCCGGCAGGTTGGGAATAAGTCCGAAAAATCCAATCAAATCAATACTGATTTGTTCAATTGGCGCGCCGCACAGGATAAAAGTGCGAACTCCTATATGATTGAAATTGCTATGTAATTCAATTTCGTCTGTCCCGGCTTGATTGATCAGCGCCTGTGTCGAGGATTGCAAGGTCGGCTAGGTCATGTTTGCGTTGGACTACACGCCGCTTGTAGCTCCCCTGATTTTTCACTGCGATCAGGCTGTGCGGCGATCCCTTGCGCAGCGTCTCGGTATCGAGGTCGGCGTTGGCACGGCGGATCGCGTCTTCGACATGTGTCCGGATTTGTTGGGCTGCCCGCAGCATCCAGCTCTCGCGACCGGGATCTGAAAGGAATGTGGAGAGGTCGGCGCAGGACTGGCAATGGCAGCCGATGCCGTTTGGCCGGATCCAATCCTGCGGGGCCTCCAACGGTTCGGCGATGCGGGTGTTGAGGTGCGCGACGCAAGCTGCGTGCAAGACCTCGAATGCAGTCCCGCCCGGACGCCGCGATGTCAGTAATTTCTTGATCGCGGGAACAACGATGTGATCGAGATCGAAGTGGCGCGGCCATGCCAGGATGTGGTCAGCTGTGCGCTTGGCAAGGCCCGGATCGATACGGTCGACCACGCCAACGAGATCCGCCACGCATGTGGCATCAGCGACTGCAACTCTCGGCCGGTCCCATTGATCTTTCGGCGCGGACGCGGGATCGCCTGGGAGCTGTTTGAGCAGAGCTTGCCCCGCTGCGAGCAACAATTTCGGCGTCTTCGCAAAATTACCGTCCAGCGCACCAGCCAGCATTGCACAGCAGGAGCCGAGTGCCTCCACTCCGTTCGCCTCGACGACCTTCCGCAACCAGTCAGCTGTGTGATCATCGGGCAAGAGCGATAATGCCTGGAGTATCGCTGGATTATCCCCCTTGTCATGGCCACGCTGGCGGATCAGCTTTTCGGTCATTTTCTCAGCCAGCGTGGTGTCGCCAAGGCGAGCCAGCAGCCCGAACATGCGTCCCAGCTCGCTCGGCTCGGTGCGGCCACGGCCATGCCAAGAGCGCTCTGGCCAAGTCGCGATCATCAGACCCGCGAGATCGGCGACTTGCTGTTTGTGGGATTGCCTCTTCTTCGGTGCCGCCGCCTGCCAATTGCGAAGCAGTTCTTCCAAGTACGGCAGGGTCGCCTCGAGCCCCGCCTGATTGAGCACAATCAACATGCGATCACTCGGCCAGATGACCAACGCCGCGCGCGCATAAGTGCGCTCGAATGAAGCGCCTTCGTTGCCGGTCGCCTCATGGAAATGCTCTTCGTCGGGGTCCACGTCGTCGAGGGCATCGGTCGGCGATACCTCATCGTCCTTGATCGGCAGCTTGCCGAGCGTCGTTGGCACCCCATCCGGCCGACGCCACTCCGACATCGTTTTGCTGCCGTCGAACACATCGATGACCTCGAACTCGACGCGCAACTCCAGCTTACCTGCGTCCCGCTGGCCACGGCGGTAATGCCAGTTTTCGCGGCCGGTGTACTCCGCCGAGCCGCTTTCGCAGACCATGAGGAGGGCCAGATGCAGATCACAGCCCGCTTGCGGCGCCGCTGTCGCCAGCAGCCGGGCTATCGCGGCGTCGACGCCTTTCATGCCTTCGAATGTCAGCTCGGCTGGTGTGTAGGCGTGCTCCAGCGGATAGACGAGTTTCTCAGGCAATGCGGCGATTGCCGCATCCTGGTCTGAGATGTCGCCGATCTGGTCCGGGCTGGCGCCGATCCCCGCCTTGGTCTTCGCCCAAGCCGTCAGAAGTGTTGCGACCTTTGCTGTCTCGGCGGCGTAATTGGGCGGCTCAATCACTGCGCCTTTGCCCACGCGCATCAGATTGAACACCAGTGTCGCCCGGCAACCGCTGGTGACCGGCAGAACCTCGTGCACGCAGTCCGCGTAGAATGCCGCAAACGCGACTTCGGATGGCTCGTCACAATGGAGGTCGAGGCGCTCCTCGCGATCACTATGGCCGACAACCAGTTCGCCGCCCTTCGATTGTGACGGCAGCGCCACCACTAGCGTCGCGAACATGCCTGGCGCCTTCTCGGTGTCGCGATGGCTGACGAAAAAGCTACCCTTGTCGTAGACCAGCAGCTTATAGAGCTCGGCTGTGACCGGCCCCTTGACGCCCAGCCCCTCGGCCGCGCGCGTAACGATGTCGTCGAGCGTCTTGGGCCATTGTTTGCCGCCGATGGAGACGTGGTTCGCCTCGATCTGCCATGTGCGGCGGACGTTCGTATCGACCACAGTTTCCGCTCCGCGCCCGAACGGCGCCCGCGTTGCCGCCTTGATCAATTGCTTTGCCTGCGCCGGCATCAGCGGCAGTGCGATCAACCCGACACCCTCGACTTCGATCCGTGGCGCCAGAAATTCCGCCCGGCCAGAGACGAAGTAATCGCCAGGACGATCGACCTCCGCGAGGATTTTTGCCAGCTCCTGGGTGATGATCATTGTGCCCCCTGCCTCACGATCGGCGTAGTCGCCGTCGCAGCCACCAGTTCATATCCAAGACTTCGGTATCCCACCTGCCGCTTCAGCGCCATGCGAGCAAGCATGCCGACGCCGCTGTCGACGTAGTCGTAGACGATAACTTCGCGCTTGGCGTGGTGTTCGCGATGCAGGCGGCCGACATATTGGGCGAGCGTGCCTTTCCAGGAGATCGGCATCGTCAGGAACAGCGTGTCGAGTGACGCGTCGTCGAACCCTTCGCCGAGGTAGCGCCCGGTCGCGAGCACAAGCCGCTCCTCGCCATCCGGCGTTTTCAGCCCGGCTTCGGCAGCGCGGCGCTCGCCGGCATTCATGCCGCCGTACAGGACGACCAGATTGCGGGTGAATTTTTCGAACCGGCTGCGCAGGTGATCGAGATGGTCGCGGCGTTCGGTCAGAATGACGGGGCGGCGACCGGCTTGCAGGCTGGTCAGCACGTCATCGAAGATCATGTGGTTGCGCTTCGTGTCAGCGGCAAGTGCCGCATACAGCGTGGTCATTTCCTGTGGACCGGTTGCTTCTTGCCCGGGCGGCGTCTGGAAGCCGGTCTCCCGCAATTTGACCTTGTGCGTAAAAGTGCGTGTGGCCGCCTGCGCTTTCGCATCGACGCGGTATCGGACCGGCCCGCATTGCATGAAGATGATGGGATGGTGGCCGTCCTTGCGAGCGACCGTCGCCGACAATCCCGAGCACGTATCGGGCCTTGGTGCGGCGCGCGACGAGTTCGAAGCTGACGGCAGATAGATGGTGGCATTCGTCCACGATCAGGTGCCCGTAGTCACCAACGAGATCGCTGACTACTCCGTTGCGGACGAGGCTCTGGATCAGCGCGATGTCGATGCGGCCGGAGGGTTTGCGCTTGCCACCGCCAATCGTGCCGATGTCGCCATCCGCGACCGATAGGAAAGTCTTGAGGCGCTCGCGCCACTGGTCGACGAGTTGCTGCCGGTGCACCAGCACCAGCGTGTTGCAGGCTCGTGCTGCAATCATTTTCGCGCCGACCACGGTTTTTCCGAACGCCGTCGTTGCTGCCAGTACGCCGTAGTCATGGGGCTCGATGGCGGCGACGGCGGCGGCCTGGACATCATGCAACGTGCCAAGAAACGAAATCGACAATGGTTGGCCGTTATGACGTTCGTCCTTCAAGACCGGTTTGATCTTGAGGGCCTTGAGCGTTTCCAATGCCTCATCGAGACAACCGCGCGGCAGGCCGACATGCTGCGGATGGAGTTCGGCGCAGGAAATGATGCGGGGCTTGCCGTAGGTCGGCATCCGCATTGCCTGCGTACGATAGAATTCCGGGTTCTGAAAGGCGGCGATACGCACGAGCTGCGCCACAACCGAGGACGGCAGTTGTGAGCGGTCGACGTACACTTGGTCGGCCAGCACCAAGCCGACTTGTTCGGGCATCGGTTCAGCAATCTTCGGGGATTGCCGCCGCCGCGATGGCGTCATCTTCCACGGCTCGGCCGCATTCTCGTCGTCGACTGGCAGCCTGACGCCAGTGGCGCCACCGGGCATGTTGGCCCCGACTTCGCCCGATCACGGCGGCAACATCGGCGGACGACAGGCGGCGCAGGCTGCCGAGAAATGCCCACTGGTCTTCGTAAGGCGTGAGTGCATCGTCTACGAAAACGCTGTTGCCCTTCTCGCGTGCCAGACGCTGCAATGGCAGCGCAATCAGGTTGCCAAAGCCGCCACGCGGCATCGTATCCTGGCTTGGAAACAGCCGGTCATATGACGCGAAGCCGATCTCGGGGCGACGGTTCATGGTGCGGGTCAGCAGCAGCGTACCCAGCCTCCGTGCTTCCGACGCGGCGATGGATTCCGAGAAAAAGATCCAGACATGTCCGCCATTCCCGGATCGCGACCGCTCCAGCGCCGCCGGCACATCGAGTTCGCGGCAAGTTTCGAGGAACGCTTTGGCGTCGCCAATCCAGTCCTTCTTGTCGAAATCAACCGCCAGGAAATAGCATGTGTCGTCGAACAGCAGTGGATAGACACCGGCAACGAAGCCCGTTTCGCGCCGGTTCTTGCGGATTCGGTCCTCGCCGCGCAGATGGCATTCAACGACGGCGTCAGAGGCGCCGATGAACGCTTGGTTCGGGCAGTCGCCGCACTTGACTTGCGGCTTGCCGCAGACGCCTCGGACCCACTCGTTCGTACACGCGGGTGAATAGCCGGACTTGCCGGACTTCTGGTTTTCCCAACGCAGCGGCACCACATCGGTGCGCCCAGAGAACAGCCGGCGGAACAAGGCGATTTTCTCTGCCGCTATGGAGTTGTTTGAAATACCGGACGTGGCCTGCGCCGGCTTTGGGGTGACCGCGACCGGAACAGCGGCCAGCAGCAACCGATCCAGCTGGGATATGAGTCGCTGGCGCTCTAGATCGAGCGCCGCAAGTGCCGCACGTACTTGGCTGATCTCGTCGTCAGGCTGTTCTTGCTCTCGCAATGGTTCGGTCATCGGGGAGCCAGTCACACGTCGCTGATCACATGCGTGAATGCTATCATGCTCTGTCACTTTCACATCACGGCAATCTGCGGGAACTCGAGTTGACGACACTGCTTACAGACGATCAACTACTGCAAGAAGCATAGCAGCTGACTTCTTCAATCCGCCTGTTTCTATACCGGCGATATACTCCGGGACCGAATGTGGCGGGTTGACCATGCGGGCGCGGTCGGCCGCAAATGCTTGCACTGCCTTATCGAGATCAGCAGAGATCAAATCGCAGACGAAGTCGTCGGGGTGCTGCGCCAAGATGCCCTGCGAACTGAGCACGGCCTTCGGGAAGTGCTTCAAGTTGGTCGTAACGATGACGTGCGCTTTGCAATGCAGCGCCGCCGCAAGCACGTGCCGGTCGTTTGGGTCGGGCAGCACCAAACCTGCTATTCGGCGCTGGTAGCCGGTCACCATCGCATTTGGAAGGTGGGCTTCCATCAGCGCTCGCGTGCGAGCGATCCGCTTGGCGTCAAGGTCCGGGCGGTCGCGCGCCAACGCCGCCGTCCACTCGCGGTGAATGTCTTCCGACCATTGCGCCCGGAAGGCATCAAAGGCCGCGAGGAACATGAGTACACTGCGAATGGTCGACGGATAAAGGACGCTGGCGTCGAGAAATGCGACTGGCGTCACCGCAGCCCCAGCTCTTGATCGAGAGCCGTCAACTCGCGCAACGCCTCAAGCCGGTTGGCCCGGTTGCGCGCCTTGTATTCCAGCACATCGGCGAGCGGCAGACGGCGTTGATTGCCAACCTTGCGCACGGGCAGTTCGCCCTTTTCGACGAGGCCGACCAGATAGGGACGCGAGACATTGAGCAGATCAGCCGCCTGTTGCGTCGTGATTTCAACGTCAGTCGGCGCCACGCTGACTGCGCGACCCTTGCCCAACTCGGTCAGCAACTGGAGCAACAACTTGGCCGCCGCCGCCGGCAGGCGTACGGTCGTGACTTCCTTACCCGCGTTGCCGAGTTGCAGTCGGAGCGAGCCCATGTCGGCATGCTGGGTTTCGATGGCCAGGCTGGCCTCACGGGCGAGCAGTGCATCCTGGTCGGACGGGATGGTGGGCGTGGTGTCGGTGCGGGGCATGGCACTCTCCTTCACCGACAACTCTACCACAACGTCGCAGCGAGTGAAACAGTCGAATTACTCGAAACGAAAGCCGTCCACTGCAGGGGCTCACTTCGCAGGTTCAGGTTCGTAGGCTGGTTGCGGGTGTTGCTGTCACTGATTTGAACCAGCGGCTTAAGTTGTTGGTTTTGCTTAAGTATTAAGCGATCTGTTTAGTTGATTGCGGGTCGAAAGGCCGAAAACACTGGGGTTGCCCGTGTTGGTTAAAATCACGGGTCCGCAGTGGACGATGCAGCCAGGTGCTGCCGTTGGCCGTGAATGCTTAGAGCTACTTAGAGCCACACAGACTTGCACGGAATTCATTTCGTGTGTTCCCCTGCCGCTCTGTCGATATAGGCGTTTTTTTCGGCTCCCCGCTGTTTCAAGTGGGTAGCTTGAGCTGGAGTTTTCCGGCGACGAGGTAGGTTACGGCCGTGAGGTTGCGCAGCGTGCGGTAGCCGCGCGCCTTCGCTTTGGCCGCTTGCACAAGTGAGTTGATGCCCTCGATGAGGCCGTTGGCGATGCGGCTGTCGAACCACGCGAGAATGCCGTCGGCATGGCGCATCAATGTCGTCGCGACCTGCTTCATCGGCTCGAGCCGCGAGCGCTTTGCCCATGAGCACCAGCGGTCGAACATGAACTCGGCCCACCGGCGGCTCGGTTCCTTGTAGATGTCCTGGAAGGCGAGGCGCATGGCCCAGGCGCGGCCCGTTTTGAGATTGGCCTTGGCGAGCGATCCGCGCTCGGCCTTTTGCGCCGCTGACAAGTTCGCGTCGTTCTTGAGCCAGAGATAGCGGCTGCCCTTCAGTTCGGGTCGGCTTTTCGTCTCGATACGGCGCACCTTGTCGACGGCGTCGCCGATCAGCTTCATGACGTGGAAGCGATCGAAGGTGATCTCGGCCTCGGTGAGGTTTTCTGTAACGCCTGCGATATAGGCGCCGCTCATATCGATGCAAACCTCCTTGATGCGCGAGGCATCGGCGTTGTGATCATCGACATGATCCGCAAACTGCTCAATGGTCTTGGCGCCGCGCCCCTCCGCAACGTAGACGACCTTGCGCGCGTCGATGTCCACGAACAGCGTGATGTAGTTGTGCCCGCGTTTTGCGGCGGTTTCGTCAATGCAGACACGCCGCAAAGCGGAGAGATCCATCTCGTCGACTGCTGCTTCGACGTAGTGATGCACGACGCGCCAAAGCTTGGTGTCGTGCTCGCCGAGAATGCGTGCTGCGGCCGCGACCGGCATGTGCATGATCAGCGTCATCGCCAGCGCCTCGAACAGCAGCGAGAAGCCGGAGCCCTTGCGCGCCCACGGCACGTCGATCTGCTTGACGCCACACGTGGTACAATTGATGCGCGGCGTACGCGCGTGCAGGAACGCCTGATGCTGGAAGAAGTCGAGATGCCGCCACGTCTTCTTGGTCGTGTCGTGGACCGGGCAATCCGCACCTTTGCAGTCAGGGCAGGAGAAACGCGCGCCGGCCTTGAAGTCGACCTCGATGTCGAGCCGCTTCTTCTCCGCGTCGAAGTTGGACGCCGCGACGAACCACGGCGAGTTGATGCTGAGAGCCAGTTGCAGGAGCTGTGTGTCGCGCATTGTCGGAGCCGGGGTTGAGGATCGATCCTGGCTCGTAGTGTGCCAACGGTTCGGCCGGCCCTCAAGGCCAAGCCCCACTTGAAGGAAGTGGGGCGCGCTGAAGAGCGCGACCTTGACCGCCGCCCGCCCCGTCAGCGACGCTCTGCCATCAGGATCAAGCCGCCATCCGACCGCTCAACCCACTCGGAATAGCGAGGAGGCTTTTTTTCCTGACGTTCTCCCGTGCAGGGGCATGCACGGCTCACAACCGCCTGTTGGCCGGAAGAGGGCAAGTACGAAGCGGCAAAGGGCATGGAACTGCGTGTGGAGCTTTCAGGTCCCGACCTTGAGCAATATTGCTGTCGCCTAGCCCACTAAGTACCTACGTATTGTGTCGATGACAGCGCGACAAATAGATCGTCAGCGTTTGGTGCGCGAGCGTCGCGTTTTCTTCGCCGGTGTGCTCTTCTCTGCGCCACGGGATTCCAGCAATTCTGCCCTGACATGGCAGATTTGCATAAAAACGCAGCCCAGCTGGGGCCTCCATTTGGTTGCCGAACTCCTCCTAGTCTGGCGTTTGCCGCGGTCAGCGTGTCCTACAATCGTTGTTTGTAGGACATCTGGACAAATGGCGGTGGTTGTCCTACATTTCCGGAAAGTAGGGTGTCTACATGCAGCCGATCGATCTCGCCATTCAAACGACCTTCGCCGAGCTGTTCCAGCGCACGCTGGACGCCGACTTCGACGAGCAATTCCCGGAGCGCGGCAGCTTCCGGCGTAAGAAATCCAAGGACCGCTTCTATTGGCAGTTTCAGTGGCGCGACGGTACCAACGTCAGAAGCCGCTACGTCGGCCCGGTGACCGACAAGACCATCACCGAGCGGGTCCTGCGGTTCGAGCAGATAAAGTCCGACTATAAAGGCCGTCGCCAGCTCATACGCTCATTGATCGCCGCCGGTCTTCCGACGCCCGACCGCCTGTCCGGAGACATCATTGAAGGCATGGGCCGTGCCGGTTTCTTCCGGTTGCGTGGTGTTCTGGTCGGAACGCTCGCCTACCAAGCCTACGCCGGCATCCTCGGCGTTCGCCTCGGTGCCCGCCAGTTGATGACGCAGGACGCCGACTTCGCGCAGTTCTGGGGCATCTCCGAGAACGTCGGCGACGCCATGAAGCCACCACTGGAGATCTTGAAGGCCGTCGATGACAGCTTCAGAGCGCTGCCGCACACCGGCGACCCGTTCGTGTCGACCCAGTACCGCAACAGGTCCGCCTATCGCGTCGACTTCCTGACTCCCAATCGCGGCAGCGACGACCATCAGGGCAAGCCCGCCAGAATGCGGGCGTTGAGTGGCGCGGGCGCCGAGCCCCTCCGTCACCTCGACTATCTGATCTACCAGCCGGAACGATCGGTCCTTCTGCATGGCGGCGGCGTCGCCGTCGTGGTGCCGCGTGCCGAACGGTTCGCCGTCCACAAGGTCATCGTCGCCGTCGAACGCCGGGATGCCGCCAAATCCGACAAGGACACCGCGCAAGCCGATACACTCATTCGCGTTTTGGCCGCCAAACGTCCTCTGGAACTCGCCGAAGCCTGGGCGACAGCTTGGGAGACCGGTGATCGCTGGCGCCAGAAACTGGAATCCGGACGGGCGCGCTTGAGCGATGAAGCGCAACAGGACCTCGATACCGTCGCCGAAAAGCTGGCTGCCAGTCACAAGCGGCGCAAGCGGTAGTCGACAAGGCCGAGCCATCATCGGTGGGCCATCGAGATCAAGCGCAGTGAACCGGCAGTATATGGCCTCGCACGATTGGGGTGGCGCACGACAGAACGGGACTGCTGATGAGGGACCTCGGCGATACCTTCGCGGCGGCAAAGCTCTTAAATGGTGGCCTCGCCGCGCAGGCCGTCGAGGACGATGCGGATCTTTTCCTCGGCCGAATAGTGACGCGCCGGATGTCACGGACAAGGCGCTCGGACGGCGACGGGTTTGCTGACATATCGTTGCTCGGTGGTTCTGGCAGTCTGGGTTTGTGTCTCATGTCCACTCCTGACGTGGTGACGATGAGCCCAAAACGCTCCATTCCCCAAGCCGTCAAATCTGTCTCATAGGTATTGATGTCGGACACCCGCTCGCGCGGCGTCCGCCCGGCTATCCTATACATTCGAGGCCGCAATGTGTGGCAGCGCGCGAGCGCGGTTGTCGTGTTCGAGGCGGTTTAACGATGCACGAGCGGCAAGCCGTCCAAGCAGCCCGATTCCTCGGTAGGACGTTCTGGCCAACGGGGCAACCAAGGATCGCTCTTCTAGGATCATCGACTTCGAATGCCGCTCTCTCATAGCTCCAGAGCCCCGTCGACGGGCGCTTTCGGACTTGACAACGACAAATGGCCCCGAATACAAGATGGAACAGTGTTCCACTTAAGGGCAAAAGCGGTGGCTTCGAGTCCCCTCGTTGATCGTGTGCTGGATTGCCTCGAGCTGCTTTCCGGGCAACCCCGCGGAATGCCGCTCAGCGAGGTCTGTCGAGCGCTGAATATGCCGAAGGGCGCCGCCCACCGTCTCCTGTCAGCCTTGGTCCATCGGCAGTATGCCGAGCAAGACGAGACGAACGAGTGGTACCGTCTGACGCTGAAGACCACGACAATCGGATTCCGCTTTCTCAGCGAAACGGGCGTCACTGAAATCTGCCAACCCGTTCTGGACCGATTAGCGCGACAAACCGGCGAACTCGTTCGCCTCGCGGTTGCCGATGGGGACTCGCTGACGTGGGTCGCTAAGGCGCAGGGCGCCCTTTCCGGCCTGCGCTACGACCCTGACATGGGCCAAGCTGTCGTGCTGCACGCAACGGCGGCAGGACGCGCCTGGTTGGCAACGATGGATAACGCCGAGGCGGTCCGCATTGTCTTAGCGCGTGGTTTCGAAATACCGGCACGTTTCAATCGACGTCTCATTGACAACGAACCAGCGCTTCGGCGCGAGCTCAAAGCAACACGCAAGCGCGGCTATGGCCTCGCTATTGAAGAAGGCGAGGCCGGGACCATTGCTATCTCCTGTGCGATTCAAGATCCGAAGAGAAGTGGTCGCGGCATTGCTGTGATCACGGTCGCCGGGCCGACGCCCCGCCTAACGGAGAGAAAAATCGCAGAAATCATCGGCGACGTGCGCACTGCCGCCGTCGAACTCTCGCAGATTTGGCTGGTCCGCCGCTACCTCGGCGCACAGCCGGCCCGCGAGCAATCGGCGATGGCCACGCCGCAATAACGAAGATCTTGGCCGGAAAGACTTGCCGACTCAACCAAAATCCAGCTGGAGGAAACAATGGGATACACTCGGATCGCCTCGTTAAGCACTGCAGTTGCTTGCGCCATCGCATTTTCGATCGGGTCAGCGGCAGCTCAGGACAAGTGGGACTCCCAGCCCTGGATTGAGGGGCGGCCCGTTACGCTGAAAGCCGGCTACAATACGGTTAAGCAGTATCCGCATGGTCGTGCGATCGAGCGGTTTGCCAATCGCGTCGCCGAGCGTACCGGCGAGAACTTCCAGATCCAAACATTCCCGTCCGAGCAGGCGGGCAA
Source organism: uncultured Alphaproteobacteria bacterium (assembly GCA_963714325.1). Classification (GTDB taxonomy): domain Bacteria; phylum Pseudomonadota; class Alphaproteobacteria; order Rhizobiales; family Hyphomicrobiaceae; genus CAVQOB01. The sequence continues at coordinate 84,089 of CAVQOB010000014.1, read as the reverse complement.
CGAACGTCAGATGCTTGACGCTATCGTTCTGGGCAATCTCGATATCTGCAAGACGTCCACCGGCATCATCTCCGCAATGGTGCCTGAGTTCGGCGTTTTCGACCTGCCCTATGTCTTTCGCGACTTGAACCACATGATGGCGGTCATTAACGGGAAGGTTGGCCAAGAGCTTGCGGCCAAACTCGAAGCCCGAGGCGTCAAGGTACTGTTCTGGATGGAGCAGGGCACCAGGAGCTTCTATACGGCCTCCAAGCCGATCAAGACGCCAGACGACCTGAAGGGCTTGAAGATCAGGACGATTTAAAGTCCCGTCATGGTCGACACGATCAACGCGCTCGGTGCCTCGGCTACCCCGATGGGCTTTGGGGAACTGTACCTCGCGCTGAAGTCGGGTGTTGTGGATGGCGCCGAAAATGCCCCGGACGCGATCTGGTACGCGAAGCATCACGAGGCAGCCAAGTTCTTCTCAGTGACAAACCATTTCCGCACTCCGGTGGTGGTTGTCATGAGCAAGGCGAAGTTCGATGCGCTCCCTGCGGAATACAAGGACATCGTCATGGACACTGCCCGCGAGACACAGAATTGGGCAGGCACGCTCTACTCGCAGGTCTCTGATGCACTCATGGCCTCCCTCCGAAAGGGCGGCATGACAATCGTCGAGTCCAACGAAGCAGCGTTCCGGAAAGCCGTCGAGCCCGTTTACGCAAAGCACGGAGATCGGTTTGCAGCTCTCCTGCAGACCATCCGGGACACGAAGTAGAGCTTGGCGCATCGGTGAGACCCGGTCGCATGGCGACCGGGTCGAATAATGGAATTGCGGACGCGAAATAAGGCTTCGTTCTACTGTGGCCGCGGCCCGCTTGCCCCTAGCCCGGATCATGCATCAGGCATGAGGAACTCGGCGTTGGCCGTGGCGTAGATCGTTGAAATCACGTAGCAAACTGTTGCGAGACGAGCGTGCCTGCGTCGCAACGGAACGCCACGGCCATGACCCACGCTACGCCGCTTCCCTTCGATCTGCCAGCGGTTCGACGCAAGAAACTCACAGTCGATTTCGACGGCGGCAATCAATCCTCCGACGCGGGTCTGTTGGTGCTGCGGTTGGCCGAAATGAAGATCGGCGTCATCGCGCGCTTGGCCGGGACTGTGCACGATCGCCGCAATCCCACGCGCATTCGCCACCGCGTGGCCGAGATCATCGCCGCCCGCGTGTTCGGTATCTGTTGCGGCTACGAAGACGGCATCGATCACAATCGGCTGCGCTATGATCCTGCGCTGAAGTTGGCGGTCGGTCGCTGTCCCGCAGACGGGGCGCGATCCTTGCCTCGCAGTCGACCATCAGCCGCTTCGAGAACGCACCAACGAAGATGGATGCGGCGCGTCTTGCTTGCGCGTTGGTCGATCAGTTCACCGCGACGATCACGCCGTCACATCGCGATATCTTCGACATCGACGACACGTTCGACGCGGCCTACGGCGGCCAGCAGTTGACGTTCTGGAACGCGCATCATGACGAACGCGGCTTCGCGCCGATGCACGTCTATCACGCTGGCAGCGGATTGCCGGTGGCTGCGATCCTGCGGCCGGCGAAGACACCGAATGGGGATGAGGTGCGCACCGTCATCAAGCATCTCACGAAGCGTATTCTCAAGACATGGCGAAAGGCGAATATCGTCTGGCGCGGCGACAGCCACTACGGCCGGCGTCAGGCGATGGCGTGGTGCGAAGACAACGGCATCGGCTACATCTTCGGCTTCGCGGGCAACAGTCGGCTTGCTGAAGAAGTCGCTGAGGCATCGGATCATCTGCGCTTCTGGCACGCCCTCTCGGATGCGCCCAAGTCACGGCTCTACAAGGCCTTCTGGTATCAGGCCGACAGCTGGTCGCAGCCACGCCGCATCATCGCGCGCATCGAAGCCTCCATGCAGCCTGCACCGACGCGTCGCTGCCCGATGCAATGACCCAAGAGATCGACGTGCGCTACGTCGTGACGTCGCTCGATGGTGATCCGGAGCGTCTTTACGAAGGCGTCTACTGCCAGCGCGGCCAAGCCGAAAACCTGATCAAGCTGCACAAGGCGCAACTCGCATCCGATCGTACATCATGCCATTCGGCGACGGCCAATCAGGTGCGACTGACGCTGCATACGGCAGCCTTCTGGCTAATGCACGCCGTGCGGGCTGCGATCCCGGCAGGTCATGCGATGGCCAAGGCCGAGTTCAACACGCTGCGACTGCGGCTCTTGAAGATCGCGGCCCGCGTCGTCGAGTACGGCCATCGCATCCGCGTGCACCTGCCGACGAGTTGCGTCGAGAAAGCGTTGTTCCGCTCACTCGCGCTCGGCCTGTCTCCGTCAGGATAACGCTCGGGGCAGGCTCGCCCCGACGTCGCCGCCGAGCGAGGCATCTCAACCCCAAACGCGTTGCACAGCGAGTCACGGCGGCGGCATCAAACACCGACTGAAGCGGCGCGCCCATCAATTCAAGCCGCGAGACGTGGCGTCTGATGCATGATCCGGGCTTGGTAAGAGATCATGAAGGCGAAATCCACATTCGTTGCTCGAGGGCTGGAGTATCTCTGCGCTGCACTCCTGATCGTGATCGTCCTCGTCGTCTTCGCCAACGTCATAGGACGTTATTTTTTCCACGCCCCACTGAGGTGGAGCGATGAAGTTGCTCAGTATATGTTCTTGTGGCTGTCCTATCTCGGCGCGCTCGCTGCACTGATACGTGGACGTCACTATTCCTTTCCCAACCTCGTTGAAATGCTTCCACGTCTTCCTCGCGCGGTCGTGAAGACCATCAGTGATTTGATCGTCCTGCTCATTCTCCTGGTGCTGGTCTGGTTCGGCTCGCAACTCGTCAACCGCCTGAGCTTCCAAACTTCCCTGACCCTCGGTGTGCCGGTCTACTACGCTTATGTCGCGCTCCCCCTGACCGCCGCTCTCATGGCCGTGGTCGTTTGCGGCCAGATGATCAACCGGCTGCGTGGCGTGCCTCCAGTGAATGCAGACGCTGCCGGATCGGATCGATTGCATGAGCGTCCTGATGGTTCTGCTACCGGCGGCTCTGTGTCCAAAAGCGCATTGGAAAGAGACAAGACATGATATCCGCCGTCCTCATGGGTGCGTTCCTTCTGCTCATTATCATCGACGTTCCCATCTCCTTGGCACTCCTGGGAGGCTCGATGGTCGCGATGGTTGCTATGGGATCGAGCTTATCGCCCGCGGCGCAAAGCATGATCGCGACAGTTGATTCATTCGCCCTACTCGCAATCCCGCTCTTCATTGCTGCGGGTGATCTGATGAATCGCGGCGGCATCACGACCCGGCTGGTCGATTTGTCTCACGCACTTGTCGGTCACATTCGGGGCTCGCTCGCTCAGACGGGGGTCGTGGCCGCGACGCTCTTTGGCAGTGTATCCGGCTCTGCCGTTGCCGACACGGCGGCGGTCGGGTCAGCGATTATTCCTCAAATGGTCAAGCAGGGCTACGATCGCGCCTTTTCGGCGGCTCTCATTGCAACAGCGGGCACCCTTGGCATGTTGATGCCGACAAGCATTACCCTCGTCATTTTCGCGCTCACTGCCAACGTATCGATCGCCAAACTGCTGTTGGCCGGCTTGATCCCCGGCATCCTGATCTCAGCAATGTTGTGCGTCTACTGCTACATTTACGCTCTGCGCCGCGGCTTGGCGGCAGGATCCGCCTTCTCTCTGCGTCGGCTCCTGCGGGCGCTGGCCAATGCTGTCGTACCCGCAATCACTCCGGCGATCATTGTGACCGGGATCGTCGGCGGCGTCTTCACGCCGACAGAAGCGGGGGCTGTCGCGGTGGTGTACGCTACGTTCATCGGCGTATTCGTCTATCGCGAGCTGGACCTCAAAGGAATTCTGGAATCCGCAATCCATACCAGTCTGATCACAGGGCTGGTGATGTTCCTGATCTTCACGTCCTTCGCGTTCAGTTGGGTCATAACCCTCGACAGGGTGCCAGAGACCTTCGCTGCTTACCTCATCAACGGCACGAACAGCCCTTTGGTCGTCTTTCTGCTCATGAACCTGTTCCTCCTCGCGATCGGTACCTTTCTCGATCCGACGCCGACCATCCTCATCACAGTCCCGATCTTTCTTCCTATTGCCGTCCAGTTCGGCATCGATCCCATCCACTTCGGCATCGTGTTCGCAATCAACATGGCCATCGCGCAGGTATCGCCACCAGCCGGAGCACCGCTTTTCACGGCTTGCGGGATCGCCGGGGTCAGCATGGCGCAAGTCACGCCACCGATTATTCCGTTAATCGGCGTGCTTTTGCTTAGCCTCATCATCTGCATCCTGGCTCCTTCTCTCATCCTCTTTCTGCCTAACCTGATCCTCGCAAAGTGATGGGCACAATTTCTCCAATGCACCCATCGAGGCCTCGAGCTCCAGGAGATCTATGATGAGAGTAGCGCTGCTCGAGGCGAGCCATTGGCACACCCCGCTCTATCTCGATGCTCTCGAAAGCGCGGGGGTGCAGGTTGTTGCCGTTTCGGATGGCGAGCAGGCGAAGGGTCGCGATATCGCGGCGCGGTTCGGCTGTCGCAGCTATGACTCCTACGAGGAACTGCTTCAGCAAGAGACGATTGATTTCGCGTTTGCCTTTGGGCGGCACGCGGAGATGCCACGCATTGCCGAACTGTTGATCGAGCGTCGGATTCCGTTCGCGTTGGAAAAGCCCTGCGGTGTCAAAGCCGCCCAGGTTACACGGCTGCGTCAGCTGGCTGAGTCTGCTGGTGTTTATGTCGCAGTGCCGTTCATCTTTCGGATTAGCGATTTTCTTGCGGCAATCGAAGAGATGGAAGGCCGCATTCCATCCGATTTTAATCATCTCCAGTTTCGCTTTATCGTTGGCCCACCGTCTCGTTACCTCGCGGGAGCTCCCTGGATGCTTGACCCTGCCATCGCGGGCGGAGGTCCTACCATCAACGTCGGCACTCATTTTTTCGATCTGTTCCGTTTTCTAACTGGCAAGGAAGTATCGACCGTCTCAGCCGTCATGAGTTCTCGAACACATGGCGGTGCGATCGAGGATTATTCCGTCGTCACGCTGCAGACTGACGATGGTGTCGTAGGAGTCGTGGAGAGCGGTTACAGCTTTCCAAGTACGCCTGACGAACAGCGGGAGTTCTCCTTCACGCTCGGTTCGAGCGGCCACTACGCTTACTCCGGCCGAGACGCCGTTCATTTCCGCGACCGCTCCAACCTCACGACCGGCACGCGGACGCGTCCGGTTCGGCTAGAGACTGACGTCTATTATCCCGAGTTTGTCAGGCGCGTGCTCGACGAGTGCCGTGCCGGCGGCTCGCCTGTGGCGGGACTGCGCGACGCCGAAGCGACGATGGAGATTGTCGAGGCGGCGTATGCATCGGCACGTCAAGGCGGCGCACCGCAGACGATCACCCGGATGCGACGTGATAAACGAATTAGCGGCGACCTTGCGGCCGGGTCCAACTCTGGTGGCGAAATACCGGCATCAGCTGCTTACACCATCAACACCTATCCCTACACACAGCGGTATGGATTGCGCGACTGCATTGCGCACCTCGCCGACCTCGGCTTTCGCAGCTTTGAGCCGATGCTGATTCCCGGTCACTTTTGGCCGAGCTGCGAAGCTGCGGGCGAGCGACAAAAGATTGGCAGTCTGCTGGCGAGCCGCGACTTGCGCATCGTCACGCTCAATCAGCCCAACCTCGACATCAATCTGAGCTCAAGCGTTCCGGAGATGCGAGAACACTCCTGCGCAATGATGATCGCCGCCATGCGGCTCGCCGGTGAATGGGGCGCTATGGGCATCGTTATCAATCCTGGTAAGGCCAATCCGGTTCTGGCCTCACCCCGCGAGCACCTCGCTGATTGGTTTCGGAGGTCGCTCGATGCCCTCGTTTCCGAAGCCGAGCGATGCAATGTGCAGCTCATCGTCAAAAACCATCCGCTGAGCTACCTCTACCGCGCTGCGGACCTCGTGTCATTTTTTGACGGTTACGGGTGGGAGCGTATCGGGATCGGGTACGACTTCGCGAATGGCTATTTTGGGCGCGAAGATCCAATCGAAGCACTGCAACTTTTGAAGAGCCGAATCAAGCTGATCTATGCGGCCGACACCGGTCTCGATGAATTCCGACATGACCCGGTGGGTGCGGGCGCCGTGCGCTTCAACGACATCGCAGGAGCGCTCCGCGCGTTCGGCTATCGCGGCGACACGGTGTTGGAAATCCTCTCTGATGACCCAGACCGCGTGCTCGCCACGAGTATCGCGCAGCTTGAGACGGACGCGTGGCCTCGGCGAGACGCGTCGCAGATGACGAGCGAGACATGACACACAAGAGCAGCGACGATGATCGAGACAAGGCAAGAGGAACATACTCCTCGGGCCCGCTATCGCTGGCGGACGCAACGAGCAAGTTCGTCGTCAACCAATTCACGGAGGATGCCTTTTTATCAGGAAGGACCGCGCGCAATGAGATATTCGCCGCTGCGCAGTGCGTCGGCCATCAGCGTAGACCACTGATCACAACATCAAGAGCCAGAACCCCGCGATGACGGTCGATTGGATGCACACCATTGCGAATGCGCTCGTGACAGCTCGCACGACGGGAGCGCCGGCCGCGCTCACGCCGGACGTCCTGGCTCGTTTGGATGACGAGACAGGAATCCGCGTTCAGCAGCTCACCCTCGAACGCCTGCGGGCTCGAGTGGTGGGCTGGAAGGTCGCTGTACTGCCCGAAGGCCACATTATCGCGGCGCCAATCATCGACGCGCTTCTCCTGCATAGCCCCGCGGCGCTTCCACCGACCGTGTACGGCCTTGGCGGTATCGAATGCGAGATTGCCTTCCTCATGGGCCGATCGCTCCCGGAGCGACGCGGGGCATTCTTCGGTCGCGACGAGGTGGCTGCCAGCATCGATAGCGCCTGTGCCGCTGTCGAAGTGTTGCACAGTCGCCTCCCGGGCGGGCTGAATTCGCCACGCAGCGCATTGCTCGCGGATATGCTTTCGAACGGCGCTCTCGTTGTCGGCGCTCCGTTGGATAGGTGGTCAAACATCGACTTCACAACCATAGCGGTTGAGTTTGCGGTCAACGGAAAGGTGGTCATGAGCCGCCGAGGCGGGCTACCCTCCGGCGACCCGCTCGGCGGCGTGGTCGCGCTCGCAAACCACATGGCTCGACGCGGAACCCCATTGCTCGCCGGCCAGTACATTACGACCGGGAGTTATACGGGCGTCCATCTCGCATCGCCGGGCGACGAGATGGTGATCTCCTTTGAAGGTTTTTCCGAGCTTCGGCTCAAATTCGATTCCCCCCTGGAAGCATCATGAGGAGTGTTGAAGTATGCTGTCTGGCCAAGGTGTCGTCGCCATTTGGAACGGAATCGCGGAGGAGGGCCGAAACGAGTTCTACGAATGGCATCTCCATGAACATATGCCCGAACGGGTTGGCATCCCCGGCTTTCGTCGTGGACGCCGTTACCGGGCGGTCGATAAGAACACCCATCCCGAGTTCTTCACTCTCTACGAGGTAGACGCATTCGAGGTGCTTCAGGCTCAAGATTACGCGAACCGGCTGAATGCCCCAACGCAATGGACGAAGAGAGCGACAGCGCATTTCAAAGACACATCTCGCGGGCTCGCGCGGGTGCTTGCGAGCTCTGGTCCAGGATCGGGCGGCGTGCTGGCGACCGTACGCTTCGCAGTGTCGGAAAGACACGGGGAGAACGCGCGCGCAGGGCTGATCCGTCTCGTTCCCGAGTTGGTGACACTATCGCAGATCACGGGCGTGCATCTGTGCTGGGCGGACAATGAGGCCTCCGGCACCAAGACCACCGAAAGCCGGGATCGCACGGATATTCAGACACCACCGAATTGGTTCGCGCTGATCGAGGCGTGCACGTTGGAGGCGCTTGATGAGCCCGTTCGCCGTGTCACAGCAAGTTCTGGCATCGAGCGCGCGCAAGTCGGTCGTTACGCGCACGAGTACACCCAACTCAAAACCGATTGGGCAGCAGGCTAGCCCATGTGGACGGATTTCATGAGGATGAACCCGAGGGCGAGGCCGACGAAGGGACGATGCCGCTCGGCGAGATCAGCCGCCGCCTCGACCTGCCTAAAAGCGCGGCTCACAGTCTTCTCACGAATTTTTCCAACTTCGGCTGGGCCAAGCAGGACCGTTTTGGCGGCTTCGCGTGAGGTCGTGGCGCGAGTTCCTCTTCATACGACAGCGAACGGCAACGTATGGCGGATAACACTAGGGCAAAGATCTAAGCCAAATAGGAGGAGCAATCGATGAAAGTCTTGGTGAGTGGAGGAAGTCGTGGGATCGGCGCGGCTGTTTGTCTGAGAATAACCGAAGCGGCACTCGCGAGAGGGGAACACCCAAAGATCGCAGTGTGTGGTCAGGAGCCATCGGACTCACAGGAAGAGATTGCCCGTCTGGTGCGAGCTGCGGGAGGCGATGCCATTGCTTTGAGCGGCGACCTAAGCGACATCGACGTGCCCGCAAAACTTGTCGAAGCGGCAGTGTCGGAATTCGGAGGCCTTGACGGCCTCGCTTCGAATGCTGGTGTTGCGAGTCCAGGAAAAATCGCTGATCTATCCGTGGCCGATTGGGACACGATGTTCGCGATCAACCTTCGCAGCGCATGGCTTCTGGCCAAAAGTTGCTACCCGCACCTAAAGAATAGCCGTGGTGCTGCCTGCTTTACTTCGTCGATGTCAGGTCAAATGCCCCATGAGGGGTCAGGCGCATATAGCCCTACCAAAGCCGCGCTCACCATGCTTGCACAAACTCTTGCACTGGAATGGGCGCCCGACGGCATACGCGTTAATGTCGTCTCTCCGGGCATGACGCACACGCCTATGTCTGAAAAGATGTACGCTGATCCCAAAATTAAGCAGGCAAGAGAAGAGCTTATTCCTCTTTCCCGGATCGGCGACCCGAAGGACATCGCCAATGCAATTGAGTTCCTGATAAGCCCGCTCTCAAGTTACATCACAGGTCAAGATCTCTGCGTTGACGGCGGTTTCACGAAGTCGATCTTCAGCCATATACCTGGACGGCCAAGCTCAAAACCTTCGAGCGCTTGATAAAACGCCAATTAGCTTGGACGTGAGCGTCAGCCTTGGCACAGAATGTCTGCGTGATGCTCTGGGACGAGACCCGTTTCATGTTCGCGCATGTTGGAACCCGGTGGATCTTCACCATCGACGATGCGAAAGTAATTTTGGGGCTCGGTACAAAATGATCATTAACACGTTTTCATATCTTTGGACGTCGACTGCTATCGATGCGATTTCAGAGCTCGCCCGCAACGGATACAGTGTCTTTGAGGTGCCCGTGAGTTCGCCGCATTGCTGGCCCGCCGAAATGTCGCCGAGGGTGCGCTCAGACGCAAAAGCGCGGCTGGGGGATTGCGGTGCTAGCGTGAGATCGCTCAACGCTGGTGGCTATGACATCAATCTGGCGAGCCCTGCCGCCAATATGAGGCGCAAGAGCGTCGATCACATCAAAGATGTCATGGATCTCGCCTTTGATTGGGGCGTCAAAGACGTCGTGATCTCACCGGGAACGAGGCGCCCGATGATTTCTCCAACAATTCCGCAAACACTGGATTGGTTATATGAGAGTCTCGAAACTCTACTGCCCCGCGCCGAACAGGCTGGTGTTCGGCTGCTCCTTGAGAATACGCCGTACTGCTTCAGGCCTACGATTGATCTATTGGTCGATCTCGTAAAAGAAATTGGAAATGACAACTTGAAAATCGTCTACGATGTTGCCAACGCGGCATATATCGGCGAAGACCCCGTAGTGGGCCTGCGTTCAGCGCATGCAGTAATCGGGCTTGTGCATATTTCCGACACGGCTCGCGAGGAATGGGGTCATGATCCGATCGGCACTGGAATCGTCAAATTTAAAGAGTTGGGCGAGGCGGTCGAAGCGACATGCAAAATTGACAACGTCGTTCTTGAGATCATTCGCGAAAAAGATCCTTTGAAAGAGATCAACGATGGAATGAATGAACTCAGGAATAAAGGCTGGAAGCTGAAGGCTTAGTTGTCTGGATGCGGGACCACCTTTGAAACTCATTTTTACCATCCGTGAGCGGTGTGATCTAAAGATTGGATTTTGGATCTGCCTTCTGGGCACCACCTTTGATCGGTGCTCCCAGATTATCTTTGAACCAGTTGACGACCTTGTCGATTACAGGCTTCTGAAACCAATAAATGGCCTCCTCGCTATTCCGAGTGGGTTGAGCGGTCGGATGGCGGCTTGATCCTGATGGCAGAGCGTCGCTGACGGGGCGGGCGGCGGTCAAGGTCGCGCTCTTCAGCGCGCCCCACTTCCTTCAAGTGGGGCTTGGCCTTGAGGGCCGGCCGAACCGTTGGCACACTGACGAGCCAGGATCGATCCTCAACCCCGGCTCCGACAATGCGCGACACACAGCTCCTGCAACTGGCTCTCAGCATCAACTCGCCCTGGTTCGTGGCGTCGTCCGCCTTCGACGCTGCCAAGAAGCGCCTCGATATCGGCGTCGACTTCAAGGCCGGCTCGCGCTTTACCTGCCCGGACTGTAACGCCGACGGCTGCCCGGTGCACGACACCACCGAGAAGACGTGGCGGCACCTCGACTTCTTCCAGCATCAGGCGTTCCTGCACGCGCGTACGCCGCGCATCAATTGTACCACGTGTGGCGTCAAGCAGATCGACGTGCCGTGGGCGCGCAAGGGCTCCGGCTTCTCGCTGCTGTTCGAGGCGCTGGCGATGACGTTGATCATGCACATGCCGGTCGCGGCCGCAGCACGCATTCTCGGCGAGCACGACACCAAGCTTTGGCGCGTCGTGCATCACTACGTCGAAGCAGCAGTCGACGAGATGGATCTCTCCGCTTTGCGGCGTGTCTGCATTGACGAAACCGCCGCAAAACGCGGGCACAACTACATCACGCTGTTCGTGGACATCGACGCGCGCAAGGTCGTCTACGTTGCGGAGGGGCGCGGCGCCAAGACCATTGAGCAGTTTGCGGATCATGTCGATGATCACAACGCCGATGCCTCGCGCATCAAGGAGGTTTGCATCGATATGAGCGGCGCCTATATCGCAGGCGTTACAGAAAACCTCACCGAGGCCGAGATCACCTTCGATCGCTTCCACGTCATGAAGCTGATCGGCAACGCCGTCGACAAGGTGCGCCGTATCGAGACGAAAAGCCGACCCGAACTGAAGGGCAGCCGCTATCTCTGGCTCAAGAACGACGCGAACTTGTCAGCGGCGCAAAAGGCCGAGCGCGGATCGCTCGCCAAGGCCAATCTCAAAACGGGCCGCGCCTGGGCCATGCGCCTCGCCTTCCAGGACATCTACAAGGAACCGAGCCGCCGGTGGGCCGAGTTCATGTTCGACCGCTGGTGCTCATGGGCAAAGCGCTCGCGGCTCGAGCCGATGAAGCAGGTCGCGACGACATTGATGCGCCATGCCGACGGCATTCTCGCGTGGTTCGACAGCCGCATCGCCAACGGCCTCATCGAGGGCATCAACTCACTTGTGCAAGCGGCCAAAGCGAAGGCGCGCGGCTACCGCACGCTGCGCAACCTCACGGCCGTAACCTATCTCGTCGCCGGAAAACTCCAGCTCAAGCTACCCACTTGAAACAGCGGGGAGCCATTTTGCCTCCTCGCTGAACTGAGTGGGTGCAGTTCGCTCCGTTTGGATGGTCGGATGGCGGCATGATCCTGATGGCAGAGCGCTTGGCGTCGTGCCGGGCGGCGGTCAAGGCCGCGCTTTTCGGCGCGCCCGCAGGGCTTGGGCTTGAGGGTCGGCCGGCGCGGCGGCACACTGGATGGCAGGATCGACCCAACCCCAATCTCCAGCAGGCACCACATGCGCGACACCGACCTCTTCCAGCTCGCTCTCGGTCTCGTTCCGCCGTGGATGGTGAAGGCCGCCAACTTCGACGCCGCGAAGAAGCGGCTCGATCTGGAGATCGACTTCACATCCGGCGGCCGCTTCCCATGCCCCGACTGCGCAGCCGCTGATTGCCCGACGCACGACACGGTCATGAAGACGTGGCGTCACTTGGATTTCTTCCAGCATCAGGCGTTCCTCACCGCCCGCACACCGCGCATCACTTGCAAGAAATGTGGCGTCAAGCTGATCAACGTGCCGTGGGCAAGACCTGGCTCCGGCTTCACGCTGCTGTTCGAGGCGCTCGCCATGACGCTCGTCACGCACATGCCGGTCGCCGCCGCAGCCCGCCTCATGGGCGAGCATGACACGCGCATCTGGCGTATCGTTTTCCACTACGTTGCGGCGGCGGTCGCGCGCATGGATCTGGGCAGCCTGCGCCGCGTCTGCATCGACGAGACGGCAGCTAAACGCGGCCACGACTACATTACTTTGTTCGTCGACATCGACCGCCGCAACGTCGTGTTCATCGCCGACGGGCGCGATGCCAAGACCGTTGCCGAGTTCGCCGATCACGTCGATGCGCACAACTCCGACGCAAGCCGTATCAAGGAAGTCTGCGTGGATATGAGCGGCGCCTTCATCAAGGGCGTCACCGAGAACCTCACCGAGGCCGAAATCACCTTCGACAAATTCCACGTCATGAAGTTGATCGGCGACGCTGTCGATCATGTCCGGCGCGCCGAGAGCAAGGCCCGGCCAGAACTCAAGCGTTCGCGCTATCTCTGGCTCAGGAACGAAGCGAACCTCACGGTCGAACAGTCGGCGCAGCTCGGATCGTTGGCGAAAACAAACCTGAAAACAGCGCGCGCTTATCATCTACGACTCGCCTTCCAGGACATCTACAAGGAACGCTCACGCGAATGGGCCAGCGTGCTCTTGGACAAATGGTATTCCTGGGCGCGCCGCTCGCGGCTTGAGCCCATGAAGCAGGTCGCGGCCACCATCAACCGTCACCGCGAGGGCATTCTCGCCTGGTTCGACAGCGGCATCGCCAACGGCCTCATCGAAGGCATCAACTCTCTCGTCCAAGCCGCCAAGGCAAAAGCACGCGGCTATCGAAACCGAAAGACCCTGAAGGTCGTCACCTACCTCATCGCCGGCAAACTCGACCTCAGACTACCCACTTGAAACAGCGGGGAACCGAAATTTTTGGGGTACTACACGATACTCTGCAGCAGCAACGACAAAGCCGGCCTGAGCCAGTGCCATTCTGATCTCGATGAATTTCTCGTGGTCGGCAGACATGAAACCACCACCAGGAAAATAAACGATCGCTGGCTTCAGATCAGTCGTCCGAGGCACAAGTAGTGCCATCGTCAGCTGGCGCACGGCTCGCTGGCCTTTTATCTGTGAATACACGACTCCGCTGATCGCATCGACTTGCCCGCTGGTCGGCTCGACACGTAGTATCTGCGCACCGTCCGTGTAACCTGGCAGCTTTGAGTCGTCAGCCATCGCCATGTTCGTACCCACCGCAAATAATATTCCGATGAGAAACAGAAATCCCGTTTTCATTTTTCGTCTCCGGTTGACCATGTGAACTTGCGCGGGTTTGACATCTCTCTTGTCGGGTAGATTATGCGGCCTTTCTTTCCTCCTCAAGAATCCTCGTTCTTTCGTTTGCGCTTGCCTTCTCGAAGTTCATGGGGCTTAGAGTTTTTTTCGCTCCGCGTCCGAACGTAGCCTGCGTTGCCGTCTTGATCAGCAGCTTAGCCTGCACCGGCATAAGCGGCAGTGCGAGCGGCCCGGCACCCTTGACCTCGATCCGAGGCACCAGGAATTCTGCCCGGCCAGAGACGAGGTAATCGCCGTGACGGTCGACCTCGGCGAGGATCGCTGCCAGTTCTTGTGTAATGGTCATTGCACCGCCCGGGATGACTGACTTGCGTGCTGGTCCTTCAATTCGCGATGATCACGTCCGCCTTGAACAACGCGTCGCGTTGATCGATGCCGGCGAATGCTGAGCCCTCCTCGAACCACGACTTCGGTGCCGGCTGGCCCCACAGCGTCTGGCGGCGCGGATCGCGCAGCGACCAGCGGATCGGCTCGTGGTCGGGGTCCATCGTCTGGTAATCAGACGTGTAGATCTCGGTGCGATGACCGTCCGGGCAACGCACATAGAGGAAGAAGGCATTGGAGATGCCGTGCCGACCCGGGCCGCGCTCGAGATTCGGCAGATAGCCCGACGTCGCCATCACGTCGCAGAGGTGGATGATGTGCATCGCCGTCGGTGACCAGTAGCAGAGATGGTGTAGGCGCGGGCCGCGTCCGTTGGTGAACGCGAGGTCATGGACGTTGCCCTTGCGCTGCGTCCAGGCGGCAGCGATACGGCCGTTCGGTCCGTCCTCCTCGGCGTATTCGGTCAGGCGGAAGCCGAGGGCAGCATAGAAATCGATTGAGCCCTGCACGTCCGGCGCAAAGATGTTGAAGTGGTCGAGACGCTGCGGCTGAACGCCCTTGTAGTGCGCATACTTCTGCAGCAGGATTTCGCGCTTCTCCATCTCGAAATAGAGTTCGAGCGGCATGCCGAGTGGGTCGACGGCCTGCAAGGTGCGACCCTGGTAGGGCCGCTCAACAAAAGCATGCTTCATGCCCTTGGCTTTGAAGTGATGCGCGGCCTTGTCGAGGTCCTCTTCGCTACCGACCTTAAAACCAAGATGATGCGCGGCGGGTATCTTTTCCTTTTGCAGCACGAGCGAATGGTGCTGTCGTTCCTCGACACCGCGCAGATAAAGCGCGCCTTTCGTCTCATCCTCGATGTGCAGGCCGAGCGTGTCGGCGTAGAATGCCTTCGAGCGCGCGAGGTCTGTGACGCCGAGCATCACGTGACTGCAACGGACGATGTTGAATGGCGGATCGAAGACGTGTTTGGGGGCGGGCATATGAAAACTCCTGTGGCATATCAGACGCCGAGCTTGGGAATGGCGTGTGTTCCCTTGGCCAGGCAGATGTTCTTGGTTTCCATGTAGAAGTCGAACGAGTGCTCGCCACCGTCGCGGCCGATACCGGAATCCTTCATGCCGCCGAACGGCGTTGGCAGGTGGCGCACGTTCTCGGAGTTGAGCCAGATCATGCCGGCCTCGAGCGCGTCGGCGACCCGCAGTGCTCGCCCCATGTCGCCGGTCCACACGTAGCCGGTGAGGCCATAGCGAACCGAATTGGCGATCTCGAGTCGCCTGTGCCTCACCCTTGAACGGGACTACCGTCAGAACCGGCCCGAAGATCTCCTCCTGCGCGATGCGCATGGAGGGGGTGGCCCCGGTGAACAAGGTCGGCTTCACATAGTGTCCGCCACCAGGGCCGTCATGCGGCGCTCCCCCAACGGCAATCTTGGCACCATCGCTCTTGGCCGTTGCGAAGTACGAGCACACCTTGTCGTAGTGGCGTTCGTGGATCAGCGGGCCGATCTCGGTCGCTGGGTCCAGCGGATGGCCGACCTTGAGCTTAGCGACGCGTTCGGCGAGGCGTCGTATGAACACGTCTGCGATACTCTCGTCGACAAGAAGGCGCGACGACGATGTGCAGCGCTCGCCATTGAGCGAGTAGATCATGAACACGACGGCATCGAGCGCCCGATCAAGGTCGGCATCAGCAAAGACGATGACCGGGTTCTTGCCGCCGAGTTCGAAGTGCACGCGCTTCAGAGTGGCGGCGCCCTGGCGCATGATGGCAGAGCCGGTCGAGCTTTCGCCGACAAAGCCGATCGCCTTGATGTCCGGATGCTCGGTCAGCGCCTTGCCAGCATCCTCGCCAAAGCCGTGTACGGTGTTGAGCACGCCATCCGGCAAGCCCTGCCTTCTGGCAAAGCCGCACCAGCAGATCGGCTGTGACCGGTGACCATTCGGCAGGCTTGTGCACGACCGTGCACCCGGCGGCGAGCGCCGGAGCGATCTTCCATGTCGATAACATGAAAGGCGTGTTCCAGGGCGTGATAATGCCGACCGGACCGATGGGCACGCGCGTCGACACGTTCCAGTGATCCGGCGTCGGCATGTTGCGCCCGTCACGCGCTTCAGGCACACGGTCGGCGAAGAAGCGGAAATTCTCGGCACCACGGATCGCAGCCTTGGACATGAAGCGATAGGGTTGGCCAGTGTCCCAGGATTCGAGAACGGCGATCTCCTCGGCGTGCTCCACAATCGTGTCGGCGATCTTGTGCAACACGGCGCGGCGTTTTTCCGGCGCCCAAGCGGCCCACGCCTTGAATGCCTGCTTAGCCGCCGCAGCGGCATGGTCAATCGTATCCGCACTGCCACGCGCGACCTTCGTGATAACGGTCTTGTCGACCGGCGAGTGGGTCTCGAACGTCGCGGAGGTGTCAACCCGCTTTCCAGCGATCGTGTGGCCGATACCGCCTGCCCCGAGGCGACTGAGCAATGGTTCGAGTCGCGCCTTGTTGTCGTCGTACGTCGGCCCTTTTGCCTTGGTGGTCATGTCGGCGCTCCCTTTTGGCAGGTGGCAATGATGTCATGCAGGGTGTTGTGCTTCAGACTGCCATTCGGATCGACATCGATGTTCGCGGAATACTCCACGATCAGATGTGGCATCGATCAAACCTCTTCGTCCTCGACGACATTGACCAAAGTGCCAACGATGGGACATTCGATTTCGACCCGGTCGCCCGGTTTTAGCCATTTCGGCGGATCGAAGCGGCCACCGGCGCCGGGCGGCGTTCCGGTCGCGATCAGGTCACCCGGCTCCAGGGTGGTGAATGTCGACACGTAAGAAATGATCCGGGAGAATGGAAACATCAGCATGCCGGTGTTGCCGCGCTGGCGCTCCTCGCCATTGACGCGCGTAACGACCGTGAGATCGTCGAGCGGCGTTGCAGCGTCGATTGGCACGATCCACGGGCCGATCGAGCCAGTCCGCTCGAAGTTCTTACCCTGCGTGACATTGAATTTGCCGTGCCGGATCCAATCGCGGATCGAGCCTTCGTTCATCAGTGTCAGTCCGAAGACGTGTTCAAGCGCGTTTACCTCGGCGATGCGTCGACCGCGCTTGCCGATGACGATCACGATCTCGCCCTCGTAGTCGAGCTGCACGGACTCTGGCGGTCGTACGATGGATTGCGCGTGCCCGACGAACGACGTTGGAAAGCGCACGAACAGGCTCGGAAACTTTGGCAGTTCCGAGCCGTCTTTGTATTCGGCGTTCCGTTCCGGGTAGTTCACACCGACGCACAAAATCTTGGCGCCGGCGGCGATTGGTGGCAGCAAGTCCACGTCGGCGATCGTCGCATCCGGATCACCGGTCGCCAGTCGCTCGGCTTCCGCACGCGCATCGGCCGACACCAGATCCTGCAGTGTTGCGAGCCGCCCTCGCGAGCGCCGCGCAATGTCGGATAGGGCGCCGGCATCTGTCGCGATGCCGATCGTCTCTCGTCCGGCGGACCGCCATGCCACGATCTTCATAGGTCGCCTTTCTAAGTCATGGCCGCTTTGGATGGATGAATTCCCACGGGCTCACTTCCGATCCCTGCGGGACCATGATTTCGATCAGGACGGGTCGCCCTGCGCCAAGCGCCTTGGTCAGTACCGGACGCAACCCAGCGGGGCTCGTCACTCGGTGTGCTTCGATGCCGAAGGCGCTCGCAAACGCCATGAAGTCCGGGTTCTGAAGGACGGCACCGATGACCCGATTGCCAAAACCAGTCTTCTGATCGCGCAACACATTGCCGTAAGCATTGTTGTTGAAGAGTAGCGTGACCAGTGCGATCCGCTCCTGTGCGGCCGTAGCCAGCTCCTGGGCGGCGAACATGAAGCCGCCATCACCCGTGATGCATACGACTGGCTTATCCGGATTGGCCGCCTTCACCCCAAGCGCGGTCGGAAAGCCGAAGCCGAGCGTGCCCTGGAATCCCTCGGAAATATAGGTGCGGGGTTCATAGACGGGATAGCCGAAGTAGGACGTGAAACCCATTTGCGACAACTCGATTGTGATCAGCCCGTCGCGCGGGAGTACGTCCCGGATCACGTCAAGATAAGCCAGCTGCGGCTGCACTTTCTCGATTGCCTGACGTGCTTCCGTCTTCTGCGTCGCAATGGCGTCGCGCCACCCGGCAGTGGTTGTCAGCTTGCCTTTGCCAAGCTTGCGCTTCATGGAGGCGAGCAGCGCGGCCGTTCCATCCGCCGCGTCGGCAACGATGCCGGCATGGGGGACCAGGCGACGCATCTCGGCCGGGTCGACGTCGATGCGAATCAGATTCGGTGGCATCGCTGGGCGGTCAACCAGCGACATCATGCCGGTCCAGCGCATATAGGGCATTTCGAGGCGCGTGCCGATGCCGATCAGCACGTCAACCTCGGGCCACAGGCGCCACGCTGCATAGGACGAGAGCCCGAGTGGATGGTCCTCAGGCATAATGCCCCGGCCGCCGCGCAAGGCCGAGACAGGTGCATCGATCGCCTCGGCGAGTGCGCGCACCTCGACGGCTGCATGCTGGGCACCGCTGCCGGTCATGATCATCGGCCGACGCGCCTTTGCGACAAGCTCTGCCGCCGCCTCGATTTCTAATGGCGAGGGAGAAGCAGCCCGCGGAATGGTCGCGGCAGGCTGCGGCACCACGTGTGCGCTCGACGCCATCACGTCCCAGCACATCTCAAGCACGACCGGGCCCGGTCGTCCCGACAACATTTGCCGAAACGCCTCGTTGACGATCTCGGGCGCATCGGCCGGCCGCTCGATACGCGCGGTCCATTTGACGAGTGATCGAAGCGTTCCGAGTTGATCGGCAAGTTCGTGCAGGTGCCCGCGCCCGCGGCCGAGGAAGGCGCTCGGCACCTGGCCCGTCAGGCACAGCACCGGTGCATTGCAGCCCATGGCAGTGCAGAGCGCGGCGGTTGTGTTGAGTACGCCGGGCCCGGGCACAACGGAGAATACACCGGGCCTCCCCGTCGAACGCGCATAGCCGAACGCCATGTAGCCGCAGGTCTGCTCGTGACGCGCACCGTAGGTCCGGATATTGTCAGAGAGTTGCTGCAGCGCATCGAACAGTGAGTACATCTGCGCGCCGGGCAGGCCGAACACCGTGTCGACATCGTTGGCGATCAGTTGTTCGACGATGGCCATGCCACCGCTCATCGAACGACCGACGTCATCAGGACGATTCTTGATCCGTCTCGTCATTTCACTCGTCCAAGCAGCAAACACGCTCAGATTAGATTGCGTTAGACGAAAATGATGTGCAATCGAAGCCATCCTCAGGCATTTTTGTGGTGATTTTCTGCGTGATACGATATGTCAATGCAGAAAACCTGCGTATTGCTTGATTGGTCTGTTGGACATGCGTGATCTCGACACCTACGACCTCCGAATCTTGTCCCTCTTGCAGAGTGAGGCGGATCTGACGCAGGTTGAGATCGCCGATCGCATCCATTTGTCTGGAACCCAGTGCGCACGCCGGATCGCGAGGCTGCGCGCGGAAGGTTACATAAGACGAATAGCTGCGGTCCTCGATCACCGCAAACTCGGCCTGGCTGTTGTCGCACACACCTCGATCAGTCTCCGTAGCCACGAAGATCGATCCAACGCGGCGTTCCGCAAGTTTGTCGGAGCCTGCCCGGAAATCGTCGAGTGCTATGCACAAACAGGAGACGCCGACTACATCATGAAAATATTCTGTCGGGACCTCGATCACCTGAGCGAGTTGCTCGACCGCCTGATCAAAGTGGCTGGGGGGCTCGCGGCCGTTCGAAGCAGCATTGTCCTGAAGGAAGTAAAGGCCAATCACGCAATTCCAATCGGATTGTAATCGGCAGGCTGCCGATGGCGTCAAAGGTGTCTGCCTCCATCGACCAGCAAAGTCGTTCCAGTGGATGACTTGAGGTGCGTGATACACGCCATGATGGCGTCAGCGACGTCTTCGGCTTCAGTGACGCGCTGCAACGGCGTCCCCGCGGCGATCTTCTCAAGCGCCGCCCGGTCGCGGCCGGCGACGAAGTCAGTCGCGACTGCTGCTGGTGAGACGCCGAGTACGCGAATCTTCGGTCCCAACGCGCGCGCCAACGACAGGCCCATCGTGTCGACGGCTGCTTTGGCAGCGCAGTAGGCGATGTTGCTGCCGGACCCGGTGCGGCCGGACAGCGACGACACATTGACGATGACGGCATCGTCAGACCGCCTGAGTAGTGGCAGAGCCCCACGGATGATGGAGTACGGACCACGCGCATTCGCGACCAGGATGCGTTCGAACAGCGCGTCGTCGAGGGTTTCGAAGTCACCGTGCGGGATCGGCTGCGTGAAACCGGCTGAATTGACCAAGATATCCAGTCGCGGGATCTCGTTCGCCAAGTCTGCAAACGCGGTCCGTATATCCGTGACGGCTTCGAGCGGTAGGCGGATCGTGCGATGTCCGCTGCCCGGCAGGTCTTCCCGCAGCGCCTCCGCTCGCCCCGCGCCGGTGTTGTAGCCGATCACGACAGTTGCGCCCGCGTCGGCAAGCTTGCGCACCGCGGCAGCACCGATGCCGCTGCTGCCACCTGTCACCAAGGCGAACCGCTCGATGAGGCGACCCGTTGCGACCATGATCCGCACTCCGTTCACAAAATTCACACGAGCACATCATGCTGCACCCCGCGCGAATGGCAAGGGCCGCGACCCATCTAGCCAGGAGATGCTCGCGTTCTCTATTCTGTATTTGACAGACCGCTCGAAACTGCGACGGTTTCCGCTGCGATCCATAACGAGGGTGTGATAAACATGACGGGTTACAGCAAAGAGGCTGCTGCCTTCTTCAAAGGCAAGCATCTGCCGTTCATTGGCGGCAAGTTCGTCGAAATCGGCACCAAATCGTTCAAAGTCGACGACAGCGCCACGGGCGATGTCGTCGCCGAAGTCCTCGACGGCGGCGCGGCTGCAGTCGATGCGGCCGTGAAAGCGGCGCGCGCTGCCCTCGACGGGCCTTGGTCCAAACTGCGTCCGGTCGAGCGCGAAAAAATGATGCTGGATCTTGCGGATCTCGATTGCCAAGGACACCGACCTGCTCGCCGAGATCGAGAGCGTCGA
This sequence comes from uncultured Alphaproteobacteria bacterium, assembly GCA_963714325.1. GTDB lineage: Bacteria > Pseudomonadota > Alphaproteobacteria > Rhizobiales > Hyphomicrobiaceae > CAVQOB01. Next base: position 63,089 of record CAVQOB010000014.1, on the reverse strand, counting down.
GAATGGCAAATCGATCGGCCTCGCCAAAGGGGTTTCGGTCGGCGGTACGGTCGACTGGCTACGCTACTACGCGGGGTGGGCGACCAAGATCGAGGGTTCGACGCTGGAGACCTCGGCAATCGTGCCGCCGGGCTCCAAGTACATGACCATGACGGTAAAAGAGCCCGTCGGCGTCGTCGGTGCCATCGTGCCGTGGAATTTTCCACTGACGCTCGCCATGTGGAAGATCGCACCGGCGCTTGCGTGCGGCTGCACCATCATCGTCAAGCCACCGGAAGACACGCCACTCGGTTGCCTCCGGCTTGCCAAGCTCGTCGCCGATGCGGGAATCCCGCCGGGCGTGATCAATATCGTTCCTGGTCTCGGCGGCACCGCGGGTGCGGCGCTGTCGAAACATGCGGGGATCGACAAGCTGACGTTCACAGGGTCGACCGCGACCGGCAAGCTCGTGGCGCACGCCGCTGTCGACAACATGGCGCGCTTCACACTCGAACTCGGCGGCAAGTCACCGATGGTGGTGATGGCGGACCATGAAGACGGCATGGAGGGCCTGATGGCTGGCCTTGGCATGTTCTTCAACACGGGTCAGGTGTGCACATCCGCGTCGCGGTTGCTGATCGAGGAGAAGGTGTACGATAAAACGCTCGCGAATATTGCCAAGATCGCCGACGGCATGTCGCTCGGCTCGGGCCGTGATCCGAATGCGCAGATCCAGCCCGTCGTCTCTGCGCGCCACCGCGATAAGATCAATGGCATGGTGGAACGCGCCGTGAAAGCAGGCGCCGAGCAGGTCGCGGGGAAGCGCGCGGTACCGGGAAGGGGCCACTTCGTCGCCCCGACCATCCTGCACAAGGCAAAACTCGATGCCGAGATCGTGCAGGACGAGGTGTTCGGGCCCGTCGTCGCGGCGACGCCGGTGAGGGACCTCGACGAGGCCATCCGTATCGCCAACGACAGCCGCTACGGTCTTTCGGCGTCGATCTGGACGCGAGACCTCGGCAAGGCGATGACGTTCGCCAAGGCCGTAAAAGCAGGAACTGTGTGGGTCAACGCACACAATATCGTCGACCCGAACGCGCCGTTCGGCGGCTACAAGCAGTCGGGTATCGGCCGCGAGCACGGCCGCGCGGCGCTGGATGCGTACCTGGAGTTGAAGACGATCATGATGCGCTATGCATGACGCAAGTGAGCGCCGCTTCGGCGGCGCTCAGAGACCCGCGAGTACCGGGCTGCCAAGGATCATCTTTTCAAGGCACAACTCACTGAACTTCGAGCTTGATCGCCTTTGCAAGGGCTGCATATTTGGCGAGTTCGGACTTTAGATAGGTTGCTGATTGCTCGGTCGACATAATGCTGATGACGGTGCCTTGCTTGTCCATAGCCGCCTTGACTTCGTCGCTTGCAAACGCGTCGGAAAATGCCTTGTGGACGCGAGCGATTTCCGCGACAGGCAATTTGGCAGGACCGACGACCGCGAACCAGCCGGCGACCACCATGTTCGGCATGCCCTGTTCGACAAAAGTCGGCAGATCCGGCGCCGGCTTGATTCGCTGAGCGCTGGCGACGCCAACGGCATGCAGAGCACCCGACCTCAGATGCCCCGCGACGGCGGGGAAGGGAACGACGCCGAAGTCGACCTGCCCTCCGATCAGATCCGTGACCAGCGGACCAACACCCTTATAGGGAATGTGCGTCGCCTGCACGCCAGCCTGATCCACATACATGGCTGTGCCGAAATGCAGGATGGTGCCGTTGCCCGATGACCCGTAGTTGTGCTTGTCTGGATTGGCTTTCAAATGCGCGGTCAGCTCGGCCGCCGACTTCGCCGCGATCTTCTTTGGATTTGTTACGAGCACGAACGGAGTCGAGCCGATCACAGCGATGGCCGTTATATCGCCGACCGGATCGAACGGTACCGATTTCAGCACACTCGGATAGACAACATGGTTGTTCGAGATCATACCGAGTGTCAGTCCGTCGGGCGCTGCCTTGACGAGTTGCTGTGTGCCGATGATGCCGCCTGCGCCCGGCTGGTTATTGATGACGATTGGCGCGCCGAGGGCCTTCGCCAGCTCGTTCTGCGCCGCGCGCATGTGGCCATCGACGCCCGAACCTGCCGAGAACGGCAAGATGAACTGGACGGCCTTGCCACCGACTTGTGCCTGCGTGGCATAGGGAAACCAGGCGAGCATGGCAGGCGCCGATGCGAGTAGTGTCCGGCGCGTCAGACGGTTCGTTGTTTTTTTCATGTCGTCAGTCCTCCCAGAGTTTCTTGTCAGGTCTTGCGAACTGTATCCGGCGTTCCGATCGTGCCAGCTTTGCGCAACGCGGCAATCTGCGTTTTCGAGAAGCCAGCTGTGCGCAGGATTTCCTCGCTGTGCTCGCCGACACGCGGTGGCTGCGATATGAGCCCGACCCGCGTGCGATCGTTTCCGAATTCGACGGGCAAGGCGGGAACAGCGACCATCGGGCCGCCGCCGTAACCGGACACAGCGGTTTGCAATAGCCCGCCGAACGCTGCGAGATGCGGGTCTGCCGCCAACTCGTCCGGCCGGCCGACACGCGAGTAGGCGACGCGCGCGGTCTCGCAACGGTCGAGAATGTCCTGGAGCGGAAGCGCGCACATGCACTTTTCTAGCTCCGGCAGCATCCACTCACGTGCGTCGCATCGCTTGGCGTTGTTGGACAGCCGTTCGTCGGCCTTCCATTCCGGAAAACCGAATGCGTCGCAAAAGCGCTGCCAATGCTTGTCTGAGGTGCAGGCGATAAACGCTTGGCCGCCATCGCTGCCGGTGAACACGTCATAGACGCCCCAGGCATTTTTGCGCGCCGGCATCGGCGGCATCGGTCCGCCGATCACGGCGCTTCCGACCATGATAGCGCCGAGCATGAACGTCGCGCTCTCGAACAGCGAACTGCCGACTTTCTGGCCCTGACCGGTGGCGTCGCGCTCCCGGAGTGCGGCGAGCGCTGCGACGACACCGAACACGCCACCGAGTATATCGATGATCGGCGCACCCGCACGCAATGGGCGTCCTGGCGGCCCCGTCATGTAAGCGAGGCCGGACTGCATCTGCACGACTTCGTCCAAGGCGCCGCGGTTTTCATACGGACCTTTCAAAAAGCCTTTCATGGAGAGATAGACGAGACGTGGATTGATCGCGCTCAGGTCTTCCCAGCTGCATTTCAAGCGCTCGATGGTGCCGGGGCCAAAATTTTCCATCACGACATCGGCGTCTTTCACCAATCGGTGCACGATTGCCTGCCCCTCGCTGCTCTTGAGATCGACGGCGATGGATCGCTTGTTGCGGTTGTAGGTCGCGAAGAAACCAGCGGCGAATCCTGGCAGGCGTCGGGTTGGATCCCCCTCGACCGGTTCGATCTTGATCACGTCGGCGCCGAGGTCGGCGAACACGACGCCCGCGCATGGGCCCATGATGGTGTGGCCGAAATCGAGCACTTTCAGTCCGGCCAGCGGTTTCGGAGTCGATGTCATGCAGCGTGCTTCCTGAATTTGGCGAGTGAGCCCGATCGGAGAGCGGCGCTCGGCAATGCACGACCGACGATGCGTTCCGCAAGCCGCCCCGCTTCGAGTAGTGCTTCAATGTCGATGCCCGTCTCGATGCCCATCTCGGCGCACATCAGCGCTAATTCTTCCGTAGCGATGTTGCCGGGTGCGCCCGGTTGCCCGGCAAATGGGCAGCCTCCGAGCCCGGCGACGGCAGAATCGAAGTGCATGACGCCGAGGCGCAAACCCTCATAGGCACAGGCGATGCCCTGACCCCGCGTGTCGTGCAGATGAAGGGCAATCTTCAAGTTCGGCCAGCGTTCGCGCACAGCACCGACAGCGCGAGCCACGCGGATCGGCGTTGCCCAGCCCATGCTGTCCGCGAGCGAGACCTGTCCGACTGTGAGGCCGGCATCGGCGGCAATCTGCAAAGCGTCGCCGACGGCCCGTTCAACGTCCTTCGAACTGATGTCGCCCGCAAAGTTACACCCGAAGGCCGCCATGATGATGATCTTGCCGATCGGCACGCCTGCGTCCTGATGCGCACGCACATAGTCACGCATCTGCACCATCTGCCCGGCGCGATCCCGGTTTAGATTTCGCACGCCGAACGGCTCGGACGCGCTCATCGAGATGAACCCGGCGAGCGTCAGCTTACCCTGGAATGCCAACGCTCGCCGCAGCCCCCCGGCATTGAACCAGACTGCCGAATATTCGACGCCCGGGCTGGTCGCTATCCCATTGACGACAGCCTCGGCGTCTGCCCAACCTGGCACATGCTTGGGACTGACGAATGACGCGACCTGCATCGACTTGAACCCGCAAATCGACAACGCATCAATCAGCGCAATCTTGTCTGCGGTCGAAATCGGGCCCTTCTCGATCTGAAAGCCCTCGCGTGGCCCTTCCTCGTTTATGACCACAGACTTGGGTAGTGTCATACTCTTTACTCCCGGCGCCGAGGTCGTTGATTGAGCAAGACCAGTACATCAGACAAATACAATTTGAAGAACTGACCCATCTTGCTTCTAGATGGATTTGTTATTCCTTTGGTGGCAGGGTGCGGATGTACAGCACGAGGCTATTGAGATCGGTCGGTGTCATCTTGCCCATGTATGGCCAGGGCATCGGATACTTCAGTTTGCGGCCGTCCTTCGCGATCCCTTCTGTGAGCGCGCGCTTCAACTCCTCGTCGGTCCAGCCGCCGATACCCTTGGTCATGTGCGAGGTGATATTCGTGGCGAGGACCGTACCTCGCGTGTAGCGCTTGCCACCTCTGCCGGTCGACTTAGCGTAGTCGGTTGCACCGTCGACCGAGGTGGTATGACACTCCAGGCAATGATTGAGCGTCGCAATGTAGCGACCGCGTTCCAATGGATCGGCAGCTATCCTCGCATCGGTGAAAAGCGGGGTAGCGTCGGGGTAGTGATCGTGCCTGAACTCCTTCTTGTAGCTGGGCGGTTCCGCTGCATTCTCTATGGCGGGGATTGTCTGGATGTACGCCACCACCGCATCCAGGTCGCTGTCGGTGAGTGCCTTGATCAAGTTGACCGGCATAGCCGGCGCAAGTGGAATGCCGTCCGGCCGAACACCCTCTCGCAGCAGAACTTTGATCTGCTGGGCGGTCCAACTCCCAATCCCTGTCTTCTTGTCCTGCGTGATGTTGGAGGGCGTGACTGTGAAGCTGGGGGTGTCGACACTGCGACCGCCCGACAGTTCCTTGCCGGGTATGATCGTCATGTCCGGTGGTGTGCGTGGAGAATGACAGTTGCCGCACGCCAGGACGACTTCTACCAGGTAGCGCCCGCGTTCAATCTGCGGCGACTGAGCTGCGGCAGATATGGTCAGCAACCCCAGTACCACCACGGCGGGCGCTACACTTCGGCCGATCAGCTTGCGCATTAAAATCCTCGCCAATGTGGCATGAGCGATGGTCCGTTACGTTTTTGGATACAGGCCCTCGACGCCGGTTGGGTTGGGACCCTGCATCGGACCGATGTACTGTTCGAGCTGATCTCGCACGCGCTCCAGTCGCGCACGATCACTGAGAAAATCTCGATAGCGACCCGGGGCCGTATTGAGGGCTGTAATCGGGCTGTACCCGCCCGTCGGTGCAACGTCGCTTCGGACAGGCCACTGGCGACCGGCTGCACCCTGGACTTCCGGTGACAGAAGCCAGCTCAGGTAGAGTCTTGCCGCGTTTGGATGTCTTGCCGTCTTGAAGATCGCGGCCGGCTGTGGCCATGACAGGAACGCGTCCCGACGGGGTAGAATGAACTTCGCAGTGGCATTGGCGGGCGTAGCAAGCGGTCCGGACGCGGTGAACGTGACGGCACGCTCGCCCTTACCAACGGATACTCTCGCGGGTGCCGACCCTCGTACCCACAAGATATCCTGCTTGAGAAGGGCCTCCATATAGCCCCAGCCATAGTCGGAAACGATGCGATCGAACTGGAAAAGCATGGCGTCGTCATCGTGAGGGTAGCTCAGAACGATCTTGCCTTTCCAACGCGGATCGAGAAAGTCCGGCGCGTCGCGAGGCGCTTCGGCGTCGCTCACCTGGGCGGTGTTAAAAACGGTGCTGAACGCGAACACGGTGATCGCGGTATAGGCCCCGTCAGGGTCCTTGAAATCCGCGTACACGTGCTGCCAGCCGAGTGGCTTGTACGCCAGCAGATGCCCTTCGGCCTTCCAACGATCAAAACTGTAAATCGTCAGGATGTGCGCAACGTCCGGTATCAATTTGCCGAGAGCTAGTTGATTGTCGATCCGCACACCGTGGTACTTACTGCGATCCACCAGAATGCGGATCTTCATACCAGGAAATCGCTTATTGAACGCCTGCTCTGTTCCCGCCGAGCCATTCGGCAGATCGCCGCCACCATACACGAGGAGGTCACCACCCTCAGCCAGCGCGGCAGTGTGCAATTCTCCAAGGGAGCGCACCTCGATCTGAGGCGTGATCGGCCGCACCGTTTGCTGCAGCGCCGACTGAGCCCTCGCTTGCGATAGTCCTCCGAGGAATGGAGCGGCCGCCGCCATCTTCAAGGCCACGCGTCGATCGAGCAACGTTACGTTCCGAGCCGATGCCATCATACTGTCCTTTTCGATCACTGCAACTTGCCTTCACGCAATCCATCGGACAAATATAAAAATAAGAACGCACCGATCTAACGATGTGATGGATGGAGACCCGCGTGACGCCTGTGTTGACCCTCAAGCAGCTGCGCTATTTCGTTGCGATCGCGGAGGCCGGCGCGCTGTCCCGCGCTGCGAGGTCTCTCAACATCGCGCAATCGGCTCTCAGCCACCACGTGGCCGAGATCGAGCGCATGTTGGGGGTCGTCCTACTCGAACGTCGAGCTCGCGGCATTGAGCTTGCGCCAGCCGGACGGCGCCTTCTTCAGCATGCGAGTGCAATTCTATCCGCGCAGGTCCAGGCAGAAGCCGACGTGCGCACATTCACCGAGGCCGCTTCCGGCCCCGTCACCGTCGGATTGAGTCATACCGCGATCAATCTGGTGTCCCTGGATGTCATGAAGCGCGTGCGGCAAACCTGCCCCGCGGTTCACATGATGGTGGTCGAAGGCCTGTCGCCGACGTTGATCGATTGGGTGCTGTCAGGCAAGGTCGACGTCGCAGTCGCCTACAATCCGCCAGCTGACAGCCGACTGAACGCCACCCCATTGCTCGAAGAGGACCTCTACCTGATTGGACAATCCAAGTTGATCGGTGCCACGTCGAAGCCGATCGCCTTCAAGGATATTCCGCAGTCCAGCGTTCTCGGCCTAAGTCCGGTGCCCGCTTCTCGTTCGATCATTCAACCGCAGATTTTGCGCAATCAGATCACGCCCAACCCTCATCTCGAAATCGACAGCTTGTTCGCGCTCAAGAAGGCGCTCGAGGCCGGTCTCGGCTGCGCTATTCTGGCGCGGTCGACGGTCTTGGAGGAAGTTAAGGCGAAAAGCGTGCACGCCCGGCGCATCGTGGAACCGCGGCTCAATCGCACGCTGGCCATCGTCTCGCTTTCCGATCGCCCAAGCACACGTGCGTTCGTCGAGGTCCGAGCCGTCGTGACCGACGTCATACGGCAAGCAGAAGCTGACGGTCGGTGGCCGGGTCAACCCGCACGCAATCGCAAGTCTAAGATATCTCGAAATCAGAACGATGCGTTCAGATAGTTCTACTGGTCGAAAATTAGTCGATCAGCGATGTTGACCAAAAGGTGCCGACCAGTAGGGCGTTGCACTGCGTCGGGTGGGAACAACGCGATCCAGCATCACGAGCCCAAAGGAATTTTGGGCAGATCGGCGCGCGTCGCCTGAGGATGGGTCGAGATGACGATTGCAGTCACAGGTGCCACTGGGCAACTCTCGCGACGCGCGCTGACACACCTCGCGCGCCGATTGCCGTCGGGCACAAATTTGGTGGCGTTGACGCGTGATCCCAGTCTGATCGACGAGCGCAATGAGTGGGGAGCGGAGGTTCGCCGGGGCGATTTCAACGAGATTTCAAACATGACGAAGGCACTCAACGGCGTCGCGGCGCTCTTGCTGGTCTCAGTCGAAGCCCCCGACGACGAGCGAGTCCGCCTGCATGAGAATGCAGTTGGGGCTGCTCGGAACGCGGGCGTCAAGCGGATCATCTACACCAGCTTCTTCGATATTGATCCGGCATCACCATCGATGGTCGCCAGAGTTCACCGCGAAACGGAGCAGTCGATCCAGGCGTCTGGATGCGAATGGATCATGCTTCGCAATGGACCCTACATCGACAATTTTGCTCGCCGCGCAGCAGACGCCGCAAGAGGTGACGGCGTTCTGCGCCTGGCGGCAGGGGACGCACGGCTCCCGTTTATCGGTCGCGACGATCTCGCCGAGGCCGCTGCGTGCTCCGTTCTCCGCGGTACGCCAAATACAGCGTACCGGCTGAGTGGGCCCGAACTTCTCTCGTGTGCGGATGTTGCACAGCTGGTGAGCCAAGTGCTCGGCAAGCCGTTGCGCTATCAGGCCGTCGACGACGCAGCACAAACGACCGATCTAAGGCGTCAGGGGCTCTCGTTGCCGCTGATCGAACGCCGAAACGCCTACACCCGCGCCTTGCGCGAAGGCTTTATGACTGCGCTGACCGGCGATTTTCAAGCGCTTGTGGGACGCGAGGCGCGTCGGGTCTCGGAACTGATCGAAACGCTCGACCTGTCTCCGGCGACACACTGATGGCGGGTCGCCGCGCAGGTTGAGAAGTCACCAACACGGAGGAACTGCCATGAAGCTCTGGAACAACACAGTCATCGCGATTGCGATGGCTGCTGCCACGATCCTTCCAACGAATGCGCCTGCAGCCGATTGGAAGGCATACACTTATGGCACGACCGAGCAGGTCGCCAACGTCGCCGGGCTCAAGGCGATCTTCGACGAGATCAAAGCAAAGACCGGCGGTGCGATCGACATCAAACTATCGCTCGGCGGCCAGTTACCGATCAAGGTCAACACGATCACCCAAGCTGTTGGTGACAACGTCGTGACTTTCGGGGATGACCTCTTCTTCCACGGTAGCGTGCCAATCGGCGGGTTGCTCCGCCTGCCGATGCTGATCCAGGATCCTGCCGAATTCAGCAAGGCGTACGAGATCGTCAAACCGCATCTGGTCGCCGGTTTCGACAAGCAGGGCGCAGTGCTGCTTGGCTACTATACCTACCCAATGCAGGTCCTGTTTTCGAACAAGAAGTTGACATCGCTCGACGACATCAAGGGCAAGAAGATTCGTGTGACGTCGCCGGAACAGGCCGAGTTCGTGAAGGCGTTCGGCGGCACGGGGTTGACGATGGGGCCGCCTGAGGTCGCACCGGCCTTGCAGCAAGGCGCAATCGACGGCGTCATCACCGCGAGCGCCGGCGGAGGGAAAGTCTGGGGTGATCTGCTCACGCACCGATATGCCCTGCCTGTCAGCTACGTCGACGCTGCGTTGATCGTGAACAAGGATGTTTTTATGGCTTTGAAGCCTGAGGTTCAGGCGGCAATTTGGGCGGCCGTTGCCAATCATTCGCCAACGATCATCAAAACTCTGCTTGCCGACGAAGACACCGTGAACGCGAGCCTGGGGTCGAAAGGAATGGTCCTGACCGAATCCGCGAAGGAGGTACAGGCTGCGGCGACGGCGACAATGAAGCCCTATTGGGACACGTGGGCCAAGGCAAAGGGCAAGGATGCTGAAGCAGCAATGGCACAAGTTCGCGCGGCCCTAGGCCGATGAGCGAAGTGACAATGGCGGGACAGTCTCGTAGCCGGGCGATGTCACCCGCTCTGGTCCGCTTATTCCAGGTGCAGCGTGGCGCTTGCGCGTTGCTGCTGGTTTTCATGGTCGTCCTCATTTCGACGGAGGTGGTCCTGAGATCTCTTTTCGGACGATCACTCGAGTTCACTGAGGACGTCGCAGGCTATCTGCTGGTAGGCGCCGGCTTTCTCGGCTTTGGCGTCGCCTTGATCGACGATGAAATCTTCACGGTCGACTTCATCTTCAAGGCGCTTCCCCGCCGGACCCAACGGGTCCTGCAAGTCATCTTCGATCTGATCGCCATTGTCGTCACTGCTGTGATCTCGTGGCAACTCATCGCATTCGTGTTCAGCAGTTATCGCCGTGGGATCGTTGAGACCTCGGCGCTGGCGACGCCGCTCTGGTTGCCACAACTCTTCATGCCTATCGGCAGTTTGCTGCTGCTGGTCGCGTTGCTGGTGCGTTTACGTTGGGACCTAGCGGCAGTTCGCGGCCCGGATGGAGCGCCGTCATGACACTCGATGCGATCATCATATTCGGCAGCTTCCTGGTTTTGCTGTTCGCCGGAATGTGGATTCCGTTCGCGATCGCTGCGTCGGCGGTGCTCTACATCTTCTGGGTCGGTGGCTGGTCGGGTCTGAAGGCGATCGGTTTGACCAGTTGGGGAAGCCTGGACAGTTTCACACTTACAGCCATCCCACTGTTCATTCTCATGGCGCAGTTGCTGCTCGAAAGTGGTTTGTCAGCGCGCGTCTACCGGGGCATGTCGCATCTGGTGCAAAGACTGCCGGGTGGACTGCTACAGACCAATATCGCGGGCTGCGGCGTGTTCGCCGCCATCTGCGGCTCGAGCGTCGCCTGTGCCGCCGCGATCGGGACGGTTGCCCTGCCGCAACTTGATGCACGCGGCTACGATCGACGGCTCTCTGCCGGGTCACTCGCGGCCGGCGGCACGCTCGGCATCCTCATCCCGCCGTCTATCGCCATGATCATCTACGGCAGCTTCACAGAGACGTCGATCGCCAAGCTGTTCATGGCCGGTGTCATCCCAGGCATCGTCTTAATGCTGCTGTTCATGGTCTACATCGGGATTCGATCATTCGGAGTGACGCCCACACCTGTTGGGACAGGCGTGGCTGACAACGAAGCCGGCAGTCTCGCGGAAGCATTTGCCGATCTCCTGCCGTTCACGGTGTTGATTTCGATCGTGATCGGATCGATGTATCTCGGATACGCCACGCCGACGGAGGCGGCCGCGGTTGGCTGCGTTGCAGCCGTTTTGGCTTCCATCATCTGGGCCAACCTCACTCTCGAACACGTCTGGGTCTCGCTCGTGAAAACGGCGCGGGCGTCTGGCGGGATATTGTTCATCGTCTATGCAGCGTTGTTGTTTTCTTATGCGATCAGTATCTCCGGGGTGCCCGAGGCATTGGCAAAAGTTCTGCTCGGCTTCAAGTTAAGCCGCCTGGAATTTCTTCTCGGCGTGTTTGTGGTCTACATCATTCTCGGTTGTGTCGTTGACAGCCTCGGGATGATCGTCATCACGGTCCCGCTGCTTCACCCTGTTCTGACCGGTTACGGTGTAGATCCCGTCTGGTTTGGCATCGTTCTCGTCGTGCTGATCGAGTTGGGACAGATTACGCCACCATTCGGGATCAACCTGTTCGTGGTTCAAGGCATCTCGAAGTATCCCCTCTCAGATGTCGTGCGCGGCAGCCTGCCGTTCTGTTGGATTATGCTGGGCATGGTCGCTCTGCTGACCATCTGGCCGGAGCTTGCGACCTGGCTTCCCGACCACATGTCGGTCCGGCGCTGATCGGTGGATGGTAGTGCTGGACGGAAATTGAGAACGAGGACCGCCACCGGAACGATAAAAAATGCCGGGTTCTGCCACCTGTGACCCGTGCTCATGTCCCCTCCACCGCTGCCCAAAGGACGGCGATGATCGCAAAGTTGATATGAGCTCAACAGATGCGGTTGTTTGTGCGCTTACGCCGAAGGAGCATCCATCCCGGGACATCGCTTGCGCCATTTCAATACCTCGTTGGCGTTCACGTCGTACTGTCGCGCGACGACCGACACAGACGCGCCCGCAATGAACGATGCCGCCACGATCTTGCGCTTCAATGCCTTCGGCCAGCGTTTGTACGCACGCGTCTCGCCAATCGTGTCCAGAATCCGCTTTGTGGACACTTCCACCCCTCGCCCATCGTCTTCGATCAGCGCGAAAACTCGGGGAACCCGGCCGTCAAACCAAGGCGGTGCTCACCGGAGGAAGACGAATTTCGGGCAGGAGCGTGAGTGGATCGTCTGCCTGACAGCGGGCACGGTAGTGCCTGCGAATCAGGAGCAATGACAGTCCCTGCCGCGAACGCTTGAGAGCAGCGACGGCCAACCTGACAGGCGCCCCGCACCTAGCCCGTTTACAAATGAGCAACATCGCGCAAACACCCCATTCACTACGCGATGATGAATAGCGAGAGCTGAGCGACCAAGCCCAAACGACGGTGACGATCACATGGCACACGCACTATGGACGCCAACCGGACGCGCCAACGTCAATGTGCTGCCGGTGAACACAATTGTTGAGGTTTCCGGACGCCGTCCCCCGTGCGTGTATCGAGACCTGCGATGGGTCGGCATCCGAAACCCTCAACACAACCAATCCACGCCAGTCGTGTGACGCTCTCAATCGCTCCGAAAGGTGACGTATTCTTCGATATCGACGCGTTCGCTTCTGAGCGTATTTTCCGGCGCGCTCTGATCTGCGAAGCCAAGGGCCATGCCTGAAACAAGGATCAGGCCGGCGGGGATATCGAGCTGCTGATGGACGACATCGCCGAACTCGCACCATGCTTGCTGAGGGCAGGTTTCGAGACCGTGATCTCGCGCCAGAATCATAACGTTCTGCATGAACATCCCGCAATCGATCCATGAGCCGTGCAACAAGCCGCGATCTATGGCGAAAAACAAGCCGAGCGGTGCGCCGAAAAATTCAAAATTGCGGAGCATTGCCGCCTTGCGCCTCGGATAGTCGTCGCGCTCAATGCCGTAGAGGCGATAAAGCTCGTAACCGACGCGACGTCGCCGTGTCAGATACGGCTCGGGAAGCGGTGTCGGCATATAGGCATATTCCTCGGACATCCGGCCGGCCTTAGCGGCGTCGAGAACTGCCGCAGAGAGCCGCGTCCGCGCGTTGCCGGTGACGCAGTAGCCTTGCCACGGCTGGGTGTTCGTCCCCGACGGAGCGCGTGCGGCGTCGCTTAAAATGGTTCGCACAACCTGCAGGTCCACAGGCGTTGACAGAAATCGGCGCACCGAGCGGCGACCAGTCACGACTTCAGTTGCTGTCATGCGCCCGGGTTCTGATGATTGTGGCATTTTGCGTGAGTTTCCCCTCGGGGCTTTCATTTAATAATGCAGTCGAATGCCAATTCAGTTGCTTCAGAGTTTGGCCTGACCGATTTCCTCGGTTCGCTTTTGTCGCAAGACGAAGCGCTGCACCTTTCCGCTCGGCGTCATGGGAAGCGCGTCGATGAAATGGACGCGGCGCGGGTAGGCATGGGCGGCGTATCGCGTCTTGACCCACTGCTGCAATTCCCTTTCCAGCTCGGTCGAGGCCGTTTGGCCGGGGCGGAGGACAACGAAGGTTTCCAGCACTTCGCCGCGAATGTCGTCCGGCGTGGCGATCACCGCGCACTCGCTGACCGAAGGATGGGTCGCGAGAACCGATTCCACTTCGAACGGCCCGATGCGGTAGCCAGCCATGATGATGACGTCGTCGTCGCGCGACTTGAAGAAGAAGTAGCCGTCGTCGTCCATCTTACCGGTGTCGCCGGTCAGGTAATATCGGTCGTTGCCCGCGAACTTTTCCGCACTCTTCTCGGGATCGTTGAGATATCCCGAAAACCAGTGAAAAGGACTTTGGCTGATTTCGACAGCGACACGGCCAAGCTCTCCCGTGGCCGCCGGAACGTCTTCGGTCGCCTTCAGCACCAGCACGTGCCAGCCGGGTAATCGTGAACCCATCGACCCTTCCTTGATCGGCCGCTTCAGCGCGGGATGATGGTGATTGTTCATGAGCATTCCGGCTTCGGTCTGGCCGAAATGGTCGTGCACTTCGAGGCCAAGAGCGCCTACGGCCCATTCGTTCACTTCCGGGGTCAGCGGCTCGCCCGCACTCGACACGCAGCGGAGCTTGAGTTTCTGGGAGGACTTCAAGTTGGCTGTGCGCATCGCGCGATAGACGGTCGGTGCTGCAGCGAAGTTCGTCACGTCGAAGCGTTCCATGACGTCGAAGGTCAATTGCGGATCGAAGCCGCCCTTGAGGAACAGACTCGGCGTCCCGGTCGTGAAGGCTGCGAGCACACCGAAGTACAAGCCGTAGCCCCATCCGGGATCGGCGGCACACCAGAACATATCGTCCGGTCTCAGTCCCAATCCGAATTCGGCATAGGCACGAAAGTTCGCCAGAGCCTTGATCGGCACGACAACGCCCTTGGGCCGGCCTGTGGTTCCCGATGTATAAATCTGGATCATCGGCGCGTCGCCGCCGAGACGCGCCGCGGGAAGCCCGGCCGTGCCCGCCCTCATCAAGTTGTCGAACCGCGCCGCGCCAGCCGGTACTTGGTCGGCTTGAGCGGTCGTGACAATCCGAAATGATGCGTTCGTCGGGATGTCGTCGCTGGCGATGAGCTTATTCTGTTGGGCTTCATCGGCCACTACGACTTTTGCATTGCTGCCGGAAAGGCGCAGCACGATTGCCGGAGGGGCGAACGCCGTGAACAGCGGGACGTGGACGGCACCGAGCCGCCAGATTGCAATCAGCGTGACCAAATACTCTACACTCTTGCCCATCAGTGTCGCGACACGATCGCCAGGACCGACGCCCAACGACGCGAGACCAGCCGCCAAATGCTCCGACCGCTGTTGCAATTCGCCGTATGTCAGATCTTCCGCTGTGAGATCCGAACCGATCACGCGATAGGCGAGCGCATCGGCGGGATGCTGGTCACATAGAAGGTGCGCTGCCGAGGCTTCCTGATGGTCGTAAAGGGCAACCAATTCGCGGACGCGATGGCCGAGCGGATCAGCTGCGGAGGATTTTAGAACCATGCCCTTGGGCGCCCTGAGCTTGCGAATTCGATTGTTCCAAGCTTTCAACGTTGTGAAACTAGAATTCCAATTATATAATTGTCAAGACAGCGGGTGAATCGACGGGCATGTCTCGACAGCGGACATGTCGATTTGTGAAAAGCAGGGCGTTGAGACAAGCGACGCGTTGCTCTTCAAGACCACTGATAGAAAGCGTGACGATGGCTCGTGCCCGTATCAAGCCTGTGGAAGTTAAGACCCGCGCGTCGGCGCGCCGAGACGCCATTCTTAGGGCCGCGCGCGAACGTGTGGCAGAAGTCGGTTTCAGGGAAGCGCAGATGACGGCGGTGGCCGACGCCGCTGATGTCGCGCTCGGGACGCTCTACCGCTATTTCCCGTCCAAGGCGCTGTTGATGATTGACGTCGTGGCTTCCGTTTCGCAGCGCGAGGTGGATGCCGCAGCAGACGCCGCGGGCTTGGACGGCGCGGCGACAGTTCGTTTGGGCCGGGCGGCGTGGACCTTCGCTGCCCGCGCATTGAAGGGGCGACGGCTCGCGCATGCGCTCGTCGCCGAGCCAGTCGATCCGGAAATCGAAGCCGAACGCTGGAAATACCGGCGCAAGCTTGCGCGCGTGTTCGAGGCCATCATCAACGAGGGCATCGAACGCAATGAACTGCCAGTGCAGAATGTGCAGGCGTCTGCCGCCTGCATGGTTGGCTGCCTGTTTGACGGTCTGGTCGGGCCGCTGGCTCTGAACAGTCGCACAACCGAACGAGAGCGGCGCGACAAGGCGATCGCCATCGTCGGCTTCTGCCTGCGTGGCGTATCCGGGCGTAACGAAGTCTTCTCGCTAACCGCGCGGAAGATCTGACTGACAATGCGGTATTCCGCGTACATGCATGACGGATGATGGCCTATCGCAAGGAGGCAGTCGCCAACGGCACCATGGCCGTGCGCGCTGGAATGGTAGGCGTTCAAGGACAGAGATGCCACACCATGGGGATCGATGTGGGGGGATGGATGTTGCGGTCGCGCGGCCTCACCACGAAGCGGTCGTGGTGGAACTTCTTAACCTGAGGCGGCCGGACAGTCACTTGTTCCTGTCCACAGGCGGCCTAGGCAGGCCCAGGTGGCCCGGCCCGCTTGCGTACCTTTAGCGTACCTTTTGGCCCAAAACACTTGGTCGCCAGGGTTGCAGGAGTGAGAATTTTTTGATGTTTTTCAGTGATTTAGATTGGTTGCACGGGGTGTGCAACAGCTACTGTAGCACTGGGCTGGTGTGCGGATCAAAGCGTAGTTCTATTGTCCAGAGCGGCGCACAAATGTACTTGAGCGGTCAGGCCACGATAATAGTCGTCCTACGCTTTTTGCCCTTCGCATGGGACGAGCCAGACCGGCGCCACCACTGCATGCATCACTCGCGTTGCGGGCAGTCGGGTACTGGTGACCTCGCGATGTTCGCTAACAACAGCGATGGCGAAATGTGTGCGATCAAGCCGCGCCTGCCGATGTGTTGTCTTCGTTGCGTGATGCCTACTGCTCTCGTGCAACAGGTTTCAGAGGGCATAAATTGGGTTTTCTTGACATCAAGATAAAGGACAAGCGTCAAGCCGGTGTTATCCGATTGAAATACAATGGCTTAATAGTCGTCAGTGCGAAAGCATGCAGCATCTAATCGATGTTTTTATAGTATATATCAAGGCGATTTTTGACGCCACGCGATTCCATGGCTGGTCGCCCGCCCATAATGTTTCTTTTGCGCAACGGAATTGGAATAGGCCAAAGTCAGATTATACCAGAAAATTGCTATCGCCAGACACGGGTGGCTCCTTCGCCCGAAGGGCTCGGACCGCGTCCTATCGCGCAGCCAAGAAGGGCTGCGCGACCAAGCCCCGCGGGTGACTTACATTGGCGCGTGCGTCGAAAACATCGACGCGGGTCTCGGCCCTGACGGGTGACGGCCGCTGCCACGGCAGAACGATGCCTATGACGCCAAACGCTTGCGGCGCATATCATTGTGCTCTGCCGTCGACAACAGATCGTTACAGCCACCGCTCGCTCAAGCTCACCAAAGGGATGACCACCCTTCCTCGCCGCCGCCGCTCGCCGGTTCCGGCAAGCGAGCGGCAGCGGCTCCGGAGGGATGGCGGCCAAGCACCATGCCCAAGGGCATACTGCAAGATGGCTTGGGCTTATAATCAATAATCGATTTGTATTTTCTACACGGATGTTCCCGGAGGTTCCCACGATTACCCGAGATTCCCTCTTCCATTCTGGAGAACAAAATGAGATCATTGAATAATAATTTATCGCTTGGAGGCGACCATGGCCCTGACAGAATACCCCTCGAATATCAATCCTGCTTACCTTGAACCAGACCCAAGGCGCGAGCGCTTTCAGTTATTCAGCGCTCGGGCGGGCAAAACAGAGACTCGAGACTTCATGTCGAAAGCTCAGGTCGAACCGTCTGTTCAAAAGACGCAACGAGCATCAGCGGAACCGCGGGTCCCACTTGCCCAAGGTGAGCGCCCTGAACGGGAGCGACCACACCGGCCAAACACTGCCGACGACGATGTCGCGCACATGCGCGCCTCGTCGGCGGGGGGAAGGCAGAAGCGCCTGAAGCACATCAAGCGCGTCGTCGATGCCAAGGGGATCGAACGTTTCTATTACGGCCGCGGTGGCAAGCCCTACATCCGTTTGGTGGGGGCGCTCGGGTCAACCGCGTTTCGCGAGAGCTACGCGGCGGCGAAACAAACCAAAACACTGATCTGGAAAGCAGCGAAAACGCCAGTGGAACCAGCTCGTTCCTTCCATCGGCTTGTCGATCGCTATCTATGCGGTCCCAACTTTCAGCAGTTGTCGCCACGGACGCAGCGGGTCTACAGGCGCGTGCTGGACCGCCTGATGCGCTCCGATGATCTTGGGGCCAAGCCTGTCACTGGTCTTACACCGGCGCAGATCCGGCGCATGCTCGCCAAGCGTCATGACACGCCAGCAGCCGCGAGTGATGCGCTCAAGAAACTCCGCATCCTCATGCGCTTCGCCATGGCCTTGCGTTGGCGATCGGACGATCCGACAAGGGGCATCGATCTGCGACATGTGGCCGACACGAATGACGGACGACGACCACGTCGCCGCCGTCCGACGGGTCCAGCGACCGCACGCCGCCGACAGTTTAGCGAGTCAAGCCGCGAGGGGCGATGATGTGGCGTTTGCGTAACGCACGCGGACTGACTACCGGTATCATCGGCGGGGTTGCTGCTGTCGTCGTGCTTGCAGCGGTATGGCTTGTGGCGGACGGTGCCGTCGCCAGCGCCATAGCCGCAGTTGGAATCCTCGACGCCGTTGTCATCGGTCTCGGTGCCGCACTTTCAGCGCTGGTGGCGGCGGCCGGCACACTACTCGCCGCCGACATGCGCGCCGATCGTGACTGCGCGCGCGTGTGGCAAACTCTTGGCAACCCGGCCGCCTGGACAATCGAACAGTCGGTGGACGCGACCACTGCGCGTCTCTGGGACATCAAATATGCGGCTGGTCCGCAAGACGAACGATTGCAGGCGATCTTTCGCGCCCATCGCTTTGCGTCGCCAACGATCATGACTCACGATTGCTGTGTCCCCGCAGCAGCGTTCGCCGAGGTCAAGTTCAATGAGGAGCGCGGGTCGGCAAGCATCGATGCCGACAATTCGGACAGTGCGCGAAACCTCGACTCCGAGACGATCGAAACGACCGTCCGCCAAAATGGACTCGCCCTGGTCGTCAACGACGCGACCATCCAAGAACGCGACACGCGTGCCATGCGCATCAGGCCACCACGTCTGATCCGGTCCATGGGCGCCGTGCCGAGGGTCCGCCGCGTCGCCAATCCTGAGCGATGGTGGGCCGCACAGATTGGCGATGCGGAGCTGGCGCCGTGGTCCGTTTTCTGCCGGTCCACCGCAAACGTGATCGTGCTGGCTGATCGCGGCGGCCGAAACCATCCGCCGCGCCTGCCGGATCAATCGATCGTTACGACAGCACCGGCGCAACCGGCTTGTCGTGGGCCGCCAAGTCACGCGAACGCCGGTCGTTCGTCGTCCGCGCAAAGTACTTTCGGCAAGAGGCATGGACCCAAAGTCGATGCAGCGGTCGAGCCTGATGCCCTCGTTGTCGTCGACAATCTCGGGGGAATTGTTCCCTTGGGTGCTGCTGAACTGAGCGTGTTCGAGACATTTCTCGACGACGTGTTGCGTGATGTGCTCACGGGAGTGGACTCCTGCCTGGACGATTCGACAGCCTGACCGGCTGGTGCAGCCGTCCCTTGTGTTGCCCGCTTTCGTCAGTAAGCTCGGGACGAGAGATCACAACCGGGTTCGGGAGCGACGGGAATGACGATCACAGGGGCGCCGCGCGGACTGACCCAGAGCAATATCGGCGCAACAACGTCGGCACAGCGCGCCGCGGTCTATCTGCGCGTGTCAACGGGGCGGCAGGCCGAACACGATCTGTCGATTCCCGATCAACGCGCACAGACATCAGGATGGATTGCAGCACGCGGTTGGAAGCTCGCGGCGGAGTACGTCGAGCCCGGCGCGTCAGCGACCGATGATAAGCGCCCCGAATTCCAGCGCATGATCGAGCGGGCCTGCGACGGCGAGGGCGTGTTCGACGTCATCATCGTGCATTCCTACTCGCGCTTCTTCCGTGATGCGTTCGGGCTTGAGTTCTATGTCCGTAAGCTCGCCAAGCACGGCGTCAAGCTTGTCTCGATGACGCAGGAATTGGGTGATGATCCGGCCCAGGTGATGATGCGGCAGGTGATCTCGCTGTTCGATGAGTACCAGTCGAAGGAGAACGCCAAGCACGTTCTGCGCTCGATGAAGGAGAACGCGCGGCAAGGGTTCTGGAACGGGTCAAAGCCGCCGTTCGGCTATCGCACTGTCGAGGTCGAACGTCGCGGGACAAAGATCAAGAAGCGGCTTGAAATTGATCCGGTCGAAGCCGAGCAGGTCGTGTTCATTTTTAAGTTGGTCGTCGGCGGGCACGAAGGCTTGGCACCCAAGGGCGTGAAAGCCGTCGCGAACTGGCTCAACGGCAATGGCTACCGGACGCGGCAGGGCGGCATGTGGAGTATCGGTACGCTGTATCAGCTGCTGACCAATCCGGTCTATGGCGGCCGCTTGCGCTTCAACCATGTCGACAGCCGGACACGCCGACGCAAGGCGGATGCCGAGCAGATCTTTTCGGATGCGCCGGCGATCATCCCGCCCGAGCATTTCGCCAACGTCCAGGCGTTGTTGAAGGGGCGTAATCCGCGCATTGCGCCGCCGCGTTCGGTCACAGGACCGATCCTGCTGACGGGGCTGGCCTTTTGCAGCTTATGCCAAGGCGCAATGTCGCTGCGCACGGGGACATCAAAGACCGGGAAAGTGCATCGCTACTACGCCTGCTCGACCTGCGCTCGGAAAGGTAAGAAGGCCTGTCCCGGTCGCACCGTTCAGATGGACCGGCTCGACCATCTCGTGACCAAGCATCTGGTGGATAAATTGCTCTCAGGCGATCGCATCTGGGAACTGTTGTCGACCTTGGCTGGCCGTCGTGCCGAACGCGCAGCGGCTGTTGACGCAAGGCTCGCCGCCTTGGAGCGCGAAGCGACGAACGCCGAAGACAAACTCAAACGCCTCTACAAGCTGATCGAGGACGGTGTTGCCGAAATTGACGACTTGCTCAAGGAGCGGATTACGGCCTTGAAGACCGACCGTGACCGGTCGCGCGAAGCCCTCGCCCGCGCCAAGGGAAATATGAAGGCCAAATCGGAAGTGACCGAGGACGCCGTCGTCAAATTCGGCGAACGCATGCGGCAACGCATTCAGGAGGGCGATACACCCGCGCGCAAGGCGTGGCTCAGAGCCATCATCGACCGCATCGAGGTCGATGCCGGCACGGTTCGGCTGTTTGGCCGGAAAGATGTTCTGGAACAGTGCATTATGGCCGGAACATCCGCGACCTCGACGGCCGTTCCGAGAGTTCGCACTTTTGTACCGGAGTGGCGCTCCCTAGGGGAGTCGAACCCCTCTTTTCAGAATGAAAAGCCGCCCCGAACACCAATCGCACCAACGCTCAAGTCGACTTTTCCTGCTTTGTTCCGGTCAACTGATATCAATTGAATAGCACCGAGTCGACATGACCAACACAGGGTAAAGACCTGAAATTGGTGGTTGGGGACAGCTGAATTTGAACGGCAGTTGAGGTGCGTGTGCTGAGGTCGTGCGCCAGTCAAGTCCAGAATTGCGGCGTGCTGTGGCCGTAGCCGGCGGCGGTCTTGCCGCCGAGGCCCCAGTTTGTGATCGCTTAAGAACGGAAATAACCAGTCAGCGCAGTCCAGGTTGCCGTACGAACGATCTCCGCGCGCGCGTCGAACCGGCAACCCCAAAAGTGGGGGAAAGGTAGTCCGTGGTAGCTGAGTGGTACAGCAGCCGGCTGTTAACCCGCTGGTCGTAGGTTCGAATCTTACCCACGGAGCCACAACCCGTTTTGAAATCATTCGCTAATGTCTGTTTTAGCCCTTCAATAGCCCTTTGAAAGCCCTATCCAACGCGCTGACCGCTGCGGAACACCGCGTCACCGACACGGTCTTTCGCTCGCTGTCCCGGCAACAATGCTGCCGATCTATGCTGCGCGTCAACTCGGTGAAGGCAGCTCCAAAACCGCCTGACGCTACCAAAGCCGGACGCGAACGCGAACTCGGTCAACGAATATTGTGTGTCGCTCAGAAGCTGTTTCGCGCGCCGAACACGCCTCGAGATCGCGATCTGAACCGGCGTCGCGGCGAGATGCTGGCGAAACAGTCTGAGGAGATGGCGCGCGCCAATCCCAAGCGCCGTCGCGATGGCGATGCCGATCATGTTGTGTGTGCCAAGTTCGAGGCCGTCGATCACGTCGCGTCCTGTGCGGAATGCTGCATTCCAGTTCGCGTAGCATTCCGTTGGCGATTACAGGTCGGCGCCCTTGGGTGCGCTGCAGTTCAATAATATGTAAAAAATGGCAACCCTCGCGCTTTGTCGACGTCGGTTGACGCCAACGGTGCTCGCAAATCAACGGTTGCTATTCGATCATCAATTCTAGCAAGTCGCAAATCAGCCTTCTCATTCGTCGCCCGATGTGTTTCCCTGGTGGTGTTGAGTTTGCGGGACATCGCATGTCACACGGCACAAGACAGCACCTGTGCGGCAGGACGTCCGGCTTCACCTTGGTCGAAGTGCTGGTGATGCTCGTCATTATGGCGGCTGCCGGGACGCTGGTGGCGCCTTACATCGGTCGAGAGCGACGGGCACTTGGTCTGCACGAGATTGGGCTCTTGATCGCGACGGATCTCAGGAGCGCGCGCACCCGCGCCATAGTTCAGCGCACGTCGACGGCGCTCGCGCTGAGCATCGAGGGGCAAGACCTGCAGCTCGACGATCGCCATGTTCGGTTACCGGTTGGCACGCGTGCGACGTTCGTTACGGCCGCCGAAGAACGAATCGCCGCCGCAATCGGCCGCATCCGATTTTTCCCTGATGGCAGCTCGACTGGTGGCAAAATCACGTTGGAGACCACAGGGCGGAACCTATCCCTAACGGTCGATTGGTTGACGGGGAACGTGCGGGTGACGGACGAACGGTCGTGAGCAGCAAGGGAACGGCACAAAGCGGGTTCACCACCATCGAAGCCGTGGTGGCCCTCGCGATTGCGGGGTTGACCTTCGTTGCCTTCCTGGAGGGGATCACACTTGGGTTACGCCATCTGGATCGCGCCAATGCGCAGGCACGCACGGCCATCGTCTTGTTATCGACGCTGGCGCAGCAGGACAACCAGCGGGACGCCGCAGCGCTCCCGAGTACCGCTCGCGAGCACTTGGCCATCGATGGTCCGGACGTCATCATCGAAAGCACGCCGCATAAGCGGCTGGCGGGTGCGCGATGGATCACCGTTCGCAGCAAAGATGGTGGCGTCTCCATCACGACGTTTCGGATGGATGGGACCCGATGATCCGCCGACGAGGAGAAAGACGGCATGCGCGCCGAGCCTGGTGGCCGTTCGCCGAAGAGTTTGGCGTTGCGCAGAGCAAGGGCGGCCGAGGCGCGGTTGACGGCTATGGACTGGTTGATGCGCTGGTTGCGCTCGCGCTCTGTTCCATGATTGTCACAATGGTGTCGGGGACCTATCCGCTTGCCGCGCGCGCGGTTGGCCGCGCTGGCACCATGACGCAGGCCCTTGAGGATCATCGTGCCATTCTATTCGTGAACGATGTCCTGCGTCGTGCGCGGCCGGATGTAAGGCGCCGACCTGATGGGTCGGGCGAATTGCAGTTCAATGGTAGCGAACATCGTCTGGCACTGATTGCCGATTTTGCAAGCCGGGGCGCCTTAGGCGGATCGCACGCCATCGAACTGGTGGTCCAGGATGAGCCCTCCAGCGGAACAATGCGTTTGCTGTTGGTTGGACAATTTCACGGCCAATACACTGACGCATCAGCACAGGCAGACCAGCGCATTCTCCTGCAAGGTCTAAGGGTCGCGCGCTTCAGCTATTGGGGCGCATCGGATGGGACGGCGTTCCGTTGGAATTCAACATGGAAGAATAACAACCAATTGCCGGCCTTGATTGCCTTCGAATACGAGCACCCGCGGATGGATCGAAGCCTGCAACGGCTGGTGGTGCGGCCGGAGCTGCGCAAATAACACCGTTGCTGGGTTCCCGAGGCCGCAGGTTTGTCGAGCTTGCTAGCGAATGATGCGCGTGAGGTCGCGAAGCGGAGGATTTCCGCGCGGTAGCGGATCGGGGCGAATGCGCTCGAGGCGCTCCTGGTATTCCTGGGAAATCCGACGTCCTTCATGGACGTCGCGAATGACCTGTGGCCGGATGAATATGATCAACTCGGTGCGGTCGCGGAAGTCTTCCCGTTGGCGAAAAATTGTCCCAAGCACCGGCACATTGCCAAGAATTGGCACCTGCGTCTGACCAACCGAATCGCGGCGCTGAATGAGACCACCCAGTGCAACGACTTCACCATCGGAAACCGTCAGCGTCGTTTTGATCTTGCGTTGCTGGATCGTCGGTGAATCGATCCCCGAGGTGGTCGTTCGTGCGACGCTGCTCACTTCCTGTTCGATGTCGAGCACGACGCGGCCAGCCGTGTTGACGCGCGGGGTGACGTTGAGGATCACACCGGTGTCCTTCATAGTAACCGAATTGACGACGGGTGCGCCTGGTTGCGACACGCCCTGGGTTGTTTGCGTGACGATGGGGACTTGGTCGCCCACCTGCAGATTAGCTTTGCGCCCGTCCATCACCATCAACGATGGAGCTGACACAACATTGATCTTTGTAACACCCGACAGCGCATCGAGTGCGACTTGAATGTTACTCATATTAAGGAAGTAAGAAAAGCCAGGAAATGATGGGCCGATCAGAGCTTGTGCTGCATCGGTGAACGTGGCGCTGCTTGCCTTGTTTTTAAGGTGCCATTTCACCCCAAATTTCAACTCGTCATTTAACGTGACTTCGGCGATGACCGCTTCGATCAGAACCTGGGTCGGTGTGGCATCCAGCTCATCGAGCATGCGCAGCACTTTGCGGTATTCGGCCGGATAGGTTTGAATGAGCAGGGCATTCGCTGATTCATCGGCGACCACTGTCACGCGATCCGAAGCCGCTGACGTATCCTGCGCTTGTGCCGCAACAGGCGTTGGTTCGGATTGGTTCTGGTTTTCTGCCGTGATGGCCCGTGGATCGACGGCGGCCCGTTGACCTCGATCCGTCGAACCGGCGAGTTCAGTTGCTGCAAATCGTGGCGCGACCTGCCCGCCGGCGCTTGCCGACGAATCGTCGGCGCGAGTCGTTTTGGGTGCGCTGGCGTTCGCGAGAACCTTGCGCAAAACATCCGCCAGTTCTGCTGCGGAACGATTGCGGACCTTATAAACGAACAGACGCTTGTCGCGTTGCTCCGCGATGCGATCGTACTGCTCGATCAGTTTTCTGGCCCGTTCGATATGCTCACGCTGCGGTGCCACCACGAGAACGGATCGCAACCGCTTATTAGGAATCAAACGTAGGACATTGCGGAGGGGGCCGCCACGATCGAAGCCAAGCGCTTTTTCAACTTCGGCGACAATCGTGTCAGGTTCCGAGGTCTCGACCGCGATCATGGCGAAGGACATGCCCTTCATCCAATCAACGTCGAATGCCGCGATGGTTTCCAGAGCGCTGGACACTTCGGTTCGTGAGCCGTTCAGGATCAGGATGTTGCGTGTATCGTCGGCCCGCAACAGCGATCCTTTGGGAAGGAGTGGTTCGATAAGGCTGGCCAGGGCTCGGGCGCTGACATAGCGCAGAGGCACTACCTGAACACCCGCGCCAGGCCTCATGGATGGTGTCGAGCCGACCGTCACGTCCCCGGCACGGATGGAGTCGCTGGCCGCCGAGATCCAATAGGTGCCATTTTTTTCCGTAATGGTTGCTCCGGTCAGCTTCAGGGCCGCCTCAAAGGCATCAAACAGCGCGGTCCGGTTGACAGGCGATGACGTCTGCAGCGTGATCTTGCCGTCAGTACGTTCACTGACCACGTAATTGAGGCGCAGCTGATCCGACAAAACGGCCTTTGCAGCCAGTCGGATGGGCGCATCGACTAGATTGACGGTCACTCTGCCTTCATTGTCCGACCAGACGGCGGCGGATCGTGAGCGCTCGGTGTCGCGGGCAAACTCGCCGTTGCCCTTCATTTCGAAGAGTGTCGTTCGCTGGGTTTGCGGTAGAGATCGCGCTGCGGCGTCGATTGCCGGGGTGGCAGCCACATCGGCCGATTTATTACGGCGCCTGACGATATTTTCGCTGTCAAGCCGGTCAAGCGTATCGTTCAGCGCATGTTGCGAGCTGCAGCCTGCTGCCGCCAACACACCCACCAAAACACCCACGATACGCCACGCCGCGCTCACTTGGAGCCAACTCCCACTTAACCAAGGCCGATCCGACCGGCAAAAAATTCTGTGGATAAGTGGAGCGTTAACGTATGCTCTGAGCAGAAGTCAATCCACCGATTGCTGATTGTAAAGTTTCGTCGAGAGAGTGATGCCATCGCGACGCAATCGAACGTAGTTGGGTTCGACTTCGGCCAGCGTCCAACCGTCGAGTGTCGCACCAAGATCCAGCCAATGGAGTGCTCCGCCTCGGATCGAGAGCAAGGCTCGGCGGTCCTGATCGCCAACGACAACACCGTGCAGAACAATGTCGCGGTTGGCCGCATCGCGCAGTGACGGAACGGCGTCGGCCGTTGCCGGTGGCGGCATTGGTGGCACAAAGACGGCTGGCGGCGGCGGAGTTGGTAGTGGCGGTTGTACGGAGATCGGCGCCGGCTGTCGTCGGTTCGGAAAGAGCAGTGGGCGGGTCGAAATTTCCTGAAACTCGGCTACCGGCCGCGGTGGCGCCACTGCGATGACCGGCACGCCTGTTGGCGACGGTATTACGCCGACATCAGCACGCGCGTTGATATTTGGCGGCATCGGCGTGCTTCGATCCAGCGCCAAGATGGCGATGACCACAACGAGGGCAACAATCGCCAGAAACTGCAGGAAAATACGCATGGACTGAACACCTCGGGATCATGATGCGCGCGGCAAAAGCGAACCAAAAACGTCCACCGCGATGGTCAACATCGAGAGGCGCTCGGCTCCATCGGGAGCGCGCAGGCCACTGGGAGCGGCCGCAACCGCGATCCTTTCGATCATCAGAATGGGTGTCTGAGCCTCAATGCCATGCAGAAGCGCAACAGCGCCCTCGATCGAGGTTTGGATTTGCAGGCGCATGCCAAGCTTGATCTGTCCCTTGACATCCCGGCGCGGCAGCTCCTGCGCGCCGACGATGACGGCGTCACTTTGCTGTGCGAGCGCGCGAATCCGGGTTTGCAGCTCCGCCAGCACCAGCGATTCAGTCACGCCTTGCATGAAATGCGAGACAAATCGCTCGTCTTGCGTAGAGTTCTTGTGTCACCGCCATGTCAGCGACGAGCTGGGCGCGCGCGTTCAAGCGCGCGAGCAGCTCGCGCTTTTGGTCGAGCGCCACGGCGCCATCATCGAATGTGTTCAGCAATGGACGAACCAGACCAAAATTGATGCCGGCGGCGACAGCCAGCAGCAAAGCAACGGCGCCGAGTTTCGATATCAGGCGGATGTGAGCGTCGTTCATGGCTGTCTCGCTGGGGCCAAGGCAGGGAGCGGACGGATAGACACGTCGCTGACCGATCGCTTCATGGTGATTTGGAAGCGCTCGCGGGCGGCGGCATCGCGGAACACGGGCGCGGCGAAGGTGACACTCTGCACATGCGGCGATTTCGACAGGATCGGAACTTGATCGCTGGCGGCCGGGGAAGTTCCGGTGATGTCAATCCCGTCTGGGCCAATCACCAGGCTCTCAAGCCATGTATCGTCGGACAGACGCTTCGTTAGATCGAGCCAGACATCGAGCACGCTCTGGGTGGTCATTTTTTCGAGGGCCGGAGCACGCAGCAGTGCCGATCGTGTCGAGTGCTGTGCTGCGTCTTGCTGGAGTTTGCTGAGGCGCAGGCGAGCCTGACCAAGCGCTGCATCAATGTCGGTCAACGAGGCTTGTTGTTGGCCGAGCGCGGCGGCCGTCCGATAGATTGCCAGCGCACCGGCGCAAAGGCTTAGGATGACAATGGCGGGTGTTAGTGCCTTCAGCAATGTCCGATGTCGCGGCGCCAGCCCTTGGGTGATTTCGATTGATCGCCATGTTTTCTGGTCGTTGACGGCCTCGACGGCCGCCACGGCTACACCAGCACGCCAGAGGTCGTCTCGGACGGCGTCGACCAGTCCCCGTTTGACGATGATTTGCGGGACGGCGCGCAGCGGGGAATCGGCACGCTGGGCACGACCCTCGATTCGTCCGTGGCCGACGTAGATGCTCTGCAGGTTGAACGGTGTGCCGCGTTCGAGATCAATCATGCCGATGGCGTTGATCTGTGTGCGATCCGAAGTCGGTGTCTCAATGACTCGTTCGTGACACTGATCGGGCGCAATACGCAGGCGAACGGCGCCGAACGGACCAAAGCGTTTGGCGAGTTTGACGACATTGGCGCGCACGTGCGCCCACGTTCGCGTTGCATCGGTCGCAGAGGTCTGCGCAACCGTGACGCGACCGGTGAGGCGGTTCTCGGTCGTGACTTGGACGGCCTCTTGGCTCATTGAGACGGCAATGGTGATCAATTCCCCCGACAGGGCGCGCCTGATCCGAGGCGGACACAGGTCCTGTAGTTCCCCTATCCACCACGCCAGCACGTTGCGGATCGCGCCGGTGACATCGATTGACCAAACTCGGGATGCCATGCTGACACCAAACAACGCTTCATCGGAACGGGCGGCTGCTTTTATACTAAAGCACCGGCCACTGGGGATTTGGCAAGGCCGCAGTGTTGCTGCTTCGTCACGAGCGTGAGATATTGCTGCTTCGTCACGAGCGTGAGATATAATGTCTTGATCGCTGATGGAGGGGTTGCAGCAGGGCACCTCAGCGCGTTGCTCTTGTGCTGCCGAGGTGTTGGAAATGCGGAAGGGCATGCAGGACAACAGCACCAAGAGCGGGTTCGTTTTGGTGGTTGTGCTGCTCGGCTTAGGCGTGCTTGGCGCACTCACGGCAGGCTTCGTTCGCACCGCGACAGAGAGTGTGAGGTTGGCCGCCAATCTCGTGCAAGAGGTCAAAGCGGAGGCGCTCGCGTCGGCCGGTGCTCACCTTGCTGCTCGCGAGCTGCAGGAACGGGCACATGGCCGTGACACGCCCATCCATCCGGATGGACGGCCCTATGTTTGCCGCTTGCCCGAGCCCGGTGCAGTCTTGCAATTGATTGTCGAGAATGAAGACGGCAAGATCGACATCAATACCGCGAGCGATCACTTGCTCGAAACACTGCTACTGGCCGTCGGCGCCAGTGCGACGGAAGCACCAGCATTGGTGGCCCGCATAGCGGACTATCGTGACGAGGATAACCTCCCTCGTATCGGCGGCACGGAACGTGACGCCTATAAGGCCGCAGGCCTCACCTATGCACCGAGCAACACCGACTTCAAAAACATCGAGGAGCTTGAGCGCGTTTTGGATTTTCCGCCGTGGCTGTATGCGCGTGTTCTGCCACACATCACCACATACAACAAGCAAAGTGGCTTTGACCCGGACGCCATCTCTGAGGACTTGATCGGACTCCTCTCAGTAAGCCCAAGACAAGCTTGGCCAACGGCACCGGTCCGCCCGGGCGCCCGACCGTCCCGACCGGTAGTTGGTCCACGTCAACTACCGGCGGCTTTGGGCCGCTACGTGTCGATCTCTGACAATCGCTACTTCCGTGTCTTTTCGACCGTCCGGCTGGCGAGCGGCATGCGCTATACGCGGGATGCCGTGATTGCCATGGCGGCCCGGCCAGGGGAACGCCCGAGCTTCGAACGATGGATGACCGCACTGGACGTTGACGTCGCGGATGTTGGACCAATAAACGACTGTTGATCGACAACGGCCTTGGTGGCGCGCAACAACTGGGAGTAATCGCTTCGTCTTGCTACGGCGTGGAGACGTCCTTGTCCTCGCCATCGCCACCCTCGACACCGTCGCGACCCAGGCTGAACACATCAAACGGCGATTTTTTGCCGGGACTGCGGAACAGATAGGGTCGCCCCCAGGGATCGGTCAATGCACGTGGCTGGCGAATGTAGGGACCATTCCAACCCTTGACGTCGCCAGGATCAGTGACGAGCGCGGTGAGACCTTGGCGCTGATCGGGGTAGCGTGATGTATCGAGGTAGTAGAGTTCAAGCGCACTGGTCAAATTGCTGATCTGTGTCTGTGCAGCTTGGGTTTTGGCGGCCCCCAGATAGCGCAGCACCTGCGGCGTTGCAATGGCGCCGACTAAAGCCAGAATGCCGAGCACGACGAGCACTTCGACGAGCGTCAGTCCTGCGTTAGCTCGGGTGATCGGATCGGCGTTTCGCGCGACGCGCGACGTCCATCCGGTTGGGCGAACTGACCTCTGTGCAGTGCACGTCATGTTGAGTGACCTATGGTGAGATCTGTGCGTTGTGAAAACCATGTGATCGTTGTTCCCAGCATCAAGAATGGACCAAATGGCAGTCGGTCACTGAGGCCGACGGGCCGACCAGCCACCACCAGGACGGCGATCACGCTCAAAGCCGCCAAACTGGCGATCAAGATCATGGTCGGAAATCCTTCGAGGCCAATCCAAGCGGCGGATGCAGCCCCCAACTTGACATCGCCGAAGCCAAGGCCAACGCGACCCTTGAGCGCAAAATAGATGGCACGGACGCTCCAAAGCAAACCAAAACTGGCGACGCTTGAAAGCGCCGCCCAGTGTGGGGAACGCCACCCCCAGACCAGCGTGCCGATCAGACCGGCGCACAGCAGTGCGAGAGAAAGCGGGTCGGGAATGATCAGTCGCTGAACATCAATGGTCGTTATGGCCATTGAAAGCAGCATGAGCACGCCGCCAGCGATCCAAAGTTCGCTGGGAACAATGGGCTGCATGTCAACGCGCAGCATGGCGAGAATGCTTGTCATCGCAAGGCCAATTCGTTGACACTCAAGATCGATTGCATGATGGTCACGACAACAATGCCGACGATCAGGCCGGTTGCAAGGGTAATGGCGGGGCCGAGGACGGCGGTCAAGCGCTCGATCCGCTGGTTCAGCGCGGTATCCATCAGCGTCGCATAATTCCAAAGCATCGGTCCGAGTTTGCCGGTCATTTCACCGATGGCAGCAAATTCGGCCAGGGAACGATCGAGCCATTTGAGGCGGGCCAGCGCTTCCGAAATACTGGTGCCGGCCGATACGGCGACCGCGATGTCCTGCACCTCACGACGTAACACGGCATTGGCGAGCGAGGTTGCGGAAAGCGAGAGGGCGTCTGGCGCCGGCACGCCGCTGGACATCAAAGCCGAGAGCGTGCGGCTGAAGGCGATTGCATCGATCTCGCGGATCAAGCGTCCGGCCAGCGGCAATGCCAGCTTTACCCGGTCGCGCAGGACAACGCACGACGGCGATCGCATCGCCAAACGCAGCGCGATTAGCGCTCCCACAATCAAGGCGGCGGCTGGTCCACCATAGTGCTGGAGGCCGGATGATACCGCTGCCAAAACCGTCAACGCGAGCGGTGGCTCGACACCGTTGTCGCGGAACAATGGCAACAAGGCTGGCACCAGCACGGCCGAGATGACGCCGAGCGCGCCGATGGCGGTCACGAGCACGATGGCCGGGTAGAGCATCGCCGATTGCACTTTGTCCATGAGCCCGTTCTGACGTTCGAGGTAATCGGCGGCCAGTGCCAACCCCTGTGCATTCTGGCCCGCCCCTTCGCCAGCTTTGACGATGGCGATGGTCGCGCCGGGGAGCCCCAAAGCTTGATCGGCCAAGGCGTCAGACAGGGCGCCTCCGCGGGTGATGCGATCTGCGATTTGGCGAACAAGGGCGCCATGGCGCGGCTTGCTCTGCTGGCCAGCAATCATGTGGATGGCCCGATCAATCGGGACATCGGCGGCGGCAAGGACGGCCAACTGGCGCATCAGTTGGCCGAGCCATTGACGGGAGGGGGAACGGTCTATCCGGACGCCAGCGTGAGGCTTGACGGTTGTTGCCTCCAACCGCGAAACAATGAGGTCTTGGCGCGCGAGCGTTTCGAGTGCCTCCGCACGCGAACGCGCCGGCAGGTCGCCGGTGACGCGGCCTCCGAGTTTGGCGTGCGCGGTGTAGCGGAAGTGGATCATCCTACGCCCCGCAGCACCTTGAGAACTTCCTGCGCCGTTGTTTCGCCGGCCAGGACTTTTATCAGCCCATTCATGGCGAGGGTCGGTGAGGCCTCGGAAGAATGCGCTGCGCGCAACATGGCCGCATCGGCACGACCATTGATCAGGTCACGGGCGGCATCATCAATCACAAAGGTCTCGGTGATGGTGGTTCGACCGTGGAAACCAGTGTCATGGCATGCCGAGCAACCGACGGCTTGGCGAACGCGGCTGGCGTCGACAGTGCGCGCGTCATTGACGGCGCGGACGAGAAGGTCGAGGTCCGCATCGGCGCCGGCGTGCACGGCACAGGCTTGGCAAAGTCGGCGGACCAATCGCTGGGAGACGACGCCATTGAGCGTTGCCGCGATGAGGTAGGGCTCGAGACCAAGATCGAGCAGGCGGGTCACACTGTCGGCAGCACTATTGGTGTGCAGTGTCGACAACACCATGTGGCCGGTCATGGCCGCTTGGATGGCGGTCCTGGCCGTATCGTGGTCGCGCATTTCGCCAATCATGATGATGTCCGGATCGTGTCGCAAGACGGTCCGCAACGCCTCCGCAAACCCCAAACCGATGGCCGGGCGCACGGGGATCTGACTGATGCCTTCGATCGCAACTTCGACAGGGTCCTCGATCGATACGATCTTGCGTTCGCCGTTGTGCAGCCGTTTCAGCACGGCGTAGAGGGTCGTCGTTTTGCCGCTACCGGTTGGCCCGGTGACCAGGACAATCCCATGCGGATGGCGCGTCACGCGCATGAGGAAGTCCAGTGTCGAGCGTTCCAGGCCAAGCTTCGCCAGTTCGATGGCGACGCTCGACTGCCCGAGGAGCCGCAGGACCGCCGACTCGCCATGCAGAACCGGCGTGGTGGCGACGCGAACTTCGATGTCACGACCATCGACGGCCGTCTTGATGCGGCCATCTTGCGGCAAGCGCTGCTCCGCAATATTCAGCCCGGCCATGATTTTCAGCCGCGACAGCGCCGCCGCCGCATATTCGCGGGCGATGCGTTCTTGCTCGACAAGCACGCCGTCGATCCGAAAACGGACAATGATGCCCGCCTGATAGGTTTCGAAATGGATATCAGACGCGCGAGCACGGACAGCGGCCGAACAGATCCGATTGATCAGGCGAATGATCGGCGCTTCGCTGGCACTTTCCTTCAGCCGCCGGACATCGGTGTCGGCAGCGACTGTGCTGTTGGCGGTCTCCGGCGCGATGGTGACGTCTTGCCCGGAGATTTGGTCCAACAGGCGGGCGACCTGCTGCGGTGTGGTCAAGACCACGTCGATGGGTTTTGACAATTCGAACGCCAGGGCGGCGACCGGTTCCAAAGCAAAGGGGTCGGCCACCGCCACCGTCAGACGATCACCGGCCGTGCCGATCGGGACCAATGCGGTGCGGCGCAGAAAATCGACTGGGATAGTCTCGATGTGACCATGGTCGATGGTCAGAGCATTCTCGTTGGCGATCGGCAGATCGAGGTAGACAGCCGCCAGCGCCAACAGGTCATCGCTTGAAAGCAGCCCGAGTTCCGTCAGCACGACATCGATCCGTGCTCCGGTTTCCAGCTGGGTGTTGCGCGCTCGCGCAGCCAATGCCGCATCAAGTTTGCCGGCATCGCAGACGAACGCCAGGAACTCTTGAGCGAACAGGGGCGAACGCGGATCGGTGGTACGCTTTTGCATCGACATCGCCCTGGTCCCGCGATGCGGCGCGCGTGGCCCCATGCAGATGGGCCACGATGAAGCGACGATGAAACCGTGTCAATCTGCAGTCGGCATTCCGGGCATCGGGGAATTACCCCGCGCGTGTGCTGAGCAGATGGTGATCAATGCCAATCCATCTGCGACGGCGATTGTCGCGCGGCTTGCGCGCCCAGCATCGCCGTTCGCTGCAACTCATCTGTTGTCCGGCAAAGCGCAGCGGCGCAAGGCCGCCGTTGGAAGCGCGTTGCGCATGGGCAGACATCAGCCGGCTGACGCGACGACGCGATACGCTGGTCAGGATGGAGTGCTCTGGCCAGACCAGTGCTTCTGGACAGTGTTTCGTTGCGATTTTATCACATAATTCTCAGAATCAGCAAATTGAACAAGATTCTTATTGTCGATGCGTTGTCATTCAACCGTCGATCGGCAATGCCGAACACGGAGAATCTTAAAATATTTCCTGTGGTTAAGATCTGTAATGCGGTTGCATATTCGAATGTTTTCGTAATGTACGCGGAATTTGCCAGCTGCGATGATTGTAGTTAGCGTGGGTATTAGTCGGCTCTGAGCGAGCTTCTATACTTTTGTTCTGGCGCGAATATTCAATTATTCGCGTCTCGGGGGAGTATTATGTTCATGTTGCGTTGCTTATTGTCCGGTGTTTCTCCTCATGCTGGCAGCAAAAATCCGTCATTTCGATGGGTTGGTTCTGGTCTTCCGGGCATCCGTATCAAGCCGTTGGTATTGGCGGGTTTATCGGCTGGTCTTCTGGCTCTGTCCTTCATCGCGTCGCCGACGCACGCGCAAACCTATACCACTGGTGCAACGGCTGGTGAAATTGGTGTTTCGCCCGATGGGTCTTCAACCTATTCGATGCCGATCACGGTGCCACCGGGGACGACTGGCGTGCAACCGAAGCTCGCGTTGCAGTATGGCAGCCGGTCTGGCAATGGCCCTTTTGGGATCGGCTGGTCACTGGCGGGATTGACGTCCATTGCGCGCTGCGAAACGGATCTGCAGTTCGATTCCGTTGCCGAGTGGGGTACCGGCATCGATCCAGTCGACTATGACGACAATGACAAGTTTTGCATCAATGGCCAGCGATTGGTCCGCAGTGCTTACCATG
The DNA here is from genome assembly GCA_963714325.1 of uncultured Alphaproteobacteria bacterium. Classification (GTDB taxonomy): domain Bacteria; phylum Pseudomonadota; class Alphaproteobacteria; order Rhizobiales; family Hyphomicrobiaceae; genus CAVQOB01. Next base: position 28,558 of record CAVQOB010000014.1, on the reverse strand, counting down.
CCGATGGCATCGAATATCGGACCGCGATGGAAGAATTTTCGCGGATTCGCGCCTACGGCAGCGTCGGGTCGGGCCCGGCCTTTTTTCGGGTTTGGAAAAAGAACGGCGATGTCTACGATTATGGGACTGAAACGGATGCCAAAATCAAAGGACAATCGCGCGTTGATATTCGCTCTTGGGCCATCAGTCGCATTTACGATCGTTGGGGAAACTACGTCAAATTTGTCTATGATAATGATGTCGCCGGTGGCAAACATCATATCAGCAAGATTGAATATACTGGCAACGATACTACAGGTCTGACGCCTTACAATCGTGTTGAATTCACTTACGAATCGCGGCCGGACAAAGCCGCTGGATTCCATGCCGGCGATACAATCCAGTCGGATAAGCGCGTCAGCGTGATCAAAGCCTATGCCGGCACGGTGCTCGCCCGGGAATATCGCTTGAGCTACGCGATAAGCCCGACCACCGGCCAATCGCGCATGACGGCGATCACTGAATGCGGCTCGGACAACACCTGTTTCCGCCCGACGACGTTTTCCTGGAATGCGCCGGGCACGGAAGGGGCGGCGGTCAGCGATAGCAATGGCATCACGGCAGCGATGGCCAGTCGCGGCATGGCCGTCGTTGCCTCGGGCGATTTCAACGGCGATGGGATCACAGATCTGCTGTGGGCGCCGGTCGCCGGCAGCACCTTGCAGTGGTGGAACAAGACCGATACCGGCGACGAAGTCTGGTTTGGCAAGCGTGAGGGTGGCTTTGAAAAGAAGGGTAGCACCGGCCTTCTGAACGGCTCGTACTGGAACGGCACGCAATTGGATTGGGGCTCGCGCCGCGTCGCTGCGGTCGGGGATTTCAATGGCGATGGCTTGGTCGACATTTTTTGGCAGGCGACCGACGGCAATGGCGATGCTGGTACCCTGGCAACCGGTGGCGCCCTTATAAGTCATATGCTGTGGTTGTCGAAGGGCGACGGCACGTTTTCTGAGCACCCAACCAATGCTTTTCCCGGGTTTGAAAACACACGAACGCGTGTCGTCGCCAGTGGTGATTTCAACGGCGACGGCCGGACCGATCTGCTGATCATGCCGACCTATAACGATGGGCGCCTGACCGGCAACGCGAACCATGCGGAGATCTGGTACTCCAAAGGTGATGGTGGATTTGACCGGACTCCCATTACCGCCGGTAACGGACCGGTTGGCGTGGCGTTCAACGGACACTCAATTTTATCCACGGGTGATTTCAACGGCGATGGACTGACAGATCTGCTCGTCATGCACGCCCACCCCGATGGACGGTGGTCGGGTGACAGGAGCAAAGCCTTCGTGTTCCTGGCGAAGCCAGATGGCACATTCACCCAGGTTTACTTGGGTTTTAGCCCACTGTTGAGCAATCTGGCCGATGGAATTGATTGGTCCGATTACCGGATCATATCGACCGCTGACTTTAATGGCGACGGTTTGACCGATCTCATGTTGACCAAACTCGATCTCTACGGTCGATTTTATTACACCGACGCCAATGGTGCCAATCCATGGAACAGTGTCGTCCAGATTTGGCACTCGAAGGGCGACGGCACCTTTGCTCGGGCCCCACTGGATGCCAGCAATGGACCGGTCGGACACGGCGCGACCGAGGCAACCAGCTGGAATGAATATGTTGTTTCTGCCACCGGCGACTTCAACGGCGACGGTTTGCCCGATCTCTTTTTGCAGCGCGTCGACGCCTACGGCAATCGATCATGGTGGTGGCGAGATCGAATCCTGATCAACACCGGCAGTTCCGGGACTGGCGGATCACCTGGCTTCCGCCGTGTCGATATTCCCGAGGGCACCGGCAGGAATTGGCTTTGCACGAATGGCATTTGCCCGAGTCCTCGCCTCGGCGCCGTGGGAGACTTCAACGGCGATGGGCTGTTGGACGTCTACATGGTCCCCGGCGACATCTACAATCGTCTCAGCCCGACCGCTCTCACTAAACCCAATGGCAGCCTCAACTCCGATCATGTCGTCCAGTCCACCTGGCAGCATTCCAATTCAATCACCGAGATTGTCAATGGTCACGGGCTGACGTCCAAGTTCGTCTACAAACCGCTGACCGACCCAACGGTCTATACGAAGGGCGCGTGGCCAAACCAGCATCCAGGTCCGCCGCTGGGTCCTAATCCCGTGCCAGGTCCGAAGGCCGTGCAGGATCTGATTTCGGCATCGCGCGTGGTCGCCGAAGTGCACGCCGAGAACGGCGTCTCCGGTTTCAACGTCCAGAGATATCACTATACGGCGCTGCGCGCGCATTCGGTTTACGGCAACCTCGGCTTTTCCAAGATCGCCATCACCGATGTTTCAACCGAAATCGTGACGGAAAGCGAATATTCCCAGGCCTACATGTGGAAGCACTACGGCCTGCTGTTGAAGTCGCGCACGATCGCACCGAGCGGCGTGGTTCTGTCCGACAAGGATATTTATTGGGCAACAAAAGACTTCGTTCTGACCGGGCCCGACAAGCGCTGGTTCACCTATAGCCCGCTGACGGTGACCAAAACCCGCGATCTCAACGGGGTGTTGATCTCGACCGTCACCGAGACCACGACCTACGACCAGGACCTGTTCTTTCCGACTTCTAATTCCGTCGAAACGGTTGGCCCGGGCGGCGCCAGCGATACGCACATCAAAGTAACGTACAACACCTACGAGCACGATCTGACCAACTGGAAGCTCGGCAAGCTGATGGCCGCGCAGGTCTCGCACATCGCCCCGGGCACATCGGCGATCGCGCGTTACAGTACCTTCACCTACGCCGCCAACGGCGCGCTGCTGACCGAGACGACGGCGCCATACTCGTCACTCTGGACGAAAAAGGCCTACGCCTATGGCACGCACGGCGAAACGCTGTCGATCACCGAGACATGGGGCTCGGCCGCGACCTCTGGCATCGCCGCGACACAGCGCGTGTCGAGTTTCGAGTACGACGCCAAAGTCCGCTACCGCACCAAGGAGATCAATCCGCTCGGCCACGCGCAAACGACGGCCTATCACGAGATCTTTGGCCTGCCGATCAGCCAGACCGGCCCGAACGGCCTGACCACCACCCGCGCCTACGACGGGCACGGCCGGGCGACACTCGAAACGCGCGCCGATGGCACGACGACATCCACCAGTCTGACCTTCGTTGGCGGCGCCTCCTCGACCTACTACGCCACCACCACGGCGGTCGGCGCGCCGATGACGATCGTGCACTTCGATAAGCTCAATCGCGAAAACCTCAAATACGTGCTGGTCGATGGCAAATGGATTTCAACATCGACGCTGTACGACACGCTTGGCCGGGTGATCTGGAAAACGGAACCAACTATTTATGGCGCCGAGGTCCATTGGACCAACGTGGTCTATGACCTGCTCGGCCGCCCGCTCGAATCCATCGGGCCGCAGAAGATTGGCGCGCTGTGGGCCAAGGAGGTGATGACGTACAACGGCCTGACCAAGACCAGCACCAATCCGGCCGGGCAGACCAAGACGGTGGTGTCGGATGGCGCCGGTCGCGTCAAAACCATCACCGATCAGCAGGGCAACACGATCACCTATACCTACGACGCCATCGGCCAGACCATTGCCATGGCCAGTTCGGCTGGGACCAGCAGCTCCTTCACCTACAACGACCGTGGCTTCAAGCTCACCGACACCGACCCAGACAAGGGTACCTGGTCGTACCGCAGCAACGCGCTTGGTCAAGTCGTCGAGCAGACCAATGCCAAGGGGCAGGTGACGCGCACGACCTTCGATATCCTCGGCCGTCCGCTGACCCGCATCGATGACGCCAACGCTGCCAATCCGGCCGCTCGCACCGCCTCCTGGACCTATGACGCGGGCATCAGCGCCATTGGCAAGGTCACATCGTCGCAATCCTCAGGCTATGGCGCCACCACCAGCTACGATTCCCTCGGCCGGCCGTCGATCGTCACCGAGCAGATCGGCACGCAGTCGTTCTGGCAATCGACCACCTATGACGCCCTCTCACGGCCGTCGGTCGTGCGCTATGCGTCCGGCCTGATGGTCAAATCCAACTACAATTCGACCGGCGGCGTCGCCTCGATCACCGACGCCACGTCAGGCGCGCTGTACTTCCAGCGCCTGAACTTCGACGCGCGCGGCAACGTCACGCATTCCCGCCTCGGCAACGGCATCGAGACGCAGCGCTTCTTTGACGCCGCCTCGGGCCACATCACCGGCATCCAGAGTGCCACCGCCAGCGCGGTTGCGATCCAGAACCTGAACTATACCTTCGACGTGCTCGGCAACCTGACCTTCCGCGGCGACACCCTCAAATCGCAGTCGGAGTACTTCCAGTACGACACGCTCAATCGCGTCGTCCGCGTCGAGACGGCGACGACCGGCGGCATCCCCGGCGGCGCGCCGCAAACCGGCGTCGTCACGACAGGCTATGACGCGAAGGGCAACATCACCAATCGCTCCGACGTCGGCGCCTACAGCTACGGCGGCGGCAGTGCGGCCTGCAGTGCGCTGGCTGGCGCTCGCCCGCTGGCTGGCCTGCACGCGGTCTCCGGCATCGCCTCGGCGTTCGCTGGCGGCAAGAACGCGGCTTACTGCTACGACCAGAACGGCAACCTGCTGGCCGGCGACGGGCGCACCGTCACCTGGACCGCCTATGACATGGTCGCCTCGGTAACGCGTGGCGCGCGCGCCGTCTCGTTCGACTACGGCCCCGACCGCAGCCGCTTCAAGCGCGTCGACATCACGCCGGCCGGGATCACGACGACGGTTTACGCGGGCGGCGGCGCCACCGAGGTCATCACCCGGCCGGGCGGCGGCAGCGAGATGAAGACTTATATCGGCGACTTCGCGGTCGTCACCACGCCCACCACACCAGCGGGCGCGGCATCGGTGACGCAGTATCTGCATCGCGATCACCTCGGCTCGGTCGACACCATCACCAATGCGTCAGGCCAGGTGGTGCAGCGGATGAGCTTCGACAGCTGGGGTAAGCGGCGCGAGGTCTCGTGGCTGACGATGACCGACGGCGCCATTGCCGCGTTCGACACCACCGCCACCACCACGCGCGGGTTTACCGGCCATGAGATGATCGATCCCGTCGGCCTCGTGCACATGAATGGCCGCGTCTACGATCCTGAGATCGGCCGCTTCCTGTCGGCTGATCCGTTCGTGCAGGAGACCGGCAACCTGCAGAGCTGGAACCGCTACAGCTACGTGCTGAACAACCCGCTGTCGTTCACCGATCCGAGCGGATTCTTCTTCTCGAAACTGTTCAAGAGCATCGGTAAAGCACTCGGCAGCGCTTTCCGCGCCATCGGCGCGGCGGTGAAGAAGATCCTGCAGAACCCGATTTTCAGGGCGATCATCAACATCGTCGGGTGTGCGCTACCGGGAGTCGGACAGCTTGCCTGTGCGGCCATAACCGGCGCACTGACGGCAGCGGCGGGCGGCAGTTTGGCCGCCAGCCTGAAAGCCTTCGCGTTTGCGTTCGTCAGTACCGGCGCCTTCAGCGCGGTCAGTTCGACGCTTAACGGGCTGGTCGACGCCTATGGCTTCGCTGGCGCATTGATCAAAGCGGGCGTGCATGGTGTGATCGGCGGCGCGCTGTCAGTGGCGCAGGGTGGGACGTTCCTGCAAGGCTTCGCTGGAAGTGCTGCTGGTGCGCTCGGTGGCTATGTTGCTGGCGAAAGCGGCTTCGTCGGCGAATACGGCGACGGGATCGCCGAGTTCAAGCTCGCCCGCGCGCTGATCTCAGGAGCGGCCGGTTGCGCTGGCGCTGTCATCTCCGGCGGCAAGTGCGCCGAAGCGGCGGTCACAGCCGCGTTTGCGAGTTTGTATAATGGAGATCGTGGCGGTGCGGCGCTCGCACGATACGCGGCCGTTGGATATGCCCGCATGACTGCAGAGTTTGCGGGCTTTGGTTGGCAAGCGATAGCTAAAGAGGCAACCTTTGTTACCGATTCTGGAGTTCGGATTCGTATCGATGGTGTATATCTGGATCGGACCAGTCAGAAGGTCATCTTTGGCGAAGCAAAAATTGGCGATGGCGACCTGAGGACGAATCAATACCGTGGGTTCGGAGAACTGACGGAAGGAAAAGGACGATTTGTTGGAGAAAACGCTCGAGGCATAGCTGGCCAACTAAATATTGGCCTAAACGCCGATGGAAGCTTCCGAGTGCCCAGTTCGCAGATCCAGGGAACATATCTTGCAACTTACGAACGCGCCGCCCCACTTGGCAGACGTTCGACTACACTGATCATCAATGATGTCCTACGGGGGCGACCGTACGTAAGAGGCAGTGACTGACGAAGACACTATTGGAAACGACAATGAATTCGCTAACGGAACATCTTCGTGAAATTGCAACTCAGTCCGGTTGGGAACTCGCGCCATCGGAACGGGGTGTCATCGTACTGGCAAATCGCAATGGCGCTCCTGGAATTCGGCAGACATTGTTCCTGAACGAGAGTTTTTTCGACCTCAATGGCCCCCAAGTTTTTGGCGTCCGCTGTCATGCATTAGTGATCTTCGACGATCTTCAAGAAACGATAAATAAAATTTTGGGAATGGGGCCTACGGTCTCAATAGGGTGGGATACTTCGAGCCTCAGGGCAGAACTTCTGAGGGGAGAATTGTTGATCGGAATTGGCTCCCAGACCAGTGAATTTATCAATTCTGGACAACGGTATCAATTGAGAACACTGCAACAATTCTCTGACGACTTCCGTCTGCATATTGAGGAAAAAATGAGGCGGTGTCTGCATTGGAGCTGCTTTCATGATGCCAATTGGTCCCCCTGGGTTACGGACAGGGTTCCCTGGCTATGGCTCATACTTCGTGCTGCATATTTTCACGACAAACAATCTCCGAAGGCATGGCGGGAGTGCAGAGACTGGATGCGTGGTCAGTTCGTTGGCTGGGAAACGCAGTCGATGAACGCCGTTTCAGGGGCGAATCAAAGACTGGTCGCTTTTACCCGAGCAGCTGATTTGGAGCTGACAGAAAAATTAAGGCGCTTCATTGCGTAGCAACAAGTGGTGCCAGAGCGTCCGACCCTCTTATTTGGTCAAGACGTAAAGCCATTGCAGCCCACCAAGCGACATGGTCGCCTCGGTGACGCGTGGCGCGCGCGCCGTCTCGTTCGACTACGGCCCCGACCGCAGCCGCTTCAAGCGCGTCGACATCACGCCGGCCGGGATCACGACGACGGTTTACGCGGGCGGCGGCGCCACCGAGGTCATCACCCGTCCCGGTGGCGGCAGCGAGATGAAGACATACATCGGCGACTTCGCGGTCGTCACCACGCCCACCACACCAGCGGGCGGGGCGTCGGTGACGCAGTATCTGCATCGCGATCACCTCGGCTCGGTCGACACCATCACCAATGCAGCCGGCCAGGTGGTGCAGCGCATGAGCTTCGACAGCTGGGGCAAGCGGCGCGAGGTCTCGTGGCTGACGATGACCGACGGCGCCATTGCCGCGTTCGACACCACCGCCACCACCACGCGCGGGTTTACCGGCCATGAGATGATCGATCCCGTCGGCCTCGTGCACATGAATGGCCGCGTCTACGATCCTGAGATCGGCCGCTTCCTCTCCGCTGATCCGTTCGTGCAGGAGACCGGCAACCTGCAGAGCTGGAACCGCTACAGCTACGTGCTGAACAACCCGCTGTCGTTCACCGATCCCTCTGGTTTCTTCTTCTCGAAACTGTTCAAATCGATCGGCAAGGCGCTCGGCAGCGCCTTCCGCGCCATCGGTGCAGCGGTGAAGAAAATCCTGCAGAACCCGATTTTCAGGGCGATCATCAACATCGTCGGGTGTGCGTTGCCGGGTGTCGGACAGCTGGCCTGTGCGGCCATAACCGGCGCACTGACGGCCGCGGCAGGCGGCAGTTTGGCCGATAGCCTGAAAGCGGCAGCGTTTGCGTTTGTCAGTGCGGGCGTGTGGGATCAGGTCGGGGCATTCCTCAAACCCTTTGCGGGGCAGGCGGGATTTGCGCTCCTGAAGGCCGGCGTGCATGGTGTAGTCGGCGGAGCGTTGAGCGTTGCTCAAGGCGGGACGTTCCTGCAAGGCTTTGCGGCCAATGCGATCGGGGCGTTGGGTGGGTTTGCGGGCGAGTCGCTGTTCGGCGCCGCGGGCACCGGCGAATTCGGTGGTAGACTGGCGCGCACGCTGATCGCCGCAGCTGCTGGATGCGGCGGCGCGGTCATCACTGGCGGCAAGTGCGCGGAAGCCGCCCTGACAGCCGGCTTCGCGCATTTGTATAATCAAGAGGGGATACTTCGCTTTGGTGGAGAATCCGGCCGATTAATGAAAACTCCGAACTCGGAACGCCAATTTGACAGTATCAATGCTGCTTGGTCATCAGCGTTGGCGGAAATGGTGAACCTCGGTCGAAGCAATTATCCAGATGAGGCGACATCGAATAAATTCATCCCTGAACTTGGTGTTGAAATATCGGAAAGCAAGGGAAAGTATTCTTATGACGGCATTGTGGTCGGCAATCAGGAACGGGGGTTGCGATTCGGTTGGGTGTCCTACGACTTTCCGGGCAACCCGAACATTGCCGCGCGAGGCCACATGCATTGGATAAATATCGAAGCCAGTGCCGGGGATCACGCGACAGCCAATGCATACCACAGTTTCCGAGTTCAATCGGGGCGACCAAGTTATCAGGCGTTTGTGGGCGATTGGTCGAGGAGTTACCGCTTGTATCACTTGAATGGGAGACAACCATGATACGATATCTTGTTACGGCGTTTGCAATACTGTTCAATCCATTTACTTGTGCATATGCAAAAATGGACCCTTGGTGCGCTCCTAGATCAGCCGATTTGGTGTTTTCGGACCAACACGGGCGTGAAGCGATCCGTGTTGGTGTCCAAGCGTCGGCGCCACGCTGCACGTATGACGTTCCAAATGCAGATGCCGCATACTTCCTTAATCCTGATATCCAACTCCGTTTTGTCGGTCGGTTGATTGAAGTTCCCAATTCTTGTTTGGCGGATTTTAGATTTTCATTGAGCAACATAGTTGTTTCGACCGATGAACTCAAGTCAGGCGTTATCATTAGAATCACTGGGCTATCACTTGATTTAGTGAATAAAAAAACCAGAGCAATCATTTCTATTATTAGCAACGATCTGCAATGCAGTCAGACGGCAAATTGACCCACTTTAAACTGGATTATCTATACAGTGGGACAGTGTGGCGCCGTGGTCTGCGATAGAGTTTGACGCGAGGTCTCGTGGCTGACGATGACCGACGGCGCCATCGCCGCGTTCGACACCACCGCGACGACGACGCGCGGGTTTACCGGCCATGAAATGATCGATCCGGTCGGCCTCGTGCACATGAATGGCCGCGTCTACGACCCGGAGATTGGCCGCTTCCTGTCGGCTGATCCGTTCGTGCAGGAGACCGGCAACCTGCAGAGCTGGAACCGCTACAGCTACGTGCTGAACAACCCGCTGTCGTTCACCGATCCATCGGGCTTCTTCTTCTCGAAACTGTTCAAGAGCATTGGCCGCGCACTCGGCAGCCTGTTCCGCGCCATCGGCGCGGCGGTGAAGAAGATTTTGCAGAACCCGATTTTCCGGGCGATCATCAACATCGTCGGGTGTGCGCTACCGGGGGTCGGCCAGTTGGCCTGCGCGGCCATAACCGGCGCATTGTCCGCGGCGGCGGGCGGGAGTTTGGCCGATAGCCTGAAGGCGGCAGCGTTTGCGTTCGTGAGTATGGGTGTCTTCAAGTTCGTCGGAGGATTCACAAACGCCCTGTCAGGTGTTGGTGGTGCACTGCTCAAAGCCGGCATCCACGGCGTCATCGGCGGCGCGCTGTCGGTGGCGCAAGGCGGCACGTTCTTTCAAGGGTTCGCGTCAAGCGCGGTTAGCGCCCTCGGTGGCTTCGCAGCCGACGTCGTCACAGGCGATACGCTTGCGCACACTTTGATCGTTGCTGGTGCTGGTTGCGCGGCAGCGGTGGTGACCGGCGGCAAGTGCGCCGAAGCCGCAACGACAGCCGCGTTCGCGAACCTTTATAATAAGTTTGGTGGGGTGAGTGCACTCGCCAGCATTTCGGATGAGTTGTCGTTGTTTGAGGAAGCTGGGGGCAGTCGACCGCTCACAGGCCCTGGCCATCATATGATTACGAATGAAACAGTACGAAGCATAGGAACCTTTTCATCCGCTGCCCTGTCCGTGTTTGATGACACTGTTGCCAACGGAGGTGGTAGACTTGCAGTCAGGGGGCACAACTTTGGTGACGGACACCCCGCTTACAACAAACAACTTACTCCCTTTGTACGAAGTTGGCTCGACGGGAACAACATTTGGGGTTCAAAGATTGATCCGAGCCAGATGACGGGCGATCAGGCGAAAGGGCTCATTAGAGCAGTCAATACCAATCCAGAACTCGGTGCATTCAATCGAAAAGTCTACATACGAGGCGTTACTCAATGGTTCAACAATCTACCCGCTTGGGCAAAGAGGGGGCGCGACTAATCTGAGGGTTGCAAATGACTTCGAGAGAGAAAACTTGGAATGAACTTTATGGCACGCTTGGGACCATACTTGCCCAGTATGGTCAAAGTGCTGACTACAGCAAAGATGCGCCTCTAGCAGAAATCGGTGACTATTGGATCGTAGACGATGATTGGGGCGGATGTGATCAGAAAATTTGCGTGATAAGTAAGAATTTTCCGGTTGAAGTTGCTGTCAGGGCGATACAGGAACTTCTTGAAGCTCGGTTCCCGGGTTGGCGGGTATTTGTCGTTTTTGACGACAATAGTCAGCGAGAAGGATTACTTGTGTACGCAAATCGCGTTGAAACAGAATCGGCAAGCTCCGATCCATAGCCTGGCGGCTCATTTTGGTTTGATTCGGCGTGCGCCGCGTTGCCGGCTGCGCGCTGGCGTCTCGCGCGATCACGCTCGCGGCGGGCGGGAGCTTGGCGGATGCGTTGAAAGCGGCGGCATTCGCGTTCGTGCAGTCCTACATCTGGCCGGCGGTCGGCGAGATGCTCGGCACGATTTCGAGCGTCGGCGATGCCGTAGTGAAGGCGGCGGTGCACGGCGTCATCGGTGGCGCGTTGTCGGTAGCGCAGGGCGGGACATTCCTGCAAGGCTTCGCTGGAAGTGCTGCTGGTGCGCTCGGTGGTTTTTTTGCCGGAGAGAGCACGCTCGTCGGTCAATACGGCGACGGCGACTCGGGTAACATCCTCGCCCGTGCGCTGATCTCCGGTGCAGCCGGTTGTGCCGGCGCGGTCATCACTGGCGGCAAGTGCGCGGAAGCCGCCCTGACAGCCGGCTTCGCGCATTTGTATAATTTTGAGGCTTCGGCAGCCCGAGTTGCCGTCAAAGCGGCGGGAGCGGCTATAGGCGGCCCAATAGCCGCGGTTCTGGTCGCAATGAGCGAGATCTTCGGATCAACGCCGGCAGGGGACTATTGTTCGGATAAGCCGCAGCAGTGTGGTGGTCAGCATTACGTCGTAAGAGCGGGATTGGCTGCGGAGAACACCCTCGAAGCAGGCACTCGCCTCACCGTAAACGGTTCTGGCTTCTCTGTTCAAACGTTTCCCGGAATCTCGGTAGATGAGCTTGCTCGGGGCGGTGGGTGGCCTCACAAATACATCAGTGTTACGACGATAGATATGCTCCGAGCAATTCCTGGAGTAACAGTAAATTGGCCAACGCCCGGTGCTGGATCGTACCATGGTACAGTAAATGTTCCGAACCCGCCACCTCCAGGGACTTTCGAAGCAATAAGCAAAGTATTTGCGCCAGTGCTAAACCCGCATCGCGTCGCTAGGTGATCCCGACATGCTTCGAGTCTACGCTGACTTTAACTCAAGGACATCGGATGGCGCCTGCTTCATTCTTCTATACAATGGCAGGGATCTTGAGGCACAGGTCGCAACGTTAAATTTCTCACGGGGTGATAAAGTGATTCTGTATCAGGATGACGCCGATTTCGAGATCGAAGCTATTCTCGATGTTCGCCACGTCGATGCACTGAATCGCGACTGCTGGGTTGCGATTCCTGACTATTCAACGCTGGTCAGATGCTAAGCTGGATCATGCATCGGGGACGGCATCGTTCGGATTGATCGGGTTGGCGTGAGCCAACGTTCGGTCCGACAGAACCTTCTTGCGCAACTTTCTATGCAACGCGTTCTGGGTTGATCTGCCTCGCTCGGCAGCGGTCTGCAACCGCTCCGATGTCGGCGCCTACAGCTACGGCGGCGGCAGTGCGGCCTGCAGCGCGCTGGCCGACGCTCGCCCGCTGGCCGGCCTGCACGCGGTTTCCGGCATCGCCTCGGCCTTCGCCGGCGGCAAGAACGCCAGCTACTGCTACGATCTCAACGGCAACCTGCTGGCCGGCGACGGGCGCACCGTCACCTGGACCGCCTATGACATGGTCGCCTCGGTGACGCGTGGCGCGCGCGCCGTCTCGTTCGACTACGGCCCGGATCGCGCCCGCTTCAAGCGCGTCGACATCACGCCGGCCGGCATCACGACGACGGTTTACGCGGGCGGCGGGTCGACCGAGGTCATCACCCGTCCCGGCGGCAGCAGCGAGATGAAGACGACCATCGGCGACTTCGCGGTGGTGACCACGCCCACCACAACACCGGGCTCGGCGTCGGTGACGCAGTATCTGCATCGCGATCACTTGGGCTCGGTCGACACCATCACCAATGCCGCCGGCCAGGTGGTGCAGCGGATGAGTTTCGACAGCTGGGGCAAGCGGCGTGAGGTCTCGTGGCTGACGATGACCGACGGCGCGATTGCCGCGTTCGACACATCGGCGACGACGACGCGCGGCTTTACCGGGCATGAAATGATCGACCCCGTCGGCCTCGTGCACATGAATGGGCGGGTGTACGACCCCGAGATCGGCCGCTTCCTGTCGGCTGATCCGTTCGTGCAGGAGACCGGCAACCTGCAGAGCTGGAACCGGTATTCGTATGTCCTGAACAACCCGCTGTCGTTCACCGATCCATCGGGCTTCTTCTTCTCGAAACTGTTCAAGAGCATCGGCCGCGCACTCGGCAGCCTGTTCCGCGCCATCGGCGCGGCGGTGAAGAAGATCCTGCAGAACCCGATTTTTAGGGCGATCATCAACATCGTCGGGTGTGCGCTACCGGGGGTCGGCCAGCTGGCCTGCGCGGCCATAACCGGCGCACTGTCAGCCGCGGCGGGTGGGAGTTTGGCCGATAGCCTGAAAGCCGCAGCGTTCGCGTTCGTGAGTATGGGTATCTTCAAGGCGGTCGGGCCGTTCCTCAATTCCGTTGCCGCGCAGGGCTTGGGCGGGGTAATAATCAAGGCCGGGATTCATGGCATCATCGGCGGCGCGCTGTCGGTGGCGCAAGGCGGCAGCTTCCTGCAAGGCTTTGCTGGTAGTGCTGCTGGAGCCCTCGGTGGCTACATCGCGGGTGAAAGTGGTTTCGTCGGTCGCTACGGCGACGGCGATGCAGGCAACATTCTGGCGCGTGCGCTTGTATCCGGCGCAGCAGGATGTGCTGGGGCGCTGATCACCGGCGGCAAGTGCGCGCAAGCAGCAGTCACGGCTGCGTTCGCGAGTTTGTGGAATAGTGACCAAGGAAACCACGCACTTGCCAAGGCATTCCTTGGGAAGGACGCAGAGATCACGCTTCTGAGACATCTTCAAAGCAACGACAAGAGTAGCCCCTGGCTTGGCACTGTGACCGTTCGCTACCCAGATGGCAGTTGGGGTTTTATCGACTTACTCCGTCAAGCATCGGAAACTATCTACGAAGTCAAACCATTCGATGGCAACGATGATGGGTCACGCCAGCTCAAAACCTACAGTGCTGCGAGCGGCTATAGGATCGGTGATGCAGCGGCTGATATTGGGACCATAACGGGTGTGCCGTCCCAAGGTCCCTTCGCATATCTTGGCGCCCGCTATAGCTTTAGTCCGCTGGGTGGCGGGGCGATTGGTTGGACTTTGGATAACCCTGGGCAAGTCGCGCTAACCGTGGCTACGGGATTTGTCGCAACGATTGTCGGTGGCTACGCGGCCAGTCGAGGCGGAGGTGCCAGCCTGCCGCGCCCGGCACCTGTGGGCCGGTGATGCACATGTTTGAAAGGCCTGCTTATTCGTTGGCCCAAGGGGTTGCGCTGGAGGAGGATACCAAGTTGGCGAATTCGACGTCGTAGGCGGAACTCCAAGAAAAAAGATGAAGGTGATCGAGTGCAACGATCGGGTATTTTTTGCAGCTCATGGATCAGGATGCAATGCCGAAGAATGATGCAGACGAGCTACTACCACCCTACAGGCCAGAACATTTGGCGGAGTTGTTCGCTCCCGAAATCGCTGCCATGCATGATCTTCTGCAGCCCGTACTGAGTGATTTCGTCGGCTGCCAAAACCGCTATTGGGGCCTCGGTTTTGCGGCCGAGCAGGAATTCACGACATTGGTCAACGAATACAGAGACGCTTATGCCAGGGAGTGCCGATCCAAATTGCGGGGAGCAGATCCAGACATGCTGCCATTCTCTAAAGTCGTATACCCTTATCCCAGCCGCATGCGGCAGCTGTTTCCTGGTGGGATGGAGCACCCATATGCACTGTACCATGATTGCGTCCATCGAACATTAGCAATTGTTAAACCTGGGTTGCTAGACTACGCTTGGAACCGGCGATGGTCGGCGTTCGCTGAAGAAGCCAATCGCTATCCTGACGAGCGCATGGGGTTCACGACCCGTGCCGGCATCGTCGAACGGCACTTCCGCGAAAGCCTGGGCAGCCAGGGATACACATGTTTCCCGGTGCCGAAGTCGTCGCTTCGCCGGTGGTATCCACGGCCCACCTGGATCGACGCCTGTGTCGGATTCTTGCGGACTGACACACTGACGATCGCTTTGGCGTGCGAAACGGCACGGCCCAGAAAATATTGGTTGCTGCCTGACTATTCGTCAGAGTCTCTTCAACTGGACAATCTATTCGATCAGGTCGATTTATCACTTTGGGCACTGCCAAATCGGCAAATCCCTGGTCTGGGTGGCGCAGCATTGGAGATCACTTGGAATTTGTCGCGAGCCTACGCGCGATTTTACAGCCTTAAGGGCCTCCGACGTATAATCGATGCCCGTGTCGCCGAGGCGACGATCATATTGCGCAAGTCATGATGCGATCTTGCGATCGGCCTGGATAACAATCCTGCGCGGACTCTGATGCGTTCCGCGCGCTGTACTTCCAGCGCCTGAACTTTGACGCACGCGGTAATGTCACGCACTCGCGCCTCGGCAACGGCGTCGAGACGCAGCGCTTCTTCGACGCCGCCTCCGGCCACATCACCGGCATCCAGAGTGCCACCGCCGGCGCGGTTGCGATCCAGACCCTGAACTATACCTTCGATGTGCTCGGCAATCTGACCTTCCGTGGCGACACCCTCAAATCGCAGTCGGAGTACTTCCAGTACGACACGCTCAATCGCGTCGTCCGCGTCGAGACGGCGACGACCGGCGGCATCCCCGGCGGCACGCCGCAAACCGGCGTCGTCACGACAGGCTATGACGCGAAGGGCAACATCACCAATCGCTCCGACGTCGGCGCCTACAGCTACGGCGGCGGCAGTGCGGCCTGCAGTGCGCTGGCCGACGCCCGCCCGCTGGCTGGCCTGCACGCCGTCTCCGGCATCGCCTCGGCGTTCGCTGGCGGCAAGAACGCGGCTTACTGCTACGACCAGAACGGCAACCTGCTGGCCGGCGACGGGCGCACCGTCACCTGGACCGCCTATGACATGGTCGCCTCGGTAACGCGTGGCGCGCGCGCCGTCTCGTTCGACTACGGCCCCGACCGCAGCCGCTTCAAGCGCGTCGACATCACGCCGGCCGGGATCACGACGACGGTTTACGCGGGCGGCGGCGCCACCGAGGTCATCACCCGGCCGGGCGGCGGCAGCGAGATGAAGACTTATATCGGCGACTTCGCGGTCGTCACCACGCCCACCACACCAGCGGGCGCGGCATCGGTGACGCAGTATCTGCATCGCGATCACCTCGGCTCGGTCGACACCATCACCAATGCGTCAGGCCAGGTGGTGCAGCGGATGAGCTTCGACAGCTGGGGTAAGCGGCGCGAGGTCTCGTGGCTGACGATGACCGACGGCGCCATTGCCGCGTTCGACACCACCGCCACCACCACGCGCGGGTTTACCGGCCATGAGATGATCGATCCCGTCGGCCTCGTGCACATGAATGGCCGCGTCTACGATCCTGAGATCGGCCGCTTCCTGTCGGCTGATCCGTTCGTGCAGGAGACCGGCAACCTGCAGAGCTGGAACCGCTACAGCTACGTGCTGAACAACCCGCTGTCGTTCACCGATCCCTCTGGTTTCTTCTTCTCGAAACTGTTCAAATCGATCGGCAAGGCGCTCGGCAGCGCCTTCCGCGCCATCGGTGCAGCGGTGAAGAAAATCCTGCAGAACCCGATTTTCAGGGCGATCATCAACATCGTCGGGTGTGCGTTGCCGGGTGTCGGACAGCTGGCCTGTGCGGCCATAACCGGTGCACTGACGGCCGCGGCAGGCGGGTCACTCGCCGATAGCCTGAAAGCCGCAGCGTTCGCTTTCGTGAGTATGGGGGCGTTCAAGTTCGTCGGAGGATTCACAAACGCCCTGTCAGGCGTCGGTGGTGCCATCCTCAAAGCCGGCATCCACGGCGTTGTTGGCGGGGCACTCAGCGTCGCGCAAGGCGGCAGCTTCCTGCAAGGCTTCGCCGGCAGTGCTGCGGGCGCGCTCGGTGGCTATGTTGCTGGCGAAAGCGGCTTCGTCGGCCAGTATGGCGATGGCGACTCGGGTAACATCCTCGCCCGCGCACTGATCTCAGGCGCTGCCGGTTGCGCGGGTGCCGTCATCTCCGGCGGGAAGTGTGCAGAAGCCGCCGTTACGGCAGCGTTCGCGAGTTTGTATAATGGGGAAACCATTGCAGAGACGAGGCGTCGGCAAATTGCAGAGACGGCAAAATCTTATGACGGTAGCGAGGATTGGGCTCAAAGTGCCAGCAAGGGCGCGCATGGCCCTGGCTCTGACAAGTGCAATCTTTTTGTGTACGATGTACTCCGGGATGTTGGCATATCGGCTCCTTCTCGCGGATGGCCAACCAGTGGAGGTCCGATTAGTGCAGGATCCTGGGCTAATCCCTTGAATAACATTGAAGGTTGGGTGATCGTTGACAATCCGCAACCCGGTGATATCGGCGCTTCGACGAGCCGCGCAGGAATAGCTGCCAACAAGACAGGTGTCTTCAGAGGAGCATCAGGCCATGTGGCCGTCGTTACTGGTTCGGGGTTGGCAACTGGAACGACCTCGACAGGCAGTATTGGCGAGCTTCCGTTCAGAAGGGTGTTCGTACATGAAGTAACGACGTTTCGACGGTATTACGGGCGCTGATCGGATGGGCTACGGAACACTCGTTTATCTTTCGCTCTTCATCGTCGGAGTCATCGTGGGCTGCTACGCGCCCACTACGGCAGAAAAGCTCTACTTTAAGTTTGCACCGATGGAAGAAGTCATCTGCCGAGGTCGGCTAGTAGAACTTCAGCGGCGCATCCAGAATGGGTGGACGCCAGATCTACCTTTGGAAGGCGTAAGGGCGTCGCCTCTGACAAGGATGTTCTTTCCTGACTGCCGTTACGATTGGGTCTTGTTATCAGAACTGATCAAGGCGGGGGCAGATCCGAATGGCATGGACCGGAATGGCAACCTGCCTATTGATATTGCTGCAAGCAATGCAATCTTCGAAGCTGTGAGCCGGTTGGTGAATAATGGCGCCGACGTCAATAAGCGCAACGGCCAAGGTAATACCGCAATCATGGAGCTCGGTCCGGGCGGGCCGGCCCATGTCCATATGGCCAAGTTCTTGATCACGCTCGGGGCGGATGTCACCATGCTCGATGTGTCCGGTCGACCCTCATGGGCGCTCGCGGAGACGAAAATTGATCATCCTTCCTACATTGTGAGGCGCGCTGCGCGTGAACTCGTCGCACTATTGAAGGCGGAAGCCGAAAAACACAAAGCGCCCTGATAACTCGGCAGCGCGTTCCAAGCGGTCATCACGCGCGCGGGCGCGAAGACCGAATACAAGCACTATATCGGCGATTTCGTGGTTGTCACCACGACCGGCGGCGCCAATCCCACATCCGTGACGCAGTATCTGCACCGCGATCACCTTGGCACTTTTCTGGCGCTGCCGATTCACGCCCTCCCCCGGCACGATGGCCGGGGTCGGACGATCGGAGCGCGCGACACCATCACCAATGCAGCCGGCCAGGTGGTGCAGCGCATGAGCTTCGACAGCTGGGGCAAGCGGCGCGAGGTCTCGTGGCTGACGATGACCGACGGCGCCATTGCCGCGTTCGACACCACCGCCACCACCACGCGCGGGTTTACCGGCCATGAGATGATCGATCCCGTCGGCCTCGTGCACATGAATGGCCGCGTCTACGATCCTGAGATCGGCCGCTTCCTGTCGGCTGATCCGTTCGTGCAGGAGACCGGCAACCTGCAGAGCTGGAACCGCTACAGCTACGTGCTGAACAACCCGCTGTCGTTCACCGATCCCTCTGGTTTCTTCTTCTCGAAACTGTTCAAATCGATCGGCAAGGCGCTCGGCAGCGCCTTCCGCGCCATCGGTGCAGCGGTGAAGAAAATCCTGCAGAACCCGATTTTCCGGGCGATCATCAACATCGTCGGGTGTGCGCTACCGGGAGTCGGCCAGCTGGCCTGTGCGGCCATAACCGGCGCATTGACGGCGGCGGCAGGCGGGAGTTTGGCCGATAGCCTGAAAGCGGCAGCGTTCGCGTTCGTGAGTATGGGGGCGTTCAAGTTCGTCGGAGGATTTACAAACGCCCTGTCAGGTGTTGGTGGTGCCATCCTCAAAGCCGGCATCCACGGCGTTGTTGGCGGGGCACTCAGCGTCGCGCAAGGCGGCAGCTTCCTGCAAGGGTTTGCTGGTAGTGCGGCTGGAGCCCTCGGCGGCTATGTTGCTGGCGAAAGTGGTTTCGTCGGCAGCTATGGCGATGGCGACGCTGGTAACAGCCTCGGCCGCGCGCTGATTTCGGGCGCAGCCGGTTGCGCCGGCGCCGTCATCTCCGGCGGCAAATGTGCGGAAGCGGCGGTCACAGCAGCGTTTGCGAGTTTGTATAATGGAGATCGTGGGCGACTCGTCGGTTCCATAGGGGGCGGCTACGGTGGGGCCGCTGCGGGTGGCGGGTTGGCCACCTTGTGCGGCATCGTGACTGGCGGCGCTTGCGCGGTGGCCGGGCCATATTTGGTCACAGGTGGCGCCTGGGCTGGCCGCGCTTTAGGAGGAGCAGCGGGGAGTTGGGCGGAAGACTGGCTGATGTCGGTCCCGGACGGCGATCGTCCAACATTGACGCATAACCAGAAGCATCATCAAAATTCGAATAGCCCAGAGCCGCCCGATGTTGAGGAACTCTATAACTCGGCTATCCGCGACAAAAAAGGAGTCCAGTGGTCAATGGACAAAGACGGAACACTGCACCGCTTTTCGGGACCACGCAACGGACAAACTCACTGGAATGGTTCGACTGCGGGTAACAACCCGATAGCGTTGAACCACATACCACCGGCAATCAAAAAAATCTTCGGGATCAAAGGATGAATTATGATAGTGGGGAATGCGACTCGCTTCGCCATCGAAACAGAAATTACGGAGATTTATGCCGCTCAGCGTCCAGAAGCACTTGGCACGCTTATTGTGCACGTCGCCAGCAAGGAATATGGATACAGAACACCCGATTCAACGACCTTGGGATTTCCGCTTTGGCATCTCCAACAACGGCTTCTTAGACGAGGGAAGCATGTAGCTTCTTTTTCCGAGGTATTGAATGCATCAATGCTCGTTGATGTGTTTCTCGAGGCAGAATACGGCATCACTCGACTCTTTAAAGAGAACTTGAATATGTCGGGTGATGAAATTTCTACAATTCTCGGAAATTATTGCATAAACTGGCAACCCGATGGCGATGAAGCGTTCGACGATGGGAGTAATATTTATCAGTTCGACATCGGAGATCGCGTCCGTGTCATTGCCTGCAAGAACGAAGCCACCGAAAAAGATCGTTGCGTGTCAGAGATCTGGATGCCGAGCGATGAATTCTACAATATTCTCGATGAGTGGCAGCGGAGATTTGAGCACGAGTTGCGGACCACGCCGGTCGGAGTGAAGCCCAAAGCGGTTTGATCACGATGCGACCGGCAGCGTCGCCTCCATCACCGACGCCACGTCAGGCGCGCTGTACTTCCAGCGCCTGAACTTCGACGCGCGCGGCAACGTCACGCATTCCCGCCTCGGCAACGGCATCGAGACGCAGCGCTTCTTTGACGCCGCCTCGGGCCACATCACCGGCATCCAGAGTGCCACCGCCAGCGCGGTTGCGATCCAGAACCTGAACTATACCTTCGACGTGCTCGGCAACCTGACCTTCCGCGGCGACACCCTCAAATCGCAGTCGGAGTACTTCCAGTACGACACGCTCAATCGCGTCGTCCGCGTCGAGACGGCGACGACCGGCGGCATCCCCGGCGGCGCGCCGCAAACCGGCGTCGTCACGACAGGCTATGACGCGAAGGGCAACATCACCAATCGCTCCGACGTCGGCGCCTACAGCTACGGCGGCGGCAGTGCGGCCTGCAGTGCGCTGGCTGGCGCTCGCCCGCTGGCTGGCCTGCACGCGGTCTCCGGCATCGCCTCGGCGTTCGCTGGCGGCAAGAACGCGGCTTACTGCTACGACCAGAACGGCAACCTGCTGGCCGGCGACGGGCGCACCGTCACCTGGACCGCCTATGACATGGTCGCCTCGGTAACGCGTGGCGCGCGCGCCGTCTCGTTCGACTACGGCCCCGACCGCAGCCGCTTCAAGCGCGTCGACATCACGCCGGCCGGGATCACGACGACGGTTTACGCGGGCGGCGGCGCCACCGAGGTCATCACCCGGCCGGGCGGCGGCAGCGAGATGAAGACTTATATCGGCGACTTCGCGGTCGTCACCACGCCCACCACACCAGCGGGCGCGGCATCGGTGACGCAGTATCTGCATCGCGATCACCTCGGCTCGGTCGACACCATCACCAATGCGTCAGGCCAGGTGGTGCAGCGGATGAGCTTCGACAGCTGGGGTAAGCGGCGCGAGGTCTCGTGGCTGACGATGACCGACGGCGCCATTGCCGCGTTCGACACCACCGCCACCACCACGCGCGGGTTTACCGGCCATGAGATGATCGATCCCGTCGGCCTCGTGCACATGAATGGCCGCGTCTACGATCCTGAGATCGGCCGCTTCCTGTCGGCTGATCCGTTCGTGCAGGAGACCGGCAACCTGCAGAGCTGGAACCGCTACAGCTACGTGCTGAACAACCCGCTGTCGTTCACCGATCCGAGCGGATTCTTCTTCTCGAAACTGTTCAAGAGCATCGGTAAAGCACTCGGCAGCGCTTTCCGCGCCATCGGCGCGGCGGTGAAGAAGATCCTGCAGAACCCGATTTTCAGGGCGATCATCAACATCGTCGGGTGTGCGCTACCGGGAGTCGGACAGCTTGCCTGTGCGGCCATAACCGGCGCACTGACGGCAGCGGCGGGCGGCAGTTTGGCCGCCAGCCTGAAAGCCTTCGCGTTTGCGTTCGTCAGTACCGGCGCCTTCAGCGCGGTCAGTTCGACGCTTAACGGGCTGGTCGACGCCTATGGCTTCGCTGGCGCATTGATCAAAGCGGGCGTGCATGGTGTGATCGGCGGCGCGCTGTCAGTGGCGCAGGGTGGGACGTTCCTGCAAGGCTTCGCTGGAAGTGCTGCTGGTGCGCTCGGTGGCTATGTTGCTGGCGAAAGCGGCTTCGTCGGCGAATACGGCGACGGGATCGCCGAGTTCAAGCTCGCCCGCGCGCTGATCTCAGGAGCGGCCGGTTGCGCTGGCGCTGTCATCTCCGGCGGCAAGTGCGCCGAAGCGGCGGTCACAGCCGCGTTTGCGAGTTTGTATAATTTCGAGGCTGCACGCCCAAGAGCGGGTAATGGCCTCACAGTCGTATTTGCACTAGGCGTTAAGTTATTCGATTGGTTCGGCGGCGGCGGTGCACAGCCGGCTGGCCAGACGACAGAGGACAGAGATGAAGGCCGCGTTTGGCGCGGGGTGCATTCCAAACATCCGGCGCTGGAAGCAGCGTTGAACGGTGACGTTGTTCCCGGTAATATCAATGGAAAGGTCACTCCAGAGCAACATAACGAACTTAATTTGGCGGCGGATAGCCCTTACACATCTTAGAGTTTACAATCGCGCTACAGCTGAGTGGTTTGCTGGACGAAACGGACCGGGAGGTGTCCTGTTGAGTTTTCCAGTTGGTGGGCCTCCGGCTGGAGCAACTTGGCGTTGGGAGTGGTCACCAAATAGTTGGGGTAACGAAAATGAAGTGTTGATGTGGGGATTCCGCTCTGGCGCTAGGGTTCACAGACGATGACCTCTGAAAAAGCTCTCGAATTGCTATCGTTAGCGCAAAAGCGATTGGCCTCTACCGAGGAATTGCGGGAACACGTGAGGCTCGGCGATGTCGTCGTGACATCTGACCTAGCTAGGTCAGGGCCCGCCAATGATGTTGCTGCAATAATTCAATTCAAGGCCAAGATCGCAGCGGAGTCCGGTCTCAATCCGATGTGCGCCGTCGAAACAATAGAAAAATTGTGCTCAATCCCTGTTGGAGCGGATGTGTACATGTTCACCTTTCTTACTGAAAAGCATAGATATTTTTTGTTCTGTGACGACCAAACCGAGGAAATCCTAGGTTGCATAAGAATTGATCGAACCCAAAACAGGCCGCCACCGGGCTATAACTCTGGCACATGGGATGGGCGGTTGGAGTGATTGGTTCAATAAGATGTGCTTGAGCGACTGAATTCTCGCAGTGTACACAGCTGGTAGTGGGTGTATTTCGCGACCCTGCAACGGGGCAACTCCAGACGATCGTCTCGAACCGGCTGCATCCTTACTTCGTCAGCCACGTCAGCGCCGATGCGCATTTGGTCGCCAACGGCCCGACGCTGCGCGGCACCATTGCTACGGGCCGTTTTGTCGAGGTGCAGCACGTTGAGGTGGGCGCCTGGCTGATAACGGAGACCGGCCATGAAGCCGAAGTCGTGGGCAAGACCGTTGCCCGCGCCCCGCTGACAGCCTACAATCTGACCGTTGACGAGTTCGAGACGTTCTTCGTCTCAGGCGCCGACAACGACAATGCGCCGGCCGTGTGGGTGCATAGTACGTGTGATGTTAACAAGCTCAATCATATCTTTGGCAACGCCCGGCATCAGATGGATGATCTGTTGGCGTCGTTCGGTGGCAATCAGGCGGCAGCCTTCGGTGCCATAGAGAGTGCAGCGAACAAGGCGTTGGCGGCGGGGCAGATAGTGGTGGGCGCTGCAGGTAGACTTCCTGACATCGGCAATGTCCTCAGAGTCAATGGATTCCTTGTGCAGCTTTCAGGCGGGCGAGTAATTGATGGCTCGGTCAGGATTGGGACCGCCAGCCGAGTTGTTCGAGTGCCACAATGACAAATAAACTGACACCGCTTGAGCGTGATTTGTTCAGGCGTATCCACGTTCGATACAAGCACTGGGGGTTTCCAAATTCCAACCAATTCAGAGTTTCATCGCGCAGAAACACTGGCGCTGGTCGGTTCACCTATGTCGTGCACGAAGGCGAATTAACCTTCGATGGGGCAGTAGATTTGGCTCAAGGGAATTATAGCCAGTTTGATATGGACGGACTCGATGCCGGTGCAAATTTTTGGGCGCACGTAGAAAATTGTAAAGTCAAGTATCTAGAGATTGTTGTGAATGGTACTCAGTATTGGGATGGGATTGAAAGGGCATGGTCCGTCTGTGATCCGGAAACGGGCGAATCACAGAAGTCAACTCATTCCTGATCAATGCACGAGCATAGCGTTCCACCGACCCTGACAAGGGCACGTGGACCTACCGCGCCAACGCGCTCGGCCAGATCGTCGAGCAGACCAATGCCAAGGGGCAGGTGACGCGCACGACCTTCGATATCCTCGGCCGTCCGTTGACCCGCATCGATGATGCCAACGCTGCCAATCCGGCCGCTGGCACCGCCTCCTGGACCTATGACGCGGGCATCAGCGCCATTGGCAAGGTCACATCGGCGCAATCCTCAGGCTATGGCGCCACCACCAGCTACGATTCCCTTGGCCGGCCGTCGCTCGTCACCGAGCAGATCGGCGCGCAGTCGTTCTGGCAATCGACCACCTATGACGCCCTCTCGCGTCCCTCGGTCGTGCGCTATGCGTCCGGCCTGATGGTCAAATCCAACTACGATTCGACCGGCGGCGTCGCCTCGATCACCGACGCCACGTCAGGCGCGCTGTACTTCCAGCGCCTGAACTTTGACGCACGCGGTAATGTCACGCATTCCCGCCTCGGCAACGGCATCGAGACGCAGCGCTTCTTTGACGCCGCCTCGGGCCACATCACCGGCATCCAGAGTGCCACCGCCAGCGCGGTTGCGATCCAGACCCTGAACTATAGCTTCGACGTGCTCGGCAACCTGACCTTCCGCGGCGATACGCTGAAGGCGCAGTCGGAGTACTTCCAGTACGACACGCTCAATCGCGTCGTCCGCGTCGAGACGGCGACGACCGGCGGCATCCCCGGCGGCCAGCCGCAAACCGGCGTCGTCACTATCGGCTACGACGCGAAGGGCAACATCACCAACCGCTCCGACGTCGGCGCCTACAGCTACGGCGGCGGCAGTGCGGCCTGCAGCGCGCTGGCCGATGCTCGCCCGCTCGCCGGCCTGCACGCGGTCTCCGGCATCGCCTCGGCCTTCGCCGGCGGCAAGAACGCGGCCTACTGCTACGTAAGCGCGCAAACAACCGCATCTGTTGAGGTGATCGGGCGTCTGCGATCATCGCTGTTGTTTGAGCAGCGGTGGAGGGGACATGAGCACGGGTCGGAGGCGGCAGAACCCGGCGCGCTCGGTCGAGCCTGGGGTGGCAGGCGACATCGCGGTGTATCTGTGTCGTGATCCGGTCGACTTTCGCGCCGGCATTAATGGGCTCAGCGTGTTGGTCGAGCAGACCCTGAAGTACGATCCGTTCTTATGTGTCGGGTGACGTTATGTGGCGGATGCGGCCGAAGGCCGTGCGCGGACGGGCCACGCTCTGCTTCCCCCGCCACATAATCTCAGATGCTCTCCAGCAGTTTCAGGACAGCGTCTTTCGGTTGGAAGCGGGCGCCTCGGTTTCGAGAGACGCCCGCCTTCACGAGTCCGCGACGCATCATCTCGACGTCCGCAGCGGCGTAGCGGTGGGTTGTGGCGACCTGGGCGTGGCCGAGCCAGGCCTGGATCGTCAGGAGATCGACGCCTGACCGGAGGAGCTTCATGGCGAGAGAATGCCGGAAGATGTGCGGTGATATCGGCTTGCCGTCCAAGCTCGGCGCTGCCGATTTTGCTCGGGCTACAGCTCGCCGCACGACGTGCGTCGCTCCGAAGCGCGTCAGGCACTCGCCGTGGGCACCAACGAAGATCGGCTGCGGCTCGTGATGAGCGAGCCCGCGTTCCTTCAATAGTTCCGTCAGCGATCGCACCAGATCCCGAGGAATGGGAACGACACGATCTCGGCGCCCCTTGCCGTGAAGCAACACCTGCGGGCGCCCTCGCTGCAAGTGGAGGTCGCTCGCGTTGACGCCGATCGCTTCGGACACGCGAGCACCGGTTCTCGCCAGGAAGAGCAGAAGAGCCCGATCGCGCCGACCACGGCGTGTCGTCTGATCAGGGGCTGCGGCGATGGCCTCGACCTCGGCGTTGGTGAGGTGGTGCGTGACTTCGATGTGAGCCCTCTTGGTGGGGATTGCCAGAACGCGTTGAGCGATGCCGAAGGCGGCGGGATCATCCGCTGCGACGTGATGGAAGAAGGATCGAATGGCGGCAAGCCGGTGGTTGCGTGTTGCGACGGAGTTGTTCCGCTTCTCCTCGAGCTCGTCCAGAAAGGCGAGAACGAGATCCCGATCGAGTTCCTCAAGCACCAGCTTCGCCGGCTCTTTGCGCATTCGGGCGGCGGCAAAGAGGATCAGCATGCGCAAGGCATCGCGATAGCTAGCCATGGTCGCAGGCGTGGCGTTGCGCTGCTTGACCAGCCGCCGACGGAAGTACGACTCCAGGAGTGGCGCCAGACAAAGTTGCTCGCTCATGCTGCGCCTCCGTCGGAGAAGGCGCGTTCGGCCGCGACAGCAAGGAGATCTGATGAACTGGTCAGGTAGTACGCCGTGTCGCTGTAGCTGGCGTGGCCGAGATATGTGGCGAGCAGCGGCAGCAGCGCTTGGACGTCCGCCCGCTGCTCGTGCCAGAGCCTGAGTCTGGTCACCGCGAACCGATGCCTGAGATCGTGCGGTCGCAGAGGCTTGCCATCGTCAAGACCGGCGTGCTTGCGGGCCTTTACGAAGTTGCATTGCAAGCCGGCCGCCGAGAGACGACAGCCTCGCGAGCTGAGAAAGAAGCCCGCGTCCACTGGCGCGGGAAATGCCGCGTCGCGTTCGCGGGCGTATCGGCGCAGAGCGGCCAGTGCCGTTGGGTGAACAGGAACCAGGCGATCCTTACGAAACTTGGTCTTGCGGATGAGAATGACCCCACGGGTGAGATCGACATCACCACGATCCAACCTGACCGCTTCACCCGATCGCAACCCCGTGCTCGCGAGTAGCCCGATCAACGTCGCCATCGTGCGACCGACGAGAGGCAGCCCTGCCGAAAGGTGCCTGCATGCGTCGATGAGCGACGCCAGCTCGGCATCGCTCACGATGCGCGGCGGCGGAATCGCCCTCGACCTATGGAACGCTTTGCGCTCCAAGACCTCGGTTCGGGCGTCGTAGAGGGCGAGGTACTCGTAGAACCGGCGGAGCACGCCGTGACGAACGGCGCGACTGTTGGCGGCGCCGCGGAACGACAGCACGAAATCCTGCGCCAGCGTCCGAGTGGCGGGCCCATCGAGCCGGGATCGTTCGACGTGATGCGCGAATGCGCGCAACGTCCCCGCTTGCTTGTCGAAGGCGTAGCCGAGGGACCGGCGCAGCTCGATGTAGCGCTCGATCTTCTGGCTGAGAAAGGTGGCGAAGGTCACGCGGCGCCTCCCGGAAAGGGAAGCGCGACGTCGGCGAGCTGCGAGATCGCGACCTTCACGTAGAGTGCCGTCGTGTCGATGCTGCGATGCCCGAGTAGATCGGCGATCTCGTTGATCGGTCTTCGTTGCTCGACAAGCTCAGTCGCCAGACTGTGGCGCAGAAGATGGGCACCACCGCCGCGACCAAGCTCGATCCCGCTGCACCGCAAACGCTTCCGCACGATCCGCGACACGGGCGACGCGTGCTTGACCGGCGTTATGGGTGCGGTGAACGTCAGAAACAGATACCCACTACCTACCTTCGGTCTCGCCCTCAGGATGTAGTCGGCAAGCGCAGCGCCGGTCTCCTCGATGAGCGGCGCCACCCGGTCGCGCTTGCCCTTCGTGCGTCGGATAAAGACTTCGCCGGCCCGCCAGTCGATATCCTGGAGTTGAAGAGCGCGCAGCTCGCCGTTGCGAATGCCTGTCGTGGCGAGCAGGAGAAGGACGGCTCGATCGCGAACGTCGATCGGAGTTGCCGCTCCGATCGCGTCGATGGCGCGGCGGACCTCTGTCCAGGAAAGCCGCGGCGGCAAATGGGCCAGCCGCCAGTGGGGTGTTCTTGGAACGACGGGTGCAAGATCCCGAAGGTGATGGTCGCTCCAATGCAGAAAGCGCAGAAACGTCCGGATGTGAGACGTCGCCGCCGTGCGCGTGCTGGACGCCGCGGACAGCGATAGCTGGTGCTCGACGGCGGCAATGACATGCTGCGCCGTCAACGTCCTGAGGTCTTGGCCGGCGTGTCGAATGCGGAACCATTGCAGAAAGCGCCGCGCACCAAGCAGAGAGCCATCGCGGGACTTCGGCTCAAGACCGCGCACCTTGGTCAGATACTCCGAGAACGAGGCCAAAAGGGCAGCATCGGGATCGTCGGCGACACTGGCCGCCGCCGGAACGAAACGGTCGGGCGCCACTCGCCGAGCATGCTGCAGCGCAGTCATTGCGGCGATCCGCGGAGAGCCGGCACCGAGCGTGCGCAGGTACCGATCGACGATGGCAGCTCTGATCGGCTCTGCGCCGCAGCGCTTGTCAGCAAAATGGCTGAACCGGGCAAGCCGGCTCAGATAGAGCTTGGCGGACGCAGGCTTGTACCCCTGCGAGTGCAGGTCCCCCGCGATGCGATCCATCTCGGCGCCGAGCGCCCCACTGCGTAGGCGCTTGAGCACCCCGCGATACGAAAAATAGAAATCGAGCATTGTACCCCTCTTGCGGTGCGACGCAGGAGGATCCCGCGTCTGCGCCAGAGGCACGGAATATTATGTGGCGGGGGAAGCAGAGCGTGGCCCGTCCGCGCACGGCCTTCGGCCGCATCAGCCACATAACGTCACCCAACA
>CAVQOB010000013.1:0-98303 GCA_963714325.1 uncultured Alphaproteobacteria bacterium | reverse complement strand
GTTCCCCCTTTAATGCTTGGTACCAGGCTTGGCTTGGTACTAGGCTTGCCATCCATACCGTCCTGGCCGCGTCATCGCGGAGCGATGCTCACGCGATGGAGGCGGCCATCCAAGCCAACCTCGGCGGATAGTCGACCAACATCCAGAGCGCTGTGATTGCAGACCTTGTGTACTCGCGAAGCAGTGCATCATTTAAGCTTGCTTGGGTGGCCGCCTCCGCGGCCATGACGGGGTTTGTGTTGGATGACGAGTCAATACAATCGCCCGACGGCATTTGCCCCTTTGACGCTCCCGGAGCATCGGCTATTCTTCCAAGGGATTGGAAGGGGCTGGCGTTGTGTTGCAGCGGATTTTGCTGGCGATTTTGATTGTGGGATTTGTTCACGCCGGGGGTGGCGCAGGACCGGCACGCGCTGCTGATTGGCAATCGCGCTTATGACAAAGCCGTCGGCGCGCTGGACAATCCGCACAACGACATCGATCTCGTCGGCAAGGCGCTGGCGAAGATTGGGTTCGAAAAGCAGACGCCGCTCAAGGACCAATAGCGCGGCCAACTGCTCGGCGCGGTGCGCGCCTATGCCGGGCGGCTGGCGGCGGCGGGGCCCGGCGCCATCGGCTTCCTCTACTACTCCGGCCATGGCGCGGCCGAGCAGGGCAGCAACGTCAACTACGTAATCCCCGTCGACGCGACCGACCCGGCCGATGCCGGATTTTGGGATGCGTCCGTGCGACTCGATGACATTCTGAAGATCCTGCAGGAGCGGGCGCCGCGCGCGGTGCACTTCGTGGTGTTCGACGCCTGCCGCAACGAGCTGCTGCTGCCGGAGAAGGCGGCGACCAAAGGTCTTGCGCCGATCCCGACGCCGGATGGGATGGTGGTTGGGTTCGCGACACAGTTCGGCCGCACGGCGTCGGATGTCGGCCAGGGCGGCGGGCCCTATGCGAAAGCGCTGGCGGCGGAACTCGTCAAGCCCGGGTTCAGCAACCTCGATCTGTTCCAGAACGTGCGCGAGGCGGTGGCGACGGCAACCGACAACAAGCAGCAGCCGTGGGCGCTGCACGGCCTGTCGCGGCGAGTGTTTCTGGCGTGGGTGGCGGCGGTATCGCCGCCGGTGGTCGTGGCGCCGCCCGTAGCAGCACCGTTGCCTGCGCCTGCACCAGTTGTGACGACTCTGTTTGCCGAAGCGCAGGCGGCGTGGCCGGATGTGCGCGACTCCAAGAACGAGGCGACGCTTGAGAACTTCATCAGGCGCTACGGTGACACCTTCTTCGGCGACGAGGCGCGCCGGTTGCTGGCTGAGATCAGACAGGGCAATGCGGATGCGGAGCGGACGCGCATCGCACCGGCAGCGGTTTCTCCGTCCACTTCGCCAGGGACGAACACTCCGACTACCGGATGGCAGGTCCGCGCCCTATAGGTGAGGGTTGGCAGCCGAAGGTGAACCCGAAGTCTGGGAACTGCACATGGTGGCACCCAACGAACATAACACCCACGTACGTGCCGGCGACGGCGGAGAGGGTCACTGCAGAGCCCTGCACAACGCAAGTCGGAAAGTCCGGCGTCTACGTCTTCAAAGGCGCAGATCGGTTTTGCCGCTATAAACCGTGAAACGGCAAGGGGGATGTATCGGGGCATTTGCAGGTCCGCGCCCTATAGGTGAGGGTTGGCAGCCGAAGGTGAACCCGAAGTCTGGGAACTATACATGGTGGCACCCAGCGAACACAACGCCCACGTACGTGCCTGCGACCGGCGATGATTGCCAGATGACCAGCGATGGGCGCCCTGGCAAGACGGGGATACACAACGGCAGGATGGCGTGCTTTCCTTCTGTCCCACCGCTGCGCGGGCCAGCCGAACTCCGTGTCGTCGGGTAGTACTACTGGAGTGACCGACGCTCAACTCGTCGAGGCGCTGGCGGATGGCAACATTCGCTACAACTGGCGCGGCCAGGTGTGGCGGCTTCCTGCCAAACCGGGTGCAAACTCCTCACTCTGTGAGCAAAGTGGGAGATTGGGATGGTGCTAAATTACTGGGAATGCTCATTCTGCCCCCCGACAAAGTCATTCCAACATACAAAAATCGCAGCAACAGCTGCCCCAACGGCAGCGCCGTGAACTGGCACCCGAAATAGGGACACCACAAACCAATTTGGTATGTCTCTCGGCTTCCGTGTCGCGCGGTCACTTGACTGATGGCGCGCGGTATTCCCTCTCCCCGTCCTTCAACGGGGAGAGGGTCAGGGAGAGGGGCGACCGACAGAAAGATCGACGCCACAACGTTCTTGACGGATTGGCCATGTTCGGACTGGTCGCTGCCCCTCACCCTAACCCTCTCCCCATGCGTGAAGACGAATGGGGAGAGGGAAACAGAAGATTCGTTTGGCAGTCGCGGCTTCCGTGTCGCGCGGTCACTGCCGTGAGGGTGGACTGACGGGCTGATGGTGCTGTCTCGACGTTCATTGACGCACTCAATAGCGCAATGTACATATGTACAGATGGAAATCGTCATTGATACGAGTGCCGTGTTGGCTGTGCTTCTGGATGAGCCGGAACGGGCGTCTCTGCTGGCATCCACGTCCAGTGTCGAACTGCTAGCATCGGCGACGCTGCCGTATGAGTTGGGCAATGCCGTTTCGAGTCTCGTCAAGCGCCGCAAGGTCACGTCCGACGAAGCGACAGCGATATGGCGCTCATTCCAAGCTATCCAGGTCGCGTTACGCGACATTGACGTAGGTGCCGCAATACAATTGGCCGTGCATGAAAAAACCTACGCCTATGACGCGTATGTCGTGCGGTGTGCCATAGAGGCCAGAGCCCCCTTGCTTACGCTCGACGCACAGATGCGAAAGATGGCAACACGCGCCGGTGTTGCGCTCTACGGTGAGGAACGGTCATGAAGAGCTATACATTCACTGAAGCGCGCAAGAAACTCGCAGAGGTTCTCGATCGCGCGCGCAAGGAAGACGTGATCATCAAGCGGCGTGGCGGAGAGACTTTCGTGTTGCGAAAGCGTGAGGCCAAGGGCTCACCACTCGACGTTCCCGCTGTCAAAACGAAGGCCAAGACGGCCGACATCATCGACGTGGTTCGGGAAAGCCGCGCACAGTCCTGGCGCACCCCCAGCAAACCGTAAGTGTTACCTTTGGCCAAATCGGAGCGAAAGCCACGCTAGAGCATTCCGCATCGCGCGGTCGCTTGACGGATGGCGCGCCGCATTCCCTCTCCCTGCCCTTCGGCGGGGAGAGGGTCAGGGTGAGGGGCGACCGACAGAAAGATCGACGCCACAACGTTCTTGAGGGATTGGCCATGTGCGGACTCGTCGCTGCCCCTCACACTGACCCTCTCCCCATGCATGAAGACGCATGGGGAGAGGGAAACAGTGGATTCGTTTGGCAGCCTCGGCTTTCGTGTCGCGCGGTCGCTGCCGTAATCGTGCCGTCCATACGTGACGGCCGCGAGGCCCGCAGGCATGCTCGCTGGTTCGAAGCAGGCTTGATTGGGCGACGGGTCGTCAAGGCTCAGTTGCCTTGCTTCACCCGAGCATGTTGGTATCGCCGCAGACCGAGATCGCCTGTCCGGAAATTGTTTTCGTGCGTGGGCTTGCCGCGAACACCACCATGTCGGCGAGCTGCTGCGGCGTCACGTAGTCCTTAATCGAGGTCGAGGAGAACATAATTTGCTCTTGCTCCTTGAAGGCGAGACCGCGTTGCTGCGCCTTCGCCTCGATGACGCGCCGGATGCGATCGCCGGCCACGAGGCCCGGTAGCAAGGCGTTGACGCGAATGCCGAATGGTCCAAGCTCGATGGCGATTGACTTCGTAAAGCCGATCACACCCCACTTCGCTGCCGCATAGGGCGAGCGCAGGGGAAAACCATGCTTGCCGGCCTGTGACGACAGGTTCATGATGCTGGCGTTCTTCGAATTCTTGAGATGTGGGATGGCGAGGCGCGCGCAATTGAACTGACTGGTCAAGTCGACGGCGATACAGCGGTCCCAGTCCTCCGGGTTGATCTCTTCGACTTTGCCGGTCGGGCCGGCAATACCGGCGTTGTTGACCAGGCAGTCGAGTCCGCCGAGATTTTTCAACGCTGTCTCGAACAGGGCCGCGACGTCAGCGCGGTCTGCGACATCACATCGGCTCCACGTCAAGGCCGGGTCGGTGTCTTTCAGCGCCGCCAGCGCCTTGTCGTCGACATCGCAGACATGGACCTTGGCGCCCTCGCGGACGAAGGCGCGGGCGATTTCGATGCCGATCCCACCGGCGCCCGCCGTCACCAGAACTTTCAGGCCCTTGATCTGCAGATCCATGTCGTCGACTCCCTTCTCTCGGTCGTGTTTCAGTCGTGCGGGCTGCCATGCGGTCACGAGAGTAGCATCTCCTGCCGCCCGTGCTAGGCTTATGGAAGCAGCCATAGAACCGGGAGCGAACCATGGCCACTGTCCTGAAGAAAAAGCGCAAAGTGATGATCACCTGCGCGGTCACGGGTGCCATCCATACGCCTTCCATGTCGCCGCATCTGCCGATCACGCCAGAGGAGATCATCGATGCGGCGGTCGGCGCTGCTGAAGCGGGCGCCGCCCTCGTCCACGTGCATGCGCGTGATCCCAAGACCGGCAAGCCCGATCAGTCGGTCGAAGCCTTCGCGCCGTTCCTGAAAGTCATCAAGCAGCGCTCCAACTGCGTGCTCAACATCACGACGGGAGGTGCTCCGACGATGTCGGTCGAGGAGCGACTGGTCCCCTGCGCGCACTACAAGCCGGAAGTTGCGTCGCTCAACATGGGTTCGATGAATTTCGGCCTCTTCCCGATGCTGGAGCGGCAGAAGGATTTCAAGTTCGACTGGGAGAAACCTTATCTCGCCGGCTCCGACGACCGCATCTTCAAGAACACCTTCAAGGACATCGAAAACATCCTGACGACCTGCGCCCGGAACAACACGCGCTTTGAGATCGAGTGTTACGACATCGGCCACCTCTACACGCTGCGCCACTTCGCCGATCGCGGTCTGGTCAAGCCGCCATTTTTTATCCAATCGGTATTCGGCATTCTCGGCGGCATCGGCCCGCACCCCGAGGACGTCATGCACATGAAGCGCACTGCTGACCGGCTGTTCGGCGATCAATACCAATGGAGCGTTCTTGGCGCTGGCCGCAATCAATTGCCGATCGCAGCACAGGCCATCGCGATGGGCGGCAATGTCCGCGTCGGGCTTGAAGACTCGCTCTGGGTCGGCCCGGGCCGCCTCGCCAAATCCAACGCTGAGCAGGTCAAGCTCGTCCGCCAGATGATCGAAGCCGTCGGGCTTGAGATCGCAACACCTGCCGAAGCGCGCGAGATGCTGCAACTCAAAGGCGGCGACAAGGTCAACTTCTGAAGGTGGGATCACGATGTCGCTTCTGAAAGGCAAAGTCGCTCTCGTCACCGGCGCCGGTACCGGCATTGGACGCGAAACCGCGTTGGCGCTGGCCGGCGCGGGGTGCCACGTCATTCTGACCGGCCGGCGGCAAGCGGAGATCGACCGGGTCGCCGCCGAAATCGTCACACGCGGCGGCGCCGCGTCGGCCCGTGCCGCCGACGTGACCAGCAGCGTCGCGATCACCGCATTGATGGATTGGGCGCGTACCAAGGCCGGACCGGTCGACATCCTCGTCAACAATGCCGGCAGTGCCGGCAAGGTGCGCAATGTGCAATGGCTTGCCGAAGACGACTGGAATGCGATTGTCGCCGTTAATCTTGATGCGGTCTACCTGCTGAGCAAGGCGGTGTTGCCTGACATGCTTGCGCGCGGTGGCGGCACGATTGTGACCATTGCCTCGGTTGCCGGGTTGCGGCCGAGCCTGCTCGGCGGCGCGGCCTATGGCGCGGCCAAAGCTGGCGTTGCCAATTTCATGACCTATCTGCGCAACACATTCCGCAACCAGGGGCTGCGGGTGACGACGATTTTTCCGGGCGAAGTCTCGACGCCGATCCTCGACAACCGGCCGCGCCCGCCGACCGCCGATGAACGTGCCCGCATGGCTCAGCCGGAAGACGTCGCGCGCGCGGTGCTGCTGTGCTGCTCGCTCGCTGATCGTGCCGTGATCGAGGAACTGGTGATCACGCCGACCCGGATGCGCGACGTGTCGGCGGATATGGCGACGGCTCGCTGGCTCGGAGCGCCCGACGGAACGCCACGGCCGGCGTAACCGGTGGCGGCGACATCAGCGCTTCGGCGTGATCCGCTGGTTCTGCACGCCGGCGCCGAGCAGCGGCCGCTTCGATGATAGGACACCGGCGTTAACGCCGGCCCAGCCGATCTCGCCGGAGAGTTCGACCGTACTCGATCTTCGGGCAACGGTTCATGACGACTTTGATGCCGGCGGCTTCGGCGAGGGCTGCCGCCTCGTCGTTGCGCACCGACAGCTGCATCCAGATGACTTTCAGTTGCAGCTTGTCCTTGAGGCCGATCGCTTGCCGCGTGACGTCCAATGCGGCGTCCGACGCCCGGAAGATGTCGATCATATCGACCGGTTCGTTGATCTCGGCCAGCGAGCCCGCGACTGACTGCCCGAGCAACTCCTGTCCCGCCAAGCTTGGATTGACCGGAATGACGCGATAACCCTTGGCCAGCAGATACTTCAGCACGAAATAGCTGGGGCGATTGCTGTTCGCCGATGCGCCGACCATCGCCACGGTTTTGACGTCGCCGAGGATGCCGGCGATGTCGTCGTCGTCGTAGGAACTCGATGATTCATCAGGCTGCGCGCTCAAATATCGAAGATCATGCACGTCGTCGTACCGTGGGCGTAGAGGGTACCCTTGGCGTCGACAATGCGCCCTTCCGCCGTCGCCATCCGCCGCCCGACATGGACGACCTTGCCTTCAGCGCGGACTGGGCCGGTCTGGTCGGTCATGGCGCGAACGAGGTGCACCCGATACTCAAGCGTCGTGTAGCCCTGGCCTTGTGGCAGCGTCGTTTGCACCGCGCAGCTCATCGTGCTGTCGAGCAGTGCGCCGGCCAGCCCGCCGTGCACCGAGCCGATCGGATTATAGTGCTCGGTGGTCGGCGTCACTTCGAAAACCGACTGACCGTGCGAAAATTCAGCCGCGCTGAAGCCCATCATGCGGCCGATCGGCGGCGATGGCAGTTGGCCGGCCACCATGGCCTGGAGGAACGCGAGCCCGCTCATGCTCTTGATCGTCTCGAGCGGCACCACGCCATAGGTTCGTTCGGGTTTTTGCTCGCTCATTCACACTCGCTTTTGCGTTCGTTCCGTGATCCATTTGACCCTAGACAGGCGTCAAAGGCCTGACAAGTCTGCTGACACAAGCGCCGGCGCTGCTGCAGCCAAAAAAGGAAAGCGAACGATGCCCATTACCGCATTCTATGCCGCGCTGCTGGCGGTGCTTTTTCTCGTCCTGTCGTTTCGCGTCATCGGCGTGCGGCGTGGCCAGCGGGTCGAGATCGGCGACGGTGGCGACAAGGAACTGCTACGCCGCATGCGCGTGCACGCCAACTTCGCCGAGTATGTGCCTTTGGCCCTGGTGCTGTTGGCGCTCGCCGAAGTCCTTGAAGACGCCGGCGTTGTTCCTGCACGCCGCCGGATTGGCGTTGCTCGCCGGCCGTATCATTCATGCCTATGGTTTATCGCAGACGCCGCACATCATGCCGCTGCGTGTCGGCGGCACGGTGCTGACTTTTACGGCAATCATGGCCGCCGCCGCATTCTGCCTGATGGCCACCGCGCGGACGATTTTTTGACGGGCGGAGTTTGCGAGCCTCAACCGCGATCCACGTAGCTGTGCGCGTTGCCGTCGGGATCGCGGACGCCATCATTGTCGAGATAGCCAGGACCAATCGGTACTTTTGCGACGCCGCCGGGGATGTCGAGCACGTAGGTCGGTTGCGCCAGTCCTGAGAGGCGGCCGCGCAGCGCTCGCATCAGCGCCTGCCCCTCGGCAATCGTCGTGCGGAAATGGCTGGTGCCGGGCGCACGGTCGGCGTGATGGAGATAGTAAGGTTTGATCCGGTTAGCGACGCAGGCGCGCAGCAGCTCGGCCATCGTCTCGGGATCATCGTTGATGCCCTTCAACAGCACGGTTTGGCTGAGTAACGGAATTCCACTATCCACCAGCCGCGCGATCGCACGGCGCGCTGGTTCGGAAAATTCGCGGGCATGATTGACATGGATCGCAACGAACGCGGCCTTGTCGTGCGCTCGCAGCGCGGCGACGAGTTCGGGTGTCACTCGGCCCGGATCGACCACCGGCACGCGTGTATGCCAGCGAATGACCTGGATATGTGCGATGGTCGACAGTCGTTGCGTCACGTGGCTGATTCGCCGCGCCGACAGAATGAACGGATCGCCGCCGGTCAAAATCACCTCGTGGATGGCCGGACGTGTGGCAATGTAGTTGAGGGCGGTGTCAAGCTTCGCTGGCGTCAACGTCTGCTCGCTCGAGGGCCCGACCATCTCGCGCCGGAAACAGAATCGGCAATAGACCGGACAAGCGTGCGTCAGCTTCAGCAGGACGCGGTCGGGATAGCGATGAATGACACCCGGGACCACCTCGTGCCGCGCATCGCCGATCGGGTCGGCGCTTTCATTCGGCGTTGATACCAACTCGCGGGAATCGGGAACGAACTGGCGCGCGATCGGATCGTCTGGATCGGCGATGTCGATCAAGCGCGCCATCTCCGGCGTCACGGCGACGGCATAGCGCGCGGCCACGGCCTCGAGCGCTGCCTGGTCGTCGGATCGGACAAGGCCGTGGCCCGCAAGGTCAGCAATCGTGCGCAGTGTTGCCATCCCCGCGCCTTACGACGCCGGCGCTCGCGAGGCAACCCTGGCTCTGCCTGGATTGGCATCAAGGCAAGCCCTGACCTCAGCTTTTAGCGCCGGCAGGAGGGTTTTCTCGAAGCAAGGATGTGCCTTCAGCCAGCCATTGTTGCGCCAGGATGGATGGGGCAGCGGCAGACAACGTGGCCGTTCCGTGCGTTCGAGATAGGATTGCCAGCGTTCAACCGTCTCGCTCACGGTTGGTGGACAGTCATTGCTCAAGTGCCAGCGCATGGCCGATTGGCCGAGCAGCACGATCAATGTGACCTGTGGCATGGCCGCGAAAATTCGCGCATGCCATGTCGCCGCACATTCCGGTCGCGGCGGAAGGTCGCCACCTTTGGCGTCATGGCCGGGAAAGCAAAATCCCATCGGCACGATGGCCATGCGGCGGGAATCATAAAATTCTTCCGATGTCACACCGAGCCAGTCGCGCAACCGGTCGCCCGATCGGTCGGTGAACGGGATCCCTGAAGCATGGACCCTAGTCCCTGGCGCCTGCCCGCAAACTGCGATCCGCGCGGTCGCGCTCAACCGTACAACCGGCCGTGGTTCGTGCGGCAAAGGTTTGCCGCGTGGCTGGTCGCGGCACAATCGACAGGCGCCGATGTCAGCCTCGAGCGTCTCGAGACATTGTCGGCGCGCCTTCTCAGACATCGACCACGAGGCCGTCCGAGGCGAAGATCACGCGCGCCTCGGCGATGTCGCCGCGCCGCGCCAGCATGTCGTCGGCCATGTGCGTCAGCATGATGCGCTTGGCGCTGATAGAATCGAGCTTGGTGGCGATGGTCGACCAGCTCATGTGATAGCGCGGTTCGGCGGCGTAGCGGTAGCATTCCATGATGTACAGGTCAGCGCCGCGCCCAACGTCCACCAGTCCATCGATCCACTCGCTGTCGCCGGTGAATGCCAGCGTCTTGCCCTCGCGCTCGAATCGCAGCGCATGCGAGGGCGCGCCCGAGGGATGGC
This sequence comes from uncultured Alphaproteobacteria bacterium, assembly GCA_963714325.1. GTDB lineage: Bacteria > Pseudomonadota > Alphaproteobacteria > Rhizobiales > Hyphomicrobiaceae > CAVQOB01. The sequence goes on along the minus strand of CAVQOB010000013.1, from coordinate 88,513 downwards.
TGACATCGAACGCGGTGACCGACAGCCCTTCAATCGTTACCCCAGCACCCGCGTGCATTACGTGAAAGCTCAGCGCGAAACCGCGCGCGACCTTGCTGCTGCCTGGGAATAAAATCTCCGTCGCCGCCAGGAAGCGTGCCTCGATCCCAGCTGGTCCCCATACTTCCAGAGGCTCGGTTCGCTTGGCGACATATATCGCGTGCAACATCCACCAGATGAGCCCCGCAAAGTGATCGCCATGCAAGTGCGAGATGACAATCGATCGCACGCGCCGGGTGTCGAGGCCGAGTGCATTAAAGCCCATCACCGTCGTTGCGCCGCAATCGATCAGCAGCAACTTGTCGCCGGCTTCAAGCAGATAGCCGGTCTGCCGCCGCCCGCCCGAACCAAAAGCATCTCCGCATCCGATGACCGTCAATTTCATCTGTGCGCCTCCGCGTTTTGCCGTGGCGATCAGGCTTTCGCACTGGGCCGTGCCGAAACCTCGCCATACCAGCGATCAAGGTTTGCGAGCCCCTCGGGCCGTGTTATCCGCGCCGGCCGCATGAAGTCGATGGCCACGACAGCTGTGATGTCGGCGATCGAAAAATCGGCGCCCGCAATGAACCGGCGCGTCGCCAGCTCAGCATCCATCATCGTCAGGATCGCTTGCGCCTTTGGCTTGTTCGCCTCGCCCCATTCCTTGACCTGCGGCACTTCGAGGTTCGCCATTGCCGGGTGGGTATGCCGGAACGTGCTTGCCACGGCGTTCAAAAGGCCCAGTTCCATATGCCGGTTCCACATCTCGACGGTCGCGCGACCAAGTGCCCCTGTCCCGAATAAGGCTGGTGCCGGTTGCAGCTCGTCGAAGTAACGGCAGATCGCGACCGTCTCCGAGATCGCCGTGCCATCATCCAACACCAACACCGGCACACGCTGGAATTTGTTCAGTTTCGTGAACTCCGGCGTCTTCAGCGCTCCCTTCATCAGGTCGTACTCTTCGAAGAGAACCGTGATGCCTTTTTCAGCCAGGAACATGCGCACACGGCGTGGATTGGGCGCTAGCTTGGTCTCGAGAATTTTCATGGGTCGCGCTCCGATGTTCATGCTTGGCTGCAATCTCAGTCGCATTGGTAGGGGAGCAATCTCCGTTACGCAAGTTTGGCGGGATTGCCGTCATCGCCCAACGCCATTGCGTCGCCGCCAGTCCTGCGGTTTTTCAAATGTGCCATTCCATATGCCTCGTTTCGCGGCGCGGGCGGCGGCTTCTTCCCGGCTGTAGTCGCCGAAGCTGACGGCCATACCGTCAGCGACCATGCGGGCATTGATATCTTCGCCCTCCGCCTTGCAGTACGCGAGCCCACGGTTGAAGCGATCGGTTTCAACCACCTCGCACGTGGTCGAGCGACGAAAGGTCAGCGCACGCAAGCGGTCGGCTGCGGCCTCGCCGCAGGGCCAGTCGCGCCCGTCGCGCTGACAACTCTGGCGTCCCTCCGGCGCATCGAGCCCTTTGAGGCGCAACTCGCGCCCGGAGAGGCGCAGGCTATCGCCATCGATCACCTGCGCTATACCACTGAGCGCGGGGCCGCTCGCCGGCTGGTTGATCCATTGTGCGAGCAGTGCGAAGCCCGCCAGCAGGATCAGCAACCCGAGTGTCCGCGCGATTCCACCCGATTGAGGGCGGCGTCCGTTTTGCTGGTTCCATCGGCGTGCCATGCCATCATTTTCCCGGGTGGCGGATGAATTCTGCCGATTGTTAAACCCGAATTTAGGGATTTGACCCGATTGTTAACGCCTCGCAACCCGGGGCAGCGTTCGACCCTGGGGGCTGCGCGCACTGTTCGCATGACAAAGGCCCCATGGCTATCGGCATGACATTGGACGCCGGCAGGATCGAGCATGGCTCGGACGAGGCAGCCACGCCACGCCGCCCCGCGCCCGGCGATCGCGTGCCCCGCATTGAGCGCAATGATGGCGTCAAGGCTGCGCGCGAACGCTTGACCAACGGCTCGCAGCTGAAGCCGGAGTTCGAGTACGAACTGCTGCAGATGTTCGCGCGCAACGAGCTCGATGCGCAGATCGCCATTCCGCTCCTTGCCTGTACCTTCATGCTGGCGTCCATGTTCTGGGCGCCTATCATCGAGGCCTGCGCCTGGTTCGGGCTGTTGATCCTCGCCAAGTGGCCGATGGTGCGTGCCTGCAAGCGGTTTCAGAGCTTGGTAGCCGCCGACGTCGACGTGGCCGAATGGCGCACGCGGTTCATCCGTCTCGAGTTCATGAACGGCATTGTCTGGGGCGGCATGGCGCTGGTCGGTGCCGATACCACGAATGCCGTCAGTCACGTCTTCGTCTTCGCAGCGCTTGTGGTGCTGCTGGCCATTCGTATGACATTTGCGTCCGCGGTGCTGACCCTGCTCTATGTCGGCACGATACCGATGACGATCGCGCTCTGCATTCGGCTCGCCTGGCAGGCGCACCCATTCTATCTGGCGATGATATTCATGGCCATCGGGCTGCACGCCTACTTCATTTTTCTCGCTAAGCGCCAGTTGCACGCAACCGCCATCGCGATGTTGGAGTTCCGAGCCGAAAAGGACGCGTTGATCGCCGAGCTGGAGGAGGCCAAAGCCAACTCTGACGAGGCGCGCCATCGCGCCGAGGCGGCCAACGTTGCCAAGTCGCGGTTCCTCGCGACCATGAGCCATGAACTGCGTACGCCGCTCAATGCCGTTGTTGGATTTTCGGAAGTGATGAAGACGGAACTGCTCGGACCGATGCAGAACAGGAGCTATCTGGAGTACTCCAATAACATCTTCGACTCCGGTCGCCATCTGCTGCACGTCATCAATGAGATCCTCGATCTGTCGCGGATCGAGGCAGGGCATTACGAGCTCAACGAAGAACCGATCCACCTCGCCGATGTTGTCGAGGATTGCCATCGCCTGTTGAAGTTGCGCGCCGAAAGCAAGGGCCTCACCGTCGAGCAGGATTTCGCGCCGCAGCTGGAGCCGATCTGGGCCGACGAGCGTGCGTTGCGCCAGATTTGCCTCAACCTCATGTCAAACGCGCTGAAATTCACGCCGCGTGGCGGTCGCATCACACTTTCCGTCGCGAATACCGGGGATGGTGGCCAATCCTTGATTGTCAGGGATACCGGCCCAGGCATCCCCAAGGACGAAATTCCGCGCGTCATGCAGGCGTTTGGCCAGGGCTCGTTGGCGCACCAGACGGCAGAGGGCGGGACCGGCCTCGGTCTGCCGATCGTGCAAAGCCTGGTCGAGTTGCACGGCGGCTCGTTCGAGTTGCAGTCCGAGCTGCGTAAAGGAACGTCGGCAATGGTCAGGTTACCCAAGGCGCGGGTGTTGCAGACCATGCCGCCATTGCAGCCGCTTGGCCAGGAGCGTCACCGTCAAATGAGTCGGTCGTCGCCAAGTGCATCACCCGCGTCAGCACAGCGCCAACCCCGCCCGGCCCGCCTCCGCCCTGCTACGATTGTCGCGGCTCCCGAACTCGTGCGTTGAGCCCTGCTTGCGCCGTGCCATTGTTGGCATCTGTCAAAACTGTTGAACCTCGTCCAGCCGTTGCCTAAATTGGCCGGTAGAATGAACTCGCCGATGGCAGGCGATCCTGGCAAGGTCTCGTTCCACTCGAAAGCGCCGTTATGGAAACGCCTTGCATCAAGGTTTGCATTTTTGACCCGGGGCTCGGTGCCTGTTCGGGTTGCGGCCGATCTATTGCCGAAATCACCAATTGGGCCACATTCTCGCCATCGGAGCGCCGTCGAATCATGGCGGAATTGCCGCTTCGCCGGATGCGTCCGGCTATTGCGGCAAGCCAACCGGCGCGCGCGGGTTGAGCAGGGGAGGGGATGATGGGAGCCTGGATCGCCCTCTTGCTGCTGCTGGTCGCCGGCATTGCCCTGCTGGTGCGTGGGGAGAGCGATACGATTGCGGGATTCGACGCCTCCGATGTCGCCATTGCGATTGCTGGCCTCGCGACGGCCGTTTTTATCGGCTCGACGCTGCTCGGCGGCTATCGCGGCCGTAAGCAGCAGGCGGCCCGCGACGCCCTGACTTGGCTGGTCCTCGCCGTATCTTTGGTTGCTGGCTATAGCTTTCGCGACGAGCTGATGGCGCTTGGTCATCGGATCGTCGGGGAGTTGGCACCACCGGGATCGATCGTTCGGGCCGACGTGCAGCAGGAAGGGGAACGCGCGGTTCGTATTCGCAAGCGTCCCGACGGTCACTTTGTAGCTCGTACGATGGTTAACAGTGTCTCCCTCACGATGTTGGTCGACACCGGCGCGTCGACGGTCGTTCTCAAGCCCGCCGACGCCCAGACGCTCGGCGTCGATATGGCGAAGCTGCGATACACAGTCCCGGTTCAAACCGCGAATGGCACGACTTATGCCGCCCATGTCCGCTTGAAGCGCATTTCCGTTGGTTCCATCGGCTTCAACGATATCGAGGCCCTGGTTGCAAAGCCCGGTACCCTGAAAGACAGCTTGCTCGGTATGAGTTTCTTAAACAGGCTCAGGTCATATGAGTTCTCGGGCGAGTTCCTGACCCTGCGCATCTGAGTTGCATGCTCACGTGACGTGGCCGGGGATCAACCCTCGGAGCCCGTGATCAGTTGAGGCCTGCGATGGCGATGTCTTCCGGAAACCGGCGTTTGGTCACCGAGCTGGCGGGTTTTGCCGTCGTTCTGATGGTGGGCGCTGTCGCGATTTGGAATTTCAAGTCCGTCACGTCCTATGCGCGTCAAGCCGCCGGTATCCCGGCCGATGGCGCGCCCTTCCAGATCGGCGCCAAAAATAATGGCCGCGTCGCTTCGGGCGATACTGGCGCAAAAGGCCGGGCCATCGAGCTCAAGGCTGGCGCGCACGGCCATTTTTACGCCGAGGCGGAAATCAATGGCCGACCTATCGGATTGATGGTGGATACCGGTGCCTCGATTGTTGCCCTGAAATACGAGGATGCTGCCCGCGCCGGCATCGAGCCTCGCGAGAGCGACTACACCCAACGCGTTTCGACCGCCAACGGCATCGCCCGCGTTGCCCCGGTGATGCTCGACAAGGTTGCGATCGGCGACATCGTCGTGCGCAATGTCGCCGCGGCTATCGCGGAACCGGGCAAGCTCAACACAACGTTGCTCGGCATGTCGTTCCTCGGCCGTTTGAACCGGGTCGATATGCGTGCCGGACGGTTGATCCTTGAAGAATAAGCCTTTGTCCGGCCATTCCCGGCATGCGACAGAAATCAGCCACGGTTCTGGCATTGCCGGGCGCGCGTTAACGCTATTCGCCCGAAATGTACGTCGCCACACCGCGTGTTAGACTTCCCTGTGACCTGGACCCACGAGACGAGATCCCCGATGCTGCCGAAACCACGCGCCGACCTGAAGCCCAATACTGCCGACTTCGAGCGTTTCCCGCTCGTCAAGCCGACCGGCTTTCGCGAATACGACGCGCGCTGGCTATTTCCGCAGGAGATCAACCTGATGGGGCTCAATGCCATCGGCCTGGGGATGGCAACCCTGTTCGCCGAACGCGGCGTGCCGAAGCGCCTGGTCGTTGGCCACGACTACCGCTGGTATTCGGCTAGCGTGAAGCAGGCCCTTATGACCGGCCTCCTCGCTGGCGGTTGCGAGGTTCACGACATCGGCCTCGCCATGTCACCGATGGCCTACTTTGCACAGTTCGCCCTTGAGGTGGAAGGCGTCGCTATGGTCACCGCCAGCCACAACGACAACGGCTGGACCGGCATCAAGATGGGCATGCAGCGTCCCATGACGTTCGGCCCCGACGAGATGAGTCGTCTCAAGGAAATCGTCCTTTCCGGCGCCTACAAACCGACCGCCGGCGGCCGTTATATCTTCGTCGACGATCTCGCCGAGCGCTACATGCAGGCGCTGATCGATCGGCCGAAGTTCAAGCGCCGCCTGAAAGTCGTCGCCGCCTGCGGCAACGGCACCGCCGGGCCCTATGCGCCGAAAGTTCTTGAAGCGCTGGGCTGTGAAGTCGTCCCACTCGACTGCGAGCCCGATCACACGTTCCCGCGCTATAATCCGAACCCCGAAGACATGAAAATGCTGCACGCCATGGCCGAAGCGGTCACCAAGCACAAGGCCGACGTGGGCTTAGGCTTCGATGGCGATGGCGATCGTTGCGGCGTCGTCGACAACGAGGGCCACGAGATCTTCGCCGATACTGTCGGCGTCATGCTGGCGCGCGATTTGTCGGCCGTCTACAAGAATCCGATTTTCATCGCCGACGTGAAGTCGACCGGCTTGTTCGCCTCCGATCCCGTGCTCAAGGAGCGCGGCGCGAAAACGCTCTACTGGAAGACCGGCCACAGCTACATGAAGCGCTACACCTTCGAACAGAAGGCGCTCGCCGGATTCGAGAAGTCCGGCCACTACTTCTTCCAGCCGCCGCTTGGTCGCGGCTACGACGACGGGCTGATCGCGGCGATCGCTGTCTGCGACATGCTCGATCGTGCGCCCGGCAAATCGCATGGCCGACTTGAAGCGCGCATTGCCCAAGACGTGGCAATCGCCGACCATGTCGCCGCACTGTGACGACGAAAAAAAGTACGGCATTGTCGACACGATCATCGCGCAGTACACCGCCGCGCATAAATCGGGCGAAGTCATTGCCGACAGCAAAATCGTCGATCTGGTCACCGTCAACGGTGTTCGCTTCACGCTGGAAGACGGAACCTGGGGGCTTGTGCGCGCCTCGTCCAATAAGCCCGAGCTTGTCGTCGTCGTCGAAAGCCCGGTCTCGGAAGCGCGCCGTAATGCCATCTTCCGCGATATCGAAAAGCGCTTGGCCGGCTTTCCCGATGTTGGGGAGTTTAATCAGAAGATTTGAGGTGGATCGGGCTGTCGTGACCCGGCTTGTTGCCCGTGCTACATTGGGTGAGACAGGAGGCGCGACATGCCCGATGAATACAAACTCCCAGATCCGCTCGTCAGCGAACGGGCCGACTACATGTCTGGTACGCCCTGCTTCCACGGAACACGCGTGCCCGTAAAGGCGCTGTTCGACTATATCGCCGGAGGGCACGCGATTGACGCATTCCTCGCCGATTTTCCGAGTGTCCGTCGAGAACACGCGCTTGCGGTCATCGCATTGGCCGCGATGCGCGTGGCCTCAACGCCGAAGGCCGCATGACCCGCCGCATTCTTCTCGATGCCTGTGTGCCGGAGCGATTGCGACATGACCTTGCGGCCGCTGGAACCGTAGAGACGGCTCGCTATGCCGGTTTGGCATTTCTCTCGAACGGCGCCCTGCTTGCAGCAATGGCCGGACGTTTCGACGTCCTTGTCACCACCGATACCAATGTCCGCTACCAGCAGCCCATCGCGGATGGAACGATTGCTGTTCTCGTCCTGCGGGCGGGCAGCAATGACATCGACGATCTCCGCTGCCTGATACCAGCTGCCTTGACCTCGCTCGAAACCATCCAGGCGGGGACCGTGGCCGAGGTGTACTGAACGCGCTCGGTGTCGGCAATTGCACTGCCCAGGCGCCACCCTCCCCGAAAAAATCTGCCGGTGTCGGAAGCGCGCCGTAATGCCATCTTCCGCGATATCGAAAAGCGCCTTGCTGGATTCCCGGACGTGGGCGAATTCAATCAGAAAATTTGAGGCACAACACGCGGCTGATCGCAGCCGATGGCCACGATCACTTGGATGACACTCGACCAAGCCATCGCGTTTTTTGTCTTTGCTGTCGTCGCGGCGATTACGCCGGGGCCAAGCAATACCATGATCGTGGCCACCGGAGCGGCGGTCGGCTTCTGGCGCGGATTGCCGTGTGTCATTGGCGCGGGCGTGGGCATGGGAACGCTGCTGTTTGTCAGCGCCATGGGCCTTGGCCAGATTGTGACCAGTCAACCACTTCTGCTGAACGCACTGAACTGGTCCGGCGCTGCGTTCCTGCTCTGGCTGGCGTGGAAAATTGCCAAGTCCGGGCCGTCCACTGCGACGACCGCCGCCAAGCCGGTCGGTCTGCTCGAAGCAGCGCTGTTTCAGTGGATCAATCCCAAGGGATGGATGGTTGCCGTCGGCGCCGCCAGCACCTATTTGCAGTCAACAGCGGCCAATCCGCTTGTTCAGGCCCTGCTCTTCGGCCTGCTGTTCGTCATGGCCGCGCTGCCGTGCGGGCTTCTCTGGCTGGGCCTTGGCGCCACGATCCAGCAACTGCTGCGCGATCAGGGCAACGCGCGCCGCTTCAATGTTGCAATGGGTGTCCTCCTGGCAGGTTCTGTTCTCTTGATGTGGCGATAACGGTGTTCGCCGCCGCCGTCCGCCGGAATTGATTTGCCGCCGTATTGCGCTGATCCTATCCTCCCACCATGCCAGACGCCGCCACGTTACCCGCCCCGCGCCATCCGCCCGACGCCAGCAAGTCGCGTCGCATTCCGGCGCGTGATCTCCTGACTCCGGCGCAATTGGCGGCTGTCCGCGAGCGCTCGACGCTACGCGCGTTGTGGATGATCGGCCACGCTTGGGCGGTGATCATCGCCGCAATCGTCCTAATCGCCGTATACCCAAATCCGCTCACCTATCTCATCGCCGTCGTGCTGATCGGCTCGCGCCAACTCGGCCTCGCCATCCTCATGCACGACGGTGCGCACGGCGCCTTCGCGAGGGACGCGCAGTTGAACATGCGGCTTTCGCAGTGGCTCTGCGCCTATCCCATCTTCGCCGAGACGCGTGCCTACCGGAAATATCATCTCCAGCATCACGCCCACACCCAGACCGAGGATGATCCCGATCTCGTCCTTTCCGCGCCGTTTCCGATCACGCCGGCCAGCTACAAGCGCAAGTTCTGGCGCGATATCACTGGCCAGACCGGCTATCAGCAGCGCAAAGCCCAACTGGTCGCCGCACTCGGCCCCGCCGATCTGCCACTCGCCGCGCGTGCCAAACATTTCTGGCAGCGACTGGGTCCACAAACCGCGCTCAATGCGGCACTTGCCGTCGTCCTCACCGCAACCGTCGGATGGTGGGCCTATCCCGCACTCTGGCTGGTGCCAATGCTGACCTGGTTCATGGTCATAACCCGCGTGCGCAACATCGCCGAGCACGCTGTCGTGCCCGATTCAAGCGATCCGCTGCGCAACACCCGCACGACGCGCGCCAATTGGCTCGAACGTGCATTGGTCGCACCCTATTTCGTCAATTATCACCTTGAGCATCATCTCTTCTTCTACGTTCCGGCCTATAATCTGCCGAAGCTGCATCGCATCCTGACCAGCGGGCCCAACGCCACCCGCATGGAAGTGCAGCCGAGCTATCGGGCGGTTATGCGTATGGCCGCGAGCCGGCCAAACAGCGAAGACGTTGCCGGCACGCTGGTCAACAATGGCCGCCGCATGACGACCGGCGAAGCGATCGACGAGAATGCGGTGCGCGGCGGATTTTAAGGCCCATCTTCCGCTGGCATCAGGTGAATGCCCTCGGCCAGCAGCGAGACAACCACATCCGCGCCCGTCACCATTTCGTTGCGCCGTGCCGAGTGCGTGGGTAAGCGAAAGTTGAGAACGCCGCTGCCATCTGCGCCGCGCCCGAGACTTGGCAACCGCACCGTCACCGTGGTTTGTTCGCCGAGCCGCGTCACGTCAGTGACTGACCCGGCAACCGGGTTCTCGCGATCGCCGTGGGATGGCCGTCCGCGCCGATGCAGAACGATGTGTTCGGACGCCACCAGCCATGTGACGCGATCGCCCTCGCGCCACGCTCCTGTTTCCGCCACATCGAGAGTGACGCGCGCCGCGTCCGCTCCGCCTGCGATTTGCCCGGCCTGTCCCGCCGCGCTCGGCCGCACGACGATCCCGGAGAATACGTTTGTCTGACCCATCAGCCGCGCGGCCGTCGCTGACACGGGCCTTAGCCTGACATCATCGACGCTGCCAACCTGCAGGATATCCCCGCGATAAAGCACGGCGATCCGGTCCCCGAGCGCCAGCGCTTCATCGAGATCGTGGGTGACCAGGATAATCGGGATATCAAGCGTGCGCCGCAATTGCGCCAGCTCACGCTTCAACCGTTCCCGCGTCATCTGATCGACCGCCGCGAATGGCTCATCAAGCAGCAGCACCCGCGGCTGCCGCGCGAGCGCCCGCGCCAATGCCACACGTTGTTGTTGCCCGCCCGAGAGCGCATCGGGCTTGCGGTTTTCGAGGCCACTGAGATTGACCCGCGCCAGTGTCGCCCGCGCAACATCGCGGCGAGCTTCCCGCGTCACGTCGGGCGCTGCGATCGCGACATTGTCCAGCGCATCGAGATGCGGAAATAGCGCGTAATCCTGGAAAACGAAGCCGACGCGGCGGGCCTGTGGCGCCACGAACGCGGCCGTTTCGGCGTCGAACCAATGATCCTGATCACAGACAATCCGCCCGCCGGTGGGGCGCACCAGACCTGCAATGGCTCGCAAAATCGTCGTCTTGCCGCTGCCCGATGGGCCAACCAGCGCCAGCAATTCGCCGCGCGCGCAGTCGAAGGCGGCCGATAGCGGAATTGGCGCCGTTTGTTGCAGGCGGACGCTCAACCCGGTGTGGTGGCCGTGATCGGATCGCTCAGTCATGTGGCCTCGAAGGGCGCCGCGCCGTTAGATGCACGATCGCCAGCGTCGCAAACGAGAATACCAACAACGCCGCCGCCATGATCGCTGCTTCGGCATTGCGAAAAGCCTGCACTCGATCGTAGATGGCGATCGACAAGGTCTGCGTCTCACCGGGAATTGATCCACCAACCAGCAGGATCACGCCAAACTCGCCGAGCGTATGTGCGAACACCAGCGCCAGCGCCGACGCAATCCCTGGCCACGCCAGCGGTAGTTCAATCTGCCGGAAGGTCTGCCAATGTGACAACCCTGACACCCAGGCTGCCTCGCGCACGGAGCGCGGCACCGCTTCAAACGCGCGCTGCATCGGCTGCACGGCAAACGGCAGATTGACGATCATCGATGCCAGCAGGATGGCGGGAAATGTAAACAGAAAGCGTTGCCCGGCCAGCCATCCGAATAGCCGCCCCGCCCATGTCTCCGGCGCTAGGCCCACCAGCAAATAATAGCCGAGGACCGTCGGTGGCAGCACCAGCGGCAGCATCACCAGCGCCTCGACTGTGGCCTTGCCGCGGAAACGGCGCCAGGCCAGCGTACGCGCCAGAACCAGCCCGACCGGCAGCAGCAGCAGCGCCGTCCAGAATGCCAATTTGAGTGAGAGGCCAAAAGCAGTCCAGTCCATCTCTTGTTGATCCTTAGTTGTCTGGACTATCGAAACCGTGGTCGCGGAAAATGCGCTGCGCCTCGGGCTCGCGCAGATAGCGCAGTAGTTGCCCGGCCAACGCCGGCGCTGATCGCATGATGACTGCCCGTTGCAACAGTGGAGTATGGCGTTCCGCCGGAATCAGTTCCGATGTCACCTTGGCCGCAAGTTCTGGAAGTTGCATCAGAGAAGCTGCGACCAGCCCCGCGTCGGCGCCGCCCGAGGCCACGAACTGCGCCGCCTGTGCAACGTTCTCCCCCATGACCAAGCGACCCTGCAGGGCGTGCCAAACTCCGAGACCTGTCAGCACCTCGCGCGCCCGGTCCCCGTACGGCGCATGCTCGGGGTTGGCGATGGCGAACTTCTTGATCTGTCCGGCTGCAACTGCGGCCGGCAGTTGATCCAGGCGCAGTCCGCGTCCGCCATTCTCGCCTCTGCTTCCGCGCGATGTGATCAGGACGAGACGGCCGACGGCGTAGATAATCCCATCGTTTTCAGTCAGGCCGGCTTTGACGAGTCGCGTGGCGTTTTCATTATCGGCCGCCAGGAACAGAGCGAATGGCGCGCCCTGCTCGATCTGGCGGGCGTGATTTCCTGACGATCCGTAACTGATGCTGATCTTGGGCCTGGCTGGGTCCGTTCGCGTCGCCTCAAATCGCGCGAGAATGGGTTCGAGTGCGCCGCGCAGGCTCGCCGCCGCTGCGATCCGCATTGGTTCGCTGGCAACACTGGAGTTAGTGTGCGTGACAGCGACGGCAGCAAGGCTCAGAGCCACCATGCGGCGCGATACAGGCTTGATGCTTGGCTGACCTCGCTGCATACCGGCATCATGCGCGGGCGAAGCCATTGCGACAAGTCCACGGCCATGTTTAGGGTTGCCTGATTTCGCGTTGCCACGGAAACCCAAGGTCCGCTGCCATGAAAACTCGCGCCGCTGTAATCCGCGATATGCAGAAGCCGCGGCCATACGCCACGTCCAAACCGCTGATTATCGAAGAGCTGGACCTCGATCCGCCCGGCGAAGGCGAGGTTTTGATCCGCATCCGCGCGGCGGGCCTGTGCCATTCCGATCTCTCGACCATCAATGGTGACCGCCCCCGCCAGATGCCGATGGTTCTTGGCCATGAGGCGGCTGGCGAAGTGCTGGAACTGGGCACCGGCGTGCGCGATCTCAAGATCGGTGATCACGTCATTCTCGTCTTTGTGCCGAGCTGCGGGCATTGCCTCCCCTGTGCCGAAGGCCGCCCGGCGCTGTGTGAGCCGGGAGCGGCTGCGAACGGCGCCGGGCAGCTCCTCTCGGGCGCGACGCGTCTCAGTCTCGGCGGCCATCCCGTCTATCATCATGTCGGCGTCTCCGCCTTCGCCGAACACGCCGTCGTCTCGCAATCGAGCGTCGTCAAGATCGATCGCAGTCTGCCCTTCGAAGAAGCCGCCCTCTTTGGCTGCGCCGTCGTCACCGGCGCGGGCGCGGTTATCAACACGGCCCGCGTGCAACCCGGCTCCAGCGTCGCCGTTGTCGGCCTCGGCGGCGTTGGTCTGATGTCGATGCTCGCCGCCAAGATGTCGGGCTGTCGACAGGTGGTGGCGATCGACATGATCGATGACAAATTGAAGTTTGCGAGCCAGCTTGGTGCCACCCACACCGTCAACGCCCGTGACGCCGATGCCGTTGAGCAGGTCAAGCAGATCACTGGCGGCGGCGTCGACTATGCGTTTGAAATGGCGAGTTCGGTGAAGGCGCTGGAACTCGCCTACAAGGTCACGCGTCGGGGTGGCACCACCGTCACCGGCTCGCTGCCAAACCCCTCGCACCGCTTTGAGTTGCCGGCCACCAACCTCGTCGCCGAAGAGCGCACATTGAAGGGCAGCTACATCGGCTCGTGCGTGCCCGCCCGCGACATCCCGCGCTTCATCGCGCTATATCAGCAGGGTCTCTTGCCTGTGGATCGGCTGATGAGCGAGCGCATTGGCTTGAAGGATATCAATGCCGGTTTTGATCGCCTCGCCGACGGTGTATCGGTGCGCCAGATCTTGGTGCCGTAGTCCGGCTTCGTCGTCAGCTGGCGAATGGTCGGTTGGCACGCGTTGATGCCGTTTCCGCGCCGGCCGCGACGCGCGACGAGTCGCCACCGAACAGATCGAACAGCAATTCGAGCGTATCGAGGAACTGCGCGATCATGTCCATCAGTGCACCCAGTGGAATGCCGCCGGCGACAGCATAGCCTTCGGACACTGACAGTCGCGTCAGCCCTTCCACCCCAGCGGCATCCGCGGCGATCATGCCACGGCTGCGCAGAAAGCCCAGTGCCGCATGCCCGGTCTCAAACCCGATGCGGGCATCTTCGCCGAGTTCCGCAACGACATCTTCCAGTCGCGCTGTCCCGCCAACGAATAGCGCAATCGCAAATCGCAGGCTGCTCTCGTGCCGTTTCAACTCCTCCGCCCGCTTGCGTGCCTGTAGCAGCCGTGCGGTCATCGCCAGTTCGAGCGCCCGCACCCGATCCAGACTGCGCGCGAGATCATGACTGTTGCGGACAATACTCCGCATCGGCATGCCGGGCTTCAGGGCCGGCAGTTCAATTTCGATCGCTTTCAGGTCCTCAGCGAGCGCCAGTGCCGCATCAAGATGATCGGCGAGCAGATACACGCCTGGCATCACGGTATGATCCTGGGCCTTGCGGCGGCGAAGCATTTCAATGCGCTCTGTCATGATGTGACCAAAGGTTCCAAGCGTCACGCGCGCGCTGCCGGCAACATGCCGACGATCGATGTCAACGCCGTATTGAGGTCAACGCCGCGGCTCGCGATGACGCGGCCGAGCGGCGAGGCAAACGCCGCCAGCCAACGGCTGCGCGTGTCCGAATAGGCGGCAATCCCGCGCAGTGCGCCCAGCACCTCTTGTGCGCTCAAGTCCGGCGCCAAGTCATACTTCTCCGAGATGATCGGGACCAATGCCGTCAGATGCGTCACGCGCACGCGGCCCAATTTGGGACCGAGTGTTGGCTTGGGATTGACTGCGAGTGCTAACGCCATGGCCGTCTACTCCGATTGCTTTTTTTGTGCGCTGGGAGAGGGTGGGGGCTTTCCGCCCCCACGCCCCCGACCAAGGGGTGACCCCTTGGAACCCGCCCTTAAGAACAGCCGCTGGTGCCGCCACAGGTGTCGCACTTGAGGCAGGTGCCGTTGCGCACGAGGGTGAAGTTGCCGCACTCGCGGCAGTCCTCGCCTTCGTAGCCGCGCACCTTGGCTTCGCGGCGGCGCTCCGACGTCGTCAACGTCGACCCGATCGCCTGCATCATTGGCTTGCCGACCGAGGTAACATCGGCGAATTCAGCGGTTGCCGGTGTCGCCAATGTCGACTCCGGCTTCTTGAAGGCCGTCGCGACCGACGAATGCATCGCGGAAACCGCGTTGTCGGCGTCGATGTCGGCCGCCAGTGCCGTGTTGCCACGGACGACGGCCATGCGCGGTACCTGCCCACGCACCAGACCGGACGAGACGAACTTCGCCGCCGGCATGGCCGGGCGCTGGCCCTCTTCGAGTTCCTCATCCGACGACCCGAGCCCCGTCTCGCCGACGATTTCGCGCGGGTCGACGTGTGCGAGGTCATGCCGGCCGAGATACGAAACGGCCAACTCACGGAAGATGTAGTCGAGGATCGAGGTGGCGTTCTTGATCGCCTCATTACCCTGGACCATGCCGGCTGGCTCGAAGCGCGTGAACGTGAAGGCGTCCACGTACTCTTCCAGTGGCACGCCGTACTGCAGACCGAGCGAAATCGCGATGGCGAAATTGTTCATCAACGAGCGGAAAGCCGCGCCTTCCTTGTGCATGTCGATGAAGATTTCGCCGATCTGGCCGTTGTCGTACTCGCCGGTCCGCAGATACACCTTGTGGCCACCAACCGTTGCCTTCTGCGTGTAGCCTTTGCGGCGCCCCGGCATCTTCTCGCGCTCACGCACGCGCTCGATGACCCGTTCGACGATGCGCTCGGCCGCGGCGGCGGCTCGTGCATGCGACGGATTGTTCGCCGTCAACGTGCTGATGGCGTCTTCCGTATCGTCCTCGTCATCCGCCAGCAGCTGTGAGTTCAACGGCTGCGAAAGCTTCGAACCATCGCGATAGAGCGCGTTGGCCTTCAAGGCGAGCTTCCACGACAACATGTACGACGCCTTGCAGTCCTCAACGCTGGCGTCGTTCGGCATGTTGATCGTCTTCGAGATCGCGCCCGAGATGAACGGCTGCGACGCCGCCATCATGTGGATATGGCTCTCGACGGACAGGAAGCGTTTACCCTTGCGACCGCAGGGGTTGGCACAATCGAACACCGAGAGGTGCTTGTCCTTGATGTGCGGCGCGCCTTCCAGCGTCATCGCCCCGCAAACGTGCTCGTTGGCGGCTTCGATATCCTTCTTCGAGTAGCCCAGATGCGGCAGCAGTTCGAATGCCGGATCGTTGAGCTTTTCAACAGGGACCTTCAGCTGCTTGACCAGGAAGTCCTCGCCGAGCGCCCACTTGTTGAAGGCGAATTTGATATCAAAGGCGCTCTTCAGACCGGCTTCGAGCTTGTCGAGTGCTTCCTCGGTAAAACCCTTTGCCTTCAGTGTCGTGTGGTTGATTGCGGGCGCCTGGCGTAGCGTGCCATGCCCGACAGCATAGGCGTCGATCTCGGCGATCTGAGCCTCACCATAACCAAGCGAACGCAAGGCTTCGGGCACCGCTTGATTGATGATCTTGAAGTATCCGCCACCGGCAAGTTTCTTGAACTTCACCAGCGCGAAATCCGGCTCGATCCCCGTCGTATCGCAGTCCATCACCAGGCCGATCGTGCCGGTCGGCGCGATTACCGTTGCCTGGGCATTCCGGTAGCCGTGGTTCTGGCCAAGTTCGATCGCGCGATCCCAGGCGCGGCGTGCGGCCTCGACAAGACGCTGATCGGGGCACGACTTGTGATCGAGCGGCACCGGCGCAATCGAGAGCTTTTCGTAGCCCTCAGCTTGACCGTAAGCGGCGCGGCGATGGTTGCGGATCACCCGCAGCATCTCCGCCGCGTTGTTCGCGTATCCTGGGAATGGCCCGAGTTCGCGCGCCATTTCGGCGCTCGTCGCATAGGATACGCCGGTCATGATCGCCGACAGCGCGCCGCAGATCGCACGGCCTTCAGCGCTATCGTAGCCGATCCCCGACGCCATCAGCGCGCCGCCGATGTTGGCGAAGCCAAGACCGATCGTGCGATAGCGATAGCTCAATTCCGCGATCTGCTTCGACGGGAACTGCGCCATCATCACCGAGATTTCCAGCACGATGGTCCACAGACGCGTGGCATGCTCGTAGGCGGCGATATCGAACTGCTTCGACGCATCGCGGAACAGCATCAAGTTCATCGACGCCAGATTGCAGGCGGTATCGTCGAGGAACATGTACTCCGAGCATGGGTTCGATGCGCGGATCGGTCCGGAGTTCGGGCAGGTGTGCCAATCATTGATGGTCGTGTGGAACTGGATGCCTGGATCAGCGGACGCCCATGCGGCATGGCCGATCTTTTCCCAGAGTTCCTTGGCTTTCAGTGTCTTGATGACCTTCTTGTTCGTGCGGCTGGTCAGATCCCAGTTACCGTCTGCCGTGACGGCGTTGAGGAACTCATCGGTCACGCGGACGGAGTTGTTGGAGTTCTGGCCGGAGACGGTCAGATAGGCTTCGCTGTCCCAGTCGGTGTCGTAGGTCGCGAAGTCGATGTCGGTGTAGCCCTGCTGCGCGAATTGAATGACGCGGCGGACATAGTTGTCCGGCACCATATCGCGGCGTGCTTCCTTGATCGCCGCCTTGAGCTTCGGATTTTTGGTCGCATCGAAGCAATCGTCGCCATCCGCTTCGCAGTTGACGCATGCCTTCATGATCGCCTTGAGGCGCTTCTGGCAGATCTTAGAGCCGGTCACGAGAGCCGCGACCTTCTGCTCCTCCTTCACCTTCCAGTCGATATACGCCTCGATATCGGGATGATCGACATCGACGACTACCATTTTCGCCGCGCGGCGAGTTGTGCCGCCCGACTTGATGGCACCGGCTGCCCGGTCGCCGATCTTGAGGAAGCTCATCAGGCCGGACGATTTGCCGCCGCCTGACAGCCGCTCGGCCTCACCGCGCAGCATCGAGAAGTTCGAGCCGGTACCGGAGCCATATTTGAACAGGCGCGCTTCACGCACCCATAGATCCATGATGCCGTTCTCGTTGACGAGGTCGTCTTCAACCGACTGGATGAAACAGGCGTGGGGCTGGGGATGCTCGTAGGCCGACTGCGATTGCGTCAGCTGACCGGTGCGATAGTCGACGTAGGAATGCCCTTGACCGGGACCATCGATGCCATAGGCCCAATGTAGGCCAGTGTTGAACCACTGCGGGCTGTTGGGTGCTGCATACTGCATCGCCAGCATGTAGCAATGCTCGTCGAAAAATGCGCGCGCGTCCTCTTCGGTGGTGAAATAGCCGCCCTTCCAGCCCCAATAGGTCCATGTGCCGGCGAGCCGATCGAAAACCTGGCGTCCATCGGTCTCGCCGCTGCTGCGCTCGCCCTTCGGCAGATCAGCCATCGCCTTGTCGTCGGCGACGGAGCGCCACAACCACGAGGGAATGCTTGGCTCCTCAACTTTCCGCAGAACCTTGGGCACGCCCGCCTTGCGGAAATATTTCTGCGCGAGGATATCGGCCGCGACCTGGCTCCAGTGCTCGGGAACGCCGAATTCAGCGCAGCGGAAAACGATGCTGCCGTCGGGGTTCTTGATCTCGGACGTGGCGCGGCGAAACGGAATTTTGTCGTAGGGAGATTTGCCCGCTTCGGTAAAGCGCCGTGTGATCTTCATTTTCAAAAGCCCCGGGTTCTGGTTCAGGAACTCGGGCTCGTCAGGCACTGCCGAACGCGGCACGAATCGACAGGCACAACCGAGCCCGCGAATATTGCTGTCTGCGCTTGGCTTGATAACCCTCAAGGCTGCCGCAGTGGCACAGGGGACGCGAACACAACGGTCACTTGGCTATCGCGCTTGCTTACGCAAGAGCTGCCAGTGTTACTCGTTTGCAACTATACGAAACGCGTGACCGAAAGGCCGTATAAAAGCCCGTTCTTTTCGGGATGTTCCCAAGAACGGGCGATCGACTGATGGTCACTCTGGCGCCATAAACACACTCGGCTGCCGATGACCTCAAGCTAGGCCGATTCGATCCGTTCGTCACGACGGCTTGTGGGTGGCGGATACCACCATACTAGATGTAGAGATTGACGGGATGCGCCGGTAAAACCTGTGGGAATAGTTCCAGGAATTCCAAGGACTGGCTGACTTTCCGGCTTGGCGGCCTCGCGGTGAGGGTGGGGATAAACCGGACTTGGACTCGGTGTGGCGGCTGAGAGCGTATATTTTGGCGGTGCTTCTTGGTCGAGTGTGGCGCATTTGCAGCGCCCACTGCAACACTGGACCGGAGTCGACCGTGGTGGCATAAGCGGCGCAACGATTTGACGTCGATGCCATGGGAATTCAGGGGCACGGATGAGCATTCTGTCTGAGATCTTCAGCTGGTGGGGTGGCAACACCTGGTCGAACCGCCTTTACACGCGGTTGCGTGGCCGGAAGGTTGGTACGGACGGGATGGGCAATATCTACTATGTCCAATCCAAGGGCGTCGGGCCATTGGGTGTGCCGCGTCGGTGGGTCATTTATCGCGACGGCGCGGAAGCCTCGTTCATCCCGGCGGAATGGCACGGTTGGATGCACTATTCGACGGACATACCGCCAGTGGCTGAAGACTATCGCCCGCAACCTTGGCAAAAACCGCACCGTGCCAACATGACGGGAACGCCCGATGCCTATCGGCCGTCCGGATCGATTCTGGCGGCTGGCACCCGACCCAAGGCCACCGGCGATTACAAGCCCTGGCGGCCGAGCTGACCGTTGTCTTGCATTTGGCGGTCATCGGGAAGCCACGTTTCTCCGCGACGTGCTAGGCGTTCGACGGGACCATGCAAGGCGGACAGAGCACGAATGGTATGACGATTCAGCGACATTGCACTGTAGCGCTTGTACCGCTTGTCGCTCGTTGCGTCGGCGGCTTGGGGTTGGTGTGGCTGTTGTCAGTACCGGCTGCCGCGCAGCGCATTGAAAATCAGGTCGCGGTCTTTGCGGCGCTTGATAAAGTCACCGCCCGCATCCAACGGCTTGAGATCAAGCTTGGTGAAACGCAAAAGTTCGGCGCATTGAAGATCACGCCGCGTGTTTGCTATTCACGATCCTCGACCGAGGCGCCGAAAACGACGACATTCGTGCAGGTTGAAGAAAATCAGCTCGATGGGTCGCAGAAGCGCATTTTCTCAGGCTGGATGTTTGCCGAAAGTCCCGGCCTTAACGCCATGGAACATCCGGTGTTCGATGTCTGGCTGACGGAGTGCGGATTGCCGAAAGCAGTTGCGGCCGTTGCGCCACCCCCGCCCGCGAAACAACCGGGCCGCGCCGCCACGCCGCAGCCGGTGGCGCCTGCCAGCGGCTGGTCGACGCAAACCGACGAGGATCCGAACGCCCGTCGCCGCCGCCCGCCGCGCTGAGCGGATCATTAGCTGATTCAAGCGGGCGGTGTCCCGTAGGTGTGGAAGCTCTCGATCGTCTTCAGCCCCCACGCCTGACCTTTTTTGCGTTCGGCTTCGGTCCAGGTGATGGTCTGCCAATCCGGCGCCAGGATCAGGCGCGCGCCGGCGCTTGCCACCTCGACACGATTGCCGGCCGGTTCATAGACATACAAGAAGAACGTCTGCTGGATCGCATGCTTATGCGGTCCCGTCTCGATGTAGACGCCATTTTCAAGAAATACGTCGGCGGCTTGCAGCACCTGTTCGCGGCTGTCGACGGCATAGGTGATGTGGTGGAAGCGGCCGCGCATGCTGGTGTGGTCGCGCGTGTAGGCGACGTCGTAGGTTTTGTTGTTCACCGTGAACCAGCAGGCGCCGACGCTACCGCTGTCCAGCATGATCTGCTCGGTCACGCGGCTGCCGAGTGCTTTCGGCAGGAAATCACGGATCGCGCCGACATCCTGCGCCAGCAGATTGAAGTGATCGAGCCGTCGCACGCCAACGCCGCGGCCGTGATTGCGCTGGGCTTGATTCTTCAATGCGGGTTTCTCGGCGGCCGGCGCTTCATACCAGCGTGTATCATAGTAGATCTCGAAGACATGATCGTCGGGATCTTTGAACCGATAGGCACGCCCGTGCCCGAGATCGCCGTCGACCCAGCCGATTCCTGCGCCAAGCCGTTCGATGGCGGCAACTCGCCGTTCCAGCGCTGCCGCATTTGCAGCCCGGTAGCCAACATGGGCAATGCCGGTCGTTGCAGCAGCGGTCAGTTTGAGAGTGTGAAACTCATAGTCGTCATAGGCGCGCAAATAGACGGAATCCCCTTCGCGCCCGCTCTCGGTCAAGCCGAGAATGTTGACGAAGAAATCGAGGCTCGCCTCAGGTTTGTTGGTCAATAGTTCGATATGCGCGAGATGCGCAATGTCATAGCAGGGCTCGTGCTGCATTGGGTCCTCTGTCTATTCGTCCGTTATTGTTTTGCGACGCCGGCCCGCTCGATGACCCCGCCCCATTTCACAATGTCGGCGCGCAAGCGCGCTCCAATGTCGGCCGGTGGCCCACCATAGGTGGCAATGCCAAGATCGGCGAGGCGTTGGATCACGTCTTGGTCATTGAGCGCGTCGCGGATCTTGGTATTGAGAAGCGTGACGACATCGGCTGGCGTGCCGGCTGCAGCGAAGACAGCATTCCACGAGGTGACGTCAAATCCGGCAACGCCGCTCTCGGCCGCCGCCGGCGTATCCTTGAGGCTCGCTGAGCGCTGCGGCCCCGACGTTGCTAGTGCGCGCAGTTGGCCGTCACCCAGCAATCCCTTAACCGCCGCGTAGCCATCGACCGCCAGCTGGACATCCTGGCGCAGCGTCGCAGTCAGTACTTCAGGCGTGGTCCGGAACGGCACAATCTGGCAATCGACACCGGTCATCGACTTGAACAGCGCTGCCGACAGATTCTGACTGGAGCCTATATTGATCGTCCCGATGTTCAGGGTTCCCGGCTTCGCCTTAGCCGCAGCAATAAAGTCGGGCAACGTTTTGTAAGGTGCGGGACCTGCTGTCACGAACACAAAATCAAAGAGACCAAGGCCGCAAACCGGCACGAATTCGGCAACCGGATCGAAACCCATCGACTTGACGAGCGGCACGCTGATCGCAGTCCCGTTGGTGAACAGCGCAAGGGTGTATCCGTCGGCCGGTGCGCCAAGCACGGTCTTGGCAGCGGTGACACCGCCGGCACCCGGCTGATTCATCACGATGATCGGTTGTCCGAGCAGGCCCGCGAGTTTGTCGGCGACGATACGGATGGTGACGTCGGCCAATCCGCCGGGCCCAAACGGCACGATGACGCGTACGGGCTTGTCGGGAAATTTGCTTTGCGCCGGCGCCGCATGTGGCAGCAGCGTCAACGCCGTCATTCCACCCAGCAGTTTGCGTCGCGTTGTCATGCAGCCCCCGTTGAAGCAAAACCATAGAGCTGCGCCGGGTTATTGACGAGCAGCTTCTCCAGTCCCTGCAGATCGGCATAGCGCGGCAGCAGATCGACGAGATCGGCTTCGTCGACCGAATGCTTCAAGTTGGGGTGGGGGAAGTCCGTCCCCCACAACACGCGATCGGGGATCGCCGTCATCAGCGCTTTCGCGAGGGGTACAGCGGTGGTAAACGGCGGCTCGGCAATGCGTTCAGCTCCGGACACCTTGATCCAGCAGTCTTCGTTGCGCGCGATCGTCAACAGCGCTTGGAACGCCGGTTGTTCGACGCCAAGCCGCGCGTCCACTCGCCCCATGTGATCGATCACAAACGGAATTCGCAAGGTGCCGATCATGTCGCTGAGGCTCGCGATGTCCGTCGCATCGAGATGCAGCACGACATGCCAGCCGAGCGACGCGATCCGGTCGATCACGGCGCGCATCACGCGCATGTCCGGGGCGCCGCCGAGATGGCGGACGAAATTGAAGCGGACGCCGCGCACGCCACCGTCTTGCAAGCGCGCGAGGTCGCGGTCTTCGAAACTGTCGTCGACGATGGCGACGCCGCGCAGACGGCCTGGCGCAGTCGCAATACAGTCGAGCATCGCACGGTTGTCAGTACCGTGACAGCTCGCCTGAACAATAACGGCGCGCGACAGGCCGAGTCGTTGGTGCAGCGCCGCCAGCGCCTCCTTGGGGGCATCGTCCGGCGTATATCGCCGGTCTGTTGCATAAGGAAAGCGCGCCGCCGGCCCGAACACATGACAGTGGGCATCGCAGCTGTTCGCCGGCAATTGAAAGCTCGGCGCGCGAACATTTGCGGATGCATTTACGCTGGTCATGTCTCGCGGGTCCTTGACGTCGCCCTGTCAGTATCCCGGCCGCGCCGATGTGGGCAAGCCCATTCTCGCGCCAATGCTCCGCTGCCCGGGACCTGAGCTCGGCTCAGCGGCCCTGCTGTCGGGGATCAGCGGCATCCTCGATGAAGAGCTCGATCTTGTCCCGCCCGCCCCAGGTGTCGCGGCGCAAGTGACCAGCGATGTGGATCGGCAGCCCGCCTGACCCCATCAGCAGGTCGCCGAGCGGTTGGCCGGCCGCGCGGAAGGCAATAGCGTCGAGCCGTGTGCCATCGCCCGCCTCGAGCGCACAACGGACATGCGCATTGCCGACGACCTTTGCGAATTTGACGCGATGTGCCGGGAATGCAAAGCGGGGCTGCGGGTTGCCCTGGCCAAAGGGTCCGGCGCGTTCGATCAATTGCATGAGTTCGGCGGTGACGCTGGCGGGCGTCAACGCGCCGTCCATGTCGAGGCCGGCCGCAGCGCGCGCCCGGGTTGCCGACGTGGCGAGTGCTATTTCGAGAAACGCCTTGAGTGTTGGCAGCTTTTCACGTGTGACGGTGAGGCCGGCAGCCATAGCGTGGCCGCCGCCCTTCTTCAGATGGCCAGCGGCAACGGCGGCACGTATCGCGCCGCCGATATCGACGCCGGCGATCGACCGCAGTGAGCCCGTGCCCTCATCCTTCGACGGGCCGGCGCCGTCGCCCCAGGCGATGACGCAGCTCGGTCTATGGAACCGCTCGGTCAACCGGCTGGATACAAGACCAACGACCCCTTTGTGCCACGTCTCCGAGCCGACGATCAGCAGGGGCAAGTCCGGATGTTCGTCGACCAGCCGATCGGCCTCCGCCATGGCCTCTTCGAGCATCTGCGTTTCGATGGCTTTACGCTCGCGATTGAGGCGATCAAGCGTCACTGCGATTTTGGCCGCTTCCGCATCGTCCTCAAGCGACAGCAGGCGTGAGCCAAGCGCCGCGTCACCGATCCGACCGCCGGCATTGATGCGGGGGCCGAGAACAAAGCCGAGATGATAAGGCGTCGGCGCGGTATCGAGGCCGGCCGCATCGAACAGCGCCTTGAGGCCGACGTTCTGGCGCGACTTCATGACCTGCAGGCCTTTGGTCACGTAGGCTCGGTTGAGTGTCTTCAGCGGCACGACATCGCAGACCGTTGCGAGCGCGACAAGATCCAGCAGGTTCGAGGAGATCGGGCGGCGGGTTGTCGACTCCGTAGTAACCCCGCGTTGCGCAGCTCGCGCGTCACCGCCACCAGGACGAGGAAGACGACGCCGGCCGCACACAGGTGCCCGAGCCCCGAAAGATCATCTTGCCGGTTGGGATTGACGACGGCGGCCACCTCAGGGAGAACTTCATCGGCCTGATGGTGATCGATGACGACGACGTCGCAGCCGAGTTTTCGGGCAACGGCGAGCGACTCGAAGCTCGTCGTGCCGCAGTCGACCGTGACGATCAGTTGGCGATCCATCCTCAATCAGCCCTTCGATCGCTGAGGGATTGGGGCCATACCCTTCGAAAATCCGATCGGGAATATAGATGCGTGCACCAAGCCCGTGATGCGCGAAAAACCGCCGCATTAGCGCCGCCGAGCAGGCGCCATCGACGTCGTAGTCGCCGAAGATCGCTACGTTCTGCCGCTTCTGGATGGCGTCGGCGAGCCGCGCTGCCGCCTTCGCCATGTCCTGCAGCGTATTCGGATCAGGCATCAGCGCTTTGATCGTGGGATCAAGAAAGACCGCCACATCATCGAGGCCAACGTCCCGCGCAGCGAGTACACGGCCGAGTAGACTCAGGGAGCCCATGACGCTGACTGATGGTCAAGGCCAGGGAATTCGACGCTGTGCCCAGGCGCTCACGCCACGCGTAGCCGCGCGCCGATGTCGTCAACATTGAGAAATGCAGCCGTCGCATCGCGCGGTGTTTCTGGCTTTGCTTTGGTTTTACGGACAGCGGCCATGACGATCCTCTGGACCAATCTCGAATATCTTAGTCAGCCTCGCCTAAAGAGCTGCACGTTGCCGCCACTCGCGGTGATGTCGACGGTGCGAGCGCGCTCCGTTGCGAAGCGAGCGAGGTAGTGCGGACCTCCAGCCTTCGGGCCGGTGCCGGATAGTCCGTCGCCACCGAATGGCTGAACGCCAACCACGGCGCCAATCTGGTTCCGATTGACGTAGAGATTGCCGACGCGGGCATGCTCTGCCACGAAATCGGCCGTCGCAGCAATGCGGCTGTGCAATCCGAGAGTCAGGCCGAAGCCCGTGCGCATTGATGGCGTCGACGACTTTGTCGAGATGTCCGCCGTCGAACCGCACCACGTGAAGGATCGGCCCGAACACCTCGTGCTCCAGATTGTCCGATGCGCTCGATCTCGTAGGCGGCCGGCGTCACATAGGTTCCGGCGAGGCAGCTGTCCGGTAAATTGAGGTCGATCAGTTCAATGGCGGATTTCTGCATCCGCAGTTTGTGCGCATCGAGGGAATCCTGTGCCGCTTCGTCGATCACGGGACCGACGTCAGTCGCGTCGTCCATGGGATCTCCGACCACGAGCGTCTGCATCGCGCCTTTCAGCATCTCAATCATCGGATTGGCGACGTCACGTTGAATAAACAATACGCGAGCCGCTGAGCACCGCTGGCCGGCTGAATCGAATGCCGATCGGACAACGTCGCGGACTACTTGCTCCGGCAGCGCTGAGCTGTCGGCGATCATGGCGTTGATGCCGCCGGTTTCGGCGATGAATGGAATGATCACGCCGCGCCGTTCGGCCAGCGCTTTCTGAATGGCCCAGGCGGTGTCATTCGACCCAGTGAAGGCGACGCCGGCCGTTCGCTTATCCTTGACGAGTGCGGCGCCGACCTTGCCGCCACCGGTCAGCAGATGCAGTACTGATTTCGGCACGCCGGCTTCATGCATCAGTTCGACGGCCAGGAACGCTGTAATCGGTGTTTGCTCGGCGGGTTTGGCGAGAACGGAATTGCCAGCCGCCAGCGCGGCGGCGACCTGACCGGTGAAGATCGCAATCGGAAAATTCCACGGCGCGATGCACACGAAAGGCCCGCGTGCGCGCAATTCAATTTCATTCAGTTCACCAGTCGTGCCTTTGAGTGCCACGGGCCCTTTGCAGAGGCGGCGCGCTTCGGCGGCGTAGTAGCGCAGGAAATCCACGGCCTCACGCACATCACCAAGTGCGTTGTCGAGTGTCTTGCCGGCTTCCCGGATGATGACCGCCATCAAACGTACGCGATCGCGTTCGAAGAGGTCGGCGGCCTTGTCCAAAATTGCCGCGCGGTACTCGCCGCCGCGCCGGTCCCATTCGGCCCAGGACGCGGTCGCACTGGTGATCGCAGCGTCGATATCGGCGGGGGACGCCGACCGCACTGTGCCGACTCGCTCGCGGCGATCGTGTGGGCAACGGACGAGTTCTGCAGCGTCTCCTGCGGTCAAGGCTTTGCCGTCTACAATGGGTCCGACGGCGAACGATGGTGCCAGTTCTTCGACCATCTTGGCATGCAACATTGCGCGCACGGAGGGCTCATAAAGGGCCAAGCCAAGGCTGTTGCGCCGTTCGGGAGCAAAGAGATCGACCGGTTTTGCTATGCGGCTCGGCTTGCTGCCTTGCTGGCGCGTCCTTTCCGCCTGTTCCACAGGGTCACGAATGATGTCGGCGACCGGTGCGGCATCATCAGCTAAGCGATTGACAAATGACGAGTTCGCACCGTTTTCCAATAGACGCCGAACGAGATAAGCGAGCAGATTGTCGTGTCCGCCGACGGGCGCGTAGATTCGGCAGGCGTGTCCAAGATTTTGTGGGCCGGCTATCTGGTCATACAGTGCCTCGCCCATGCCATGCAGGCGTTGAAATTCGAATGAATTGCCAGCGCCGGCCGCAATCGCCGACGCGACGGAGTGCGCATTGTGTGTGGCAAACTGCGGATAGAACGCGTTCGGGGCACCAAGCAGGAAGCGCATCGCTGCCAGATACGATACGTCAGTGTGCAACTTGCGTGTCAGCACGGGATAGTCGTCGAGGCCGCGCTCCTGTGCCCATTTGATTTCGCTGTCCCAGTAGGCGCCCTTGACGAGGCGAATGGGAATGCGTTTGCCCGATTGCTCGGCGAGGCGATGTAACCAGCGCAGTACCGGGATCGCCCGTTTGCCATAGGCCTGAATTGCGAGCCCAAGCCCGGACCAACCTTCGAGCTCCTGCGCGAGCATGGCGCGACCGAAGAGATCGAGCGTCAGATCCAAACGGTCCTGCTCCTCGGCATCGATCGTCAAGCCGATACCGAGACTGCGCGCGGCCTTGGCCAGCGTCATGATGCGCGGCAGCAGTTCGGTCACCAACCGTTCATTCCGACCGGCTTCGAAGCGAGGATCAATGGCCGACAGCTTAACGGAAAGACTTGGACGCGCCATCAACGCGTCACCGTGTTGAGATGCCAACGGACCGGCGGCCTTGCCGGCTTTCTCAAGCGCATCCCGGTAGCGGTCGAAGTAGCGTTCGGCATCTTTGGCCGTCTTCGCACCTTCGCCCAGCACGTCGTAGGAAAAGCGATAGCCTTTGCGCTCGAGCGGTGCTGCGCGCGCGATCGCTTCATCGATCGTGCGGCCGAGTACGAAATTGTCGCCAAGAATGCGCATGGCTTGCCGCAGCGCTTGGCGAATGACCGGTTCGCCCGATCGCGCCACCATCCGCTTCACGAGGCCGAATGGGCCGGCGCGGCTACCCTCGCCAAGCCGCACCATGCGCCCAGTCAACATCAATCCGAATGTTGAGGCATTGACGAAGAGGCTGTCGGAACGGCCAAAATGCCGGTCCCATTGCCCGCCACCGATCTTTTCCGCGATCAAACGGTCGGCGGTCTCGCTGTCGGGAATGCGCAACAGCGATTCGGCGAGACACATCAACATGACGCCTTCTTCGGACGTCAAACCATACTCATGCATGAAGGCATCGATACCACCATGCTTGGTGCGGTTGGCGCGGGCCGTTTCGACGAATGTTTTGGCCAATTCGCCAATCCGGCGACGCTCGTCACCGGTGTAGACGGCGCGCTCAATCAACCCACCGATCAGTCGCGTTTCATCAAACAAGTGATATGCCGCGATTTCGTCGCGAGGCGGCAGTGCCGGTTCGTTGGCTCGCATGTTGGAGCTACGAACGGGCTTGAGCGTCGAGATGGCCATGCATGCTCCTCCGCATCGGTTGCGTGGGTGCGATTCGGATCGTGCAGATCATATAGCAGTTCCGATGGCCCGCTACGTATGCCAAGATTGTGGCTGCCGAACGTGCAGGCGCGAAGCGCTCGCGACGAGACGTTATGGCCGGGTGCTATCAGGCATGGACCATGGGCGCGCAAGGTGGGCATGTGCCTGCGATCGGCGCAAATGCGGCCGCGCGGCCCGTGGTGGTTTGCGAGGACCTGTGCGTGTGACTGGCGGTGTCAGTGGCGCCGTCAGCGTGCCAATGGAGACTTGCATCATGGCGGTGCGTTGTTCGGCGCGGATCGGCTGGGGAGCCGGTGGCGCGGAGATCGTTGCCGGTTGCGCCGCCGATTGAGCGGCCAGGAACGCGCGCTCCTGGCTGTCATCACCGTTCAATGGTGCAACGCCGACGTATTCGACTTGCACGCGTCCAACGCCGGGAGCCACCGTTCCGAGCGCCATGGCCGCGGCGTGCGACAGATCGAGGATACGGTCGCCGGAAAAGGGACCACGATCGTTGATCCGAACCAGAATTGTCCTGTTATTGTGGGGGTTGGTGATGCGTGCAATCGACGGCAGTGGTAGCGTCTTATGGGCCGCCGTCAGGGCATGCATGTCATAGATCTCGCCGTTGGCGGTGCGTTTGCCGTGAAAGCCCGGTCCGTACCATGAGGCAAGGCCTACTTCGCGGTAAAATTCATCGGCATCGGACGCGTAAATCGCGCCGCGGACCTGATACATCATGTCGGCCGTATAGAATCCGCCGCCCTTGCGCAGAAGGACTGGCCAGACCTTGGATTTTACGACCGTTTTCAGCGCACTGGACCGGATTGCCGATGGGTTGGAGAAATCGGGGAAGAATGTCGATTCAGCCACTGCTGTAAGTGCGCCGCCGAGATTTATGGCGAGCAAGGTCGCTGCCAAGCCCAAGTTTGCAAGAAATGCACGTACCATAACGATCCACACCCACTGCCACATCTGCGTCGACCTGCGAACCCTATGTGAGTAGCGAGATCGATTGGTAGGGGTAGCTGATGGTCCGACACGCTCGATATTGAGCGGGGGCAACGCTTGTCTTTTTGCACAGTGTTATCCCCGGTCGACATGCGGGCAACAGCCTGGCGCGGCTCAGCCAGCCAGAACCAGCGTTCGCACGCTGAGCACGACGACGATTACCCCGACGATAATCATAAGTGTCTGTTCAGCAACGGTTCTAGCGAGGTAGGCCGCCATTGGTGCTGCAAGAACGCCACCAATGACCAAGCCGAGGATCATAGGCCACAGCGTCAAGCCAATCGACAGCACGAATGTTGCAGTCACGGCCGACGTGACGAAGAACTCAGCGGCGTTCGCTGTGCCAATCGCGTAGCGAGGCGCAAGTCCGCGGCCGATCAAGGTGGTGGTGACCATCGCCCCCCAACCGCCGCCGCCGATCGCGTCGAGACATCCCCCGACCAAGCCGAGCACGGCTGGTTCGCCACCGCAATGCGTCGATGACTTTCGCTTGAAGAGGGCCCGTCGCAGGATCACACAACCCATCACCAGCAGATAGATCGCTACCAACGGCCGCAGATACGCGCCGGATACCGAGGTCAGCAACGTTGCGCCGGCGATGCCGCCACAGGCCCCCGGAATTGCCAGGCGAAGCATGAGTTGCCGCTGGACATTTCCGGCGCGCCAATGGGCGGCACCGGATGCAGCGGTCGTTACCACCTCGGCGGCGTGAACAGCCGCGCTGGCCGTCACCGGCGGTACGCCGAAACTGATCATGACGCTCGAGGCGGTGATGCCATAGGCCATGCCGATGGCGCCGTCGACAATCTGCGCGGCAAAACCAACAGCAATGAACAAGAGCACATCATTCGACATGCGCGATCCATTGAGTGTTGCCCGAATGCCGCGCTGTGCTCATCCTGTCGGCCTTTGCCGTAGACGCCACGTGCCATCCCTGCGGTCTATTTGGTAGCGCGGAGGACAAACGTCAACAGGTCCAAGCATTCGGCGCTTGCCCTCCACTTGCTTGCGGCAAGTGTTCCGTGCGACCAACCGGCCTCTGTCGGTCATCGGATTCGGTCGAGCGTCGGATCGTTTGGCTGTAAATGCGCCGCTGGCGTGGCATTGAACTAAAATCAGTGGACCAAAGATCTCATGGCATCATCACGCGATCTTTTTGCCAAACTCGATGACGAGTTTTCGGGCAAAGGCAGCAAGCGGCAGCGCACGGCCGAGGAAAGCTATACCGCCGCGGACATTGAAGTGCTTGAGGGACTTGAGCCCGTCCGCCGGCGTCCCGGCATGTATATCGGCGGCACGGATGAGAAGGCGCTGCATCATCTTTTCGCTGAGGTCATCGACAATGCCATGGACGAGGCGGTGGCCGGGCATGCGACGTGGATCGAAGTGGAACTGGACACCGAGGGTTATCTTGCAGTCACGGATAACGGACGCGGGATTCCCGTTGATCCACATCCCAAGTTCAAGACGAAGTCGGCGCTGGAAGTGATCATGACGACGCTGCATTCGGGCGGCAAGTTTGATGGCAAGGCCTACCAGACGTCCGGTGGTCTGCACGGAGTTGGCGTTTCGGTTGTCAATGCGCTGTCGGAAATTTGCGAAGTTGAGGTCGCGCGCGGCCAGCAACTCTATCGCATGGTGTTTTCGCGGGGTAATCCGGAAGGCAAGCTGCAGAAGCTCGGCTCGACGATGAACCGGCGCGGCACGAAGGTGCGCTTCAAGCCCGACGAGCAGATTTTCGGCAAAGGCGGCGCAACGTTCAAGCCCGCGCGGCTGTTCCGCATGGCGCGGTCAAAGGCCTA
This sequence comes from uncultured Alphaproteobacteria bacterium, assembly GCA_963714325.1. Lineage (GTDB taxonomy): Bacteria > Pseudomonadota > Alphaproteobacteria > Rhizobiales > Hyphomicrobiaceae > CAVQOB01. The sequence continues at coordinate 57,807 of CAVQOB010000013.1, read as the reverse complement.
TTTGTTCGGCGGCGTCGAAATTCGCTGGAAATGCGATCCGAGCCTGATCAGGGACGAGACGCTTCCTGAAGCCGTTTTCCATTTCCCTGGCGGTCTGAAGGACTATTTGCTGTCGTCGATCGAGGGCCGCGCGCTGGTCACGAAGGATGTGTTCGCCGGCCGGGTTGAAAAAGAAGGTGGGCACGGCTCGGTTGAGTGGGCGGTGACGTGGATCGGTGACGAGGACGGGTTTTGCCACTCCTATTGCAATACGATTCCGACCGGCGAAGGTGGTACGCACGAAAACGGATTTCGCTCGGCGATGTCGAAGTCGTTGAAGGCCTACGGCGAGTTGGTCAACAACAAGAAAGCCGCGCAGATTACGGCCGATGACGTGATGACGACGGCGGCGGCGATGCTGTCGGTGTTCATTCGCGAGCCGGAGTTCCAGGGGCAGACCAAGGACAAGCTGGCGACGCAGGAAGCGACGCGGATCGTTGAGAGTGTGATCAAGGACGCCTTCGATCATTACCTCGCGGACTCGCCGGTGCAGGCGACGAAGCTGTTGGAGTGGACGATCGAGCAGGCGGAAGATCGCCTGAAGCGGCGCCGCGAAAAGGAAGTCGGCCGTCAGTCAGCGACGCGGCGTCTGCGTCTGCCCGGCAAATTGACGGACTGCTCGTCGAGTTCGAATGTTGGAACCGAGATCTTCATCGTCGAGGGCGACTCGGCCGGTGGATCGGCGAAGAGCGCGCGCAATCGCGAAATCCAGGCGATCTTTCCGATGCGCGGCAAGATCCTGAACGTCGCCAACGCGTCGTCGCAGAAGCTCGCGGGGAACAAGGAATTGTCGGACCTCGTGCAGGCGCTGGGCGTCGGCATGGGCAGCAAATATCGCGATGAAGATTTGCGCTATGAGCGCGTGATCATCATGACGGACGCGGACTCGGACGGCGGGCACATCGCGTCGCTGCTGATCACGTTCTTCTATCAGGAAATGCCGGCGTTGATCGAGAACGGGCATTTGTTCCTGGCACTGCCGCCGCTGTTCAAGCTCAGCCACAAGGGCGAGACGGTGTATGCGCGCGATGAGAAGCATCGTGTGGAGTTGCTGGAGAGCGTGTTCAAGGGCAAGAAGCCTGATGTGACGCGCTTCAAAGGTCTCGGCGAGATGGACTACAAGGATCTCAAGTCGACGACGATGGAGCCGAGCAAGCGGACGCTGCTGAAGGTTGAGATAGCAGAAGCGGACCGGGTCGAAGTGGCCGATGCGGTGAACGCATTGATGGGCTCGAAGCCGGAGCTGCGGTTCCGTTTCATTCAGGACCGCGCGGCGTTTGCGAAGGATCTGGATATCTGAGGGGCGAAGGCCGCTGACTCAGGCGCTTTTCGATGTCAGCTTGAACGTCGGTGGCGTCGCGATCGAACGGATTGCGGAAGGCGTCCGTCAGGGCCAGGAGCTGCCGTGGGCCGCGCGTTTTCCCTCTCCCCGTTCTTACGGGGAGAGTTACCATGCGCGCCGAAGGCGCGCACATGAATGGATGAAAGCGGTTTTACTGTCGGCGTCGTGGCATTGAGGTCGTTTTTTCCCTGGCGCCGTCGAGCCCGAGGGAGAGTTTGATCCTGGGGCCTCAGAGCACATGTCATTGTCGCCACGGACGGCGGCGGGCTCAGCCCACCGTTCCGTCCCGGAGCACGCAGAGTAGAGTTCAAATCGACGAGGCCCCTGGCCACGGCATTCCTGTCACTTGGGAGGTGTCCGTGAATATCCTACATAAGAAGTGCGCCGGTCTTGATGTGCATTCCGCCTTCGTGGCGGTCTGCGCGCGCACCGTGCGAAGCCGCAAGATCGCCTACGAGGAGGGCCGCTTCGCGACCACGACGCGCGATCTTCTCGCGCTCGCAGCTTGGCTCGAAGAGCGTGGTGTCACGCATGTCGTGATGGAGGCAACCGGTGTCTATTGGAAGCCTGTGTGGCACATCCTGGACGCCGCGTTCACGCTGATGCTGGTCAACGCCCACGAGGCGCGCAATCTGCCCGGCCGCAAGAGCGATGCGAGCGATGCCCGCTGGCTGGCCGATCTCCTGGCCCACGGCCTGATCCGCGCGAGCTTCGTGCCGCCGGAGCCGATCCGGGAGCTGCGCGATCTGACGCGGACGCGCACGCAGCTGCAACGCCAGATGACGCAGCACGAGAACCGTATCGGCAAGGTTCTGGAGGACGCCAACATCAAACTCGCAACCGTCGTGTCCGACCTGCTCGGCATCAACAGCCGGCGCATTCTGGAGGCGCTGGTCGCTGGCGAGACCGATCCTGCGCGACTGGCGGCGCTCGCCGATCGCAGGTTGAAGGCGTCTCGCGAGGACCTGGCCGCCGCCCTCGACGGCCGCTTCACGCGCCACCACGCCTTCCTGGTCCGTGAGCACCTGACCATGATCGACGTGCTCGCCCAGCGGATCGCCAGCTTCGAGACGGAGGTGGAGGCTTTGCTCGCCCCCTTTCGTCAGCTCGTCGCCGAGTTGACCAAGATCCCTGGTGTGAAGAAGCGGGCCGCGTCTGCCATCCTGGCCGAGATTGGAACCGACATGAGCTGCTTTGCCACCGCCGGCCATCTCTCGAGTTGGGCCCGCCTCGTGCCCCGTCTCGACGAGACCGGCGGCAAGAAGCGCTCGACACGGGTCAAGAAGGGCGGGGCCTGGCTGAAACCGCTGCTCGTGCAATGCGCCATGGCTGCAGCCCGCACCAAGAACACCTATCTGTCCCGTCAGTTCGCCGGCATCGCCGCCCGGCGTGGGCCCAAGAAGGCCGCCATCGCGGTCGCCGGCTCGATCCTCACCGCCATCTACCACATGGTCCGCGATGGTGTGCCCTACCGGCCGCCACAGGTCCGTCCCCTCGATGCGGCAGCCAAAGACAACAAGGCCAAGCGTCTCGCCGGTCAGCTCAGGGCTCTCGGCTTCGAGGTGAAACTCGAACGTGCCGCATGACGTCAGCCCACCGTGCCCGTGGCCAGTTTCTTTCAGAGTAGGGTCAGGGTGAGGGGCAGCCGCCGCTTGTCCCGGCGCTCTTGCAGCACCGACACTTTTGACCCATGCACGAAGTCGCTGCGCGACAGCCCGCTGCGCGGGATGCAGGAACCGATGGGCCGGTGCTTGGGGCAACCGGTAACCAGTTGAGACGACAGAGGTAACGGGGCGGGGAGCCCCATCCTGAGAGTGGAGGTGTTCAGCAACCTCACTCAGGATCGAACTCCCCATGACGAACATTACCACCGTCTCTCCACTCCGCCAGCGGATGCTGGAGGATATGGCTTCCCGCCAGCTCGCAAAGGGCACACAGATCGGCCACGTCCGTGCCTGCAAGCGGTTCGCCGCGTGGCTGAAGCGCTCGCCGGATACAGCCACCGTCGACGAGGTCCGGGCCTTCCAGCTGCATCTGATGCAGACCGGCACCTCGATCCAGACGCGCAACCGCACGATGACCGGCCTGCGCTTCCTGTTCCGCGTCACCATGCGCCGGCTCGATCTGGCCAACGAGATCCATCACATCAAGGAGCCAACGCGCCTGCCCCAGCTCCTGAGTGGAGAGGAGGCGTCGCGCCTGCTCGTCATGGCCGGCAACCTGCAGACGCGCGTGCTGCTGTCGATCGGCTATGGTGCCGGCCTGCGCGTCAGTGAGGCCGTCAAGCTGAAGGTCAAGCACATCGACCGCTCGCTCGGCATCATCCGTGTTGAGCAGGGCAAGGGCCGCAAGGACCGACAGGTGATGCTATCGCCGGAGCTGTACGCGCTACTGCGCGAGTGGTGGACGGTCAGGAGCACGCACAACGACGACGGCGTGGCCGTCGCCGAGCGCTGGCTATTCCCGGGCCGTGGCGAGAACGCGCATCTGACGCCGCGCCAGGTGACGCGCCTGTTCCAGCAGACGCTGATGGCGGCCGGCATCACGAAGAAGGCGACGCTGCACGCCTTGCGGCACTCGTTTGCGACCCACCTCTTCGACCAGGGCGTCGATATTCGTAAGATCCAGGCGTTGCTCGGACACGAGAAGTTGGAGACGACGGCCCGCTATACGCGCGTCGCTACCGGACTGATCACGGCCATCGAGAGCCCACTCGATCAGCTCACTCTGCCGCACAGCGCCAAGGCCGGCACGACGCGCAAGCGACGAGCCAAGCGGCCCGCCAAGACCCCGGCTGGCAACGATGGAAGCGGCGAGCCGAGCACATAGCCGGTCGCGGCCGTGCCCCGCCCCGATCTGGAGGTCGCGGACATCTTCCGCGACCACGGGGCCGCTTGGCGCGCAGCCAACCGCGGCCACGTCAGCCTCGACCAGCTGAAGGTCATGAGCGCGATCGAGCGTTGCCGCACGGCGGCGCTCGGCGGGCACGTTGCGCGCTGCGAGAACACGGCCTGCGGTCATACTCTTGTGGCGTTCAACAGCTGTCGCAACAGGCACTGCCCCAAGTGCCAGGCGGCGGCGTCACGCGAGTGGCTCGCCGAGAGAGAGGCGGAACTGCTGCCGGTGCCGTACTTCCACGTCGTCTACACGCTGCCGGCCGAGCTGCGCGACGTGGCCTACCAGAACAAGGCCGTCGTCTATGGCTTGCTGATGAAGGCGGCGGCCGAGACCACGCTCCAGATCGCTGCCGATCCCAAGCGTCTTGGTGCCAGGATCGGTATCACCGCCGTGCTGCACACGTGGGGCTCGGCGATGACGCACCACCCGCACGTGCACATGATCGTGCCCGGCGGCGGCCTCTCGGCCGATGGCTCGCGATGGGTCTCGGCCAAGCCCGACTTCCTCGTGCATGTGCACGTGCTCGGCGCCTTGTTCCGCGGCAAGATGCTCAGCCTATTGAGCGAGGCGCACGCCCAAGGCCGCCTGCAGTTCCGCAATCGCCTCAGTGGTCTCGCCGACGCGAAGGCGTTCAAACGCTTCCTCGGGCCCTTGCGCCGCTCCAAGTGGATCGTGCATGTGAAGCCGCCGTTCGCGGGGCCCGAGGCGGTGCTGCGCTACCTGTCGCGCTACACCCATCGCGTCGCCATCTCCAACCGCCGCCTGGTCGCGGCCGACGACGGCGGCGTCTCGTTCCACTGGAAAGACTATCGCATCGAAGGGCCGCAGCGTTGGAAGACGATGACCTTGCACCCGCATGAGTTCATCAGGCGCTTCCTGCTCCACGTCTTGCCGAAAGGCTTCCATCGCATCCGGCACTACGGCCTGTTCGCCAACGGCAATCGGTCCGCTGCCATCTCCCGGGCGCGCGAACTGCTGGCCGTCGCACCACCCCCGCCGACACCGGAGCCGCCACCCGCGACCAGCGCTGACGAGCCGCGCGTGCTGAAGAGCCCATGCCCGTGTTGCGGCGGTCGCATGCACGTCATCGAGACCTTCGAGGTCGGCGCGACACCGAGGCATTGGCCACGACCGACGCCGGCGACCATCGGGATCGACACGTCATGAGATCAGCCAGACTGAGGCCCGTTCGCAGACTGCCCGTCACGCTGGTCCCAAGCCGGCGACGCCGACGGCCGGCTCCACCCAGAGCCGACGCCATGCATCCACACGATCACCCGGCCGACTGCCTGCCCAAAGCTCGCTTATCTGGCGCTGACAGACCCGTCCATCGCCCAAATCGCCGTGCAGGCGACGATCATCAGGCCCTCAACCTCTTGGCGCCGATGCTCAATCCCCATAGCGCACACCCCGTGGCTCGCCGAGCCCGCTGCACCGCCTGAACTTCACCTCCCGCGACTTCGTGCCTGGGCGCTTCTCGAACGTCGGCCCGAGACAGCCGCACGCGCACCCATGGCCGACATCCGAGAAACCTGCACCGTACCAGCCAAAGTCTCCGCTGATGAAGCCGCCGTCATTTGGTCTGCTGATCGACGGTGAAGCGGACATCCGGCTTGCCAAACACTGATGGGGCGCGCGGATCGGTCGCCCACGATCAGTGGTGTACGGAAATCTTTCCAATTCGCTTTCGATCCTCCGCGGCCTCGGCCAGCAGCCAGGCGCGGAAGATCGCGATCTTGGGCAACTCGGCCGTCGCTTGCGGCGCAACGATCCAATACGCGCTCGACAGCGGCAGCGTGAGCGCAAACGGCATCACGAGCCGCTTGTTGATGAGATCCCACGAGGCGAGCGTCGAACGGGCAAGGCCAATGCCCTGGCCGTTCACGGCTGCATCAATGACCATGCTGGCGCGATTGAGAACGAGGCCTTGCAGCGGCTTTCCAGGTTTGACCGACGCAGCCTCCAGCCAGCGCGTCCAACCCGTGTGATCATCCAGATGCAACAGCGGCAGCTTCAACACGGCCGATGCCGCGTGGCCCTTTGGGCGCGGTGCCAGAACATGCGGGCTGCAAATGGCAAACAATTCCTCAGTCGCCAGGCGGACACCATGCAGACCGCTCCAGCTGGCTTCGCCGGTGCCATGGCGCACGGCCATGTCGACGTCCTCGCGCGCGAAATCGACGTGATGCATGGTCGCCGACACGCGCAAATCGATCTCCGGATGCGCCTCGGCAAAACGACCGAGACGATGCACCAGCCACTTGGCGGCAAAATCCGGCGACGTGCTGACGGTGAGCACGCCCGACGCCTGCCGCTGCGTCAGCCGCGCCGTGCCGAGCGCGATCCGATCGAAGGCGTCGCGGATGACATTGAGATACTCACGGCCCGCATCGGTAATGACGAGCCGTTGCCGCTCGCGGTTGAACAGCTTGAATCCGAGCTCGGTTTCGAGCGCCTTCACCTGATGGCTGACTGCACCTTGCGTGACGAACAACTCCTCCGCCGCGCGCGTAAAGCTCTCGTGGCGGGCGGCGGCTTCGAACGCCTTTAAGGCGTTAAGCGATGGCAGGCGACGGAGCATGGCTGGTCCAAGATCATGAGAAAAGTTAGGGCAGGGTAGAGAAACGATGCTTTGCAGGCAAGAGCCGCCAGCGCGTACAACGGCCTTCGTCGAGCCAATCATCTCAGCAAGGAGTTTCGACAATGTCTCAGACGATCGAACACCCCAACGGTTTCGCATGCACGTGCCGGGACGGCGGCGTTGCTGTTGTGAAAAGTGTGCAACAAGTTCCAGCTTTACTGCGGATACTCCAGGGATGGGGTCGCCGGCGCAGACAAATGCAGGCGCTGCTCGATCTCGACGATCGCCTCCTGCGCGACATCGGCATCAGCCGCGAGGAAGCCGTCCGCGAAGCCGCTCAACTGTACTGGCGGACCTACGCGCGTCGCCACTTGAAGTGAAGCTAAGAAGTCATTCCAATTCAGACACAACGGCTCCAGATCTGAGGATTTCAAATGACCTACGTCATCGCGCCGCTATTCGTCCGCCCGTGGACCTTGAACGGCATCTCGCCGCGCCTGATCGAGAGCCACTATGAGGTGAACTACGGCGGCACTGTGCAACGGCTCAACGCCATCACCGAGCAGCTCGCGTTCCTCGACCGGAGCAAGACGCCGGCCGAGGTCATCCATCGTCTGAAGCGCGATGAGTTCACGGCGCTCAATTCGATGTTGCTGCATGAGCTGTATTTCTCGTCGATCGGCGGCGACGGCCGCGCAGTTCCGGCTGAAATGGCGGCGGCACTTATACGCGACTTCGGCACCGTCAACCGCTGGCGCGACGAGTTCATCGGCTTAGCCGAATCGCTTGCCGCCGCGCAGAGTGCAGGCTGGGTGATCCTGACCTACGTGCCGCGCGATGGCCGCCTGATCAATCACGTCGCAACGGACGACGGCCACACGATCGCGGGCGGCATTCCCGTCCTCGCGCTCGATATGTACGAGCACGCCTATCACATCGATTTCGGCGCCAATGCAACGGCCTATATCTCGGCCTTCATGCGCAACATCGAATGGAAGGCGGTGGAGACGCGCGCACTCAACGCCATAAAGGTCGCGCCGCCGCTGAAGCTGGTGCAGACCGAGTTCGGCGACACGCCGGCGGTCAGCGTCGAAGAGGTCGAGGCGCTGATGCAATCCGGCGGCGTGCAGGTGATCGACGCCCGACCGCGCCACTACATCACAAAAGCGACCGACATCATGGACGGCGCCGTCTGGCGTGACCCCGAGCGCATGGAAGACTGGATCGGTGAACTCGACAAGGACAAGCCGGTCGTGACGTTCTGTGTCTACGGCTTCCACATCGGCTGCCAGACCGCGACGGCGTTGCGCGAGAAGGGTTTTGACGCGAAGTACATGACCGGCGGGCACTACGGCTGGAAGGCTAAGAAGGGCGCCATGAAACGGTTGGAGACGTGAACCCTCAGGCGTCAAAAGCCGTTTCGCACGCCGCTAACGAATAGCGCATAGAGACGAAGTCAGGCAACGTCCGGTGATAGAAGAAGCTGAAGTTGTTGGCGTCGTTCCACAATAGGCAGGTTATGGCCTATAGCGACAGCGCATTGTCGACAATCGATCAAGCGGCCGCCCCTCACTGTGCAACCCTCTCCCCGTAAGGACGGGGAGAGGGAAAAGAAGTCGAGTTGCGTCGGCCACTCAGGATCAATTTCGACGCCGCAGCTGACATCGATGCCACGCTCACTTGCGTCCGCTCAACCATCGCAAGCGTCCGATGCGCGCGATACGCGGAGCTAGCGGCTGCCCCTCGCCCTCGGGAGACGCTGGGGGCTGATCTCGCTGAAACAGCAAGCACAAGGCACCGGAAACCGCTGCAATACGGTCAGGTTTTGATGGCTGTGCCATTGCTGCGTTTCTAGCCGCAAGGATTGGTGCTGGTTCAAGCGTGACTGCTGCCGTTGCGGCATCGATCAGCTTCCTGTCGAATTCGCGCAGCAGGAACAGGCTGATGTCGTCGAGCGTGTCATGGCCGGCGTCGCGCATGACGTGCAAGGCTTGACGTGCCGGGCGGCGCTCTTGCAAACCCCGTTTGCCATAAGTGCGACGGGCGCCGAGTTGGGTCGTCTGGGCAACGTTTTGACGGATCGCGCTTGTTGCGCCATGGGTGGTCGGGACAAGCCCGGCCATGACAGTCTTGGGTGTGGTGGCGCGTCAGTGGCTGCCTCGCACCCGCCCTGCATCTCGGGTTGCCCTTCGCAACAGCAAGCGGCCGCCCCATTCGTTTCGAATTGACCGAGCAGTCCCGTCAGATGATCGACGAATACCTGCGCCAGAGCGGACGCACGCCTGCACAATGTCTGTTCGCCGGTCGAGGCAATGCACTGTGCTTCTCTCGTCCCCTCCGACGACTGGCCGTTGACGGCCCTCCGGAAACCGCATTGTGGAGTGCTGCAAACGTCATGCGGGTGTGCCGTCCCTGACCGCATACAACTGCCATGAATCGGGAACGCCCTTCAGCGCATGGGCGCCAAAGTTATCGAACTCAAACCCGGAGCCGGCGACCAAGTCCCTCACGGTCTGCGACACCAGTACTCGGCCCGCGGGCGCAAGCCCGGCGACCCGGGCGCCAATATGGACTGCCAATCCTGAAATCTTATCGCCGACCAGGCACTCGCCGGTATGCAGGCCCACGCGCGTCGTCATGCCGAGCGACCGAGCAGAGTTGCGCACTTCGCAAGCGCAGCGGATGGCGCGTGCGGGACCGTCAAAGGCCGCGTAAAAACCATCGCCGGCTGTATCCACTTCCTGGCCACGGTAGATCTTGAGCTCACGCCGCACGGCCTCGTGGTGCGCGTCGCGCAGGTCGCGCCAGCGCGCATCGCCCAGTTTTCCCGCCAACTCAGTCGAGCCGACGATGTCGCTGAACATGATCGTCTTCACGACCCGGTCCTCATCGATCGCACCCCGGCTGCCAGTCACAAATTCCTGCACCAAATCGCATACTTCGTTTGGCCGCACGAGAAATGGGAGATGATCGTCGGACTCGATCTCGACGAGCTTAGCACCCGGAATGCGCGCAGCCATGTAGCGTGAGCTGTCGACCAATACAGCCTGGTCCCCTGTCGCATGCAGGAGCAGTGTGGGTACCCGGATTGAAGGCAACACGTGACGCACGTCGATATCGTAATTCATCCGCGTCAGCGCTTGTACTGATGTCGGGCTGCCGCTGGACCTCAGATATTTGGCCAACCATCCCCGGAAGCGCTCGTCTTTTACGAAACTCGGGAAGCGCGTCTCGATGCCGACAGGCTCTCCCCAGCGATCACGGATCGATTTCAAAAGATCGTCGTTTTGCTGGGGTGCCATGCCGAACGGATAATCGGACGCCGAGGCTCGGCGTGCATACGAACCGATCGTGATCAGCGCCTCGGTGCGCTCCGGGTACGTGACAGCGAACAGCATGCACATCGGCCCACCTTCGGAGTAGCCGAGGAGCGCGGCTTTCTTCGAGCCCACCGCATCCATTACCGCGCGCACATCGTCCATGCGCTCTTCTAACATCGGCGTATCGGTGACCCGATCTGAGAGTCCAGTCCCGCGCTTGTCGAACAGGATGACGCGCGCAAAAGATCCAAGCCGCTGGAAAAAACGCGCGAAGGTGGGTTCTTCCCAAAACACATCGATATTCGACACCCAGCCGGGGACGACCACCAAGTCCACAGAGCCGGCGCCGAACACCTGGTAGGCGATGTTGATGTCACCGCTGCGGGCGTATTTGGTGGTTGGAATCATGGTGCCGTGCTCCCTTCTCGCTCAGATGCAGCGGCCGACGATAAAATAGGCGCACGCAATCGACGCGTATGCCGCAACCGTCGCCATGAGCGCCGTCTTGAAGCGTCCGGCCTTGACCCTGCGGATGTGTGCGAGCTTGAGCGCCTCGGATGTCAGCTCCGCTTCCATGTCGAGCTGGGCGAGCTTGGCGGTAAATCCAGCTGCTCCGAGCGCGACGGGATCGTGGATGAAGAACGCATTCTGCGTCTTGAGCCCCTCGGTCAGTTTCTGGATCGGCGGCGCGACCGGCCACAGGACCCAAAGGTAGGTCGTGATCGTCATGAAGTATACCGCGATCAGGACCATCAGAACCATCTTACCGGCCTGTGGCGAGCAACCAACACCGATGATGGCGACAACCGGGTTTGCCGAAAGAACGAACGCCGCCAGCGAAATCTGCGCCTTGGTGTCGTAGGATCGAATATTACTCTCGGTGAACGACACGACCTGTTTCAGGAAATCGATACGCTCTGGCTTGGTGGCGCCCGCGGGGGCAATCGGCGCGGCAGCATTGGTCATCAAGCGAACAATCCAGGTGATCAGTCTTCGGTCAAATTGCATGCTTGCATAAGTGGCCTGACGGGGCAAATGCCGTTCGCCTTTGAAATTGGCGACCGTCAAAAACTGCCGTCCGGAACAAAGCCGGACAGGGTCCAAATCGCCCTCAAGGCTCGTGGCGGGAGGGTGAAGGGGTGCTTCGGCTCCACTGTTGGCGCTGCCGCTATCGTCAGGCGTCGTCGGGTGGCTGTGGTTCTCGGTCGTCATGGCCGGCGTCGCGCATGACGTGCAGGGCTTGACGTGCCGAGCAGCGCTCTTGCAAACCCCGTTTGCCATGTGTGCGACGGGCGCCGGGTTGCGTTGTCCGGATATCGATCGACGGATCGCGCTTGTTGCGCCATCGGTGGCCGGGACAAGCCCGGTCATGGCCGTTTTGGGTAGTGCGGGGGTGGTGTGGCTTATGGCGTGGGCGTGGGGTCTGCTGCTGCTGCTGCGGTGATTTTTTCGTCGAATTCGCGCAGCAGAAACAGGCTGACGTCGTCGAGGGTGTCGTGGCCGGATTGGAACGGCTTTTCGAGAATGTCGACGACGTTGAGCGCGTAGATGAACATGTACGAGACAAAGCCAAACATCAGCGCGGATTCCGGCGAGCCTTCGGTGCGCAGAAACAAGAGCAAGGTGACGACCGAGAAGACCAGGGTGTGGACGAGAATGTGGATGGAGGGCACAAACTGCGTCGCTTGGATGTGATACATGCGAAAGACACTGCGGCGGAGGGAATCCTGCGCGTTGCGCAGCCGCGTGACAAAGTTGGCTTGCATGCCGTTCTGATCCAGCGCGCCAAAAATCGGCGACAGTTGGTCGATGTGGTCGAGCGTCTTGCGGAGCGCGCCGCGCTCAGCGTCCGCCGATAGGCCGTGGATGAGTGTTCGCACGATATTGGCGAGCAAGACGCGCAAACGATCCAGATCGACTTGGCCACCATTGCGCGCGTAGCTGGTGATGTCGTCATGCAGCGCCTCGAGGGCAACGCGGATCTCGGTCGGCTGACGTTCGGATTCCTTGTAGTCGGTGATGAGACTCGAGAGCAGGAAGCCGATGATGAAGATGGCGCCGCTAATGGCGCTGGTGAACAAGGGGTTGAGAGACAAGAATTCCAGCCCGGCCGCGTTGAGAAAAGCTTTCAGAAGGCTCAGCGCGATGACGATCGCGGTGACAATGAAGAAGACGCGGGCGCGCTGCGTCACGCGTTTGGTGTCCTTGGACTCGCGGCGCGGATGCAGGGAGGACATCGGGTGTTGCTTCCGTTGGCGCCGGGATCGTCAGGGCGCGAGTTGAGCGGGGCGCTGGACGCGATTGTGGTGGGACGACGTTTTGGCCGCACGGTCGTGGCGGCGATCATCGGTCGTCTGTGCAGGGCGTTTGCGGTGTCGGATCAGGCGCTTGTGATGCGTGTTCGAAGGCTGATGTTGCAATACTCCATCGCCCCCGGTAGAGCGGCTGTCTAGAGTGCTCATCCGTTTATCCCGAGATTTGCTGGAGCCCTGCCATGCCCGCCACCGTTTTTGACAGTGACATTTATCGTGATGCGTTTGGGTCGGAGGGGATGCGGGGCATTTTCTCGGATGCGGCGACGGTTGCGCGCTATGTCGAGGTCGAGGTGGCGCTCGCCAAGGCGCAGGGCAAAGTGGGGGTGATCCCGGCGGACGCGGCGGGGCAAATCGTGAAGAGCGCACGCGCGAATAATCTCGATTTTGCGAAACTGAAGAGCGAGACGGATCTCGTTGGCTACCCGATCGTCGGCATCGTGCATCAGGTGCAGAAGCAGTGCGGCGATGCCGGGCGCTATCTGCATTGGGGCGCGACGACGCAGGACATCATGGATACGGCTGTCGTGCTGCAGGTGCGGGCAGCGCTCGATGTGGTTGAAGCGGATCTGCGGGCAGTAGCGGCAAATCTGGCGGGGCTTGCGAAGACGCATCGCGGGACTGTGATGGCGGGGCGGACGCATCTGCAGCACGCGTTGCCGGTGACGTTCGGGTACAAGGCGGCGGTGTGGCTGTCGATGATCGATCGACATTTGTTGCGGTTGAAGGAATTGCGGCCGCGGGTGTTGGTCGGGCAGTTCGGAGGCGCGGCGGGGACGCTCGCCTCGCTCGGCGACAAGGGGCTCGCGGTGCATGACGCGCTGATGGACGAATTGAAGTTGGGGCGTGCGCCGATCCCTTGGCATGTGGCGCGCGATGGGCTGGTCGAGGCGGTTGCGTTCCTGGGACTAGTGACGGGATCGCTCGGAAAAATCGCGACTGACGTGGCGCTGTTGATGCAGACGGAAGTCGGCGAGGCGTTCGAGCCGTTCATGCCGGGGCGGGGATCGTCGTCGACGATGCCGCAGAAGCGCAATCCGATCTCATCGGAGTTGATCATCGCGCTGGCGAAGAGCGTGCGTCAGGATGTCGGGTTGATGCTCGATAGCTTGGCGGCGGCGGATCAGGAGCGGGCGACGGGGCCGTGGCATCTGGAATGGATGGCGTTGCCGAGGGCGTTTATAGCGACGGGCGGCGCGTTGAACCAAGCGAAGTTCTTGACCGGCGGGTTGATTGTTGATGCGGGGCGGATGCGGCGCAATCTCGATATGACCGGCGGATTGATCGTGGCGGAGGCTGTGATGATGGCGCTGGCGGAGAAGGTCGGGCGTGGGCCGGCGCATGATCTGGTGTATGGCGCTTGTCGCCAGGCGCTTGAGACGGGAAAGCCGTTGATTGATCACCTGAAGTCCAACCCGGACATCACCAAAGCGCTTGATGTCAATCGGCTCGAGCAACTGGTTGATCCAGCCAATTATCTGGGTGTGGCTTCCGCCATGATTGATCGTGTTTTGGCTGGACGATGACGGAAGCGCGCGGAGCGGTGGGCCCGAAGACTGTGCTCATCACCGGGGCGAGTGCTGGCATCGGGAAGGCTGCGGCCGAGGCTTTCGCGGCTGCGGGGTGGCAGGTCGCCGCGACGATGCGGAATCCGAAGGCGTTCACCGGTTTCTCCGATCCAGAGCGGCGGATCACGATCTTCACGCTTGATGTCACCGATGCTGCGTCCGTCGTGACGGCCGTCAACGACGTAATTGCCGCATTCGGTCATCTCGATTGCCTAGTCAACAATGCAGGCTATGGGCTCGTCGGTCCGTTCGAAGCGGTGGACGACGCGCAAATCCGCCGGCAATTCGAGACGAATGTGTTCGGTCTCATGGCGATGACGCGTGCTGTGCTGCCGCACATGCGCGAGCGCCGCTGCGGCCACATCGTCAACATTGCATCAGTCGGAGGTCGGCTGACGTTCCCTTATTACAGCGTCTATCATGCGACCAAGTGGGCCGTTGAGGGCTTCTCGGAGTTGTTGACGTCGGAGCTCAAGGAGTTTGACATTCACGTCAAGATCATCGAACCGGGGCCGATCAAGACCGAATTCTATGGTCGCTCCGAGGATCGTCCAGCTACGGCGCGTCTCGGCGCCTATGCTGCGACGTTCGAGCGCGTTCACGCCCGCATGCGCAAGATTGGCACCCGAGCCGTGGGGCCACAGATCGTCGCAAAGGCCATCGTGGCGGCGGCGTCCGATACGTCGTACAAGCTGCGCTACATGCCGAATGGCGCGCTCATCCTGGCAGCGCGTCGATTTTTCGGGCCCACACTCTATTTGCGCGGCGTGCGCCGGGTCTTGAAGATGAAGCTGTAGCGTGGGACGGTTGGACGTCGAAGTTGGTGTGCAGTCGCGGCGGTTTTGGAACGAGGGCTTATCATGGCGTATCGTAAATTTCGGACGAGAAGCGCAGTGATGGCGATGCTATTGTCACTTGCCGGATTGGGCGCCAGCGAAGCGCTGGCGCGCAGTCCGGAACGGTTGAGTTCCGTTTCGGTGTGCAGCCGGTATGGCAAGGGCTGTGTCAGCGGTCCTGTCCGGCCCGGCAAATTCGGACCAGAAGTGCGGATGCCCGGGGCGACGTGGATTTCGTGCAAGCTCGATTGCAGGAATACACTGCGCGAGGAGACGGTTGACTTCTGGGAGACGAAGGAGCGCGATCGCCCGTTTCGCGATGGTGGTCGCCGGCGGTAACCGTTCTGCCGATTAGTGTCCCAATCCACTAGTTCGCCGGTATTCTTGGCGAGTGTCATTGCGAATTTCGGAATCAAGAGGGACACTGGAATCATAGGTTTTCTCGTGTGGTTCAGATCGAGAGGATCGTTTCGGAGTGTGCTGCATACTCAGATGATCTTCTCGATCATCACGCGAGCGCTGCTCGCGAACTTGGGAACGATGCGACATGACCAGCACGCCAGATATCGTCGTCTTTGACGTTGGGAACGTTCTCGTCGATTGGGATCCGCGCTATCTTTACCGAAAGATTTTCACCGACACTGCCGAATTGGAATGGTTCCTTCGAGAGGTTTGCCACGGCGAATGGAACATTGCTCAGGACGCCGGTCGATCATGGCAAGTGGCGGAGGCCGAAGCGATCGAACGCCATCCCAAGTACGCGCAGCAGATCAGGGCGTTTCGTGGCCGTTGGCATGAAATGATTGCGGGGCCGATCGCGGGGAGCGTGGCGTTGCTCGAAGACTTGGCGGCGGCGAACGTGCCGCTCTATGCCATCACGAACTTTGCCGCGGATACGTTTGCGGAGACGCGCCAACGATTTCATTTCTTTCGCCATTTTCTTGGAATCGTCATCTCGGGTGAGATCGGTATCATTAAGCCAGATCGCCGCATCTATGATCGGCTCGCTGTCGACCATGCGATCGATCTGCAGCGCGCTGTCTTCATTGATGACAGCCTGAAGAATTGTGACGGCGCGCGGGCCGCCGGCATGCCGGTCATCCATTTCAAGTCAGCCGAGCAGGCGCGCAAGGATTTGTCCTGCCTTGGGCTGCCAGTATTGCCTTGAAGCGGTGTCTCGCTTCTTCGCATGACGGTTTGGGGTTGGATCATTCTGGGACGACAACCGGTGTTATCGCTGATCAGCGAAGCCGTATTTGCGGGCGAGTTCGTCGCGGCTTTGGTGCGGGACTGGCTTGCCAGGAATACGGTACGACAGTTGTCGTTCATAGCGGCCAGGCTTGACTTCGCGATAGAACGGCACGCCGATTGGTCCGAGATTTTCCAGGTGCTTGAGATAGGCATCAAGCGTGTCAAAGCTCTTGCCTTGAGCATAGGGCAGGCCTGCTCTCGGTGCCGCGTCGGTCGGGAGGGCGGGGACGATGACCATCAGCGCGGCAATAACAATCCGTAACATCGGGCGCTCTCATGGTTGGCGTGCGGTGTCGCAATTGCGCTCGCGATGCGTGCATTGCCCGTCAATTGGACGGGGGAGTTGTTCATGGATATGGTCCCGCTGTCATAGTACTGCGATTGGCGGCAGAGTATAGCCTAGCGCATTAATCCGACGACTTCGAGGCCGATCGGCTGGGGGACGCATGTTGTTTCAATTGCAAAGTGATCTGCATATTGCAGCAGGCGCCCATGATGGATTTCTTTGTGGTTGTCCCGATTGCGCGTCGGTCGCTGCGGAGGACGCGGAGACGGTCCAGACGGCCGGGCAATTTCTGGAAAATCGGGAAGCGGTCGGCAACGCCAGGGCTCAAACCGAACATGTGAGCGAGACAGTCGCGTTTGCGGCTGCGCCGCACGTCGGCGATGCGACCAAAAACGGAATGTCTCCAATGTCTGCTGCAATTTCTGCTGGCGGCGGCGGATCAACCAATGCGGTTTATGGCGGTACTGTTGGGAACAGCGGTAATGTCGTGCTCGAAGGCATCATCTGGGGTGATAAGTGGGACAACAGCCAGCCGATCAAATATTTCTTCGACAACACCAACTCGACGTCGGCGTGGACGGTCGTCGAGATGGATGCCTACAGAGCAGCATTGCAGACTTGGGCCAATGTTGCGAACGTCACCTTTCAAGAGGTGTTCACTGCCGGCGAAGCCAATTTTATCGAGCAGAAGTACATCGATGACGCCGGGAGCCTTGGTGTTCACGAAGTACCTAACGGAACCAATCAGGCGATTGGTGGGTTCAATGAGAATGGCTTCGGGTGGGATGCTATTGCCTATCCCGGAGGACTACAGCCGGGTGGACTGGGGTTTGCAACGCTGATTCACGAACTCGGCCATGCTCTCGGGCTCGCCCATCCCCACGACACCGGCGGCGGATCAACAGTCTTTCCTGGGGTGACGGCGGCGTTCGGCAGTTACGGCGACAACGAACTGAATCAGGGCGTCTACACGGTCATGTCCTACAATCATGGATATGAGTCGGTTCAAGGGAGTTTACCGTCCGACAGTTACGGTGATGCCGGGACGCCGATGGCGTTGGACATTGCGGCGATTCAATTCATCTATGGTGCAAACCCAAACTCGAATTCCGGTGCGACTATCTACACGCTTCCGGGGTCCAATGGTGTTGGTACATACTGGCAGGGTATCTACGATACCGGCGGGACCGATGAAATTGTCTTTGCCGGCTCGGCGAACGCGACGATTAATCTGCAGTCGGCCATCATCGACAATGTGCCGGGCGGAGGTGGTTCGCCAAGTTTTGTATCCAACGTGTTCGGCGGATATACCATCGCGCAGGGATCGATCGTCGAGAACGCGACAGCTGGTAGTGGGTTCGATCTGGTCGTCGGGAATCTTGTTGCTAATAGCCTGACGGGCAATGGTGGCGGCGATACGATCGCCGGCGCCGGCGGCAACGATACCCTCTTTGGCGGCGACGGTGCCGATATTCTCTATGGCGATAGTGCCCCGTCCGTTGCGAGCGGCATCGTCGCCAATGGCACCGGACTGGTGACGACGCGCGGGACGTCGATCGGCACTGCGACAGATCTCACCAACGCCTTCCACCTCGTTGCCAATCCCGATATTGCCAACGCGACGACAGCGCCGCACACGACGGCGCGGTTTACTACGCCCGCTGGCGGTCCAGTCGCTTCGTCATTCTATGCGCTCACCGTCAATGCTGGCGCGATGATCCAGATCGATATCGATCGAACGACAGCAGGTTATGATTCCTGGATCCGTCTGGTAAACCAATTCGGTACCGTTCTCGCGGAAAATGATGACAACAGCGAAGATCCCGGCTCTCTATCAAGCGTCGATTCTGCGTTGATGTTCACGACCCTTGTCGGTGGAACATATTACGTCGAGGTCGGGCAATTCGACGGCGGGTTCAGTGCCGTGTTGCCGGCCAATATCAGTTACGAGCTCAATATCTCCGTCAGCGCTGCAGCGGCGATCGGGTCGGATGGCATTGCTGGCAATGATTTGATCTATGGCGGCATCGGCAATGACACCATCTACGGCGGACTTGGTCCGGATACGCTGGTGGGGGGCGGCAATGACGACCTTTACATCATCGATGCCCTCGGCGACGTCGTCGTCGTCGAAGATGCCCTTGGCGGATCGGATGAAGTGCGAACGAACCAAGCGACGCACTATCTCGGCGCCGAAGTTGAAAAGCTGACTTACACCGGGACTGGATCGTTCTTCGCGACGGGGAGCAGCACGGCTAACGAAATGTCCGGCGGCGCACTGTTCGACAGCATCTATGGCGGCGCGGGCAACGATACGCTCTATGGCGGCGCCAGCGAGGACATCCTGGTTGGTGATGCGGGCAATGATGCGATCTACGGCGGCGATGGCGGCGATGTGTTGTCGGAACTGTTCGACTCGCTGAATAGCGGCAACGACACGCTCGATGGTGGCAATGGGGTCGACATCCTGTATTCGGCTGCTGGTGATGACAGCGTTAACGGAGGCGTGGATAGCGCCAACAACTACGGCAACCTTGGTAATGGCAACGATGTCTACCAAGGAGCGGCTGGATCGGATGTCGTTGAAGGTGGCGCTGACAATGATACCGTCAATGGCAACGATGGTGACGACTCGCTTTATGGTGACGCTGGGGATGATTTCCTTTATGGCGGGGCCGGTATCGACTTGCTTGCTGGAACAGCGGGGCTCGATCAACTCTTTGGCGGCGCCGGTAACGATCAGCTGGTCGGCGGCGCGCAAGCCGATGTCCTGCACGGCGATGAAGGACTTGATATTCTATACGGCGAAGATGGCGACGACTTCTTGAACGGAGGCAGCGGCGGCGATGTCGACGCGCTTTATGGCGGTACCGGTCATGATGTCTTTGAAGCGGGTGGCACTGGATACAATTACGATTATATCTGGGACTTTGCGGGCGGCGTGGGTGCCAGTGACGTTATTTGGCTGGGAAACAGTGGCACAATCAGCGCACAATATGTGTCCGGAGCCAATTACTACATCGATCTGAGCAACGGCAGCCATGTCGTGGTTGTCGGTGTGACGAGTGTGCTGGCGGAGGATATTGTTGTCGGCGGGTTCGTTGGCTGAACGGACCACTGTTCGGGGGGCAGGCCGCGGTGTGGGGCTGCCTGCGTGTCGGTGGCCAGCTGTGACGATACCCATAGCGTCAACTGGTCACGCATGCCGGCCGGCGCTTCAGCACGCTTTTTGGTGTTAAAATGGCCTTTGACGGCTAGAGGTTGATTGTGCGACGCACAATCGCTAGCACTGCGCGGTGCCTTGGGCAAAATAACTCGCACAACCAAAGCAAACTGAAATGGTGCGGCATGCCTTCTTGTGCCTGTGACTTGGGAGTGACTTCGGCAATGACGCCCCCGACGACGCCAACATTGCGACGCTACGAATGTGGCGCGGAATCGCTCTTTGAGTCCTTCAACCCGAATATCGGGCAGCATCGCGAGACGATGCAGGCACTGATCGAGCGGTATGGCATTCGCAATCAGCGCATTCTCGGTGTTGGTCCCGGTGATTGTGCACAGGAGTACTGGTTCCAAGAGGAGGCCAACGCCCTGTTTCTGATCGATATCGATGAGAACGGTGGCCTCGAGCCGAGGTTGAAAACGCTGGCGGCCAAGCCGCTGGGAGCAGACAAGCCGATCACATACATCATCGGCGATGCGCGCCACGTCTCGGATTGGCTAGGAGCGCGGTTCGACGTGATCTTTACGGCTGGTTTTACGCCCGATGAAGCCCATCGCGCGCAACATGGTGCGGCTTTCGGCAAAGTCATCAGTCAAGATCCGGTGCTGTCTTCGATCGGCTTCTGGCCTCCTGATGCCGCGCCGCTGTCGCCGCTTTGCGCAGAAATCATTGAACGCGGCCTCGCTGACGATGGACTCTTTGTGATGTTGTCCTATGCCAGCGGGCCGGATGTCATACGGGCGCGGAATTATCTGCCGACGCTGGATGAACAGCTGCGTGGCATGGGGTTGGGACTTCTCGAAGTGCATTGCCTGGCTAGTTCGCCGGGCTGCCACCTCGTTGTGGCTATGAAGTCCAGCGATCAAGCCGGGCTTGCCAAGCGTATCGAGCAGCTGCGAGCGTTGCCCCCGCTGAAAGCTATTCATGGCCGGTCCAAGTACAGCAAGGCGGCAATCCGCGTGGCGCCCGGCCCGATGCAATTGCATCCGTCCAACGCGGCGACGTTCGTTGCGGGCTTGATGGGCGAGAGTGCTGATGTCGTCAGCGCGCATGTGGCGCCTTTGATCGATCGCTATGCGCCGCAGGCAAAAACGGCCTACTACGCCGGCGAGCACGCAGGCACGGAGGGGTTTTATCTGTTGTCGCGCGGGATGGCGCTCGATTTCGGTTGGGCGATTGATGTCAAGCCGCCGACGTTGGCGATTGAAAGACATCTGGTGCATTCCGCTGCATTGAACGCCGCGCCGTCGACCACGCGCGATGGGGGCTGTGATCTCTTCTTCCTGTCCTCACTTTCTGCCGATGAGGGAATGCGGCGCGCTGCGGCTGCCGAGGCAACGAATGAAGCGTTGCCGCTGTTTGACGAGCGCACGCTGCCGTTCGTCGCCGGCGGTCTCAGTGCTGACGGTGTCCTGATCTACCAGGGCCGTAGTGGCGGGATCGATGTCAACTACAGCAAGACATATGCTGAGCGCATAGAGGCCGCACTCGATGCCGCCGGATTGATGCTGCGGGAAATGCTGGTCATGAAGGCATTGCCGGGTATTTTTGTCTTCTCGGCCGTGAAGCGCGGGGTGGAAGCAATGCAAGTCCCATTGCCAGAATCGGTCAGCGCGGTCCGGTTTTCTCATGCCGTTCCTGATCGCGAGTGCATTCGCGTTTGGCCACGCCCGCCTTCGCCTGAAGTCGTGACGACGGCGGCATAGGTTAGACCAGGAATGTTCGCTCGGGCTGACGATTGTCCGAAGGCGTAACTCTAAGAGTTGCTCATATGCGAGGTGCGGCATTGTTCGCCGGACCTTAATGGATGCCATGTCGTACACCGGGCGGTTAAGCGAACTGATGGGGAATGTGATGACGTATTTTGTGCAACCTGAAGCGATGGCCAAGCGCTTGGCGCTTGAGTCTCTCGTGGAGCTCTGCTTGCCGGCCGCGAACGAGTTGGTCGTGCGCTATGGCCTGCAAGGCGCTAACCTGATGTCGGTTGGTGCCGGTGGTGCGAACGAGGAGATTGCGTTACTCAAAGCCGGGATGCGACGCGCGTTTTTGTTCGATATCGATGAGCACAACACGCTGAGTTCAATTCTGCCGGTGTTGCATGATCCGGCCGCACGCGATGCGCCAATCGTTTACGTGCTGGACGATTTCACTAAGACGCAGCCGGCGCAGGGTGGCATGGACCCGATCCAGGTGCTCTATTTCAGCGGATTCACGCCGGATGAGCAGCGGCGCGGCGTGTTTCGAACGGCGCATATCGAAGCCATGCAACTCAATCGCTTGCGGTCGCTGTTGCCGTTCCAACCGAAGCTGGATCCTAATTGGCCGCCAGAAACCAATCCGCTGCATGATGTTGTGCTTGCGGCGATCGACGGCTACCTTGAGGACAACGGGTATTTCGTTCTGCAATCCTACTGCGACGGTGTCGATGCGTTGTGGAATCCGGGCTATGTCACGCAATGGCAGCGTTCGCTCAGCGAACGCAATGTCGAGCTGCTTGAGGGCTATGCCTTCAAGGCGGCACCGGGTGTGACGCTCTGGGTCGGCGTCAAACTTCTGCCGAATGCCGATAAACCGGCATCGGCGCGCGTAGCCGAGATCCGGAAACGGCTGGAAACGCGAGCGCCACTGACCCAATTCCATGGGCGGGCGCAGCTCGATGACAAAACCATCGTGCAATTTTTTCCGTCGCAAAAGGCGCGATGAGACGCTGGTTGGTGTCTGCTGCGCCGAGCCAAATCGCGCGCGCGATGACGGCAACCGGACATAGGAGGACGCTCATGCGGCCAAGAAGCCAAAGGATGTTGATCACTCCCGGCCGCATTCAGCTGATCGAGGATGGTGGTGGCTCTAAACTCTCCCGCCTTTGGGATATGGCGCGCCGTATCGGGATGATGATCACGTGGAACCTGCGCCGCCGCGCCTACGACAAGGCGACGGGTCCACTGTTTCTGCTGGTCGAGCCGATGATGCAGGCGTTGTTGTTCTTCTACATCGTCTACATCGTGTTTGGCGTGCGCGGCGATGATGTCTCGTACATGTCGATCTTTACGATGGTGACGCTCTGGCGCGGCCACGCCATCATCGTTGGTAGTGCGCCGTATTACCTCTCGGCGCAGTCGGCGATTTTGCAGCAATCGCGCTATCCGGCTGTTGCCCTGCTGGCGGAGGGTATCGGCACAGATGTGGCTATGTTCGGGCTACTCATCCTGGTTGTGCTAGGGGTTCTGGTGATTGGCGGCGAAGGACCACGATGGACTTGGATCGCATTCCCGCTGGTGCTGGCGGTCAATCTTTTGTTTACGGCCGGTTGTGCGGTGCTGATCTCGTGTGCGGGAGTCTATCTGCGGGAGACCGGCATTCTCATAAATTTCTTCGTTGCGCTGTGGATGTACGCTTCGCCGGTCGTCTACGGAATGGAGCGGATCAATGAGCCGTTCCGGACAATTTATCTGTGGATCAATCCGTTCGCGCATATCATGCCGGCCTATCGCGCGGTGCTGTTGAATAGCGAATGGCCGGCGATGCGACCGCTGCTTGTTATTACGCTGCTCGCTATCGCTATGATTGCGCTTGGCCTCGGGTGGGTTGAACGACTAAAGGGGCGGATGTACCGCTATCTCTAGGGGAATTGCGAACTCCAAGAGTACGTTTGGATTTGAGGTCTTGAGATGCAGGACACTGCGACCGGCAAACATGCAGACGCAGTCACCCCGGTCACGCGTGCAACGCACGTCGAGAGGGCTCGGCAGCTGTGGGATGCGCTGCATGAGCGGCGTGGCGCGACTATCGCGCTGGATGGAGCATCGCTGTCTGAGCGCCTTGCTGCGTCGGTTCGTAAACTGGGGTCGGGTGGTGACGGTGCCCTCAGCGCGGCGATCGATGGCATTGCAGCCCTGCTGCCGCCACCGCTGGCGGATCTTAACCCGGCGCTGCGTGGTGCTAACCTTGCGCAGCATGGTGGGTTTTCGTTGATGGGCCAGCCCATCCCCGATGATCCGAGTATCGGATACAGCTATATCCAGCGACCGATCGGAACGATGACGACGCTGGCAGTTGAGGCGCCGGGCGGAGCCGAGGCCATGGTGCTGGTGCTGATCGGACAGTCGCACTATCGCTCAGGCATCCCTGTCAGGCTGTCATGGTTTGGATCGGCGCCTGAGCCAATATTTCAAGTGGGACTCGGTGCGGAATGGCTCGTCGCCATGCCGGAATTCCGTTGTATCAAGCTTGCACCTGGCTTGAACCGGGCGATCGTCGTGATCGTTACGGAAGGACGCTTTGACTTGTATTGCGATGGCATCAAAATCGCGAGCGGTCCAGTGCAGCCGGGTGGACACTGGCGGAAACTGGCGCTGACGATCGCGCCACATCTGGCGCCGTTCGGTGACCTTATGCTGTGGCGTGCGATTGCATGGGCGGCGACGGCGGCACAGGCCGAGAGCGTTACGGCGGCTTTGGCTGAGCCGGGGTCCGCATTGCCCGCGGCGTTGTTGCAGGACAGCGATGTGCTTGCGCTCGCCAAGCTCTGCCGCAATGATGATGCGCTCCGGGTCGAGGTCGATAGCGACCGTGCTGCTGGTCTGTTGGCGCCAGCGGAAAAATTGATCGCTGGCGGGCAGAACTATTGGGTGGAGACGCTCGCCGAGCGGATGCCCGATGAGGCGCGCCAGACGCTGCGGGGGCACATCAAGAAGCTGACTGGGCCATCGATTGTGTCGGCGCGTGATGTCGTGGTCGAACTCGAGCGAAATCCGGGTAAAGAGCGGCGCATTCTGCGCCGCATGAAGGGGTTGCGTGATACGTTCCTGCCAGTCGATAGCGTCAATTTCGAACTGCACAAGGGCGATGTTCTCGGCATCATCGGCCATAACGGTGCCGGCAAGAGCACACTGCTGCGCGCGCTGTGCGGCCTGATCAACATCAAGCAGGGCGAGATCCGAATTGCCGAACAATTCCTGCTGCTGCGGCCAGGGATGGGCATGCGCGACGAGCTGACGGGGCGCGAAAATATTGTCAGCATGGGATTTTACCTCGGCCTGACGATGAAGCAGATCGAGGCGGCGGCGGAGGACATCATTACGTTCTCCGAACTTGGTGGTCATATTGACAAGCCGGTCAAGTATTACTCGGATGGGATGCGGGCGCGGTTGTCGTTTTCGATTGCGACTAGTTTTGCGCCGGAGGTGTTGTTCCTCGATGAATTGCTGGGTGCCGGCGACATAGGATTCCAGGAGAAGGCGCAGGCGCGGTTGCGCCAGTTCATCGACAAGGCCGGCGTCGTTGTCGTGGTGACGCACTCGATGGCGTTCGTGACGGAGAGCTGCAACAAGGCGCTGCTGATGCACGGCGGCAAGCAGGTGCACTTCGGCGATCCCGACGAAGCCGTGGCGCGGTATATGACGCTGCTGGAGACGTGAGGGGCTGGGACTGCGACGTCATGCTTTCCATGGCGTGTTGACGACGCCGATTGCTTGCAGTTCCTCCCAGATGCGGAGCATGGCCTGGCCATCGGCTGCGCCGAAGAGCTCAGTCATGGCGTTTGGATCGGGAATGTGGCGAACCAACGTGCCATCGCAGACCTCGCGCGCCTTCTGGCTGACGGCGTCAAGGTCCGCGAGCACCGGCGCTATTTTTTCGAGGAGCGCAAGGTGGTGCGCTGAAACTGGGTACCAATTCTCGTGGTGATGGTAGTCGAGCGTGAAGACGGGAAGCCGCATGGCGGCAGCTTCGGCGAGTAATGTGGTTGGTGCGGCGATGACCAGATCGGCGCCGAAGAGGTAGTGGCAATTCTGGAGCGGATGAAATGGCGTGAGTATGCGCAGGTGCGCCTGCTCCATGCCAGCGCAAATCCGCTGGATGATGTCAGCGTCATCCGTCGTCAGCGTCTTGATCACCAGCGTGCCACTTTGCCGCGACGTGATGGCTTCGAGGACCGCGCGCACGGTATCGCGGTACATGCCGATGTCGGCAATCGCCTGGCGTCCGCCGAAATGGGCGGCGAAGAGAATGACTGGCGCGTTGATGTTGGCAATACCGAGTGCCGCCCAATACTGGTCGCTGACCGGCGGCGCTTTAGCGCGCAGTGTTCCGAGCCCGGTATAGTAATCGAGGGCATGCAGCCCGGCGGAGCGTGCGTTTGGTACGTCCAGTCCGGCGGCCGCGAAGCGCTTGATCGCCGCGGTTCCCCAATAAAACAATGCATCCGTCGCTTCGGGAATGCCAACCAGACGATGCAGGCGCTGGTGCTCGAAGAGTTGGAAAGAAATTTCGAGCGAAGCCGACTTGATGCCGAGCGATCGGGCGGCAGCGCTTGCCGTCAAGAAGCCGGAGTTCGAGCCGTGGGCTGATGACGACACTGACATCGTGGGTGCTGAGCGCGATGCGTGATTTTTCATACTGCTCACAATAATAGCCGGCCCATTGGGCACCTTCGATCAGTGAACGCCTGAGCAGCGGACGGAATTCGATATCGTCGAGGCCTGTCGCGCATTCCGGCGGCATGGGCAGGTCGGTTATGCCGACAACATCCGGCAGGGTTTGGACGATGTCGGCTGCCGCGGCTTTGGTTGCTGCAATGTCGGCATCGGGGCGGACGACGCTGTCGAGTGCAACCGTCCCGGGGGCGGCGAGCGTTGGCGTGCCGTCAATCAACCAGGGTGGCGCCGGCAGGAACGAGGTGACAATGAATCCTTGCCGGCTGAGGGCGGGCGCGAAGCCTTCAAAGTGGATCGGGGCGACGCGACGGCCAAGGTGCGGCCAGGACGCGACCATGTGGCTTTGTGCGGGGATGAAGGTGGCAACGACCGGCGCCACAGAACTGATGGACCTCAGCGCAGCTTGGGAACGCGACGGTTCGCCGATGCACGCAGCGAGCCCGGTGCGACGACGCGCACATGTGGCACTATCGAGATCGGTCAGCACGGTGACCTCACCGAAGCGGACGGTCGGCCACTGGCTTTCCGGGCAGTCGATGGTGACGCCGGGGTGCGCAACGCTGCGTGGTCTGAGGCGAAGCGGATGGCAGGTGTCGCCGAGCAGGCCGAACCATCCTTCGCCCGCGGCGATCCAGGCGGTGAAGG
Organism: uncultured Alphaproteobacteria bacterium; assembly: GCA_963714325.1. GTDB lineage: Bacteria > Pseudomonadota > Alphaproteobacteria > Rhizobiales > Hyphomicrobiaceae > CAVQOB01. The sequence continues at coordinate 31,072 of CAVQOB010000013.1, read as the reverse complement.
GCAATTCCATGGGGCCAGTGGCGGGCGCCAGTCGAACACGCGGCTCGAGCGTCCGGTCGAAAACGCCATCGGCTTCGATGGTGACGATGGCTTCGTGTCGGGCCGTCGCGAGGGTGATCGTCGGGTGGCCTTTTTCGCAATGGATGTAGAGCACGCGGAGGACGACGGCTGCGTCGGTGGCATCGGGCGCGAGAGCGATGTCGATGGGCAGCTTCGCGCGATTGAAGTCGACGTATCCCCACTGCGTGGTCAATCCGGGGAATCCGGTCTGGTGACCCGGGCGGATCGAGGCGATTTCTCGGCCGAACGTGCCGTAGTACTCGTAGTGGCCGACGAGGGATGTGCTGGGTCCGGAGAAGGCATCGACAGGCGGGGCGTCGAGCGGGGTGAAGGGTATGCCGCGCGCCGCACTGTAGGCGGCGATGGCGTCTTGGCGATCGCGCGGCAGTTCGTCGGCGCGCCAAGTGGCGAAGGATGTGATGCCGTGATGCGTGCGCAGCGCCTCGATGAGCATCAGTTGATGGACGACGGCTTCCATGCGGTGCAAGGCCGCGTCAAAAATCGTGCGGCCGAGCCAGAGTTCTTTGTAGCGTGTCCGCTCGTAGAAGCCGGCGGCGGCGAGTGCTGGAACGCAATTTCGGAACCACTGAATGTTGGCTTCGCGGGCGCGATGGCGGATATGTCGGCCGTGGGCGGTGTCGTAGAGGTTGAGCCAGGGTCGTTCCGGTGTGCCGCCCATGCGGACGCCGAGGCCGGCCTTGACCGGTGTGCCATCGATCTGGTCGAGATGTAGCATGCGGCCGTCGGCGGTGTCGGGGTAGAAGATGAGGGTGGCGCGGGTCATGGCGCTTGTCGCATGTGCACGTGAACGTAAGTCCAAGGGCAAATGATATTGCCAATCACGTATTGGCCATCGACGACCCTGGTTTGGAAGCGACCTTTCTTCTCGGATTGTAATGCTTCAGGGTTCATGAAGGTGTCGGGGATGATGTCGAACCCGGCAACGTCGGGTCGCTGCAGCAGGGACGCGACGAAGGCGCGGCTGTAGATATTGAAATGGTGAAACTCGCGCGGATTGCCATCGGCGTCGAGTTCGTCGGCCGGCGCCGTGTCACTCATGCCAGCAAAATTCTCGGTGTTGTGGACGTGGCGGATGAGGAACGTCGAGTCGCCGATCAACATGCGCAGGCAGAGCGTTTTTCGGGAGAGACGCAACAGGGCGTCAATCGCCTCGCGGAGATTGTCGACGTGCATCAGAACGTTGCAGCAGATGACGTGGTCGAACGGTTGGCTTGACTTGAAGTCCTCGATGGTCGCGGTGACGAATGCGGCGCGCGGGAAGTGCTGTTGCGCCATCGATAACAGGTTCGGCGACACGTCCAGGCCGGTGATCTTCTCTTGCGGTACGAATTCGGTGAAGAGGCGCAGGAAATGGCCGGCGCCGCAACCGGCGTCGAGGACGGTGTCGCCGTCGCGGTAGGCATGGCGCAAGGCTGTGGCGATATACGTGTTGGCTTCCATCGGCGGCATCTGGCCGGTAATACGTTTTTCCAGGGTCTGCCGGTAGATCGGCGAGCGATCCCAAAGTGTTTGCCAGTCCTTCATGGTGATCAACCCAAGTGCTTCGGCTGGATATGGTGACCGTGTGCGACGGGGGCGGCGAGTTTTCGCCCGACCACGTACTCGACCATCGTCGGAGGGAAGCCGTGACCGGGGCGGGCGAAGGTGAGGTCGGCGGAGGTAAGAATATGGCCGGCTGGCAAATCGCGGGCGGCGACCAATGATTGGCGGAAGGTGCGGCGGCGCACGGGATCGGAATCGCCTTCGTACAGTTTTTTCCGGTTGAGAGTGAGGGCTGCTTCAAGTGCGCGGATTTCGTCGACGTAACGATCGAGTTCGCTGATGTTGACGGAGAAAATGTGCTCGTCCTCGTCCTTGGTGTTGTCGCGCGAGAGCGGTTTTTCAATAATATTAGCGCCGACGGCAATGGCGCCGTGCACCATCATGTTGCCGCGCGAGTGGCAGGAGAGCCCAACCGGCAATCCGGCGGACTGCTGGTAGAGTGGAATGCTCAGCAACTGGACGTCCTGGGGGGCGGCCGGATAGCCGGAGGGATTGTGCATGATCAGCGGCGTCGCGCAGCCGGCACCCCGCAGCACCTCGACGGCTGAGAGGATTTCGCCAAGCGAAGAGCGCCCCGTATCGAAGAAGACGGGGAGGCCCGATTGAGCCGCGCGCACGAGCAGGGGATGGTGGGTGATTTCGCCGCTCGATATTTTCACGGCGCAGGCGCCGATGGATTTCAGGAAGTCGATGGTTTCGAGGTCGAATGCGGTGCCGAAGAATGGCAATCCGCGCTTTTGCGCGAGGGCGGCGAGTTTGGCGATGTCGTCATAGGGCAAGCTTACTTTTTTGAGCAGCTGATAATAGTTTTCGGTGATCTGGTGGCCTGCCAGTGTCTTGAATGCGTAGTTGAGCGTGTCGCGATACTCGAGACTGACGATGGCGTCCGCATTGATGCATTCGACTTTGATGGCATCGACGCCGGCTTTGATGGACGCGTCGAGCATTTCCATGGCGACGTCGAGCGTGCCTTCGTGTGTGACGCCGAATTCAGCGACGATCCAGGCCGAATGACCGGGACCGATCGATCGGCCAGCGATGACGGCCGTTGAGACGTTTGGCGTTTGGCTCGTCATCTGTTTCGATCTCGCTCGATGCGTACGGCCGCGATCCAGCGCGCGAACTCCAGATCGTCGGGATTGTCGATATCGATAGACGAGAATCGGTCCGAGACAAAGCCTAGCGTCGCTCCCGCGATGAAGAACCGTGGATCGCTGCGGAAATGGCCAACGCGCACGAGATAAAGCGAACCGTCGGGGTAATAGGCGGCACTATGTTGCTGGCGGCGGCTGCGAGCGTTGAGGCTGTCGAGTGGCTCGATTGACGCGAGTTGGCCGGTTTTCTCGTCTAACGTCATGGCCTGTGCGACAGGCGCTGGGAACGGCCGGACGCTGACCAAAGATTTTTTTTCTTTCGAATTTTCGAATTGCTGGATCGCCTTACGGATGGCGTCGGTATTTCGGAATGGTGACGTTGGCAGGAAGACGGCGATGATACCATCGGGGCCGATCCTCGCTTCGATCGCGGGCAGGTCGTGGGCGAGGCATTCGGCAACGCGGGCTGTACTGGAGGCTAGGTCAGCGGGGCGATCCAGGACGGTGCAGCCGTCATCGCAGGCGATCGCGCGGATGGCCGTGTCGTCAGTTGAAACGAAAATCATCGTGCGATCGGCTACAAGTTCTTTTGCGGACGCGATCGACCAGGCGACGAGCGGCTTGCTATCGAGGTCGGCGAGGTTTTTGGCGGGGACGCCGGTGGAGTGTGCTTTCGCGGGAATGTAGACGGCGACGTTGTGCATGAGTTGTGATCCAGGAAATGGCGCGCGATCGGTACAGGGATCGCCGAGGATAGCATGCTGCTGCTTGGCGCGAGGCGTGCCACCGTTGAGGCTGGTTGAGGTTGGTGCCCGCCCGCTACCGCATCAACTCGCGCATCGCGCCGTCAAGGCCGCCGAGGGTCAGGGGGAACATGCGGTTGTCGATCAGCTGGTTGATCATGCGGATCGAGGGCGTCCAGTTCCAGTGATCTTGCGGAATGGGGTTGAGCCAGACGGCGTGTTGATAGATGTCGGTGACGCGGCGCAGCCAGAGCGCGCCCGCTTCCTCGTTCATGTGTTCGACGGAGCCGCCGGCGACGGAAATCTCGTAGGGGCTCATGGAGGCGTCGCCGACGAAGATGACTTTGTAGTCGGCGGGATATTTGTGCAGCACGCTCAGGGTCGGCGTGGTCTCGGTCCAGCGGCGCGCGTTGTCCTTCCAGACGCGCTCGTAGAGGCAGTTGTGGAAGTAGAAGAATTCGAGGTTCTTGAATTCGGTGCGGGCCGCCGAGAAGAGTTCTTCGATCTCCTTGATGTGCGCATCCATGGTGCCGCCGACGTCGAGGAACATCAGCACTTTGACGGTGTTGCGCCGTTCGGGGCGCATGTGGATGTCGAGATAGCCTTTATGTGCGGTGCCCTTGATGGTGTGGTCGAGGTCGAGCTCTTCGGCGGCCCCTTCGCGGGCGAATTTGCGGAGGCGGCGGAGCGCGACCTTGATGTTGCGGGTGCCGAGTTCGATGCCATCATCGAGGTCGCGGAAGTCGCGCTTGTCCCAGACCTTGATGGCGCGGTTGTTGCGGTTTTCCTTTTGCCCGATACGGACGCCGGCGGGGTTATAGCCGTAGGCGCCGTAGGGTGAGGTGCCGCCGGTGCCGATCCACTTGCTGCCGCCCTGGTGGCGGCCTTTCTGTTCTTCGAGCCGCTTTTTCAACTCCGCCATGATCTTGTCCCAGCCACCGAGCGCCTCGATTTTTTTCTTGTCCTCGTCGGACAGATATTTTTGCGAGACGAGGCGGAGCCATTCCGCGGGGATCTGGGCTTTCTCGACCGCCTCGCTCATCAGCTCGAGGCCCTTGAAGACGTGACCGAAGACCTGGTCGAATTTGTCGAGGTGGCGCTCGTCTTTCACCAGGCAGGTACGGGCGAGGTAATAGAAATTCTCGACCTTGGCGTCGGCGAGGCCTGCATCGAGGGATTCGAGGAGGAGGAGGTATTCCTTCAGCGTGACCGGAACTTTCGCCGATTTCAATTCGTGGAAGAAGGTGGCGAACATGGTGTCGGGACTCTTTGCATTGCGCATCCGACTCGCCTGCGGGCGATCCCGGCGGGACGGCGTGGGCCCTAGTGTTCTTCGTCCAACGCTTGGTACTGTCGTTCACAAACTCTCCGTCATGGCCGCACAGGCGGCCACCCAAGCATGTTTCCGCGAATTACGTTTCTGAGTCATGCGCCATTGACTGCAACATCCAGAAATACATGATACAGAAATACATGGGTTGATCTGTTGTTTCTGAAGCCTGCTTGGGTGGCCGCCTGCGCGGCCATGACGGTGTTTTTCGGCGCATCGCGGGTATCAAACGTTAGGTGCGGGTACTAGCGCGTCGCCACAATAACGCCGGAGCCGATCAGAATGCCACCGGTCATCTGATTGAGCCGCTTGACCGCTTGCTGTGACGACAGCAGATGGCGCGCACGTGCGGCCAGCAGGATGTAGCCGCCAAGGACGATGATCGAGACCACGACGACGATGCCAGCGAGGATCATATAATCGGCGAAACTGACCGTCGTCACGTCAAGGAACGTTGGCACCAGCGCGCTGTAGAAGAAAATCGGCTTCGGATTGCCGAGCGTCACCAGCAGGCCGAGCAGCGTGTCTTTCCAAGGCGCTGACGGGGTTGCGGCGTTGAGATCGAAGGCGCGGGGCGGCGTCGTGAAGGCCTGCCATCCCAGCCAGATGAGATAGGCAGCGCCAGCATAGCGCACCAATTCAAATACCGGCCCCATCGCCATGGCGAGGCTAGCGAGGCCAAGGATCGCTAGGCCCAGGAACGTGAAATCACCGATGACGAGCCCAGCGGTTACAGCGAAACCCGCAATCCGGCCGCCATGAAGCGTGCGTGACACGACCGTGGCGATACCAGGGCCCGGAACGAGCGCCAGCAGCGTCATGCCGAGGGCGAAGGCGAGTGCGGCGTCGAGTGTCATGGCGGCGATGGCGATCCTGTTGGTTCGGAATTTAAGAAACGTCTGGTGATAGCGGAATCTGGGCGCGGGCGCACCTCTGGCAACGCCTAGCCCGCGATTTGGCCAAAATTTGCAATCCAAGGTTGGGATAACCCTGGAGCACCCTCTAGAATCGCCTGGGATGGCTCAGGATTGGCGTTTACCATTAGGTCAGGGGTACCCCTAGCCAAGCCCATCGTTAACGCACGTACGACGCTCCTAGAGGCCCTAGCGCGCGAATCACCAAATCGGTGAAATTCCCTACACGGCTGCCCCTCATCCGGCTTCGCCACCTTCTCCCCGCCAGCGGGGCGAAGGAAGATCATCAACTCAAAAAATCATCTGGTTTTTTGGGCTTCGCGGTTTTGGCTTTTTCGGCTTCCGCTTCGGCTTCGGCGAGATAGTCCTCGGTGCGCCGCACGGGCGGGCGCTGGCCGACCTTCATCGGATCGTTGCCCTGTTCCGACACGGCGACGACGCGGCAGGTGTCGCACATCTGGATCAAACGCAACTGCGCCTCGTTCTGGAACATGGCGTGGCGGCCCTTCAATTTCTCGATCACCTTGTTGATTGTCGATTTGGTGCCGAACGGCTTGTTGCAGGCGACGCAGCGGAACGGCTCCTCCGCCTTCAGGATTTTTGGCGTCAATGCACTCGCACGGAAATCATAGCCGGGCTCCAGCGTGATGACATTTTCAGGACAGGTCGCGACGCAGATCCCGCATTGCACGCAGGCAGCATCGGTGAACGACACTTCGGGTCGCTCGGGATGATCGGCGAGCGCATTCGCCGGGCAGGCGCCGACACAGGCGAGGCAGAGCGTGCAGCCCTCGGTCTTGATGGCGATGCGTCCGTATGGCGCGCCCTTCGGCAACGCGACGCGATCAACGGGCTTGGGTGCTGCGGCGTGCAACTTCGTCAGCACCATCCGCGCGATGGTGCGCTTGGTGCCTTTGGCGACGAAGGCTTCCGGCTGGATGGCCGTGACCGGTAGAAGCTGAGCCAGGCCGTCAGAAACGATATCGGGGTCGGCGGCACTGATGACGTGCACGCGCCCGCCCTCGTATCCAAGCCCGCCCATCATCGACGCCAGCAGCGCGATCTCGCCATCGAGTGCGGCCCGCTCGCTCGCATGCGCAGGCGAACCAAGAATGATGACATGTTCGGCGCCGAGGACCAGCGCCGCCGCCAACCCGTCGTGACCAACCTCGGCGACCGAGAACAACGCCAGCGGCAAGACGTTCGCTGGCAGGCCGCGTCCGTGTCGCGCGATCGCCGCGATCATCCGGCTGCCGTGGATTTCATCATGCAGCAGCAGGATCGGCCGCTGGCCGCCGGCCTTGGCATAGGTCGCGAGCAGGACCTGCATGCGGCCGATCAGGTCGGCGGGCTTCGGGTAGGCGTAGGTGACGGCGCCGGTCGGGCAGACCGCACTGCAGGTGCCGCAGCCCGCACAGATCTTGTGATCGATGGCGACATGATCGCCGGCCGGCTTGATGGCGCCGGTCGGGCAGACGTCGAGGCATTTTGTGCAGCCGATTTTCGCCGATCGCGCATGCGCGCAGATCCCCTTGTCGTAGGTCACATAGAGCGGCTTCTCGAACTCGCCGACGAGATCAGTCGCCTGCAACATCGCGCGGGCGATGGCTGAGGGATTGTTCGGGTCGACGCGCAGGTAGCCGTCGCGGCGCTGGCTGTCGGAGAACAGCGCGGGGTTGCCGGAGAGATCGAGGATGATGTCGCAGGTCGAGCGCGCGCCGTTGCGGGCGAGTGCGAATTCGAAGGCGGCGCGCGACGATGGCAGTGCCGCCGCGTAGCCATCGACCTCGATGTCGTAGGCGCCGAGCCGGCCTGATGCCTTGCGGATGCGGCCCTTGGCGATCGCGCCCAGTGCGGTGCTCGGCGGTACCGCGTCGCCGGGATCGGACAACAGCACGCTGACACTCAAGCGGCTTGCCAAATCGGCGGCGGTATCGAGCGCCAACTGGCCTTGGCCATAGACGAGACAGATGCCTTGCGTCGTCAGCGTCGTGCTGCCCGCCGGCTCCGCCGCGTAGCCGGCTTCAGCAAGCAAGGCTGCCATCTTCGGCGCAACGGACGTCTTGGCGTCGCACCATCCCGCGCGCTCGCGGATGTTGGTGAAGGTCAGGCCCGCGTCGGCGAGGCCTTGTTCGTCGGCGACCTCGCGAAACAGCGGCGCTTCCTGCGTACAGGCGACATGCAGCGCCGCGCCCGATTTCAGCGCGTCCGTGTAGGCGCCAATCTGCGCGCGGCAGAGTTCGGTGTGGACGACTGGCGCCGTGTCCAGGCCTAAGGTCGCCGCGAGTGTATCGGCGTCGATGGTCATCGTGCGCTGGCAATTGCAGACCATGAGGCGCGGGCGGGGTTTCACGGTCATGGTGTACGGTGTCCTTGGTGGGCTCGGGCGTAGCGGCGCGAACCGGTTCGTGATTGCTTCTATGGGGTCATGGACTGGCTTGCCAAGTCCGGAGTACGGTCGTGGCCTGATATTCTGCTGTCTAAGGGACCTTGGGAATGACGACGGACGCATCAGAGCCGGCCATGGGACGGGTGGTCAATGTCACGCTCGGCGTCGTTGCGGCGCGTGAGGCGGTGGATAGTCCGTGGCAGAATCACATCTGGCGGGCCGTCAGCGTGTTCCTCGATCCACCGCCGTTGACCGATGGCTGGCGCGAGTTGCGGCGCGGCGACACGTTTGTGCATGCCCATATCGCCAATCTCGACCTCGAACTGCATCGCAACGAGACGCCGGGTTATATCGCCAACCTCCAGTCGGGGTCGCCGTCGATTTATGTGGTGTTGCGCGAGGGCGCTGCCAATGGCGGCGAGGAACCGATCCACGCGCATCTGCTGACAGCGTCGGCGCACGATGTCGAAGCTTACGGCCACACGCCGGCGGATATCATCGGCGAAGTGGCGATGCCGGAACCACTGCTGGAACTGGTCGAGGCGTTCATCGTCACGCACCATAGGGAAGAAACCTTCGTCAAGCGGCAGCGCCAGAAACATCATGTGACGGAAGAACACAAATTCGGACAGGAGCCGGTGCAAGCGGTGCGCGAGCGTATGCGGGCCTGGGAGCAGGACAAGCGGAAGCCAAAGGCGTGAGCGAAGCTGGATCATGAGCGAGAGCGACGAAACATTCCTGCAGCGCTGGTCACGGCGCAAGACCGAGGTGCGGCAGGGCCCGCCGGCCGGTGACGCAGGCATCGGTGAGGTCGTGCCCGATGGCGATGCCGCGACCCGTGAAACGGACGTTGCCGCGCTCGATCCGGCGGCGCGCCGCGCCGATCATTCAGCGTCGCATTCGCGCAATGACTTGCCTTCGGTCGCGAAGCCGCTCACCGAGGAGGACTTCGCCGACGTCGATTTCAGCAAACTCGACTACGGCTCTGACTACAGCCGCTTCATGGCCAACGGCGTGCCCGAGAGCATTCGGCAGAAGGCACTCGGCCAGCTCTGGCACTCCGATCCGATCTTCACCCAGGTCGATCCGTTTCAAGATTATGCCGGGGATTATACCGACGCGGCGGTTGCGGTTCCCGGCGGATTGATCAAGACGGCTTATAAGATCGGCCAGGGATTTCTCTCCGATGAGGAAGCAGCCGAATGGGACAAGCTCGGCAAACCGCAGCCGGGCGACGCAGCCCCGATCGTTGGCGGCGACGTCACACTGGCGCTGGAAGATCCCGATCAGCCGGAGGTGCGGGCGTTGCTCGTGGCGTCTGACACCTACATGGCTTCGCTCTATCCGGCCGAAAGCAATCATCTCGTCGATGTCGCGGCGCTGCAGCAGCCGGACGTGCGATTTTTTGTGGCCCGCCACGATGCGCAAGCGGTTGGCTGCGGTGCAATCCTGCTCGCCGGCGAGGGCCGCGCCGAGATCAAGCGGATGTGGGTCGACCCAACGGCGCGTGGTCTGAGATTAGGTGCCCGGTTACTGGAGCGGCTTGAACTCGCCGCGCGCCAAGCCGGGTGCCACGTGCTCCAGTTGGAGACGGGGATATCACAGCCCGAAGCGTTGGCGCTCTATCGCAAGGCCGGCTTCACCGAGATCGCGCCGTTCGGCGACTACAAGCCCGACCCGCTCAGCCTGTTCATGGAAAAAGCACTGCCCTGATCGCAACAACGTGATCGGTTCCGGCCATCGCGGCCTTGGCGGCAGCGCCATCGTTGCCTATGGGGTACTCACGCCTAGCGATGTGGAACCTATGAACATGACCGAGATGTTGCCGTCGATCGAACCCAAACTGACGCCGCGCGCGATGGACCCGGGAACGCGCATCGGCCACGTGCATCTGAAAGTCGCTGACCTCGACCGGGCGCTGGCGTTCTACTGCGGCGTGCTGGGATTCGAACTCAAGCAGCGCTTTGGCGCGCAGGCGGCGTTCATTGCCGCCGGCGGCTATCACCATCACATTGGGCTCAATACCTGGGAGAGCAAAGGCGGCAAGCCGCCGCCGCATGGCACGACGGGCCTGTTCCACACCGCCATCCTCTATCCGACGCGGGCAGCGCTGGCCGATGCGTTGCGTCGCCTGATCGAGGCCAACATCCCGCTTGATGGTTCGGCGGATCACGGCGTCAGCGAGGCGCTTTATCTGCGTGATCCCGACGAGAACGGTGTCGAGCTTTATTGGGACAAGCCGCGCGAGCAATGGCCGCAGACGGCATCTGGCGAGCTGGCCATGGGCAACGATCGGCTCGATCTTAAGGCGCTGTTGGCGGTCGCCGCTTGACCAGCGCCGCGTTGCGCCATAGGCAAAGCGTCACGAACACTGACGCTTGAGGATAGTCATGGCGACTGCCGCGAAAAATGCGAATCTGATCAAGGGCGGGACCGGCGACTGGGAAGTCATCGTCGGCCTCGAAGTCCACGCCCAGGTCGCCTCGCAGTCGAAGCTGTTCTCGGGCTCGTCGACGGCGTTCGGTGCCGAACCGAACAGTCACGTCTCGCTGGTCGATGCGGCGATGCCCGGCATGCTGCCCGTGATCAACGAGGCGTGCGTGGCGCAGGCGGTCCGCACGGGGCTTGAACTCAAGGCGCAAATCAACCTGCGCTCGGTGTTCGATCGCAAGAACTACTTCTATCCCGACCTGCCGCAGGGCTATCAGATTTCCCAGTACAAGAACCCGATCGTCGGCGAGGGCCAGATCGAGATTGACGCCGACGGCGACGTCATGACCGTCGGCATCGAGCGGCTGCACCTTGAGCAGGATGCCGGCAAATCGATCCACGACCAGAGCCCGGAATTCTCCTATGTGGACTTGAACCGTTCGGGCGTGGCACTGATGGAGATCGTCTCGAAGCCGGACATGCGTTCGGCGAAGCAGGCGCAGGCCTACGTGACGAAGCTGCGCACGATCCTGCGCTATCTCGGCACCTGCGACGGCGACATGGAGAAGGGTAACCTGCGCGCCGACGTCAACGTCTCCGTGCGCAAGCCCGGTGCGGCGCTCGGTACGCGCTGCGAGATCAAGAACGTCAATTCGATCCGCTTCATCGGTCAGGCGATCGAGGTCGAGGCCCGCCGCCAGATCGACATCATCGAGGACGGCGGCAAAATCGATCAGGAGACGCGGCTGTTCGATCCCACGAAGGGCGAGACACGCTCGATGCGCTCCAAGGAAGAAGCGCATGACTATCGTTATTTCCCCGATCCCGATCTGCTGCCGCTGGTGTTTGATCAGCCCTATGTCGAGAGCTTGAAAAAGGGCCTGCCGGAGTTGCCGGATGAAAAGCGCGCGCGGTTTATCAGGGCCTATGGTCTGTCGCCCTATGACTCCGCCGTGCTGGTGGCGGAGCGCGAGAACGCGGATTACTTTGAGCTGGTCGCCAAGAATCGTGATGGCAAGATCGCCGCCAACTGGGTGATCAACGAGTTGTTCGGCCGCTTGAACAAGGAAGACAAGGGCATCACCGCGTCGCCGGTATCGGCCCAGCAGCTCGGCGGTCTCGTCGATCTGATCGGCTCCAATGTCATCTCCGGCAAGATCGCCAAGGACCTGTTCGAAATTCTCTGGACCGAAGGTGGTGATCCCGTCGAGATCGTTGAAAAGCGCGGCATGAAGCAGGTGACCGATACGGGGGCCATCGAAAAAGCCGTCGACGAAATCATCAAAGCCAACCCCGACAAGGTCGAAGCCGTCAAAGCCAAGCCGTCGATGCTCGGATGGTTCGTCGGCCAGGTCATGAAGTCGTCCGGCGGCAAAGCCAACCCGCAGGTGGTGAATGATATCCTGAAGGCGAAACTTGGGATTTGAAGCGGGTATGGTTTACCTTGAGCTTGCCAACAAGGGGCTGACCCTCATCTCGTTGGCGGCTAAACGCGGTGCCTGATGCGATGGCGTCACAGATTGAACGGAACCCCCGCATGCAGCCTCTTGGTCTCTTTAAAGGCGAACGCGCGCTGGTCACGGGTTCGGCGTCGAGTATCGGGCGCGGCATTGCGATGGCGCTCGCCCGCGAAGGCGCTGACGTGCTGCTCGCCGACATCGATCCCAAGCGCAACGCCGAAACGTTGGCCGCCATCTCCGGCAGCGGTGGCCAAGCGCACATCATAACTTGCGACCTCTCGACTGCCGATGGCTGGAAACAATTGCTGGCCAAAGCGCGTGAAGGCAAGGCGCTCGACATGTTCGTGCACTCGGCATCGCCGCCACGGCACGAAAAGGACCGCATCGAAAGCGTCGATGAAACGACCTTCGACTCGATGTTGAATACCAACCTGCGTTCGGGCTTTTTTCTCGGCCGCGAGATTGCTGCTGACATGCTGAAGGCTGGCATTCGCGGCCGCATGCTGTATCTGACATCGCTGCACGCCGGCACACCGCGCAACCTGCCGCACTATTCCGCCGCCAAGGGAGGCATGCGCATGCTGGTGATGGAACTCGCCCGCGCGCTCGGGCCCGACGGCATCCGCGTCAATGCCTTGGCGCCGGGCGCGGTGCCGGGCGGAGGTGCTGCCAACATCACCGACGTCTTCAAGGCCAAGATCCCGATGCGCCGCGTCGGCACCCCCGACGATATGGCGCGTACAGCCATCGCCATGCTGTCCGATCACTTCACGCCCTACGTCACCGGCACGACCATCGCCGTCGATGGCGGGCTCGATCTCTACAATTGGATACCGTTTCCCGAACGGTGACTAGCGCCGGATGCTTGTGGGCATCCGAAGGCGCCGGAGAAAAGCCGTGCGGTGTGGGTGCGGCAACTGTACGACGCTCCTCATGCACAAGCTGCTGCACCTGCGGCGCTGCGAGAATTAATGTGCTGCAGCGCGACGGAGGTTATGACGGAGAATTTGCGACCGAGGGTACCATGCGTTAAACTTGGTATCTTTAGCTCATGAACTGCCGCTGATCGCGGTCCATCCACAGGTCCTGGCGGGTTCCGTGTCAAACGGCCGGCTATTCAACGGCGGGCCTTGCCTTTGGGATTGTCCGGACGGCTCGTCATGTTAGGTTCGGAATCAGTAATCGCGGCCATCGGCCGACGTCCGCCGTGGGGAAACGATCTGACAGATGGAAAAGCGCGCGATTTTTCCGAACAAGCTGCTGCCTTATCTGCTGCTGTTGCCGCAGCTGGTGATTACTGTTGTGTTCTTCTATTGGCCGGCGACACAGGCGGTATGGCAGTCATTTTTGCAGCAGGATGCGTTCGGACTGAAAACGAGCTTTGTCGGCTTCGAGAACTATGTCGACCTGTTCAAGAACCCGGACTACTACAAGGCGCTCGGCACGACGCTGGTGTTTTCCGTTCTGGTTGCGACGCTGTCGCTGTCGATTGCGCTGTTCCTGGCAGTGCAGGCGGATAAGCACATCAAGGGCCGCGGGATCTATCGCACGCTGCTGATCTGGCCTTACGCGGTCGCGCCGGCGGTGGCGGGGGTGCTGTGGCTGTTCATGTTTCAGCCGTCGCTGGGATTGGTTGCGCGATGGTTGCAGGCGTGGGGGATCCCGTGGAACCCGCTGCTGAATGGCAATCATGCGATGGCGCTGGTCGTGCTGGCGGCCGTGTGGAAGCAGATCAGTTACAACTTTCTGTTTTTTCTTGCAGGCCTCCAGGCGATACCGAAGGCAGTGATCGAAGCGGCGGCAATCGATGGGGCGAAGTCGGGGCGGCGCTTTTGGACCATACTGTTTCCGCTGTTGTCACCGACGACGTTCTTCCTGCTGGTGGTCAATGTCGTCTACGTCTTCTTCGACACCTTCGGTATCATCGATGTGATGACCAGCGGTGGGCCTGCGAAGGCGACGGAGACGCTGGTCTACAAGGTCTACAGCGACGGCAAACTCGGCGCGGACCTCGGTGGGTCGGCGGCGCAGTCGGTGATCCTGCTTGCCATTGTGGTGGCGCTGACGGCGGTCCAGTTCAAGTTCATCGAACGCAAGGTGACATACTGATGGTTGAGCGCTCGACGCTGTTCTCTCGCATCTTCCCGCATGTCGTGCTGATCCTCGGCGTGTTTATCGTCGCCTTTCCCGTGTATCTGGCGATCATTGCGTCGACGCATTCGGCGACCGATATCATCAATGGGACGTTCGGCCTGCTGCCGGGCGGACAGGCCATCGAGAACTATTCGCGCATCCTGTTCAAGGGCACGTCGAGCTCGACGCGCGAACCGGTGATCACGATGCTATTGAACAGTTTCATCATGGCGATCACGATTGCGTCGGGAAAAATCCTGATCTCCATCATTTCGGCGTTTGCGATCGTCTATTTCAAGTTTCCGTTGCGGATGACGTTCTTCTGGCTGATCTTCCTGACGTTGATGCTGCCGGTCGAAGTGCGCATCTATCCGACCTTCAAGGTCGTCGCTGATCTCGGCCTGCTCGACAGTTACGCCGGGCTGACGCTGCCATTGATTGCGTCGGCGACAGGGACGTTGCTGTTCCGGCAGTTCTTCATGACGGTGCCCGATGAGATTCTGGAAGCTTCGAAGATCGACGGCGCCGGGCCGTTCAAGTTCTTCAAGGATACGATGATCCCGCTGTCGGCGACGACGTGCGCGGCGTTGTTCGTCATTCAGTTCATCTACGGCTGGAACCAGTATCTGTGGCCGTTGCTGATTACGACGAAGGATTCGATGCAGACGATCGTCATCGGCATCAAGAAGATGATCGTGACGCAGGACGCACTGACGGAGTGGCAGTTGGCGATGGCAACGGCAGTGCTCGCCATGCTGCCGCCGGTTGCGGTCGTGATCCTGATGCAGCGCTGGTTCGTGAAGGGGTTGGTGGAGACCGAGAAGTGAGCGGATTGGCCGCATGATCTGGCTGGCCATACTTGCTTTGGGACTGGCCGCGGGTACGGTCGGCGGCATTGTCGGGTTTGGCTCGTCGATCATGCTGATGCCGGCGCTGGTCTTCGCGTTCGGGCCGAAGGAAGCGGTGCCGATCCTGGCGATCGCCGGGTTGATGGCAAATTTTTCGCGCGTGGCGGTGTGGTGGCGGGAGGTCGATTGGCGGGCGGCGGCGGCATTTTCGCTGACGGCGGCGCCAGCGGCGGCACTCGGCGCGCTGACGCTGGTGTCGATCGATGCGCGGCTGGTGGAACTGGCGCTCGGCGCGTTTTTCATCGCCATGATCCCGCTGCGGCGCTGGCTGCAGGCGCAGGGGTGGACGATCGGTCTTGGCCAATTGGCGCTGGTAGGGGCGGTGATCGGCTATTTGTCCGGCGTCGTCGCCAGCGTCGGGCCGATCAATACGCCGTTCTTTGTCGCCCATGGACTGGTCAAGGGCGCGTTCCTATCGACCGAGGCGCTCAGTTCGGCATCGATGGGGATTGCCAAGGCGATCGTCTTCCGGCGTTTCGACGCGATGCCCATGGAAACGGTGCTGCGCGGGTTCATCGTCGGCGGCTCGGTGATGGCGGGGTCGTGGGTGGCGAAGTCGTTCGTATTGAAACTTGATCCCGAGCGCTTCCGGCTGCTGATGGATGGATTGTTGCTGTTGGCGGGATTTGTCATGTTGTTTGGCGCGTGGTGGGGGTAGCCGCGCGACTGTGATCCATGCGATTGCGAATTGCCGGATGCGCTGACGTTCCGGTAAGTTCTAATGTCGGTCGTTGCCCGACTTTGAATCGCGAACAGAGATTGCCATCGGTATGACGGGGAAGGAATCAGGCAGCAAAGATAAGACCGGCGGTGGTGCCGGCGGTGGTATCAGCCATGACGCGGCGCTGGTGATGATCCGCACGGCGATGATCGAGAAGAAGATCACGCAAGCGGGCCTCGCGGACGCGGCCGACTGCCATGAGAAGACCATCCAGAACCTGCTGGCCGGCAAGGCGGTCCGGGCACAGACACTGTTCGATGTCTGTGTGGTGCTCGGCCTCAAGTACGAAGCCATCCGCGAGATCTGGTCGGGCGAGGCGCGGCCGGCGGCGGCGCATGGCGAGACGGTGAGCACACCGGATCGGGGCGGGATGGGTGGCGTGGTCGCGCCGATCTATATGGGGGCCTACACACGGGCCGGCGTCGATCACTATCTCGGCAGCTATTTGACGTTGCGGCCGGCCTTCTCGACGCCGCATACGATCGTCGCCTATCGGACCGACGTGACCTGGGATGAGGGCTGGCCGAGTCTGCTGTTTCAGGAGGTCGACCGGCCGGACCAGCCCTATTCGCACCGTGGCCGGCTCTATATTCCACCGTCGTCGATGTTCATTCATCTGGTCTCGCTGACCAAAGGGGCCATGCGGATGGTGGTCGTTTCGCAGATCGACCAGTCCGGCCAAATGCGTGGGCTCATCACGACACTGAACAAGCAGCGGGCGGTCTTCGTGCCGGTTTCGGCGCCAATCGTTTACATGAAAACGGAGGATTTTTCGGGTGTCAGGCTTGGCGAAGTCGGGGAATCCGACCCGGTGTATCGGAATTATCGCCAAATGCTCGCCGAAACCGTCGAACAGGGCTATGCGCGGCTGGTTGGCCTTGCGAATGCAAAAACTGAGTGAGAAGATGCGGTGACGCCAGCCAAGACCGGCGAAGCCATCTGGGAGGACTGAAGGTATGTCGACTGTGAACAGACGAAAATTTTTGAAAGGCGCAGCGGTTGGCAGCGTCGGTGCGACGGCGCTCGCGGCACCGGCGATTGCGCAGACGATGCCTGAGGTCAAATGGCGGCTGACGGCGAGCTGGCCGAAATCGCTCGACACGCTCTATGGTTCAGCCGAGCATGTCGGCAAGCGTTGCGCTGAACTGACCGATGGCAAGTTCCAGTTGCAAGTCTTTGCGGCCGGAGAAATCGTCCCCGGCCTGCAGGTGCTCGACGCGGTCCAGAACGGCACCGTCGAATGCGGACATACCGCGCCCTATTATTACTTCGGCAAGGATGACGCGTTCACGTTCGGCTCGGAACTGCCCTTCGGCATGAACAGCCGCATGAAAAACGCTTGGTACTATCATGGCGGCGGTCTCGACCTCTTCAATGAGTTCCTGAAGACCTATGACACCATCATGTTCCCGGCGGCCAACACGCATTGCCAGATGGGCGGTTGGTTCCGCAAGGAGATCAAGAAGGTCGAGGATCTCAAAGGCCTGAAGTTCCGTCTCGGCGGATTCGCGGGCAAGATCATGACCCGCGTTGGCGTCGTGCCGCAGCAGATCGCCGGCGGCGATATCTATCCGGCGCTGGAAAAGGGTACGCTGGACGGCGCCGAGTGGGTTGGTCCTTACGATGACGAAAAACTCGGCTTCTACAAGGTCGCCAAGTTCTACCATTATCCGGGCTGGTGGGAGACGGGTTCGTCGGCCTGCTTGATGGTCAACATCAAGAAGTACAACGAGTTGCCGAAGCTGTATCAGCAGGTTCTGCAATCGGCGTGCGTCGAAGCCAACATGTGGGGTGGGGCGAAGTATGACGCGGTCAATCCGCAGGCGCTGAAGCGCGTCGTTGGAGCCGGCGCCGTGCTGACGCCGTTTTCGCCGGAAGTCATGGACGCCTGCTATAAGGCGGCGCATGATCTTTATGGCGAATTGAACCAGACGAACCCCTGGTTCAAGAAGCTCTATGACCACTACACGGCCTTCCGCAACGACAGCTATCTGTGGCATCAGGTCGCCGACTACACCATGGAAAGCTACATGATCCGCTATCGCAATCAGAAATCCTGATCGGGCAGCAAGTCGGACATGAGAAGGGCGCGGGGGCAATTCCCGCGTTCTTTTTTTGTGTTTTTTAGCTCTGATTGGCGACGGCAGTTGTGTTGCTTTCCGGCCTCGATAAGAGTGCCGCTTCGTTGCCATCACCGGAACACCTCTCATGAGCAAGCCGAAGCCCAAATCTGATGCGAAGCCGCGCGATCCCTTCAAGGGGTTCGCTGTCGATGATCCCAAACTGCCAAAGGCGATTGATGAGGGGGCGCTGGCCAGTGGCGGTTTTCCCTATGACAAGAAGTTGAAGCGCGACGCCTTCGAAGAGCAGCTCCTGCCGCTGCAGATCGAATTGTTGAAGCTGCAGGCGCATGTGCAGGCGACCGGCGAGCGGGTGCTGTGCGTGTTCGAGGGCCGGGACGCCGCCGGCAAGGGCTCGTGCATCGCGCATTTCATGGAGCATCTCAATCCCCGTCAGGCCCGTGTCGTGGCGCTGTCCAAGCCGACGGAGACCGAGCGCGGGCAATGGTATTTCCAACGCTACGCCGCGCACCTGCCGTCAGCGGGCAATATCGTGTTGTTCGACCGCTCCTGGTACAATCGTGCCGGTGTCGAACGGGTGATGGGCTTCTGCTCTCCCGAGCAGTTGGCAGATTTTTTGCGGGATGCGCCGCACTTCGAAGATCTGCTGGTGCGCGACGGGATCCGGCTGTTCAAGTTCTATATTGAGATCGGGCAGGAGATGCAGCTGAAGCGCTTCCATGAGCGCCGGCACGATCCGGTCAAACAGTGGAAGATCACCGATATCGACATCGCGGCGATGGCCAAGTGGGACACGTATACAATTGCGAAAGAGGAGATGTTCCGCTTCACGCATACGGCGACGTGCCCGTGGACGGTGATCCTCGGCAACGATCAGCGACGGTCGCGACTGGAAGCGATGCGGTTTGTGCTGCATGCGATGGATTACAAGGGCAAAGATAAAAAAACCGTCGGTGAACCGGATGCAAAGATCGTGGGCTCAACGCCGGAGTACTTTTTTCGCGGGTGATGGCGATTCTGTGGGGCAGGGTAGCGGTTGCGTTGGCGGCGCGAGTCTCGCATGATCGCGCGGGTTTACGTGCATCCTTGGGGATGCGGGCCACAAGGACCAGAGCATCACGATGATGCGGGCTTACGGACTGTACGGGCATATCCGGGCGAACCAACTGCGTTCAGCGGTGCTGCTGACGGGTTTCGTGCTGTTGCTGCAGGCGCTGCTGTATTCGTTCTATCTCATTTTCATAGCCGTGCTCGGGTCTGAGCGGACGGTGGTCGGCATGCTCGCGGCGGCGGCCGAGAATTACCGGCGGACATGGTGGGTGGCGATGATCGGGGCGCTGATATGGTTCGTGATCGCGTGGTTTTTCCATCGCAGCATGATCATGCGGGCAACGGGCGCTGCCGACGTGACGCGGGCTGCAGAGCCGGAACTGTACAACACGCTGGAAAACCTCTGCATCTCGCGGGGGATCACGATGCCGGCGCTGCAGATCATCGAAACCGATGCGCTGAATGCCTATGCGTCCGGCCTCGAACAGGATGACGCCGTCGTTGCCGTTTCACGCGGGCTGATCAACACGCTGACCAAGCCGGAACTCGAAGCAGTGCTGGCGCATGAGCTGACGCACATCCGCAACAAAGATACGCAGTTGATGGTGATTGCCATCATCTTCGCGGGCATGTTCGGGTTCCTCGGTGATCTGGCGTTCCGCGGCTGGGACTTTCCCTATGGCGCCTCGCCACGGCATCGCCAGCGGCGCGATGACTCGAGCAATGATAGCGGCAGTAGCGGGGGATGGAGCGGTACGTCGTCGTCCGGATCGTCGAAGAAACGCGACGGGGATGGCGGGGGCGGAGCCGCGATCATTGCAATCATCATCGCGGTGGTGATCATTCTGATCTCCTGGGGGATATCGACGCTGATCCGCTTTGCGCTGTCGCGGTCGCGGGAGTATCTGGCCGATGCCGGCGCCGTTGAGTTGACGAAAGATCCCGATGCGATGATCTCGGCGTTGCGCAAGATCGAAGCCAAGGCAGTATTTGATGTGCCATCGCGGATGGAGGCCTTTTTCATCGAGAGCCCGGTGAAGAGCCGGATGACCGGCCTGTTCGATACCCACCCGGCGATGGGCGACCGCATAGCAGCCATTCAGCGCTTTGCCGCCGGACGTGATCTCACGGGGATTGACGCGGCGTCTGGCGCAGCGCAAGCAGCCGGCAAGGTTTGATCAAGTAGGTCTGCAGCATTCATGAGCGAACTACGAACTGCTGCGAAAGCGGCTGCGCCGATGGTTGGGTATCCGTCGTTGCCTGTCGCGGCGCTGACGTTGCTGCCGTTCGCGCTTGGGTATTTCATGTCGTATCTGTTTCGCGCGGTGAACGCGATCGTCGCGCCGAACCTGGTCGCGGACGTGGGGCTGACGGCGAGCGAGCTTGGGCTGCTGACGGCCGCCTATCTGGTATCGTTCGCGTTGTTCCAATTGCCGCTGGGCATTCTGCTCGATCGGTATGGTCCGCGCCGCGTGCAGATTGGACTGTTGGCCTGTGCGGGGCTTGGCGCGCTGTTGTTTTCGGTTGGTCAGGGGGTTCTATCGCTGGCGGCGGCGCGGGCGCTGATCGGGCTTGGCGTGGCGGGCGGGCTGATGGCGAGTTTCAAGGCCGTCGTCGTCTGGGTGCCGGAGGATCGCCGCCAACTGGCGAGCGCCTGCGTCATGTCGTTTGGGGCGCTGGGACTGATTGTTTCGACGTTGCCGATGGATGTGGCGGTGGCGCAATTCGGCTGGCGGGCGGCGTTTGCCAGTCTCGGCGTGGCGACGTTGGCGGTTGCGGCATTGATTGCTGTTGTTGTGCCCGAGGGTCGCGCGACGGCCGCGCCGGCGACACTCGCGGCCCAGGTGCGCGACGTCGGTACGATCTACGCCGATCGCGCGTTCTATGGTTTGGCGCCGTTGCTGGCGGCGACTGCCGGCACGCACATTGCCATTCAGACGTTGTGGGCGGGGCCTTGGTTTCGCGATGTGGCGGGGTTTGATCGCGCCGGCGTCGCGCATCATCTTTTTCTGACGGCGGCAGCATTTTTCGTCGGCATCCTGTTTACCGGCGTGCTGGCTGATCGGCTGGTGCGCCGTGGCGTTAGCGTGTTGACGGTGCTGGTCTGTTTTATCGTCGCGTTTCTCGTCGCGCAGACAGTGATCCTGTTCGGTCGGACGCCGCTGATGCTGCCGGCGTGGCTGTTGTTCGGCATGCTGGGGCAGGTGGCGATCCTTGCCTATCCATGGTTGTCGTCGCATTTTGGCGCGGCACGATCGGGGCGGGCGAATACGGCGATGAATCTGTTGATATTTGCCGCCGCCTTTGCCCTACAGGCCGGCATCGGGTGGATCATCGATCGTTATCCGAAGACGGCTGGCGGCGGCTACGCGCTGGAAGCCTATCAAGCCGGGTTCGGTCTGTGCCTCGCGCTGCAGCTGGTGGCGCTGGGGTATTATTTTTACAGCCGGCGGCGGGGGCCATCGAATTGACGGTACGTTTGATTGAGAGTAATGTAACCCGCGGGTTACATTAACTTCCTGTAACCTGTGGGTTACATTGCTCTCTTGTAACCTGTGAGTTACTTTAGGTTCCTGTAACCCTCAGGTTACTCTTGCGTCTTGTAACCTATGCGTTACAATGGATTCATGAAACAAGTCGCTAAAATCGTCGCCCAACCGATTCATGTGCGGCGAGCAGGTGATATCGCGGGCCTGATCAAGGCGCGGCGTGAGGTCCTGGGCCTGTCACAACAGGCTTTGGCAGATCGACTGACTGTGTCCCGAAAATGGGTCAACGAAATCGAGCAAGGCCATTCCAATGCCAAGGTGGGGTTGGTTCTGCGCGCACTGACCGAACTTGGAATAGACGTTTTCGCCACGACCACGGCAGCACCCGCTGCCGGATCAAAAGCGGATTTTGTCGATGATGTTGACATCGATGACATTGCAAACTTGGGATTGCCGACGAAGCGAGCTGGGCGATGACATCTAAGGAACTTGTCGTCCTCATCAACGAGCACGTGATCGGTCAAATCGTCCAAGGGAATAGTGGCCGATTTGAATTTCGTTACTCGGATGATTGGCTGTCCAATCCATCCGCGATCCCTCTGTCACTCTCAATGCCCCTATCGAACCCGCGGCATGGCGACGATGCCATCCGGCCCTATTTGTGGGGCCTGCTTCCCGATAGCGAGACGACGCTCGCAGCGTGGGGTCAGCAGTACGGTGCGAATGCGCGGAACCCGTTCGCGCTGATTGCACATGTCGGCGAAGACCTCCAAGGCGCCGTGCAGATCGTGCCGCCGGATCGCCTGGAGGCGCTGCGACAACGAGAGGGGACTACTCGGCTCAGCGCTGATGTGCTGGCAGAACGATTTACCAGTCTCATCCGGCAGCCTCGAGCGACGCCGTTCACGCCTGGTGGCGGCCAATGGAGCCTTGCTGGTGCACAGCCCAAGAAAGCACTTTACCTCGTCAAGGGCCGTTGGTACGAGCCGCGCGGACGGACACCATCGACGCACATTTTAAAACCGCAGATCCCCAATCTCGCGGGACAAGTCGAAAATGAAGCATTCTGTTTGCGCTTGGCGCCACGTCTTGATTTGCCGGCACCGCACATTTGGGTCGAGCGTTTCGGCGATCTCCCGGTGGTTGTGATCGAGCGCTATGATCGCGTGCGTATGGATGTAAAACGCAAGCTCGCAATCGATCAGTCCGGCGGCGAAGTGCGTCGCGTCCACCAGGAGGATTGTTGCCAGGCACTGAAAGTCATGCCGCAAGTCAAATATCAGAACGAAGGTGGTCCTGGCATCAAGGCCATCATGGCCTTGCTCTCTGGTTCGGCAAAGCCATCGGAAGATCGCGACCGATTTATGCGGGCGCAAGCTTTCAATTTTGTCATTGGTGGCTCGGACGCGCACGGCAAGAACTACGGACTTCTGTTGGCCACCAAAGGCCGATTTCGCCTGGCACCCCTCTATGACGTGATCAGCATGTTGCCCTACGTGCGAGTACGCCGGGACGCCAAGCTCGCTATGTCCATCGATGGTCGCTATCGGTTTGACGAGATACTTCCCCGACATTGGGAAAAGCAGGCGCGCAGTGTCGGCTATGCCCCAGATCAAGCTCTAGCCCATATCCGCGACCTGGTTGCACGCGTCCCTGACGAGGCAGCCATTTTGACTGAAGTTTTCAAGGACGAAGGCATGCATTCAGCCGAACTCGACACATTGGTCCAACTGCTCGCCGAACGATGCAGAGTCTTGCGACAGTCCTACGGGAGCGAGGTCATGGCAGGCGTGGCGCTGCGACGGCGCGGTCGCGCTACGCGCCCTTGACGATGCGGCGGCCGAGGGACCAGCGGTGGACTTCGGAGGGGCCATCGTAGATGCGGAAGGCGCGGACATCGCGGAAGATGCGCTCAACGACGGTGTCGCGGGTAACGCCGAGGCCGCCGAGGATCTGCATCGAGCGGTCGACGACGCGGAAGATGGCTTCTGAGCAGATGACTTTCGCCATCGAGCTTTCGGTGCCGGCCTGCTCGCCTTGATCGAGGACCCAGGCGCATTGCCAGATGGCGAGGCGGGCGGTGTGGATGTCCATCTGATTGTCGGCGAGCATGAAGGAAACGGCTTCGTGGGAGCCGAGCGGTTTGCCGAAGGCGTGGCGTTTGCGGGCGTAGTCGGTTGCGATGTCGTGCGCGCGATTGGCGGAGCCGAGCCAGCGCATGCAGTGCGTCAGGCGGGCAGGGGCCAAGCGGACCTGCGCATAGCGGAAGCCTTTGCCGACTTCGCCGAGGACGTCGTCGCCGGAGACTTTCAAGTTCTCGATGTCGATCACGGCGTGGCCGCCCATGAAACTCGAATCGAGCGTGTCGAGCACGCGCGTCAGCTTGAAGGCAGGGTTTGGCAACGGCGCCAGGAACATTGTCGCGTCGCCCGGTCCATCGCCGGTGCGGGCCATGATGATAGCGAAGGCGGCGCCCTCAGCGCCGGTGATCAGCCACTTGCGGCCGTTGATCAGCCAGCCGTTGCCGTCGGGCGTGGCGCGGGTCTTGAGCAAGCCTGGATCAGAGCCGGCGCCGCCATCGGGTTCGGTCATGGCGAAGCAGGAGCGGTCATGCCCGGTTGCGAGGTCGCGCAGGTATTTTTCCTTCTGGGCGGGTGTCGCGACTTTGTGCAGAAGGTGGATGTTGCCTTCGTCGGGCGCCTGGATGTGCAGCGCGATCGGGCCGAGCATCGAATAGCCGGCGGCTTCGAAAATGATGGCTTGCTCACGATGCGAAAAGCCCTGGCCGCCGAACTCGCGCGGACTGTTGATGGCGAGCAGGCCTGCCGATTTTGCAGCGGCGTTGAGGTCGCGGCGGAGCGCGTCTGTCGGACCGTGTGAGCCCCAGCGGGGGTCGGTTTCAAAGGGGATGATGCTCGCGCGCACGAATGCCGCGACGCGGTCGCGGAGAGCGGCGAGATCGGCGGGGATTGAGAAGTCCATGGGTGCGCCTTTGCGTGCAGTTTGCCTTCTTCCGAGAACCTACCCTAATCCGTCATGGCCGCGTCATCGCGGAGCGATGCTCACGGCTGTCCGGTTCAGCATAGGGCAAGGTTCAGCTGTCTGTCATCGAGAGGTTTTCGCTCCGGCTGCAGACCGAGGTTTTGGATCGATCTGAAGTGCATCAGATTGGCGCGAACGAGCCGGGCGAAGGCCAGCGGGCTTTTGACGATGGCTTGCAAAGCGTGCGCCATCCGCAGCAGCAAATAAGCGATCAGGGCCACGGCAATCTGAGTGCGGACGGCATTTTCCGACGTGCCCAAGAACTTCTTGATCTTGAGCGTTTGCTTGATCCAGCGGAAGAACAGTTCGACTTCCCAGCGGGCCTGGTAAAGGTCGGCGATGACTTCGGCCGGCGAGTTCAAATCGTTGGTCACGATGCGCAACTTCTTGCCGGTTTCTATGACGACATGGATCTCGCGCAGATCTCGGTCGAGCGGATGATGTCGCGTATGTCCAAGCCGGCCGCGCAATCGTATGATGCGATCCTCAACGATCGGTCCATCCTTCAATACGTGACGCATGGCGATGACTTCGACGGGTGAGTTCTTGCGTAGCCGAGTGACGAAACGGCAGCCAGCCGCGTCGAGCCTCGACCACCAAGTAAAGCTGTAATACCCGAGGTCGAACACGTAGTCCGCACCCGGCTCAATCGGCATGGCGTTGGCCTGCACCATGTCGTTCTCGCGTGCCGGTGACACAGCGAAATAGACAGGCACTGCAGCGTGCGGATCGTAGACGATGTGCAGCTTCACGCCGTCGCAGGTCGCATCGTAATGCGCCCAATCACGCGATAAAGAATTGAGAGTGATGCGGCTTGAATTGATCAGGCGGACGGCCTCTTTCGACGTCTTGCGGAGGTGGCGATGCGTTTGCGCCAAGAGCGTGCCGAAGACCACAGCGAAGACGCCGGCGGGACGTAACGCATTGGCGTCGGCCAACGTGGAACGCTTCGGCGCATCGACGCCGACATGCTTCAGTCGAGGCGCATGGCTCTCCATTGTAGTCACGATCTCGCGCAAGCTCGTCGCCCCCGAAAGTTGCGCGTGCAGCAGCGCCACAAACTGGCTCTTGGTCGAGAGCGTGCGCACGTTCCGGTCGGCCTCATGCTTCTCCACACTCCGATCAAACGACGTCCAAGGAACCAGCTTCAAAATATCGTGCAACAGAGTATTGTGGTGGCGCATGGTGTTGGTCCTTTTCGTGCTCGATGATGCCGCCAAGCTCTCGAATCACAGAAGAATCAATGCCATGCTCTTTGTCCATAAGAACTCAACCGGACAGCCGTGAGCGATGCTTCGCGATGACGCAGCATCTCGCAACTCGATGCTGCAGATGCGCGCGGGATGACACCGCGGGAACTATAATGCTTCGAACAAATCGATCCATTGCGCGTTCCGTTCGTTGATCAGCGCAATTTTCCAGGCCCGACGCCAACGCTTGATTTGCTTTTCTCTCGCGATGGCGGCTCTCACATCATGATACGTCTCAAACCACACGAGCCGCCGGACATGATATTGTCGTGTAAAATGCGAGAACATTCCAAACCGATGTTGCCCAACCCGTCGCCTGAGGTCTCGCGTGATGCCAACGTAGAGAACTCCGTTATAGCGACTCGCAAGCATGTAAACAAAATAGGTGCGCATCGGTCCAGTACCCAGCCGAAGGCTGCCAGAAATCGCTCCCCCTTGTCATCCCGCGCGCGGCGCAGCATGCAGCAATAGCGGAATGCTGCGCCGCAGATGCGGGACCTTTTCCCAGTGCGCCTCACAAGGCCTACGTCTGCGTCCATACAAAGCATGGCTCCTCCAGGACGCAGCAATTTTTTCTCAGAGCTTCAGATTCCCTCAAGCCATCGCGCAATTGTGCTGCGGATGCGCACGCCTCTACGTCCCCATCACTTCCCAACCGCTCCACCCACCAACCGCTTCGCGTCCGCGCTCGCCCACTCCGCTGGTCCCAGCAGCCGCCCGACTTCGCGGCCGTCGCGGCCGATCAGGATCGTCGCCGGCAACCCGATCGCCTTGACCTCCGTCGCCAGCCGCGCCGTCGGATCGGCATAAAGCGCGAGCGTCTTGGTCTCGATTGAGCCCAAAAACTTCCGCGACGCTTCGAGCCCGGCCCGATCGACCGAGACCGCCACCACTTCAAAATCCTTCGACCCAAGTTCCGCCTGCAGCCTGTCGAGGTCGGGCATCTCCTTGCGGCAGGGCGCGCACCACGTCGCCCACAGGTTCAGCAGCACAACTTTGCCGGACCACTCCTTCAGTGAGCGCTCCTTGCCGGTGCCGTCGACGAACTTGAAATCCGGTGCGACCGGCTCGCTTCTGTCCTTGTAAACAAATGCCGCCATGGGGCCGGTATTGAGCTTGCCGCCCGCCATCGGCACCGCTGTTCGCCCGCCACCGTTGTCAGATCGCCCCCCCATCACGTATACCGTTGCTGACCCAAGGATGAGGGCCAACGCCGCCGCCAGGATGAGGTTTTTTGGCGGGCGTCCGTTGCTGCCGCCCGCCCCTGTCTGCCGTTCATTCAAAGCCATTGGTCTGCCTTGGTTGCTTCGTCCATTCGTCGTCTACGCTATCGGAACACTGCGGCCGGCGATGGCAGTTCCTGTCATCCCGCACGCCGCGCAGCATCGAGCTTGCGCGATGGTGCGTCATGGCGGAGCCATGCTTCGCATGGACGCAGATGCGGGACCCTGTGCATGAGCGTGTCGCAAGGTCCCGTGTCTGCGCTGCAGCATTGACATGCTGCAGCGCGCACGGGATGACAAGACTTACAGTTGTTGGATGCTGCACACTAGGTTCCACCAGCATTTTTCCGAACCCGAGATCACCCATGACCGATAAGCCAACCAAACCGCCGGCGTCAAACTCCATGTGGGGCGGCCGCTTCGCCGTGTCCAATGACGATCTGATGATCGAAATCAACGCCTCGATCGGCTTCGACCAGGCGATGGCGCCACAGGACATCCGCGGCTCCAAGGCGCACGCCCACATGCTCGGCGCTCAGAACATTATCCCGAAATCCGACGTCAAGGAGATCCAGCGCGGCCTCGACCAGATCCTCGACGAGATCACGGCAGGAAAATTCGAATTCCAGACCGCACTCGAAGACATCCACATGAACGTCGAAAGCCGGCTCGCCAAGTTGATCGGCCCCGCCGCCGGCCGCCTCCACACCGCCCGCTCGCGCAACGATCAGGTCGCCCTCGATTTCCGCATGTACGTCCGCGACGCCCTCGATGCATTCGACGTCGCGCTGGTCAAACTCCAAGCCGTACTCGCGACCAAAGCCGAGGCACACGCCGATACCATCATGCCCGGCTTCACGCATCTGCAGCCGGCGCAGCCTGTCACCTTCGGCCACCATCTCCTTGCGTATGTCGAAATGCTCGCCCGTGATCGTGGCCGCTTCACTGATGCCCGCCAGCGGCTCAATGAATGCCCGCTCGGTTCGGCAGCACTCGCCGGCACCTCTTTCCCGATCGATCGTCACATGACCGCCGTCGCCCTCGACTTCGACCGCCCGACCGCCAACTCGCTCGATGGCGTCGCAGATCGCGATTTCGCGCTGGAAACGCTGGCTGCCATGTCGATTTCGGCAATGCACCTATCGCGGCTGTCGGAGGAAATCGTCATCTGGATGACGCCGCAATTCGGCTTCGTCACACTCTCCGATCGCTGGACCACCGGTTCGTCGATCATGCCGCAGAAGCGCAATCCGGACGCCGCCGAACTCTGCCGCGCCAAGGTCGGCCGAATCGCCGGCGCGTTCCAGGGCTTACTGATGGTGATGAAGGGCCTGCCGCTGACCTATTCGAAGGACATGCAGGAAGACAAGGAACAGACCTTCGACGCTATCAAGGCTTTCACCATCGCCGTCGCCGCCATGACCGGCATGATCGCCGATCTGGAACCGGTGCCGGCGACGATGCACGCCGCCGCCGGTCGCGGCTATTCCACCGCCACCGACCTCGCCGACTGGCTGGTCCGCGAATTGAAGCTGCCGTTCCGCGAGGCGCACCATGTAACGGGCACGATAGTCAAAGCCGCCGAGATCCAAGGCGTGGCTTTGGAGCAACTATCACTGGCCGCCATGCAGGCGGTCGAACCGCGCATCACCAAATCAGTATTTTCGGTGCTGAGCGTCGAGAATTCGGTCAAAAGCCGGGTCAGTTATGGGGGAACCGCGCCACAGAACGTCCGGAAAATGGCGCGCGGTTGGCTTAAACGGCTAGAAAAGGCCGCGAAGACCGGCTAGGACCAAGTCAGCGGCGGCCAGCAAGGGCCGACCGGATGCGCTTTGGGATATCGATCGTGACCGTGCTGAAGGTCGTCACTGCTGCATTGCTGACTGCGAGCCTCGGCCTCGCCGGCTGTGGCGTGCGCGGCGGCCTTGAGACGCCGGGCGCCGCGCAAGGTCCGTCAAACACCGCCAACGCCGATTCCGGTCAAGGCAAGAAAGCCGGCGACGCGCCAAAGCCGCATCAGCCCTCGATCCTCGACGGCTTGCTGCGCTGACGCTTGTCGCTCGTCCGATCGACAACGCCACGCACCACTCACCGGACCATCTCACGGCGCATCACGCCGCGTTGACGATCGTAAAAAGATTGACCGTGATCGGCGCCACACCCGGCCGCCCCGACGCGTCGGGCAACGTCTCGCTCTCGCGCTGCATCGTCCAGCCCGCCCGTTCGAGACATCCCATCAGCACCAGATTCTGATCACGCCCCGGATCGGCCAGCAGAACCCGCCCTCCCGGCACCAGATTTTTTGCGAAGATCGCAATGAGAAAATCGTGCATGTCGGTGCCATAGCCGATGTCCGACCCGATGATCAGGTCGTAGCGCGGGTCATGCGTCCATTGGCTCCAGTCCGCCTTGAACTGCGCGAGCCCGCGGATATCATTGCGTCGCGCATTTTCACGCGCGACGGTCAGCGCAATCGGCTCATGGTCGGTCTGCGTCACGATCGCGCCCGCACTCTGCGCGACAAGTCCAGGCAGCCCGACGCCGCAGCCGAGTTCCAGCACCCGCTTGCCAGCGAGCGACCGGCCCTCGCGGCGCGCCAGCAGTCCCCCGAGCGCGATCGCCGATTCCCACAACAGCAGCCCATAGGGGGCATGCTGGAACGCCGAGGTATCCTCAAGCAGCGCGTCGTGATCGCGGACCGCCATGATCGACCAGCTCCGCCCGGTCAGCAGCACGCGATGCTCGTCGAGCGGTAGTTTGGCCGCAACCGCGCGATAGCCGCTGTCGTCCTGCAATCCCGCTTCGATATCGTTCAAAGATCGCTCCTGCCTAACCCTCAACGAGCGTTCCGCTTGCCCGCCCGGGTCACCCGGCATATAGATCGCGTCATCCCATAAGTCGACTGGTCATTCATGCATCATTTCAGCTATCGCAATGGAACGCTCCACGCCGAAGGCGTCGACCTCGCGCGCCTCGCCGCCGACGTCGGCACCCCCGTCTACGTCTATGCGACGGCAACGCTGGAACGTCATTATCAGCTATTCGCCAAGGCCGTCGGCGCGCCACGTCACAAAGTCTTCTTCGCCATGAAGGCGAACTCCAATCTCGCGGTACTGAAAACGCTGGCCCGCCTCGGCGCCGGCGCCGACACCGTCTCGGAGGGCGAGATCCGCCGCGCGCTCGCCGCCGGTATCCCCGCAAACCGCATCGTTTTCTCCGGCGTCGGCAAGACGGCCGCTGAACTCGCTTTTGCCGTCGAGATCGGCATCTACCAGATCAACATCGAAACCGAGAGCGAACTCGAGTTCTCTCGAAGATCGCGTCGGCACGCGGCAAACGCCAGGCCGCCGTCATTCGCATCAACCCCGACGTCGGCGCCGGCGGCCACGCCAAGATCACCACAGGCTCCGACGCCAACAAATTCGGCGTCTCGATCGCCGAAGCCGAACGCATCTACGCCCGGGCCGCCAACATGGCCGGCGTCAACATGCTCGGCCTCGCCGTCCACATCGGCAGCCAGATCGTCGCATTGGACGACCTCGAAGCCGCCTTTAAGCGCATGCGCACCATGACGGAACGTCTGCGCCGCGACGGCCACACGGTCGAGCGGCTCGATCTCGGCGGTGGCCTTGGCATCGCCTACCAGCAAAAGCCCGGCCAAGTCGACGGCCCGGAGTTGATCGACGCCTACGCAGCGATGATCGAGAAAACCTTCGCCGGCCTCGATATCGAGCGCGGCTTCGAGCCCGGCCGCCTGATCGTCGGCAACGCCGGCATTTTGCTGACCCGCGCCATCCATCTCAATCCGCGCCCGCACACGACGTTTCTCGTGGTCGACGCCGCCATGAACGATCTGATCCGCCCGGCGATGTACGAGGCCTATCACGAGATCTGGCCGGTCACGGAACCGAAGCCCGACACTGCCCGCAAGCTCTATGATGTCGTCGGCCCGATCTGCGAATCCGGCGACACCTTCACCACGGCGCGGCTGATGCCCGAAACCCGCCCCGGCGATCTCATCGCCTTCATGACCGCTGGCGCCTACGGCGCCGTCATGTCGTCCACTTACAACACGCGGCTGCTGGTCCCGGAAGTTCTGGTCGCCGGCGCCAACTACGCCATCGTCCGCCCCCGCCAATCCTACGACGACCTGATCGGCCTGGATCGATTACCGGGCTGGCTCGGCGGCTGA
>CAVQOB010000012.1:0-161688 GCA_963714325.1 uncultured Alphaproteobacteria bacterium | reverse complement strand
CTCCGGCTGCAGACCGAGGTTTTGGATCGATCTGAAGTGCATCAGATTGGCGCGAACGAGCCGGGCGAAGGCCAGCGGGCTTTTGACGATGGCTTGCAAAGCGTGCGCCATCCGCAGCAGCAAATAAGCGATCAGGGCCACGGCAATCTGAGTGCGGACGGCATTTTCCGACGTGCCCAAGAACTTCTTGATCTTGAGCGGTTGCTTAATCCAGCGGAAGAACAGTTCGACTTCCCAGCGGGCCTGGTAAAGGTCGGCGATGAC
Organism: uncultured Alphaproteobacteria bacterium; assembly: GCA_963714325.1. GTDB lineage: Bacteria > Pseudomonadota > Alphaproteobacteria > Rhizobiales > Hyphomicrobiaceae > CAVQOB01. The sequence continues at coordinate 161,424 of CAVQOB010000012.1, read as the reverse complement.
TTCGGCCGGCGAGTTCAAATCGTTGGTCACGATGCGCAACTTCTTGCCGGTTTCTATGACGACATGGATCTCGCGCAGATCTCGGTCGAGCGGATGATGTCGCGTATGTCCAAGCCGGCCGCGCAATCGTATGATGCGATCCTCAACGATCGGTCCATCCTTCAATACGTGACGCATGGCGATGACTTCGACGGGTGAGTTCTTGCGTAGCCGAGTGACGAAACGGCAGCCAGCCGCGTCGAGCCTCGACCACCAAGTAAAGCTGTAATACCCGAGGTCGAACACGTAGTCCGCACCCGGCTCAATCGGCATGGCGTTGGCCTGCACCATGTCGTTCTCGCGTGCCGGTGACACAGCGAAATAGACAGGCACTGCAGCGTGCGGATCGTAGACGATGTGCAGCTTCACGCCGTCGCAGGTCGCATCGTAATGCGCCCAATCACGCGATAAAGAATTGAGAGTGATGCGGCTTGAATTGATCAGGCGGACGGCCTCTTTCGACGTCTTGCGGAGGTGGCGATGCGTTTGCGCCAAGAGCGTGCCGAAGACCTCAGCGAAGACGCCGGCGGGACGTAACGCATTGGCGTCGGCCAACGTGGAACGCTTCGGCGCCTCGACGCCGACATGCTTCAGTCGAGGCGCATGGCTCTCCATTGTAGTCACGATCTCGCGCAAGCTCGTCGCCCCCGAAAGTTGCGCGTGCAGCAGCGCCACAAACTGGCTCTTGGTCGAGAGCGTGCGCACGTTCCGGTCGGCCTCATGCTTCTCCACACTCCGATCAAACGACGTCCAAGGAACCAGCTTCAAAATATCGTGCAACAGAGTATTGTGGTGGCGCATGGTGTTGGTCCTTTTCGTGCTCGATGATGCCGCCAAGCTCTCGAATCACAGAAGAATCAATGCCATGCTCTTTGTCCATAAGAACTCAACCGGACAGCCGTGAGCCATGCTTCGCATGGACGCAGACCCGGGACCTTGTGAGACGGGACCACCGATCGAAGATCCCGGATCAGCATTGCAGCATTTCCCCCGGCCTTCGCCGGGGTGCATGCTGCAAAGCATCCGGGATGACAGCGCGTGTCATGATAACAATGTCAATCGATCGCGCCAGTAATCGGGCTTGCGATGGAGATGCATGACCGCGACGACGACGATATCGGGGGCCACTACAGTGTACAGTATGCCGTAAGGAAAGCGTTCCAAGCGATAACGGCGCAAGTGATCGCCGAACGGCGACCAAGCGTTCGGGAACTCGCTGATACGCTCCAAGCCGACATAAATGGCTCGGGCAAAGTCGCGGCCGAACCCATCGCGTTGCATATTGTAGTAGGCGACGGCTTCGTCGACTTCTGCCTCAGCCGGGACGAGGAAGCGGACCGTCACGGCTTCAGGTGCTTCGCGAGCACTTCTACTGCATCGCGCGCTTCGATCTTGCCGCGCTTGTAAGCATCGAGCCTGTCTTGGCCTTCAGCAATCCATGCGGCATCGATTGCCGGATCGGGCTTGTCGAGTGTCGCCAACACGTGCTCAACGAACGCGATACGGTCGGCGACCGGCAGCTTCTCGGCTTCGGCGGCGAGATTTTTGACGTTTTGGTTCATCGACGCAGACTATCACAGGCGGGTAGCCTGCTCAATCTCACCTGTGTTGTCATTCCCCATGCGCCCTTGCGAATGGGGAGAGGGGGCCGCTCCGGATGCGGAGTGGGCATCCGAAGGCGCAAGCAAAAAGGGCCGCCCGAGGGCAGCGGTTTTTGTCGTGCGTAGGTTGGGTTAGCGCGGGCTTTGTCGAAACCTATCGCACCGCCGTCAATCGCGCGTAACCCAACGTCCTCCGCGGGCGCAGTTGTTGGGTTACGCGCGCCACACCCCGGCGCGAGCGGGGACCACGAACGCGCGCTAACCCAACCTACAGACCTACGATCCCGCCCCCCAAGCAAAAAGGGCCGCCCGAGGGCAGCCCTTTTCGTAGATTCGGTTCAGATCGCGAGATCAGAACTTGATGCGTGCACCAGCTGAGAGCAGGTTGAGCTTGCTGTCGTTGTAGTTGGCGTTGCCGCCTTCTTCGAACTTGAAGGAGCGATAGCCAGCATACAGTTCCATGGCAGCTGCGTCGACGTTCTGCACGACGCCCAGGCCCCAGACCGAGTACTTGCTGTCGATGCCGGCGACGAAGCCATTGTCAGCAATACCCGTTGCTTGCGTGCGGTTGACTTCGAGCCAGCCTGCGCCACGGCCGTACTCGCCGTAGAGTGCTGTCTTGCCAACGCCGAACCAGTTCTGGCTGATACCAGCCTGAATGTTCCAGCGTGTCGCGTCACGTGTAGCAAGCGGCAAAGCTGGACCTGCCGATGCACCAGTGACTTCCTTGGCAACGTAGTCACCTTGGATGAACAGGCCGGTTGCGACGTGCATGAGCGCCAAGCTGCCGCCCCAAGCCGTGATTTCGGCTGCTTGCACAGCGCCACCACCGAGCGGATTTTCTTCTGCATCGTTGCCGGTTTCGTAGCCGATGCCGGCTGCAAGGCGGATGCCCGAGAATTCACCGGCGTACTTCAGGTCGACGCCGACGTTGCGGCCATCGCGATTACCGTTTGCCGGAATGAACGCGCTTTCCTTCAGCGTCTCGATGACCGAGGCGCTGACGACGAAGCCAGCCAGTGTCGGAGACGTCCACTTGACGCCATCGCCGCGGAAGTTGTAGTCGCCCGAAGCATCGGTCAAGTTGTTCATGGTGCGTGTGCCGGCAACGATCATGCCGCCACCGATGAGACCATGCGAGACCGATGCGATCACGCCGATCGAACCAAGGTCGATCATGCCGACAGCGCCTGACGAGGTCAGACGACCAACAGTCAAGCGACCGACTTGCGACGATTCCAACCACCAGTTGGCATCACGCATGCGCAGGCCGTAGTCGCCGTTGTTTGCGCTAACGCCGGAGTAGTGACTGTTGCCGTTTGCAAGTGAGGAGTCTTCGTTGAACTGGTTGACGGCGTTCGAACGTGCGCCGCCCGTAACGTCGATCAGGATATTGAAACCAGCCGAGACTGATGGTGTGACCTTGGCCGAACCGGCGAAACCGAAGCGGGTCGACGAGTTCTGGTTGTCGAGACCGAGGTAGGTGCCCGATGCGCGACCGGCTGCCTTGGTCGGTGAAACCGAAACGACGCCCGTCACCGGATCCGCTGCACCAGCCACTGGAACAGCCTGAGCAGCCGACCAATGCGTGATCAACTTGTTCACGTGACCCGAGATGGTCAGCGACACTTTACGGTTGCCCTTGCGGGCGGTGGTTGCTTCGAGTTCAGCAACGCGCTCTTCGAGATCTGCGCAGCAATCGCCACCCAGGTCTGCTGCATACGCGGACGTGCTGAGCACGCCTGCCGCGGCGACAAGCGCCATACGGCTCGCAGTTCTTTTCAGTCCCCCGTACATATGTACTCTCCATGAAACACTTGAAGCCACGAACTCAACCAACAAACCCAAGCACTGCTGACACACAGACCAGAAACTCAAGTTAGACTGAATTCAACGAAAGACTGCCGATCACCACAACTGCCAGGACATGGTCATCGGCCGTCCCTGAGGTCATGGGTAGCGCAAAGGTTAGGAAACAGTAAAGCGCGAAGGGGGGGATTGTTGTGGGTTCCCCGTTTCATGTGGCGCATTAGCCACTGAGTCGTGCGAGGTCTGTCTAGAAAATGCTCAGAAAAAGGCTTTCGAGTCGGACGCGTCAACGAAAATAGCGGCGCCAAGGGCTGCAATGCACGCCTTCTACACGGAACACAATCATCCGCGCAAGGGCGATCGGCAACGTTTCCCTTCTCCCCGTATGACGGGGAGAAGGTGCCCGAAGGGCGGATGAGGGGCTGAAATTAGCGCAAAAGGCCGCCCCTCACGCACTTGTCGCTGCCCCTCACCGTAACCCTCTCCCCGCCAGCGGGGCGAGGGTAAGCGGCCATTACCCCCCACCGCCCCACCGTCCCAGCGTATGGCCATCAAACCGGACCAGCGTGCGTGGAAAATTGGCGACATCCGCTGGCGGATCGCCCTCGGGGATGCCGCCGATGGTCAAGAACGCGGCGGCGACATTGCTGTCGTGGGCGGCTTTCGCGAGCAATTCCGGATCCCACCAGGCCCAGCGCCCGCCCTGCATCCGCGCATATATTTTTCCCGTTGCGGCGTCGGCAAAATTGAGGATCGGGATAACGCGCGTGCAATGCTCGAGGAACGCTGTGTTGGCGGTCGCCGAAAACGTCGCGGGATCGCGGTAGACGGCATCCGGCGACAGCGCCTCGATGTTGATCTTGTGGAAGCGGTCGACGTCGAGCAGGCCCTTGACGTCTAGAATGTTCAGGCATTCGCCGGTGCCGAACGCGACCGTGCGTGGGGTTTCGCCTTCGCGCACACTGTTGTCGAGAAATTCAAACAGCACGCGCTTGTCCTTGCGCGCCGCCCAGGTGAAAAACAGCCGCGGCATGCCGAGAAACGCTTCGACGTTGTGGGCCAGCAGGTCATCGACGGCTTTATAGCGGCCGAGCTGCAGCCCGCGCTTCCAGGCCCGCTCGACCGTGGCTTCTGGTGGCGTGACCATGAAGTACATGTAGATCACGTCGCCGAAGCGGGTCAGCAGGTTGCCGCCCTCTTCCTTGTCGGGGCCCGTGGCGAAGCTGTCGAAACGGAAGCGGTCGATCAGCAGATGCGACATGCGTCCGTCCGCCGCTTTCTGGGCCATGTAGCGATCAAGCTTGCGATCGACGATTTCGAGCTCATGGCCGGCCAGCATGCCCGCGTATTTGGAGGCCGCGCCAAGGCTGTCGTAATCCAGCAGATACTTGCGCCAGATGTCCGGGCTGATCACCGCGAACTCATCCCAGTCAACGCCAAGCCGGCGCGCCAGTCCCTTCTGCAACGGCCGCATGGTGCTTTTGCCGGATGCCGAGGCCCCCTTGACGTTCATGACGATGGGGGCTTCTTGCACGGCAAGCATGCGGTAGTTGTGGCGCGCCACGCCGGCGCGGAAATGCGGCTCGATCAGCTCGCCGACCAGAATGCTGCCCTGCTCATTGGCGACAATCGTCGCCGCCAGCCCGACGATCAGGCGGGGATCGCGGACTAGCTTGCCTTGCTTGGCCATGATCACGGATGCGGCCTTGACGAGAGCCGCAAACAGCGCGCGACGCTGTGCTTCCCCGTCTTGGGCGGCGATCCGGCGCCACCCCGCCAGGATGGCCAGATCGCGTTCCAGCCCGCTTTCGCGCGATGGCGCAGCGGTTGGCATTGGTTCTGAGCGTGCCAAGAGCCGCCGCCAGCCGCTCGGTCGTGGCGCGGCTGCAATGACGGTCGGCTCGAACTGCGCAATGACTTCGGCCTCCAGTCGCCGCTTCGCTTCAGCATGCATCCCTGCGTGCTGGGCGGCAATTTCCGCCATCACCGGGCGCACATCACTGTCGAGGATCGTCGTGAGCATACGGCGAAAATTGATGCCGAGATCGGCATATTTCTCGCCAACCGGCACCGACAGCTCCGCCGTCACCCGGACGAGGAGTTCATGCACCACCAGCCGCTCGGGGCGGAACGCAACGAGTGTGTGCGGCTCGAGCCCCGTCAGATCCGCGAGTTGCTGCGCTTCGGCGAGGGTCGTCGCGACGTTCTCCGGCCGGAACATCGTCGACAGCGGTAGGAAGGCGCTGGGGAGTGTCGAACTCCAGGCCGGGGTTCCAGGGGCCGAACGTCGCGGGGTTCTGACGGGCAGTCATAGGCACTCCATCGAATCTATTGCACCACCAGCGAAAGCGTCGGCGCTGCCACATCGTATTGCGACTTGCGCAGTCCTGCCATGCCCCCGGCAATTCTATCCGCGTTGCTTCATCCCGGCATTGCGTGCCGGGATCCATCGTGGCGCACTGGCAGAGCGCGACCGACGGCACGATGGGTCCCAGGGACGAGCCCCGGGATGTCAGCGCGGGATGCGTCGATGTCGAATAGTATTGCACTGCTGCCATCCCATCGATGACTCATGATAGCATTCCCGCCGGAGAATTCATCGTGCCCCAACCGACCGCTACAACACCCATCGCCGACCCCGGCATTCCCCCGGACGCCCGCGCCGTCCTGACCATCAATCTCGACGCATTGCGCGAGAATTGGGCAACGTTGAACCATGTTACCGGCGACGCCGAATGCGCCGGCGTCATCAAGGCGGACGCCTATGGCCTGGGGCTTGAAGAAATCGCTGCAGCCTTGCGTGATGGCGGCTGCGAGACGTTCTTCACGGCGACGCTTGCCGAGGCGCGCCGCGTCCGCGCCGTCATGCCCGGCGCGACGATCTATGTTCTTGATGGCCTGCTGCCCGGTGCTGCTCCGCACTTCGCCGGCTTTGATCTGCGGCCGTGCTTGTCGAGCCTCGCGGAAGTTCGGGAATGGGCCGCTTATTGCACCGCGACCGGCCGCCGCCTGCGGGCCGCCATCCACATCGACACCGGCATGAACCGGTTGGGATTGCCGCGCAGCGACGTTGAAATCTTAGCCGCCGAACCGGCGACGCTGGCCGCCTTTGAATGCACGCTGGTCATGAGCCACCTCGCCTGCGCCGACGAGCCAAAGCATCCCTTGAATGCCCGCCAACGCGCCCTGTTCGACGAACTCCGCCACAAGCTGCCGCCCGCCCCCGCCAGTCTCGCCAACTCTGGCGGATGTTTCCTTGGGCCCGACTATCACTACGATCTTGTCCGCCCGGGGATCGCTCTCTATGGCGGACGCGCCTTCGCGGGCGCCAATAACCCGATGCGCTGGGTGGTCCAGTTGCAAGCGCGCGTGCTGCAGGTGCGGGACGTCGCCGAGGGCGATACGGTCGGTTACGGCGCCACGTATACCTGCACGCGGCCAACGCGGGTTGCGACCATCGCCTGCGGTTACGCCGACGGCTTTTTGCGCGCGATCTCGCGTGTCGGCCAGTCATCGGGCGCGGTTGGCTTCATCGGCCCGCACTCCGTTCCCATCATCGGGCGTGTCTCAATGGACCTGATCACCGTGGATGTAACCGATGTTCCCCGCGACATTGCGGCTCGCGGCGCCTGGATCGAAGTCATGGGCGCGCGCACCACCATCGACGACCTTACCGACCGCGCGGGAACGATCGGCTACGAACTCCTCACACGTTTGGGCCGCCGCGTGCATCGGATCTACCGCAGCGGCGGGTGATGGCTGGTCCAAGGGCGGCCACGCCGATCACTGAAACGTGCAGTGCGATCGAAGCGCAACTATGGCGTACTTAGGCATTCATTGACTGGACACCGCAATGTCCGGCAGCCGGTTGTTGCGGGGAAAGCCGTGCTCGTTTGAGTACGCAATTTTGGTTGGGTTATTTTGATCGTAAAATCATGAGCGCGACCCACATCGAAGCCCTGTTGCGACCTGCGCGCCTTGAAGAGTTGGTGCGACTGCAATTGCTTGACACGCCTCCTGAAGAAACCTTTGATCGACTGACGCGCGTTGCCGCCCGAGCGCTCAAAGCCCCGGTCGCGCTTGTATCGCTGGTCGACGATCATCGGCAGTTCTTCAAAAGCGCGCAAGGTCTGCCGGAGCCCTGGGCGTCGCTGCGCGAGACGCCGCTGACCCACTCGTTCTGCCAGCATGTCGTCGCCAACGCCGCGCCACTGGTGGTCAACGACGCCCTGAGCCACCCGCTTGTTCGCAACAATCGCGCGGTGACGGACTTGAATGTCATCGCCTATCTCGGCATTCCCTTGATTACGGCGCACGACAATACCCTTGGCAGCTTCTGTGTGATCGATACCTTACGGCGGGAGTGGTCCGTTGCTGATCAACTGATGATGACCGATCTTGCGGCATCGGTGATGAGCGAAATTGAATTGCGGGCGGCTGGCGCGCTATTTCACACCATCAACGCCAGCCTGCAGCGTGAAACGATCGAGCACGCGCGACTGATGCAGGCGTTGCGTGATAGCGAGACCGTGCTTGCGACGACCCGACGCCTGGTGGCCAATGGTGGGGCCGGCCTGGATCAGGCGCGCGGCGCACCGTTCAATCACCGCGATGAACTCCTGGAAGCTCAGCGCAGCCAACTGACCAGCCGTCAGCGCGACGTCTTCGATCTGCTGATGCAGGGGCTGCAAACCAAGGAAGCCGCGCTGCAACTCAATCTTAGCCCGCGCACCGTCGAGGTGCATCGTGCGAATATCCTGTCGCGTCTGCAAATCCGCAGCTTCTCACAACTTTTGCGCCAGATCCTTGAGCATCGCGACGCAACGCTCAACGGCGACTGATGTCTCGCATACGCAAAAATACGTACGCACATGCGTATTCAAAGCGGATATCCGGCAGCCGCCCGTCGGCTTAGGGTGCATCGACTCCTGACAGACACCCTCCCCCCGGGGAAAACTTGCAGGGTCAAGGGCTGTAATTTTATGACAGCCTAACGGACGTTTTTTTTAATCGGAGAAAACCCATGAAACGCTCCATGATTGCAGCAATGGCATTTTGCTTCCTGAGTGTGATGTTGGCACCAGCTTTCGCTGAGGAGTACGACTTCAAGACGCCCGAGGGTGTCAAGAAATTCTGGAAGCTACAGGAAGACCAGCGTGGCGGCGGCGAAGGCGGCGGTGGCTGAAGCCCTGCGGCCAGGACAGGGGCGCTTGGTGCACGTTGCGCCATCGCCCTCTCCGCTTAACGCGAATTGAAACAGTGCTCCGTTCATAAGGAGGCACCCCATGAGGAGCAAATTCACACTCGTACTGCTCGTTGCCATTTTGGCATTTGACAGCGCATCCGTGGCGAGCCGTCTCGATCCGTCGCTGCTGAAGCAAATTGTGATGCAGGAGACCGCTGGGCCCCACACCCCAGCGCAGCCGGACATCAAAGATTGAGTTCGGCATCAATGTGCACACTGTCATCGTGAAAGCTGCTTGGCCTCCGGCACCCGCGCGTTGCCGGGGGCGAGGTCGCGCGCTGACCCTTGGAAACATTTGGCGGCCGCGATCCCGATCCCGCCATCCCGGATGCTTGACACCCGCCCCGACAACCCTGAGAACGCGCTGAGTTCAAACTCTGGCTCGTTCGGTGCCCGATCCGGTCCACCCTGACATCCAGCCCCGACAACGAACCACGTCCGTGGTCCAAAGCACGCATGACGGCCACGACAACCTCTTTCGACGTGATCATCATCGGCGCCGGTGCCGCCGGGCTGATGTGTGCGCTGACGGCCGGTCAACGCGGGCGCAAAGTTCTCCTCCTCGAGCACGCAGCTAAGGTCGGCGCCAAGATTCTGATCTCCGGCGGTGGGCGTTGCAATTTCACCAATCTCGATTGCGCGCCAGACCGTTTCCTGTCGGCCAATCCGCAGTTCTGCACGTCAGCGCTCAGCCGCTATACCCAAACCGATTTTCTGGCCCTCGTGCAGCGGCATGGCATCGCCTATCACGAAAAGACCCTTGGCCAACTCTTCTGTGACGGTTCGGCCCGCGCGATCGTCGCCATGCTCATCGACGAGTGCAAAGTGGGCAATGTCGACATCCGCACCGACCAGACGATCACCGACGTCTCGCGAAGCGACCACTTCACCGTCGAAACACAAGATGGCCGGTTGACAGCCGCCGCCCTGGTGCTCGCGACTGGTGGTCTTTCCATTCCCAAAATGGGCGCGACAGGTTTCAGCTACGATGTGGCACACCGTTTTGGCTTGGGCGTCACGGAAACGCTGCCCGGTCTCGTGCCTTTCACCGTCAGCCGCGGCCCGGCCGCCGCTTACCATCAATCCCTTGCGGGCGTCTCACTGCCGGCGATCGCTGCGACCGATCGCATGCGCTTCCGCGAAAGCCTGCTGTTCACGCATCGCGGGCTTTCTGGCCCGGTCATCCTGCAGATCTCGTCCTATTGGCGCCAAGGCGAGGCGATCGTCATGGACCTGCTCCCCGGTCTCGACGCTGCCGAGTATCTCCTTGCTTCCAAGCGCGCGCGTCCGAAATCCGCGCCGCAAACCATTCTGGCGGAAATCTTGCCGACACGGTTTGCGCAGGCGCTGGCGCTCGAACATCTGCCTGCCCGCGAGCTTTCAAACATTCCCGATCGCGCACTCATCGATTTCGCAGCGCATCTCAAAGCGTGGTCGTTCCTGCCGGCGGGAACCGAGGGCTACGCCAAAGCCGAAGTCACGCTCGGCGGCATCGACACGCGCGATCTTTCCTCCAAAACGATGGGCGCCACCAAAGTACCGGGGCTGTTCGCCATCGGCGAAGCCGTCGATGTGACAGGTTGGCTTGGCGGCTATAATTTCCAATGGGCGTGGTCAAGTGGGTGGGCTGCGGGGCAGGCGGTCTGAAGGAGTGCCACCGGCCCGCCGCATCGTTCAGCGCTTCGTCACGACCACTTCGAGATAGTCGCTTGGGACAATCAAGGTGTCCTCGCCTGGCCGTCGCACGCGCGCAAGTAAGGTCACGATATCCGCTTGCAGTGCCGCCTGCTTATCCGGTTCTAGCGCTGCAAAGGCGCGGTTCGTCGGACCATAATAGGTTTTGAAGATTTCCAGCCAGTGATCGGGCGAGCGATAGCGGAAATTGAATGTTTGCTTCGCTGCCTTGACCGCTTGGCCTGGAAACAGGTCCTTCAACCGGGCTTCAGTTCCCCAGAGCGCCGGCGACTTTACGCCAGCCGGGGGTGGCACATGTGCGCCGATGATTTTGAACAGTTGCCCGATGAACCCCTCAGGCGTCCAATTGGCAAGTCCAATCCGCCCGCCGGTGCGACAGACACGGATCATTTCCTCGGCAGACTTTTCCTGGTTCGGGGTGAACATGACACCGAACGTCGACAGCACGGCATCGAAGCTACCGTCTGCAAAGGGTAAGGCCTCGGCATCAGCCTCTTTGAACTGAATGACAAGGCGCTCGGCGTTCGCGCGTTCCTTGCCACGCGTCAGCAACGCTCCGACGTAATCAGTTGAGGTCACATCGGCAAACCGGCGCGCGGCCGCTAATGACGCGTTGCCGTTGCCGGCGGCGACATCAAGCACACGCTCGCCGGCCCGGATATCGATCGCTTCGCAGAGGCTCTCGCCGACGATCTGCAGTGTCGTGCCGACGATCGCGTAGTCGCCTGCTGCCCAGGTTGCTTGCTGGCGCTGCTTGATGGCGGTGTAGTCAGGTGTTGGAAGGGTCATGACGAAACTCCCTACGATGTAAGAACAATATTGGGAAAATCGGATTTGGAATCCGTTCGCAGAGTATGCTTGGATCTTACTTCTGCAACACCATGTTGCATAGACCAATATGTGAACCTACCCGCACACACACGCAGCGGCGCCACAAAAAAAACGCGTTGGGGTTTATCCCAGCGCGTTTGCAGAAAACTCTGATCGTGTCGTTTAGCGCGAATAGAACTCGACGACGAGGTTCGGTTCCATCTGCACGGGATAGGGCACATCCGACAGACCGGGGATGCGAACCAGCTTGGTCGTCATCTTGTTGTGGTCGGTATCGAGGTAGTCCGGCACGTCCCGCTCCGAGCTCTTGATGCCTTCCAGCACCAGTGGCAACTGGCGCGACTTTTCCTTCACTTCGATCGTATCGCCGACCTTGCAGCGGTAGCTCGCGATATCGACCTTGCGGCCGTTGACGCTGACGTGGCCGTGGCTGACGAACTGGCGTGCTGCAAACACCGTCGGCACGAACTTGGCGCGATAGACGATGGCATCGAGGCGGCGCTCAAGCAGGCCGATGATGTGCTCGGACGTCGACCCCTTCATGCGCGAGGCTTCGACATAGAGCCGGTTGAAGTGGCGCTCGCCGATGCTGCCGTAGTAACCCTTGAGCTTCTGCTTGGCGCGCAGCTGCTGGCCATAGTCGGACAGCTTGCCGGCGCGACGTTCGCCGTGCTGGCCGGGGCGGCTCTCGCGCTTGTTGAGTGGGCTTTTCGAGCGGCCCCAGATGTTCTGGCCGAGGCGGCGATCGATTTTGTGTTTCGCACGGATGCGCTTGGACATGATGGTACTCTCCGTCTTTTGTTATGCACGGGGTTGAACCCGGCCGGCGAACCGGCGGGCCATCTCGCTCACTCCTCTGCCCCGGAGACCGGAACCGACAGGCCAGGGCTCGAAAGCCCTGAAACCGCGCAAGCGCAATGGAAAACGGGGCCCGATGGACCCCGCCTGCCGTGTCTTATAAGCGTTTTTCGCACTGCGTCAATGGTCGGCGATCCAACCCAACATCGCCGCAACCATCAGTTGTTGGCGTCCCGGTTCAGCAGCGGCCCGATGCGGCGCATGGTGACGCGGCGGTTCTGGCGCTCGGAATCGCGTGTTTCGATTTTGAGCTCCTGCTCGCCATAGCCTTGCGTCACCAGATTTTCCGGCGGCACGCCGAACTCGGACGACAGGATATCGGCGATCGCCTCGGCACGGCGGTCCGACAGCGACAGATTGTCCTCCGGCTCGCCGGGCGCATCGGTATGCCCTTCGATCATGAAGACTTCCGCCGGGTCCCGTTCAAGCACCCGCATGATGATCCGGGCCAACCGCTCGAGCTTGCCGTACTGATCAGGTGACAACGTCGAGGAACCCGTGTCGAAGGTGATCTCGTCAAGATCGACGCGGCGCATGTACTCGCGCAGCGGCGGGTTGTAGCGGATCTCGTCCATCGTGTAGCGCCGCTCGAGGCGCGAGATGGGCGGCGCCGAGAAGGCTTCGTAGATCTCGTCGTCGGAGGCGCGGCCGTAGTCGACGATGTAGCGCTCGCGGGCAATCGAGACGGTCGGTCGCGACAGCGCCAGCAGGGCGCCGACGCCAATGGCAATACCGGCGCCGGTAATGAACGACCCACGCTTATAGAAGGGCCGATCGTCGAACAACACGATCTCGCGTCCACCCGGCAACCGGCGCACTCGGCGCAGGATGCGGCCCGAGCTATCCGCAATGCTGATGACGCGCGTTCCGTCCGATCGGACAAACACGGTCTCCATGGTGCCATCCGGCTTGCGGAACGGACGTGCACTGGTCGAGTAACGTTGGAACCGCTGGGACTCATCGGCGCGAATAATGACGCGACTATCCTGCTTGATGATCGTGCGGTTGCCGGGCTCACGGAACACGATCTGATTGGGCGGGCTGCCTTTCTGTTCGACGCGCTGGCGCTCCTGGCGGATGGCGTCGATCTTCGGGGCAACGACAAGCGGCTGCCGCACCGCGATCCCGCGTTGCGAAGTCGATCCGCCCGGGTTGTTGCCGCGACCGTCAAAGCCGCGTTGCGGCGCGCCCTGCGGCGTGACAATCGCCGGTCCCTGTCCAGGCGTCGTCGAGCGCCCGGGATCGCTTGAACCGCGCTGCTGCTGCCGGAGCTGCTGGTCCTTCTGCTGCTGGTCTTTGAGTTGCTGATCTTTCTGCTGCTGCCGGAGCTGCAGATCTTTCTGTTGCTGCTCCTGCCGCAGGAGCTGCTCTTTCTTCTGCTGTTCCTGGCGCAGCAACTGCTCCTTCTGCTGCTGCTGGTCGCGCTGCAGCTGCTGATCGCGCTGTTGCTGCTGACGGAGCTGCTGATCTTTCTGCTGCTGTTGCTGCTGCAGGAGTCGATCTTTTTGCTGCTGCTGGTCACGCTGCAACTGTTGATCGCGCTGCTGTTGCTGCTGTTGGCGCTGCTGCAAGTCCTTTTGCTGCTGCAGCTGGCGCTGCTGCTGGTCTTTCTGTTGCTGCTGGTCGCGCTGCAGCTGTTGCTCGCGCTGCTGCTGCTGGCGCTGCAGCTGCTCTTTTTGTTGCTGCTGCTGACGCTGCTGCTGACCTTGCTGATCTTGCTGGCGCTGCTGCTGCTGCTGTTGACCCTGACCCTGCCCTTGGCCCTGCGGCGGGCGGCCCTCGCGCGCCTTTTTCTTCGCCAGTTCCTCAAGCTGCTCCTTGGTTAGCGGCTGTTGCGCGACGACCGGCGCCGCGTACGCGGTCAACACCACCAAGGCCGACGCCAGCATCGCCGCATCGCGCAATTTCGCGTAAAGTGTCCCAGCCATTATCAGTCTCCCAAGGGTTCCCGACCGCGACCATGGCCGCCGTCCGATGAACCCAACCTGAAACCGTCAGAAAATCAAGGCGCTTCAACACCTCTCCGCGGGAATTGCAGCTTTTCGCCCCTAAATGGGGCGTTGCCCTCAAATCTCCACCACCTCAAGCACGCCCGGCACCGTCGAAATCACCCCGCGTTGCAATGGCGAGACGTCAAACTTGCCGGGCAGTGTGAATTCGAGTTCGCGCTCGCGATCATCGAGTTCGAGCACCAGCCGGATCTCGCCGCCCCCGCGGCCGTTATGCCCACCGGGTTTAAGGTGTTTCCTGAGGCCGCCAAGCTGTACCTGCCCGCCCTGCAGAAGCCGGCGATCCAGTACCAACCGCAATCCGGTCTGCACGCTCATCGCCGCCTGATCGAGCCCCTCGATCGCCTGCGCCCGCAATTTCAGCGTATCGCCCTCGCCACGGTCGGCCTCGACCGACACCAGTACGGCCGTCCCCGGCGTCAGCAGATCGCCGGCGGCAGCGAGCGTGTCGGAGAAGACGATGGTCTCGAATTGCCCGGTCGCATCGGAAAACTGCACAAAAGCGAACTTGTTGCCCTTCTGCGAGCGACGTTCTCGGGCGGCGACGACAATCGCCGCCAATCGCCCGGCCGGAAGCCCCGCCATTGCGCGCCGCTCGAACTCGACGAACGGCACCACGCCGAGCTTGGCCAGGATGCTCTGATATTCATCGAGCGGATGGCCCGAGAGATAGAACCCGATCGCCTTGAACTCCTCGGCGAGGCGTTCCATCGGCGTCCACATCGGCGCCGGCCGCAGCTTCAGCAGGCTTTCCTCGGCAGCACCACCCTTCGCCGGGCCGCCGCCGAACAGGCTCCCCTGCCCGACTTCGGCGTCCTTTTGAATTTGGTTGGCTGTATTCAGAATTTGATCGACGTTGCCCGCGACCAACGCCCGATTGGGTTGCACGCCATCGAAGGCGCCAGCCGCGGCCAGCGTTTCCAGTCCGCGCTTGTTCAACGCCTTGGCATGGAATCGCCGTGCGAAGTCGTTGAGATCGCGATAGGTGCCGCCTTTGCTGCGTTCGGCAACAATGGCCTCGACCGCGCCTTTGCCGATATTCTTCAGCGCCGCCAGAGAATAACGGATCGCGCCGGCTTTCGCGCCGTCCTTCGGGGCTTCAGCCAGAAAATCAACGTCCGAAGCGTTGATGCACGGCGGCTTGACGGTGATCCCACTGCGCCGCGCTTCGGCCGCGAACATCGCGAGCTTGTCGGTGTTCGCCATATCCAGCGTCATCGAGGCGGCAAGGAATTCTTCGCGAAAGTTCGCCTTGATATAGGCCGTGTGATAGCTGACGACCGCGTAGGCGGCGGCATGGCTCTTGTTGAAGCCGTAGCCCGCAAACTTGTCGACCAACTCGAAGATGTAGACGGCATCCTCCTTCTTGACGCCGTTCTTGATCGCGCCTTCGACGAATTTCGCCTGTTGGGCGGCCATTTCATTCTTGTCTTTCTTGCCCATCGCGCGGCGGAGCAGGTCGGCCTGACCGAGACTGTACCCGCCCATCACCTGCGCGATCTGAATCACCTGCTCCTGGTAGATGATGACACCGTAAGTCTCTTCCAGGATCGGCTTGATCAGCGCGTGCGGATAGTCGATCGGCTCCTCGCCGTGCTTACGATTGATGTAGGTCGGGATGTTGTCCATCGGGCCGGGGCGATAAAGTGCCACCATCGCGATGATGTCCTCGAAGCGGTCAGGCTTCAGCCGCTTCAGGCTTTCGCGCATGCCCGTTGATTCCAGCTGAAACACGCCGACCGTATCGGCGCGTGCGAGCAACTCGTAACTCGCCTTGTCGTCGAGCGGGAGCTTCGGCAGGTCAACCTCGATACCCCGCCCGCGCTTGATCAGTTCGACGGCCTTCTGCAGCACCGTCAGCGTCTTGAGGCCGAGGAAGTCGAATTTCACGAGTTCCGCCGCCTCGACCATCTTCCAGTTGAACTGGGTGATCGGGAAGTTCGACTTGGGGTCGCGATACATCGGCACCAGTTCGTCCAGCGGCCGATCGCCGATCACCATGCCGGCGGCGTGCGTCGAGGCGTGCCGATAGAGCCCTTCGAGTTTTTCCGAGATCTCCAACAGCTTGGCGACGACGTCTTCGTCGCGCGCCGCCTCCTGCAGTTTCGGCTCGCCATCGATGGCCTGGCGCAGCGTCACGGGATTGGCTGGGTTGTTCGGCACCAGCTTGCACAGGCGATCCACCTGGCCATAGGGCATTTGCAGCACGCGGCCTACGTCACGCAACACCGCGCGCGCTTGCAGCTTGCCGTGGGTGATGATCTGCGCGACGCGATCGGCGCCGTACTTTTTCTGCACGTAGCGGATCACCTCATCACGCCGGTCCTGGCAAAAGTCGATATCGAAGTCGGGCATCGACACGCGCTCGGGATTCAGAAAGCGCTCGAACAGCAGCCCGAACCTGAGCGGATCGAGATCGGTGATCGTCAACGCATAGGCGACCAGGGAGCCTGCACCCGAGCCACGGCCAGGCCCGACCGGGATGCCGTTTGCTTTCGACCACTGGATGAAGTCCGCGACGATCAGGAAGTAGCCGGGGAACTGCATCTTGGCGATGACGTCGATTTCGTAGGCAAGGCGTTTTTCGTAATCGGCAACGGAAAACCCCTCGGCCCGCTCGATAGCCGCCAGTCGCGCCTGCAGTCCCTCTTCCGCCTGGCGCTTCAATTCTGCCGCCTCGGCCGCCAATCGCTGCGGCTCGTCCGCCCCCGGTTCGACACGCACGAAACTCGGCAGGATGGGCTTACGACCTTTGATTTTATACGCGCAGCGCTGGGCAATCTCGATGGTATTGGCGGTTGCTTCGGGCAGATCAGCGAACAGCTGCACCATCTCGGCCGCACTCTTGAAACCATGCTCGCGCGTCAATCGGCGGCGATTGTCTTCCGACACGAAGCGACCGTCAGCGATGGCGATCAGCGCGTCATGGCTTTCGTAGTCGTCAGGTTTCGCAAAATAGCACTCGTTGGTTGCGACCAGCGGGATGCCCAGCGCGTAGGCCAAGTCGAGCAGCTGCGGTTCGACTTCCGCTTCACTGGGCAGGCCATGCCGTTGCAGCTCGACATACAGGCGATCGCCAACGCAGGCCTGCAGCCGCTCAAGCCGGCGCCGAGCGAATGCCGACTGCGTATCGCGCAATGCTCGATCGATCGGACCGTCAGGCCCGCCCGTCAGGATGATCAATCCTGTGGCATAGGCTTCCAGCGCCTGGATCGTGATGTGCGGGCCATCGACGTCGCTTGCCTCCAGGTGCGCCTTCGACACCAATTTCATCAAATTGGCATATCCAGTCGCGTTCATCGCGAGCAGGGCGATCAGGCCGTCCTTGTGACGAGCGGGCTGCACCGGCTTCTTCGCGCCGTCGTCCTGGCCACGATCTGCGAAATCCATGGCGAGAGAAACGCCGGTGATCGGTTGGATGCCCTCTTTGCCGACTTTCTCGGCAAACTCCAGTGCGCCAAACATGTTGTTGGTGTCGGTCAAGCCGATGGCCGGCGTGCCGGCAGCGTCGGCAATTCTGCCGAGGTTGGCGATCTGCAGCGCGCCTTCCAGCAGCGAATAGGCGGAATGCACCTTGAGGTGCACGAATGTCGCGCCGGGCGCAGTGCCCGTCGTTGCGGCAGTTGACGTGGAGGCCGTACGAATCAGCGTGCTCATGGCAGCAGGATATCAGGTCCCTGCCCCCGCCGAGCATGTTGCCCCCGCAATCCCCATGCAACCCTGAACGCCGTAAATTAGCGTGCCGCCGAAGTCCGCAGGCCACCGACAC
This sequence comes from uncultured Alphaproteobacteria bacterium, assembly GCA_963714325.1. Lineage (GTDB taxonomy): Bacteria > Pseudomonadota > Alphaproteobacteria > Rhizobiales > Hyphomicrobiaceae > CAVQOB01. The sequence goes on along the minus strand of CAVQOB010000012.1, from coordinate 143,568 downwards.
GCTTCATCGTTGCAGCGCCCTTCCCGGCGCCTGACTTTGAATTGCGCGGCAGGGACGAACTCAGCATCTTGGCCACGAAAAATCCGATCACGAGCATGCCGACAGCGGCCAATCCCCACAACATCAGGCGGGTCCGTGCCGCCGAGGCCTCTTCCTCGTCCGCGCGCTGTTTGTCGGCCAACGCCGTTTGCGCGGCAGCGGCTGCAGCTTCCGCACGCGCGGCCGCCTCGGCCTCGGCGGCTTCGACCGCCTTAGCCTTGAGACTGGCACCCGTTTCACCGCCGAAGATAACTTGCAAGGGATGTTCGACGACGCGGTCCTGCCCGGCGACCGCATCGGTTCCCTGATTGCCCACACTGAAGGACAAACCAGCCAGCACCGCATCGGCGGGTTGACGCCGAGCGGTGAACTCCTTTTCGCTGGTGAGGAACTTCAATGACAGAATGCCCTGCCGACCAAATAGATAAGTTGTGACGTCGATGATGTCGCCATCGGCGTCGATCAGCCCGGTTTGCGACGTGCGCATTGCAACGCGCATCCGCTGCGCCACGGCGTCATAGGCCGGTGGCTCCATGAGACCCTTGACGACATAGGGCTCAGACCCACGCAATCGCCCGTTGGTCGCCGCATTCTTCAAATTTTCCAGTATCTCGGCCTCGGTCATGACGCCAATCTGCACGGGGGCCGCATGGCCGACGCTTTGGAAGACGACAGACATCATCCACTTCGGGGCGTCGCCGAGAGATAGGATTGTCCCGAGCGTCTGGGGTGCGGTTGGATCGACTTTGCCCTGCGGTCCCCGTTTCGGGCGCTGCGGCACATAGCGATATCCGGCCGGCAACTTCAACGTCCCCTGGTCGAGCAATTTGATATCGACAGGACCGTAGAATATTGGCAAGGGGCGGCCGCTATCATCGTCGACGGCCGCGGTTGCCGCGGTCGACTGGGCTCTCGCGACATCAACACCCGAAAGCAGGGCGCAGGCGCACGCGGCAACCGCGGCAACCCCAACCAAACAACGCTTCCGCTGCAAGCGCATCCCTAACTCCATCCCGGATCGATCCGGATGAAGGGTAGGCATTGAGGGTTGCGATCTCATTAAGGTCTGTGGATTTCAGATCATCTCGGCAACCGTCGTGCCATTCGATTGCCGGATTGCAATCAAATCTTAACGGGAGGCAGCTTCTTGCCGGTGCTGATCACTGTAACCGCGCCATCTTCAAGGCTGATCCTGTAGATTTCCCGGACAACGTTACCGGAGAAGCCTATTTCGACGATCGAGACATCTTTGAACGTTGTATTAATGCCGTCGGGCAGGCTCTTGTTCAACTCCTCGGCAACGACATTCATCGCGGCTTGGATCGGCGGCTCAAACTTCTTCATGCTGTATACGAGCGTGTTGTGCGGATTGTGCGCACGCACTTCCTTGCCGTCTTTCATCACATTGACGCCGCTGACGCCCATGGTCTGCACCAACTCTTTGGCAGCTTCACTCATCGCGGCATAAACCGGTCCGGTGCAACGTGGCAGCGGGCCATCGCGCAGCGGGGCCAAGGCGGCCGTTGCCCGGGTATTGAACGCCATCAGATTCTCGAACCCTTCGCCTGTCTTGACAATCCCCAGATCGAGCCACCATGGGTGCCCCGCCCCCTTCGCTGCCTCCGTGTTGTAGAACGACTTCAATGTGTAGTTGATGACGGGCGGGAGCTTCGGCATCGCCTTGAGCATCTTGGCCGGCGTCGTCGCATCGGCGCTGTGTACATGGACGACCGTCACGTGCGGCATGTTCGCGATGCGCACTTCTGCGTCCATACCAAGAAGAGCCAGTCGCGCCTTGAGATGTCCTCTGACTTTTGCATCGAGCACTTGATTGACGTCTGCGGGTAGGCGGTAGACCAAGCCATACGTTTTTTTGTGCGGACGGAATCCCGGCTTGGACAGGGCACTGTTGTCCATCGCCTTCTGCGCTATCGCTGGGACACTCGCTCCAAGCGAGGCCATCACGGCAAGGCAAACTGACGCTCCAACGACACGAAATGCACGTTGCATAAAGACCTCCCTGAACATCCGAGCTTGTGGCAAATAAAGTTCATCAAGCTACTGCGGCTCACAATCGTGGGCAATAGCGGTTGAAGGTTGACCGCGGCGACGCCATTCCAAACGCAATCACCGCTTCGCCCGCTCGCGTTCCTAACCCTCCATCGCCGTTTCGAAGTCGGCGGGCAGCACGATTTCCAGCACCTCGCACCCGACCGAATAGTCGACCACGCGGTGGCGGATTTTCGGCGGCTGCAACCAGCTTGATCCCGCGACCATTTTCACCGGCGGGTGCCCGCCCATCTCGGTGGTGATCCAGCCTTTCAGGACATAAATCATCTGGAATTCGATGGCGTGGGTATGCCAGATGCGCACCTCGTCCGAGCACGGTTCGGTAAACCGGATCACCTGAGCAACGGCCGCTCCATCGGTGGCTTTGGCAATACCGAGGTCGCGATAGCGCGCATAACTGCGCAATCCGTCCTTGAAATCGTCTTCACGCTCATGGCTGAAGGCAAATGTTTGCGGCGCGCGTTTGCTGGCTCCGTCCATTGGGTTCCTCCTGGGTTGAGCGAAGTCTATGACAGCTGTACCGCCGCCAACAATACGGCCTCTCGCCGATGTGCGAGAAAATGCTATCGTGGCCGCCATGTCAAAACCACGGCTCCGCTCTCGCATCTACCTCGCCGGCCCGGAAGTCTTTCTGCCGAACGCCCTCGACATTGGCCGGGAAAAAGCGCGTTTGGCCGCCGAAGCCGGATTCGACGGACTGTTCCCGCTCGATCAGTCATTGACCCTCGAAGGTCTCACCCCCGCCGATAAGGCCGCCCGAATCTATGCCGCCGACCGCGACATGATGATCGCCTGCGACCTCTGCATCGCCAATCTGACGCCGTTTCGCGGGGCGTCGATGGACAGTGGCACCGCTTTCGAAGTTGGCTTCATGCAGGCGCTGGGCAAGCCGGTGTTCGGCTATACCAATGTTGCCGCCGACTATCGCCAGCGCGCCGAACAGTTCCGTGGCCGTGGCATCCCGGCCGCTGATTTTGATCGGCCCGACACGATGATCGAGGACTTCGGCTTGGCCGAAAACCTGATGATCGAGATGGCTATTGTCGCAAGTGGCGCCAGTGTCGTCCGAGCCGTTGTGAAGCCCGGCGAGGTCGCAACCGATCTCGCCGGCTATCGCGCATGTCTTGAGCAGGCCCGCCAAGACTTCGCCAGGAAAGTCGACGCGCATCGAGCCGTCGTCGAAGAATCACGGTAGAAGCGTCGACATAAATTGATGGAGGACAGCATGGCCAAGAACAAAGAAGCTGGCGACGATCAACGCAAGGGCGCCGTCAAGGCGCGCAGTCAGGTGAAGAACCCGAAGACTGGCCTCTTCACCAAGCGCGATGCCGGTTCGGGAAAATTCCTGGATACCAAAACTTCGGCAAAAACACCGTTCAAGGGCGTTCGCAAGGAAAAGAAAAAGGCCTGAGGCCGGCATTCGCCCGGCGCGTTCACGGGGGCGGCTTTGGCGGCCCCCTTTTTTATTGCGTTGAGCGGCGCTGATCCCATATCTCCTCGGGACCAACGCTTCGACGAAATCCTACATATCGCACGGGAGCCCGCATGTCCGCCGACGCCACCCGCAGCCTGATCTCGCAATATTTCGACGCCTTCAATCGCGGCGACAGTGACGCCATGCTGGCGCTGTTGACCGACGACGTGATCCACGATGTCAATCAGGGCGAACGCCGCGCCGGCAAAGATAAGTTCCGCGCCTTCAACGCGCGCATGGCGCACAACTACCAGGAACGGCTCGAGCGGATCGCCGTCATGAGCAGCGCCGATGGCAGTCGCGCTGCGGCCGAATTCATGGTGCACGGCACCTATAAGAACACGGACGAAGGCCTGCCGGCTGCCAAAGGGCAGACCTATGTGCTGCCGGCCGGTACCTTCTTTGCCGTTCGCGATGGTCGCATTGCCCGAGTGACCACCTATTACAATCTGACGGATTGGCTGTTGCAGGTGACGGGGGAAAACATCACATGAGTGTCCGCGTCGCCCCGTTGCTCGGCGCCGAATTCCAGCGCGCCATTCCAGATCTCGCGCGGCTGCGCATGGAAGTCTTCCGGGAGTGGCCGTATCTTTATGACGGCACGTACGACTACGAAAAGGGCTACATCGAAAAATTCGCGCGCTCGGACGGCTCAGTGATCATTGCCGCCATCGATGGCAGCCGTGTTGTCGGTGCGGCGACGGCCTCGCCCTTGGCGGGACACGCCGATGCATTCGCCGTACCCTTCAAAGCGGCGGGCCATGACATCGAAAAAATCTTCTATTTCGGCGAGTTGGTCCTGCTGCCGGCCTATCGGGGCCGTGGCATCGGTCATCAATTCTTCGATGCGCGCGAGGCGCATGCCAAGGGGCAACCCGGCTACACCCACACGGCCTTTTGCGCCGTCGTGCGGCCCGCCACGCACCCGATGCAGCCGCCGACTTATCGAACGCACGACCAGTTCTGGACCAAGCGCGGCTACGCCAAGGCCGAGGGGCTCATCGCCCGTTTCGACTGGAAGGACATCGGTAACGCCGGGAAAACCGAAAAACCGATGCAGTTCTGGATGCGAGCCATCCCATGACACCGCCGCGCGCGACGCCGATCCGCATTGCGACAGCGCAGTATCCGATCGACCGCTTCGCGACGCTCGGCGATTACCAGGACAAGCTCGCGCGCTGGGTCGCGGAGGCGGCGGCAACAGGCGCTGAGTTGCTGGTTTTTCCTGAATACGGCGCCATGGAATACGCGGCGGCACAGGGGGCAGCCGCATCTGACCTCGCCGCATCATTGGCAGCCGTGTCCTCGGTCCTTCCCGAGATGGACGCCACCCATGCCGAACTCGCGCGACAGCACAAGTTGCATATCCTGGCAGCGAGCGGCCCTTCGCGGCGTGGCGATGGCTGCTACCTCAATGCCAGCCGCCTGTTCGCGCCGTCGGGTTCGGTGGGCGTGCAGGACAAACTGATGATGACGCCGTTCGAGCGGAATTGGGGGATCAGCGCCGGGCCCGATGTGCGGGTATTCGACACGTCGCTCGGTCGAATCGCAATCGCCATCTGCTACGACAGCGAATTCCCGCTGCTCGTGCGCACCATGACGGAAGCGGGTGCAGATCTGATCCTGATCCCCGCCTGCACGGAGTTCGTCTCCGGCGCCAATCGGGTGCGCACGGCGGCGCTGGCACGCGCGCTCGAAAACGGCTGTGCGACCGTGACATCGTCGACGGTTGGCGATGCGCCGTGGTCGCCGGCCGTCGATCGCAATACCGGCACCGCCGGGATTTTCGTTCCCGCCGAGGTTGGACTCTCCGATACCGGCGTCATCGCCGAAGGAACGCTCAATCGACCGGGCTGGGTTTATGGCGCAGTCGACCTCGCGCAGCTGCATCGCGTCCGCAGTAGCGGCGAGATGCGCAACAGTCTGGATTGGGCGAGGCAACCGGGGGCAACCGCGCTGCCGCCCGCATCCGTGCTGCCGTTGGCGTAGGTTGGGTTAGCGCGCCCTCGCTTTTGCCACCTCCGACAGAGTTGGACGCGCGTAACCCAACATCCCGCCCGAGGGATAGTTGGGTTACGCGCGTCGGCGTGCCGAGCACTGGATGTCGCCCGCATACGCGCTAACCCAACCTACGCCCTCCCCGTAAAAAACGGGGAGAGGGAAAAAACAAAAAGGCCGCCCGAAGGCGGCCTTTCCGTATTCGAGTTCAGATCGTGAGATCAGAACTTGATGCGTGCACCAGCGATGAAGGTCGAGAAGTCCTCGATCCCAGCGGCACCCAGCGGACCAAGCGCCGACTTATCGAAGCTGTGGCTGCGGTAGCCCATGTAGAGCTCCATGGCGGCAGCGTCGATGTTCTGGACCATACCGATGCCCCAGGTGCTGACCTTGCTGTCGAACTGAGTTGCAGCGCCAGGCAATGCACCGGTATGCAGATCCAGCCAATCGTTCGAACGGATATACTCACCGTAAAGGTTTGTATTGCCGATGCCGAAGAAATTGCGCTGGATACCGGCCTGAACGACCCACTTGTTCGCGTCATTCGACGTACCAATCGGGAGTGAATCGACTTCCTGATTCAAGTATGCCGTCTGAACGAATAGGCCAGTTGCTGTATGCAACAAAGCCAAGCTAGCGCCCCAAGAGGTAGTCCGCGTGTTGGCCGGTGTGTGCTGCTCATCGAGGCCACGTTCCCAACCGATGCCGGCTGCGACGCGGACGCCGTTGAACTCGTTCGCATACTTCAGGTCAACACCCAGTACCCGGCCTTTTTCCATGCCGGCAAAGCCTGCGCCTGGATCAACCTGAGTGATCTGACCTTCGCTGCCAGTCTCTCCGATCGTTGCCGACACAACGAAACCTTGCACGGTTGGGCTGGTCCATTTCACACCATCCGTGCGCTGGTTGAAGTCGCCAGAGGCATCCGTCCAGTTGTTAAACGAGTTCTGGCCAGCAGCGTTACCGATGCGGAAGCCGCCACCGAGCAAGCCGATGGAGTCCGAAGCGATTACACCGATACCACCGAGGTCGATGGTGCCGACAGCGCCCGAAGCCGTCAGACGACCAACCGTCACGCGACCGATGCGCGACAATTCCAACCACCAGTTGGCGTCACGCATGCGCAGACCGTAATCGCCACGAAACTGGGTGCTGCCGTTGATGTCGCTGTCTTCATTGAGCTGATTGACGGCATTCGAGCGAGCGCCGCCCGCGACGTCGATCAGGATATTGAAGCCGGCTTTCCACTCCGAGTTGATCGTTGCGTTTCCGGAGAAGCCGAAGCGTGTCGACGAGTTCTGATTGTCGACGCCCAAGTACGTGCCGCTCTTAGTACCAGGCAAAATTGCAAAAGCGTTGGCTGGGTTGATCCCATTATTCACAACGTTCGGAGCATCCCAGAACATGATCGCTTTATTCACATGACCGGAGATGGTCAGCGAAACCTTGCGGTTGCCCTTCTTGGCGACCGTGGCTTCGAGTTCGGCGACGCGTTCTTCGAGGTCGGCGCAGCAATTGCCACCAAGGTCGGCGGCGTTGGCTGTGCTCATGCTTGCGGCCATCACGGCAGCCAAAGACAGAGCATAAAGATCAGTTTTCTTCATCAGTCCCCCGTTTAAGGTTTGGGAAGTCATGGGTTGAAAGTCTCATCAGCAGAAAGCGTTTCACGCGCAGCCCGGCGACTGCCCGTGTCCGTTCCTCGACGTACGCACGCGCGTGTGCGTATACGTCGAGAACCGAACGCGCATGGTGTTGTTGACTGACGCTACAGGGAACGCGGTGTGCGGCTACGCAGACACCAGATGGATCGCCGGGCTATGCTTTCTGCTTGTCTTCGCCTCGCCGGTCCGCCGAAGCTTTCCGGTAGTCACTGAGAGAAAGACGCGTTTGCCTCAGAAAGGCCCTTGCCGCACGACTTAAGTACAGGTCCGTGAATACGCGACGATTTGGGGGTGGGGCAAACGTCGCAAGCGGGATTTGCACCCTATCGCCATCACTTGTGACGCAAAAGTCACGAAAATCCACATGCACCAGCGCTTGTGTGGCGCGAAATCATCGCTTTGCCGCGCGATGCGTTGTGGAGAAGTGCTCGACGTCCTGACGATGTGCGGAAGTCACCAACGAATCAGGACGCCAGCGGCAAAGGTGATTGGCATCTTCGCGTCGCAAACACCACTGTCATGTGTTGACGGCACCCTGTGTGGACGGCACCCGCCTCATGCTGAACATTCGTCGCAGCACGAGGTGGCCCGCTCGTTGCAGCAATCCGGCCACCCCGCCTCCCAAGCAGGACGAGGGCGACAAGTTCAGGGAGAGGCGGGTCAATTGATGCGTGATTAGAAACGTGCTCACCGCGCGCTGCGGCCGACTCTGCGTGCGCGCGGATGCGCGTGGGCGTTCAAAGCGCAATATAGAGAGCGTCGGCAGCGACCGGCGTACAATGCAGCCCTAGAACAAACGCCAAAACCAACAAAGGGCCGCTTGCCTGACGTGACCAGATCGTTGCCGATCCGGTCGTCGAGGCGCGACCCTTCATGCACACAATATGATTCTAATTGTTAATATTCAATGAACAACGTCCGGAATGATTAAGGCGGCGGCAATCACTCCGCCGGCTGGAGTGCTGGACCGGGCATTGCCGCACCGGATTCAGACTTCTTTTTTGCGCCGAAGAAGCGGCGGATGACGACGTAGAACACCGGCGTGAAGATCAGGCCGAACAGGGTCACGCCGATCATGCCCCAGAACACCGCGGTGCCAAGGGCGACGCGCAGTTCAGCGCCGGCACCGGTCGCGATGTAGAGCGGAATGACACCGAGCGTAAAGGCGAGCGAGGTCATCAGGATCGGCCGCAGGCGCTGGCGCGAGGCTTCGACCGCGGCGTCGATGATGCTAGCCCCTTGCTCCTCCAGCTGCTTCGCGAACTCGACGATGAGGATGGCGTTCTTGGCCGCGAGCCCGATCAGCACGACGAAGCCGATCTGCGTGAGAATATTGATGTCGCGGCCGTGGAACGAGACGCCGAGCACCGCCGACAGCAGGCACATCGGCACGATCAGCATGATCGCGAACGGCAGCGACCAGCTTTCGTACTGCGCGGAAAGCGCCAGGAACACGAACAGCACCGACAGCAGGAAGATATAATAGCCGGTGCGGCCGACCTTCGCCTCCTGATAGGACAGATCCGTCCATTCATAACCAACCCCGTCCGGCAGGCCGGCGGCGAGAGCGGACATGATCTCCAGCGTCTGCCCGGACGAGACGCCAGGCTTCGCCGAACCTTGGATTTCAACGGTCGGGAACAGATTGTAGCGCGGCACGCGATCTGGCCCCGCCTGCTCCTTGAAGCGCACGACACTGCCGAGCGGCACCATCGCGCCGTCGATATTGCGGACACGGATCCGATTGACGTTGTCGGGGTCGAGACGGAACTCGCCGGCCGATTGCGCGGTCACCCGGTAGGTGCGCCCGAACATGTTGAAGTCGTTGACGTAGGCCGAGCCCATGTAGACGCGCAGCGCCTCGAAGATACGATCAACGGGGATCTTCAACATCTGCGCTTTGTCGCGGTCGACGTCGATATAGACCTGCGGCGTCGTCGCGGCATAGGTGGTGAAGGCGTTCTGGATCTGCGGGTGGGCCATTGCCGACGCCAGGAAGTCGCGGGCGATGCTTGCAAACTGTTCTGGCTCAAGGCCGAGCCGGTCCTGCAGCCGCATCGAGAACCCAGCCGATCCGCCCATGCCGCGCACCGGCGGCGGCACGAACACTTGGATCTGCGCCTCTTGGATGCCGCCAAGACGCTGGCGCAACACCTGGGCGATGCCATTGACGTTCAAATCCGGTGTCTTGCGCTTGTCGAAGTCGTCGAGCACGACGAAGAACGAGCCGGCGTTCGACGCGCTGGTGAAGGTCGCGCCATTCCGTCCGGTAAAGCCGTTGGTGTATTTCACGCCCGGCGTTTTCAGAATGATCTCGTTGGCCTGCTGGATGACGGCGTCGGTCCGCGCGATGGATGATCCCGGCGGCAATTGCACGGCGATGATCGCGATCTGACGATCGAGATTGGGAATGAACCCGGTCGGCACCTGCGGCAGCAGCCAAGCCGCATAGCCGATCAACCCGGCATAGGCGAGCAGCACGATCGGCCATGACTTGGCGAGGCCGCGGACGAGGATCGCGTAGCCGTTGGCAAGTTTGTCAAAGCCCCAGTTGAAGGCTTTGAAAAAGGCGTGGAACGGCCACAGCAGCACCGAGACGAACGTGGTCTTGTGCGTGGTCTCGTGCGGCTTCAAAAGCAGCGCGCATAGCGCCGGCGACAGCGTCAGCGAAACGAACATCGAGATGATCGTCGCGGTCGCGACGGTAACGGCGAACTGGCGATAGAACGCGCCGGTGATGCCGGAGACGAACGCGGTCGGGATGAAAACGGCGGACAAGACGAGCGCGATGGCAATCAACGCGGTGCCGACTTCGTCCATCGACACGACAGCCGCTTTCACCGGGTCCATGCCCTCGGCGAGCTTGCGCTCGACGTTCTCGACGACAACGATGGCGTCATCGACGACGATGCCGACAGCGAGCACCAGGCCGAACAGCGTCAGCATGTTCAGCGAGAAGCCGAACGCCTGCATGACCGCAAACGTGCCGATCAATGAAATCGGAATCGCAACGACCGGGATGATCGTCGCCCGCCAGGTCTGCAGGAAGACCAGCACCACCAGCACGACCAGCAGCACCGCTTCGATGATCGCCTTGTAGAGTTCCTTGATCGAGACCTCGATGAATTCGGTTGGGTTGTAGGTGATGCGATATTCGAGGCCCTTCGGGAATTCCTTGGCGATCTCCACCATCGCATCCTTGACCGCATTCGACGCCTTGATGGCGTTCGATCCAGGCTGCTGAGCGATAACGAGAACGGTCGCCGGATTACGGTCGGCATAGCCGCGGCCAGCGTAGCTGAGTGCTCCGAGTTCGGCGCGGCCGACGTCCTTCAGTCGGATCACACGACCATCGGCGCCGGCCTTGATGATGATGTCGTCGAACTCTTCGGCCGAGCGCAACCGCCCCTTCAATTGCAGCGAAACCTGGAACGCGTTGGTGCTGTCGATCGGCGGCTCGCCGATCTGCCCGCCGGCCGCCTGGATATTCTGCTGCCGTAGCGCCGCCAGCACTTCCTCGGCGGTCAAGTTGCGCATCGCCACGCGCTCGGGGTCGAGCCAAATGCGCATCGAATATTCGCGAGCGCCGAACATCGACACGTCGCCGACGCCTTCGATGCGCATCAGCTTGTCGCGGACGTTCAACAGGCCGTAGTTCGATATGTAGACCTGATCGTAGGTGCTGTCGGGCGACAACAGATGCACCGACAGCAGGATATCGGCGGAACGCTTGCGCACGTTGAGCCCGGAGCGGCGGACTTCGTCGGGCAATCGCCGCTCGGCGGCCTGGACGCGGTTCTGCACAAGCACCTGCGCGCGATCGACATCGGTGCCGATGTCGAATGTCACGACGACCTGGACGCTGCCGTCGTTGGTCGACTGCGAGTACATGTAGATCATGTTCTCGACGCCGTTGATTTCCTGCTCGATTGGTGCGGCGACGGTATCGGCAACGGTCTGGGCCGACGCGCCGGGATAGCTGGTCGAGACGATGATCGTCGGCGGCACGATCTCGGGGAGCTGATTGATGGCGAGGCCGGTGTAGGCGATGCCACCGATGATCGAGATGAACAGCGAAATGACAGCTGCAAAGATCGGCCGGTAGATGAAGAAATGGCTGAACGACATCGGGCGCACTCGCTACCAGGCAGGCATGACCGGATTTAGTGGCCGGCGGCCGCAAATTTAATCTCAACTATTGCCGGCGCACGGCGCTTGAGGCTCCAGGCGCGACTTCGACGGCAACAGCGGCGGCTGGTGCAGAGGCGCCTGCAGCAGCAGGACCTGTCGCGGGAAGTGCTGCCGAAACCTTGATCTGCTCAAGCTTGGCCGAGACCTTGCCACCAGGGCGGGCGCGCTGCAGTCCTTTGATGATCACGGTATCGGAGCTGACCATGCCGGTGCGAATGACCCGCAAACCGTCAATGATCGGTCCGAGCGTGACAAGCTTGCGGCCAACGGTTCCGTCCTCACTCACCGTCAGGACGAATTTGTTGGTCTGGTCGGTGCCGATGGCTTCATCCGGCAACAGCAGCGCATCATAGTACGGTGTCGCCGCGACACGGACGCGCGCGAACATCCCCGGCGAGAAGACGCCGCCCTTGTTGTCGACCAGCGCGCGACCACGCAACGTGCCGGTCGCCTGATCCAAACGATTATCGACGAAGTCAACGATGCCCTTATGCGGGAAGCCCTTTTCATCGGGGAGCGCGATCTCAACCTGCGAGCCGAGCTGCGCGCCGCCATTCTTCTGGCCGGTCTCGATCAGGCGGCGATACTTGATCCAGTTGTTCTCGGAGATGTCGATGTAGATATGGATCGGGGATTCCGAAACGATCGATGTCAGCAACGACGCATTGCCGAGTGCGCCGGCCGAGATCCAGCTGCCGACGCTGATATTGCTTTTCGAGATGCGGCCGGTCAGCGGCGACGTGATCTTGGTGAAGAAGAGATCGAGGTCCGCCGTCTTGACCTTGGCATCGGCGACTTTCATCGACGCCTGCGCATCGCGTAAAGTATTGGCGCGATCGTCGAATGCCTTCTCCGAGAGGATCTTGCGATCAAGCAGTGGCTTGCCGCGATCGACGTCCAGCGTCGCGTTCTCGGCCTTGGTCGATGCCTGCGAATATTCAGCTTTCGCCTGATCGAGCGCCCGTTCGAATGGACGCGGATCGATACTGTAGAGCGGATCACCCTTCTTGACGATCTGTCCATCCTTGAAATGGACATCTGTCAGGTAGCCGGAGACGCGGGCGCGAATATCGACGCTCTCCGTCGCATCAAAGCGGCCAGTATATTCATCCCACTCGATGATTGAGCGCTGCGCGGCTTTCGACACCGTGACGGCAGGGGGAGGGCCGGCGGGGGCACCTTTGCCGGCAGCCGAGCCGGTGGCGGTCGGCGTCGCAGCCGTGCGTGCAACAGATGGCGCGCGCGCCTTGGCGTTCGTCAGGTCATCAGCGAATTCGGCGAGCCGCACGCGGGTCCGCTCGACCCCGCCCAACCACCACACACCGCCACCACCCAGAGCCAAGATCGCCGCTAAAACTATCAACTTCGCATTGCGCATACCTATCACGCCTCGTCCTTGCGAGCCTCAGCGACCCACCCCGTGAGGATGATCTAGCACGCCAAAGTGGTGTTGGACTAGCGGGCGGGCGCAAATCTCGCATGCATGTGATCGCGAGATATGCGCCCAGGCTAGGCTGTTTCAGCGCGTCCGATAGATCGGGGCGTCGCCGGGCCAGACCCGGGCAGAACTTTGGGCGGGATAGCTGGACGTTCCGTAGGGATATGGCATCGCCATTTGACCGTAGGCACGTTGCGGGGCAAGAGCAAAGGGCACCTGCGACGACGCTCGTGCGACCACGGCCGGGGCAAACTTCGGCGTTCCGTGAACGACGATCCGGGACTGCTTCAGGCCATGCTTCTGGACCAGCTTGTAGAACGTCTCGGCGTTGCCAGGTGCCAGACGCACGCAACCATGTGACGCCGGACGACCGAGTGATCCTGTCGACTGGGTCGCATGAATGGCAGCACCGTCCTTGAAAAACACGGCGTGCGGCATCGGTGCGTCGTCGTACTTTTTTGAGTACCAGAGCTTCGCCTGCCATTCCGCTTTGAAATTGCCGACCGGGGTTGGGAACTCGCGGGTACCCGACGAAATCGGCCAAGAATGAACTTTGACGCCGTTCGCGGTGACCGTCAGGCGTTGGCTGGAAAGATCGACGTTGGCGACCAGCGTGATCACCGGCTTCGGTGGAGCAACGGGTTCAACGGCGGCGGCCGCCAGAGGTTCGGACGGGGCGACCGGCGCTGGGCGCGTCGGCGCGGCGTTGATCATCACAGAGTTAGCGGGTGCAGATGGCGCTGGCACGTCAGCAGCCTGCATCGGAGTAATGGTGACCGTAGGCGATGGCGCCTTTGCCGGCGCGATTGTGATAGATGGTGCCGGTGCTTGCGCGGCAGTGATAGTCACGCTTGGCGTTGCATTGGACGTGGCCGTCACCGTCACTTTCGGCGCCGCGACCGTCGATGGCCGGATCAGCACCGGCCGTGGTTCGGGCAAGTTCGAGACCGCAACGGTCGTTGCGGCTTGACTGGGCAAGGCGGCTGGACTTGGCTGCGGCGCCACCGGCGACGGCACGGTCGCAGCGCGAGCACGGGGGCCGATCCGTTGAGCATCGGTGAAGGCCGTGGGATTGCCAGTCCCCTCTTGGGCCTGGGCGACATGAACGCCCATCATGACGAGCGCGACGAGGAAGACGGCGATGCGGGCAGATCCCATGATGAACTCCAAACGCAGAACAAGAACTGACTCTGCGTTTGGTCTTAAAGCGTTAAGCTTGCTGAACTGCTAATGCCGCATTGCGATTGCGTTGGCGCGTGCACCATTTTGAGACAGAGGCTTTATCCATGGTTCGTTGCGATTGTCGTTCCGGGAGCCTGCCGGCACGCGCGGGCTGGATCAATCCTCGATGACGATGCGGGTGTTGCCGGCGCCATAGGACGCGACGAGATTATAGAACGTCGCGGCATTGCCGGTGTTCAGGCGAATGCAGCCGTGCGATGCGGGCCGGCCCATGCGGCCATAGCCGCCATGGATCGCATAGCCACCCGAGAAAAACACCGAATAGGGCATCGGCGCATCGTCATACTGGCGCGAATACCACTGCTTCTCGAGCCGCTGTGGGCGGTAGCGGCCCGTCGGCGTCTCATAGCCCCGCCGTCCCGACGCGATCGACCAGGAATGCTTGAGCTTCCCATCGACAAAAACCTGCATTTCCTGTTCGCCGAGATCAATCTTTGCGACAATGCTCGCCGATGCCTGCCCCACCAACCCCAACCAGAGCACCACCCCCGCGATAACGCGACCCAACACCCTCATCTGCCATCTCCCGTTGAACGATCATCAAATCCTGGCCGCAGGGATTGCCCCGAAACCCGGCTGGTCCGGAGACTACGCCGCTTCAAGCGACGCATTAACCATCCCCGTTAACCATATGATGACCCTATCGAGTTGCAGCAGCCCCCTCAATGCGGGCCAGCCGGCAAAATCGAGATGTCCACAGTTCTGATGGATTGGTCGGGCCAAGTGCGGGTGCGGACCGCGCTCAGCGCCCTTTGATCGACTGAAACGCCGCAAGGGCCACATCGCGCGCGGCGGCGTGGTCGACCAGCGGCTTGGGATACGTCTTGCCCAGCACCACGCCCGCTGCTGCCAGGACTTCTTGGGGAGCGGCAAACGGCGCGTGAATGTGTGCATTGGGCAGCCGCGCGAGCTCCGGCACGTACTGACGCACATAGACGCCGTCGGGATCGAACGTCGTCCCCTGCTTCACTGGATTGAAGACGCGGAAATAGGGTGCAGCATCGGCGCCTGACCCTGCAACCCATTGCCAACTCGCCGCGTTCGACGCGAGGTCGGCATCGACCAGTGTATCCCAGAACCAGGCTTCTCCGGCCTGCCAGGGGATCAGCAGATCCTTGACCAGAAACGATCCGACGATCATGCGCACGCGATTGTGCATCCACCCGGTCTGCCAGAGTTCGCGCATGCCTGCGTCAACGATCGGATAGCCGGTCATGCCGCGCTGCCAAGCGGCGAGATCAGCGGGCGCATCCTTCCACGGAAAGCCTGCAAAGTCGGCGCGAAACGGCTGTTCCGGTAGCGTCGGCCAGTGCGACAAAAGGTGATAGGAGAATTCGCGCCAGCCGATTTCCTTGAGGAAAGTCGCGACACCCTTTTCGGCTTTTGGATTTCCGGCGGCGGTCGCGCGCGCTGCGTGCCAACAGGTCGCTGGACTGATTTCGCCGAAATGCAGATGCGGCGAGAGCTTCGAAGTCGCCGGCTGATCCGGACGATTGCGCGCGTCGTGATAATCCGCGACGGGACCATCCAGGAACGTGCTGAGACGGTCGCGCGCGCCGGCCTCACCGGGCGCCCACGTGTCGCGCAACCCGCCCGCCCAATCCGGCGTCTTCGGCAGCAAGCCCCATGCGGCCAACTTGTCAGACTTCGGCCATGAATTTGGCGCGGGCATCGTTTTGGGCGCGGCAAACGGCGTGCGCACTGCATCGGCCGCTGTCGCGGCGCGATAGAACGGCGTGAACACGCGAAACGGTTCTCCGGCCTGCGTGCGCACCGCCTCTGGTTCAAACAGCAAATTGCCGGCGTAGCGATGAAATGTTGCGCCAAGCGCCTGCGCCGCGTCACGCGCCGCCGTCTCCAGCGACCCCGCCCACGGCTCATAACGGCGCGTTGCGGTGACGCTGGCCGCACCGGTCGTCGCGATCAGTTTGGTCAGGACATCGATGCTGTCACCGCGCAACAGCACCAGGCGACTGCCGGCCTTCTCCAGATCAGCGGCCAGTGACGCAAGCGAATGGTGCAACCACCAGCGGCTGGCCCCACCCATTGGCCACTTTCCCGCCGCTGCATCGTCGAGGATATAGACCGGGATAACTGGACAACCCGTCGCAATTGCTTTTTGCAGCGCACGATTGTCGGTGAGGCGGAGATCCTGGCGAAACCAATGGATGACGGGCCGCGCGTTCGCCGCCCCTGCTGTCTTACTCATTGCCATCCACTGATCTCCGACTGCGCGCGTGCGCCCTTGTTGCGATGCTGCTTACAGCAACGCATCGTCCAGCGATGTTGGATCAGTGCAGCAACGGGCGCGGGCGTGGATTAGTTTGCCGCTGCGCAGCGTGACAGGCGCGATGCTGTGGCATCATCTCAACTCACCTCACCACCGTCAGCACGCGGGCGGATGAGGGTTGGGGCGGTCGTGACGGGCTTGGCCGGTGCAAGCTCTTCGCGGAATTTATTGGTGATGGGGTAGCGGCGATCACGGCCGAAATTGCGCTCGGAGATCTTGACGCCGGGTGCTGCTTGCCGCCGCTTGTATTCGGCAAGACGCAACAGACGCTCGATTTTCAAAACCGTTTCCGCGTCATGCCCGCGGCTAACGATGGCGGCGAGCGGCATCTCGCGCTCGACCATGCTGGCCAGAATATCATCCAGCGCTTCATAGGGCGGCAGACTGTCCTGATCTTTTTGATTGTCACGCAGTTCAGCCGTCGGCGCCTTGGTCAGAATGTTCTCGGGGATGACGACGCCTGCGGGGCCCTTGCCACCCTTGGCCATGTGCGCGTTGCGCCAGCGACAGAGG
The DNA here is from genome assembly GCA_963714325.1 of uncultured Alphaproteobacteria bacterium. GTDB lineage: Bacteria > Pseudomonadota > Alphaproteobacteria > Rhizobiales > Hyphomicrobiaceae > CAVQOB01. Next base: position 126,652 of record CAVQOB010000012.1, on the reverse strand, counting down.
CGGTAGACCTCCATCTTGTAGAGGTCCTTGATCGGGTTGAAGCCGCCGTTCATGTCGCCATAGATGGTCGCGTAGCCGACGCTCATTTCGCTCTTGTTGCCGGTCGTCAGCAGCATCGAGCCGAACTTGTTGGAGATCGCCATCAGCGTCGTGCCGCGCACGCGGCTTTGCATGTTCTCTTCGGTGATGTCGGGTTTGCGGCCTTCGAACAGCGGCGCGGTCATGGCGACGAGACCATCAACAGCGGCCGCAATCGGCACCGTGTCATAGCGGCACCCCAGCGCCTTGGCACAGTCGGCGGCGTCATCGAGGCTGGCACTCGACGTGTAGCGATAGGGCAGCATCACGCAATGCACGCGGTCCGCACCCAGCGCATCGACCGCGAGCGCTGCGACGAGTGCGGAGTCGACCCCGCCCGACAAGCCCAGCACCACGCTCTTGAACCCGTTCTTGTCGACGTAATCGCGCAGGCCCAACATGCACGCGTGATAGGCGGCGGCATCGCCCTCGGGCAGTACAGCCTTGGTTGCCGGCGCACAGGCCCAACCGCCCGCGGTCTTTGCCCACGTGGTCATGACAAGGGCTTCCTCCCACGCCGGCAATTGGGCGGCAAGCGTGCAATCGCCGTTCAAGACGAATGACGCGCCGTCGAACACCAACTCGTCCTGCCCGCCGACCTGATTGAGATAGATCAGCGGCAATCCAGTTTCGGTAACGCGGGCGGCAGCGACATTCATCCGCTTGTCGGGTTTTGGCCAATCAAACGGCGAACCGTTTGGCGAAATCAAAATCTCGGCGCCGTTTTCAGCGAGACACTCGACAACTTCATCGCGCCAGATATCCTCGCAAATGGGAAGGCCCAAGCGCAGCCCACGAAACATCACCGGCCCCGGCAAGGGTCCAGGTTCGAAAACGCGCTTTTCGTCGAAGACACCGTAGTTTGGAAGGTCGACCTTGAAGCGGACGCCAATGATCGAGCCCTGATCGGCGACAACAACGGCGTTGTAGACCTTGCGGCCGCCGGCGCCGTGTTCCGGCCAGACGGTGCCGAACAGGATGCCCGGGCCACCATCCCCGGTTTCAGCCGCCAACGCCTCGGCAGCAACCCGGGCGGCATCGGCGAAGGCCGGCTTCAATACCAGGTCCTCTGGCGGGTAGCCGGTCAAGAACAATTCTGAAAAGACGACGAGATGGGCGCCGGCTTTGGCTGCCTCGCGCCGGGTTACGCGAATTTTTTCCGCATTGCCCATAAGATCGCCGACCGTCGGGTCGAACTGGGCGAGGGCGATGATGATAGACTTAGCGTTTTGTTGCGACATAGGCCTAACTTAAGGGCTTCGACCACTCAGATGCAACGCGACAGATCGGCTTTTACTGATTTTCCAGACGCCTGTCGGAGACACTTGGCAATACTTTGTTGACGACAAAGAAACCCGGCTTTCATGCATTTGCGTAACTCTCAGGGTACCAACTTCCCCAGTAGGGCTGGAACACCACCGTCATGGCACTGCGCGAGCGCATTCTTGCTGCCGTCTCAAAACCCGCGAGCGTCGCCCCCGAAGCGGCGCCGCTCCCGGCAACAGAACCAACGGCGCTATCGCGGCGCGCGGCCCGCGTTTTGACTCCAGCAGTAGCCACCGAGCCGGCCGGGGTGCCTCCCCCCTCTCAGGATCGCATCGCCGCAGCCTTGAAGCGCAACGCTACGACAGCGGTCGAGGCCGACGATGTCGGCGAAGACAACCGCCGTTTTGCCAAGCGCAAGGGCCGCAACTCCAATGGCTTGATCTTGTTCGACGGCATCACCGTCCCCTACAACTGCCTGGTCCGCGACACGTCCTCAACCGGCGCACGCCTCGAAATGCAGTCCGACAAGTTCAATCAGGACGCGACAACGGATTCGGTGCCGAACCACTTCACGCTGATCCTGCCTTTGGACCGCATCCAGGTGGAGTGCCAGTCCATGTGGCGCCGCGGCTCGAAAATCGGCGTGCGCTTCACCAGCACCGTGACGGTCATGCCGCCCGCGCCCCAGCGGCCACGGATCGGCGTGAAGAAGTAGTGCCCCAGTATCTGTGTCAAGGTGTCAGACGCTTGCGTCTGATACCCCTGTCAAGCTAGGTAAGTACCTAGGTGACGGATACGGAAAAATTTGTCACACTCTCTCGCATCCATGGCCTGTGGGAACGTCTGCAGCGCACTCGCGTGACCGGGCCGGGAGCTTGCAATTCGGATGAGCCTGCGCAGCGGGGCTTAGTCCGGGCTTATTGAAGTCCCTCTCGAAGGGACCGGCCAAGGAGGCGATCCCGAGCTCCGGCACCGGATGGTCTTTGCAAGCAAGCGGGGCGGCGATTTGCCGAGACGACCCCCAGACTTCAGGATCGAGGCAAAGCCGCCCCGTCCCTCTTTCTTCTCGCGCCTTCAGGTGCCGACCAGCACCCGGCGCGGCATGGCGCGTGGGATAACGCCGGCCGGATGCGTGAGCGCGCGTGGCGGCCTTTGCGTTCGGCGTTGGGTTAGCCCCGTTGCAGAGGTTCCGAAGGAATCGCAGCGGTCTATCTGCGCGCAACCCAACAATCGCGGATGCCGATTGAGATGTTGGTTTACGCGCGTTCGGCAGCGGCGCCAGCGGTATCAGAAGCATGCGTCTGACACCATCGTCAACCTACGGGCGCCCATCACACCAACCTACTCTGCTCCACCGCCGCCGCGATAAAGCTCTTGAACAGCGGATGTGGTTCGAAGGGCCGTGATTTCAGTTCCGGGTGATACTGCACGCCGATGAACCAGGGATGGTCGGGAAATTCGACGGTCTCGGGGAGTAACCCGTCGGGTGACATGCCGCAGAATTTGAGCCCCTTCGCCTCTAAAGCCGCGCGATACTTGGTGTTGACCTCGTAGCGGTGGCGATGGCGTTCGGAGATGCGCGTGTCGCCGTAGATCGCGGCGATTTTCGAGCCGGCCGTCAGCGTGGCGTCGAACGCGCCGAGGCGCATCGTGCCGCCGAGATCGCCTCCGGCTTTACGGATTTCCAACTCGTTGCCTCGCATCCACTCCTTCATCTCGCCGACGACGGGTTCTTCGGCCGCACCGAATTCGGTTGAACTGGCGTTGGTGACGCCGGCTAACGAGCGTGCCGCCTCGATCACCGCCATCTGCATGCCGAAGCAAATGCCGAAATAGGGCGTCTTGCGCGTGCGAGCGAATCTGGCCGCCAAGATCTTGCCCTCCGCACCCCGCTCGCCGAATCCGCCGGGAACGAGAATGCCGTGCACGCCTTCCAAGTGCGGCGCCGGGTCCTCGTTCTCGAAGACTTCGCTCTCGATCCACTGCAGATTGACCTTGACGCGGTTGGCGATGCCGCCGTGCGTCAGTGCCTCGTTGAGCGACTTGTAGGCGTCCTTCAGCCCGGTATATTTGCCGACGATGGCAATGGTGACTGCGCCCTCGGGATTGGCGATGGCGTGACTGATGCCCTCCCAGCGCGACAGATCCGGTTTCGGCGCGCCGGTGATACCGAAGGCGGCGAGCACTTCGCGGTCAAGGCCTTCGCGGTGATAGGCGAGCGGTACGTCATAGATTGACGCGACGTCGAGCGCTTGAATAACCGCTTCCTCGCGGACGTTGCAGAACAGCGCGATCTTCTTGCGTTCGCTGCGTGGCACTTCGCGATCGCAGCGGCACATCAGGATGTTTGGCTGGATGCCGATCGAGCGGAGTTCCTTCACAGAGTGCTGCGTCGGCTTGGTCTTGAGCTCGCCAGCGCTGGGAATGTAGGGGATCAGCGTCAAGTGGATGAAGATCGACTCGCCGCGCGGCAAATCGTTGCCGACCTGGCGGATCGCTTCGAAGAACGGCAGTCCCTCGATGTCGCCAACAGTGCCGCCGACCTCGACCAGCACGAAGTCGATGCCATCATTGCCGGCGAGCACGAATTCCTTGATCGCATTTGTAACGTGCGGGATCACCTGCACGGTGCCACCGAGATAGTCGCCGCGCCGCTCCTTGGTCAGGATGTCCTGATAGATGCGCCCGGTCGTGATGTTGTCGGATTTCTTGGCGGGAACACCAGTGAAGCGCTCGTAATGACCGAGATCGAGATCGGTTTCCGCGCCGTCATCGGTAACGAACACCTCACCATGCTGGTAAGGGCTCATGGTGCCGGGATCGACGTTCAAGTACGGATCGAGCTTGCGGAGCCGAACCGAATAACCTCGAGCTTGTAGAAGCGCTCCAAGGGCCGCTGAAGCCAGCCCTTTGCCAAGCGAAGACACCACGCCGCCGGTGATGAAGATGTACCGCGTCATGGACCTTGAGGTTATAGGGATGAAATCCGATTCGGCTAGAATATTATTCGGATGTCCACGAAAGGCTTACACCGCGTTGCAAAATTCGAATCTGAACCGGCTCGTGGTTGCAGGCGCCATTCGCACACGCGCACAGCTGCTGGCTCGTGCCAGCCATCAACTGGGCTGTTTGCCTGACCTGCCTTACTGCCCCTTGGGTACACTCGGTCCGACCGGTGCTTGACCCATACCCGGCGTCTGCAGCTTGTCCAGAATGCCGCCACGGGCCGGTTCGCCTGCGGGTTGTGCTGGAACCACGGGTGGGGCGCCAGACGTCGTGGGCGCGCCCGGCTGGGCTGGCGCCGTTGCTGCCGGCGACTCGAACACCGAGCGGGCCTTGGTGTTCTGGTTGGCCAGAATGGTCAGCCCTATGCTGGTTGTGAAAAACCCGATTGCTAGATAGGCCGTCAGCCGGGTCAGAAAGTTGGCCGCGCCGCGCCCCGACATGAACCCACCACCGCCGCCGCCGATGCCAAGCGCGCCACCTTCGGACCGCTGGATCAGCACAACACCGACCAGAGCTGCAGCCAGCATCAGGTGGATGACGAGAACGACGGGAAGCAGTGTCTGCATGGTGGTCAGGTCTCATGGAGGCGCAACAGGGTGCGCACCGGCGATAAACAAGGTTCGGTTCGGCAAGCGTTCTACACCAGGAGCCCGCGCACGGCTAGTGCGGCATCGTCAGCCCGGGAAACGCACTATTGCTGGGCTTTCGGCAGCTGATCCTGCAGCGGCGTCACGTTGGGATCGCCAGACGCCGGTGGCTTGTAGGCGTCTGACGATTTCGACTTGGGTCGCGCCTTGACTGGCGGCGCGGCAACCGGCGTCGGCGCGGACTGGGCCGGCGTTGCGGCAGCCGCCGCCGGCACTGCAGCCGGTTTGGCGAGTGGCGCGGCCGCTGCTTTTTTGGCTGGCGCCGCCTTGGGTTGCGCGGCTTTGGCGGCGGCTGCAGCTGCGGCTGTCGACACTGCGACGCCACCCGACCCAGGCTCTGGTTCGATCATGTCCTTTTCTTCAGCCGCCTCCTCGCGCAGCGACGCATAGGGCCGATCAAGCGGGCAGCGAAAAATCGATTGGGCGTCGAGGTCCAGCAGGCGGCGGATCGTCGCCAACTGCTCTGCGCTTAATGTCCGTGCTGTCGCAGGCCCCTTGGCCAAGGCGGCGCGAACCCCCTTGCCCTCAAGTTCGTTGATCTCGACTTTGATGTTGGCGCAGATTTCCGACGCCAGTGGCTTGGCGGCCAACGGGGTGCTCGCCAACACAACCGAAGTCACCGACAGCACATATGCTGCAACAACCCTGCTCATACCGATACCCAAACCATGCCCCGTTAGCTTAACCGCCCATCGTAGGCCGCGATAATGCCGAGGAAATCGTCAGCTTTGAGGCTGGCGCCGCCGACCAGTGCCCCATTCACCTGGGCGACGCCCATCAGCTCCCGTGCATTGGCGGCCTTGACCGAGCCGCCATAGAGCAGCCGCATCACCTGCCCTTCGTCCCCGAAGCGCTGGACCAGAGCCGTGCGCAATGCGCCATGCACGTCGCCGACATCGGCAGCGGTCGGCGTCAATCCGGTCCCAATGGCCCAGACAGGTTCATAAGCGACGACCGTGTTGGCTGCCGTCGCGCCATCGGGGACCGACCCCGCGAGTTGTCGGCCAACCACGCCCAAAGTCTGGCCAGCCTTGCGTTCACTTGCTGTTTCTCCAACGCAAACGATGGCCAATAGCCCTGCCCGCCATGCCGCCTCTGCTTTGCAGCGAACAGTTGTATCGGTCTCGCTGTGATTGGCCCGGCGCTCGGAATGGCCAACAATGATTGCCGTTGCGCCGGCATCGCGCAACATGTCCGCGGAAAGGTCGCCGGTATGTGCGCCGCTCGCCTGGGGATGGCAATCCTGCGCCCCGATCAGCACCGTCGATCCGCGCACCGCGTCCGCCAATCCGGCAATCAGCGTCGCTGGTGGGCAGAGCATGACATCGGCGCCGATAGCCCCCCCCAACGCCGCGAGCCGGTCGCGCAGTTTCAGCGCCTCCGCGATACTCGCCTTGACGCCGTTCATTTTCCAGTTTCCGGCCACCAACGGCCAAATGGCGTTCTGTTGTTCCGACATCGACTGTCCCGCCCCTTTCCTGCTGGCTTGCTCCCGCCAGCGTCGCAATTGTCGCAGCCCCCGCTGTCCACGGTCTCGCATTCCGGCGGGTGCTTGCAGCAAGCCCAAGAGGTTCTTAATATGCTGGCGGCAAGCGTCAACCCTTGACGCGCGCTATCGTTTCCTTACCGCTGACGTTTTGGCATGCCACATTGTGTGGTACGGATGCCGCTTCCGCAACAATATCGGATCACCAAGAGCAATGCTGGACGCAATGAGACGTGGTGCAACGGGCTGGATCGCAAAGATCCTGCTGCTTGTGCCGCTCGTTATCGCTTTCTCGATTTGGGGTATTGGGGACGTGGTTCGTCAGACCGGTACCGATGCTGTTGCCAACGTTGGCAAATCTAAGATTACCGCCGACGAGTTCCAGCGCGCCTATCAGACCGAACTCAACCAGATGTCGCAGCAATTCGGCCGTCGCCTGACGCCGGAACAGGCGCGTATGATCGGCATCGAAAGCCGCGTGTTGTCCCGACTGATCGGCACCAGCGCCTTGGATCAGAAGACCCGTCAACTCGGAATGACTATCTCAGACGCGACCGTCGCCGACGAAATTCGCAATGACCCGATGTTCTTCGGCCTCGACGGCAAATTTTCCAAACCAGCCTTCGACGCGTTCCTGCGCCAGAACGGATTTTCCGAACAAGGCTATATCGTCGCCCGCCGCGGCGAGGACATGCGCGAGCACTTGACCGACAGCCTGCTGACCGGCGCCGTTGTGCCGCAGACCATGATCGACACGCTGCACCGCTATCGCGAGGAAACCCGCGTCATCGAGTTCGTTACCATCGATCCGGCGAAGGTCGTCAAGGTCGCCGACCCTGAAGATGCCAAGCTGAAGGAATACTACGAAGCCAATAAGCAGCGCTTCGTCGTGCCGGAAGTGAAGAAGATCGCTGCGCTGCTGTTGCCGTTCAGCGACATGCAGAAGCGTGTCAGCATTCCCGACGATGAAATCAGGGCCACCTACGAGACGGATAAGGAAAAGTTCAATACGCCAGAGAAGCGCCGACTGCAGCAGCTCACCTTCCCCGACAAGGCGGCGGCCGAAAAAGCCTTCGCCGTGCTGTCGAAAGCGAAGGACTTCCCGGCTGAAGCTGCCAAGCTCGGCTTCAAGGAAACTGATCTCGATCTCGGCATCCTGACCAAGCGCGACATGATCGACGCCAAGATGGCCGATGCCGCCTTCGCCCTGAAGAAAGATGAGTTGTCGAAGCCTATTGAGGGGCAGTTCGCCGTTGCCCTGCTCCGCGCCACCGAGATCGTCGCTGGCAAGCAGCGCACTCTCGACGAGGTCAAGGACGAGATCAAGGATCGCTTGGCCGCCGATCGGGCAAAAACCGATATCCAGGCCCTGCACGACAAGATCGATGATGAGCGATCAGCCGGCAAGTCGCTGAAGGATACAGCGGCCAAGTTCCAGCTGACCTTGAAGGAGGTCGCCGCCATCGACCGCCAAGGCAATGGGCCCGATGGCAAACCGGTTCCGGACTTCGCCGACGGCGCACGCCTCGCGCTCGCGGCCTTCGGTGGCAACGCCGGCAGTGAGGCCGATGCGATCGAACTGGGCGACGGCGGTTATGCATGGCTCGACACCCTCGGCACGACGCCCGAAAAGCAAAAACCCTTCGAAGAAGTTCAGTCCGACGTCAAGACCGGATGGCTCGACACTGAGAAGCTCAAGGAACTTGGCTCGCAGACCGCCAAGTTCGTCGAACGCGCGAGCAAGGGCGAGACGTTCGAGGCGCTCACCAAGGAAATCGGCGGCAAGGTCGAAAAGACCAACGCCATCACCCGCAATACTTCGCCGCAGGGCCTCGCGCAGACGGCCGTCGCACAAGCCTTCACGCTCCCGAAAGGTGGCGTGCTCTCGGCGACGAGTGCCGACAACAAGTCGCGCACGCTGATGCGCGTGCTTGATGTCATCGCAGCGCCGGCCGCGACACCCGAGCAGACCGAAAAGATCAAGACGGAACTGAAGCGTCAGATTCAATCAGACACGCTCAACGCCTATGTCTCCGGCCTGCAGACGCAATTGGGCTTCAACGTCAACGACGCCGCGGTCCGCCAATCCCTCGGGCAGGATCGGCAGCAGCAACGATGAGCGAGCTGGTTGCGCGACAGTCCGTGCCGCAGTGGTGGCGAAGCAGGTGATTGTTCGCCCGAACAGCATCGGGCCATCATCTCTCGTTGCGCCACCGCGAACTTCCGGATAATGCCCATGACCCGCAATGCGTCTGACAACCCGACCGGCGACGACCGCCTTGCCGCCTCGCCTGATCAAAGTGCGTTTGCCATACTCTACGACGCCAGTCAGCCGCAAGTCGTGTGGACCCGTCTCGTCGCCGATCTTGAAACACCCGTCTCGGCGTTCCTGAAGCTCGCCGACGGGCGGCCGATGAGCACATTGCTTGAATTGGTGGAAGGTGGCGCGACGCGCGGCCGCTACTCGTTCATCGCATTGCAACCGGATCTCGTCTGGCGCGCCAACGGCAACGCCGCCGAGATCAATCGCCAGGCGCTGATTACGCCCACAGCCTTCATGGCGGAAAAACTGCCGACACTCGCCTCGTTGCGTGCGTTAATCGCTGAAAGCCGAATCGCCCTGCCAGCGGGGTTGCCGCCGAACGCGGCGGGTGTCATCGGCTACATGGGCTACGACACCGCGCGCCTCGTTGAGGACCTGCCAAACATTCCACCCGATCACCTCGGTGTCCCCGATGCAATCCTGATGCGGCCGACGCTGACCATCGTGTTCGACAACATCAAGGACGAAATGATCGTCGTCACGCCGGTATTCCCGTCGAAGGCTGAGACGGCGGCGGCGGCCTACGCGGCGGCCATCGCGCGCCTGCAATCGGTGATCGACGCGCTCGACGAGCCAACGCCGCACATAGCGGCCGCCTCGGCCAGCACCATCCAACTCCCCGCGACGACGTCAAACACCAGTCCAGCCGAATACACCGCGATGGTCGAGCGTTCGAAGGAGTACATCGCCGCCGGCGACATTTTCCAGGTCGTGCTCGCACAGCGGTTCTCCGCTCCCTTCACGCTGCCGCCGCTGGCACTTTATCGGGCGCTGCGACGCACTAACCCGTCGCCCTTCCTCTATCATCTCGATTTCGGCGACTTCGCCATCGTCGGCTCGTCGCCGGAAATTCTCGTGCGCGTACGCGACGGCGAGGTGACCATCCGGCCGCTCGCCGGCACCCGACGACGCGGTGCTACGCCCGACGAAGATGCCAAACTCGAACGCGAACTACTCACCGATCCCAAGGAGCGCGCCGAGCATCTGATGCTGCTGGATCTCGGCCGCAATGATGTCGGCCGCGTCGCCAGCATCGGCTCGGTCAAGGTCACCGACAGCTTCGCCATCGAGCGCTACAGCCACGTCATGCACATTTCTTCGACTGTGATCGGTGCGCTCGATCCCAAGCACGACGCGATCGACGCGCTGCTGGCGGGATTACCCGCGGGGACACTATCGGGCGCGCCAAAAGTGCGGGCGATGGAGATCATTGACGAGTTGGAAAAATCCAAACGCGGGCCCTATGGCGGCTGTGTCGGCTACTTCTCCGCCGACGGGCAGATGGACACCTGCATCGTGCTGCGCACCGCGATCGTCAAGGACGGGCAGATCCACGTCCAGGCCGGTGCCGGTGTCGTCGCGGACTCGAAAGCCGCCGACGAACAGAATGAATGCGTCTACAAATCCGCCGCCATCTTCCGCGCCGCCGAAGAAGCTGTCCGCTTCGCCGCGAAGAGCCGGCGGGGCAATCGATAGGTCGCGAAATCGCCACCAACTGATCCGAACTCACCCCTGGTCCGCGCCTCGCGGCAACGAGCGTGCTCGCGCCGATTTAAATTAATTACATCAATGGGGTACTTGATTTCTTGCCCCAAGCTACGGGAGCATTGACGTGCATAGTTTTTCTCGCTATGAAGAATATAAGTTATTCTTGCACTCTACCTTGCTATATCTGTTGTCGGCGGGAGTTTGTTATGCACCGATCCAGTCATTCATTTCAACATCAAGACCGACGCCATGCGCGCAACGGCTGGTGCAGCCAGCAGCACGCGCCGCAGCAACTGTATAAGCCGCCAACGCCGCAACTCGGGTTGACAGCGGACGTGCGCATCGTGCCGCGCACCACACCAACACCGCGCATTTCGCAGAATTAGAACCGCCGTCGCAGAATCGCGGCCAGCGCCGCGCATCCATCACATTTCCATCAAGTGCTTGCTCAAGTGGGAGAGTATCATGGCAGTCAACATCAATCTGAATAACGCCGGCGGCACCAGCAACACCACCATCAACGAGCAAGCAACCGGCATCACGGCGCCGACCATCGCCTCCAGCAGCGGCACTTCTGTGCGTGCTGAGCAACCGATCGGAGTTAAGTCCCTATTCGGTCGGCAGATCGTGAATTCAGATGAGATCGCATTCATCGATCGTTCAGTGGATACTCCGGAAATCCTTCTCGCAGGCCTGCGATCAGGCGTGGAAGGACATTTGCTGCCCCATGCGCGCGACAGCCTGGTTGCGATCGCCGAAATGCTGGAAGGACGCCGGGGCATCGAAGCGCTGCACATCATCGCGCATGGCGCCCCGGGCGAACTCCGGTTCGGCGCCGGGAGCCTCGATGTTTCGACGCTGGCGCGCTATGCCGAGGAGCTCGACACGATCGCCGCCGCGCTGGCGCCGACGGCGCAAGTACTGCTGTACGGCTGCCGCACGGGCGCCGGCACCGAGGGCCGTGCCTTCGTGCGGGCGCTCAGCGACGCGCTCGGCGTGCCGGTCGCCGCCTCGTCGACGCTGATCGGCGCTGCCGCCAAGGGCGGCAACTGGGAGCTGGACGTAGCCAACGCAGATCTCGCGGCCATCGCGCCGCTGACAGTTTCAGCAATTCAAATTTATGAGGGTATCATGGTAGCGATCGGCAGTTGGTCCACCAATACGACCACAGTGCTTGAGCAGGCGCCGGCTTTCATAATCGATAACAACGTGACTCTGACCGCCTGGAACGACGCGGCCACCGGCACTTATGTGAACTTGAGCGTGGCCTCGCCGCATGCGGGCGACCAATTGACGGTTGCCACGACGGCGAGCACTGGGGTGGCCGGCATTTCCGTATCTGGCTCAAATGTTTCCTACGTGACGGCCGCAGGCGTCAGTACGTTGATCGGTACGATCGATGGCACCCTCAACGGCATAAACGGCGCCGCGCTGCAGATCAATCTCAATGCATTCGGTGCCCTAACCGACGACACGGTCGTCACTGCATTGGGGCAAGCGCTTCAATTCCAAAATACTTCCAATGATCCGACGACAACGACGGGACGTGCAATTACCCTCACTGCCAACGACGACAACGCCGGAACGGTGACTGACAACACTCAGGCCGTAACGATCACCCCGGTCAACGACGAGCCGACGCTGACGGCGACGGCCGCCAACCCGACCTTCACCGAAGGTGCGGCCAACGCGCAGGGCGCGGCGGTGGCGGTCTTCTCCGGCGCGAGCACCAGCACTGTCGAAACCGGTCAGTCGATCACCGGCCTCACCTTCACGGTTAGCGGCCTCGTTGACGGGGCCAGCGAAAGCATCGTCGTCGACGGCACCACGATCACGCTGGGGGCCAACTCCTCCGGCACGACGACGCTAAATGCCATGGGTTACACGGTCACCATCGCCGCCGGCACGGCGACGGTGGTGCTGAGCAGCGCTGGCGAGACCACGGCAGCCATTACTAGCATCGTCAACGGCATCACCTACCAGAACACCAATATCAACAATCCTACCCCGGGCACACGCACGTTCACGCTGACGAATGTCACCGACAGCGGCTCCAACACCGCGCCGAACGACAACACCACCGCACTCTCGATAGTCTCCACCGTCACCGTCACGCCGGTCAACGACGCGCCGGCTCTGACGGGCGATCTGTCCGCGACGGTGGCGGAAGGTGGCAGCGTTGTCATTGGGGCGGCCGATCTCGGCTTCAGCGATCCCGACGATGTCGCAGCGGGAGTGACCTTCAACGTGTCCTCGCTGGTCAACGGCGTGGTGCAGGTGAATGGTATCACGCAGACGACGTTCACAGGGACCCAACTCGCGGCCGGTCAGGTGACCTTCCTGCACAACGGCTCGGAGACAGCCACTGCCAGCTTTGCGGTGAACGTGGAGGACGGCAACGAGGACACCTCGGCGCCGGTCAATTCGACCTTCAATCTCACCGTCACGCCGCAGAACGACGCGCCGGTGATCACCTCGACCGCGACAGGGACGGAAGCCGAGAACACCGCCATCACCAACGTCGTCTACACCATCACCGCCACTGACGACGACAACCCCACGCGGACCTATGCCATCTCCGGCGACGACGCGGGCCTGTTCGCCGTCAACGCCGCCACCGGTGAAGTTACCTTCATCGCCTCGCCCAACTTCGAGGCGCCGGCCGATCTCGACGCCAACAACGTCTACGACATCGTCGTGCACGCCAACGACGGCACGCTCGACACCACCCAGGCGGTGGCGATCACCGTCACCAACGTCAACGGCGCGCCGGTGATCACCTCGGCGGCGACCGGAGCCGAGGCGGAGAACACCGCCATCACCAATGTCGTCTATGACATCAACGCCACCGACGACGGCGAGAACACCGGCACGCTGACCTACTCGATCACCGGCGACGACGCGGGCCTGTTCAACGTCAATGCGACAACCGGTGAAGTAACTTTCATCGCCTCGCCCAACTTCGAGGCGCCGGCCGATCTCGACGCCAACAACGTCTACGACATCGTTGTGCACGCCGACGACGGCACGATCGATACCACCCAGGCGGTGGCGATCACGGTGACCAACGTCAACGGCGCGCCGGTCATCACCTCGGCGGCGACCGGGACGGAAGCCGAGAACACCGCCATCACCAATGTCGTCTATGACATCAACGCCACCGACGACGGCGAGAACACCGGCACGCTGACCTACTCGATCACCGGCGACGACGCGGGCCTGTTCAACGTCAATGCGACAACCGGTGAAGTAACTTTCATCGCCTCGCCCAACTTCGAGGCGCCGGCCGATCTCGACGCCAACAACGTCTACGACATCGTTGTGCACGCCGACGACGGCACGATCGATACCACCCAGGCGGTGGCGATCACGGTGACCAACGTCAACGGCGCGCCGGTCATCACCTCGGCGGCGACCGGGACGGAAGCCGAGAACACCGCCATCACCAATGTCGTCTACGACATCAACGCCACCGACGACGGCGAGAACACCGGCACGCTGACCTACTCGATCACCGGCGACGACGCGGGCCTGTTCAACGTCAATGCGACAACCGGTGAAGTAACTTTCATCGCCTCGCCCAACTTCGAGGCGCCGGCCGATCTCGACGCCAACAACGTCTACGACATCATCGTCCACGCCGACGACGGCACGATCGATACCACCCAGGCGGTGGCGATCACGGTGACCAACGTCAACGGCGCGCCGGTCATCACCTCGGCGGCGACCGGGACGGAAGCCGAGAACACCGCCATCACCAATGTCGTCTATGACATCAACGCCACCGACGACGGCGAGAACACCGGCACGCTGACCTATGCCATCTCCGGCGACGACGCGGGCCTGTTCAACGTCAATGCGACAACCGGTGAAGTAACTTTCATCGCCTCGCCCAACTTCGAGGCGCCGGCCGATCTCGACGCCAACAACGTCTACGACATCATCGTCCACGCCGACGACGGCACGATCGATACCACCCAGGCGGTGGCGATCACGGTGACCAACGTCAACGGCGCGCCGGTCATCACCTCGGCGGCGACCGGGACGGAAGCCGAGAACACCGCCATCACCAATGTCGTCTACGACATCAACGCCACCGACGACGGCGAGAACACCGGCACGCTGACCTATGCCATCACCGGCGACGACGCGGGCCTGTTCAACATCAATGCGACGACCGGTGAAGTAACCTTCATCGCCTCGCCCAACTTCGAGGCGCCGGCCGATCCCGACGCCAACAACGTCTACGACATCATCGTCCACGCCGACGACGGCACGATCGATACCACCCAGGCGGTGGCGATCACGGTGACCAACGTCAACGGCGCGCCGGTCATCACCTCGGCGGCGACCGGGACGGAAGCCGAGAACACCGCCATCACCAATGTCGTCTATGACATCAACGCCACCGACGACGGCGAGAACACCGGCACGCTGACCTATGCCATCACCGGCGACGACGCGGGCCTGTTCAACGTCAATGCGACGACCGGTGAAGTAACCTTCATCGCCTCGCCCAACTTCGAGGCGCCGGCCGATCCCGACGCCAACAACGTCTACGACATCATCGTCCACGCCGACGACGGCACGATCGATACCACCCAGGCGGTGGCGATCACGGTGACCAACGTCAACGGCGCGCCGGTCATCACCTCGGCGGCGACCGGGACGGAAGCCGAGAACACCGCCATCACCAATGTCGTCTACGACATCAACGCCACCGACGACGGCGAGAACACCGGCACGCTGACCTACTCGATCACCGGCGACGACGCGGGCCTGTTCAACGTCAATGCGACGACCGGTGAAGTAACTTTCATCGCCTCGCCCAACTTCGAGGCGCCGGCCGATCTCGACGCCAACAACGTCTACGACATCATCGTCCACGCCGACGACGGCACGATCGATACCACCCAGGCGGTGGCGATCACGGTGACCAACGTCAACGGCGCGCCGGTCATCACCTCGGCGGCGACCGGGACGGAAGCCGAGAACACCGCCATCACCAATGTCGTCTATGACATCAACGCCACCGACGACGGCGAGAACACCGGCACGCTGACCTATGCCATCACCGGCGACGACGCGGGCCTGTTCAACGTCAATGCGACAACCGGTGAAGTAACTTTCATCGCCTCGCCCAACTTCGAGGCGCCGGCCGATCTCGACGCCAACAACGTCTACGACATCATCGTCCACGCCGACGACGGCACGATCGATACCACCCAGGCGGTGGCGATCACGGTGACCAACGTCAACGGCGCGCCGGTCATCACCTCGGCGGCGACCGGGACGGAAGCCGAGAACACCGCCATCACCAATGTCGTCTATGACATCAACGCCACCGACGACGGCGAGAACACCGGCACGCTGACCTATGCCATCTCCGGCGACGACGCGGGCCTGTTCAACGTCAATGCGACGACCGGTGAAGTAACCTTCATCGCCTCGCCCAACTTCGAGGCGCCGGCCGATCTCGACGCCAACAACGTCTACGACATCATCGTCCACGCCGACGACGGCACGATCGATACCACCCAGGCGGTGGCGATCACGGTGACCAACGTCAACGGCGCGCCGGTCATCACCTCGGCGGCGACCGGGACGGAAGCCGAGAACACCGCCATCACCAATGTCGTCTACGACATCAACGCCACCGACGACGGCGAGAACACCGGCACGCTGACCTACTCGATCACCGGCGACGACGCGGGCCTGTTCAACGTCAATGCGACAACCGGTGAAGTAACTTTCATCGCCTCGCCCAACTTCGAGGCGCCGGCCGATCTCGACGCCAACAACGTCTACGACATCATCGTCCACGCCGACGACGGCACGATCGATACCACCCAGGCCGTGGCGATCACGGTGACCAACGTCAACGGCGCGCCGGTCATCACCTCGGCGGCGACCGGGACGGAAGCCGAGAACACCGCCATCACCAATGTCGTCTATGACATCAACGCCACCGACGACGGCGAGAACACCGGCACGCTGACCTACTGCCATCACCGGCGACGACGCGGGCCTGTTCAACGTCAATGCGACGACCGGTGAAGTAACCTTCATCGCCTCGCCCAACTTCGAGGCGCCGGCCGATCTCGACGCCAACAACGTCTACGACATCATCGTCCACGCCGACGACGGCACGATCGATACCACCCAGGCGGTGGCGATCACGGTGACCAACGTCAACGGCGCGCCGGTCATCACCTCGGCGGCGACCGGGACGGAAGCCGAGAACACCGCCATCACCAATGTCGTCTACGACATCAACGCCACCGACGACGGCGAGAACACCGGCACGCTGACCTACTCGATCACCGGCGACGACGCGGGCCTGTTCAACATCAATGCGACGACCGGTGAAGTAACCTTCATCGCCTCGCCCAACTTCGAGGCGCCGGCCGATCTCGACGCCAACAACGTCTACGACATCATCGTCCACGCCGACGACGGCACGATCGATACCACCCAGGCGGTGGCGATCACGGTGACCAACGTCAACGGCGCGCCGGTCATCACCTCGGCGGCGACCGGGACGGAAGCCGAGAACACCGCCATCACCAATGTCGTCTACGACATCAACGCCACCGACGACGGCGAGAACACCGGCACGCTGACCTACTCGATCACCGGCGACGACGCGGGCCTGTTCAACGTCAACGCCACAACCGGTGAAGTAACCTTCATCGCCTCGCCCAACTTCGAGGCGCCGGCCGATCTCGACGCCAACAACGTCTACGACATCATCGTCCACGCCGACGACGGCACGATCGATACCACCCAGGCGGTGGCGATCACCGTGACCAACGTCAACGGCGCGCCGGTCATCACCTCGGCGGCGACCGGGACGGAAGCCGAGAACACCGCCATCACCAATGTCGTCTATGACATCAACGCCACCGACGACGGCGAGAACACCGGCACGCTGACCTATGCCATCTCCGGCGACGACGCGGGCCTGTTCAACATCAATGCCACGACCGGTGAAGTAACCTTCATCGCCTCGCCCAACTTCGAGGCGCCGGCCGATCTCGACGCCAACAACGTCTACGACATCATCGTCCACGCCGACGACGGCACGATCGATACCACCCAGGCGGTGGCGATCACGGTGACCAACGTCAACGGCGCGCCGGTCATCACCTCGGCGGCGACCGGGACGGAAGCCGAGAACACCGCCATCACCAATGTCGTCTACGACATCAACGCCACCGACGACGGCGAGAACACCGGCACGCTGACCTACTCGATCACCGGCGACGACGCGGGCCTGTTCAACATCAATGCGACGACCGGTGAAGTAACCTTCATCGCCTCGCCCAACTTCGAGGCGCCGGCCGATCTCGACGCCAACAACGTCTACGACATCATCGTCCACGCCGACGACGGCACGATCGATACCACCCAGGCGGTGGCGATCACGGTGACCAACGTCAACGACCCACCCATCAACCTGCAGTTCTCCCTTACCAATGGAGGTCCGGCTGCCACCACCGTCAGCGTCAATGAACACACTCCGGGACTGATTGGTTATCTGTCGGCGACCGATCCCGATGGCGACCCGATCAGCTACTCAACGCTAGATCCCCGGTTCGTCGTCCTGAACGGCAACGAGTTGCATGTTGCCAGTGGAGCAGCGCTCGATTTTGAACAACTTGCGTTAACCAGCGTCGTCGTCCGCGCAACCGCGAACGCGCAAACGATCACTGCTACCATCGACGTGACCGTGCTCGATATTACCCCCGATGTCGCAACCGGTAGCAACGCAGCCGAAGAAATTCTTGGCGGCGACACTAACGACACCATCAATGCGCTTGGTGGCAACGATACTGTCCGCGGCGGACTCGGCAATGACCGCCTCACCGGCGGCGACGGCTCCGATTCGATCTATGGCGGCGGCGGGCAAGATATCATGTTCATTGATGCCGCTGACATTGCCGGGGGCGTCGTCGACGGCGGCGCTGACTACGACTACGTGCATCTCACGGGTACTGACGGCGTCAACTTCGACATGACGGCAGCGAGCGTCGATTGGTTCGGTGGCAATGCCGGTGCCGACACGGTTACGGCCAATGGGACAACGACCGACATCGCCATCTGGGGCCGCGGCGGCGCCGACAGTCTCACAGGCGGCGACGGCCATGACATTCTGTTAGGCGGCGCTGACGCCGACACACTGACCGGCGGCGCGGGCAATGATGGGCTCTATGGCAATGAAGTGTACCCCCCGAACTTCGCGTCCGATGGCGCGGGTGACGTGTTCTATGGGGGTGCTGGCAGCGACGTCATGTTCGTCGACGGCGCAGATACGGTACTCGGCCAGATCGATGGCGGCGCCGACTACGACTATGTTGTGGTGCGCGATCCGGCCGGAGTGTTGTGGACATTGGCGGCGACGTCCAATGTCGAGTGGGTGGCGGGCGATGCTGGCGCCGACTCGCTCGATGCTGGCGCGTTGTCGGACGGCATCGTGCTGCACGGCTACGCTGGCGACGACACACTTAGGGGCGGCAGCGGCAGCGATAGCCTCTACGGCGAGGACGACAATGACGAGCTCGAAGGCGGCAACGGCATTGATCACTTGTTTGGTGGCGCCGGCAACGACCACTTCGTTTTCAACGCCACGTCGAGCGGCATCGACTACGTCTATGACTGGAATAACACCGCCGAGAGCGACAAACTCGTGCTCGTCGGCGGTAATGGCCCAGACGATGTGTCCGTCGAAGTCGCCTATGGCAACACGATCGTCCACTTCGGTGATCAGACAATCGTCGTACTCGGCGCCGTGAATGGTGAGGGTGGGCCCGCAATCTCGCCGCTGGACATCATCTACCAGCCATGATGGGGCGCATCAGCCAACACAATCGCCGTGGCGTCATCAGCGTTTGACGCCACGGGGGCAGCACCTATACGGTCTGGCCGGCGGAGCAAACTCCGCCAACACCAGATCGCGTGGGAGGCTGACGTGACGCTATCGAGAGCATGTATCGGATTGTTGCTGCTCGTTGTGAGCGCATTTAGCGCGACCGCGCAGCCGCTCGGCATCGGCACCAGCCCGCAGGGCACTGTCACCTATCAGATGGGCGCAGCGCTGGCCAAGGCGCTGGCCGATACGGCCAAGATGCAGTCGCGCGTGCAACCGAGCAGCGGCACCGGCTCGATGATACCGCTTGTCAATTCCGGTGAAATCGACATCGGCTTTTGCAACTCGCTGGAACTGATCGAGAGCTTCAACGGCATCGCCACCTTCGACAAGCGCCCCAATCCGAAGCTGCGCCAGATCGCGACGCTTTATCCGCTGGTCACGGGGCTTTTTGTGCGAGCCGACAGCCCGATCAAGACAATCGCCGATCTCAAGGGCAAGAAAATCGCCTACGGCTTCACCTCGCAGGAGATCATCAAGACCACCGTCGACGCCATGCTGGCAACCGGCGGGCTGACCATCGCCGACCTGCAGCCAGTCTTGGTGCCAAACCTCATTCGCGGCGTGGAGGAATTCATGGCCGGCCGCGTCGACGTCACGACGTTTGCGCTTGGTGGCGCCAAGACACAAGAGGCCGACGCGTCGGTCGGTGGCATCCGCTGGCTCGATCTTGGCAACGCTCCGGTGGCCGGTGATGCGCTGAGCCGCGTGTTCCGCACCGCCTACATCGGCCAAACTCATCCGGCGCCGAACATCGCCGGCCTCAAGGCGCCGATCCACACTATGCACTACGACTACACGCTGTTCGCCAACGCCGATGTGCCCGCCGACAAGATCAAGGCGATCACTGCCGTCATCGCCGAGCAAAAGGACCTGCTGGCAGCGACCTTCCCCGGTTTCAAGGCGATGCAGCCGGCCAAGCTCTACAAGGACCTTTCGGTCCCCTATCACGACGGCGCCATCGCCTACTACAAAGACAAAGGGATCACAGCGACAAAATAGCCGGCGCTCAGCAACGTCCCACCGCCACTCACGAGGATTTTCAGCGATGGCGCGCAGCACAAACACCGCCGCGCAGCAGCGCATCGTCGCGGAAACCTTCCTCGCGAGCCTCGCCGCGCATGACGTCGACTACCTGTTCGTCAATCCCGGCACCAACTCGCCGCCGGTGGTCGAGGCTTATGCGCGAGCGGTAAAACGTAACGACAAAGTGCCCGAAGCGATCTTGGTCCCGCATGAAAATCTAGCGGTCGGCATGGCGCATGGCGCGTACCTGATGACCGGCCGCACGCAGGCCGTCATGTTGCACGTCAACGTTGGCACCGCCAACGCGGTCAACATGCTGGCAAATCTCGCGCGCGACAATGCGCCATTACTGCTCTGCGCGGGCCGCACACCAATCACCGAATCCGGCGAGCTCGGATCACGCAATCGCCAAATCCACTGGGCACAGGAAATGTTCGATCAGGCTGGCATGGTTCGCGAACTCGCCAAGTGGGAATATGAGTTCCGGCTACCCGGCCGCATCGACGCGGTTACAGCGCGCGCGCTTGAGATCGCAGCGACTTCGCCGAAAGGCCCGGTCTATCTGCAATTGCCGCGCGAGCCACTGGCGTCCGCCGCATCAAGCGACCCGCTGATAGCGCCGCGCATGCCGCCACGCCCGCCGCATCCCGATCCCCACGCCATGGCCGAGATCGCGGCCTGGCTCGCCCAAGCGCGCAACCCCGTCATCGTCACCTCGGCGAGCGGCGCCGAGGCGGCTGGATTTGCTGCGCTGACCACGTTGGCGGGGGCTTGGGCCATCCCAGTCGTGCAGCATAATCCGCGCACCCTCTGCCTCGCCACCGATAACGCGATGCATGCAGGCTATAATCCAGCGCCACTGCTCCGAGACGCAGACCTTGTGCTGGTCATTGCTTGCGACGCACCATGGCTGACCGCTAAGGACGCACCACCTGCAACAGCACGCATCGTCGAGATCGGCGAAGATCCGACCTATCAGCGCTATCCCATGCGCTCCTTTCCAGCCGACATCCGCGTCACCGCAACGGCGGCAACGGCGTTCAACGCTTTGCTGGCCGCAGCCGAGTCCGCTCGCGCGGGCGCTGCACACCTGATCAAGGACCGCCGCGTCGCCCGCGCCGCCGCACAATCGGAACGCCTGGCGCGCCTTGCCGCCGCCAGCAAGCCCGCCACGGACCGGATTACTCCGGCGCATCTCAGTCACGCCATCGGCGCGATGCTTGCCGACGACGACATCGTCTTCAACGAGTATCCCCTGCAGCTCGATCATGCCGCGCGCACCAAGCCCGGCACCCTCTTCGGCCTCTCGCCAGCGGGTGGGCTCGGCTGGGGTCTGCCGGCAGCGCTTGGCGCCAAGCTCGCCGCACCGAACCGCTGCGTTGTCGCAACGCTCGGCGATGGCGCATACCTGTTCGCCAATCCGACAGCCTGCCATTGGATCGCCGACCGCTACAAACTTCCCGTCCTCACCATCATTTTCAACAACGGCGCCTATGGCGCGGTGAAACGCGCGACCATGTCAATGTATGCCGATGCAGCGGCCGGATCTGAAGGCGGCATGCGGCTCGCCGATCTCAGTCCCAGTCCGCCCTTCCACGAGTTCGTCACGGCGCAGGGCGGCCACGGGGAAATTGTCGAACAGCCGCAGGATTTAGCGGCGGCCCTCGCCCGCGCGCGAACAGCCGTCGTCGAGAAGAAGCAGCAAGCGCTGCTCAACGTCGTCTGTCCCTACTGACCTTTCGATCGACTGGAACACCCATGCCCTCGACCCTCAACCGCGTGGTGTTGACGACCTTGCAGACCGCACTCGTGCTGATGGTCGTCGGCTGGATCTGCAACGTGCCGGCGCGGCTCGGCATTGGGCTCTTCACCGAGCAGATGCTGGCGGCGGTGCTCGGCTGTGCGCTGGCGCTGACGTTCCTGCAGTATCCTCTTGGCGGGTTGACGGGTGAAGAAGCTGTCGCCAAAGCGGTCATTGAAGGCCGCGACAAGCAGCCCGTCGCCGGGCTCATCGACTGGTGTCTGGCAGGTGCAGCTTTGATCTCCTGCTTCTACGTTGCGATCCGCTATCCCGAATTGATCAAGGAACTGACGGCACGGCCGTGGTACGGCATCCTCGTCGCCAGCGTCATTGTGTTCGTCGTCTGTGAAGCGAGCCGCCGCGTCGCCGGCACCGCCTTGATCATCATCGTCGGCGTGCTATGCGCGCACGCCATGCTCGGCTATATGCTGCCGGAGATGTTTGCGAGCCGGCCTGTTGCATTATCGCGCCTCATCGTCTACCTCGGCATCGATACCAATGCACTCTTCGGCACAACGCTGCAAACTGCGGTCATAGTTGTAACGCCGTTCATCATATTGGGTGCCGTGCTGACCCGCTGCGGCGGTTCGGATTTCTTTGCCGACCTCGCCTCCGCCTTGATGGGGCGCTACCGTGGTGGCGCTGGTAAGGTGGCGGTCGTCGGTTCAGCGTTCTTCGGCATGATCTCCGGCAGCGCGGTCGCCAACGTTGCGAGCGTCGGCACCATCACGATTCCGATGATGAAAAAGGCCGGATTCCCGCCAAACGTCGCGGCGGCGATCGAAGCGGTCGGATCGACCGGCGGCCAGATCGCACCACCGGTCATGGGTGCGGCCGCATTCCTGATGGCCGAGTATCTGCAGGTTCCTTACACCGAGGTTTTGATCGCGGCCGCGATCCCGGCACTGCTCTATTACATCGCACTGTTCCTGCAGGTCGATCTCGAGTCTGCCAGGCTCGGCATTCTCGGCCAGCCCCGCGACACCCTGCCGGCCATCGGCCGCGTGCTGCGCGAGGGGTGGCATTTCGTCCTGCCGTTCGCCGTGCTGGTCGGCGGACTGGTCGGCTGGAACCTCGAAGCGGAATACGCGGCCTTGATGGCGACCGCGCTGCTCATCGTGCTGGCGATGGTTGTGCCCTATAAGGGTCGGCGGTTGACACCGCGCGCCGCCCTCAAGGCAACGGTCAGCGCTGGCGGTGCCATCGTCGATATCATCGCCATCACCGCTATCGCCGGCATTCTGATTGGCGCTATGACGCTGACCGGCGTTGCATTCTCGTTGACACAGCAATTACTTGCGGCCAGCGACGGCAGCCTGTTCCTACTGCTGATACTGACGGCAATTGCGTCCTTCATCCTCGGCCTGCCGCTGCCAACCGTCGGCGTCTATGTGATCCTCGCGACGCTCGCCGCGCCAGCGCTGATCCAAGCCGGCATCTCGCCGATGCAGGCGCATCTGTTTGTACTGTTCCAGGGCATTCTCGGTATGGTGACGCCGCCAGTGGCGCTCGCGGCCTTTGCAGCTGCGACGATCGCCAAATCGGACCAATGGAAGACCGGGTGGACGGCGACACGCATGAGCTGGTGCGCCTATCTCATCCCCTTCTTGTTCGCATATTCACCGGCCCTCGTCCTGCGCGGACCACTGCCGACGATCATCATGGCGCTGGCGTTGGCCTTTGCCGGAATCTTCATGGGCACGATGACCGTCGTCGGCTTCTATAAGCGTGCGATCCCGATGCCGCTGCGCGCCGTCTATGCGCTGATCGCCGCGCTGCTGCTGGTGCCGGTTGGATTGTTTGCCGGATCCATTTGGCTCAATATCGCAGGCGTCGGCCTCGCCGCAATAGCCGTCTTCAACGAATGGCGACAGAGTGCCGCCATCACCGCCGTCCGTCACCAAGCTTGACCGCTGCAATCACACTCGAAACAGGAACCACCGCCATGCGCATCGACGCATTCAATCACTTCTATCCCGCACCCTATTACAAGAAGATGGAGGTGGTCGGCTCCGACCTCAAGGATATGTTTCGCCGTGCGCGGGCGGTGCAATCGATCCACGACCTCGATACGCGACTTAAAATGATGGACCTCTATCCGGCGGACTACCGCCAGATCTTGTCATTACCAGCGCCGACGCTCGAAACCGTCTCAAAGGGAAATGCTGTGGTGGCGCTCGAACTCGCCAAAATCGCAAACGATGGCCTCGCCGAACTGGTCGCAAAACACCCCAAGCGCTTCCCTGCCTTCATCGCGCAGGCACCGTTAGCTGCCGGCGAGCAGGGCGTCGCTGAAGTCGAGCGGGCGATCACCAAGCTCGGAGCAGTCGGCGCGCAGATCTATACTAACGTCGGCGGCAAGCCGATCGACCGGCCGGAGTTCGAAGGGTTCTTCGCCAAGATGCACGCGCTCGACAAGCCGATCTGGTTGCATCCCGAGCGCGGCGCCGGGCATCCTGACTATCAGGACGAGAAGAAGTCACTCTATGAGATCTGGTGGACGTTCGGCTGGCCCTACGAAACCTCGGTCGCCATGTCGCGGCTGGTATTTTCCAAGACGATGGACAAGTATCCGGGCCTCAAAATCATCGCGCATCACCTGGGCGCGATGGTGCCCTACTTCGAGGGTCGCGTCGGGCCAGGCTGGGACCAACTCGGCAAACGCACCTCGGACGAAGATTATTTCAAGTTGTTGAAAGATCTCAAGAAGCGACCGCTCGACTATTTCAAGGACTTCTACGCCGACACCGCCGTATTCGGATCGCGCTCAGCGACAGTCTGCGGCCTTGATTTCTATGGCCCTGATCACGTCGTCTTCGCCTCCGACTGCCCGTTCGATCCAGAAGGCGGCACGATGTACATTCGCGAGACGATCAAAATCGTCGATGAACTCAAGATCTCCGCGGCCGACCGCGCCAAAATCTACCAGGGCAACATCGAGAAGCTTACTGGTCGGAGCTTCAAGGTGTAAGTGGTTATTGCCGTTTGACGATCCGATCGGACGCGGCGAGCATCTGCACGGCGCGCAGGATGTTCTGCTTGTCCTGGTAGGCGAACTCAAAGAACATCCGCCGCAGCAACGGATCATCGGCCGGCTCTTCCTGACGCCCCATGTAGAAGCGGAACAACTGACGCACGAAGCATTGCTTGAACATCATCGAGTTGGTCAGCGTCTTGATGGCGTCGACGGCCGTCGTCGTTTTGGCCGGCTCTTCATCGAGGAAATCGATGAGAATACTGGCATCAATAGCGTGACCGTTGTCGGTCATCCGGAAACGGCCGAGCGCATCGAAGCTTTCCTGGAAGAAGGCAAACGGGTTGATCACCTTGTGACAACCGATGCAGGCGGGACCGCTGGTTGATTGCTCGATGCGCTGGCGCTCGGTGACGCCTTCCATCTCGTAGAGCTTGGCGTGCAGATCCTTCGGTGGCGGCTCCATCTCCATGCACATCACCTTGCGCACCCAGAACACGCCACGCTTGATCGGCCGCGAGTCCGTTGGACCGGAGTGCGAGGCCAACACCGCCGGCTGCGAGAAGATTCCGAGCCGCTGTGCCGGATCGAGATCAACCAGTTTTCCGCCAACCGATCCATCGGGCTTCGACTTGTAGATCGGCTCGAGCGACTTCGGCAAGAATGACTGCGTCGCCTGCGTAATCTCGCTGAGTTTCGGCACCGGTTTGCTCAACTGCGCGCGCAGGAACTGCAGTGTTTCGCTGCGCATGGCGGCGGCGAGGCGCGTGTCAAACTCGGGAAACACCTTGGCCGAAATGGTGAACTCCGATGTCGGCTTGATTTCCAGCCAAGCGGTGAAAAACCGCACCAACTTCTCGCGCGCCGCTTTGCTCGCGGCGATGGCGTTGATCGTCGCGCTCGCGTCGGGGCCGGTGCGCAGATATTGGCTCGCCCGCTCTGAACTGAGGTCGACTGCCTCGGGTGGCGCATCGGCGAGCGTGTAGGTAACGGCTTGCAACAGTTGCGCTGGCGCTAAGCGGTTGCCTCGGTTGACATCGAGTTCCTTGCGAAAAAGGAAATGTGGCGAGTTCAGAACTACCTCAACGAGATCACCTGTCGCATGACCGAACCCACTCGACTGCACGCCAGCGAGATAGAAGGCGACGATCTGATTGATCTTCTCTTCATTGGTATCGCCACGAAATGCCTTGATGATGAATGCGCGCGCCGCCTGCTTGAGACAGTCCACGTTGCCGTCAACGGTCGCGCAGTCAATGACGGCTGCGGGCCTGAGACGCACGCGCTTGGCGATCTCGCTGATCCAGCCAGCGAGCCCTGTTGTGTTGGCTGCATTGAAGCTCAGGATGTCAGCGAATTCGTAGTTTGTCTGCAACGCGTCCCGCGGCATCGCCTCCTTGATCGACTGCGTGACAAAGCCCGGCAACAACGCCATCACCGATGCATCGAGTTGGTCACGGGTCAAACGGAAGATGCGCCGCGCCGCGATACTCGTCGCGTCGGTCGGGAAATACTGCTTGGCTGTCATGTAGAGTTCGAGATCGGCGCTAATATAGGCCTGATCGGGGTCGGCGACCCGCGAAAGAGGTGGTGCCTTCGCTGCTGGAGAGGGCTGTGCCTGCGCCATCGGTGTTGCCGGCGCCACGATCCAGCCGGCGATCGCCAGCAGCATTCCGAGTGCCACAGCCTGCGACCATGATCGATGTTTCTGATCTGGTGTTGTCACGCGGCGCACTCCCGGACTTAGATGATTGCGCCCTTGCACAGGCTCTCCAACCCAAAGGTGTTCGACTTGATGCCGGCGGCGTTCTGACAGGCGATGTGCAAATCATTGTTATTGCGGCCGTTGGCATTGATGATCTGGCCGGTCTTGAAGCGCCCGCCACCCTGGCCGGCGAACACGAAGGGGATGTTGGTCAAATAATGCCCGCTCGAGCTGTTGCTCCAGCATTCCATGCCGAGCAACACCGAACTGTTATAGAGCGCCGACTTGCCACCACCATCGTCGACGGACTTGAGCGCCGTCAACAAACTCGCGAATTTCTCGGAGTAGTAGGTGTCGATCTTGACGAGACTTCTCAACATCGCCACTGTGTTCGAGTTGATGATGCGCCTTGTGCACGCCGCGACTTGGCCATGACTGGCCGCTCGACCCGCCCGACAACGTGAAGGCGACGACGCGCGTCAGATCCGTTTCAAATGCGAACTTGATCAAGTTGATCATCTGGTCATGGACCGGCGAGAGTTGATCCAGGTTCTGCTTGTTTGCGCCCTTTCCGTCGGGCCGGCTTGACGCCACACACTGCGCAGCCCGACCTTTACTCGAAGGCTGCGACGTGGCTGCCGTCGTACGAGCGGATTGCTCCGATTGGCTCCAATTCTCGAGCAAACCATCGAGTTTGCGCGCATGCTCGGTGTCCATACCGAACCGGCGCTTGGCATCCTTGATATCGGCGAGAATGAAATCGACGACGGCCGCGCGCCGCGATAGCGCCGCCGTCAGCTTATCCGCGTCACCGCGCGACTGATTGGAGTGCGGCGCGCAGGAGGCGGCGGCCGTCCGCATCAACAGGTCGAAAACCTGACCGGCATCCTGCATCGGTTCTATCGCATTGCCGTAGCGAGTGTCCCCCTTCTCCCGATTGCGAAACGAGATGAAGCGGCTGCCAAGGCCGACGTGATCGGCGTCCGAGTGCGCGCCGCCGCCGACGTGCAAGCTCTTCAATGGCACGTCCTTCAGGTCGGCGCGGCTCTGGTAATGATTGGCGATGCGGACATCGATCGACTCATTGTCCGTGTAGGCGAAATAGGCATCGTTCGAGGAATACTTGTAACTGTTGCCGGTCGAGCAACCGATCACGCCGGCGGCATGCTCCTCCTTGTAGCCGTCGCTTTTCGGACTACCGCCGTGGATGTTCATATTCTTGAACAGGATGAGATCCTCAGCGTGCGGCTGTAGCGGCGCGATTGGCGTACCCGCGAGATTGCTTAGCGCAGTTGGATTGGTGCGGCTCGGGTAATAGGACCCGCCCTTGAAGAACAGAATGTAGCGTGGCGCGCTGGCGAACGGCGTCTCGGCCGCGTAGGCCATCGAGCGAAGAATGGGGTGGATGAGCAGCGCCGACAATCCGAACGTCTTGATCAGGTCGCGGCGCGTCATCGGATCAGTAGGCCGTCGCATGGGTGTCCTCTCCGTCGTTCGGGACCCGCATTGAGACCTTGTAACTGCACGCAGAAAGCGGTTTTTATTCGAAGCGATTGTGGCGATCCCTGTTGGCGCAATTGCATGTAAAATCAGCGTGCCATCGCGGATTCGCTCAAGCTCGACGCTAAGCTGTGCCGTACTTGGTCTCGACGCGGACACCAATATCGGCCAGCAACGACGTCGGCAGCAGACCACCCGCGCAAATGATCACCGCGTCGTTGCGCAGGGTGTGACTCCGGCCGAGCTGGTCAATTGCGACGCGATCCGGCTCGATGGCCCGCACCTGTGACTGCGTGAGACACGTCACGTAGCCGGCAGTGATCGCTGCTTCAATACTCCGGCGGTTGGCCGGTTTGACGCGCGTGAACTGCACGCCGCGATAGGATAGCGTAACACTTGCGACGGCGGTCGCAGCAAGGGCTACCGCTGCCTCGATGGCGCTGTCACCACCGCCGACGACGAGCACATGCTGACCGCAATACTGGCCGGGATCATTGAGGCTGTAGACTACTTTCGGCAACTCTTCGCCGGGCACGCCCAGCCGGCGCGGCGACCCACGGCGTCCGGTTGCCAGCAGCACGGTGCTCGCCCGACACACGCCTGACGTGGTTGTAAGCTCAAAACCCCAATCGTGAGGCGTGATGCGCTCGACGCGAACGCCGCTGCGGATCTCAAGACCTGTCTTGCCGATCACCGATTGCCACAGCGCCAATAGTCGCTCTTTGCGGACCCGGCGCAGACGGACTTTGCCGTAGAGCGGCAGCGTTGCCGGTCGCGTCATGACGATTTTCCGGCGGGGATAGCGGGCAACGGTGCCGCCGAGCGTGTCCTGCTCCAGCGTCAGGCAGCGCAACTTTTTTTCTTTCGCCGCAAGGCTCGCGGCAATACCGGCGGGACCGCCGCCGACGATGACCACGTCGTAGAGTTCGCGCTGGCCGAGAGAAGAGCGCTTGGCAATCGCATCGATGGCTTGGCGGCCCTGCTCGATAGCATTGGCGATCAGGCCCATGCCGCCGAGTTCGCCGGCAATATAGAGTCCTGGGACGTTGGACTCGAACTGCGGCGACACGACGGGGATATCGACGCCGCGCCGCGCCGACCCGAACACCAATTCGATCGCGCCAACCGGGCAGGATGTCTTGCAGGCACCATGGCCAATGCAGGAAACGGGATCGAGCAACTGTGCCTTGCCGCCGATCAAGCCGATCACGCGGCCTTCGGGACAAGCGTGCGTGCAGGCGCTGCAGCCCACGCATTTGGCGGGATCAATCAGGGGATGCAGCGACACAGGCTCGACGTCGCCAGCCTCCAACGCTTGCCGTTGCCGCCCGCCGTCATGGCGCTCGCGCAGGTGACGGCCGACGCCAAACGCACTCCACAGCGCAGCCAGCGCCAGGGCATAAGCGGGGTATCCGAGATTGGCTACGAGTTCGAGCATCTCCACCATCCATCGATAGTGAGTGCGGCAGAAGCGAGGCAACCCGTCGGGCGGATTGGCATTTTTGCTGCCGCCGGTTGCCGCGCGTATTGCCCGGTTGTTGACCCAATCGCATGCCAGGAACAGCGCCTTGGGCCAGCGCGCTCCGGTTTGCGCATGGGCTTGAGTATTGTTTCGGTTGAGGAGCCAACCACTGGTGTCGTCGCGTTTGAGTGTACCGTTAGAAGTTGCCGTACCGCGCACCGCGAGTGCCGCGCCGGCCGGTGCTGCGACGCGCGCCACGCCTAGGTCGCCGCCAAGCCGCAATACGATAGTCGTCACCTACATCGTGTTGTCGCTACTGGCATTGGCGCCGGGATTAGCGCTGAAATATGGCTATGAGGTTCAAGGCCTGGGTTCGCAACGGGGCGCCCTCGCCGACATCCAATTCGGCAGTGGGTTGCGATTTTGGTTCGGCGTCACCGGCGCAAGCATGATGGCGCTGCTGATCCTCTATCCGCTGCGCAAAGCATTTGCGAAAGCGCGTGGTCTCGGCAGCGTCGCCGCCTGGTTCCACGTCCACATCCTGTTCGGACTGATCGGGCCGGTGCTGATCCTCTACCATAGCAATTTCGGCCTCGGCGGCTCCAACGCCAACGTCGCGTTGTGGAGCATGCTGGTTGTCGCTGGCAGCGGCATCATCGGCTATTTCGTCTACGCGCGCGTCAGTCGCGATTTCTATTCCGCGACGCAACAGGCCCGCCGGCATCGCGATACCATTCTCGCCGCGTTACCGGATTTCGATCCCGTCACAACGTGGAAACAGAACCTCACCGCCAAGCTCGAAGGCTTCGAGGCTGATCTGCTGACGCCCAGGCAAGGCGTCATCGCCAGCGTCAAGGCGCGGCTGCGCGTCGAGCGCTGGAAGCGCGACCTGTTGCATGATGTCGCCTGGATCGTCGTTGAGGTTGCGCGGCGGCAAGGCTTGGATTATGTCGCCGACCGCCAGTTGCGCGCCCTCATCGGCAGCCACGCGCGCGCTTATTTTGGCTTCGCGCGGTCCGCTGCAAGCCAATCCGTGCGAGAGCAGCTGTGGGCGCGCTGGCGGTTGTTCCATCTGCCGGTGTGCCTGCTGATGATCGCCGCAACAATCCTGCATATCATCGCTGTGTGGGATATGGATGCGTCCGCACCTGCAGCGGGGCGACAGGCGAGCGTTCAAGAGACTCAAGTCGCAGCCGCTGATCCGCGCGACCCCGTCGAAGCATTTCTACGCGGTGACACCTCGCCGCGGGTTGCGCCGGTGCCGCGTCAGCGGGATACTGACAAGACGAAACCGGCGCTTCCAAACGTAGCCATCGAGCAGCGCGTCCGCATTAAGGTCGAAAATCCAGTCGCATCACCCGCGATCGAACCCACGCCGAAGGCTGCCGCGAACGAATCCGCTGTTCTCGCTGCCCGCGCTGCAGGGATGCCGGTGAAGATCGTCAAGACGCAGGACTTGAACAGCGCTTCACATGCCAGCGAAGCGCCCGCTCCTGCTGCTGCCATCGCAAGAGATGAACCCACATCAGCGCCAACTCCGAAACTGGTGATGGCACCAACACCAGTGCCGGCACCGGCACCTGTCTTGCGCGCGATAGAGCCAGCGAAAGTCGCAGCACTGCCGCCTCGTGCAGCAGTACCACCGGTCGCCGTCGCCGCAGCAACTCCGCCACCCGCCGCAGTGCCCGACATGAAAGCCGTCTATAGCGAGTTGCAGCGGCGCACCGACACGCAGCCGATGGGCCTCGGCGGCGCCAAGCCACGCACGCTTTTCGAGCAGATCACTGAATTGAAAGCGCGCCAGAAGGCCGGACAGTTTGCCCACGCCCAGGCCGAAACCGGATTTGCGCTGACTGGCAAGCACGTCAAGGTCGACTGCGTGGATTGCCATCAGAAGCCGCTCACCGAAACGCCGTCGAGCAACCCGCGCCAATGCATCGCCTGCCACAAGGCCGATGACATCCACCGAGGACGCCGCCCCGACTGCGCCAACTGCCACACCACCAACCGTTGGAGTCAGATTATCCGGCGGAAGTGAGCGTTTAAGGCTGCAGTTTCGCCCCATTCGGCTTTGGGTACGCCGTTGCCCACAGGCTCGCGCGCAGTGGCGCGAAGTCTCCGGCAGAGTGTTAATCTGCCGCCGAACGTGCGCCGCCTCACGATGGAGCCGTACACCCAACTTTTTCCTCGCACTCGAAGAGACAAACCGATGCGCGCGCTGTTCAAGATTGTTGCCGTCCTGGTCACAACTGTCCTTGTTGGTGTTGTGTTGACTCACCTGCGCCCGAAGGTGGCACGATCGACATTGGCCATTGCCGCCGACGAAACACAGCGATGCGAGGCACCGAAACTACCGAACTATCCCAAGCCCACCTATCAGCGGCGGGTGGCGGCCAATGATTATTTGCCCTACGCGGTCGCGAGCTTGAATGTCTATTCGGAGGGTGCACCGAAAGGTTTAACGCTCGACAAGCACAGCCCGGAGTGGCGCCAGGTCGGCACCTGGGACCGCGCGGGCTTGGCCTTCCGCGTCTATCACCGCGATGATCCCGGTCGTCTGACCGTACTGACGGCGCTGCGCGGCACCGAGACGCTCGATGTTTCGGACTGGGTGGCGAATGCCTCCTGGCTGTTGGCGTGGCTACCGATTGAAACGGAATACGATGAGGCGCGACTGGTGTTCCAGGCGACCCGCAAGCAGGCCTACGAGGCCGCAAAAGGCCGCAAGGTCGGTTTTATCACCACGGGCCATTCGCTCGGTGGCGGCATAGCCCGTCACATCGCGCTCGCCTATCCGTGTGTTACAGCCGCCGTCTTCAATTCCTCGATTGTCGACAATCGCTTCCGCCTGGCCGAGCCCTACGACACCACTTTCGTCGCGCACACCTTCGAGGATCGCGATGAACTGACCAGCATCCAGCGCCTGTTCTTTGCCGATCGCGACACCGAGTCCTACAAGGCCTACAAGCAGGACGCGGTCAACGATCGCGTCGAGTTCCAACACACGATGACTGGCCTCGCCGTCGGCATGGCGCGGCAGGTGCTGCAATGTCAGGAGAAGCGCGCGGAATGTCCGGTCCCCGCCACCGACACGCGCGCACGGCAACTCTATTGTCAGAGCTGGGGCAAGGGAACGCCGATGTGCAAGGGAGCGTGAACCGTGTGACGTGGTGAGCGGGTGATGCGTCGTGTCGGAGCATCACCGTCGATAGCGGCAAGCGCCGGTGGTGCGAACAGGGGTTCCGCAACTCGTACAATGTCTGTTTCCTGGGTTGAAGGACCGGACCTAGCGACTCCCGCGCACGATCGAGACGGGCCAGCCGAAATTCGATCGCTAATTCAAGCTCAACAACGGACCTAGAAATCTCTTAATGTTCCATCTTCGATTCGACTGCGACTGACGCCTTCGCACCTATGCACTCTGCATCATACGTTCGCGAACCCGAACGACGACGTTGCACTCACCACTTTTCGGTTAGCCGTCTGGTTAACACTCATTGACGCGATTTTGTGTCCCAGATATAGTTAGCTTTATGGCTAACCAATCGATGCGACTCGACAATGTTTTCGGGGCCCTGTCCGACGCGACCCGTCGAGCGATCGTCATGCGCCTATGTGGGGGCGCAGCATCCGTCGGAGAGCTGGCGAAGCCGTTCGAAATGGCGCTGCCGAGCCTGATGAAACACATCTGCATTCTTGAGAGCAGCGGCCTCATTGCGTCCAAAAAGACTGGTCGCGTCAGGATGTGCTCATTGCAGACGGAAGCTCTCGCAATCATCGAGGCTTGGCTGGCGACCCAACGGGAGATCTTGGAGCAACGACTGGATCGATTTGAACTGTACGTTGAGAAACTGAAGATTGAGGAGAAGTCCAATGCCCGCAAACGCAAGTCAAAGTGAAACGCCTCTGTCCACGTGGGCGCTCGATCGCGAGATCGTCCTCTCGCGCGTGATCAATGCGCCGCGGGAGTTGGTTTTCTCCGCCTGGGCTGATCCGCGTCATCTCCCCCAATGGTTCGGTCCGGACGGTTTCAGGATCGAAACAAAGTCCATCGATATTCGCGTGGGCGGCGAATGGCGGTTCGATATGATCGCTCCCGATGGCAAACAATGGTCAAGTCGGATGGAATTCCGGCGCATCGAGAGCCCGCACCTGATCGAGTTCAATCATGGCGCCGACAAAGACAGCGACCCTGGTAAATTCCGCACTAGCATCACGTTCGATCAGCAGAGCGACGGCAAGACCGTCATCACTTTGCGGCAGTTGCATCCGACCAAGGCGCAGCGCGACGCAGGTATCGGGTTCGGCGCTGTCGAATTCGGTTATCAGACCCTCGACAAACTGGCGAGTCACGTCGAATACGGCAAGGCTACTTAGCGACAACCAACAAATTTGCTACGCGTTGTCCGCATCAAGGCGGCCGGACGATGGCCAAAGTGGGTCAACTATGATCGCAGACGGATTGTGAGCTTCTGGTGTTGCGCGGTCTCGTCCGTCGCGTGCCATGCTACAGTGGCCGGCTTGCGGATCTGCAAATTGCAACAGCCCCCGCCGCCCATTTGTCCTCGCAGCGAGTTAGTGTATACATCGTTTGGTGTGTGGCATGCGCCGCGACTAGCGCTGCGCAAGCCTGCCCTAACAAAGAACACTTGTTTTCGGGAGGAAACCTATGACGTCTCGCCTTCTATGTCGTTTCTCCGGCGCGGTCGCTGCGCTGGTCTTGCTGATTACGCCGGTCATGGCGCAGGATAAGTGGCCATCGAAGCCCGTCACCGTCATCGTGCCGTTTGCGGCTGGTGGAAATACGGACGTTATGGCCCGAATTTTTGCCGACCATCTCGGCCGGCGGCTTGGCCAGCAGTTCGTGGTCGAAAACCGGGCCGGTGCCGGCGGCGTCACCGGACTGAATTCTGCCGCCAAGTCGGCAGCCGATGGCTACACCCTCGCGGTCGGCACATCGGGCGGCCTCGCAATCAATCCAGTACTGATCAAGGACAAAATTCCCTACAACGTCGAGAAGGACTTCACCTATCTCTACGGCATGGCGGCGATGCCGAACATCTTTGTCGTCCATCCCTCGGTGCCGGCGAAGACGATGCCGGAACTGATTAGCTGGCTGAAGGCCAACCCCGATACGCCCTACGCTACCTCGGGCATCGGCACCTCGCAACACATCTGCGGCGAGATGCTTGCACTTCATGCCGGCGTGAAGATTGCGCCGGTCGCCTATCGCGCGTCGAACCAATCGCTGCAGGATCTGGTCGGTGGCCAGATAAAGCTCGCCTGTGACAACTTCGCGACCGCCTGGGAACAGGTGCAGGGCGGCAAGCTGCGCGTCGTTTCAATCACGTCTTTGGCCCCCTATTCGCTCGCCAAGGATGTGGAGATCACCGCCAAAACGCTACCGGGCTTCGAGATGATGCCGGCATTCGGGTGGGTCGCGCCGGCAAACATGCCGGCTGACGTAACTAAGAAGCTGATCGACGAACTGGTCGCCATCGGCAAGCTGCCGGAAGTGCGCACCGCCATGGAAAAATTCGGTGTCCAACAGACGGAACTCGCCGGTCAAGCCTATGCCGATGCGCTAAAAAAGGAGCGAGCCGGTTATGCCGATGTGATTGAAAAGGCCGGCATCAAGGTGCCATAAGGCGCCGCGAGTCCCGTGCGATGATCCAGCAAGGTTCGTGTTCATAACAATGCATAAAATGTGGATGAGTGATCGGATCATTTTCCGACACTCAGCCACGCCACGACTGCCGTGTCGAGAATGACTTACCCCGGGATCCATCGTGCAGATGCAGTCGCCAACACTTGGTCGTTGCACCAGGTATTCTGACCAAGCAGGCACTTTGCGCTTCCGCCTCATATGCCCATTCCGCTTCCGCGCTTGACCGGGAACTCTGTCTCATTCAGACCGGCTATGATGCCGTGTCCGGGGCGCAAAACCCCGCTACGGCTTCGTTCTGCGTTGTGCCGAACGCGCGCCTGCCATCGCGACACGCACGCGATGGCGTCTTGAAGGCGCAAGGAAGGCGTGCCCGTTGCGCAGTGGGCATCCGAGGGCGCAGGCAAAGAAATGCGCGTTACCCAGCACCCATCACCGCTTTGACTTCGAGATATTCTTCGATGCCGAATTGGCCCCACTCGCGGCCATTGCCGGACTGCTTCATGCCGCCGAAGGGGGCCTTGCTGTCGGCGGGCGCCAGATTGATGTGCACCATGCCGGCACGGATCTCGCGGGCGACTTTCTTTGCGCGTTCTTTGTCGGCAGAGCTGACATATGCCGCGAGCCCGAACGGACTGTCGTTAGCGATGCGGATGGCGTCGGCGTCGTCGGCGTAGCCGATAATGACGAGGACCGGCCCAAAGATTTCTTCCCGCGCGATGGTCATGGAATTCTTTACGTCGGCGAAGACCGTCGGGCGGACGTAGAATCCGATTGCCAAACCATCAGGACGGCCCTGTCCGCCGGCGATGAGCATTGCGCCCTCGTCCTGGCCCTTGCCGATCAGCGATTGGATTTTCTTCCATTGCAGATCAGAGACGACAGGCCCCATGTCGGTTGTCGCATCGTCGGGATTGCCGACCTTGAGCGACTCGGCCGTGGCTTTGGCGATTGAGGCTACCTCTTTCATCCGCGCCTTGGGGACCAGCATGCGCGTCGGCGCGTTGCAGGATTGGCCGGCATTGCGCATGGTCATTTTGACGCCCTCGGCAACAACCTTCGGGAAGTCGCAATCGTCGAGCAGGATATTCGCAGACTTGCCACCAAGCTCCTGGCCGACGCGCTTGACGCTGGGGGCGGCGCGGATGGCGACCTCGATGCCGGCGCGCGTTGAGCCGGTGAAGGAGACGCAGTCGATGTCTTTGTGCGCTGCGATGGCCGAGCCGACGTTGGGGCCATCGCCGTTGATGAGATTGAACACGCCTTTCGGCACACCCGCTTCGTGCAGGATTTCGGCGATCAGCAGCGCGGAATAGGGCGCTATCTCCGACGGCTTGAGCACCATCGTGCATCCAGCGGCGAGCGCGCCCGCGACCTTGCAGCAGATCTGATTGGCCGGCCAATTCCACGGCGTGATCATGCCGACGACGCCTATCGGCTCGCGGCGAATTTCAGTCGTGCCCCAGGCCTCCGTGAAATCGAAATCTTTCAAGAGATCGAGCGCGGTCTTGAAGTGGCCCATGCCGGCGCCGGCTTGAAAGCGCGAGGCGAAACTGATCGGCGCGCCCATCTCTTCGCTGATGGTCTGGCCCATTTCGGCAAAGCGGCGCTTGTAGGCGGCGAGAATGCGCTCCATCAACGCCATGCGGTCTTCGCGCGTGAAGCGGGAATAGCCGTCGAAGGCTTTGCGGGCAGCGGCAACCGCGCGATCAACGTCGGCGGCGGAGCCCATCGCGACATCGCCGATGCTGGCTTCGGTTGCGGGATTGATGACGGGGATCGTCTTTTTCTCGGACGGGTCGACCCACTGGCCGTCGATGTAAAATTTTAACGCGTTGGTTCGGGACATGGGTGGGCTCCTGAGGAGGAAATGAGAGGGCGTAGGTTACGCGAGGGCTCGGGTCAAGCTCAGATGGTGTCGGACGCATCCATCTGACACCATCTCGGACACTCATTCATACCTCATCCCAAGTACAACGCCTGCCACTCGCCCCCAGTAACCGCTTGCCAACCGGGTGCCGTCGACACACGGCAATTGAGACTCATCCATCAGTGACGGGACGCCTGTACCTCCTGCGCCCGCCGCGCCAACGCCACGACGCTAACGATCTCGAACAACATCTGCGCTGCCGCCTGCGCGGTGTTCGTGGTCGCATCATACTGCGGCGCGACCTCGACCACGTCGCCGCCAATGATGTCGAGCCCAGCCGCGCCGCGGATCAGCGCCATCGCCTCGCGCGACGAGAGACCGCCGGCCTCGGGCGTACCCGTCCCCGGCGCGAACGCCGGATCAAGACTGTCAATGTCGAACGAGATGTAGGTCGGGCCACGGCCCACCACTTTGCGCATTTTCGCGATCGTCTTCTCGAGCCCGAGCGTCACGAAGTCATGCGCGTGGATCACCGTCATGCCGCTATCGCCGGAAAACTCCCAGAGATATTCGGCGTTGCCGCGAATGCCGATCTGTATGGTCCGCTCGGGATCGAGCACGCCGGCCAGCACCGCCTCGCGGAACGGTCCGCCGTGATGGAAACGCGAGCCCTCGAATGGTCCGCCGGTGTCGCAGTGCGCATCGATATGAATCATGCCGACGGGTTGCTTCTGGCCGAGTACCTTCAGGATTGGCAAGCTGATCGAGTGATCGCCACCAACGCTGACAGGGGCGACGCCCGTTTTGACGATCGTTTTGTAGAATGTCTCGATGTCCACGTGGCTCTGTTCGAGGTTGTATCGGCTGCGGAACGCGACGTCGCCAATGTCGGCGAGTTTGACCATGCTGGCCGGCACAATTTTGTGCACCTCGTGATAGGGCCCGATCCGTTCGATGCCGCGCACTGCGCGGGGGCCAAGGCGGCTGCCCGGTCGATTGGTGACGCCTAAATCCATCGGCACGCCAACCAGTGCCACGTCCAAGTCGCCCAGATCCTTCTTCGCCATGGCGTCGAGCATCAGTGGTGCATCGAGGAACGACGACACGCCCTCATAGGGCTTGGCGCGGCGACCGTTGCCGGAGAACAGCATGTCGACGACTTTCTTGAATTCGGGATCGTGCACCGTGCCTGCTTCCGCCGCACCATATTTCTTTCGCAGCGCATCGAGTTTCTTGGTCATTGGGTTCTACCCTATCTTGTGCAGGACGGTCAGTGTCTAGCCGTCTTGTTTCTTCCCGCAAGTCCATAGCTACTGTCGGTCGGGTCTCAAATTAAATTGCTGCAGGCACCTTTGCCTCACCTCACTCTTGAGGACACGGCTCGGTGCGGTCCCGATGGAAATTGAACTGACATGCGCACCATGCTCGAATCCTGCAAGCTGAAACGTCGAACGATGGCATATATATTTTGTGAATTGCAGTGGCGTCGAATTTCTGCGCTGTAGTGATCACGCTGCTGCTCCGCAATCCGCGACACTTTTCTGGCGGCGCCCCAGCACCCACCACGCTCTTGCAGCGGCTTCAGTTGCCTAATGCTATTTGACACGCTTGACAGATCGCGTCTCAAATGGTCGGTCGGGGGATGGCTCAGAAAAAAGGCAGATCCGGACGACGGTCCGACCATGCTCCGGCGTCCCGCCCCGCACGCGGCCGCCAAACCGAAGGTCAGCATCCCGGCGGCGTACCGACCAAGGAACAGGTCCTCGCCTTCGTGCAGGGTGCCCGCGAGACGGTCGGCAAACGTGAGATCGCCCGCGCCTTCAACATCAAGGGCAACGACCGCATCACCTTGAAGCAACTGCTCGTGGAGATGGCCGAGGACGGCACGCTGGCCGGCAACCGCAAGTCGATCAAGGAACGCGGCCACCTGCCGCCGGTTGCTGTGTTCGACATCACCGGGCGCGATACACATGGCGATCTGATCGCCGAGCCGGTCGTTTGGGATGGCGACGACGGCCCGCGCCCGAAAGTTCTGGTCAAGCCGCCGCGCCGCAATGAACGCACCGTCGCCGGCATCGGCGATCGCCTGCTCGCCCGCACCGAGCGGCTGACGGGCGAGGGCCCGTTCCGCTACACCATCGAGCCGCTGAAGAAGCTGCCAAAGGAGAAAACGCGTGCCCTCGGCATCTATCGCGCGCGCAAACTTGGCGGCGGCACCATCGAGCCGGTCGATCGCAAGGAGCTGAAAAGCTGGACCGTCGATCCGGCCCGCGCCGGCGACGCCCGCGATGGTGATCTCGTGCGCTTCGATCTGGCGCGATCGGGACGGTCCGGTATCGCCGAAGCGCGCATCGTCGAAGTGCTCGGCAATCCCGACGACCAGCGCCAGATCAGCCTGATCGCCGTGCACGCGCACGGCATTCCCGATGAATTCCCCGAACGCGTGCTGGCTGAGCTCAGGAGCCTGCCGGCGCTGAGCAGCGATGATCGCATGGACCTGCGTGATACGCCCCTCGTCACCATCGATCCCGTCGACGCCCGCGACCACGACGACGCCGTGCACGCGGAAAGTGATCCGGACGCTGCCAACCCCTGCGGATGGATCGTCACCGTTGCAATCGCCGACGTCGCCTACTATGTCCGACCCAAAACCGATCTCGATCGCGAGGCGCGGCTACGCGGCAACTCGGTCTACTTCCCCGATCGCGTCGTGCCGATGCTGCCGGAAAA
Organism: uncultured Alphaproteobacteria bacterium; assembly: GCA_963714325.1. Lineage (GTDB taxonomy): Bacteria > Pseudomonadota > Alphaproteobacteria > Rhizobiales > Hyphomicrobiaceae > CAVQOB01. Next base: position 86,696 of record CAVQOB010000012.1, on the reverse strand, counting down.
AATCTCGAACGATTTGTGCTCGCTGCGCGAGCACGAGGACCGACCGTGCCTGGCAGTGCGCATGGTGTTCGACGCACACGGCCACAAACGCCGCCACACCTTCCATCGCGCGCTGATGCGCTCGGCTGCCAAGCTCAACTATCAGGAAGCCCAGGCGGCGATCGATGGCAATCCCAGCGCGAAGGCGCAGCCCTTGGTTGAGCCGGTGCTGAAACCGCTATGGGCCGCTTATCGGTCGCTCTGCAAGGCCCGCGACATCAGAGCACCGCTTGACCTCGATCTGCCTGAACGGAAGATTGTGCTCGATGCAGAAGGACGCGTTGCTAACGTCATCGTGCCGGAGCGCCTCGATGCTCACCGGTTGATCGAAGAGATGATGATCCAGGCCAATGTCGCCGCAGCCGAAACGCTCGAGCAGAAGAAGGCGTCGCTAGTCTATCGCGTGCACGAGCCGCCATCGAAGGAAAAGCTCACATCATTGCGCGACTTCTTGTCGACGGTCGACATGACACTGCCTACTGCCGGCGCCATGAAGGCCGGGCATTTCAACGGTATTCTGGCACAGGCCAAGACCAGCCAATATGCCGAGCTGATCAACGAAGTCGTACTGCGTTCGCAGGCGCAAGCGGTCTACGCACCCAATAACGCCGGCCACTTCGGTCTCAATCTGCGCCGCTACGCCCACTTCACCTCGCCGATCCGCCGCTACGCCGACCTGATCGTGCATCGAGCGCTGGTCCGAGCGCTGGGCCTAGGCGCCGGCGGCATCACCGACGAAGAGGTCGAAAGTCTGGTCGAAACCGCCGAGAGCATTTCGCAATTGGAACGCCGCGCCATGTCGGCCGAGCGCGAGACGACCGATCGGTTGATCGCCGCCCACCTTGCTGATCGCATCGGCGCGGAATTCCAAGGGCGCATCGCCGGCGTGACGCGATCGGGCCTGTTTGTGAAGTTGAGAGACACCGGCGCCGACGGTTTCATTCCCATCTCGACACTCGGCGACGACTACTTTGTCCACCGCGAGGACGCGCGCGCGCTGGTAGGCGAACGCTCAGGCGTCGCCTTCCGGCTCGGCGACGAAGTCAACGTGCGGTTGGCGGAAGCGGTGCCGAGCGCCGGCGCGCTGCGCTTCGAGATGTTGTCGAAAGGCAAAAAGGGGCAACTGAGCGCCCCCAAAGGTGTTCGCGGTCAGCGTCGCTTGCCGCATCGGCCAGGCAAACGGCGGTAATATTCCAGCGCGGCGGTTCCCACTGGCCACAGCGACGGCTTGGCTCTTGACGACGGTAGGTCGGCGGTTGCATGTCTGCCCGCATGGCTATCAACATGGTAACTTCTCCGGCGCCGGCGTCTGCCCCACGGCCGGTTCCGCCAGCGATGGTGCGAGGCTGGCGATGCCGCTGCCCGAACTGCGGTAAAGGAAAGCTGTTCCGCGCCTATCTGAAGGTCGCCGATCGCTGCCCGCATTGTGCGGCCGAATTGCACCATCAGCGCGCCGACGACGCACCGCCTTATTTCACGATGCTGATCGTCGGGCATATCGTAGTTGGTGGGTTGCTTGCCGTCGAGCGCGCCTTCCATCCGGAAACCTGGGTCCATCTCGTGATCTGGCTGCCGATGACGCTGGCGCTGTCGCTGTGGCTGCTGCCCCGCATCAAAGGTGCGCTGATCGGCTTCCAATGGGCGGCCCGTATGCACGGCTTCGGGTTGACCGACACCTCGCATCGCGATCCGGCCGCGCCTGAGGCGTGGCCACCGACCCAAGAAAGGCTGCGGGATGTCTGACGCCAAGGATGCGCTGAAGGCAGAAATCGAAAACGGCGCCAAGAAAGCCGACACCAAGGTTCTGCGGCCGCGCGATGCCGCGACGCTCATCATCCTCGATCGCAGTGGCACTGAGCCCAAGGTGCTGCTCGGCAAACGCCGTCTCGATCTCGCATTCATGGCCGGCAAATACGTCTTCCCTGGCGGCCGCGTCGACCGCGCCGACCGGGCTGCCGCGATCACCCGCGAGATGGCCCCTGCCGAGATCGAAAAACTTCTTGTTGGCATGCGCGGGACGCCGAGCCCGGCACGCGCGCGCGCTTTAGGCGCTGCGGCGATCCGTGAAGCCTTCGAGGAAGCTGGCTTGATCATCGGCGCACGCTCCGAGCGCAAACCCACCACGGTGCCGCCCGTCTGGAAGGCATTCCATGAGGCCGGATATGGTCCGGCCCTCGACGGATTACGGTTGATCGCCCGCGCTATCACGCCACCCGGTCGGTCGCGACGGTTCGACACACGCTTCTTCTCGGTTGACGCTACGGCTATCGCCGAACGCCGCGACACTGTCGACGGCGAACTGTCCGCCCTCGAGTGGCTGACCCTCGACGACGCCCGCCAGCTCGATATTCCCCGTATAACCCGGGTTGTTCTTGAAGATTTAGCCGAGCAGATTGCGACAGGAACCTTCGGCCAGGATCATGCCGCCGTGCCGTTCTACTACAGCCGCAACGGCAGCTTTAAGCGCGACATCATCCGTGGCCAAAACGCACCGGAATAGAGCCTTGACTAACGCCGCTCAGGGGCTATGTTGCGCCCAACAGCCCATGTGCGTCCGGTGCGGTCGCCGCTCGTAGACGCCTTTCAGAACTCAAACGAGTAATCCATGGCCAAATCCGTCATTCAGAAGATCAAGCTGAACAGCACCGCTGGTACCGGTTTCTATTACGTCACCAAGAAAAATCCCCGCACCAGCACGGAAAAGCTCGTTTTCAAGAAATATGATCCGATCGCGCGCAAGCACGTTGATTTCAAAGAAGGCAAGATCAAGTAGCTCTTCGCGAACAAGGATGTTGTGCGCGCCCCCAATTTGATCGTTATCCGACGGCGCACGCGTCGATCACATCGGTAAATTCTCCCCGCGGTATAAACGCACGACGAGGATCGGGCACCGGCTTCTCGAGAGATAGATGCCGGGCCCGTGACAAGTCAGCAGCGGGGTACGTTTCCAACCCGCCACGGGCGCCGGCTGCCTTAAGGGGGTCAAAGAGGGCGTTGACCATCCACAAGGCGTCCGACCGTTCTAGATGCAGCACGATGAGGAGGCCACTCCTAAGCCGCTAAGAACGATCGTCACCTCACGGCATCAGGAGATGCGGCGGACCTGAAAGCCCGTGAGGAATTCGCTACTTACTAGGGATAAGCAAAGTACTCGCTGAAGGTCGACCGCCCAACCTTGTGTCAACGATAGGCTCAGCCCCAATCTCGACGCACAATCCAAGCACAGGGAGTGTTGACTTGCAATCGTTTTGGTGAATGATTCCGATCATCGGCCCAATCATCCATTGATGCAGTTAAATGCGCAACTCTGGCCGTTTTAGGGCCACCGTACGCTGCGCGAGAACTATCCAACCCTAGCGCAGAAATTGTGTTTTGCTCTTTTGGGCAGAATGTCACACCGCAATTTTTGAACATTCGGTGCTCGGTCGGGACGGTCATACCCTAACAATAACTCTGTGTTTCGACCCGCCTGTATCACGCCGCGTCGGCAACGACCCGGTTGCGGCCTTCGCGTTTGGCTGCGTAGAGCGCGTTATCGGCGCGCTTGAACAATTGCTCCGGGGTGTCATCTCGCCGCTCGAAGGTGGCAATCCCAACACTCGCCGTCACCCGCAGCAACTGCTGCGAACTGATATGGAACGGCTCCGCCGCGATGCAGGCTCGCAGCCGCTCGCCAACTTGGAAAGCCCGGCCAATCTCGGTATCCGGCATGATGATCACGAATTCTTCCCCGCCCATCCGGCAGACCAGATCAATCCCGCGGGAATTGCGTCGGAAGCGCGCCGCGAATTCCCGCAGCACCGTATCGCCAGCGTCATGGCCGTAGGTGTCGTTAACTTTCTTGAAGTAGTCGATATCGGCGACCAGGATCGACAGTGGTCGCCCCGACGTGCGCGAGTTTTCCACCAGCGTTTTCAAATGCGTTTCCATGTAGCGACGATTATTCAGCCCGGTCAGCGCATCGGTGATCGCCATCTCGACGCTCTCTTCGATCCGCGTCCGCAAATGGTCGCTGTGCCGCTTGCGCGTAATCTGCGTCTTGACGCGGGCATGCATCTCGTTGCGATCGAGTGGGCGCACCAGATAGTCGTTCACACCCATGTCGAGGCCACGCAACAACCGCGCATCGTCACCCGGCTCCACCAGGATGATGATCGGCAAGTGCCGCGTCCTTTCCATCGAGCGAACCTGCGAGCATAGCCTGAGACCGTCAGCGTTCGAGAGACTCAAGCTCACCATCAGCAGATCAAATGCGCCGTCCGAAAGCCTGACCAACGCCGATTGCGCATCCGATTCGATCTCGGCAGTCTGCGACCGCGACAACGCCTCGACAATCCGTTGCGCTGAGCGTGGATGGTCATCGACCAGCAGCACCCGCCCGCCCGAGCCAGCACTCGCCCATAACGCGGCACTCGTCGCATCGGCGCCCATCTGCTGCGTCGTTGAGGCCCGAATCAGCATCTCATCATTGAGCATCTTCAGACGCGCCAGATTCTTCACGCGTGTGATCAATGCGACATCGTCGACCGGCTTGGTCAGAAAGTCATCGGCACCGGCCTCCAGCCCTTGCACTTTATCGGACGGCTGATCGAGCGCCGTCACCATGATCACCGGGATATGCTGCGTTTTCACATCGGACTTGATGCGCCGGCAAACCTCAAAGCCGTCCATCCCCGGCATCATGACATCGAGCAGCACCACGTCGACGCGTTCGCGCGGAAGGATATCCAGCGCCTCACGCCCGCTATAGGCAGTCAGCACCTCGAAATACTCAGCCGACAGCCGCGCTTCGAGCAGCTTTACATTCGCCGGAATATCATCGACGACCAGCACGCGCGCTGTCATTGGTCACCTTCATGGAAGCACAGGGCATGGAAGTTGGGGGATTGACAGGACTCACGCATCGCCAACGAACCTGCGAACGGTGTCGATGAACGATGCGATCGAAATAGGCTTTGAGATGTAGGCCTCGCAACCACCGGCGCGCATCCGCTCCTCGTCACCCTTCATGGCAAAAGCAGTCACGGCAACGACGGGGATGTCGCGGAGATCATCGTCGTCCTTCAGCCACTTTGTGGCTTCCAGACCGTTGAACTCTGGAAGCTGAATGTCCATCAGGATCAGGCTCGGCCGATGCGTCCGGGCCAGATCGAAAGCATCGCGGGCATGCCGCGCCTGCAGAGTTGCATAGCCGTAAGCTTCGAGCAGATCATGGAACAGTTTCATGTTCAGCTCGTTGTCCTCGACGATGAGAACGGTTTTCTTTGGCCGCGCCGCTGAATGCGCCCGGTCATCATCAGCATTGATGGTTTGCTGAATAGTCATGCTGTTGCCGCGTGCCCCCTTTGAGCCCGACCAGATTTTGCACCGATTCTCAGGCTCACTCGCCTGTAAAGTGTGCCTTCAAAGTCGTAACGAATTGTTTAAGGTGTGGGAGAATGCACGCATGAGCGGAGGCAAAATGCGCTTCAAAACCCCAAAGGCTCTGCCCGTTGATCGCCATCGCGCCGAGGCCATCGCCGCGGAAGGATTAGCATTTCTTGCCGACGATGCCGGCAAACTCGGCCATTTTCTCGCCGAAACCGGCATCGGCGTCGATGACCTTCGGACCAGCGCCGGTTCCAGTGAGGTCCTCCAAGCGGTTCTCGAACACATCAACGCTAACGAGGCGTTGTTGCTGGTTTTCGCCGACAGCCGTGCGATCAAGCCCGAAACAGTGGCACTGGCGCTGGCCATCCTGCAGGGTGCCGGCGGCTGGGAGTGAAGGCTGAACGCTCGACGGGGGACGACATGACAACAGCGCTCAAACTTGGGATCGATCTCGGTGGCTCAAAAATTGCGGGCGTTGCCCTCGACGCTGCGCGGGCGATCCGCGCCGAGCATCGCTCGCCTGCACCGAAGGGAGACTACCGCGCCACCATCGCTGCCATCGCCGAGGTCATTGCGACGCTGGAGCGAGCGGCCGGCGGCCAAGGCAGCATCGGCATCGGCATGCCCGGTTGTATCTCGCCGGCCACTGGTCTTGTTCAGAACTCGAATTCGACCTGGCTTAATGGCCAACCACTCAAGCGCGACCTTGAAGCCTACCTCGACCGCCCCGTCCGCATGGCCAACGACGCCAACTGCTTTGCCTTGTCCGAAGCCACGGATGGCGCGGGTGCGGGGGCCATGTCGGTGTTCGGCGTCATCATCGGCACCGGCTGTGGTGGCGGGCTTGTCCACCAGAGCCGATTGATCGACGGCCCGCGCGGCATCGCTGGCGAATGGGGCCACAATCCCCTGCCCTGGCCGAAATCCAACGAGTTGCCGGGCCCACGCTGCTATTGCGGACGCGACGGGTGCATGGAGACCTGGGTCTCCGGCCCAGCACTCGCCGCCGACCACACGCGTGTCACTGGCCGGCCGCTCGCCGCCGAAGCCGTCGCCGCTGCTGCGAAAACGGGTGACCTCATGGCCAGCGCTACACTTGAACGCCATGCCGACCGGCTGGCACGCGGCCTCGGCATGGTCATCAACATCTTCGATCCCGAAGTCATCGTGCTCGGCGGGGGCCTGTCGAAACTCGACCACCTCTACGAGATGTTGCCCCGCCTAACGTCGCCGCACATCTTCGCCGACCACACCAATCTGATCATCCGCCCGCCACGCTGGGGCGACGCCAGCGGCGTGAGGGGTGCGGCGTGGCTGTGGGATTGAGCACGTGCCCGTCCGAAGTGGTCGGCTTGAAAAACGAAAGCCCCGCCAAATCGTCCGGCGGGGCTTCCATCCCCGCTGCATGATCGTCCGTTGAAGCCAAGTGGCTTCATAGGCGGACATCTTGGCAGGAGGAGATGCGACCGAAAGATAGCGTATCAGCCGATCTGGTCAGGCAACCGGCGGCTGTGCCAACGACATGGAATTCATGCGCGGCATTTGGGCTGCAGATCGCAACCAGTCCAACGGCAGATCAAACAACGCCGTATTTTTTGTTGGGACGTTCCGAGACAAGCCTAACTGTGCTTGGCACGCGGCAATTGTGCATTTTTGCTGATTAATCAAAGCCATTAGAACTCCCCACAAAGCCCCGGCGAAAAATTGCCCGCGCGGGCGTCGGTTAGATATGGACGGGAACGTGCTGCGGGACAACAACGCAAATTAACGTTGGGCCGGCGTTCGGAACGCCATATAAGTCGGTCTTATATTCAGAATCTGCAGAGGCTCGAATGCCCTCAATCGGCGAAAAGATCCGCGCTTTCCGAACTCAAAAAAAACTTACACAAGAAGCCTTCGGCGAATTGCTAAGCGTCACGGCCGTAACCGTCAGCCGTTGGGAGCGGGGCAAAGACGAGCCGAACATCGGAATCAAGCGCCGTCTTGAAGTTTTGGTATCACCAAACGTCACTGCCGACTTCGCGATTAAGGCCCTCGTCCAGGGTTACGGCGGCATCGCTGTGCTTGCTGATGCACATTGGCGCGTAGTCAAAGCCAGTCCTCTGTTTCTGGCCTTGAACCGTCTTTCAGAGCTGGAGGTTTTCGGTCGCGATTATTCCAAGTTCTGGCCCTCGGAAATGGACCCATTCATGAAGTTATTTCGTCCGAATGGCTCTCTGGACGGCCAAGCTACACACGAGGTCGACGGTGTGTTTTGCCGCCCGCCAAACGACCGGGCGAACAACGACCGCCCGCATTTTGGCCGTGGCCGCGTCATGCTGATCACCGAGGGTGTATCGCAGCCCTACGTGTTGTTCCTGTTTGACATCACGCATGTCGCCGATGAAACGCCCAAGGAGCGCTCCGCACGACTGGCGAGCGTCATCGTCCGCTCTGTTACAGAAAACGCCGACCGCTAGTAAAGGCGGTCATGGCGCAGCAAGCCTTGCCCAGAGGCCATTGTCTCTGCCATAGCAAGCTGAGATTGCACGCCATCCAACGATCAGGACTTGCTCCCATGACCACCGCGCCGCTTCCCCTTGATCCGCAAGCCGCGAAAATCCTCGGGCAAACGACGACGGCGACGATCACCACGATCTTGTTGAAAAAGGGCCTGCGCAATGTCTGGATGCGCGGCACGCGGCCGTTGCGCGCGGGCCAGCCGCGCCTCGTCGGCCGCGCCTTCACGTTGCGCTTCGTGCCGGCGCGGGAAGACCTGGCCACACCGGAATCCTGGTCCTCGCCGATCTCGACGCGCGCGGCGATCGAAGCGATGCCGGCCGGGTGCATCGCCGTCGTCGATGCCATGGGCGTGACCGACGCCGGCATCTTCGGCGACATTCTCTGTGCCCGCATGCAGAAGCGCGGCGTCGCAGGGCTCGTCACCGACGGTGTCATCCGCGACGTCGCGGGCGTGATTGGGACCAAGTTGCCGATCTGGTGCCAGGGCGGCGCCGCTCCGCCCTCGGTCGCCGGCCTCACCTTCGTTGCCTGGCAGCAGCCGATCGCCTGCGGCGGCGTCGCCGTATTCCCCAATGACGTCGTGGTCGTCGACGACGACGGCGCGGTGCTGATCCCCGCCGCACTGCTCGACCACGTCCTCGCCACCGCTCCTGAACAGGAAAACATGGAGGGCTGGATCATGGCCGAAGTCGAAAAAGGCGCGGCACTGCCCGGCCTCTATCCCATGAACGCGGAGGCCAAAGCCCGTTACGACGCCAGCCAGAAGCGCTGAGCGCGATCCGTTGGACAGGTTCGAGTCAACCCGTATGGCATCGGTGCCCACTCTTGCCCTGCAGCCGCAAATATGGCCTTGCTTACCGATGCCCTACGCCATCACCCTGACGCTGGACGAAAAAAGCGGAACCAAGGTCCGCAAGCTCTGGCAAAGCATTGAAGACAGTGGCCTCGCGAAATCCGTCGCCGGCCTCAAGTACGAGCCGCACATCACGCTGGCGCGCCATAGCGATCTCGACCCGATCGCCACCGCCGACCTGCTCGACAGCTTCGCTGCCGGCCTTCCGGCCATCACCGTGGTGGTCGACCGCCTCGCGGCCTTTGAACGACCAACGCCGGTGCTTTTCCTTGGGATCAAGGACAATCCGGAGTTGCGCGCCTTCCACACTCGCTTGACGCCGCTCATCATCGGCACCGGCGCCGACGCCCATACCGCCGAAACTATCGCCTGGGTGCCGCACATCACTCTGACGACCAGTTTGCCCAAGAGCCAAAAGCGTGCCGACCTCGAAAACCTCGTCGCACATGCCTTCGAGGCCTTCGAGGCCCGTCTTGACAGGCTCGACCTCGTCCGCTTTCCCCCCGTCGCCATTCTCAACACCGCGCCGCTCGGCGGCCGCCATGCACCGACGCATTTGCAGTAAGCGGCGGCAAGCGTCTCCGGCGTTGCCAGTTGCGCGATCCTGCACCACACTACGCTACCCGTTGCTTTTCGAGTCGCGATGAACATCCTTTTCATTCACCAGAATTACCCTGGCCAATACCGCGAGATCGTGCCGCGCTTGGCCGCAACCGGCCAACATCGCATCGTCTTCCTGACACAGCGCCAGAAGGGCTATGCCAAGCCCACCAACCACCATGTCGTCGTCTACAAGCCCGGCAAGATGCCCGGTGACGACGCCAACCCCTACACCAAGTACTTCGAGCAGAATTGCATGGCCGGCGCGGGCGCTGCGGCCGCCTGTCGCGAGATCGCGAAGAAAGGATTCACGCCGGACATCATCGTCGGCCACGCCGGATGGGGCGAATTGCTGTTCGTCAAGGACGTCTGGCCGGACGTGCCACTGGTCGGATGCTTTGAATATTATTTTATCCCGAAGGGTGGCGCGATCGGTCACGATCCCGAATTCAAGGAGCGGCCTGACATCGCGCAGCTGCTGGTTGCCCGCAACGCCGTGCATCACCTGAGCCACCTGCGCTGCGATATCGGCCACACCGCGACGCGCTGGCAGAAATCGGTCCACCCCAATCTCATGCAGGACAAGATCCACGTCCTGCACGAGGGCGTGCGCACCGATTTGCTACTGCCCGATCACACCAGCCATCTCATGTTGAAATTGGCGAACGTCACGTTCACCCGCCAGACCGAACTCGTGACGTATCTCGCCCGCAATCTCGAACCCGTGCGCGGCTTTCACGTCATGATGCGGGCGATCCCTGAGGTCCAGAAAGCGCGGCCGAATGCGCACGTCGCCATCGTCGGATCAGACCTCGTGTCCTATGGCGCGCATCTCGGCGGCGGCGAGACGTATCGCGGCCGCTTGACGGCAGAAATGAAAGACCAGATCGACTGGTCGCGCGTGCATTTTCTGGGATCTCTACCCTACCTCGACTATGTCGCGCTGCTGAAACTCTCGCGCGTGCATGTCTACCTGACGGTGCCGTTTGTGCCGTCCTGGTCGGCGCTCGAAGCGATGGCGTTGGAGAAGGTCATCATCGCGTCGGATGTCCCGCCCGTCCGCGAAATCACTGGCGACGGTGAGGCCGCAATCCTCAATGAATTCTTCGATATCAAGGGGCTCGCTGCCAAGGTCATCGACGTACTCGAACGCCCGGCTCACTATCAGCCCCTGGCGCTCAGTGCGCGCCGCCACGTCGTCCGCGAATACGATTTCCTGACCAAGCGCTACCCAGCCTTCCTCGGCTTCCTCAACCGCGTGTTGCCGAAGGGGAAGAAGTTGGAGGGGTAAGTGCTCTCACTTGCCCGTAAACTTCGGCTTGCGCTTCTCCAGGAATGCTGCCTGGCCTTCCTTGTAATCGTTGCTGGCGAAGCAGGCTTTCACCGCCGCTTCACACGCCGCCACATTGCGGTCGGCGCGATCCTTGACCAACTCACGCACCACCATCTTCGCGGCGCGCACCGTCAGCGGCGCATTATCGGCGATGGTCCGCGCCATCTCACCGACCGTCGCATCGAGCGCATCATCGGCGACGACGCGGTTGACGAGGCCCATGCGCAGCGCCTCGGATGAATCAAACTGACGGCCAGTGAAAAACATTTCCATTGCGAAGGACGGGCCAACCAGATCGATCAGCGGCTTCGCCCTGGACATGCCATAGCCAAGCCCGAGCTTTGCCGCGGGAACGCCGAATTTAGAGCCTTCCGTGCAGATCCGGATATCCGAGCAGACCGCGATCGCCGTGCCGCCGCCAATGCAATAGCCGCGGATCATCGCGATGGTCGGCATCGGCATCGACTGCAGCTCATTGTAGACCTTCTCCGTCGTCGCCTGATAGCGCTCGCGAGCGTCGGCCTCCTGGCGTTCGTCCTTGAACTTGGAAATATCGGCGCCCGAGACGAACGCCTTGCCGCCGTTGCCCGACAGTACCATCACGCGGATCGACGGATCGGCACGAAAGTCCGCCATGATCTCCAGAGACGCGACCCACATTTCATAGGACACCGCATTGTGCCGCTCGGGGTTGTTGAAAATCATCCAGCCGATGCCGTTTTCCTTCTTCGCGATCATCTTTTCGGTGGACATGCGGGACTCCCGTTGGGCTACTGTCGCTGAAATGGTTTCGGCCACTCTTAGCATTGCCGCAGCAGTTGTCGAGCCGACGGCCGTTCGTTGCGGCCGTCACCGCGCCGCCATGAACGAGCGCATCTTGCCGGGATTGAGCAGGCCATAGGGGTCGATTTCGCGCTTGAAACCAAGCTGATCGGCGTCGGCGCGCTTGTGCCGGCTGCCGTCCTCAAGCGTCACCACGTGCGGATTTGCGATCATCACGCCGTGCTCTTCGTGGATGGCGATGATCTCGTTCAACCGCTCCGGCGTCGTATAGCGCACGATCGGCAGCGCGCTGCAGGTCACCCGCCCGCCGAAGCGAATGAATTCTAGATGCGGCAAGACCTCGTCCGGGAACAACGCCCGCATCTCGCTGACGCTCTCAAGCAGTCGGTCGTGCGGATAGAGGCATTGAAGATACGTGACGCTGCGATCGACCTTCAACAGCTGCAGCGTCGTGTGGTTCCAGGTGTACTCATAGAGCGGCTCGTGCTCCGGGCTTTCATTGAAGGCCCGATTGCAGGTGATCTGACCGCGCTGGCCGAGCATCGCCTCGAAACTTTCAAGTGACGGCTCAGCCACCATCGCGATTAGGATGCTTTTACCCTCGGGGCATTGGTCCTTCAGACCTGCAAAAAACGACGGGATCGGCCAGACGATCGGTGACAGCAGTTTTTTGACGATGCCATCGGCCAGCGCCACCTCATGACCGAACTGCACGCAATCCGCAAAGTCATTGAACGCGACGACCATCTCGCGCCAGGTCCAAGCCGGCGACATCGGCATTTCAAGTTCGGTGATGATCCCGGTCGTGCCATAGGCGCGATTGACTTTCTGCGCCGCATCGCCGCGCAACTCGATGATCCGCGGCGTTTCTTCCATGGTGACAATGCGCGCTGCAATGATGTTGCCGGGTTCGCGCAGCCCGCCGTGCATAATGGAGCCGATGCCGCCTGAGCCGCCGGCCACGAATCCGCCAATGGTCGCCATCCGCTTAGTCGACGGATGCATTCTGAGTTCCCAGTCCTGCGGCCGCGTCACCGCGTCAATCTCATGCATGCGCGCGCCGGCTTCGACACGGATTACCCCGGGCTTCTGCCACTTAATGGCCGTCAGTGTGTTGACGTCGAGCAGCACGCCGCCTTCGAGCGGCACGGCCTGGCCGTAGTTGCCTGTGGCGCCTGCACGCACGGTGATCGGGATGCGGCGGCGCACGCATGCAGCAACAGTCCGCACAATGTCCGCCTCGTTGCGCGGCGCAACGATAATGTCGGCGGATTTGCCGTGAAGTTCCTTGTTCAGGATCGGCGAGTACCAGAAGAAGTCGCGCGACTTGCGCCTGACAACACCTGATTCGGTGACCAACGGCACATCGCCGAGATCAGCGATCAGACCGGCGATGTCGTAGCGGCCACGGTCGCCGGTTGGCGCTGACATGATGACCATGGTTCCTCCCACGCCCGAATTCGGTAAATCAAACGGGACGGCGAGGACGCTATTGGCCAACGACTCTCATCACAACAAATTTGTTGTCGCGGGCAACCGTCGGAAGGTTCTGAAGGCCAAGGCTCTCTGCATTTGCCGCCTCGGCGACGATCCAAGTCACGCCCGGCGCCGCAATGATCGCCGCAAATCTCTTCGCGTCAATCAGCACGTCCCGAGCAGCGAGGCGCATCGCCTCTGCCCCCTCGATCAATTCCCGATGCTCATTGTCGGGCAATCCCGCGGCATGCTCCTCCCAGTTGCCAACGACCGGGATTGCATGCTTACGGTTGAGCAGGAACGCGACGCTATGAAAGTAGCGGCCAAGGAAAACGACGCGGTCGGCGGAGCGAAACTGCTTGGCAACGGGTGCCACGATGCGATCCGGGGTAGCTTTTTGCATGGCTGGACCGAGCAGAGTGACGGCCATGCAGGCCAGTCCGGCCCCCGCCGCGAGCAACCTGCGGATAGGCCGCCCCGCCACGGCCGTCCCGATGATGAGGGCCAATGGCGGCAGTGCGGGGAAAATATAGCCAGCCAATTTGGAGGCCGGAATCGAAAAGAAAACGACGACGCACAACAGCCAGACGAGCGCTAAGCGACAAAGCAGGCTGGCCGGTGTCATGGCCGCGAACCAGTTCCCGCGCTGCACGGACCACGTCCGCAAGCCCATGATCGCGTGCCCGACCAGCGCGCCGATCCATGGCACAGTCCCAGCAATCAGCACGGCCGGGAAAAACCAGGGCCCGATGCGGTTGTTGAACACGGTCTGCGTATAACGCTCGAAATGATGATGGACCAGCAGCGTTTTGAGGAATCCGGGCAGACTGAGTTCCACAAAATAAAGCCAAGGGCCAGCGATCACCGCGAAAATAGCGATTCCAGAAAGCGGGAGTGCGGTGACGAAGTGGCGTGGCTGCTGCTCGATCACACACCAGACGACGAATACCAATCCGGGAATGGCAATGCCGATCAGCCCCTTGGCCAACAGCGCTAACGCTGCCATCGCATAAGCGGCGATCCACCAGCGCAGCGCAACTTGATCATTCGCCTGCACCGCCTTTGCGGCCAGCGCAATCGTTGCAGTGATCAGACCGGCGACCAGCATGTCCAAATTGGCATACTGGGCCCCGGCAAAGAAAATCGGTGATGTCGCAAGCACCACCGCCGACCAGCATCCAACCTCCGGCGTCGCATAGATCCGTCCAAGCCAATAGACTGAGAGCAGCGCCAGTCCGGCTCCGAGCATCGAGGCAAGCCGGCCCGCAAATAGCGTTGCTCCGAACATCTTAAGTGCCGCCGCCTCGATCCAGAAAAACAGTGGTGGCTTGTGTTGGAACGGCAATCCGTTCAGTCGCGGCACCGTCCAGTCGCCGCTAATCACCATCCATCGCGCGATATCGAGATAGCGACCTTCGTCTGGAACCGACAGTTGTCGCGTTGTGGCACTGGCGACGAAAACCGCCAACAACACAGTGGCGCCTAGCGCGGCGAAAAGATCATCACGCTGCCACCGCCGCGCACCGGCGACGAGTGCGCGCTCATCAATGCCCGGAATTGCCATGCTTTCGATCCCGCCGTCCTGCCACCCAACGGCACAGCCTCCGACACTGACGCCGCACTCTGCTGCCGCGCGCGGTTACGCTGCAATTATGACCCACCTGTGTCACTGTTCGGTTGTCCAGCCTTCCCATGGTGGGCGCGCAGCGCGGGTTCGCTTGACCGACTTCGCTGTGCTGCCCAGAAATTGCGCAGGTCGCTGCCCGATTTTCAGCAACCCGGAAGCTTTTCGCCGAGCTTGCGGCCTGCTAAGTCTCTGTCATATCTGAAGCCTGAGCCCGGTCGTGGGCCTTCAGGACCGTTGGTCGCAAGGAGCCCCCGCATGGTAATATCCCGTAAATCCAAACTGACGATCCATCGCCGCCATGCGCTCGGCGTCCTCGGCGGCGCAGGTGCCGCCGTCACGCTGCCCGGCATCCTCACTCAGACGACAGCCCAAGGCGCCGACAAGATTTCCTACAACACCAATTGGCGCGCGCAGGCCGAGCACGGCGGCTTCTACTATGCGCTCGCCAACGATCTCTACAAAAAGGCCGGTATCGACGCCGACATCCGCATGGGCGGACCACAGCTCAACATGAACCAGATCCTGGTCGGCGGCGTTGTCGACATGGTCATGTCGAATTCGTTCGAAGCGATCAACTTCGCCCGCGAAGGCGTGCCGTTCCTGTGCATCGGCTCGATCTTCCAGAAAGACCCCCAGGTCATCATCTCGCACCCCGACGTCGGCCACGACAGCCTCGACAAGCTCAAGGGCAAGACGATCCTGGTCGGGGGCACCGGCCGCACCAGCTACTGGCTGTTCCTCAAAGCCAAGTTCGGCTTCACCGACGAGCAGGTCCGCCCCTATACGTTCAACATCCAACCGTTCGTCGCGGACAAGCAGATCTCGCAACAGGGCTTCCTGTCGTCGGAACCCTACGCCATCGAGAAGGAAGCCAAGATCAAGCCGGTCGTGCATCTGATCGCCGACTATGGTTTCGATAACTACAACACCACCTTCACCACCTCGCGCAAACTGATCACCGAAAAGAAAAGCGCCGTGCAGCGTTTCGTCGATGCGTCCTTGCAAGGCTGGGCCGAATACATGAAGGGCGGACCGGGCAACGAGGCGGCGAACGCGCTGATCAAGAATGCCAATCCAGACATGACCGACGATAAACTCGCATTCGCGCTGAAGACGATGAATGAAAAGGGCATCGTGAAGTCGGGCGACGCATTGAAACTCGGCATCGGCGCCATGACCGACGCGCGCTGGAAAAACTTCTACGACACGATGGCCGACGCCGGCGCATTCCCGAAGGGCATCGACTACAAAAAGGCCTACAGCCTCGAGTTCGTCAACAAGGGTGTTGGGGCGTAACCCGGCGAGCCCCGGGTCCGCGCGCTGGAGCCAAAGCATGATGAAACTTTTCTTTTCGCCCGGCGCCTGCTCGCTTGCTTCCCACATCGCATTGGCCGAAGCCAACGCCGACTATGTCGCGCATCGGCTCGACTTCAAAGCCAGCGAGCAGACCAAACCGGACTATCTGGCCGTCAATCCGAAGGGCCGCGTGCCCGCACTCGTCACGGCACGCGGCATTCTCACCGAGACGCCAGCCATCCTCGCCTACGTCGCGCAGACGTTCCCGACCGCCAAGCTTGCCCCGCTCGACGACGCTCATACCTTCGCTGAATGGCAGGCATTCAACAGTTACCTATGTTCAACCGTGCATGTCGCCCATGCCCACAAGCTGCGCGGCGCACGCTGGGCCGATGACGCGGCAGCGCTCGCCGCCATGAAAGCGAAAGTGCCGGAGAGCGTTGGCAAGGCCTTCCAGCTGATCGAGACGCAATACCTCAGGGGGCCATGGGTGATGGGCGAGCAGTACACCGCCGCCGATGGCTATCTCTTCACGGTCGCAGGCTGGCTCGAGGGTGATGGCGTCGACCTCGCCGACTTACCGCGCGTCATCGCCCACCGCGAGCGCGTACGCACCAGGCACGCCACGCAGCGCGCGTTAGCCGAAGAAGGCGTCCTCTAGTCAGCGGACTACGTCTTCTCTGCAATCGTCATTCAATCAAAAGCGGTAGCCGTAGCGCACACCGATGGCGTCCATGCCCTCATTCCACCTGGCAATGCTGGCGTTAGACATGTGTTCGAAATAGAGTGACACGCTCGAATGCTTGTCAAAGCGGTAGCCAACCTCGAAGGGAATATGAAACAGCACCCGCGAGCCGAGCGCCTTGCGATCCACCGTATCGGGGTCGATGCGGCCGTTATGCACAGCGGCGCCAAGGCCAAGCCCGAAAAAAATGCCGCTCGCCGTTTCATATTGCCAGCGCGCATCGATATAGCCGCGACTGGTCGCGCCGTCCGTGTGCACCGACCCGCCAATCACCGGCCGCAACGTTCCCCCGAAGATGGCGAGCGCGGGCCGCAGCTGCAATTCGGCGTTAATGTCGACGCCGCCGCGCTCCAAGCGGAAGCCGCTCCACAGAGCCGGCACATCATGCGCGAGCATGCCGATCTTGAGTTCGTGCACCAGGCCACCCTGCTGCGCTTGGGCAGGCGGAGCAGCCGCGATCAACGCCACCAGGGTTGCCAGCACACTGCGAAATGCGATCAAGATTTTGTCTCCGAGGTGCGCGTCGGCGCAATACATAGCGTTCTTGATACCTGATCCGCGATCCAGCACACCGTAAAAACAGTGTTCAGAGGCAAACTAATGCACCATGTCGACCGAGACGTGGCGGAATTGTCTCAGTCATTGGCATCTTTGAGCGACGCCAGCACCAGTCGGACCTTGGCGACATCACGATCCATCTGCGCCACCAGCGCCTCGCTCGAACTCAAATTTGCGATCGGCGCGAATGAAATCGACGAATTCGATGGCGATCTCGCGCCCGTAAAGGTCGGCGTCGAAATCGAGCAGAAAGGTTTCGAGCAGTACTTCGCCATGATCAAATGTCGGACGTGTGCCGAGATACGCCGCCCCCTGAAGGCGTTCACCATGCACCTCTACGATGACAGCGTAGATGCCGTGCGCCAGCGCCGTGCCCATGCCCAACTTCACGTTGGCTGTCGGGTAACCCATGCCGGTCCCGCGCTTGGCACCGCTCACCACCGGTCCAGAAACTCGCCAGCGATGGCCGAGCAAGGCGTTGGCACCGATGATGTCGCCCTGCGCGAGTTCCGCCCGGATCGCGCTCGATGAAATGACTTCGCCCCGATCAGCGACCTGCTCGGCAATCGTGACACCAAAAGCAAACGCGTGACCCGCCTTGAGCAATGTCTCGGGTGTTCCTGCCCGCCCCTTGCCGTAGTGGAAGTCGTAGCCGACGACCACATGCTTGACGCCGAGCCCGGCAACTAACACACGCTCGACAAAATCGCCGGCCGACAGCGCGGCAAACCGCTGATCAAATTCCAAAACGATTGTCGCCGTCATGCCATATCGCTCGAGTAGTACCAATTTCTCCGGCAACGGCGTCAGCGTGAAATGCGGCCGATCTGGTTGAAAAAACGCGCGCGGATGCGGCTCAAAGATGATCACACCGGCAGGCGCATGCAGTGCAGGACCCGCGTCGCGGGCCAGCCGAAGCAACGCTTGATGACCGCGATGCACGCCATCAAAATTACCAATTGCCCACCCACCGCCACGCGCATTGAGGGGAACGTGATCATAGCCATAGATAACATGCATGGTGGCGCCGCACGCTCCATCAGGCTTGGGTCAAGTCTGGGGCCGCCCCGGGACCATCATTACCGCCTCGCCCTCGAGCACCGGCTTGCCGTCCACGGTACACACGCAGTCGAACCGCGCACGCCGCTTGGACGGAAACATTTCGACGAGTGTCACCTTGGCGATCACCCTGTCACCGATCCGAACCGGCCCACGGAAGTTCAGCGTCTGCGAAACATAGATCGCACCCGGCCCCGGCAACTCCATGCCGAACACCGCCGAGATATAGCTCGCCGTCAGCATGCCATGAGCGATTCGCGTCTTGAACATGGTCTTGGCGGCGTAAGCCGCATCTAAATGTACTGGGTTCTTGTCGCCGGTGACCTCCGCGAAACCGACAATGTCGGCCTCCGTCACCACCTTCGCGAACGAGGCTTCCATACCAATGGCCAGATCTTCAAATGCGTAACTCGTCCGAGTAACGATCGTCATGCCTGCCTGCTCCCTGCCGCCCGCATCGCACCGATGTGCGCCTTATCGCATCGCACCATAAACAGAAAATATTCGCCCGCAATCGCGCTCGACGAGTACTGGAACGCACGATATGACGCACGAATCGCCTATCAGCTTGAAAATACAACCCCCGATAGCAATAACGCCATTGCGCGTCCATGCCCAATTTTGCTATAGTCACGCATCTCAGAAACCTTCTTGCGCAGTTGGCTTATGCGGATCGTACCGCATGGGTCCGGGAGCCCCCTTTATGAGTGATCGCAGACCATTGATGCCGAAGGCGACCGCCGTTTGGCTTGTTGAAAATACCTCGTTGAGTTTCGAACAGATCGCTGAATTCTGCTCGCTGCATGTGCTCGAAGTGAAGGGCATCGCCGACGGCGACGTCGCGCAGGGCATCAAGGGTATGGACCCGATTTCGAGCAACCAGTTGACGCGCGAAGAAATCCAGCGCGCCGAGAAGGACAAAACCCATCATCTTCAGCTCGCCGAAACGAAGGTCGACGTGCAATCGATGACCAAAGGCAAGCCGGGTCCGCGCTATACGCCAGTATCGCGCCGTCACGATCGTCCAAATGCGGTCTTGTGGCTGTTGCGCAGTCATCCCGAACTGAAGGACGCGCAGATCATGCGCCTAGTCGGCACCACCAAACCAACAATCGCCGCGATCCGCGACCGCAGCCATTGGAATGCGCAGAACCTGACCGCGCAGGACCCCGTAACACTCGGTCTGTGCTCCCAGCTTGACCTCGACGCTGAAGTGCAAAAGTCGGCCCGTCGTCTCGAGCGCGAGCGCAAGGAAGCTGGCAAGGACATCGAGAAGGCCGGCGCGACGTTGCTGGCAACGTCCGCGACCGTACCGGGCCTTGGTCCGCAACCGACCGTCGAAATCCTGCAGCCCGTCGCCGATGAGCCAGAACAGGTAACTGAAGCCCAGGAAGCGGCGAGGATGCTGGCCAAGCTCAAGGAATTGCCGAAGGGCGACGACAAAGACGGCGAGTGACCCACTGACGACGATCGCAACTCACTCAACACGCGCGCCGCGGGCATCTGTCCGCGGCGCTTTTCTTTTCCTGCCGCGATGAGACTGTCACCCGCGCTGCGGCATGCCCTCCGGCGGAATGGTCCTGATCAGAGATTGATCGAGTTCCTCGTACCCGTGGTAGTCGATCGTCGCGTAGAGTTCCTTGCGCGTCAGCATGCGGCCGATTTGCCCGTGCGTGCCACCATCCCGCTTGATTGCCTCATAGAGTTCCGCTTGTGCCTTGGCCGCGACGCGCAAGGATGATGCTGGCCAGATCACCATCGCGTAGCCGAATGCTTCGAATTCGCTCGCGGTAAAGAACGGCGTCCGCCCGAACTCCGTCATGTTAGCGAGTAACGGCACACCCGGAAAGTGTCCAGCGAAGGCGCGGAACATTTCCGGCGTCGTCAGCGCTTCCGGAAAGATCGCGTCGGCGCCAGCCTGCAGATAAAGCTTCGCGCGCGCCACCGCCGCGTCCATACCCTCGCTGGCGACTGCGTCCGTACGAGCGATGATCACCAAATGCTGCCGCGCTTTCCGCGCCGCCGCAACCTTCGCCGCCATATCGGCTGGACTGGCCAGTTTCTTGTCGTTGAGATGGCCGCACTTCTTCGGCAAAATCTGATCCTCTATGTGCACGGCGGCGGCGCCTGCATTCTCGAAGGTCCGCACCATGTGCATCACGTTCAATGCCTCGCCATAGCCGGTATCGCCGTCGACCAGTACGGGCAGGCCGGATGAGCGCGCAACTTGGCGGATGAAGAATGCAACCTCGTCGACGGTGATGACGCCGAGGTCCGGCAATCCCATCGATGCCGACATCGCCGCGCCTGACAGATACAGCGCGTCGAAGCCGGCCTGTTTGGCCTGTGCTGCGGCAAGACCATTCTGCGCGCCTGGCATCTGCAGAATTTGCCGGCGCTCCAGCAGGCTCCGGAAGCGTTGACCCGCAGGCAATGGTGGAACATCCGCGCCAACAAGGTAGGGCATACCCGTCTCCTTCGATCGTCGAACTAAGCTTTCGATTTCAGCCGTTCCAACAGCAGCGGCAGGAAGAACACTGCCAATGCCGCAACCATGATGCCGGCCGACAGCGGCGTATTGATCAAACCGATCGGATTGCCCTGGCTGATGGCGAGCGCTCGGCGCAACTGCGTCTCCGCCATCGGTCCAAGGATCAGGCCGATCAATACCGGCGCTATCGGGAAATCATAGACCCGCATGACGTATCCGGCGAGCCCGAGCACGACCATGATCAACAAGTCCCACCACGACGTCGAAATGCCCCAGACTCCAACCAGCGCGAAGACCATGATCCCCGCATAGAGATAAGGCCTTGGGATCAGCAACAATCGCACCCACAACCCCGCCATTGGCAGATTGAGCACCAGTAGCATGACGTTGCCGATATAAAGCGATGCAATCAGGCCCCAGACCAGCGCAGCATTTGTTTCGAACAGCGTTGGACCGGGCGTAAGCCCATAGTTCTGGAACGCCGCCAACATGATTGCCGCCGTCGCCGACGTCGGCAGCCCGAGCGTCAACAGCGGCACCAGCACACCCGCTGCTGCGGCATTGTTCGCCGCCTCCGGGCCAGCCACCCCCTCGATGGCGCCATGGCCGAATTCTTCCGGATTTTTGGCGAGCTTGCGTTCTAGCGTGTACGAAAGGAACGTCGGAATTTCCGATCCCCCCGCCGGCAGAGCGCCGATCGGAAAGCCGAGCGCGGTTCCGCGCAACCACGGTTTCCACGAGCGGCGCCAATCATCCGCACTCATCCACACGCCCCCCGCCAGCGGATTGATCGCCGGCGGCGTGCTGGCATAACGGCTGGCGACGTAGAAGCATTCTCCGATCGCGAACAGCGAGACCAGCACGATGGTCAACTGGATGCCGTCCATCAATTCGGGATTGCCGAACACCATCCGCGCCTGCCCGGTTTGGCTGTCGATACCGACGGTGCCTAGCGCCAGCCCCAGAAACAACGCGATGAACCCGCGGACGCGCGACGAGCCCATCACCACCGAAACCGACGTGAAGGCCAGGATCATCAGCCCGAAATAATCTTCCGGTCCGAAAATATAGGCGAGTTCCGCCACTGGTTTGGCAAGGAACGTCAAACCAATCGTGCCGATTGTGCCGGCAATGAACGAGCCGATTGCCGCCGTCGCGAGCGCGGCTGCACCACGACCCTTCTTGGCCATTTTGTTGCCTTCGAGCGCCGTCATCATCGAGCCCGACTCGCCGGGTGTATTCAGCAGGATCGAAGTCGTTGAGCCGCCGTACATGGCACCGTAGAGAATGCCGGCGAACATGATGAAGGCACTCTCCGGCGCGAGCTTCACTGTCACTGGCAACAATAGTGCGATGGTCAGCGCCGGCCCGATCCCCGGCAAGACGCCGATTGCGGTGCCGAGCACGGTGCCGATCAGACAAACGAACAGATTGATCGGCTGCAGCGCGACACCGAAGCCTGCCATCAAGGATTGCAAAGTTGTCATGAGAACTCTCTCGCTCGCTGGCCAATCACCAGGGCTTTAGGCTGGGCAGCAGAGCGCCGATCGTCTTCGGAATTTTGACGGCGTCACCGAGGTTGACGCCGAGCAGGTTGAACCCGTACCAGGCAATGCCGGCCACCAGCAGGCCGATGGCAAGATCGAGCAGCAAGCGACGATTGCCGAACGCCCGTGTCGTCAACGCGAACATCAGGCCCGCCGACACTACAAAACCGAACCGATCCATGGTGTAGAGCGGGATCGCTGCGGCCAAGACCGCCGTCAACAGCGCCGTCCAGTCGGCCGGTTGCTCCACCGCGACATCCTCGCCGCCGACCGCCTCGAACCGCTCGCCGCGCGCGATCTGCACCAGCAGCAGGATACCGAACCCGATCAATCCGAAGCCGGCCGCCATGACAAACATCCCCGGCCCGACCTTGGCATAGGTCGCCGTCTGCGGCAGCAGCGACGCGCCATAAACCCAGAACACACCGATGGCGATGACCAGCAGCCCGAGCCACCAGGGTTTGTCGTGGCGAGCCTCCGCCGTGTCTGAACTCATGTGCGCACGCTCCCCATAGTGGCTGCAAAATTGCAATGCAAGGCCGCCAGCTTAGATGAAAAAAGGGGCGCCTGTCGCGCCCCTTTCCCGATCGCGCGGCATTCATCGTTACTTGGCGATGCCAACATCCTTGAGCGTCGCAGCCCAGCGCGTCTGCTCGTCCTTGAGGAACGCCGCATACTTGTCGCCGGTCAGGCAGGCATTCTCGAGACCCTGCTTGGCGAGACCTTCCACCCATTCTTTAGCGGCGCACATCTTGTCAATCCGATCGATCCAGGCTTTCTTGCCGGCGTCCGACATCTCCGGCGCGCCCATGATGCCGCGCCAGTTGCCGAGCACGAGATCAATACCGCTTTCCTTGAGTGATGGCGCCTTCGCCTCGGCACTGGCCTTTTCCGACGTCACCGCAATGATGCGCACGCGGCCGGCGGCGACCTGCTGGACCATTTCCGAAACGCCGGATATCGCGCCCTTCAGGCGGCCGCTGCCGAGTGCCGTCAGCATTTCGGCCCCACCGGAGAACCCGACATAATTCAGCTTGTCGGCCGGCACACCCGCCGATTTCGCGATCAGCGCCAGCGTCACGTGGTCGACGCCACCGGCCGAACCGCCGCCAACCGCCAGCGCGCCCGGATCCTTCTTCAGCGCTTCGACGAACTCTTTGACAGTTTTGATCGGGCTGTCGGCGGGAACCGCGAGCGCGTTCCACTCGAATGTCAGGCGTGCCAACGGCGTCACCTGATCGAGCGTGACCGGGCTCTTGTTGGCGATAATGCCGCCGACCATGATCACGCCCATGATCATCACGGCGTCATCCTGGCCCTTATTCTTGGCGAAGTCGGCAAGACCGACAGTGCCGGCGGCACCACCCTTGTTGGTGAAGGTCGCGCCTTCCGTGAAAATACCCGCCTTGTTCATGACGTCGAACGCCAAGCGTCCCGTCCCATCCCAGCCACCACCGGCGCCGCCTGGGACCATGACCTTGGCGGGGCCTGCGAATACAGCGCCTGCTAGTAGCGGCAACGTCATGGCGGCCGCAACCATTGAACGACGTGACAGCATAATTCCTCCCAAAGTGTTTTCGTGTGGGGTCACAGCGCCCCACTCCGCCCGTTCCTAACCGACCAATCGGGCAACCGCAAGACGCCACCGCTGGATAAGTCTTGGGACGCGGCCGCCCCCCGGATCGACACCGCTGTCAAAATCGATATCATCGGGGAATAATAGGGATTCCCGCCATCCAGGCGGAACAGGCAACAGCGACTGAACAACGGAGCCGCACCGATGACCCAGCGCTTTGTCCCAGCCGTTTTCATGCGTGGCGGCTCGTCGAAAGGCGTGTTCTTCCACGCTCGCGATCTCCCAACTGACCGCACCGCCATCGACCCAATGTTCCTCGCCGTGCTCGGCAGCCCCGACCTCAACGGCCGCCAGCTCAACGGCATGGGTGGCGGCATCTCGTCGTTGTCGAAGGCCGTCATCATCAGCCCGCCGACCCGCCCCGACTGCGATGTTGATTACACGTTCGCCCAGATCGTCGTAGACAAACCGATCGTCGATTGGAATGCCAACTGCGGCAACCTCTCCTCCGCCGTCGGCCCGTTTGCTGTCGACGAAGGATTGATCAAAGTGAGCGACGGCGAAGCGCTGGTCCGCATCCATCAGGTGAACACGAAGAAAGTCATCCACGCCCGCTTTCCGGTGCGCGGCGGCAAGGCGGTGGTCAACGGCGACTTCGCCATTGCCGGCGTCGCTGGCACCGGCGCGCGCATCCGCCTCGATTTCCTTTCACCCGGCGGGTCAGTGACCAAAGACTTACTGCCGACCGGCCACGCGATGGAGCGCCTGGAGGTCGCAGGCCTCGGCGCCTTTACAGTCTCGATGATCGACGCCGCCAACGCCGCCGTGTTCGTCGCCGCGCGTGATGTCGGATTGCAGGGCAACGAAGCGCCCGAGGCCATCGAAGCGCGCGCCGACGTGCTTGACAAACTCGATCGCATTCGCCGAGCGGCCGGTGTCGCCATGGGCTTTGCGGCGGCACCCGACAAAGTCGGGTTGTCCAATCCAAAAGTCGCCGTCATTGCAGCACCACACGCCTTCAAGACACTCGACGGCCAGGCGATCGCCGCCGACGCCATCGATATCGCCGTCCGTGTCATCTCCATGGAGCGGCCACACCGCGCCGTCCCCATGACGTCGGCTTTATGCCTCGGCGTTGCGACCCGCATCGAGGGCAGTTTGGCGCATGAATTGGCGCGACGAACCAGCAGCGACGAAGTCCGTGTTGGTAATCCCTCTGGCGTCGTTTCCGTCGGTGCGGAGGTCGCCAAGACCGAGCGCTGGCAAGCGAAAAGCGCCGTCGTGTTTCGCACCGCGCGCCGGCTGATGCAGGGTGAGGTGGCAGTCTAAGGCCCCGATCATGAGCAGGCAGAACCCCAAGAAATTTCTTGCATCCTAGTGTCGTCCACGCACGATAATGGAGTACGCGCCGTTATTTCCAGCCTCCCTGAACTTCATGCTATTTGCTTGTCATTGACATGCCCGACGCTCTATTTGATGTGAGCCTCGGGAATTGGCAGCAGTGTTTCAGTCTGCGCAGTTTTGCTGAATGACGGGAATGAATACGTGTGATGGGGCCGGGATCATGATTGTACGGACGTTTGCGGTTGCGTGGGTATTGCTCGGACTTTGCTGCGTGTCGGCGTCAACCACGGACGCGCAGGGCATCGGCGATCTGCTGACCGGCATCGCGCGCGGCGCCACGGGCTTACCGATCCCGAGCACGGGCGTGCCGCAAGCACAATCGTCAGGCAAATCCGGCAAGGGTGGCGGCACATCAGGCGAGATGGTCTACGTCTGCTCGAAATCCGTCGGCGCCGGCAATGCGCAATTCGCGCAGAAGGAAGGCATTCTACCGGGCCTCGGCGGCGGATGGGGTGGCGTTGCTGAGCGCAAAGACCAGGAAGCCAAGCATTGCTACAACGCGGCACTGACTTCGGGTCTCTCGGCCTGCAAGGACATCGGTTACGGCTGCAGTGAATGCCGCGCGACGGCCGTTGGCGGCAAATCCGTGTATGTGGTGCGCGGATCCGGCGGCGCACTTGGCCGCTGTCCCTAAACAACGCGTCGCCACGGCGGCGGCGTCTTTACGTGGCCTTCCGCCCGATGTCCGGCAATGCCCAAGCGAGTAGGCCGGCGAGCGGCAGGAATGCACAGACCTGATAGACCGTTGTGATGCTGGTCCAGTCGGCAAGCTTGCCGAGCAACGCCGCGCTGATACCGCCGAGCCCGAACGCCAAGCCGTAGAACAGCCCGGCGATGAACCCGACTCGGCCCGGTAGAAGTTCCATCGCATAAACGAGAATGGCGCCGAACGCGCTGGCCATGATCACCGCGATCACCACGGACAAGACACCAGTCCAGAATAAATTGACGTAGGGTAAGAGCAGTGCGAACGGCAGCGCGCCCAGAATTGAAAACCAGATGATCCGTCGCCGCCCGATGCGATCACCAATCGGGCCGCCAACCAACGTGCCGAGCGCCGTCGCGCCCAGAAACAGGAACAGCAGCAACTGCGACGACGGCACAGAAATCTTGAACTGATCAATCAAGTAGAATGTGTAGAACGAACTGAAGCTGGCCGTGTAGGCATTCTTCGAGAACATCAGCAGCACCAGCACCACGACGGCCATCGTCACTTGCTGCTGGCTGAGCCCATGCTGGCGCTGCTCGTCAAGCACGGTCCCGCTCGCACGCGCGGCAATTCGGCGCCCCTTATACCAGCGCCCCACTTGCAGCAGTACCAGCATACCGGCCAGTGCCGCCACCGACAGCCACACGAGGCTATGCTGACCGCGCGGTACGACAATGAACGCCGCGAGGATCGGACCAAGTGATGCGCCGAGTTGGCCGCCGACCTGAAACAGCGATTGTGCGAGGCCATGTTGCCCGCCCGATGCGATGCGCGCCACGCGCGTCGCCTCGGGGTGGAAGATCGCTGATCCCGTGCCGACCAAAGCTGCGCCGAGCAACAGCATCGCATAGTTGCCGGCCAATCCGAGCACGATGAGACCAACCATCGTGAACCCCATGCCGACGACCATCGAATAGGGGCGCGGCTGCTTGTCGGTGTAGTGACCGACCAGCGGTTGCAGCAGGCACGCCGTCAGCTGAAAGGTGAAGGTGATGATACCGATCTGCCCGAAGTCGAGGCCATAGGCCGCCTTGATGATCGGATAGATGGCCGGCACCAGCGATTGCATCATATCATTGAGCAAATGCCCGACACTCAAGGCCAACAGCACCGGCAGCGCCACAGCCGGCGCGGCATTGGTGGCCGTCTGAACAGTCTTTTCGCCGACGGACTTCTGCATGCGTTCATCCCGGTCCAGCATGTGGGCGGAGCAACCGCTCGACGCCCCGAAACATTGCCATCACCCCTGCCAGCTTTGCGGCGCCCGGGCAATCCGCACCCATGAACGGCAGACCCACCAATTTTTCAGAGCCGAACCGGCAGGAACCCGGCCGCATTGTCAAATCACTGGCAAAAACCGGTCGACACGCTCGCCTCTTGCAAACAAATGCGGTTAGTGTGGGCCGTCACTATGCACAGAAAGTAACGCCAGCATGACCCTGCCCTCTCGCGCCACCGACGACGCCCACGAGCGGGCGCTCGATCTGCTCACCCGCCATCCCCTTCTCGACGGCCACAACGATCTGCCATGGGTGCTGCGGCTCAAGGGCAAGTTGGATCTCGCCGCATTCGATATCGCCAAGCCACAACCTAAGACCGATACCGACATTCCCCGTTTGCGCGCCGGTAAAGTCGCGACGCAGGTGCTCGCCGCTTTTCTGCCGACCAAAGTCGCGAACCCCGCCACCGTCACGCTGGAGCAGATCGATGTGATCCTGCGACTCGAGGAGCGTTATGCCGATACGTTCATGGCCGTTCGCCGTCCCGATGATGTCGCGAGCGCCTTCCGTGGTGGCAAAATCGGCTCGCTGATGTCGGTTGAAGGCACCGTCGGGCTCGAGGGATCGCTGGCGCCGCTCAGGATCTGGCACAAGCTCGGCGTCCGCCTCGTCACCCTTTGCCACAACGAAACGCTCCCCTGGATCGACAGCGCGACCGATGCGCGCGCGGGCGGCCACGACGGGCTTTCGGATTTTGGCCGCACGATGATCGCCGAGATGAACCGGCTCGGGCTGATGATCGACCTCGCGCACGTCGCACCGCACGCCATGCATAAGGTGCTCGATGCCACAACGGCGCCGCTGCTGATCACGCATTCCAATGCGACGGCGTTGTGCGATCATCCCCGCAACACGCCGGATGATGTGCTGGCGCGACTGCCGGCCAACGGCGGACTGATCATGGCGACGTTCGTGCCGGAGTTCCTCAACCGCACGTCTTGGGCGGCAGTGCGGGCCTACAAGGACGCGTTCGGCAAGATGCGCGACGGCGTCACCCGCGACGAAATGCAGGCCGCCGGCCGCGCCTGCATCGAAGGCTGGAACCAGGACGGCATCGCCTATGTCTGCGACCACCTCGCCTACTTCAGGAACAAGGTCGGCGAGGACCATATCGGCATCGGCTCGGACTTCTTTGGCGGCGTCAATCCACCCGGCCTCGAAGATGCCAGCACCTTCCCCGCGCTGATCGCCGAGCTGATCCGTCGCGGCTGGACCGAAGCGCAACTGATCAAACTGATCGGCGGGAATTTTGTGCGGGTGTGGCGGGAAGTCGAGGGGAAGGGTGGGTGAGGTGTGATCGATGAATGCAAAACCTATGCTAGAAGTGCCGGGTCAGTGCGGCGAGTTTGGCGGCGTCTTCGGGTTTGCCGCTTGCAGCGGCTTGGGCGGCTGGCACGATGTCCTCGGCGCGGTCAACGGTAACGAAGCGGACATCGAGGCCGGCGCGAATAAAGGCCTCGCCGCGCATGTGTGCGAGCAGCGACAGTAACGGCTGCCAGAAGCCATCGATGTTGGCGAGAATGATCGGCTTGTTGTGCCGGCCGAGCTGCGCCCAGGTCAGCTGCTCGACCAGCTCTTCGAGCGTGCCGATGCCGCCGGGCAGCGCCACGAACGCATCTGAACGCTCGAACATCAATCGCTTGCGCTGGTGCATGTCGTCGGTGACGATCAGTTCCTGCACGTCTTTGAGCATCCGCTCCTTTTCGGAGAGGAACTCGGGGATGATGCCGGTCACGCGGCCATTATTCTTCAGCACCGCGCGCGCCACCTCGCCCATTAAGCCGAGACTGCCGCCACCGTAGACGAGGCCGATGCCTTCGGCTGCCATGCTCCGACCGAGTGTTTCGGCCGCCTTCTTATAGAGCGGGTTCTTGCCATCGCCGGAACCGCAATAGACGCACATCGAGCGGATCGGCGTGACAAGGCTGGTGGGGGCTGGGGCTGCAGGCGCTGACATGGAAGAGTTCCGTTTTCCGGGGCGATCACTCATCAGTGTGCCCTTCTAGTGTTGCATTTGTCTTGCGCGAAGGCGCTCGTCCCCGAGTTTACGGACAGTCGAGCGGCGCAAATGCGGCGAATTGATCGCCGTCCCCGAGGCAATTGTCCCTGCAGATCGATGCAAGTGCCACTATTAACCACGCAATTAACCACGCAAACCCAGAACCCTGAAAGGCCCGCTGCGGCCATTTGCTCCGGATATCCGATCCCGGTAAGGTGGCATGAGGAGTTGCTCCAAACCAGGAGCCTGCCAGTGCAACCGACTGATAGACGGTTGCAATCGGCGGGCGAAATCGGTGGAGCACAGGGAGGCGTCGCCGCAATGAGACTGTTTCAGAACACTATTCTTTCTCGCAACGTCAGCCGCGCGCTGAGCGCCAGTTTGTTGGCCAGCAGCGCGGTCTTCGTCTCCTGGCCGGTTGCGGCAGCCAAACCGGGCGTTGAGACGTTCGCTGAGCCAGAACAAGGGCCAGCTCGACCGGTATCACTCGCCGCCCGCCTGCGACTTGAGGCTCGGCTCGCAACCATAAGCGACGCTGACTCCGCTAGCATTCGTCCATCCCTGACACGCATGATGATCGATGTGGGCGGCCGATCCGTGATCGAAGGCATTGGCCAGCCAAACAGTGAAGTCGCCATTGTCGTCGGCGGCAAATCCGTCGGCAAGACCATCATCGCCAGCGCGGGCGGCTGGCGCCTTGAGCTGCCCTCGCCGCTCCCGGCCGGCTATCATGCGGTTGCCGTTTCCAGCCGCGACGCCGATGGTTCGCGCATCCTGGTCGCACCCGAACGTAACGTCCTCATTCCTGTAACGGGCACAACCGGACCGGCAGTCTTGTTCGTTGCCAGCGACGACGATGTTGGCGTTAAGGCCCGCGCGGGCGAACTTGCCGGCGCCGCCAGCAGGAAATTCGACGAGGTGCTGCAGGGCGCGCCGGCCGAACCGATACGCGTCGCGCAGGCCCAAACCCCAGCCACTCCGACGCCCGCCACCAAGTCGCTCGGTGCCACCCCACCGGCCGCGGCCGCGGAACAAGGCTTCTTCGATCAGATCTGGGGCTGGGCCAACAAATCGAGCGAGGACTACCAAAGTGTGATGCGCCGCTTGTCCGGTGGCGAGACTGCGCCGCCGCAAGCCAAAGCGCCGGCAACGACGACGCCGACGACGACACAACCAGCCATGTCACCGAAGACGGCAACTACGCCCGCAGCGACACCGCCCGCCAAACCGACGGTGCCGGTTGCGCCGACGCCGCCATCGCAACCGAAAGTCGCCCAACAGCCAAAAGTCGAGACCAAGCCCGGCCCGGTCGCCACGGTTCCGAGCGCCCCCGTCGCGACGGCGCCAGCACCAGCCGCCGAAGCGGGCATCGATAAGCAGGTCGTCGATTGGATGTCGAAGTCCGGTCAAGACTATCAAGCTGTCCTGCGCCGACTATCCGAACCGGCCGGCCAGCCCGGCACATTGCCCGGTCAATTGCCAGGACGCGGTTGGGATCCTGTCGCGGAAGCCGAAAAGAGCCGCAAGGGTCCCGAGACCGCCAAGGCGCCTGACACGCCGAAGGCGCCGGTAGCCGCGATCACCGCCGATGCCACGAAGAAAGCCGACGAGGCCAAGCGCACCGATGAAGAGCGCCGACTTGCCGAGCAACGCCGCGCCGCCGACGCAACCAAGGCACAGGCCGAGGCCAAGCGCGTCGCTGATGCGAAAGCGGCGACTGACAAAGCGGCCGCCGATGCCAAGGCCGCAGCAGACGCAAAGATCGCGGCCGACGCCAAGCGTATTGCGGATGCGAAAACAGCAGCAGACAAGGCAGCGGCTGATGCCAGGGCCGTGGCCGACAAAACCGCCGCCGACCTGAAGGCCACAGCAGATGCCAAGATCGCGGCCGACGCCAAGCGCGTTGCAGACGCAAAAGCCACAGTGGACAAAGCCGCTGCCGATAGCAAAGCCGCAGCCGACAAGGCTGCCACTGATCTGAAAGCGGCGGCTGACGCAAAGTTGGCTGCTGAAACCAAAGCCGCCGCCGACAAGGCAGCGCTCGACGCCAAGACCGCCGCCGACGCGAAGGCCGCGTCGACGCCAAGCGCATCGCTGACGCCAAAGCCGCCGCCGACAAGGCAGCGCTCGACGCCAAGACAGCCGCCGATGCGAAGGCCGCGTCCGACGCCAAGCGCATCGCTGACGCCAAAGCCGCCGCCGACAAGGCAGCGCTCGACGCCAAGACAGCCGCCGACGCGAAGGCCGCAGCCGACGCCAAGCGCATCGCTGACGCCAAAGCCGCCGCCGACAAGGCAGCGGCAGACGCCAAGACGGCCGCCGACGCGAAGGCTGTGGCCGACGCCAAGCGCATCGCCGATGCACAGGCCGCAGCCTTCAAAGCCGCTGCCGATGCTAAGGTAGCGGCCGACGCCAAGGCTGCAATCGACTCAAAGCGTATCGCAGACGCCAAGGTCGCGGCTGACAAAGCGATGGCCGACGCAGTCGCGTCCGCAGACGCCAAGCGCATTGCGGAAGCCAAGGCTGCGGCCGATAGAACAGCTGCCGAAGCAACCCGCGTCGCCAATGCCAAGATCACCACCGAGAAAGCAGCGGCCGACGCCAAGACTGCTGCCGATGCAAAGGCTGCAGCCGATGCCAAACGAACAGCTGAACTCAAGGCGGCATCCGACAAGGCCGCAGCCGACGCCAAGGCATTGCTGGCGACGGCCACAGCCGACTCAAAGCGCGCTGCAGACCTTGCCGCCAAGGCCGCTGCCGATGCCAGGACTGCAGCCAATACCACACGCATTGCGGAAGAGCGTCGCATTGCTACGGATCGCGCTGCTGCCGCTGCGCGCCTCGCCATCACCACAGCGCCAGACGCCGTGGCAAAGCAGGCGGCGATTGCTCAAGCCGATATGCAGGCCACGGCCTTGAATGAGGCTCGCGCCGCAGCCCGGACCGCGCGCCGCGATGGGGACGCGAAACGAATTGCCGAGTCCAAAACCAGCGCAGAAGCGCGTCGCGCGGAAATCGCGGCGAAAGCTGTGGCGGCCGCGAGTAGCGCCGTCACTGCTGCGCAATCAACGACGGCCGTTGTCGAGGCTCAGGCCAGGGTTGTGGCTGAAGCCAAACGTGCGGCCGATGCGGCAAAGCGCGCCGAGGACGCGGCCAAGGTACCAGTACCCGCGCCATCCGTCGTCGCACAGGCGCCAGCTGCGAAAGCGCCGCCAAGTCCAGGCGTAGGAACATCCCCTGCAGCGTCGTCGACGAGCCCGGCACCAACCCAATCGCCTGAAACAAAGCGCGCCGGCAGCAGGAAAATGGCGGCATCCGACCATCACCACGACCGCAAGCCCGTGCAGAAGTGTTCGGCTGCGGGCCAGGCGATCTCGCTACCGGGATGGTATGTCGTTGGACGCGGTGACACGCTGTCACGCATTGCACGGCGCCATTATGGCAGTGGCAATCGCTATCCCGTTATTGCTGCCAGCAATCGCCGCCGGATCAAGGACCCGGATATGATCTATGGTTGCCAGCGCATCTGGTTGCCGGACCGCTGAGTTTCGGCCGGCACCGAACCCGTCAAACCAGCGCGCCCCTGATCCGGGCGCGCTTTTTTCATGGTGCGTGGCGACCCTGCTCCTGCCCGGCCAGCATCTTGGGGCATCAGCCATACCAGGGACGTGTGATTGTGGGTGCTCGGTTGCCCACAAGCCGCCGTTGGGGCATCGCGACGCTCGACCGCGCCCGCGAGAGCCGCTATGGAGCGGTCATGCAACGCACCACAACAGAGTTCAGCGACGGCAATAACCGCGGTAATGGTGGCAACATCGTCTCCCGCTGGGTCAGCGACATCCGCGTCCGCCTGACGCCCTCTCCCCGCGCGGTCGCCGCCGTCCGCGGGCTGATCCCGCATGTCTGGCCCAACGACCGTCCCGATCTCAAACGCACAGTGATGATCTCGCTCGGACTGATGCTCGTCGCCAAGATCGTCACAGTCCTGATGCCCTTCACGTTCAAATGGGCAACCGACGCGCTAGTGCTGGCGACCAGCACACAACCTGCCGCAGCGACGGCCTCCGGCTGGCTGATCGGCGCTCCCATTCTGGCGACAGTGCTCTACGGCCTGACGCGCATCACCATGACGCTGCTGGTCCAATTCCGCGAAGGCCTATTCGCCAAGGTCGCGATGCACGCCGTCCGCAAACTTGCGCTGTCGACCTTCGAGCACATGCACCGGCTATCCCTGCGGTTTCACCTCGAGCGCAAGACCGGGGGTTTGACGCGCGTACTTGAGCGCGGCCGCAGCGGTATTGAAAACATCACGCGCATGACGCTGATGACGCTGATCCCGACGATCGTCGAGTTCGCGCTGGTGCTGATCGTCTGTGGCATAGAGTTCGACTGGCGCTATGTCGTGACCATCTTGGTGATGATTGTCGCCTACCTCTGGTTCACGATTTTGCAACCGAGTGGCGTGTCGCCATCCGCCGTTCGATGAACGACAGCGATACCGACGCCAACACCAAGGCGGTCGACAGCCTGCTCAACTATGAGACGGTGAAGTATTTTGGCGCCGAGGCGCGCGAAGCCCAGCGCTACGACAAATCGATGGCGCTCTATGAAACGGCTTCCGTCAAGACTTATACCTCGCTCGCCGTGCTCAACACCGGACAGGCCGTGATCTTCACGCTGGCCATGACGGTGTGCATGGTGATGAGCGCGCGCGGCGTGATGGCCGGGACCTACACGGTCGGCCACTTCGTGATGGTCAACATGCTGATGCTGCAGCTGTTCATTCCCTTGAACTTTATGGGCATGGTGTATCGCGAGATCAAGCAAGGCATCACCGACATTGAACGCATGATGGACGTGTTGTCGCTTAACCCGGAAGTCGCCGACAAGCCCGGCGCCATGCCGCTCGCCGTCAACGGCGCCAGCATACGATTCGAGAACGTCAAGTTTCACTACGACGCCGAGCGGACCATTCTCGACGGGCTCTCGTTCGAGGTCCCAGCCGGCAAGATGGTCGCCATCGTCGGGCCGTCGGGCGCTGGTAAATCAACGATCAGCCGCATTCTCTTACGCTTCTACGACGTCGCCGGCGGCCGCGTGACGATCGACGGACAGGACATCCGCGACGTCACCCAGACCAGCCTGCGCGCGGCCATCGGCGTCGTTCCGCAGGATACCGTGCTATTCAACGACACCATCCTCTACAATATCCGCTATGGCCGTCCCGACGCGACCGACGCGGAGGTGTTCGAGGCGGCCCGTCTTGCCCAGATCGATCCCTTCATCAAAACACTCCCTGACGCCTACGGCACCATGGTCGGCGAGCGCGGCTTGAAGTTGTCGGGTGGAGAAAAACAACGGGTTGCGATTGCGCGGACGATCCTGAAGGGACCGCCGATCCTGATGCTCGATGAGGCGACAAGCGCGCTCGATAGTCATACCGAGAAAGAGATCCAGGACGCTCTCGACCGCGTCAGCAAAAACCGCACGACGCTCGTCATCGCACATCGGCTCTCGACCATCGTCCATGCCGATACGATCATCGTGCTGGAGCAGGGCCGGCTCGTCGAGCAGGGCACACATGCGGAATTGATGGACAAAGACGGGCTCTATGCCTCGCTGTGGAACCGCCAGCGACAGGCCGAGAAGGCACGCGAGGAATTGGCGCGGACACTCGAAGAGGCGAAACGCACAGGCGCGATCCGCGAGTCCGATCCCGCCGTGAAAGCGTGAGGACCAACGGGCCGATGGCCGACATTCCTCAACCGCACAACACGCAACCACGCCTCCGCCCCGCGTTTTCGCGGGTGACGGTTATTGCGATGCGCGTGCTGCGGTTGCTCGGGCGGGTTGCGCGCGGGTTCCTGCAAGCGGTCCTCGCCGTATTCATTGTCTTCGAGGAATGGGGCTGGAAGCCGCTCGCGGCAGCCTTGGCGTCGCTCGGCCGCCTAAAGCCGTTTGCGTGGATTGAAGCGCAGATTCAGTTATTGCCGCCCTATGCAGCACTCGCGGTTTTTATTGTGCCCTCGGCGCTGTTGCTGCCGCTCAAGCTGCTGGCACTGTATCTGATCGCCGCTGGATACAAGCTCGCGGCTGGAGCGCTCTTTATTGGCGCGAAAGTATTTGGCACGGCGATCGTCGCGCGGTTGTTCCAACTGACGCAAGATCAGCTGATGCAAATCGGTTGGTTCAAGCGCGGCTATGACGTGGTGATGCCGTGGAAGCAAGCGCTGCTCGATTGGGTTCGGGCGAGTTGGTCGTGGCGCTATGGACGGATCGTTAAGACGCGGATCAAGCAGACGGTGGCACGTGCGACGCTACGCTGGCGCCCGGCGATCGACGCGATCAGGCTGGCGATGCGTCGGGCGTTCGGGCTGTCGTAGATTACTTGGCGCGGCTCAGATGACTTGCTGCCTGCGGAGCGCGGCGATTTCGTCGGGCGTGAAGCCGAATTCCTGCAGCACGACGTCGGTGTGCTCACCCCGCTCGGGGGGAGCGGCGACCGTTCGGCTCGGCGTGCGCGACAGGCGGACGGGTTGCGCCATGACCTTGAGCCGGCCACGCGCATCGCCGGTTTCAATCTCGTCGACGATGCCAAGATGCTTGACTTGAACGTCCTCAAACATCTGATCGATGGCGTAGATCGGACCGGCCGGGACGCCCGCCTCATTGAAGAGCTCGACCCATTGCGCACTGGTCTTGGACTTCAGGCATTTTTCAATTTCGACAGCCAGCGAATCGCGATTTTTCGACCGGTCGGCCGGCAGCTTGTAGAGCGGATCCTCGATCAGCTGTTCGCCCTTCATCGCGCCACACAGGCGCTGCCATATTTTCTGCCCGGTCGTCGCGATGTTGATATGCCCATCTGCGGTTTTGAATACGCCGGTTGGAATGCTGGTCGGATGATTGTTGCCGGCTTGCTTCGCCACTTCCCGCTTGTTCAGCCAGCGCGAGGCTTGGAAATCGAGCATGAAGGCCTGCGCCTGCAATAGCGACGTCTCGACTTGCTGGCCTTTTCCCGATTGCTCGCGCTCCAACAGCGCGACCATGATGCCGAGTGCTGCGAACAGACCTGCGGACAAATCGGCGATCGGCAAGCCGACGCGCATGGGCCCGCGCCCGGCCTCTCCGGTGATCGACATCAATCCGCCCATGCCCTGCGCGATCTGATCGAAGCCTGGTCGAACCGCATAGGGCCCGTCCTGACCGAAGCCCGAGATGCTCGCGTAAATGAGGCGCGGATTATCCTTGGCGAGAGCGGCGTAGTCGATTCCAAGCCGCGTCTTCACATCGGGGCGATAGTTTTCGACGATCACGTCGGCCTTGGCCGCGAGCCGCTTGAAGACGGCGACGCCTTCCGGCGATTTCAAGTTGATCTCGATCGCCCGCTTGTTGCGATGCAGGTTCTGGAAGTCGGGACCGTGGCGCGGTCCACCCAATTCATCGTTGCCTTCAAGGTGCGCGGGCAATTCGACCTTGATGACATTGGCGCCCCAATCGGCGAGCTGGCGGACACAAGTCGGCCCCGAGCGCACGCGCGTCAGATCAAGGACGGTATAGCGCGACAGCGCGGTCGAAGCTTTGGGCGCGGGCATGGAGTACATCCGATTAGCAGAGTGATCACGGCCAGCAGAAGCGCGGCCGGCAGGAGAATGCCGCGTTGGGCCGTGATGCGTCAATCCATACCGCGTGCATACCGCGTGTCGGGCAGCTATTCGCCACCACTGAAGTTGCTGGCACCGGCCGAGGCCATCATGCGGCCGGCACTGGACGCGCAAGACAACCCTTGCTGACGCGTGCTATTTCGATGGCTGGCCAGCAAATGTGGGACGATCAGCTCATGCGCACCTTCGGCTCCATCGGCGAGCAAACCATTTCCGAGATTTCGCTTGTCTCGCCTGATGGCGTTACGCGCGCCAGCGTCATCAGTTTCGGCGCGACGCTGCGCG
Organism: uncultured Alphaproteobacteria bacterium; assembly: GCA_963714325.1. Lineage (GTDB taxonomy): Bacteria > Pseudomonadota > Alphaproteobacteria > Rhizobiales > Hyphomicrobiaceae > CAVQOB01. The sequence continues at coordinate 49,500 of CAVQOB010000012.1, read as the reverse complement.
ACCTGGAGGTCAGACTCAGCGATGGTCGCATGCAACGCGTCGTCCTCGGCTTCCCGACACTGGACGACTACATCCAGCATTCCCCGCATGCGGGCGCGACCGCCGGACGCTATGCCAACCGGATCAAGGCCGGACGTTTTGAAATGGATGGCAAGATCTATATGCTACCGCTGAACGAGAACGGCAAGACGGCGCTACACGGCGGCGGCCCGACCGGGTTTGGCAAAATCCCCTGGATCGTCACCGCCCACGATGCGCACAGCGTCACCCTTGCGCATACCTCGCCGGACCAGACAAACGGCTTTCCCGGCACCATGCATGTCACCTGCCGCTACAGCCTGCTGTCGGCCGGCACGCTGCGCATTGAACTCGATGCCATCGCCGACAAGCCCACCGTCGTCAATCTGGCGCACCACTCTTATTTCAATCTCGACGGCAGCGCCGACATCCTCGATCATACCCTGGCCATACGATCGAACCTGATCACGCCGATCGATGGCGACCTCATTCCCAACGGCGAAATGCGCGCCGTTGGTGGGACACCGTGGGACTTCCGCACACCGCGACCGATCCGCCTTGCCGGCAGTGACGGACAACGCGTCTGGTACGATCACAACTGGGTCCTGCGGCGCGATGTGACTGAGGCTTGCGCACATGCGACGGAGCGGATTGCCCACGCCGCGACACTGGCATCTGCGAAGTCCGGCCTGACCATGGAAACCTGGACCACGGAACCGGCGTTACAATTCTACGACGGCTTCAAGCTCAATCTGGCAGTCCCCGGCCACGCCAGTGTGATCTACGGCGCCAATGCTGGCCTCTGCCTCGAAGCGCAGCACTGTCCCGACAGTCCGAACCTGCCGCACTTTCCCTCGACGGTTCTGCGGCCCGGCCAAGTCTACCGCCAGATCACCGAATATCGATTTAAGGCGGCGTGATCGCTGAGCGTACATGCACATTCGGATATGGCGATCAGGGGCAAAACGAGACACTCGAATACCACGCGGTTTCCCTCTCCCCGTTCTTACGGGGAGAGTTACCATGCGCGCCGAAGGCGCGCACATGAATGGATGAAAGCGGTTTTACTGTCGGCGTCGTGGCATTGAGGTCGTTTTTTCCCTGGCGCCGTCGAGCCCGAGGGAGAGTTTGATCCTGGGGCCTCAGAGCACATGTCATTGTCGCCACGGACGGCGGCGGGCTCAGCCCACCGTTCCGTCCCGGAGCACGCAGAGTAGAGTTCAAATCGACGAGGCCCCTGGCCACGGCATTCCTGTCACTTGGGAGGTGTCCGTGAATATCCTACATAAGAAGTGCGCCGGTCTTGATGTGCATTCCGCCTTCGTGGCGGTCTGCGCGCGCACCGTGCGAGGCCGCAAGATCGCCTACGAGGAGGGCCGCTTCGCGACCACGACGCGCGATCTTCTCGCGCTCGCAGCCTGGCTCGAAGAGCGTGGTGTCACGCATGTCGTGATGGAGGCAACCGGTGTCTATTGGAAGCCTGTGTGGCACATCCTGGACGCCGCGTTCACGCTGATGCTGGTCAACGCCCACGAGGCGCGCAATCTGCCCGGCCGCAAGAGCGATGCGAGCGATGCCCGCTGGCTGGCCGATCTCTTGGCCCACGGCCTGATCCGCGCGAGCTTCGTGCCGCCGGAGCCGATCCGGGAGCTGCGCGATCTGACGCGCACGCGCACGCAGCTGCAACGCCAGATGACGCAGCACGAGAACCGTATCGGCAAGGTTCTGGAGGACGCCAACATCAAACTCGCAACCGTCGTGTCCGACCTGCTCGGCATCAACAGCCGGCGCATTCTGGAGGCGCTGGTCGCTGGCGAGACCGATCCTGCGCGACTGGCGGCGCTCGCCGATCGCAGGTTGAAGGCGTCTCGCGAGGACCTGGCCGCCGCCCTCGACGGCCGCTTCACGCGCCACCACGCCTTCCTGGTCCGTGAGCACCTGACCATGATCGACGTGCTCGCCCAGCGGATCGCCAGCTTCGAGACGGAGGTGGAGGCTTTGCTCGCCCCCTTTCGTCAGCTCGTCGCCGAGTTGACCAAGATCCCTGGTGTGAAGAAGCGGGCCGCGTCTGCCATCCTGGCCGAGATCGGAACCGACATGAGCTGCTTTGCCACCGCCGGCCATCTCTCGAGTTGGGCCCGCCTCGTGCCCCGTCTCGACGAGACCGGCGGCAAGAAGCGCTCGACACGGGTCAAGAAGGGCGGGGCCTGGCTGAAACCGCTGCTCGTGCAATGCGCCATGGCTGCAGCCCGCACCAAGAACACCTATCTGTCCCGTCAGTTCGCCGGCATCGCCGCCCGGCGTGGGCCCAAGAAGGCCGCCATCGCGGTCGCCGGCTCGATCCTCACCGCCATCTACCACATGGTCCGCGATGGTGTGCCCTACCGGCCGCCACAGGTCCGTCCCCTCGATGCGGCAGCCAAAGACAACAAGGCCAAGCGTCTCGCCGGTCAGCTCAGGGCTCTCGGCTTCGAGGTGAAACTCGAACGTGCCGCATGACGTCAGCCCACCGTGCCCGTGGCCAGTTTCTTTCAGAGTAGGGTCAGGGTGAGGGGCGGCCGCTTGCTCCGACGCTTATCGACAGTTCGCAGGTCGATCATGAGATGACCTGCTTGCGCCGTTCTTCACGCGCCTAACGCCGGCGATCGTCGCCGACAACAGACCAAGTTGCCAGCCAGCACCAAGTGTGAATCTGTAGCATCAACTGGTCAATTCCATAGATCGTCGATGCGCTGTTAGTCTAAGCTGGGATTCCACCTTCGGAGGCTCTTCATGTCCGCATCCTCGACATTCCTTTCGACAAGCGGCAGCGGCTACGAGGCTCAAATGGGCCGCTGGAGCCGCCTCCTGGCCCCGCTGCTGATCGACTTCGCTGGAGTGAAGGACGCCGAGCGAGTTCTTGATGTCGGTTGCGGCACCGACAGCCTCACCTACACACTCGCCGAGATCGCCACCATCAAACGTATCGACGGTATCGACCTCTCGCCCGCCTATATCGAGCATGCGAAAGCGCTTAACAGCGAACCGCGCATCGCGCTGCAAGTCGGGGATGCTTGCGCTATCCCTTTTGCCGATGCCACGTTCGATCACGCGCTCTCGTCCCTGGTCATCCAGTTCATACCGGATGGTGCGCGTGCCGTCAGCGAAATGCGCCGCGTCACACGTCCCGGCGGGACCGTCGCCGCTACTACCTGGGACGTGCGCGGCGGCTTCGTGCCCTGGCGCATAATCTTCGATACTGCATCAATGCTCGACCCGAACGCCGCCGAACGGCGGGCCAGAGCTTGTTCCCGTCCAATGGTGCAAAGAGAGGGCCTCGCGCGCGCCTGAGCCGATGCCGGCCTCTCGGAAGTCAAGGTGGATGCGCTCGCGATCCGGATGGACTTCACGTCGTTCGACGATTTCTCGATGCCTCATGAAGGCCGCGACGGGCCAATCGCGGATTACCTCGGTACGCTTGACCCTGAGTTGAAACATAAGGTACGCGAAGCTGTTCGGTTGGCTTATTTGGATGGCGAGGCGGACGGGGCCCGCTCGTACGCTGCCACGGCTTGGGCCGTCCGGGGAACAGCGCCCTAAGCGGAAATTACATTGCTACTTCACAACCCGACAACGGATAGTTCGTTTTTGGAGCGGCAGCCCCTGGCCCATCACGCAAATGTGGGCGACGATCACTCAACGACGCGACGCGGGGACAAGCGGTCGTTGTGTTGTCGTGGGAACTTGTGGCCGCCCCTCACCCTTTCCCTCTCCCCGTTCGAAACAACGGGGAGAGTTACCATGCGCGCCGAAGGCGCGCACATGAATGGATGAAAGCGGTTTTACTGTCGGCGTCGTGGCATTGAGGTCGTTTTTTCCCTGGCGCCGTCGAGCCCGAGGGAGAGTTTGATCCTGGGGCCTCAGAGCACATGTCATTGTCGCCACGGACGGCGGCGGGCTCAGCCCACCGTTCCGTCCCGGAGCACGCAGAGTAGAGTTCAAATCGACGAGGCCCCTGGCCACGGCATTCCTGTCACTTGGGAGGTGTCCGTGAATATCCTACATAAGAAGTGCGCCGGTCTTGATGTGCATTCCGCCTTCGTGGCGGTCTGCGCGCGCACCGTGCGAAGCCGCAAGATCGCCTACGAGGAGGGCCGCTTCGCGACCACGACGCGCGATCTTCTCGCGCTCGCAGCTTGGCTCGAAGAGCGTGGTGTCACGCATGTCGTGATGGAGGCAACCGGTGTCTATTGGAAGCCTGTGTGGCACATCCTGGACGCCGCGTTCACGCTGATGCTGGTCAACGCCCACGAGGCGCGCAATCTGCCCGGCCGCAAGAGCGATGCGAGCGATGCCCGCTGGCTGGCCGATCTCCTGGCCCACGGCCTGATCCGCGCGAGCTTCGTGCCGCCGGAGCCGATCCGGGAGCTGCGCGATCTGACGCGGACGCGCACGCAGCTGCAACGCCAGATGACGCAGCACGAGAACCGTATCGGCAAGGTTCTGGAGGACGCCAACATCAAACTCGCAACCGTCGTGTCCGACCTGCTCGGCATCAACAGCCGGCGCATTCTGGAGGCGCTGGTCGCTGGCGAGACCGATCCTGCGCGACTGGCGGCGCTCGCCGATCGCAGGTTGAAGGCGTCTCGCGAGGACCTGGCCGCCGCCCTCGACGGCCGCTTCACGCGCCACCACGCCTTCCTGGTCCGTGAGCACCTGACCATGATCGACGTGCTCGCCCAGCGGATCGCCAGCTTCGAGACGGAGGTGGAGGCTTTGCTCGCCCCCTTTCGTCAGCTCGTCGCCGAGTTGACCAAGATCCCTGGTGTGAAGAAGCGGGCCGCGTCTGCCATCCTGGCCGAGATTGGAACCGACATGAGCTGCTTTGCCACCGCCGGCCATCTCTCGAGTTGGGCCCGCCTCGTGCCCCGTCTCGACGAGACCGGCGGCAAGAAGCGCTCGACACGGGTCAAGAAGGGCGGGGCCTGGCTGAAACCGCTGCTCGTGCAATGCGCCATGGCTGCAGCCCGCACCAAGAACACCTATCTGTCCCGTCAGTTCGCCGGCATCGCCGCCCGGCGTGGGCCCAAGAAGGCCGCCATCGCGGTCGCCGGCTCGATCCTCACCGCCATCTACCACATGGTCCGCGATGGTGTGCCCTACCGGCCGCCACAGGTCCGTCCCCTCGATGCGGCAGCCAAAGACAACAAGGCCAAGCGTCTCGCCGGTCAGCTCAGGGCTCTCGGCTTCGAGGTGAAACTCGAACGTGCCGCATGACGTCAGCCCACCGTGCCCGTGGCCAGTTTCTTTCAGAGTAGGAGGGATGACAGCCGCGCAACCCTAGCAAACGGGAAAGCCACCCCGGGCATGCGCATCCGGCCGGCTCCCCGCAGGGGAGTCGGATGCGCCGTGCCGCGCCGGGTGCTGGTCGGCACCTGAAGGCGCGAGAAGAAGAGGGACGGGACGGCTTTGCCTCGATCCTGTAGAAATGATCAGTGGCATTTCCCTAGGAATTCTCCGCATGTCGTTGAACTATGCAAGATGTTGTTTTAGATGCATAATCAACCAATTGTTAATCCAGACAAGGCTGCGGTGCTGCAGCGCAATCTGTGCAGTTTGGGAACCCCACGGGAACCCCAGAACCATGCAAATCTTCCATCAAACCGGCACCCACGACCATGCAAAAGCGGATCACGAGCGCCCGTCAAGTCGAAACTCTGCGGCCGTCCGACAGTCGGCAAGAGTTTCGCGACGGTGAGGTGAAGGGCTTGATGCTCCGGATCACGCCGGCGGGCGACAAGTCCTGGAGTGTTCTGTACTCGCGCCAGTCAGATGGCAAGAAGCGTCGGATCACCATCGGCCCGTTCCCGGCCGTGACCTTGGAGAACGCCCGCAGGGAAGCGCTCGGCATTCTTGCCGCATTGCGCGTGGCGAAGATCCGGCCGGCGAGAAGCAGGCAAAGCGCGCCGAGCAGATCGACGCTCTGACGTTCAATGTGCTGGCCGACAAATGGTTGGAGAAGCACGCGCGCCCGAAACTCAATCCTCGTGCAGTCGGCGAGTACGAGCGCATGATCGCGGCTGATTTGCGCCCGGCCATTGGTCCAATGCTCGCCGAGGCGGTCTCGAAGCGCGATCTCATTCTGAAGGTCCGCGACAAGATTGCCGCGCGAGGTGCCCTCGTGCACGCCGATCATGCGATCTCCATGGCGTCCCGTATCTACGCCTGGGCCGTCGTCGAGGAATATGTCGACATCAATCCCGCTTACAAGATTCCGAAGGCTGCGGCGGGCCCAAGCGTGCGCGACCGGATCTTGACCGATGCCGAAGTGCGGGAGTTCTGGTGCGGCTTGGATCGGGCGCCCATCGGACTTCCCATGCAAATCCTGCTGCGGCTCGTATTGCTGACGGGACAGAGGCGGACGGAAGTCGCCGGCATGCATCGCGACGAACTCGATCTCGATGCGGGCTTGTGGACCTTGCCCGGCAACCGGATCATCAAAGGCAAGGTGGCCCATGGCCGGACCAAGAATGGCCGAGAACATATCGTTCCCTTGTCTGCAAGTGCAATCACGCTGATCCGCGAGGCCTTGGCGCTCGCTGGTGACTCCGAATTCGTGTTTCCAAGTCCGCGCGACGATGCGCGCGCCGGCCACATTCATGGCGAGGCGGTCTCGATGGCCATGCGACGACTGCGCGGCACGGTCCTCAAAGCCGACGACATCACAGTGCATGATCTCAGAAGAACGCTACGCACCTTCCTCGGTGAGAACGACGTGCCGGATGAGGTGGCCGATCGCGTGCTCAATCACGCTCGGCCTGGTGTCGGCAATCAACACTACAATCACGCGCGGATGCAGCCGCAGGTCCGCAACGCTCTGGAAATGTGGGCGACCCACGTCGAGCGGCTCGTGACGACGACAGCGAGCGAAGAAACTGTGAGGGCATCGGACGAGACGCGTGGCGTTGCGTCGAAGATCTCAGTGCCCATCAGTTCGCATTGAGGTCTGCGAGCGAGGCGCTAAGCCCCAAGGCTTCGAGCCCCGCGGTCCTTGGGAAGCATTCCTCGGACTACACTTCTCCCGGCCGTTTGGCGCCACGGCATTCGGCATGATGAAGGCCGACAGGTCATGATGAAATCGCCGCAGCCGCGAGGCGCACCAACCGGTCGCCGGTGGGTTCGTGCATCTCCACAGCCCCCCGAAATCGTAGAGTTCCTTGATCCGGCTGTTGGCGCGGCCCAGCTTTCGGGTTTGACGAGGACCATCTCGCGGAGAAGTCGTCGTTCGCAACTCGGCATGGACGAGTGATTGTCTACATCACTGCAGGCGGTCAAGGCAGTGTTATCAAGGCTCTTGGAGGCGAATTGACCGTGCCAGTTCTCGATTTCGAGAGCTAATCCCTGATGTTAACCTTCGAATGGTGGCTTTGCACACAACATGTCTGGCACGAGATAAAGGGACCAAGGACGCTATGTGTTTCCTTTTCGACACGACCGTCTTCGAGATCCTGATCAGATTATCGTTGCCAGGACGGCGGGCGACGGGGCCATATCAGAAATCTATCTTGAGAGCTGATCGTGGCGCACGCGTCTCCATTGTCCGGGATTTCTGCACAGGTCCAATCAGCGAGGCGCATGCAACCGAGCAGGCGACTCGTTGTTCGAGGAATGCTGGCGTCCGGCGTTGGCAGCGTAGCATGGGTGCCATCGACGGCGCATGGGAGTGAGACGATGTACTTCGTTCCAGGTGGACGGATTGGCATCAAACGGCCAGACGAGATCGACGTCCAGTCCAACTCCTGGACGCTGCTGTCTGGCGATCACACCTTGATGGTCGATGTCCGCGAAATGATCCGGCTCGGCGACGACCATGACGCGCACATCTGGGCGAAGGATACGTGGGGACCGGTTAAGCAGCATGAGCGGATTGATACGGATCTGGAGTTGCCGGGATACGAGGTGCGGCGGTTCCGCAGTACAGCCTACGGGAATGACCTCAACTATATTGAGGAGACGATCGCCGTTCGCGATGCGACCTGGATGGGAGAAGTCGTCATCACGACAGGCGACCACGGCGGTCTTACCAGGCATCCCGGAGGACAAGTCGCGCGTTGGCTGCCGGTGATCGCGAAGGTGTTCGCGTCGATCCAGGCGCGGCCGCAGCTTCCAGCGGTCGACGCGTTGACCGAACTTGGCGTCAGTCTCGATCCCAGCGGGCTCAATCCGCGGATCATTGGCAACAGGCTGCTGCTCAGCCTTTATGTTCCGGCGACACCCTTGGAATTGTGGGGTTCAAATCGACCGTTGATCACATTGGAGGGGCTTGTCCGTGGTTTGGCCAATGGCGACCCCGGCGAAAGAGCCGCGGACATGGACCAGATATTCGCTATTTCGCGAAAAACTCGGGGTGCTCGCGCCGTTCAGGGTTCGTCTTGTCGCGGAATCCAGTATGCGGAGCGGGTTATAACCGGTGTACCGGATCTCTATTCGACGCGAATTCTCGCATTCAGTAAGACACGGCAAATCACGATCGATGCCATGTACAATGCGGCGCAGCGCCAGCCCATTCTGCAGGCGCTGCAGCGTGTGTTTCAATCGCTGAAACTCACCGAGCAAGCATGACAGCCGACGGCCTCACCAGGCACGACTTATGCCTCGCCGTGACGTCATATCAACAGACGCAGGCAGTTTCCGCGACCCGCGAAACTCGACGTGATGCAAGGCAGCACAATGACCATTGAGGGCCCATTCCGCGCGCGTGAAGAGCTTGGCGCATCGCTGGCGGGAGCGGGCGTCTCCGCGCGCGATCAGTCCAAACTGATGGCCCTCGCCAAACCCGCGTTGGCACTAGTTTCGAAGGCGGCTCCTGACAGCGCGATTCCTTTGGGTGCTAGCAAGATCGGCGGCGCGCCCGATGTACCGGACGACTTCGTGTGGCCGATGCGAGGCCCGTCTGGGATCGGCATGGCGCTTCTCGAGCAGTCCGCCAACTTCATGAAGGACAATCCGCCATTGCTCGACGAACGAGCCCAATCGTTCTTCTGGGAGGAGCACGCCGCCAAGCGTGCGCTATTCAGCGCGCCCGCGCCCTTCGCGTTCATGCTGCAAGTCAATCTCGCGGCGTGTGCAGTGGCCGGCGCGGTCGATCCGGACCTGCCGACGGATGGGCGCCTGCTGGTCTTCTATGATCTCGTCCTGAAACCCTGGTTCGGTCGAGATACCGACGGTACGCCACTGCTGCATGTATTCCATGACACCTCCCCGGTCGATCAGCTCATGCGCCGTCCGCCGCCCGATCTCGGTGAACCGCTATTCGGCGATCTGCTCGAGTTTCGCAATCAGCTGCCGCCTGCGCGGTTGACGCCAGTGTTCACCTGGACGCTGCCGGACAGCGGGTCCGAACCGATCCTGCTCGACTACGAACAAGCGCCGCATCAAGCCTGGCTGGAGGCGAACCCGACGTCTTTGAGTGCCCGCAACCGGCTTGGCGGCTGGCCCGAGAACATCCAGGGCGACATGCCCGTGGAACTCGCCGCATACGACGCCGGCATCGACCTTCCCTTCGGCGACGCATTCAGGGCCGCGGCCCTGCGCCTACGCCCTGCCGGGCGCGAGTGGTTCCAGCTCTTGCAGATCGGCGACTACGATAACAAGATCAACGATTTCGACGGCCTGTTCCATGTCTGGATCAAGCACGCCGATCCGAAACGCCGCGCATTTGGCGAAGCCAATTTGATCTTCCGGACGTCATGAGCACGAAAGCGCGGCGCCACAAATTGCCAAACCGGCGGACGGTGCTGCGCGGCGCCGGAGCCGTCGGCTCGCTCAGCGCCATTCCGCTGCTCGCCGCCTGTGATCGAAAGGACGACCACTTGCAGAAACTCTGGACCCAATGGCAGGCCGATTGGCGGTGGATGCAGGCAATCGCCGTCAAGCGGCAGTGGGAGGTGACGCCGTTGAAGATCGCGCCGCCGGCGGCACATGCGGCACTGGACGCGGTCGAGCGGCGACACGGGCTCAAATTCCCACCGCAATTGCGGGCCGTTCTGACGGAGCTTTCGGCGCACGTACGGTTCGGCTGGCATATTCCGTCGCATCTGCAAGCGCTCGAACGGGAAGACATGCCCTACGGTAGCGGCATTCGCGACGCCATCTGGGATCTTGCCGTGATCGACACGTACGCAATCCCGAACTTTCTCGGCTGGAAGCGTGACCTCGCCCAGCGAGATCGAACGGAGGCGCCGAACACGCCGCGAGATGTGGGAGAACCAATTCCCGTTCGCTTATTTGCCGAACGGCGACATGCTGACGATCGACATGTCGAAACCACGGCCGGGCACAGCCGGTCCGATACTTCAGTCACGACCTCGAAATGATCCACGGACTTGCGCTGGCGCCGGATTTCTACTCATTCGTCTCGGTCTACGCCAAGCTCGGCTGCGCTGGCAGCGAGTGGGCGAGCTGGATGCGCTTCGGCAAGGGGATCGACGACGACAAGAACGACACGTTCTATCTCAGCACCGGAACGGATGGCGCCAAGAGGTGGCTGGCGTGGCTCGCCCGGGACCCGGCGCAGCGCGAGCCGGACGAGCCGCCGCCGGTGATCGTCGAGAAGACCGCCGCGGACCGGGCGTTGCTGAAGGCCGCGCGTGACAATTCAAATAGCGGCGTCAAGGCCGCGCTTGCCCAGGGCGCCCAGCTCGACTGCACCTGGAGCAAAGCGTGGCTCTCCGACTTCGACATCAGTGACTTGCGTTATGGCGATGAGTTCGCGACCGCCGTCACGTATGCGACGCGTTCCGACAACATCGATATGCTGGACGTGCTGTCAAAGGCCGGCGCCACGATCAATACGCGACGGCTCGCCATGACCGACGCAATGGAGCGCGGATCGCTTGAAACCGTGCGGTGGCTCATCGGCAAAGGTGCGCGCGTCAACGGCTGGAAACACGATCGAAAATGGCCGTTGCATATGCTGGTGACGCACCGCGCCGAGGCCAAGACAATATCGTTCGAGGATTACAAGGCGGAAATGTCGAACCGGGATATGACGCGCGCACGTTATGAGCGAGAGGCACCGCGGGCGGTCGATGACGTCACCTATGCCGCGATGATCGATGCGCTGCTGACAGCTGGCGCAAAACCCGACGCCCCCTGGGATAACGGCATCACGATGCTGATGTATGGCGGGATCGTGACAGGCAAGGCGCTGTTGGCGCACGGCGCCAGCGTCAAAGCGCGCGATACCGGTGGCCGCACGCCGTTGCATTGGGCCCGCACGCCGGAGAAGGTCGATCTGCTCATTGCGCATGGCGCGGATGTCAACGCCCACGCCACTCCGCCAGCCAGCGACGACAACAGGCGACCCTACACGCCTCTGCAGGCCAAGCTTCTGGTTGGGAGCCCGCATGACATGGCCGTCGTCGCCGCATTGCTCCGCCATGGCGCCGACCCAAAACTCAAGGACGGCGCGGGCCGTGGTACGCTCGCCTATTGCACGACGCTGGAGGGCTTCAAGCTGATCCAGGGCCATGGCCTCGATCCCAAGGAGCGGCTGCCGGACGGTGGCACACTCCTGCACAACCTCGCAGCTACGACCAGTGTGCGCGCGGCGTTCCCGGAAGAGGTCGCGCTCTTCACGTTTCTCCTGAACCTCGGCCTCGACATCAACGCCGTCGACGACAAGGGCCAGACGATGCTGCATCGCTTTGCCGAGCGGGTCGAGGAGCCAGCCGACATCGCGCTCTATCTCACAAGCGGCGCCGACAAGTCGGTGAAGGACAAGGCCGGCAAGCGGGCCTACGACCTAGTTCCGAAGTCGCTGAAAGACGTGCGGGCGGTGTTGAAGTGAGTGGTCTTCTGCCGAGATCCGAGCGTCGGGGCCAGCCTGCTCTGCTGATCGCGATCGCGGCGTTCGTGCTCGCGGCGCCGACTTACGTTTTGTTGTCTGTCGGCTACAGAGCGCTGTTCGCGCTGGAGGCGTGGGCCCTTGGTGCGCCTTATTCGGCAGAAGAGCTGGAATTCCTGCTGCCGTCAAAAGTCCTCGATGCCGTGTATTGGACCTATCTGATAACAGGTATTCCGGCGTTCGCGTCCTGCGTGGCTGTGGGCTGGCGCGTGTGGACCCGCGGCACGGTCAGTTATCTTTTTGCAGCGATCATGGCTGGCACGACGATGGCTGTTTTCATGGTCGTAGTGGCGTTTATCCTACGGCATGAGAAAATCCGCTTGGTCTCCACTTCAACACTGATCACCGGGCTCGCTGGTGCGATATTGGTCAGTGTTGTGGTCAGCGTTATCGTCAAAGCAGCGCTGCATTGGATGGGCCCACTCAAAACGACATCAAAACAAGTGATCGACCAGAAATGAGCGCGACTTTGGGAGGCTATTTTTTGCGCTTCAAGACCGCGGCATCGGTCTTGTTGTTGCTATTGCTGGTCGGTCCGCCGTTGGCGTTTCTGCTGCTGACGGCGGTCGACGTGCCGTTCGCCATCGTCGGCCAGGACAATGGTGCGCTCGAACTCTGGCGAAAGAACGGAACCTTCGCCATGGTCGCGCTACTGCTCTTCACGGGCTACGTGACGATGCTGCCCTTGGTGCTTGTGCCAGCCATGCTGGCAACTTCCCAAACGTGGCGGACCGGGTCGTTCGGCGTGTGGACGATATTGATCGGTGCCGGACTCGTGCTCTTGGCTGCCATTGGTGCCGATTTTGGCTTCATTGGTCTGACACGATTGCACTTCTTCATCAGCTGGATCGCACGACTGGAGCAGTATGTCTGGGCATTCTTAGCGATTGTCGCGGCACTCTGGCTGTGTCGACGGATGTTGCTGTGGGCTGGGATCATCCGAGAGGACCGCGCATCGTGAATATGCTCGATCGACTGAAGCCGACGCATACCGCCTTGGCGGGTTTGATGATGCTTGCAGCCTGCGCGCCGGCACAAGCGCAAAGTACATTTGGAGGCTGCATGACAAGAGCTGGAATTGTACTTCGTGTGCCGGGTGCGTGGAGTGATCACGCAACTCTCGCCAAAGCGGTTGCGACGGCATCGTCTGGCGCGGCGCATATCGAATTGGAACCTCACGACCCGGATCTACAGCGCGCCATGTTCGTCGGCTCCGGCCGATCGTTTGATGATGCCACCAACGCCGCGATCGCGGCTCACAAATCTGTCGCGTGTCTGTCATTCGAGAAGACGCCGCCGGGAATCGAGAAGATCGTGGCCAGTTCAATTGCAGCATTGCGCGAACTCGGTGGCCACGCGGTGAATGTGCCGAAGTCGGGATTGTCGCACGGCTGGGACCGCTGGCAGAAGATCATGGCCACGCCATCGGCAGACGCACTGCTCCAGGCACTCGTACTGCAAGTCCCAGATCGCCGATCGGATCGGTTATGTTCCTTTGGCATGAAGCAATTCGGCAGGGGAGATGCCTGCGTCACGCGTGACGCCACCAGCACCGAATCTGCGTGGGTCGTGTTCGAATTCAACCGCTACGTATGGGTTCAACAGCCGACTCTGAAATCCGGCAATACCTTCAGTCGCAATCTTCCGGGCGCGACCAAGTACAAATTGGTCCTTGAGCAAGACCGTCGCTACGGTGCAGACCATGATTTCCACAATCCGTCCGGTGTCTGGGAATTGACGCCGGTACCGGCGGGTCGATGAGAAATGTCCGTGGTTGCGCATTGAGCCAGTACCGGCATTCGCGGGCTACGACTTCGCAGGCACCCTCAGAGGTTATCGGCTGAATGGGAGATCGGGATGGAGTACGACGTGCAGATCGACTTATTGATCCGCAATCCCGATCTCGCATTGGATCGCATCGCGGCCGTGCTCGGCGTCGAGCCAGACACGGCACTGCAGCGCGGCGAGAGGAAACCCGAGCTCAACTTGCCAAGAGATCCGTTTTGGTCGAAGCGATCAACGCCCGCGGCGCGAGATGCCGGATTGAGCGACCATTGGGCTTGGCTCGCCCGAATTTTCGCCGGCAAGGAACACTTGATCCGCCAGATCGCGGGGGCCGGGCAGGTGCGCTTGACGATCATTGTCGACGGCAGTTGCCGGGTTCCGTCGATCCTGATCCCGCGTGAGATGATCGCGTTTGCTGCAGCCGTTGGGGCAGATATCGATGTCGACGTTTACCAGTAGCGCCGTCACGATCTGTCGTTACGCTGTTCCTCGCCGGCGATGTACTCTTCAAGTTCGTCCTTCTCTAAGAAGCGGTACTCCTCCGCGTCGAACAGAGCCCCTTCCGTTCGTCCGTCCGTCACCGCAATGAGGCGCTGCTTGTGCGGATCGAGTGTCACGATGATGCCGAGCTACTCGAAAAACAAATAGTCCGAATCCACATACAATTCGTCAGACACTGCGTGCAGCGATCGGATGGTGGCAAAGAGCGTGTCGGCAGTCAGTTCTATTGTCTTGAAAAAGATCCGACCCTTGCAATCAAGGCTCGTGATTTTGGAAACGGTATCGTCAAGATACGTGACGCTTGATATGTAGCTGAGAGGGCCGCCGCCGTTCCAGTTGTCTATCTTGCCATTGTTGTAACTGTCGATCGTCTGGCCGCGATAGATGTCTGCCAAATGTGACTTCAGCCCTTCCATGCCAGCCGCATCGATGACGGCATCCAGCTCGTCTGAGGATGTGGTTTGCTGGCTGAACCGGTACTGCTTTTTCGGCGCGCCCAGTATGGCGATCACCTCACTGCGGGCCATGCCAAAACGGATGGGGCCGAGGCCTTCGCCATGTTGGAAATGGTGATCTGCCATGTTTACGGTCTTGCGCGGTTCTCGGGGTAGTTTGCGTAAACAACGAATGTTGGATGTCTGGATCCTAGCATCGGGAAATGGAATGGCTAGTTGGTATGACGATAAGGTTTTTCAAGCGAATGATCTGAATAGCTTGGAGGAGTTGGGCGGCATCGCCACGCCCGCCTTCAGGCTGAGCGGTCAAGGTTCATTGAATGACTCCCACCCGCTCGATCATATCCAAGCCTACGACCGGTTGTTTCAGGTGTTCAGACCCATTTTGGAACGCCACGCCGAGCGACTGATTATGAACGATAGGGCTGGCGCCAAAGCTCGACGAAGGAAGTCGATCACTGCTGCCGATTGGCAACCGCTTCAATACTTGAAGAGTGTGGTTCCTAGCGACGATCGCTGGTGGATCGGCTTCGACTTCAAGAGCGGCAAGACTGCGAAGGTGTTTAAGGGGCCAACCGGTTTCCGGCTTAGGGTCGCGCGAACCGTGCAGCTCGATGCGACAATTGCCGTGCCGGACTTTGAGCGGCATGACCTCGATCTCGACGCGTTGCGGACGGCGATCTTGGGCTTGCCGATGCGCAGCGTTATCGCCGGATTCGGATTGGCGACTTCGGGCTACTTCGACAACCACGAACAGGCGCTGCCCTTGCTTATGCCGGTGGCCTTGAAGTATCCGGCGCTAGATGTCTGTCCGTCTCCGCTCCGGTCGTGGTTTTCGGACTACGATCAAGATCTCAACCACACGTGGATTTCCGGCATAAACTGGCTCACGTTCTTGGCGGAGCCGTTCCTTTCGGCACTTTGCGGGGCCGACGCGCTTCTGAGAGACTTGCCAGATGGCGTTGAAGCCCGCGTCTCGGACAACGGCATCCTGTTTCAACTCGGAGCAGGACCGATCACTGGGCAACATGGCGTCGACGACGCGATGTTGCCGCTCTATCATGCGCTCGGGCGCAAGCTCGAACCGCTCGGTGATGGCTGCCCGAGCGCCCGCCACCCGCGCGAGCCCGTGTTTGGCAACGATGATGGTGACCTTAGCCTGAAGTGGGAACGCCGCTTCTATGATGGGTGCTGGTTCGAGGAGCACGGCAAATGAAGGAGATCGAATCGGCCATGCCGTTGAAGCACTCCGGTCGCGTGCTCATAACCTTGGCGGCGCTTGCGGCGTATCGGCTGGCAAGCGCTGTCCCAATCGCTGGTGTCGATGTCGACAAGCTTCTGCAAGTTGGCGTCGATATGTCGGGGGCGTGGGCCAGACTATCGATCATGGCGATCGGCCTCGTGCCGTGGCTATCCGCACTGACGTTGGCCGAATTGGTGGTGCTCGTGTTTCCGGACCCATGGACCCAGCGGATCAGAGATCGTGGGCACGCCAATCCGTTCGCGTTGCCGATTGTCGCGGTCGCTCTCATCTTCGCGGCCTTCCAAGGCTACGGTGTCAGCGTCGCCTTGCAGCAGGTCCCCGGTCTGGTCATCGCAACCGATCTGCCCTTTACTTTGGTTGCTTCGGTGACATTTGCTTGCGGTACAGCCCTGGCAATGATCCTTGCGCACGTCATCCAGAGATCGGGGGTTGGATTCGGTTTTTGGGTTCTTGCAGCGGCGCCCGGTGTCAGCGAAATCATCCCGAATGCGCTTCGCCTGCAGGCTGTTGTGCAGCAGGGCTTTGCCGCTCCCGATGTCATCCTGGGCCTCGTTGTTGGGACGCTGGCGGCTATTGCAGCGCTCGTCGGTCTCGCCATGACGCGTCATAGGCTAGGGTTCAGTCAGATGGAGCCGTTGATCTGGCCAATCCAATTGGCAGGGCTGGTGGTGCCTTGGCTCGCTGTTGTCGTCAGCATTGGCGGGCTTGCGTTCGCCGATCCGGATCGCGTGCAGTCGGGCCTGACGCTGGATCAGCCGATCGGATTGCTGATGCTCACGGTGTCCGTTGTCGGATTCACGCTTCTTTACGCGCGCAGGGAGGGCAGCTTCGCGCTTTGGGCGCCGACCGCCGGAATTCTGGCGTTGCTCGCAGTTGGTCTCGTGGTCGAACGTGCGTCAGTGCCGACGCTGCTGTTGACGGCTGGACATCTGGTCATCGTTACCGCCGTGGCCAACGTCATCTTGACAGGAATTCGGCAACGCGGAGGGGTTGATCGATGAGTTCGAGCCCCCTCGCCGACTGCTATTTGCAAGGTCGGCAGAAGCAGCACGCGATCGAACAATGGCGGCTCGTGGCATCGATGGAGCCGACCTATCCAAACCACGACGATCCAATTGATGTGGCCAAGAAGTTGCTCGTGCGACACGACTGATGGAGCGACGGGTCAAGCCGTTCTGGACAGGGCGTAGAACGGCGCGAATCTTGGGGTGGGTCGAGACCAACTGCCAATCCGAATCGGTCACGGCGGACGGATCGCTTCGCTAACACATCGCGCATGCGCCGAAGCGCATCGATCGCGTGGGCAAACTCTTTGCGTGGTTCGATGTCGTTCGACTTGATGTCCACCCAGAACCACCCCTCTTCGAACAGCGCGACCGCCCCGAGCAGATGCATCCATGCCGGCAGCTCGGGTAGTTCGCAAATCTTGAGGTAGAAGTCGTCGTCGATCCAAGGTGGTCCGTCAGGTAGCTTCGACGCTCTCACGATAGCCTTGCTGACCGCGAGCCACGAAGCGCGGTATGCCGCTTCCGCCGCGGGATCACTCCCGAACGCCGCGCCGATTTGGGCAGCTGTTGGCACATGAAACTGTAGACCGAGTGTGTCGTGAAATCCCCTTAAGTGCGGTGAGTCCTCGAGCGTTTGCAGATACTGCAACAGTTCGAGCGGTAGGAATTGCCTGCGGACGTTGGCGATTGGCCGCGCGATAGCCTTGAGTGACAGAAACTCGGCGTCGCCCGCCAGACTTGCTAAGTCAGGATCGGCGAACATCTCGTCGATCCGATCATATCCAAACGTCAATGCGCGCCGCACCTCATTCACAGCGCGGCGAACGTTACCCCGTGCGGCATAGGCGCAGGCCGTGTGGTGAAAAATGTAAGGATTGATCCAGGCGTGCGCCTCGATGCGCGCTGCGATTTGGATCATGGCGTCGTATTGGCCGAGATGCCGACAGGCGTACATGTAGCGTTGGATCGCTTGCCAGAACGATCGATTGAATGGGTGTTCGCTCAGAAAGAAATCGAAGTGTTCGGCGAGCCATCGCTCCGCGAACGCACGAATCGCCGCTGCTCGTCCGCGTCGTCGCGGTTTGCTTGGCGCCGCGTCGTCGATGGCCTCGATCGCCGTCCATTCGCGGGGGTAGCTCTGGCGTTCGCTCACGACGCACGAATGCGTCCCACAGCGGCTTGCGGCTGCGTCCGTGCGTTCAATGACAGGGCCGGCGGAGAACAGCCATCGCAGATGATCAGGTCGCCATCTTTGTCGGCACACCAGGCGAGCGACATGTCGCGGACGTGGTTTGCGAATGCAGTTCGAGCTTCTTGATCAGTGAACGTCGCCGCATCGACGGGCAGGCGCATCGTGCCCATGTAGACGGCGCGGTCGCCGATCAGAAACGTGTTGCGGGTGTAGTAGAGCGTCGACGTCGACACGAGCTTCTGGGCCGATGTCGGCCATGACCGTCCGTCGAGTGCATACCAGCGGTGCTTGTCGCGCGCGAACATCCCGCCGACGAACGCTAAAGTCTTGGCATCAGCGCCCTCGATGCGGCGGCAATCGGGCGTGTAGACGTGCGTATCGTCACGATAGAATGCTTCGCCTTCGCTGACGGGGATTTTTATGACACGGAACTTGGCGGGATCGGTTTCGATAACATTGCCGCGAACTGCAACATGACGGGCATCGCTGGCGCCCCAGGGCTGCTGCACGGTCGTCGCCGCATCGAACCCCGGCAGCGGCCTCATCCCGTGGCCGGCCTCGCGAAACACCACGAAGTGCCCGTTGTAGTGATAACGCTCGAATAAGCGCACGGGCTGCAAGGGTGTCGCATGAGGCACGCGTTCGATGGCGACGCGGCGGCGATGCTCCTCCATCAGTGCCAGCGCCCTCTTCGTGATCACCGGATCAAGCGTCGACGGCTGCAGCATCGCTTCTTGATAGGGCCGCTCGGAGGGCTTGGTTGCGAAGAAGTATTTGTTGAGTAGCGTGTCGAATGCCTCCTTCTCCTCGATGTCGACGGGATCGGAGCGCTCTGCGCCCGATGCGGTCAGTGTGAACGCCGCGTCGATCTCGTCCTCCATGAAATTCATCGCGCCGGCCGAGATGAGTACACGCCCTTGCGTCCCGGACGGATGAGTGGCGGTCGCGCCGATTAGCGCCTGGAAGCATGGTCGCTGGATGATGTCCTCTGCGCGGTCTTCCCAGCGGAAGACTAAGGCGAGGTAGAAGGCTTGCTCCGCCTTGAGATGCCGAAAGATCAGCCAGTCTTCACTGTTGTTGATCACGAGATCGGCGACGGCGCGGGCATAGGTCGGTGCCGTTGATTTGAGGAAGTCTGCGTAGATCTTCCTGTGACATGGGAATGTAGGCTGTGAGGAGAGCGGGCTCTGCCATGACGAGCGATTACGGCTCCAAGTTGCGGGCTGAAGCTGTGTCGAGAGCCGTTGCGAGGCTGCAGGTCCGGCTTTCGGTTGGATCAAATCTAGGCTATTTCGATCACACGATAGCGGTGACTGCAAGGGAGATTAGGCTTCTACTGCGGCTCGAGTAGCTGGGATTGTGGTTGTGAAAAAATCAACTCGTGTTGGCATTCTCGGTAGCTTGGTTGTTCTGGGTCTCTTGGGGCTCATGATTGGTCTGACGCTCACGATCGGCCAGAACTCCGCGGAGACCGCACGGCGGATCGGCACGGCGCTCGGTGCGATCACAGGCGCGCTCGGCGTGTTTTTCTTTGGCTGGTGGTTTCTGATCCACCGATCTGGGGAGTGACGGATATGACGCGTATGTCGACGGGCTCTGTCCGCGCTGTCTGGGGGCTCACGGCGATTATGCTTCTTGCGCCGTGCGGTGCGGTGCCGGCTGCGGGGCAAGACACCGATCCTTGCTCTTTGGATGCCATCCAGCGCGATCCTGATCAGATCGTCCCGCTTTTAGAGCGCATGAAGCGCATGAACTGCAATCTCGACAAGGTCCTCGATGAACTCAAGCGGAAGCACCCGGAAGCGTGGGCCCTGCTACAGAAGAATGCCACGCAGCCGCCGCCGAGCGATCTTTCCGTGACGGTGAAGGGACGCCAATATGGATGGCAATTCGAGTATCGTGAGGCGTCGGCAGGTCGCGCCACTCCGCGAACCTGCACCGCAGATGGTCCGCTGATCCTGCCGCAAGGCAAGCGCGTCGAATTGATCGTGACGTCCGACGACGTCATTCATGAGCTCAGCATTCCATCACTGGGCGTCCTGGTCAGTGGTAGTCCCGGCCGCTTGAGCACGGTTGCACTAGAAACAACCAAATCCGGCACATTCACAGGCGGAGCGACACCAATGTCTGGCCCTAAGCACGCCGATATGGCTATGGAAGTGCGCATTTTGGAACCGACGGCGTTTGCGGAATGGGAGCAGCAAGTGCTGCGCTGTAAGGTCTTGCCGTGAACCGAGGTTGACCTACCATGAGTGGAACCGAAAGGATAGGCGTGAAGCGCGAGGATCCGGATGCCGAGCCTGCTCAATGAACGGTGAAATTGCTCAACTGATTGGGCTCGTGACTTTTGGCAATGCCTTTCTATCGGGGCAATGGTCCGGATTCTTCGATCCGTCGAGCACGTTATTCAAGTTCAATGAACACGTGCGGTTCGTCGATCTCCAAAAGGCAACTTCGGGTTTATTGGAGCAGCCCTATGCCGATACGCCCAGCGATTGGTATCGCGCCTTGCAAAGCGACAAGTGCGCCGGTATGCGGTTGTCACAGCAGTCGACAATTAATCCTCACATGCCGGATCGGCATGCCGTCGCCTTTGTTGGTGGCGGGCAGTGGCAAATCGAATGCGTGCTTCCCCGTGGCTCCGACTTTTGGGCTGCAAGATGGGAGATCGGCGATCGCGATCATCCGCAGCAGAGAATCTGGCGTGTGACGTATGGCCGGCTCGCACAGGGACAGCAAACGCCGCTGATAGCTCGGGAGTCGTGCGAAGAGCAGGCGCGGAGCTTGGCCGCCGTCCTGCACGAGGCGAAAGCGTTTGCGATGGCCCACGAGGACGTCGCCCATTTCGCCGAGATCTTTGATCGCGGCCTAGATGTCCTCAAAGCGTCCGCCGCGCCGGACCTACATGATCTTGCGCCCAAAGACGTGCTGCCGGTTGGTGCGGCAAAGTTGCTTTCCGCGGCGCAAGGGTCTTGGGTGTTCGGCGGCATGGGCTCTTGGAATGATGTCGGTTTCGTCGGCAGCAGACAGGACGACTACGACCGCATCTCGGAGGCGCTGTTCCAGAACATCAATGTTTCGCTGGCGGCCGCCGCGAACGCATCGTTTCCAGCCGCTCCAGCGAGGCAGAGAAAGTTCTGGCCATGAAGGGTGTCACCGTCACCGTGAGCTATTCGGTCGGTCACGCCAAACGCAGAAGTACTCGCGGCCTTGGGCGATCCAGCGTTTGGGACAGAATGACATGAACATTGTTGGCGATCAGCAGAAGCGACCCGGGCGGCCAGGAGTTGACGCGTGATGACGACCGAAGTGGACATTGCAGCGTTGCGCCGAAAAATCAATTTGATCCTCGATCATATCGAGATCGACCTCGGCATCAGACGTGTCAGCCTCGATCAGGACGACTACTGGCATGTGATGTCACCGGACAAGTTCGACGTGCTCGTAGATCCCGCAGAATTCGGCATCGGCAAGCTCAGTGACGACTGGGACTTCTTGAAGCGCATGTCGGACGACAGGCGCGAAGCGGTAGCGCTCATGCTCATCCACGTCGCGCCGTTGCTGGAGCGCATCGGGGAGCAAGTTGGGCAATGAACCGATGTCGTCGGTAGACCGAGGCATGTGGATCGAGGAGCTTGCCCAATTCGCGTGCGAAAATCCGGCCTTTGCGCCATCGACATGAGGACCCGCGCCGTGACCGACGTACAGGGACGCATTTTCTTCCCCGGCAATCCATGGCCGAACGGGCATCGTGTGGCGTCATTCATGTGGGGGGCGATCCTTCACCCACGCAGAGGGCTAGCCCTCGATTCGAGCTTGCATCTGCGGATTACTATGAAGATGACGGGACGCACATCATTCCGAGAGATCGAGAGGACGAGGAGCTCACCAAGTCCGACTGGCAATCCAAGATTGCCTGGAACAATTTTCACGCCTGTACCATTGGTCCGAGCATGAGCAGCCTGGCGCCGGGCATCGTCGCCTCGGACGGCCGAGCGCCATTCGATCTCGATCGCCCCGCCCACGAATTCATCGCCGATCCACTGCCGGTCGACATGGCGACGTTTTTCGAGACCAACGCTTTCGGAATCTACCTGCTGGGACATGATGCCGTGGCCGATCATCATATCGCGATGAATAGAAGTGCTGACGGAAGCTACGCTGTCGACTGGTCGGGCAGGATCGCGTTGGCCTATGCCGGGGAACACGATTTCAAGTACAGTTTCAACGCGCGCGTCACAGGCGTGCACTTCGACTCGATATCGATGTTCTACTTCGACGGCAGCAACGCGAAGGAATTTCTCGGTGTGGATCTCGATGCCAATGTGAGCCTTCGGGATCGTCTTGCGCCCTATGTCGTTGATCCAGACCAGTTCGTCCTCGAGATGCGGCATGGCATACCCCATGCTGTCCGACGGCGATAGTGACCCGTTTGCAGCGCGGAGAGGCCTGGCTTCGTTTCATTGCTCCGCCTCACGGAACAATGGCGGTCCGGTGGCCAGAACATCGATGCTGTCAGTCGAGGTCAAGAACGCATAGTGCGTGATGGCGAGATCGTCGGCGGTACCCGCCGCCTGCCGCCTGAATTCGTTTGTCAGAGACGAATTCTCGACAATCCAGAACACATGCGGAAATTTCATATCAGCCGGGTTCTCCACGGCGCTCAGGCGCCGCCCCTCCGATGAGTTCGCGTAGAAGAGATGAGACGGGAATGAGACAATCACCATGCCGCCGCGCTCGGGTTCGAGCCAGATGCGAAATCCTTCCCAATCGTCGTGCACGGCGGCGCCAAACATCCGCTGACCTTCAAGAGTTGCGATTGGATTCCATCGCACATAGCGCCCCTGAAACATGACTAGCGCGTCCTCTGTGGCGCGAGATCGAGATAGCCCTGGGCCCCGAGGACTGAAAGCTTAGCGTAACGCCGTGATAGGAAGGCAATCACCTTCATCGCGATGGGATCGTGTTCCGTCACGCCCTGCGGCCAGTATAATGCGACTGACTCGATCTCATCGAGATAGCTGCGTGCCAGAATTGCGCCAGCAGGGTGGTCAAAGTCATAGACAAGATAATTGTAGTGATAGAGCCCGTCGCCGGTGATGGCATCATGGCCTTCGTCGATGCGATGATCGATGCGGGTGGGAAAGATGGAGCCTCCGTCTTCAGTAACTTCTATGGATGCCATGGGTAGGTCCGGTCGTGAGTCCTAGGAATAGTGATGATTGAGGTGATGCGCAGCGGCAGTGGCGATTTGTTGGTCATCGACGCGTGCCAGTTGTTCAAGGATCGGCTTCACCCCATCGACGGCGCCGCGTTCCTCGGTCGCCGTCATATAGGCGAGGCGGATGAAGCCGCCATCGAGCATGCGCTGCATCATGTGCGGGTGACGTGCTGCACAGTTCATGCAGATAGAACTCGATATCATTGAAGGGCATGTCGTCTCTGGCGCCGGGCCCTGCCGGCGTTCCAGAAAATCCATCATCCAGTCCGCCATGCGTGATGCGTCGCGCCAGGGCCCGTACTCCAACCCGGAGTAAGAACTCACCGGCAAACGGGCCAGCAACGCCCGGGCGGGCGATCTCGCGGGCCGCGATCAACTCGACAAGTTGCTTGTCATCGTCGTCATCGACAACCGTCGCAAGGTTCCGCGCGGCACACCCCCGCACCCAATTGGACGTATCGTCGAGGTGCGCAATCCAGTCTGCCATCTGCTGCGCATCGTCCTGACGTCGGGGTGCAATCAGGATGCGCGCTCCGCGAATGAGGCCGGGATCAACTCCGGCCGGTGGTTGCGCTTCCAGTTTGTCCAGCCACGGTAGAAGGATCGATGGGAAGTCATCATCATCCCCATGCCAACGCAGTCCGCGCAAGAACTCCGACAGCACATCGGTATACTGGCGATGGACCGCTTCGATTTCGCCCAGCAGCCAGACAACTCGATCCTCTGTCTTTCGATGCCGCGCTTCGGAGCGGAATACGGCCATCATCAAACGCTCGATGGCCATTTCGCGTATGTCGCGCCGCGCGTTGCGCAAATAGGGCGACATCTGCGCGTAATAGGGTTCCCATTGCGCACCCATCACGAGATGCAATGGGGTCTCGCGGAGTTCTGCAAAAGTCGGGTTGAGCGTCAACGACGATGGACGCCAATTCGGGCGTAAGCCGCGCCGCCACTCGTCCAACACGACGGCCATTGATGGCTCGAAGCCTTTGTTGGCCTCGATTTCGCCCACACATCCCCAGCAATGACCGCCGCAATCGGTTGAGAGGTCGTCGCTCTCCACATTCATGAGGCGGCCGCATATTCCGCAGAGTTCTTGGGGCATGCGCGTATTCTCGTCTCCGTTTTCAAGATCTGCGGATGGCCGACCACGCGGCCATCATTGGCGGCACGGCGCAAGAGACTCGATGTGTGCGTGACCATCGGACACAATCTTTTGCAAGTCAGGGCAATCCGCAAGATCGAAAAATGACTTCTCAAGCCGCGCCAGCGTCTCGGGTCGGCAGACGAACTGGCCTATCAGAAGGCAAGCCGCGTCATGCTTACCCGATAGGAATACACTCGACAGCACCATTCCCCCGCCACTATATGTCAATTCGCTGGCAAGAGCGGCAAGATGCACCGAGGCGCCGGGCTCTGGGCCACGCTGCCATGCAGCGAGGATGCGATCAATATCGCCACCGCCAAGGATCATCATCTCGACGAGATCGTTAATTGGAAAGAGAAGCCGTTTGCCCACCGGCCACTCCACCAGCGCCACATCGCCGAGCTTCTCGATCAGGAGTGCGTCGAAGTACCGGTCGATGACGTCGGCTTCACACGCCGGCCATTTCCGCCGGTAGTCGGCCGTGCCGAGCCTCGCCAAGCATTGCCAGAGGTCGCCATTGTCTGGCGGATCATTGAGCGCGATGAGCTCGAAGTATCTCGGCAGGAAGTATCTGAGGACATGACCGTCCGCTGCTTCACTGTAGCCATGCGCCGAGTTGGTATACTCAGACAGGAGCTGGGAAGAAATCTCGCGTAACGGTGTTCGCGCCAGCAGCGTTTCGTGTTCGTCGCTGCAACAGACGTTGCACTTGCAAACGCCAAGTGGAATGCCGACCTTGTAGCGGGCGAATTCCACATACACCTCCTCAATGATTGAGCGCAGTGACGGCGACAACCCCGTTAGCTCCGAAATCAGGCTCTGTTTCAGGAGAGACATCGTGCTACGTCACGTCTGCTGATAGATGACCGTTACGTGCGAAAAATCTTGTTTGGCCAGATCGTCCTTGTGGATCAGGAAATAGACCGTGCCTTCGGTGTTCTCCTGCGAAAGATCAGCCATCGACACCTGGAGCAGCATCTGCCAAGCGCCGGCTTTGCGCGCCGCCTCTTGCGTCTGCGCGTCGTTCCAGGGATACGGCGGAAGATCGCTCTTCGACACTGCGTCAAAACGCGGGTCGTCCTGCTCCGGTTCGGGCGGGCCCATGAAGCGCTGGCGGCGTGCTTCGCGCAGGGCCCACGCTTGGCGCTGATAGTTCCTGCTGCTGCCCAGCATCAAACGGTCCAGTATCGTTCGACGTCAGCAGACTGTAATGGTGGTCGTATCTGCCCACTTGATTTCCCGCGAATGACCTGAGTTCTGCGTCGAGCTGGAACTCGATTGTGCTGTCCTTTCGGCAGCACCAGCAGCGGCTCGATCCGTTTGGCGCGCGGCGGGTACACGAACGGCTTCTTTTGCTTGGGATCAGGCGGCGGCAGCGCTTCGCCGATCTCTTTGAGCGCGTCACGGGCTCCCTGCGCCTCCATCTTCTGCCCCTTGGCCTCGAAGTCCCGCAGCATCTTTTGGAGCATGCTCAGAGTGTCTTCGCGAACCTTGGCCTGGCCCGGATCAGGTGCGCGCCACCACGCTTCCATCTCGCCGAATTTTGCGGGAATGGCGAGCCGTTCCAGGCCATCGACTGATGACTGTGTCGTAGATCACCGTGCAGACTTGCGGGCCGCCCGCGGGATCATGCATCAGCATGGCGACATCGAGAAAAAAATGCAGGCGGCCCGTCGATGGCAAGCCGTGTGCGCGTTTGGGAAAATAGGATGCGTCGGGCAGCTCAATTTGGCCGATGAACTCAAACGGCACGGTCTCGGCCAATTGGCGGACGACCCAGGGATTGGGGAAGCGTCCGCCGGCGGCGGCTTTCGCACGTTCTGGATCGGCCGTTCGCTGCGGCCAAGCCGTGCCTTTGGGTAAATCCGGTGCCCCGCCGAGGCGTGTCTTCCGAGCTTTTCTGTGGCTGCGTCACTTGGCGCAAGCCACATCTGCGGGAGAAGCCGGGACAGCAGAATGTCACGTTGCTTCGGCGTCAGTGGTTCATCGACCGTGCCCATGCAGTATTTGGTAATGACGTCGTGCGCGTCCTCTCTGGACGGAATAGCGGCTCGACGCGGCCTCGTCCCTTTCTACTCGGCATCGCAGCGTCCGCCCTTCGTTTGCGCCTGGCTACCGCGCCGCTGGCGAACACAAGGCTCCGAACGCAGCGAGTAGGCGACGTCGACTGAGATTGAGCCGCAGTCGGCCGAGCTTGGCTCCGCACATCCAAACTCATGGCTTTGCCCACGTGTATGATCCTGGCCTCAGTTCGGCGTTCTCGACGAACACCTGCAGCGCGAACAGCATCTGACGATGCAGGTTCGTATAAGTCCCGTCGTGGCATCTCTGCCATGAACGACTGCCCATTTTTCTGCTGCAGCGCCGCCTGTCCTTCAGGTTGTCGCCATATCCGCTTGAAAATTTGAACGCGGGCCATAGGGCCGCTTCGGATCGACACGCGGCCCAGGAAACAGGCCACCAGCGAGCAACTCTTCCGCAGCGCTCTTGTTGGGCCAGTCGAAGACCATGTGTTTGAGGAGTGCTCGATGCCGTCTCGGTGAACGCGAACCCACCTTGTTCGTTTAGATTGAGATCGATTAAGGGAATGAGCGTGCCATCTGACTGCCGCATCTGCTCGCGCAACGCAATGCTCGACACGTTCTTGGGTACGTAGGTGCCCGGCGGCAAGGTGCCATGCTCAAGGAGTGCGCCGAGCGCGAACATCACTTGGACGTAGCCGCGCGCCAGAAATTTCTGATGCTCAGGGTTCATCTTCAGCAGTGCGCTGGATTTGCTTGTGCGAGTTGTGCGATCAGGTCCTTTTGCCCGAGCGGTCTCTCCGGATCGAATCGCGGCGCGCCCACTTCGGTCGGATCCCAGGCAAACACGACTTGTTTGAGCCGTTCGGCGTAGAAGCTCGTGAACAGAAACGGAATAGAGCCCGCAAACTCGAAATAATCCGGGCGCGTCTTGCTGTTCTCACGAGCGAACGCCGCGACCGGGTCGATCCAATAGCGTTTGAATTCGACGGGTATCCGCGGTTCAGCAGCGGCGTTGGCCGCCGCACCCAACAATGCAGCGAGCGCAAGCGCCAAGAAGCATCCGCGAAACTTCAAGGGCGTCGTCACCTCTAACACCTTCATAATGCACTGATGCAAGTGGCGCCTTTTGCGAACTTCTGTGATGGCGTCGACTGCATCGCTCATGCCGAAGCATCCCGCCCGTGCTGCTGCCACAATGACAAATCCGTCTACAGCGCTGTCGTCGATCGAAACCCGATCCTCTAAACTGCCGGGGCGGTGAAGGATACTTGCCGTCGCGCTGAGTGTACTCTCGTCAGGCCAGGCGACGCAGACATCGAGCCGCGATGCCAGTTGGCGCGCGATCGGTCGGAAGTCCATCGCGGCCATAGCATCGAACGCGACCTTGTGGCCGAAGTCTCCATCCTCATATCGATGAATGACCGCCCAGATCGGCAGCCCAATGATTGTTGTGGCGACCTCGTCGGGATCGTCAGGCGATTTGATGGCCGAGAACGGAATGTCGGTAAATTCCATAACCGCCTCGATGAGGGCCAGGAGTGAAGGACCACGGCCGATGAGAACATCCAGCCCCTTTGGTTCCTGTGGCAGCACTGTTTCATCGCTCCTCAATTGCCCGGGTTTTCGGAACGCAAACGTCCCCGCCACACGAGCCGCAATCGGTGGCGCTGGCAATAGCCCAACGACGGTCTCGAAGCAGCGTCCGTGCGGCCACCGAACATCGACCATCTCGGGCTCGAGATAGAATGGCGGCTCAACCACGATGCCAACCCCGATGCCGCGTCCCCAATCGTCGAAAGCGTTCACCACCCAAGTGCCGGCGTTCTTGATGACGCGATCGCCGACCTTGAAGCGCGCGAGGGGAGGTGCACATGTCATTTACGCTTCGAGCCCGTTTCGCTTGTCTCAGGGATCACCCGCATGAAGGCCAGACGGCTGCCCTCCTCTTGCTGCTCAGGCGTCAATGTCGCCCAGAGCGCTTTGGCGAGTTCGGTGCGGTCTCTTAGATCGAGGCCCTTCGTATGTCGGCGCGGATTGAATTCGGCGTACGCATAGGCGAGGACGGGATCGGCCGCGACGCCACGCCCATCGCGGTACGCCTCGGCTGATTTGAATAAGCCGAGGCGGCTGCCTTGCATGGCGGCTAAGCGGAAGAGCGCGGTGGCGCGGACATCGTCTTGCGCAACCCCTCGACCTTCGGCGTGAAGTTGTGCCAGACGCACAGCAGCCGGCGCACTATTCGCGGCGACTGCTTTTTCATACCACGAGACGGCAACACCCAAGTCCGTTTCGACGCCGTGTCCCAGTTCGTGCAAGAGTCCCATGCCGTACGCAGCCGCTGGATCGCCCTTGGCAGCCGCCGGCCGCCAGACTTTCAGTGCGAGCGGGTAGTTGCGGTCCCAGTAAGCTTCGAGCCCGCGGTCGGTGGCGCCGGCGTGGGTCGCCGAGAACAGCAACACCGCCAGCACACCCGCAATCGGCATGAAGAATCGCATCATCATGGTCCACCTGTCCGGCTGCGAACGGGAATCGCCTTGCTGGCATCCCACTCGGCAATGATCTCAGCGACTTCGGTACGCTGAGCGTTTGAAAGTTGGCCGCCGAGTTGTTCGGCCAATCTGCCACGCGCGGGCAGATCGCAGGTCTGGGACTTCGGATTGTGCGTAGCAAAGACGTACGCCAGAACCCGATCTTTGAAGACGCCGCGACCCTGCATGTGGGCGTTCGCAAGATTGAGCAATCCCTCGCACTCGCCTCGTTCCGCAGCCTCACGATACCAATAGACTGCCTTCTCGTGATCTTGCTCGACACCTCGCCCCCACCGATACATGTCGCCAAGATAAGACTGCGCGAGGGCATGCCCCTGTGTGGCGGCGCGCATATACTGCTGAGCAGCGCGCACGTCGTCTTTCGCGACGCCCATTCCTGCCATGTAGAGTGTGCCGAGATTGACCATCGCTGAGAGATGATTTTGCTCGACGGCTTTCGCGTACCATTCCGCGGCCTTTGCGGGATCGCGAACCTCGGTGGCGTGATGATACTTCATCGCGAGGTTGAACTGCGCAGGTGCGAAGCCTTGATTGGCGGCGTTGAGCAGCCATTGCATCGCGAGCGTCAGGTCGCGTGGCACGCCGCGCCCATCGTCATACATGTTTCCGAGATTGAATTGCGCGACCTCATGACCACGCGACGCCGCCCTGCGGTACCAGTCGGTGGCCTTGACCAGATCGACGGCGACGCCTTGGCCGTGCTCATAAAGTGAACCGATGTTAAACTGTGCTACTGGCTCGCCCTTGTCCGCCAGTGGCCGCCAGAGCTTGTAGGCCCGCTTGAAGTCGCCCGACGCGTGAGCCTCCATCGCCTTGTCAGTGGCGTGCGCGATGGCGGGCATCAAAAGCAGCGACACCACGACGAACCCGAGGCATGCCGCCAACGCACTCCTCCAACCTTTAACGTTGCCTCCCGACCCAAGCGCTATAGGCCGTCTCGGCGCGTTCGCGGCTTCGATCATCGGTTCACTTCTCATCCGAGTAGTGATAGCCTCAACCCCATGGATCAACAACGTAAAATCGCGTTACTGTTAACCTTGTCGATGGGCCTGACAGCCGTTGGCTTCGGGCCGAACCGCCTAGCCGCAGCGGCGGCCCCTCGGGAACGTGACAAAGCGATCGAGATGGAATTCGAGAAGGCTCTCGACCTTCTGCGCAGCGATGCCGTTAAGGCACGCCCCGATTGGATGGTCACGGCGACGGCCAAAACGGGGCGGTGGGATTTATCGGTCGTGTACACGAAGGGGAAGAGCTTGGCCCTGCCGGTTCTCAACAAAAGCAATTCGACCGTTGCACCCCCCGTGCCGCCATTGACGGATCTGGTCGTGCCGCTGAATGCAAGCGTTGGATTTTACGTGACGTCGAGCGACGACATCCGCCCATTCGAGGTGCCGGGGCTAGGCATCAAGACTGACGCCGTGCCGGGCCGCATCGAGCAGGTCGCGATCGATACGACAAAGCCGGGCGTTTTCCCGGCTACGTGTGCCGCACCTTGCGGGCCGCAGGACAAAGCCATGGCCTTCGCAATCCATGTCGTCGACATGGTGACGTTTACATACTGGCTCGCGACCAAACATGCCGCTGCCGCGGCTCAAGCCAAGCGCTGAGAGGGCGCCCATTGCAGTTCATGTTATCTATGATGCTGAGCATACATTCGTTCCTGTCCGTGATGGGGCTGGTGTTTGGCTATGCGCTTGCAGCGCCCACGATCGCGCAAGCCCAACCTATCCGCGCTAACCCCGCCGATCCCTTTCTCATGCTTGACACCGGCGGGCACTCTTCAACGGTCCGGGCGCTCGCATTTTCAAAAGACGGCCGCACCCTCTTTTCGGGGGGCGACGATAAGGTCATCCGGGTGTGGGATTGGCCAAAGGGCACGACACAGCGCGTCATCCGTGTTCCCGCCGGCGAGGATCACTATGGCCGCATCTATGCGCTGGCGTTGTCCCCCGATGAGAAATGGCTGGCGGTCGCGGCCGACAACCGGCCACTCTGCCGGGATAAAACCTGCGCCAACATCCGCGTCTACAATACCACGACCGGAGAATTCGCGCGCGCCTTGACGGCGGGGCATGATGCGCCCGTCCTCAGCCTCACCTTCTCAAGCGACGGTACGCGTCTCCTGTCGTCGAGCATCGACGATACTGCCGTGCTTTGGAACTTTGAAAGCGGTTCGCCACTCAACACGTTCCGTGGGCATGGCGAGAGCATCTACCGCGCCGCCTTCACGAGCGATGGTCAGCGGGTCGTGACGGGTTCGGAAGACCGGACGCTCCGCCTTTGGGACGCGACGGACGGCCGCATGATCGCGGCAATGACAGGGCACAAATCCGGTGCCTTCCGGGTCTCCGTTTCGCCGCTCGGCGACGTCATCGCATCGGCCGATCACGATGGTGAAATCCGCCTTTGGGATCAAAAGACCGGGGCGTTCATCAAGACCCTCATCACCATGTCGAACCGGATCGGCGGTCTGGCGTTCGATCCCACCGGCCGCATCGTCATCGCTGGAACCTTCAACAAGGGCGAGTTGGTCGAGGGACCGACAGCGTGGCGTATCGAAGATGGGGCGAAAGTTTCCGTCTATGCCCCGCAGAAAGACTCCGCCGTCGCCGTGTCTCGGGTCCTGCCCGCCGGCAGCCTGGTTGCGACGGGCGACAAGGGCGGCGAAATCCACATCTGGAACTTCGAGACGGGCAAGACGGAGAAGATCCTGAAAGGGGGTGGCGGTCAGGTCTGGTCGGTCGACGTGAGCTTGGATGGTCACTCGATCGGTTGGGGACGGACTTGGAAGGTCGAGACGCCGGGTTCCCGTGGCCCCATCACACACAGTCTCGGTCTACCGCGCGGGCCTTGGTTCTGGCGGACATCGCTGGGTCTTCCCTCGCGAACCGAGCGTTTTGCCCGGCATCGTGGCCTCTCGACGACGGCAAAAGGCGAGCGTGGCGAACGGCTGACGCTTTCTTCCCGGCGCGGCGGTGAGTTCGGCTACAAGGACGTGCTCCTCGATCTCAAGGCAGCTGACAAGCTCGTGCAAACCATCGAGCGGAAACCGACCAACGGTTACACACACACGAGCTACGGCTTTGCACCCGACGGCAAGCACATCTTGTCGGGTGGCGATAACGGCCACCTCGAAAAATACCAACTGGACGGAACGTCCGTGGGAGAATTCGTCGGGCACGATGGGCAGGTCTGGTCACTCGCGGCGCACGCGGGTTCGGGCTTGCTCATCAGCGGCGGCGGCGACCAGACGGTGCGTCTGTGGAACCTGGAGACTCGCGAATTGATCGCCACGCTGTTTCATGGCGACAGCGATGAATGGGTGATCTGGACGCCGCAAGGTTTCTATACTGGCTCGCCTCGCGGCGGGCGGCTCGTCGGTTGGCTGGTCAATGCGCCGGGCAGTCAGGCCCCCAAATATTATTGGCTCCCCGCTGTTTCAAGTGGGTAGCTTGAGCTGGAGTTTTCCGGCGACGAGGTAGGTTACGGCCGTGAGGTTGCGCAGCGTGCGGTAGCCGCGCGCCTTCGCTTTGGCCGCTTGCACAAGTGAGTTGATGCCCTCGATGAGGCCGTTGGCGATGCGGCTGTCGAACCACGCGAGAATGCCGTCGGCATGGCGCATCAATGTCGTCGCGACCTGCTTCATCGGCTCGAGCCGCGAGCGCTTTGCCCATGAGCACCAGCGGTCGAACATGAACTCGGCCCACCGGCGGCTCGGTTCCTTGTAGATGTCCTGGAAGGCGAGGCGCATGGCCCAGGCGCGGCCCGTTTTGAGATTGGCCTTGGCGAGCGATCCGCGCTCGGCCTTTTGCGCCGCTGACAAGTTCGCGTCGTTCTTGAGCCAGAGATAGCGGCTGCCCTTCAGTTCGGGTCGGCTTTTCGTCTCGATACGGCGCACCTTGTCGACGGCGTCGCCGATCAGCTTCATGACGTGGAAGCGATCGAAGGTGATCTCGGCCTCGGTGAGGTTTTCTGTAACGCCTGCGATATAGGCGCCGCTCATATCGATGCAAACCTCCTTGATGCGCGAGGCATCGGCGTTGTGATCATCGACATGATCCGCAAACTGCTCAATGGTCTTGGCGCCGCGCCCCTCCGCAACGTAGACGACCTTGCGCGCGTCGATGTCCACGAACAGCGTGATGTAGTTGTGCCCGCGTTTTGCGGCGGTTTCGTCAATGCAGACACGCCGCAAAGCGGAGAGATCCATCTCGTCGACTGCTGCTTCGACGTAGTGATGCACGACGCGCCAAAGCTTGGTGTCGTGCTCGCCGAGAATGCGTGCTGCGGCCGCGACCGGCATGTGCATGATCAGCGTCATCGCCAGCGCCTCGAACAGCAGCGAGAAGCCGGAGCCCTTGCGCGCCCACGGCACGTCGATCTGCTTGACGCCACACGTGGTACAATTGATGCGCGGCGTACGCGCGTGCAGGAACGCCTGATGCTGGAAGAAGTCGAGATGCCGCCACGTCTTCTTGGTCGTGTCGTGGACCGGGCAATCCGCACCTTTGCAGTCAGGGCAGGAGAAACGCGCGCCGGCCTTGAAGTCGACCTCGATGTCGAGCCGCTTCTTCTCCGCGTCGAAGTTGGACGCCGCGACGAACCACGGCGAGTTGATGCTGAGAGCCAGTTGCAGGAGCTGTGTGTCGCGCATTGTCGGAGCCGGGGTTGAGGATCGATCCTGGCTCGTAGTGTGCCAACGGTTCGGCCGGCCCTCAAGGCCAAGCCCCACTTGAAGGAAGTGGGGCGCGCTGAAGAGCGCGACCTTGACCGCCGCCCGCCCCGTCAGCGACGCTCTGCCATCAGGATCAAGCCGCCATCCGACCGCTCAACCCACTCGGAATAGCGAGGAGGCATATTATTATGCCGATGAGCTTCCAGCCCTCGCGCGACGCGACATCATCGAGAAAGCCATCGAGCTCAAAAGCGTCTTCGCGGCGATCGATTCTGTGGCCAAGGGCGATCCAACAGTGCGCCGCACGTTCTCCGATTGGATCAGAGATAAGACGGGGCGGCAGCAATGACGATCATGTACCAGGATG
The DNA here is from genome assembly GCA_963714325.1 of uncultured Alphaproteobacteria bacterium. Lineage (GTDB taxonomy): Bacteria > Pseudomonadota > Alphaproteobacteria > Rhizobiales > Hyphomicrobiaceae > CAVQOB01. Next base: position 15,408 of record CAVQOB010000012.1, on the reverse strand, counting down.
TCGAGGTCCGGGGAGATTGCCGTCCGATCCCACGGGAAGCGGTCGAGGATGCTGAACGGCAACTCGGCGTGCGATTTCCGCACGGATATACTGAGTACATGGAGATGTTCGGGGAGGGAGTACTCGGAGGCAGCTTCATTCGTGTCTATCCGCCTCAACGCGTCGCAAGGGAACTTGCCGAATGGCGCGCTCGAATTGCGGAATATTGGTTTTGGGATCGCGGCGTGTCTGTCTTGTCGAAGGATAAGGTGTTGGAGAGCATCGTGTTTGCAGACACTGTCAATGGCGATGAGTTGATCTTTCATCCGCACCTGCCTTGCAATATCTTCGTACTGCCGCGCGACAGCGAGGGCATTTTCGCAATAGGCCCGAGCTTGCCAGAGGCCATCGAGTGGTGCTGCAGTTCAGGCATACTGACGGATCGGTTCAATGAGCGCGAGTTCACTGCGATCGTCGTCGACCCGGTGCCCGAGGATCTGGAGTCGCCGAGTAACGACGATGGAGCCGCAAAGCAATGATCTCGCGCGCTCTGGCCGGCATCGATTTGCTGATCGCGCGCGGCCCCGATCTTGATGACGTCGTCCGCGCCGTCGAGACCATCGCTGACATTGAGCGTTTCGCAATCAAACTTCCAGACGACCCTGATGAGACAGGCATCACTATTCTTGAGCACGACTCATGGGCTGTCATCCATGAATACTCGGGCGGCGACGTCGCATTTAAGGTCGCTCTCGATGGCCGCACCAACGGCGACTATCATGCCATTGCACGCAAATTTGCAGAGCACTTGCGCATTTTGGTCGCCTGGCCCGATGAGCGTACAGCTGCAGTCACAGCCTTCATCGCCTGCGGACCTGACGGAAAAGAATTCGACATCGCCTGTGACGACGCCGGGCCAGATGGCCTCACGTTCCGGCGCCTGACGCTTCCGCTGACGCGTGGCGATTTGAATGGCATTCTGTCGGATGCGCTGTGGGAGCAACCCCATGGCGCCAAGGAGCGCTATGAGATCTACGACCGCTCGCTCAACAATGAGCTCAATTTCGATCTGCGCGCCGTCGACGAGGCAGTGTTGGATGCCGTCAGGACGTTGGGCGAGCGTGGCGCGACGCTGACACACGCAAACCTACAGCTCGACCTGCGCCATTTCTATCCGCCTCTCGTGCGCACGATGCTGCGCCGGGCCATCGGTCGCGACGTGTCGGCTCCCGACCTCACATTCGATGACATCGCGACTGCCATCTGGAACGCCATTCCAAGCCATCAGAAGATTGAAAGAGGTGCAGCACGTGGGTGATACATCCAAAGCGTCCACACGAAGCGGCATGCTGCGGCTCTGGTTGTCAGTCGCCGTGCTGGCGGCGACGCATAGCGCTGCGCATGCCTACACCGACTGCCTGGATCGCTTGCTCGCATCCCTGGCAGCACCGACCGATGTGTCGGTGTGCAACCTGCTTTCACTGACCGACGGCCGCGTCGTCGCTGTCCGAACGGAGCACGGTCTGTTCGTGCAAACCAAGGATGGCAAAACGTCAACGCATTACTTAATCGATGCGAAACGTCATGACATTGGCGCGCAGCATTTTGCGCGGAGACACACCTATCCGCCAATGGATCGCGTTCAACCCGACGCCAAGCAATACTACTATCCATTCTATGGTCCCCGTCGCGGTGGCGGCATGTCTGGCTCGCCAAGGTCGGTCAAGTTTGTCTGTCAATCCAGCACCAAGTTTCTATTTTCTAACGATGACACTTGCCCGGGTTGGGAGAAGACGCGCTGACACCGTGGAAGTGTAAAAATCGAGTTCGCCCCCTATGACCACGCTGCAACTCTTCGCCGACTACCACCAGATCTATCTCTGCGATCCCGAGCATCTGGAAGACTGGTCGGACTCCTGGAACGATCAGACCTTGGACGATCGGATCATTGTCCTCCCGCATACGACCGTGTTTGGAACAGGGCGCAATATGGATGTGCCGGTCGAAGTCGTCGTTCATCCAGGCCCGCCTGATGTGGATGCTGTGATCGCGCCGGCTGATCACGCGGTTCAGGGCGGCATCGCGTGCACGAGTGGTACGCTCAAGTTATGCGGATTGACGAGTTATTTGCCAGACGCCTTTGCGTTTAACATGCCGAAAGGGCTCGTCGGCTTCGTGTTCCTCTCCTTCGGCCTCGGCAGGATAGAGCCGATCGAACGCTTGGATGGCGAGGACCGCTATGCCCTGCATGCTTGGCCTGCGTCGGCGAAACCCGAGACAGCGGTTCTGAAGCGGTGGAAGGAATGAGCGCAATGTTGCAATGACGGCCCGGACCGAAGGGCAAAGACAACAAGACTTGTAGAGCATGGAGTACATGTTGATGCGTCGAACGCGAAACCGGAAGCGATTGCGCCGATTGTCTGGCATCCTCGGGACGCTGGTGGCGTCCTGCTTGCTGTGTGTCGGCCTCGGCGTTCGGGACACATGGGCCCAGGTCGCATCCACGAGGGAGCAACGTGTCGTAGCACCGAACTCGAAGGAGGACCTCATCGAGCGCGTCGAGAAGATGCGTGCCAAGGTCTATGATCGAAATGCGGTGTTCAGCCGCTCTGAGGTTCTGGCCGAACTTCACACCCTTGTCGCCGATGGCAAAAAGCGTGACTTGCCGGATGCTCAGCGCGACTCACTTCTCATGATAGGCTTGGTCGAAAGCAAGGGTGGCGACGCCAAGAATGTTGTCGCCGCGCTGAAGCCAGCGCTCGAAATCAAGGGAAATACGCCGCTATCGGCCGAGCGGCTGGCGAGGTCCTATCATCTACTCGCGGAGCATCTCCAACTCAGTGGGGACTACGCAGCCGCCGCCGACAACTATCGCATCGCGGATCGCCACATGGCAGCGACCCCAGTTTTCACTGAGGATCACCGGTTGGGTACGCGGCAAGAACTCGGCTTCGTTCTGCATGAGGCGGGCAGATATCAGGAAGCCCTCGACAACAATCTTGAGGTCCTTACCGGTGGCGAGCGCGTTCACGGAGCCGAAAATCCTTTACTGCGATCAGTGGTCACCAACATCGCGCAAAATTTGCACGCGCTGGGACGCAAACAAGACGCAGAACCTTATCTCGTCAGGGCGCTGGCGATGGCGCGCGTGGAACGTAAGGTATGGAACGAGCAGGATCTGTTGTTCCAACTGGGTGTTCTCGCGTTCGAGACCGGCCGCGATCAGGACGCTCGGCGCTTCATGCAGGAGCGGATCGCTCTCCTAAAAAAGACCAATCGTAAGGAGCTCACCGAGGAAGCCATCGAGGACCTGCGAATTCTCGAGGACAAGATCAAGTCTGGCGGCAAACCATGAATGAAGCGCGCGAACTGGGCAAACTCCGGCTCGGGATGCCAGTCGATGCGCTCGCGCGGGTCATGGGCGATGAGTGGTCCCCGCCGGGGCCAAGAGACAAAGGCCGTTACGCATACAAGGTGTGGGGCGACGGTGTCGGCCCAGATTTGCCATTCATGGCCCGCATCACGACTGACGGGACACTCGGCTCGCTCGGCTACTATGGCAAGTTTCCGACAGGCGTCGCCATCGGCGATGTGGCGATCGGCATGTCGCTTGACGCTACGCAGGCCGTCTATCCTGAGATGGAAGCTGATGCCGCAGAGAGTTCCACAAAGTACGAAATCGACGCCTATAAAGTCACGCGGCTGGACGGCGACATTGTCAGTCTTCGCTTCAAAAAGAACATCTTGGTTGCCGTTCTGTTTGAGCGCCCCGGCTCAGCCTATCCCATCGACGAACTGAGCAATCGCTACACGCGCGTGCCCGGCTTGCAAGCCTACGAGTTGAAAATCTTGCCGCGCATCGCCGACCGGGGATCGACGGACAATAACGGCTGGTGCTTTGGCTTGCCGCCGGGAATCACGCCCGCGCAGTGGCCGCTCGATCCGCGGACCGGTCACCCTATGCGGCACGCCTTCACGCTGCTGCTGCCGGAGGGCTATCGCTGTAAAGGTCCTGACCTCGTTGCAATCGCGGTTTTTGATAGCGATTGGGCGGGCAATCTTGCTCCCGAAAGTGCCGCGGTCATGGCCCTTTGGGATGCACCGGACGGCGCGCCGGATGATCCCGAACTGTTGCCGGTCTGGCAGCATCGCACCGGCCGTCATGCGCGTGAGTATCGATTCGAGGACGAGCTCGGGGCACTCTACGCCGTCGTCTGGTTGACGCGCGCAGAATTCGACGGACCGCTTTGTCAGCCGCCGTTGCATCGCACGAACAAGACGCTGCAGGGCCACCTGCTGCCCATATGGACTGAAATCGGCGCCGCCGCGGCGTATGTGAAGCGGGAACTCGGCTCAAATTTCGACGGCCCACCCGAGCAATATTTCGTCATCCGCGAGATCGGCGGCGTGCCGGCAAAGACAATTGAGGAGCATCGGGCCCTTCGCTGGATCGTGCGCGATCATGACCCCAACGCGGGTGTGCCGCCGCCGGAAGGCGATCTGTTCGACCAAGAAAGCGCGCAAGGCTACAAATGCATCTGGAGCGAGGCGCGTGATGAGAAAGGCCTGCCGACCCTGCACCCTTGGGCCGAAGCGTTTACCGAAACCCACATTGGCGGCACGATGAAGCCTTATCAAGCGCATCCCTCACCTGCCTTCAGCCCGTTCTTTATCGGCCTCACCGAGGCTGTTGGCGGCTTCAACTTCGGCGGCGGCACGGCGCAGCTCGATCTCGACCAGGTGCGCATCGATTGGGCGTGCTGATACAAATCGTACGGATAGATCGCATGACCACAATCGCTACTCACTATCGCGCCACGTGCCGGCAACGTCCCTATGAGGGCACGATCGCCATCGCGGAGTTGTCACTGCGGTTCGACTACAAGTGGTCAGAGGAGCTGAACTTTGACGTGAAAATTGTGTGCCATCCTCTGATGCAAGGTTCGGACGACGGATCGACATATAGCGTGGAGCCGGGAGTACTGATTGACCGCATCATCTTGCCTGTTGACGCGCCACCTGACCGAGACTTCCGCAAGCTCGATCAACTTGAGTTCGAATTCCATCAGCCGGTTGATCCGGATGGCGGACGCCTCTACGACCTTGATGCGCCCGGCAGCATACTTCGGTCAATGGCAACAAATCGACGATTTATCGATGCGGTTTCGATATCTCGGCAATGCAGAATTCCACATTAGCCTTGCGGGAACGGCCGAAGGGGACACTTTCGCAATCGAGACGGTGGCGAAATTTGTCGACGCGACCATGCTGCATCGCGGGACAGCGGCTCAGGCGATCGACATGGATATCGTTGTGCCTCCTGGAGACATCGAGGCTGCGCGCAAGTCTGGCAACCGGTGGCTCGATATCCCTCATCCTTCCGAACGAGCGCTCACCGCGTTCGCCCGCCGATTGTGCGTGCGCGATTTTGCTCTGACGACACGATTCGACGTCAACGATCTGAATGTCGATGTGGTCGGACAACCCACTTGAGACGCAAACACGAAAGAGTGCGGGAATAGAATGAGATGGATCAAAAAATGGCTCGTTGCGCTCCATTGGATGGGGGGCGTTGACAGCCGTCGCCACCGTTCAGCCCATACTACATCGGTATCACCGAGGCCGTTGGTGGGTTCAATTTTGGAGGCGGCACGGCGCAGATCGATCTCGATCAGATGCGTATCGATTGGGCGTGTTAACGGAGCACCGGCATGGAGTTTCGAAAGATAGAAATTCGCCGCAGCAGAGCGACGCTACTGATTGTGGCGCTTGCACTGACGGTTTTTGTGGCGATCTCACTCGCTTTTCATCCCTGGGGCTTCGGGTGGTTCGCTTGGGGCGCACTGGGCTTGGCTGCGATTATCGTACTACCCAATGAACTGCTGCGGGTCGTGCCGGATGACGATCCAGTCTCCGTCATTTGGTACTATGCACTGCTCTTTTGTTGGGTGACCTTCGCTGCAGCGATCACTGATGCACCCTCGTTAAGTTTTTTCATCATCGGATTTGGCGGCATCTTCATGTTGCCCAATCTCATCGAGCTTGCCATTGGTGGTGCACCGTCGACCGCCGATGCGCCGCGAGAGCCCGATCCCGACTGAAACCAACCGCGACTTTCACCGACCGCAGAGATTTAGGAATGATCGATCCAGAATTGCGCGCCGAAGCCGTCCGTATCGTCACCGCGATGCATCGCCCAGCAACCGTTGCCCAAGTTGGCGGCTTTCGCCCATCGACCGATCCCGCGACCAGCCGGTGGGGCGGTGGGTTCCTTTCGCGCGCCGATGAGCCATGGCCGATCTGCGCGCTCAGCGGACGCCCACTGCGGGCCATCCTGCAGATCCGCTGCGATGAACTGCCCGTGCGCCCTGCGGCGCTCGACGGCGTCGCTCTTCTTACGTTCTGGTTCGACACGTTCGGCGACGACTGGTGGGATCAACCCAACGGTCGCGGCTTTCTCGTGCGGACCTATGACACACTCGACGGCTTGGTGATGACGCCGCCACCGGATGACTTTGAAAGCGAGCTTGGTCTCTTTCCCGTGCGCTGGCAGCCGGCAACCATGGATCGTCCCTCGTGGGAGGATCGGGCAATTCCGCTGCGGGAAATTCCGCTGCCCGTCGTCCGTGACCTCGATGACGACTGGTTCAACGAAATGCCCCACGCCTACGAAACCAAGGTCGGCGGTTGGCCGAGTTGGACACAAGGGGGCAAGGACGGGGACGGATTCGTCTTCCAAGTGTGCTCGAATGACAAGGGCCGGTTGCTACTGGGCGACAATGGCTCGGTCTATCTCTTCAAAAGTGGCGCGGACTGGCACATGTTCGGCGATTGCTATTGAAGGAGGCTGGCGTTGCGAGGTTACTTCGCTCGGTTCTATCGCAATCGCGAGGCGCGCATCCATTGGATGCATCTCATGAATGACTACTGGGTGCTTTCCGAACGGCTTCCGGCGGACAAGGATTTCGTGGCTCCGCCAGACGATTGGCGTGACATGAAGCACGACGCCAACTATCTGTTCGAGGGGCGAGACTTCGAGACCATGGCCGATGCCGTGGCTGCCTACGAGCGCCTTTCGGATGAGGCGCTGAACGCCGGCTGTGAATTGACTGATCTACAGGAGTATACGAGCCGCGAAATTCCCGAGACGGCCATCCAGAAGCCTGTTTGGCAACAACAGCTGGATCACTGCCTGCTCGACCTGGAACGCAAGCGTCTGGATTATTCGCTCCCCGGCGCGCCCGAGGCTGCATCCGAGCCCATGACCCTGTGGCTGCGCAGCCTCCAGGTCCATCGCAGGCTTCCGGAGAATGCGGCGCAAGCCAAGCTGCATGCCGAAGCCGCGCTCAATGAGTTTCAAGCACGGGCTGCGGCGAAGGCTCCGATCTACACGTGGTCGTTCCCGCAAGTTGAACTCGAAGCCTCGATTTTCGACTGCCTGTACAGTGTCTACATTCATCTCAGTGACGACGACGCAGCGCTTGATGCCATCAATCAGGCCTTGGCTGCTTCGATCTCGCCGGGACGCATTCGAGTCCTATGTTGGATGCAGATGCACCGGTTCCCGCAATACAGCGACGACGCCTTCGAGATGGCGTTCAGTAATCCGCATTTTTCTGAACCGTACGACCTCGTCTTCAAACACCCGGAGTACGCGGCCTACGCGGCACGCCGCAAAGCAGAACTAAAGGCTGGTCAGGCACTGACCCGCTGGACCTTGATGGCCGCGCCTGCAAAGGCCGGCGAGATCGCAGCAGTCGAAACGAGATTGGGTCGCGCGCTGCCGTCGGATTATCGCACATTCCTCTCCGAGCGCGGGCGGTCACAGCTGGTCTTCTTCGACGGCGACAAGCGGCACATCATGCAGTTTGCCGGCGCGAGCGATCTCGTCGCGTGGCACGAGACAGTTCAGCACTGGCTCCACATGATGATCGCCGGCGAGCCCGAGATCAGCGCGCGCTGGAAGTCCGAATTCGGCATCGACCATCGCCAACTCTGGTCCGTCGCGACACCCTTCGACAACAGCTCGGCCCTCGTGATCTCGCTTGCGGACGGTCCGACCTTCGGCCACTGCTTCCTGTGGCATCATGACGACGCTGCGGAACTGATCCCCTTTGCATCGAATTTCGGTGCCGCGATTGCCGCCCTGGAAACCGAGCTCGCCAAACCCGAGGGCAGGCTCGCGATGTTATTGCTCTGAGAGGGATCAACGGGAGACACGGCGATTGTGGCCCAGGTGCGCTATTGCCTCCTGATGGCAGTGCTGGCGATATGCATTGTTATTGCCGACCCGGCCGTTGCCGAGGTCCGCTTCGGCAAGAACGTCCGCATCGGCGGCCATGACATTTCAAACCAGACGTTCAACGCGCAGCGCCGCGGTGCTTACTACATCTACAATGGCAAGCCCGCGAGGCCTGGCTGCTCATGGCGCTCGAACGGCGACGGATCTCGGACGAAAGTCCGCCACTTGCAACGCAAGGCGCGTGATAATTGCGCGATGGCACTCGCGCGTTGACTACTTCACCCGCTCTCCGCAGCAGTCGTGTTCCATATCAGCTCGACCAAATCGTCGAAGTATAGATCTGGGTACTCGAGGGCCTTTGGAACGGTCACGGCGTGCGACATGAAGAGGGCCGACTGGTCATTGTTGACATTGCCGAGCCCTCCCGGCCGACCACATTGCTGGAACCTCCAAATCGAACCTATGACCTTCAGGTTTTTCAGTTGTTCTGGTCAGCTATTGAAGTCCAATTCGGTCCAAAGACCTTCAGGTTATGAGCATGTAAGGTCATAGATAGCGTGATGATGCCTCTGCTATTTTTGGATAGCCGGCGCAAGGCGGTGCCGCTCTGATCAGAGTTGTTCGCCGTCTTACGGGGAGCGCAGCTGGATTGGCAACAGAGCGCCGAATTTTCCGAGCAAGGAGAGCCAAAGTGGATTTTTGTGGTGCAAGGTTTTCGGGAACCCCACGGGAACCCCAGGCCATTTTCAGCAAAAGTGTATTTCGCTTAAGCCTTTGATTTTATTGGTCGGAGCGAGAGGATTTGAACCTCCGACCCCCAGTCCCCCAGAACGTACTTTATTAAACCATCTCGCGCCATACCGGCACAACGACCATTGAAATTGCTTGATAAATATTCGCCATCTCGCACCTTGTCAAACCGCCCAATCCCACCTAGTTCAGAGGATAGATAAGAGGATAACTTTGACCTCCAGATCCCGCCACAGTCCTCCTGCAGCGTCGGCGTGGAGGATCGTGAGAGCCCCAGTCCGGATTCCGTGGCCATGCTCACCGACCTCGCCATCCGCTCGCTCCCCGTCCCCGAAAAAGGCGTGAAGCGATATTGGGACAAGGACGGCCTTTGCCTCCAGGTCTCGCAGGGCGGGACGAAGACCTTCTACTTCGTCCACGGCGAGAACCGGACGCTTCCTCAAGCTCGGCCGCTACCCGGAGCCCCTCTCGCTCGCCGACGCACGCGAGAAGGTGCGCACCATCATCGCCAAGAAGACGCTCGGCATCACCGACGATGTCGAGCGACACGAAGCTGCAGGATGCCATCGACCGCTACCTCGCGACCGTACTGCACCAACCAACAAGCCGAGGACGCTCGCCGAGAAGAAGCGCGTGCTCGCCTACCTCAGGCCGCTTGGGAAGCGCCGCATCGGCGAGGTCGGCACCCGCGAGTTGCAGACCCTCATCGAGCGCGCGACCGAATACCCGAGCGAGCGCTATCACATCTTCTCGGCGGCGCGCGCCTTCTTGCGCTGGGCCGTGCGCGAGCGCTTTCTCAAATTCTCTCCGCTGCAGGACGTCACACCCGCCGGGCAAGAAGAGCGAGAGCCGCGACCGCCTGATCACCGATGCCGGAGATGGCGACAGTCTACAAGGCCGCGCTGCGCCCTGCAGGAGCGTGGCGACCCCTACGGCTTCATCTGCGCAATCGCCATCCACACCGGCATGCGGCGCGGCGAGGTAGGGGCGCTGCGCTGGAGCCATATCACCGACGACACGATCACGCTGCCGCCATCACTCACCAAGAATACGAGAAGCACATGCTTCCCAATCTTCTTCGCGACAACCTCGCTCTCATCCCGCGCATCACGGAAACTTGTTCCTGATACAGACGGCGCGCTCGTCGAACGACCGTGCGATCTCCTCTTTCCTTCGTCGGCGGGCACGCCCTACGCGACCTGGAGCGATGGAAAAGAGGCGCTCGACGCGTTGCTGAAAGATGTGCGGCCTTCGTCTTCCACGACTTCCGCAGATATCTTTCGACCACGATGGCGAAGCTCGGCGTGGAGATCGATGTCACCGAGTGCATTCTCAATCACGTGACTGGAAGCCGCTCGCCCATCCAGCGCGTGTACGACCGCCACGACCGCCTGCCCGAAATGCGCGATGCGCTGAAGCTCTTCGAGAAGCACCTCGGGTCCATAGTCGGCTCCGGCTGACCCCTTGCCTTACAGATTGCCTTGCACCGTGCCTCGCGCTTGCCTTTATGCAAGGCACGGTGCAAGGCACGATTGCGTTGAACATCTCGCGCCGTATAGAACCATGGTGGCCGTCGCGAAGGCCGCGTGCTCCCCTGTTACCTCCTGCTTCTGGTGTATCGGATTCATATGCGGTCGCGCCGAGCGGCGCCTGCGGCGCTCGTGCGGAAGCACGACGACGCCAGTAGCGGAGGAGGTGGATAACTCTACTGGTATGGAGGAAGGACTTGATACACTTCCAGAGTATGCCCGACCCATCCAATGCGACAAGCGACGCTCCAACTCTGGAGAAGCAACCGCTGACATCGCCGCAACAACAAATTTCCGAACCGCACGATGCGCCGCAAGCGACGCCTGAACGTTTCCTTGCGGCGCTCGATTTCAATTTGACTGTCGGCCAAGCGCAAAAGCGATTTGCCGAACTGCGTCGACACATTCCGAAAGAACGAACTGTCCAGAATTACTGCCTCAAAGGTGACATAGCCGCGCAAAAAATCCGAACGACTTTCGGCATGGAATGGATCATCAATACCGCGTCTCTCGAAAACTTTATTCTCAGTGAGCCAGAATTGCCGAGCGCCGCAAACGACGCTTCCCCAAACATTCCTGCGGCGCACGTTGGGAAAAATCGAATGGACGGGTCCCCGCCGAACCCCCGCAAGGCGGCGCAAGCGACGCTTTATCGATGGAACTGCATGCGCTCCCTGCGGGCGAGAGGCGGAGCATTGTCGATGTCTTGATCGAGAACGCGAGACTGCTGGCGCAGGTCGAGGATCGCGATCTTATGATCGTGGAACTGAAGCAAGAGCGAACGTTCATGCAGGATCAAGTAGGAGTGCCTGTGCATTTGTCAGAGCGCGCGCTGACACAGGGCGACGCGCTTCCTGAAGACGATCCAAGTCATGCGGCTCGGGCCTGGGGCAAACGACGTCCGGCAGATGCCCGACAACTAAAGTTGTCCTTCTGTGCATAAGCCGGGGGAACCCGGAACACCATGCCGTCATGTCCCCATGGAGCACATCGGCGCCCAACTCGTGAACATCAAGTTCGACCGTCCCCGACCCAGTGACGCAACACGGCTTCACGCAGCTGCCGAATTTCATTCTCCGCAATCCAGACCTGTCAGCCGGAGCCAAGGTCGTCTACGCCATGTTCTTGAGTTATGGCTGGCACAACAACTTTTGTTTTCCAGGACAACGCTCGCCACCGATATGGGGCTAACGCGTCCGCGTGTGACCCAGCTTATCGGTGAGCTGGAAACCGCAGCTTTGATCTCAATCCAGCGCCGGGGACGGGGCAAAACCATTATCTATGTCGTCCACTTCCAGGTGAACTATCGGCGAAGGGCAAGACTGCAGAGATAAACAGGCTTACCTCAAGAAGTTAGCAGGTTTCCCTCTGAATGTAAGCCGGTTTACTTCATTCAATAGAAGAATATTCATTTAAGAATACACATATAAAAAACTCGGATAAAAATTCATTTCTAATGAAATAAGGATACGAATGCAGAATTCAAAATGCACCTGGAAAAATGGACCTGTTGACGACGCCTATATTCGTGGTGAAATGTTTTCGAGCATCGGCATACTCGAACCCGCATCGGGCGTCGATGGCGGGAGTCTTCGAGTAAGCTTGTGTCCCACCAACCCGATTCGTGCTCACCCGTCCTCATGAACAAGACGAGACAACGAGCGAACGTTCGCGACGCGCCGCCCCAATCGGGCAGCCGTGCGCCGGCGACGCAAGCATTCACCCTCGGTCGCCGTGCCTTCGCCAAGGTCTCGGCCGTTGAGGGCATCCGCCTGCCGAGCAACATGGAGGCCGAGTTCCAGAAGCTCGATGCGTCGGAACGTGTCGCCTCGCCGCCGAGTCCTTGCCGAGATGCACGGCAAGCGCTGATCCTGGCCACTCATGTATCAGGCCGACCCCGATCCGTATTGCTACCGGACGGTGACGTCCTCAAGAACAAGGCCGACCTCCGGTCGGCTGACTTGCTGGAGACGTTGAGACCGCGATGACGTTCGCGCGCTCCGAGGAGCCCCTGCCCAACGGCCGCTTCTCGGCAACTCACTACCCGCCATTCGCCACCACCTGTTCCAGGATGTCTACACATAAGCAGCACTCTGCCCCGCACCGTGCGTCTGACCAAAGGCGCGAGCACGTTCTGCTACCCCGAGAACGTCGCCGGAGAAATAGCGCGGCTCTTCTCCTGGCTCAAACAGCATGATTTCTTGCAAGGTTGCACGACCACGGAATTCTCGCGGCTTGCAGCCCACGTCCTCGCCGAGCTGAATGCCATCCATCCATTTCGGGAGGGCAACGGCCGCACGCAGCTGACCTTCCTCGCGCTCTTGGCCGATCGAGCGGGTCATCCGCTCAACCTAGAGCCGGCTTGACCCGGACGCAACGCTGGGTGCTATCGTCGCGAGCTTTCAGGGCAATGAAGAACCGCTGGCAACTGTCATCACTAATCTCATGCAGGCCTGATCTGTTTGCACCAGCCTTTACGATGTGAGCGCCACGTGGCAGACCTCCGGCCGCGCGTTGTCCGTTACGCGATATCGGACAGTCACAGTTCGCGGCGTCGCAGGGTACCCCGCCAGTTACCCCACCATCTATATATCGGCGGGGCAAACGGCGGGGTAGATTATGGTAATCCCACGGCTCTGTTCGGCTCTATCCGTCAAGTACCCCTTGCCGGGACGTCCGTACCCGCCGACGGGATTGTCTGGTTTTCTGCGGCGCTGTCGTCGAGTGTCCATTTCGAGACGACGCCGCCGCTGCTCGGGATGTCAGCCGGGGAATGTTCGTGCCCGCCCCTCACACCGCAAACCATGCTTCTGTCGGACCGGATGTCGTGAGACGTTCGTCATGACAAGGGAGACGGGAGGTGCACGGCGGGCACGGACCCGACAGAGCGGCTGGCGAGCTTTGTCGTTGATCGGCGCGCATCGACCGTGACGGTGCGCATTCCAGTTTGCATCGCTGATCGGGCGCAGCCATGGGGCGATAGGCGATTTCCTTGCTGCCCATTGCTTTGCATGACGATGCATCAGCGGCGCTACAATTGAACCGACGATCGCGAATAGCGATCGGCAGCTGCCCCGGCCTGGCCCGTTCCCCACATGCGCCTCGTCGCTTCCGACCTCTGCGGCTCCAGCTTCCGGCTCGGCTGCCGATCCATGCTCGACGACGGCGCATATCTCGGCACCAGAACGGCGGGCCTCACGCTCGCCGCCCCCGTCATGCTCGGCGAGGACGACCGCCGCCGCCATCTCTACCTCATCGGCAAGACCGGCACCGGCAAGTCGACTCTGCTCCTGTCGCTCATCCTCGCCGACCCGGCGCCGGGCGCGGCCTCGCCCTGCTCGACCCGCACGGCGATCTGGCAAGGACCCTGATCGACGCCATGCCGCGCCATCGCATCCCCGATTGCATCTATCTCGATCCGGCCGACCTCGAGCACCCGGCCGGCTTCAATCCCCTGTTCGGCGTCGCGCCGGACCGCCGGCCGCTGGTCGCCGCGCACATCGTCGCCGCCTTCCGGCACATCTGGGCCGACAGCTGGGGGCCGCGCCTGGAATACCTGCTGCAGAACAGCCTGCGGCTGCTGCTCGACGGCGCCGGCTCGACCCTGCTCGGGCTTGCCGCGCTGCTCGTCAACGAGCGCTATCGCGCACGGCTGCTGCCACCTGCCGCGACGCGCAGGTCCGGCAGTTCTGGACGCAGGAGATTGCCGCCTGGGGCGATGAGTTCAAGGCCGAGGCGCTGTCGCCGTTGCAGAACAAGATCGGCGCGCTGCTCGTCGCCGCCGATGCTGCGCAACATCCTCGGCCAGCACGGCCGACCCTCGACATTTCCGCGATCATGAACAGCGGCCGCATCCTGATCGCCAACCTGTCCAAGGGCGAGCTCGGCGAGGGCCCGAGCTATCTGCTCGGCGCGCTGCTCGCCACCGCGTTCGCGCAAGCCGCGCAGGCGCGCGCGCCGATCCCCGAGCACGAGCGCCGCGACTTCCATCTCTACGCCGACGAGTTCCAGAACTTCGCCACCGACAGCTTCGCCTCGATCCTGTCGGAGGCGCGCAAGTACCGGCTGTCGCTGACGCTGGCGCACCAGTTCCTCGGCCAGCTCCCGCCCCTGCTGCGCAAGCCGTGCTCGGCAATGCCGGCGCTCATCGCCTTCCGCATCGGCGCCGAGGATGCGCGACGCTCGCGCCGGAGCTTGGCATCGACTCGCCGTCGGCGCTCTGCGATCTCCCCAACTACCAGGCCTGGGCCCGGCTGATCCGCGACGGCATCCGAGCCCGTTCCGGCTCGCGACCGACTATCCGGAGATCGGCCACGGGCACGCGCGGCCGTGATCGCCCGCACGCGCGCCCGCTACACCCGGCCGCGCGCCAAGGTCGAGGCGGAGATCGACGCGTTCATCGCCAATCCCCTGCCGCTGTCGTGACTTTGCATATGAAAGCGACAATCTCATGCTCGTCGTCCGCGGTTCGCGCGGAGCGTCCCACAACCGATTCGTCTGACGCCCGACGATTTCGCGATCCTGCGTCACGTCGCTGAGCATCGGTTCCTGCGCTCGACGCATCTCGTGCAGCTCGTTGAGCGCTCATCGGATCGCCTGGTCCGCCGTCTCGCGCACTCTATCACAACGGATATCTCGACCGGCCGATGGCGCAACGCGATTGTTTGCGCGCGCGGCAGCGCGCCCTTGGTCTACGCGCTCGGCACCAAAGGTGCAGCGGTGTTGGGCGAGACGGATGCGAAACGCGGCGGCCGTCGACTGGACGGCAAGAACCGATCGGCCAGCGCCCCTATTCGAGCACGCGCTCCTTGATTGCCGATCTCATGGTCGGGGTCGAGTGCGCGGTGCGAGACCATCCTGCAATCGCGATTCCCACGGCGCCACGACTTTCGACCGCGAGCGCCGATT
>CAVQOB010000011.1:0-103746 GCA_963714325.1 uncultured Alphaproteobacteria bacterium | reverse complement strand
AGTTACCATGCGCGCCGAAGGCGCGCACATGAATGGATGAAAGCGGTTTTACTGTCGGCGTCGTGGCATTGAGGTCGTTTTTTCCCTGGCGCCGTCGAGCCCGAGGGAGAGTTTGATCCTGGGGCCTCAGAGCACATGTCATTGTCGCCACGGACGGCGGCGGGCTCAGCCCACCGTTCCGTCCCGGAGCACGCAGAGTAGAGTTCAAATCGACGAGGCCCCTGGCCACGGCATTCCTGTCACTTGGGAGGTGTCCGTGAATATCCTACATAAGAAGTGCGCCGGTCTTGATGTGCATTCCGCCTTCGTGGCGGTCTGCGCGCGCACCGTGCGAAGCCGCAAGATCGCCTACGAGGAGGGCCGCTTCGCGACCACGACGCGCGATCTTCTCGCGCTCGCAGCCTGGCTCGAAGAGCGTGGTGTCACGCATGTCGTGATGGAGGCAACCGGTGTCTATTGGAAGCCTGTGTGGCACATCCTGGACGCCGCGTTCACGCTGATGCTGGTCAACGCCCACGAGGCGCGCAATCTGCCCGGCCGCAAGAGCGATGCGAGCGATGCCCGCTGGCTGGCCGATCTCCTGGCCCACGGCCTGATCCGCGCGAGCTTCGTGCCGCCGGAGCCGATCCGGGAGCTGCGCGATCTGACGCGGACGCGCACGCAGCTGCAACGCCAGATGACGCAGCACGAGAACCGTATCGGCAAGGTTCTGGAGGACGCCAACATCAAACTCGCAACCGTCGTGTCCGACCTGCTCGGCATCAACAGCCGGCGCATTCTGGAGGCGCTGGTCGCTGGCGAGACCGATCCTGCGCGACTGGCGGCGCTCGCCGATCGCAGGTTGAAGGCGTCTCGCGAGGACCTGGCCGCCGCCCTCGACGGCCGCTTCACGCGCCACCACGCCTTCCTGGTCCGTGAGCACCTGACCATGATCGACGTGCTCGCCCAGCGGATCGCCAGCTTCGAGACGGAGGTGGAGGCTTTGCTCGCCCCCTTTCGTCAGCTCGTCGCCGAGTTGACCAAGATCCCTGGTGTGAAGAAGCGGGCCGCGTCTGCCATCCTGGCCGAGATTGGAACCGACATGAGCTGCTTTGCCACCGCCGGCCATCTCTCGAGTTGGGCCCGCCTCGTGCCCCGTCTCGACGAGACCGGCGGCAAGAAGCGCTCGACACGGGTCAAGAAGGGCGGGGCCTGGCTGAAACCGCTGCTCGTGCAATGCGCCATGGCTGCAGCCCGCACCAAGAACACCTATCTGTCCCGTCAGTTCGCCGGCATCGCCGCCCGGCGTGGGCCCAAGAAGGCCGCCATCGCGGTCGCCGGCTCGATCCTCACCGCCATCTACCACATGGTCCGCGATGGTGTGCCCTACCGGCCGCCACAGGTCCGTCCCCTCGATGCGGCAGCCAAAGACAACAAGGCCAAGCGTCTCGCCGGTCAGCTCAGGGCTCTCGGCTTCGAGGTGAAACTCGAACGTGCCGCATGACGTCAGCCCACCGTGCCCGTGGCCAGTTTCTTTCAGAGTAGGGTTAGGGTGAGGGGCACCCGCTTGCGCTATCTCTCGACAACGCTCTATCGCGCCTGTGTTTTAGAGATGCTTGTCGCACGTGTGGCTGCCCCTCATCCGCCCCTTCGGGGCACCTTCTCCCCGTAAGGACGGGGAGAAGGCAGCACCTGGCCCATAGCGGCAATTCCGATGGCCGGGGGTATGGATGACGCGATCGGAGTTGAAGCTGCCAAACGAACAGCGCTGGAGCAAGCGGCCGCCCCAACCCTCGGGACAAGCCTGAGGGCATGCTTTGACCCTCGCCGCGTCAGCAGGGGGAGAAGGAAAGGTGCACACGACAAGATGTTCGC
This sequence comes from uncultured Alphaproteobacteria bacterium, assembly GCA_963714325.1. Classification (GTDB taxonomy): domain Bacteria; phylum Pseudomonadota; class Alphaproteobacteria; order Rhizobiales; family Hyphomicrobiaceae; genus CAVQOB01. Next base: position 101,892 of record CAVQOB010000011.1, on the reverse strand, counting down.
CCCCGGTCAGCTACTCCGAGCGGCTCAGGACGGACCAGCGCTGCCCTATGCGGTTTGCTGCATGCCCTGTGCCGCAAAATTGCTATCACACGGCGTGTGCCCCGTGCTTAAAATTCTCATTTAACACATGTGATTCGCGGTGTGCGCGCCGTATGCTACCGCCTGCGCGGCCGTGACGAAAAATTTGCCAACGACGGCACCAAGCGTCGGAAGCAATAACTAGGACCACCCCATGCCCATCGACCAGACCACCGTGCGCCACATCGCCACTCGGGCGAGTGCGGAATTCCGTGCGGCGGTGTTGGCTCCGCTACTGGCGTATCGCCGCGCGTATCTGCCGCCGATCATGGTCTACTTCGCCTATGGCGCGCTGGGCCTGATCGCCATCGCCGATAGCTTCTGGGTGAAGGGCGCGTTGAAGTTGTCGCCGGCCGATCTCGCGGGGCTGTCGGTCTGGCTGACGTTGCCGTGGGCGATCAAGATGGTGTTCGGCGAATTGGTCGATACGGTGCCGCTGCTGCGCTCGCAGCGCCGCAGCTACATCTTTGTCGGTGCCGGCTTGATCGCGCTGTCGCTGCTGATGTTGGCGGGAGCGGCCGGCGGCTGGTTGACCTTCGCCAAGCCTGATACGCTCTACATCACGGCTAAAATTCTCAGCGTCATCGGCGTCGTCCTGCAGGACGTGGTGGCCGACGCGATGACCACCGAGGTCGTCCCGCGCGAGAACGCCGATGGCGCCCCGCGCGAAAAATCCGAGATCGATCGCGATCTGGCGATGGTGCAGATCCTCGGCCGCATCGCACTGTCGTTCGGCGGCTTTGCGGTGGCGGGACTCGGCGGGTGGCTGGCGTCGCGGTATTCCGCGCAGACGGTGTTTTTGCTGGCGCTGGTCATTCCCGTGATCTCGATCGTTGGCGCGCTGATGGTCGAGGAAAAAGACATCGAGCGAAGCCCGACCGATCAACCCATGCTGTTCGGCGGCATCGCCTTCGGTGGCTTCGTCGCAGCCCTCGGACTGTTCAATGTTCCCCACGCCCAAGAAATCACCTTCGTCGTCTCGATGGCGGTCATCGGGACGATGCTCTGGCGTCTCACGCAGACCATGGACATCGAGGCGCGGCGCCGGATCTTCTATGCGGCGCTGATCATCTTCGTATTCCGTGCCACGCCCGGGATTGGCGACGGTTATCGCTGGTTCGCGATCGACAAACTCGGCTTTGACGAAGCGTTCTATGGTGTGCTCGACCAGATCGGCACGACGTTGGCGCTGGTGGTGCTGTGGCTGTTTGCGGCGCTCGTGTCGCGGTACAAGATCACGACAGTGTTGCTGTGGATTATTTTCGCCTCCGCCGTGCTCGCCATCCCGACACTCGTTCTCGTCAATGAGGGCCATCACTGGACCGAGCGGATCTTGGGCCTCAATGCGCGCGGTATCGCGATCGTTGATAGCGCGGCGGCCAATCCGATCGCGGGGCTCTCGATGATCCCGCTGCTGACGCTGATCGCCATCAATGCGCCGGCCAAGCAGCGTGCGACGTGGTTCGCGCTGATGAGTTCGTTCATGAACCTCGCTCTGGTCGCAGCTGAAATTGGCACGAAATGGCTGAATACGATTTTTGTCGTCGAGCGCGGCGCCTATGGGCAACTCCCGGCGCTGACTGTTTGGGCGATGATCCTCAGCATCATCCTGCCGTTGGCTGCAATTCTGGCTTGGCGGCGTAGGGTGGACTGAGGCCCTGGATGCGGGCCACGGACCCTGTCGCGTAGCATTCTTGCAACATTGCACGATTGGTTCTGGTGGATAGCGCGCGCTGCCTTGACGCTGCCACGCGTGTACTGCTTTTAACCACGTTCTCCGTCATTGCTCTGCAGTGAGACGCTGACGGACTATATCCCGGCGGCGCGTTCCTTGCAGGCACACGGCGATGGTTCCGAGAATGGCCTGCACCCTTGCTGAGGTAGTGCTTTGAATACGTCGACAACGTCGCCAACTTTATCGTCGGCTACTGCGCCACCGCGGTTGCGCAGCATGGGCTGGGTGTTGCGTCGCGCTGTGCTTGGCATCGTCGTATTGATTGGGTTTGTCGCGGGCGGCGCGTGGCTGTTGCACGCCAGTATCGATCCGGGTGCCGATGCAGCCTCACAGACGCAGTCGGACTGAACGACCTTCAACAATCGCGAGCCATAGTCGCTTGCCATAATCACTTGCCAGATCACTTGCCATAGTCTGGCCCCAACTGCTGCCTATCCGTTAACCAAGCATTAGCACTGGCCCGGCATTGTCGGGCCTGATTGTGTTTGGCGCAGTGATGGTGATGTTGCGTTTTCCTACCTCCCGCGGGGTGCTGGCCGTTCTGATCGTCGCGGCGTTCGGATCGTCTGTGGCCATCGCCCGGACGCCAACGCTTGAGCTGCTTGCGCCGCCGGTTCCCGCGCAGCGAACCGCGCCACAGGCTGCTAGTCCTGCGACCGTCCAAACGCGTGCCAAGATCGCCGAGGCGCAGCGACTCAATGCCATCGCCAGTGCCCGTAGCTGGGGCTATCAGTTGAACGGCTTGAAACTCGACGAGGCGATGGCATCGCCCTACGACTTGCTGGTCGTCGATGCCACCACCGGCCTTGCCGACAACCGCCATTTTCGCCGTGACGAAGTCGAGCGATTGAAGCGCAAGCCTGATGGTTCGCGACGGCTCGTCCTGTCCTACCTATCCGTCGGTGAAGCCGAAGATTATCGGCCTGACTATTTTTCCAAAGAGTACATGGAGGAAGAGGCGCCGGATTGGCTGATGCACGAGAATAATGATTGGAAGGGCAATCGCATCATTCGCTTCTGTCATGAAGGTTGGCAGAAGACGATCCTTGGCGACGAGAAGGGCCGCAATGTCTACGATAGTATTCAGGCGTCGCCCCTCTACCGGCTGATTGAACTCGGCTTCGATGGCGTGTATCTCGATCGCGTCGATGTCTACGAGGAGATCCAGAAGGATTGCCCGAACGGCGAACAGAGGATGATCGACTTCGTTGTGCGTTTGGCCGCACACGCACGCAAGAAAAATCCGCAGTTCATGGTCATCCTGCAGAACGCCGAAGATCTCTTGAAGCACCCGCGCATGGTCGATGCGATCGATGCGGTGGCGAAAGAGTCGCTATATCACGGCTGGGGCGGAGGTGATGGCTCCAACAAGTCAGCGATCAATAGCGCGAGTTCGGTCCAGTGGTCGCTTGATCGCCTGAATATCGCCAAGGCGGCGGGCCGTTCGGTTTTCGTTGTTGACTACACCCGGAACCGCAGCGCTGCCGATACCTCCGTGCGGCGCATCCGCGAGCACGGGTTCGTGCCCTACATCGCGCCGAAGGAACTCGACGCGCTCTGGCTGCCGGGGAAGAATTTCTGAAATCGCGCGCTTGACGCCGCCGGTCTGTCACGCCATGTCAGCGGTATGCGCACCATCCTCGTCATCGGCATGTTTTTGGGCACCTTCCTGTCCAACTTTCAAAGTTCTGGGCCGGCCGAGGCGCAGCCGGCCGCATCTACACCAATGATTGCCGCGCAGGCCGAGCGTGATCGGTTAGGCCTGATGCGCTTAGTCAAGACCTGGGGCTATCAGCTCAAGATCTTCGATCTGGCACCGTTGATCGCCTCGCCGTTCGATCTCGTCGTTGTCGATCATGGCTATGCGGCGACCCGCGATGGCAAACGCATGTTTGATCCGTCCGACGTCGAGCGCCTCAAGCGCAAACCCGACGGCAGCCGTCGCCTTGTCATCGCCTATCTGTCGATCGGTGAAGCAGAACAGTATCGATTCTATTGGAAGCCCGAATGGTTCGACGCGGCGACGAAACCGTCGTGGCTTGGACCGGTGAATAAGAACTGGCCGGGAAATTTCATTGTACGGTTTTGGGATGCGGAGTGGCAACGCCAGATCTTTGGTACGCCGGACGCTTATCTCGAACAGATCATGGCGCAAGGTTTCGACGGCATCTATCTCGATCGTGCTGACGTCTACGAGGAATACAAAGCCGAGCGCGCGACAGCCGAACGTGACATGATCGATTTCGTTGTGCGATTGTCGCGCCATGCCCGCCAACGCGATCCCAAGTTCCTGGTCATCCAGCAGAATGCCGAGGAGCTGCTGGTCCATGAGAGTATCCGTCGCACCATCGATGCCATCGCCAAGGAGGACCTGTTGACGGGAACCGATTTTTCCGAGAACGCCAATCCGCCGGGGATGATCGCGGACTCGATCCGCAATTTGAACCGCCTGAAGCAAATTGGCCGTCCGGTTCTTGCCGTCGAATACCTCGACAGCCCCGATAAGATCGCGGCCGCCCGCCAGCGGCTTGTCAAACTGGGCTTCCTGCCATACTTCGGACCGCGCAATCTCGACGCTATCATCGTCGATCCCATGAATCGCACCGGCCCGTTCCAGCGCAAGCCGATCCCGGAGCAACCGCAGTAGGCACCGGTGGCGGCGTTGGACATTAACGCTATTCGGCCGAAATGTCGGTCGCGTTGGGATGCGCTACACTGGCGATCCGGCATTCTATAACCGAATAAGGACGATCGCCCCGCCATGACCCTGCTGCAATTCCTGCTCCTGCTCCTGGTGATCATCGTTGTTGCCACTTATGCCTATCGTCGTGGTCAGGCGTCCGCGACGCGGCAGGTTGCGACACCACCGGCGCCAAAAGCGAGTGACACCCGTGCTTCAAGCCGCGGTCCGGCCGTCGCGCCTCCGGTCTCGTCCGGCGGGCGTGCGCCTGATCCGACGGCGGTTGCGCGGCGGACAACGCCGACCGTTGCGCCGCCCGTCAGTGCCGCCAGAGATGCCACGCCGCCGCCATCGGCCGACGCCGACACGCTCCGCGTCGCCAGTTGGGGCTACCAACTGCAAAATCTCGACATCGCGCGCGCTGCAGCGTCACCGTTTGATCTCCTGGTCATCGACTACGCCAAGGATGGTTCCGACGACACCGCCTTGAAGCCCGGGGAAATCGCACGCCTCAAGCAAAAGCCCGATGGTGGTCGCCGCTTGGTGCTGGCCTATCTCTCGATCGGTGAAGCCGAAAGCTATCGCTCCTACTGGAACGACCAGTGGAAGCGCAACAAGCCCGGCTGGCTATTGGCCGAGAACCCAGAGTGGAAGGAAAATTATGCCGTCTGCTTCTGGGATCCGGAATGGCAGGGCATCATGTGCGGCAGCCCGGAGTCCCGTCTCGATCTGATCCTCAAGGCAGGGTTCGACGGCGTCTATCTCGACAAGTGCGACGTATTCGAGGATCTCGAGCGGCATCACAAACGCGAACTGCGCTCCCGCCCCAACGTCCAGGGCGATATGGTGGCGTTCGTCCAGCGGATCGCAACGCATGCCAAGAGCCGCAAGCCCGACTTCCTGGTCATTATGCAGAATGCTGAAATGCTGCTCGAGGATGCGGGTCTCCGCGGTGCTATCGATGGCGTTGCAAAAGAAGAATTACTCTACGGCGTCGATGCGCCGGAAAAGAAGAACGGTGCCGATGACGTGGCCTGGTCGCGCGATCGCCTTGACCTCGTGAAGCGCGACGGCAAACTCGTTCTCGTTGTCGAATACCTGCAAAATCAGGGCAAGGTGCAGGAGGCCGCACGTGCGATCGGCGACCTCGGCTACGTGCTGTACATCGCGCCTAAAGATCGCGAACTTGCTCGCCTCAACTACGAAAGCCTGCAGGCTTAATGCTCGCGGCCGGCGAGCCGCAGCGGCCGTGTGTCACGATGCTGCGATGCGTGGCTTGCCACGCGATGGTGTCGCTGGTGTGATCGATGGATTGTTGCCGATGAAGGTCAGGAAGTTCAATTCCTGGAACGTGCGGTCCATGACAATGTAGGCGACCAATGCGGAGATGAAGCACGCCAGGAAGTAGCCGACGCCATAGGCGTTCTCGCCGATCTGGAGGCTGAGATAGGACAAGCCGGCGTTTAAAACGAAGAACAGGATCTGCAGCAGCAAATAGGGTCGCCGCCGGTCAAAAAACAACAGCATCGACGTCGCTGCAATGAAGACGAACTGGAACACCGCGCCAAGCGCGCCAAACCGCAAAATCGCAATCTGCCGGAACTGCAGTCCGAGTGCATCGATGATGACCGGAGCCGTCAACAGAATGATCGCCGTCAACCCAACCTGTCCAACGGTGATCAGGCTCAAATTCTCGAGCGTGTAGCGTGCCAGCCGTTGGCGTGCAGCCTCGATCTGATCGAGCGTGCCGTGCGACGCGATCGTCGCATAATACTGCTGATAACGATCGAAAAATCCGGTCTCAAGTTTCATCACGAAGGCGCCGAGCGAGGGGATGATGACGAGCGAGGCGATGAACATCGTGCTGTCATAGAGCGGCGCGTGCAGCAATCCGCTGTCGACCCCTTCGCCGAGCGGCGATAGCCAGAAGACCACTTTGTCGATCCAAACTCCGGCGGTTCCAATGAGCGCACCCAGGACGAGTGGGGCGTACGTGATCATGCCGCCACCGATCGCCGCGATGTCATGTTGCGGCGTCGTGACAGGGTGCGGAAAGGTGATGAGGATACGGCTCATCAAGCCGAAATATATTACCGCGAGACCGCCAATGAACCCCCACGCCATCGCCACGCGCCCATAGCCGAACATGACCGCTGCGACAGTCAAGACGAGTGCTGTCAGGAGGCCAACGATGAATGAGAGCGTGACGCCGCGGTAGTCGCGAACAGCACCGGAGAACGCCAACGCAATCCAAATCTGGCCGACAATCAGGCATCCTGCCAACACCGCAATCGCAACATCGAATGGCGGCCGCACCAGCGCGATCAGCACGAGTGCGGCAAGTCCAACCGGGACGAGGCTCGCAGCACATCCCGCCATCAGCAGGCCCGGAATGCGTTCCGGTTTTTTCAACCAGAGTGCGTCGCCGACAAGTCTGGTCGCGACGATGGTGACGGGTGCTGCAAAAACGAGCGACACTGCGAATGCATAAATGACGATCGCACGGAAGTCCGCCAGCACGTTGAGGCCGGCGATCTGCTCGGTGATCAGGGTGATCAAGCCGAGTGCGAAGATCGTGAACAACCAGGGGCCGGCGGCGATGACCGCAGCATGCCCTGCGGCGGCAACGATCGACGAGATCGTGTCGTTCTGGGCAAGGCGCCGCAATTGAAATCCTATGCCTGCCATGGTTCAGGCTGCTCCCCGCAGGATGGCGGTGGACGGTTCGGCGCGGTAGCGCGCATAAAGCTCCTGATAGGCCGCTGCCGCCTGTTCCGAGGTATAGTACCGGTTGACGCGCTGGCGCAGTGCTTCGCCACAACTCTCGCGCAGCGCCGGATCGGTCAAAAGTTTTTCGACGGCGCTGGCAATCTCAGCTGGTGCGACCAGCGCGGTGACGAACCCGCCGGCACCCAATGGAGGATGCTCATCAGGCCGACCCTCGATGATTTCACGGCATGAACCGACATTCGTGGCGACGACCGGGATGCCCGCAGCGCCGGCCTCAAGCAAAGTCAACGGCTGGCTTTCGCTGAGGCTCGTCAGCACGACGACGTGGATCTTGGTCAGATAGTCCAGCACGTTGACGGTGCCGGTGAACTCGATACAACCCTGCAATCCGAGTTCGGTCGCAAACGCCTGGCAGGCTGCGCTATATTCGGGGTCTTCATCGAGCGGGCCGAGCACGAAGGCACGCAGATCGGGGATGCGCTCGCGCAGAATCTTGGCGGCGGTCAGAAAGCACTTCACATCCTTGATCGGTACGACGCGGCCGATTAGCCCCATGGTTGGGCGTTGGTCGCGTGGACCGGCGGCGGCCTCGGCGAAGCGCTGGACATTGATGCCGTTGGCAATGACGCGCGACCGTTCTGGCACAGCGCCGAGCAATTGCTGCGCACGCTGGTTGTCGTTGTAGAGCGTGATAACTTCCGTTGCTGTTTCGTAGCAGGTGCGGGCATAGGCCTCGAAGGCATTGATCCACATATCGCGCAGGTCGAGGCGGGGATCGTCGAGGGCGTGGCCTTTTTCAACCGTATCAGCAACCCAATCGGCCATCAGCAGTTCAATGCGTCGCTCGTTCGTGTAGATGCCATGCTCGGTCAACAGCATCGGTCGGCCGGTTTCGATCCGTGCGCGGGCGGCGAGGACGCCAGCGTAACCCGTCGAGATTGTATGATAGACTTTGGCCTGCGGTAGCGGGAAGTGCAGTGTTGCCAGCAGCCCGCCCATCAGCGCGCGCCATGCCCAGAAGAAGTGCAGGAACGAGCCGTAGGGCATCTGATTGCGATACATGTGCTTCACCAGCACCCACGCGGCCGGCGAATTGTAGAGCATGTCGATGGGGAAGTTCGGCGCGAGGCGCTTGAGTTCGCGCGCTGCAACGCCAAGCCGCTCGGAGCCACCGCTGGTCATCAAGCCGGCGAGCGCGTCGCCGAATGTGGCGATGCCTTGGGGCTCGCGGATCCGCAGCCGCGGCTTCTGGCCGAAATTCTGCAGATACAAGGGGTGAAATGCCACGACGTTATCAGGCATCCGGTAGCGCGGGTGATCATTGCCGGGTTTGGGCCACAGCGAGACGACCGAGAAGCTCGTGTCGGGTTGTGTGCGAATCAGCCAGTCAATCCAACTTGATACCCCGCCCGGCACGAACGGGTAGCACCCCTCGACGATCAGACAGATATCGGCCGATTGCGGCGACAGACGCGTCCAGGTCAGCTCGGGTGCGATGCTGCTCGCGGTCATGACACTGTTCCCGCGATTGGTCGTGTGGCCGGTGCCACGCGGAGCCGGCGCGTCCAGCGTGCGCGCCGAAAAACGAATCGACCATACATCGGTCGGCGCTGACGAGCCCGTAGCCGGCGAAACTCATCGAAGCGACGTTCCTGCAGCAGGTAAGTTTCATAGGCATCAAGCACGCGTGGTGCCAAGGCGAGGCCTGCGGCTCCCATGGGATGTGCCAGGGCAGCATGATCGATCGCCGACAGGGCGCGGGTGTGGATCTGCGCACTCAATGACGACAGCCGAACGCGATCGCCTTCTTCGATGAGGCCGGATGCCAGCGCGATGTCCGCCTCTGCCGCGATCCGCAGCGCTTCGACGACCGGCGTCGCAGTGTCGCTCGCGCCCTGCAGTGCAGCCTGAATTCTGGCGTTTAGCGGAACGCGAATATGCGCTGCCACGGCCGCGGCTTGCACGCGGATCACCGGTTCAGGACTGGTCAGCGCAATTTGCAGGCTCGGCAGATGGTTGGGGTGGAAGTTCCGTGCGATCAACCCGAGGACGGCTTGTTGATCATGCACCGAGCCCTCTCGAAGCACGTCAGCAAACGCGCGCGGCGCGGGTGCGCCAAGATCGATCGTGCGTCCGATCGCGACTTTTTCCGCGAGCCGCGACACGGGATTGATCTCGGTCGACAGCGAAATGCGCTCGTACCAGGTTTTGAGGAGTTGATCGGACTCGCGCCCGTGCCGCGTGAGCATCGCGACGGCCATCACGCCGAGTGGCGCTAGAGGGCCGACGATGAGCGTCGCGACAGACAGCAGAAGCGTTGGCCCGCAGTCAGCGCCTGTTCGGTTCAAGCGCCGGATCCTGAGGACGAGTGTGGACACAATGGCAAAGTGGATCATCAGGGCCAGTATTGGACTGATCCAACCCTGCCTCAGCATCAAGACCAGCAGCACTTCGGCCGCGAAGGTCAGGGATGCGAGCGTTGCCAATCCTGCAGCATTGGCCACCTGCCGGCGTGTCTGCGGGCTGCCGGGGATTGGTCCACCTGCCGCAGGCGGCGCGACAACCATCTTTGGTTCGGCCATGGTTCAGCGACCTGCAACCGTTGGTTTTTTGAAGGTCGTCGGTTCGGCTTCCTTGAGCGGGTCTGGCGCTGCTGCGCCGCCGGTGAACCAGCGCATCTGCCGCCAACGGCGCTTTGGCGCCGCGCTGTCCTCGACCATCGGATCGACAGCTTGCGTCGGGCTAGTGCTTTGCGTTCTCACGCTATGACGGAGTGCGCCGCCCAAGTGTCCAGCAATAAAGCGCAGTTGCCTCTCGGTCGACGACGACAGGACGGCGGACGATGCCAGCGTCTCGACCTTCAGCATGCCAACGACGACGCCGCTATCCGGCGCGATAATTGGTAATGCCAACAGTCCTTCTCCCGCCAGGATAGAATCGTCGGCGGCGACCAGGATCGAGAGGCTGCGAACCTCGCCGATCACACACGATGCGAGTGGCTCGCCGATGGACAAAGTCTTGCGCCAGCGCGCGCCGGCCGGCCAGCCGCTGGTCGCGACAACCGTCAACTGGTCCGGTTCACGGGCGAACAGGGACGCTGCAGCTCCGGGCAGGGTTGCTTGGATCAGTTGATGAAATGTCGCTGACAGTTCGGCGGGGGCTGCCGCGGTCAGGGCCGCGAGATTTTCCAATACCTGTCCGCCCCGGATTGAACTGCGACTGGCGATACGCCGCTCCAGCCCATCGCAGCGCAGCTGAAGGTTCGTGGCATAGTCGGCGAGTGCCGAACTCTGGCTCTGCAGGTCGTCAACACGGTGCAGCAGTTCGTTGCGGTGCTCAATGTGCTGCATGCGGAAATGACCGAGCAACAACGATGCGGTGATCCATAGGAACGGCTGCGTCCAGACGCGGATCATGTAGGCAAAGTGATTTTCGCCGATGTCGGGTTCGGTAAAGCCGATCAGAGCGGTACCAGCAATGGCGACGATCGCCGCCAGCAGACCACTGACAGTGCCATATTGCAGGCTCAGCAGCAGGACCGGCCCCCAATAAGGATGTGGATTGAAGGAGGTCAGGTCCGGAAATGCCGCAACGAAGTATTCAAGCAAAATCGGCACGACAAGCAGCAGCGCAATTTCGACCAACGCCAATCGAGGAGGAAGCACAGGCAACACGGAGCCGACACTGGTGGTGCGACGGTCGTACTCCCGGTTCATTGGCCTGTTCATTCAACCCCCGGCTGCCGTTTTCTGGGCACGGCTTCGCTGCTCGCCTTGTGATCCAATGTAGGGCCCGTTTGCATTGCTTGCTGGCCATCCCCCGCCATAAACGCCGCCGAACTTACCAGCTCCGGGGGCACGGTTGCAATCGCCGCCGTTGCTGCCAGCCGATGGGACAGCCTGTCGCTTGAATCGGTCATTGTGATTGCGGAAACGGGAAGGGAATGGGTTGGATCAGGCTCGGTGCAGGTGACGGCGCTGGTGGCGATGTCCCCGATGGCTCGGCGCGGCGGCGTTGTTGTTTGGTCTGGCGCAGCTCGGCACGTCGCTGCACGCGTTGGCGGACGCGAGCCTGTGCCGGCCCGATGATTTGCGGGCGAGGTGGCGAGGGTTGCTGAATGGTGCCTTCAGGCGCCGACGGCTCCGTGCGTGCGAATTGCCGCGGCCTGAGGATGGGCACCAGCGATTGCGGCCGTCCGGCCATGTCGACGATCCGCGCCAAATAGCCAAGACGGCGCTCGTCAAGGCCTTCAACACGCACATTCGACAGAATGCTCCGGGCGGTTTCAATCCGGCCTTGCCGCAACTCGACTGCCGCCATCAGCATGGGATTTTTATTCAACTGTTCCGTCTCGAGTAAGATCCGGATCCTGTCAAACTCGGGGATATAGCCGCGGCCAATCATAACCTCCGCTAGCGCGGCGAGTTCAACTTGATCGAAACGCTGCAGGCCGTGGCGCTCGGCGCCGCGGAGCGCGAGGATTGGATCTTCGGCGTCGATGCCGGCTGCAACAAAGCGTGTTGCCGTTTCGGTATCCATGACTTTGGCTTGCTCAAGCCAGCCATTCAGGAACGCACGTGCCGCACTGTACTGAACTTGATCGATCATAATTTCGGCGACAGCCAGCGACACAGGATCGCCGGGTGTTCCAACCTCGCGCGCCAACTGCAGGCCGAGATCACTGCGGCTGGCCTCGACGAACTTGTAGATCATGTCCAAGGCCAAGTCGTGGTCGGCCAGCCCCTTGAGCCAGCGAACGCCACGCCGCAGCGCCTCCGGTTCCTGCTTGGTCTCAATCAGGCTCGCAAACAGCATCAGCCGCTCACGGCTCTCCTTGAGCCATCGACGATCATCGACGGCTTTGAGAATCTGTGCGGTCTCCGCGAGTTTACCATCGCTGGCTTGCAGGTAGGCAAGGCGGATGAGATCATCGGGGCGCCGGTAACCGAGTGTCCGGCAAGTCGCAATGGTCGTCTGCTCTTCGGCAAAGCGGGCGTTGCGCCGCAAGAGCCCAATAAGTTCGCGGCAGTTCGGTTCTGAATACCGTGCGGCAAGTTGTGCGGCCAGGAGCCGCATTTGCGCGGGCTCGTCCTGGGTCTGTTTGTAATTCTGCGCGAGTTGGCGCTGGACATAGGTGTCGCGCGGGCGCTGGATGGCCAGTAACTCCAACAATTGGCGCGCGCGGTCACGGTTGCCGTAATATTCATGCAAGCGATGTAACTGGAACAGCGTTCGTTGCCGGCGGTCGCCGCCGTCGAATTTTACCTCGAGCATCTGCAAAGCGCGGGAAACTTGTCCGTCGCGCTCCAGTGCTGCGATGCGTTCATCGTCGCCCGGTAGAATGAGCCAACCAACCACGAGCGCAGCCACGAACAGAACCGCCATCACGATCCCATGTGTGCCAAATCGATAACGCCGTTTCCGGAACCGGCCGAGTTTGACGTCAAGGCTCTGGTCGAACGGAGACGCGGGCACTGTGGCGGCGCTATGCATCACAGATCAACCTGATCTCCAAGGGTTCGATGCCGATCGCCGGCAACTTGATCGTGGCAATCCCTTCCGCATCGCTGACCACTTTTGTCTCGGCAACCACGTCTCCCTGGCGCAACGCGACAACCTGCAAGGGCTTGTTTTGGGCAAGTCGCCAGACCATCTCGCCGTCGCCAAAACCCTGTGCCGTGACCGTGCCACCGCACTCTCGCCGTTTCAAATCGGAGAAGCGCCAGCGGGCCTGCACTAGACTGATCGGCGTGGCACCGCCCGGCGGCGTTGTGGTCGGCGATGGCCGGGGCGCAAGGGCAATCACGGCGCGTTCGATCGCGGAATCCAGCGCGACGTAGAGCGCCTGCTCGTGCCACGTGTAGCCGAGAACGCCCAGACTGGCCTGAACGTTGACGGTCAATCCTGCCGCATTATCGAAGCGCATCGTTTGCATTGCGCCACGCTTCACGACCGCCCAGCTGAACAGGTCGACTTGCTGAATTTCCGTGTTGAAGAAATCATCGGCAATGGCTGCGTAGTCAGACGCAGCGACAGGCGCCACGTCGCTTCCGTGCGCCAATTCCAGGAAGTGCTTGATGGCAGCAAGTGACGCCTGCTTTTCGCCGGAATACATGTGGTAATAAAGATTAAAGGCCTTCAGGCGGCGTGGCCGATCGGTGTTGCGCAGCGTGTGTTCGAGCATTGTTTGGCCGCCGAAAGGACCCGTCCACTCATTGGTGTAGGTGTTCTCGTTGCTGTTGACGGCGTAGATCTGGCGTTCGCGGCCAACGGGTCGGCCAATCGAGGGTACATAAGCGATGGATGGATATTCGCGATCGAGGCGCGTGTCGCCGCCATTGATATTGCGGACACCGGCCTCGCGCGTTGCGCGCACGGCGGCCTCGAACGGCGTGGTGTCGCCGCTCCATTGGTAGAGTTTGGCGCGCTTGCCGGGTGGCGCTAGTTGCTCAGAGAGCTTGATCGCCCCGTTGACTTCCAGGTCAAGATCAAATGGATGCCGGAGATAGGTTCGTGGCAATTCATCTGATCCAGCGACATAGGGATCGTAGCGACTATTGAAATAGGCCTTGCCAGCTGTGCGCATCAAGGCCGCCGTGACGCGCTCGCGTAATGGCTGTTCGGGCGGGCGGTAGCCCTTGATCAGTCCTTCTTCCTGGGCACGGCTGTATTTTTCGAAGAATTCCCAATGATAGGGGTGGGTATGCGTGTGGCTCGCGACCTCGACCTGCGGCAGCGCAAAGAGCTGACGCGCTACGCGGGCACCGGCGGGGTTGCCACCCAGCAGCGGTTGGACGTCGCCGGCAATCAGGCCAACCGAAACGGGTAGATCGGGGTAGGGCAAGATGGCTTCGCGGAGAATGACTTCGGATGACAGCGTCTGCTGGCGGCGATAGGCCTCGACTTCCGACAGATTGTTCCAGCCATCGCCGTCGATATGGCTGAAATAGATGCGGCGCCCCGAAAGGGTGGTGACATCGGGAATGGCGAAACGCTCGTCACCGAGTGCCAACTTGAAGAAGTGAAAGGGGTTGATCAGCCAACCAACGCGATCGGTATTGCCTTCCAATGCCACGGTATAGTTTTGCGCGACAAACCCGCCGCGATCGTTGGTTGCGACAACCGTCGAGACAGATGGGCCAGATTTTGTCACGGTCTCGATCGTCAGATGCACGCGCGTCAGTTCGGAGCGAACCGCGACAACAGGGAAGCCCGGCAGAACTTTATCGATTTGTCGCTCGAACCCAATCATCTCAGGGTCTTGCTGGGTGACGCGGGACCGGAACGTCAGGTCGACGAAGCCGCCGGTAAGGCGCAGGCCCAGGCGTGTCATGATCCGGTTGATGGCACCCAGCAACTCATCGGGCTCGCGCGGCGCGATTTCACCGAGCATGACGTATTTGATGTCGCTCGCAGTCGCGTTCTCGAGCCAAGCGACATAGCTCTCGGGGCTCGCCAGTGGCTCGACAAACCACGTCATGAGGGCGCGGTGCTCGCCGAGTTCGGCGGGATCCGGCAGGCTCTGATTGACATCGCGATAGCTGACGGTAAAGCCCAGATAATTAAGCGGCATTTCCGCGAGCTTATGAATGCGCGTGAGGTGCGGCGCTGTTTCGTGCCGGCTGTCGTAAAGCGCCAGCACGCTGCGCTTGACGGCGCGGCCGGAAAACTCGACTTCCAGGGCATGCCCGGTGCTCGCGCCGAGCAAGGTCAACCACAGCATCGCTGTTGCGAAGGCTGCACTTAGCCTCCACAAACCGTTCAGTCGATGACCTTGGGTGCCCTGCATCCCTTGCCCTTCAGCCGTCCACGTCAAATGGCAATATGAACCCTCGTCTTAGCGTAACGTCGGTTGTCAGACCAGACATTGTGTTGGACGATCGTGGCTTTGAAATTGAACGCAAATAGGGCTTGCATCGAGGCCCGAGCCGCGTTGCTGGCGAAAACCACTGAATATGCCCATCAGGTCCGAAAAAGAGAGGCCTTTGTGCGGCCGGGGTTCCACGATAGTACAAGCCCTCATTGGCCTTCCGGAGCCGCCTATGCATCTCGCCATGCTCGCCCGCAACCCGAGCCTTTATTCGCATCGCCGGATTGTCGAGGCGGCTCGTGCGCGAGGGCACACCATCGACGTGATCAATACGCTGCACGTCCACATGCTGATCACCTCGAACGAGCCGACGCTGCGGCATGGCGGCAAGACGCTGCCGCACTTCGACGCAGTCATCCCGCGCATTGGTGCCTCGGTGACACACTATGGATTGGCTGTCCTGCGTCAGTTTGAGATGCAAGGCGTCTACCCGCTGAACGAAAGCGTCGCCATCGGCCGCTCGCGCGACAAATTGCGGGCGTTGCAATTGCTGGCACGCGACGGTATCGGCCTGCCGATCACCGCCTTTGCCCATGACCCCCGCAAATCCGAGGACGTGATCAAGGAGGTCGGTGGCACGCCGTGTGTCATCAAGTTGCTGGAGGGCACGCAAGGCATGGGCGTGATCCTGGCCGATACCGGTCCATCCGCCAGATCCATCATCGAGGCGTTCAGCGCCGCCAACATCAACATCCTCGTGCAGGAGTACATCAAGGAGGCGGAAGGCGCCGACGTGCGCGCGCTGGTCGTCGGGGGCGAGGTGGTGGCGGCGATGAAGCGAACCGGCAAGATCGGCGACTTCCGCTCCAACCTGCATCGCGGCGGCCGCGCCGAAAGCGTCGCGCTGACGCCGGAGGAGACACAGACGGCGATCCGTTCAGCGGTGGCGCTGGGCTTGAATGTCTGCGGCGTCGACATGCTCCGGGCGAAACGCGGGCCGCTGGTGATCGAAGTCAATTCCTCGCCGGGGATCGAGGGCATGGAAGCCGCAACCGGCGCCGACGTCGCCGGCGCCATGATCGCGTTTCTCGAGCGTCAAGCGAAGGCCGGCGAGACGCGGACAAGGGGCAAGGGGTGAGGGGTGCAGCTTGGGCAAGTTCCAAGCAACTTGCGTTTCAGTGTCCGTCCCTTTAACTTGCCATCGTCAATGGCGCGGACTAAAGTGGAGCGCACATTATCCACTGTACCAACTACTTTCCTGAATTTCAGTTCTGAAATAGCAACAGGGGATGCGCATGAACTCCATTTTAAGAATTGCATTTGGTTGCCTCCTATTGATGTCTGGATTTACGATTCAAAATGCAAGTGCTCTTGCACAAGGGTGCTCGACCCTGGGTTCACGGAGCCAGTGCCTATCGTGTTGTCGAGACGGCGCAAGCCGCGGCCCTGGGTGGGAGGCGAATTGTGTCCGTTTGTCTTGTGATTCGCCAAGCGCGACCTTCAATCAAAACGTAAAAAAGCCTGATATCGAGCCCTCGGCGACAAAGAAAAAATAGACAGCGCCGTTACACTTTCGTCAGCCGCTCATTCGAATTGGAATTGAGCTGCCCGAATGATGCCTCGAAGGCACAGCGAAATGTAATGCAGTCCTATTTTCTTGGGAGGCTCAGCAGATGAGATTTATTCCGTTGTTGGCGGCGGCGGCTACGATTTAATTGTCTTTCCCTCACCCGATTGCCGCGCAAGACAAATCAGGCGTCAGGCCTATCGAAGCATCGGTGCTTCGCGAGTTCGTACGCACTCACAAGGGGCCAGTATTGGATGTTCGCATGGCAGGAGACTGCGACGAGAGCCGAAGCCTCAACAGGACAACCGCGCGAGTAGGGTTCGATTTGGGGCCAGCCGACCCGGATGGTCGCCAGATGGCACATGATGTCTTCATGAGCAAAGTTCGCGCCAATAAGGCACTTGCTTCCGCCAGAGCGAGAAGCGAGACTGTCTTAGTGGTTTGTTGTGCGGGTGGTCGTTCAGAAGCTGCCGCTGCTTTGCTTGCCAAAAACGGCTTTAAGGTCGCGCATGTGCCGGGTGGCACCCAGAACCCAAAACTGCCTGTTTCAATTTTAAAGGGTAAAGAAGCAGGATCGCCTAAGTAGAGGCAAAGTCGTTGAAGCGGTGCTTGGATTTGCAAGTGATGCCGCAGACCATCCAACTCATCACGAACGGCCGTGATCTCCACCCCACGTCCTCTGCGCAAACGCTGGATATGTCTCGGCGACGGCATTGGCCACTTCGCCGCGCAGCAGTGCGAGCGTTTGTGCGTCCGGGCCGGGTGTTGTTGGGACGGAGCTCGGCGTGTCGTAGTCGAAGCCGGTCGCGGCTTTGACGTCGGATGCGCTGACGCCGGGATGGGTGGACTGCAGCGTGAACCGCGCGCGCGCCTTGTCGAACGCAAAGACGCAGAGACGAGTGACGAGGGCCGTGGGCCCGCCGGGACGGTAGACGTTGGCGGGGCTGGTGCCGGGTGCTGATATAAAATCAACTTTCTCGACCAGCACGCGCGGCGTGTGTTCTTCGCGGAACAGGATGACGCGCGGCACCACGAAATAGAGATAGGCCGAGCCGAAGCTGCCGGGAAAGCGTTGCGCGCTGCGGGGATAGTCCGCGATGTCGCCGGTGCCGACGAGATTGATGTTGGCTGCCCCATCGATCTGTCCGCCGGAGAGAAAGAACGCGTCGATGCGGCCTTGCCCCGCGCAATCGAACAACTCGCGGCCGCCGTCGGTGAAGGCGTTGTGGTGCTGGGAGCCGAGCACCGAGACGCGGATTTTTCCGCCCGATTGCGCGCGCGCCAACAGGCCGGCCGATCCCGGAATGGGCGACTGCGCGCCAACCGCGATGTGACGGAGATCGCGCAGCATGGCGGCAATGGCCGTGATCATGATCTCGGCTGGCTTGATCGCGCGCGTCATGCGGGAACGTGCGCAGCGAGCTCTGCGTCGAGCCACGCCTTGAAGCCGGCATCGGTGCGCGCGGCGGCGGCGTAGGCGGCGAGACGCGTAGCGTTGGCGGGATAGGCGCCCGCGAGGCCAATGGGATCGGCGCCGTGTGGTGCTGCGGCGAGGGCCGAGATATACAACGCTGGGATAGTGCCGGCGGCGAGCGCTGGATCGGCGAGGAAATTCGCGGACTCGTCGATGCGCTCGACGGTGACGTAGGTGGCTTTTGAGGCGTGCGCCATCAGCATCAGTTCGCGGCGCACGCCGATCCAGACGTTGCCGAAGCGGTCGGCCTTCGCGGCGTGGAACAGGCTGACATCCGGGCGAATGGCGGGGAGGACGACGATCGGATCATCGACGCCGCTTTCAGCCAGCGGGTTCTGGATGACTTTCCAATCCGGGCGGACACGCAACAAGTCCGAGCCGATGATGCCGCGCAGCGGAATGAACGGAATGCCTTTTTCCGCCGCCTGCAATCCCGCTTGCAGCGCTGGGCAGGTGGCGTCCCAAATCTCGATCGTGCCGGCTTTGATGGCGGCGGTGAAGCGTGGTGCCAGACCATGTTCGCTCAACGTCACCGCTGCCGCTTCGACGCGCGCGACGCAGCCCGCGCCAATCAGTTGATCGACTTGAAATCCGCCGGCTGGCACCGCGACGATGTGCAGATCGCGCACGGGGCGCCGCATGAGTTCCGTCACAGCCGTCATGGCACAGCCCGAGTAATCCGGCGGAAGCGCTATCTTGGCGCCATTCGGAATGAGCGCGGCGAGGGCGGCTGGCGAGAGCACTGGTGGGGCAGAATTATCCATCGCGCGGGTCCCTAGGATCGGCGCCGCAGTGTAGGCCAAATTCCACGCGCGCACAGCGGATTTTGCGTCAGGCCTACTCGGCGCAGGTGCAGCTGCGGTTGTGCGCCGTCCGGATATCCCCCGTCGTTGCGAACAGACCGACATTCAGCGGTTGATAGCGCTCGACGACCAGCTCCGCATACACGGCCAGTTCTAAGGCGCGCAGAAGGGCCAGGGCCGCGCGATACTGATATGGTGTCGACTTGCCGGATGCGCCTTCGCCCGGCAACGACGCTTTGGTCTGGGCGAGTGCCGCTAGGATATTTGCTTCGACGGCGACCGCATCGGCGCCGCTGCTGTTTAAGATCCAGTCGGCAACGGCCTTGATCATGGTCAGCATCGGTTGCGGGGTGGGCTTCACAGTGTCCGTGGTTGCAATCGTCGCCTGCCAAGTCTTGTGGCGATACGCGAGGATCTCACGCGCGCTGGCGGCCATCTCTTGGGCGTCGTCGCTGCGCCGTTTCAGACGGCTGAACTCGGTATTGTAAAAGTCCATCATTTCCGGCGCACCCGTGCACAAGGCGGGATGCAAGGTTTGGCCCATGTAACCGCGGAGCTCGCTCGACGCCTTGGTCAGCAGCCAGGTCCATTTGCCGTTCGGGCCAAACTCGGGCAACGCGCCGCGTGCTTCGACGAACTCACCGAGGAAACCTGCGACCCGGCGTTCGTCGTCAGTGGGGTCGGTTTCGGTGGTTGCGGCAGGTGCGCTCTGCGCGATAGTCGGTTTGACGGCAGCGTTGTTTCGCTTGGCCGGAATTGCTATTCCGCCGGCAAACAACCAGCGGCCCGGCCACGATGCGTCGATGGTGCTGAGCCGCTGCGGTAGCCCGGACAGCGATGGCGCGCGCTCCGAGCGGATTGTCGTCAGGGCGTTGTGAAAGGCGCCGGCGCAGGCCTCGCGGGCGTCGGCGGGGACGGCGAGTGTCAAAAGCCCGGCCATCATGCTGATCAGTGGCAGGGCGCCACTCATGCGACAGCCAACAAAACGCGACTGAACGAACATATGCAAAAATCCCCGACAACCCAGTCGTTTGACCCAGTGCGCGCCCACAATTTCGGCACGTGTTGTTCGCTTGCCCTGGGACGGTTCTGGCATGCCCGTCAAGCGGCGGCAAGAATTGCGAGTTGTCCGATGCGGAGCAGCACTTGTTCGCAAAGCCGTGCGGTTAGCGCGTGCCCAAAAAGAAAACTGCCGGCCCCAGGTTTTGACACCCTGGAACCGACAGCAAGTACCCCCGCTTCATGGCAGCCGGCGCCCCGAAGGACCCCTCATAGTGTCCGGCTGCCTAGGCAATCCCGGACTTCGGAGCGCTCAATCGCATGAGCGTCGTCGTCCAAGTGATCGCCGCATTTGGCGCCGCTGTTGGCCGGATCGCTCCGGGGCCTCCCGCAGCGGGCGCCAGGACCGCGGGAGTAGTCCAAATGACGGTTCGATGACAATCAAAAAGCGCCGGTCGCACACAGGTCGGAAAGACTTACTGTTTCGTCGCAAAGGCATTGTTGCGGTTGGCGTAACGCAACACATCTGCGGGTGCCGCATAGCCACGCAGTACCAACGGCGAACATCAACGTAAAGTGGTGCATGTTGGCCGCGCGCGTGAGTTGCAGGCTTTGATGTCAATCGCCGCGCGGGAGAATAGTCACGACGGCGCAGCGTGGCACTTGCGCGACGTCTGGTGCGGTAGCGTGCATTTCGCCTTGTCCGCGCCACATTGCGCGAAGCCAAGCCTTATTCAGCTGCTTCTGCAGCTGCGAGTACCTTCTCGATCTTTGCCGCGCAGAATTTAAACTCCGGAATTTTGCCCATCGGATCAAGCTGCGGGTTGGTCAGCATGTTGGCCGGCGCTTCGGCGAAGGCGAAGGGAATGAAGATCATGCCTTCGGCGACGTCGCGATCGCTGCGCACCTTCAGTGTGATCGCGCCGCGTCGCGTCGAAACGGTCACGCTATCGCCGGGCCTGATGCCGAGACGCTCGAGTTCGCGCGGGTTAAGGGCGGTGAAGGCTTCCGGCTCGAGGCTATCGAGGCTCG
The DNA here is from genome assembly GCA_963714325.1 of uncultured Alphaproteobacteria bacterium. Taxonomy (GTDB): domain Bacteria; phylum Pseudomonadota; class Alphaproteobacteria; order Rhizobiales; family Hyphomicrobiaceae; genus CAVQOB01. The sequence goes on along the minus strand of CAVQOB010000011.1, from coordinate 80,984 downwards.
AAGCGCGCCGTGTCATGGAGCCGGTGTGCCAGTGTTCGAGCAGGCGACCGGTCGTGAGCACCATCGGATACTCGGCATCGGGCTCCTCGTCGGGGGCGCGCAGTTGTGCCGGTACAATTTTCGCCCGCCCCGATACGGTCGGGAAGACTTGCGAGAAGATGATCTCGGCGCCAGGTTGATCGGGCGCATCACAGGGATAGGTGACGCAATCTTCGGCGACGAGGCGAGCCCAGTTGATGTTGGCAAGCGATGGCATGACTTTCGTCATCTCGGTGAAGACCTCGGAAACATCCTTGTAGGTCCACGGCAGACCGATGCGCTGGGCCAATTCCTGGATCAGCATCCAGTCCTGGCGCGCTTCGCCGGGCGGCGGCACAACAGGCCGGCCGATCTGGATCTGGCGGTTGGTATTCGTGAAGGTGCCCCATTTTTCAGCGTGCGCCGTTGCAGGCAGGATCGACGTCGGCGTGCCACGCCGTTTCCGTAAGGAAGATGTCTTGCACGACGAGATGTTCGAGATGCGCCAACGCTTCGCGGGCGTGCTGCACATCCGGATCGGACATCGCGGGGTTTTCACCCATCACATACATGCCCTTGATCTTGTCGTCATGGATCGCGCCCATGATCTCGACGACGGTCAATCCGCGTTTCGGCGCCAGCGTCGTGCCCCAGAACGCGTCGTATTCGCTGCGGATGCTCGCATCTTCGACGCTGCGATAGTCCGGCAGGAACATCGGAATGAGGCCGGCGTCCGAAGCGCCCTGCACGTTGTTCTGCCCGCGCAAAGGATGGAGGCCGGTGCCGGGACGCCCGGTCTGGCCGGTAACGAGGGCAAGTGCGATCAGGCAGCGCGCATTGTCGGTGCCGTGCGTGTGCTGGGAGATGCCCATGCCCCAGAAGATGATCGAGCGTTCCGAGCGGGCGTAGAGATGCGCGACTTCGCGGATCGTCGCCGCGGGGATGCCGCAGAGGCCTTCCATCTTCTCCGGCGCGAAGTCTTGCACGCTGGCTTTCAGCGCGTCGAAGCCTTCGGTCATGGCCTGGATATACTGCACGTCGGCGAGGCCATCATTGATGATGACATGCAACATCGCATTGAGCAGGGCGACGTCGCGGCCGGGTTGAATTGCAGAATGTGGCTGGCATAGCGCGCAAGCCCCTGGTTCTGCCCGCGCGGATCCATGACGATCAGCTTCGCGCCACGCTTGGCGGCGTTCTTGAGGAACGTCGCGGCGACGGGATGGTTCTCAGCGGGACGCGCGCCGATGACGATGATGCAATCGCTATCCTTTGCGGCAGTGAAGGGCGCGGTAACGGCGCCGGAGTTGATGCCTTCCATGAGGGCTGCGACCGACGAGGCGTGGCACAGCCGCGTGCAATGGTCGACGTTGTTGGTGCCGAAGCCCTGACGGATGAACTTCTGGAACAGATAGGCTTCTTCGTTGGAGCCCTTGGCCGAGCCGAAACCGGCGAGCGCGTCGCCGCCGTGCTTGGCGTGGATCGATTTGAGACCGCCAGCGGCCCGCGTGAGCGCTTCTTCCCATGTTGCTTCGCGGAACACTTTCGACATGTCTTCGCGCTTGAGGTCCATGTTGGCGTCTTTGGCGACGCCGTCGCGGCGGATCAACGGCTTGGTCAAGCGGTCGGCGTGGTGGATGTAGTCGAAGCCGAAGCGGCCCTTGACGCAGAGACGGTTGTTATTGGCGGGGCCATCGCGGCCGTCGACGTAGAGGATCTTGTCGTCTTTGACGTGGGCGGTTGTCTGGCAGCCGACGCCGCAATAGGGGCAGAGCGTGTCGACGCTCTTGGTTTCAAACGCGACGCGCTTTTGCGTCTTCCTGTCGAGCAGGGATGATTCCATCAGTGCGCCGGTCGGGCAGACCTGCACGCATTCGCCGCACGCGACGCAGGTTGAGTCACCCATACCTTTGTCGAAGTCGAACACGACTTTGGAGCCAGCACCGCGATAGGCCATGCCGATGACGTCGTTCATCTGCACTTCGCGGCAGGCGCGGACGCAGAGACCGCAATTGATGCAGGCATCGAGATTGACGGAGATGGCGGTGTGGGTTTGGTCGGAGGCGGGGCGATCGGCTTTCGGCAGTCGCGACACCGGTTTGACGCCCATGGCGTCGACCCAGTTCCAGAACTTGGACTTGGAGTCATGGCTGTCGTCGCGCGCCGGTTGATCGGCGATCAGCAGTTCGAAAACCATCTCGCGGGATTTCTTCGCGCGTTCGGAGCCGGTTTTCACTTTCATGCCGGACGCACATTTGCGTTGGCAGGAGGCGGCGAGCACGCGCTCGCCTTCGACCTCGACCATGCAGGCGCGGCAGTTGCCGTCGGCGCGATAGCCGGGCGCATCATGCCAGCACAGATGCGGGATCTTGGTGCCGTGACGCTGCGCCACCTGCCAGATCGTTTCACCGGCCTCGGCTTCGACCGGCGGCCATCGAGTTCGAATGTGATCTTGGTCATGGGTTCATAACTTTCTCAGTCGGTATTTTGGATCCAACCACTGATGACCTGCCATTGATCACCCGCAGAATTGAATTTCAGTAGATTTGAATGATGCTCGCGGAGCCAAGCATGGAACAACTGACCATCGACGGAAAATTTTCCTGTCTTCTGATCCCAAGCTCGCCATAGTTTGACGATTTCCCGTTTGGCCTCGTCTTTCAGCATCGTCAGCCGCGTTCCTTGTTCAGTGCTTGAACCTGGCGTATCGAATCAACTTCGTCATGGCCGCCTTCGCGGCCATGACGATTGATGGGCTGCGCGTTGTGGTAGAATGCTGGTGGTGGTTCCAGAACACTAGCTGACATCCTCCGGGAAATACTTGATGACGGAACGGATCGGGTTCGGTGCGGCTTGGCCGAGGCCGCAGATGGAGGCGTCGGCCATGACTTGCGCGAGATCGCCGAGCAGGGCCTTGTCCCACTTGCCGGATGCCATCAGCGCGACGGCTTTCTCGGTGCCGTTGCGGCAGGGTGTGCACTGGCCGCAGCTTTCGTCCTCGAAGAACTTCATCAGGTTGAGGGCCACTGCTTTCATGTCGTCCTTGTCGGACAGGATGACGACGGCGTGCGAGCCGACGAAGGAGCCGTGCTTCTCGAGTTGGCCGAAGTCGAGCGGGATGTTGGCCATCGACGCTGGGAGAATGCCGCCGGACGCGCCGCCGGGAAGGTAGCCTTTGAAGGTGTGGCCGTCGGCCATGCCGCCGCACAGAGCGATGAGTTCTTCAGCCGTTGATCCAGCGGCCGTCAGAATAACGCCGGCGTTCTGGACGCGGCCGGACACGGAGTAGGAGCGCAGCCCCTTACCGCCGTTCTTGCCTTGGCTCGCGAACCAATCGGCGCCTCTCGCCGAGGATCTGCGGGATCCAATAGAGCGTCTCGATGTTGTTGACGAGCGTCGGGCGATTGAAGATGCCGACTTGCGCGACATAGGGCGGGCGATGGCGCGGCAATCCGCGTTTGCCTTCGATGCTTTCGATCATCGCGCTTTCTTCGCCGCAGATGTAGGCGCCGGCACCGCGCCGTACGTGAATACGGGTCTGCTTGGCGAGGCCGGCTTGCTCGATTTTCGCGATCTCGGCGGTGAGGATTGCCAATACCGCCTGATACTCGTCGCGCATATAGATGTAGACGTCGGTTGCCTCGACGGCCCAGGCGGCGATCAGCATGCCTTCGAGGAACTGGTGCGGGCGGCGTTCAAGATAATGGCGATCTTTGAAGGTGCCGGGTTCGCCTTCGTCGCCGTTGACGGCCATCAGACGCGGGCCTTTTTCGGCGCGCACCAGCGACCATTTGCGGCCCGTCGGGAATCCAGCGCCGCCAAGACCGCGCAAGCCGCCGTCAGACAGCGTGGCGATCGTCGCGTCGACGGATCGGGCGCCGGAGAGACAGGCTTTGAGAACGTCATATCCGCCGGCCGCCGTGTAGGCCTCGTAATTTTGATACTGCGGCATGTGTGCATGCGTGTCGGCGGTGAGGGCCAAATCTTTGACCTTGGCGAACGTCGCGTGATCGACGTGATGGTGGCCGACATGGACGGCGGGCGCGGTATGGCAGGAGCCGACGCACGGTGCGCGGACGACGCGGACATCGGGCATCGCTTCTGCTTGCAACTCGGCAAGCAGTGTTTCCGCGCCGGCCAACATGCACGAGAGGCTGTCGCAGACGCGGATGGTGATCTTGGCTGGTGCGGTTTCCCCGTCGCCGATGACGTCGAAGTGGGCGTAGAACGTTGCGACTTCGTAGACCTCCGCCATCGGCAGACGCATCAAGTCGGCGAGACCTTGCATGTGCCCGGCCGACAGATGGCCAAAACGATCCTGGATCTTGTGGAGATATTCGATCAGCAGCGGACGTTCATAGGGGCCAACGCCGATGGTCGCGCGGACGGACTCTAACTCGTCCTGCCGCAGCACGCGGCCTTTGGGGTGGAGCGACGCCGCGCGCCGTCCGGCGCCGGGATGGATGCGCCGGCCACCTGCTTGCTTGGATCCCGGCGACGATGTCGATGCGCTCAAAATGCTCTCCTACGACCGACGGCGGCATGACTGCTGAGCCGGTGCGGTTGGCCAGCCCTTCGAAACCCTCGTGTCGGAGTGGTCGACAAGCAACGGACCGTTCTGGTATACCATATGCCAAACTCGCGCACGCTGTCGAGAGCCTGGGTCGGTGATGACGCCTGCGCTGTGGCCCCGCGGATGCGCGCCGGGGCGTAACAGGAGTTGCCGCCCGTTACGGCCTATACATGTGACTGGTGCCGCCGATATAAGCGGCCCCGATCATGGAAGAATGCATGTAGGTAGCGATTTCACCGCTATTGGTGGTCGTTGTCGTTCCGAACATTAACAATGTAGCCAAAGGGGGAAGGACATGTCTGATCTGTTGGCGCTCGCCACATCCTGGATGGGCAATTTGATGGGCGGGATGAACCCGGTCGAGTTCTGGCCAGCGCTCGGCCAGATCATGCTGATCAACCTGATCCTGTCAGGCGATAATGCAGTGGTGATCGCGCTGGCCTGCCGCTCGTTGCCACCATCGCAGCGCAAATGGGGCATTATTCTCGGCGCTCTCGTCGCAATTGTCATGCGCATCGCCTTTACGGTCGTGGCCACGCAGCTCCTGACGTACCCATGGTTGATGTTGATCGGCAGCCTGCTGCTGTTCTGGATCGCAATCAAACTGCTGGTTGAGGATGGCGAAGAGAAGGATGTGCACGCCTCCAGCAGCGTCTGGGGCGCGGTGCAGACCATCGCTATCGCCGACCTGGTGATGAGCCTCGATAATGTTGTCGCCATCGCGGCCGCGGCAAAAGGCAACTGGTCGCTCATTCTGATTGGCCTCGCAACGTCGATGCCGCTGATTATTTTCGGCGCGACGCTCGTCATGTGGCTGCTGAACAAGCTGCCTGTGCTCGTCTGGGCGGGTGCCGCGTTGCTCGGCTGGATCGCCGGCGAATTGATCGTCAGCGATCCCGGTGTGATCGGCCTGATCAGTGGTTTTGACAAATCGTGGTTGCGGGTCGCTGATCCCAAGGTGCCGCTGGCTTTGGAAGCGATCCCGCTATTGAAGCACGGCGCAGCCGCGGCGGGCGCGCTGTTCGTGGTGGCGCTGGGGTGGCTGTTGCGGCGCGGACACCAGCGAGCGACGGCGCATTGATGATTGATGTCTTGAACGGGCAACATAAAAACCTCCCCGCACGGCCTGTGCGGGGAGGTTTTGTTGGACGTTTAGTGAGAGTGTTCTGAACCGTGCCTTGATCGCGGCAGGTCGGATCAATTGAAGCCAAGCATGGCTTCGAGCGGGCCCTTTGGCAGCGGCACCAGGAACCAGCGCTCGAACATGAAGAACAGGAGCAGTGGCACACCGATCGAGACGAGCACGGTTCGCAGCAGGCTTTCCTTGCCGAAGGTCAGCATGAAAAGCGCAATGAAGATTGCTGACGCCACGTAGATTCCGAGACCGGGGATCGGACCTACACCGCCGATGACAAGTACGTAGATTGAGGTCGGTATGAGCACCGCGAGAACGCGGCCGAGTGCGGCCTTCGCAACGAAATCCTCGCCGCCATCGTCGTTGGCGCCACGCACGGCGTTGACGAGATTGTAGAGACTGGATGCTGCCAGCATGATCGCCACCCAGAATGGGAAATATCCGGGTGCCGGACCCTGTCCCTCCTGCCAGCCAAATCCGATTCGAAAACTGTCGAGAATGACGATGGCACTGCCGCCGATCAGCAGCAAAGCCACCACGATTTCCATCGTCTTATTGGTAACGACGCCGGGATCGTCACTGCTGGGCTCGTTCTTGTGCATGGCTCAGTTCCGTCCAACAGTGCGCTATGCGCGGAGGTCATTGCAGAGTGAGCCCGCCGCACTGTCGCGACATCGCGGCGGGCGCGTCGTCTTATTTTCCAGCGGCGAGGAAGCCCGCTTCTTTCATCAGGTCGTAGTGCGTCTTGTCAGCGGCCTCGACCCACTTGGTGAATTCGGCGCCAGCCATGAAGGTCTGGTTGAAAGCGCCGTCTTCCATGAACTTCTTCCATTCCGGCGTTGCCATGACCTTTTTGAAGACGTCGACGAAGTAGGCGACCTGCTCGGGCTTGACGTCCGGTGACATGAAGATGCCGCGCAACATCTGATAGGTCACGTCGACGCCGCTTTCCTTGCAGGTCGGGATATCAGACCAGGACTCGTTGGCTGTGACTTTGTCTTTGTAGATGCTGCGGTTGCTATCGAAGATGCATAGCGGGCGCAGCGCGCCAGCCTTCCACTGCGAGACCGCCTCGATCGGGTTGTTGACGGTCGAGTCGACGTGCTTGCCGACGAGCTGCACCGCGACCGCGCCGCCGCCAGCGTAGGGAACGTAGGTGAATTTCTTCGGTGTGACGACGCTCTTTTCGAGCGCTGCAGTGATGATCTGATCTTCCTGTTTAGACCCGGTGCCACCCATCTTGAACTTCTTGTCATCGCCGGCCTTGACGGCGTCGATATAGTCCTTGGCGGTTTTGTAGGGTGCTTCGGCATTGACCCAAAGGATGAACTGGTCGAGTGCCAGCATGGAAACTGGAGTCATCTCTTTCCAGGAGAACGGCACGCCGGTGCCATATGGAGTCGTGAAGAGGTTGGATAAGGTGATGATGATATTGTGTGGATCGCCCTTGGTCTTTTTGACCTCGAGAAACCCTTCGGCGCCCGCGCCACCACCCTTGTTGACGACGACCAGCGGCTGCTTCATCAGATTGTTTTTCTGGATCACGCCCTGGAGGAAGCGGGCCATCTGATCGGCGCCGCCGCCGGTGCCGGCCGGGATGATGAACTGCACAGGCTTCGTTGGTTCCCAAGCTTGCGCGTTGGCGGCTGGGGCTATGGTCATACTGGCCAACACGGCGACAGCAATGGCGGCTGCGTGCCGTGGGCGCGTGCTCGATGATGTGGTCATGACGTTTCCTCCCTTGAGACTATTTTTTGTGTTTGCCGGACCGTTGGTCCAGTGGTTGCGTATCGGCTTTTGCGGGGTCAGCGCTTGAGACGCGCGTTTTCAGCGAGATAGTAGGCAAGGCGCTCTTTCAGGGCGATGTTTTCCGCCTCCAGTTCCTGCAGTGTGACTTCGCGAATGGCATCATTGATCGCGATCTCACCGATCAGCCTTGCTTTCAAGGCGCGGTTTTCTTCCCGCAGTGACACCATCCGTTGGTTTGACGGCGCGCGTTGGGCGGCCGTGCTGGACGTCGTGTTAGGCGCGGCGGCCGCCGGTTGCGGCATGGCTGACGTTGCGGCAACGGCACCAGCGATGACAGTTGCAGCAGCGGAACCGCTCTTTTTGCGGGCGTTAAAGGCGTCGATCAACGGCCAGAAGAGCAGCAGGATGCCGAGGCCCATGATCGAGGCGACGAGCGGGTTCGAGAAGAACACCCCGAGGCTGCCCTGGCTGCCGAGCAACGCCTGCCGGAACGCCTCTTCCGCCTTGTCGCCAAGGACAATGGCGAGAACGAGGGGTGGCAACGGGTAGCCGAGCTTCTGGAACACATAGCCGATGACGCCGAAGCCGAGCATCATCCAGACGTCGAACATGGAATTGTGAACGGTGAAGGCGCCGACGGCGCAAACGACGAGGATGATTGGTGCGATGATCGAGAACGGGACGCGCAGGATTGCAGCAAAGAGCGGCACACACGTCAGCACGACGACCAATCCGACGATGTTGCCGAGATACATCGAGGCAATCAGGCCCCAGACGAATTCCTTCTGTTCGACGAACAGCATCGGGCCGGGCTGCAGGCCCCAGATCATCAAGCCGCCGAGGAGAACAGCGGCCGTTGGCGAACCCGGAATGCCAAGCGTCAGCATCGGCAGGAGGGCGGCAGTGCCGGCGGCGTGGGCTGCTGTTTCCGGCGCAATAACGCCTTCGATGTTGCCCTTGCCGAAACTGTCACCATCTTTCGAGAAGCGTTTGGCAAGGCCATAGCTCATGAACGATGCCGGTGTGGCGCCGCCGGGGGTGATCCCCATCCAACAGCCGACAATCGTCGAGCGCAGTGATGTCGCCCAGTACTTCAGGAGTTTCTTCCAGGTGATGACGACGGCGCTGAGCCGGATCGTGGCGTGTGCGCCTGAGAACTTAAGCCCCGACTCCATCGACGAGAGAATCTCGCCGATTCCGAACAAGCCGATGACGGCCGTCAGGAAGTCGAACCCGCCCAGCAATTCCTCGTGCCCGAAGGTCATGCGCAGCGTGCCGGTGACCTTGTCGAGCCCGACGGCGCCGAGGGCGAAGCCGAGCGCCATCGACGCCAGCACTTTTGATGGCGAGCCTTTGCCCATGCCGACAAAGCTGGCGAAGGTCAGGAAGAAGACGGCAAAAAATTCAGCTGGGCCGAACTTGAGGGCGAATTTTGCGACCAACGGCGCCAGGAACGTGATCAGGACAACGGCGAAAAAGGCGCCGACGAAGGACGAGGTGAAGGCGGCGGTCAGCGCTTCGTCGGCTTTGCCCTGCTGCGCCATCGGGTGGCCGTCGAACGTCGTCGCCACCGACCAGGGTTCGCCCGGAATGTTGAAGAGGATCGAGGTGATCGCGCCACCGAAGAGCGCTCCCCAGTAAATGCACGAGAGAAGAATGATGGCGGAGGTGGTGCCGCCGGGCAATTGTGCGAGTGAGAACGTGAGTGGCAGCAGGATCGCGACGCCATTGGCGCCACCGAGGCCCGGCAGCACGCCGATAATGACGCCAAGGACAATGCCGACGAACATCAACGCGAGGTTGAAGGGCGTGAGTGCGGTTGCAAATCCCTGCATAAGGGATGAGATTTCTTCCATCTGCGATGGTCCCCGCGAACGTTTCCTAGTGCAGCGTCCCAGCTCTTGGGCCGGGTAGGCCGACTGATAGTTTAGCCCTTCATCAGGCTATTTCGGGTCCGGTCGTCGGCGGTAGCGAAGAAGTGTCTCTCGACGTCGCGAGAGTTGGCCGACGTTTGGCGCACCACGGGAGCATACCCCATCTGTGGTATACCGTATGTCACAGAATTGCTCTATGCAAGCCGTTCTGTTCGCAGGTGCATCAGGCGTGTTGCGCAAATTTGCGCTGTTTTATTGCCGCGTCGATCTATTTGCTTGCGAGTGTCGCTTGCAGTGGCTTATGGTATGCCACATGCCAAGGTAGAAGAGCACGCGGTTTTAGCGGGCCGTGGATTTGGGAAACGTTTCGTAATTGGCGGGCTGCAATGGCCGATACCCAATTGATGATCGCACCAATCGCCGAGGGGCAGAGCCTCAAGGCGCGCACCTATGATGCGTTGAAATCGGCGATCCTCGGCATGAATATCTACGATCCTGATGCCGAGCTGCGGCTTAGACGAGCGCGATCTATCGCAGCGCTTCGGTGTTTCGCGGACACCGCTCCGGGAAGCGCTGGCGCAGCTTGAATCCGAAGGTTTTGTGCGGATCGCCCCGCGCAAAGGCATTTTCATTGTTCGTCGCACCAAGTCGGAGATCCTCGACATGATCACCGTCTGGGCGGCGCTTGAGAGTATGGCGGCGCGGTTGGCGACGAAAGAGGCATCGGATCGAGGAACTCGCGAGCCTGCATGGCTTGGTCGATGAGTTCTCGGCCGACGTCGTGGCGCGCAAGTTGGGGGAGTATTCCGACGCCAATATCCAGTTTCATCAGGCCATCATCCGCCATGGCCAATGCGCGTTGATCGGCGAGATCACCAACGGTCTGTTCTTTCATGTGCGCGCCATCCGGCGGCGTACGATCGTCGAACAGGATCGCGCCAAGCGTTCGATCGTCGACCACAAGGAAATCGTCGCCGCCCTTGAAGCGCGTGACACCGAGCGCGCCGAACGGCTGGTGCGGGAACACACGCTGCGCCTCAGAGATCACGTCGAACGGTTTGTCGATATGGACTGACAAGACCGACAAGAACACAATATTTGTCGGACGCGGCCAGCGTTCCGGCCCATGCCGCAAAGAGATTCTAGAAGAGTTCAACGGGAGAGGACGCGCCATGTCGTCAGACACGCAAACACAGAACCTGACGGATGGCTTTCATCTCGTCATCGATGCGCTCAAACTCAATGGGATCAAGACGATTTATGGCGTGCCGGGAATTCCGATCACCGATCTTGGCCGCTTTGCGCAGGCGCAGGGCATCCGGATGATCGCGTTTCGCCACGAGCAACACGCCGGTTATGCCGCCTCGATCGCTGGATATCTGACGCAGAAGCCAGGCGTCTGTCTGACCGTTTCGGCACCGGGCTTCCTCAATGGCCTGACGGCGCTCGCGCACGCGACGACGAACTGTTTCCCGATGATTTTGATTTCGGGCTCGTCCGAGCGCGAAGTGGTTGACCTGCAGCAAGGCGACTACGAGGAAATGGATCAACTCGCCGTCGCCAAGACAGTGTGCAAGGCCGCCTATCGCGTGCTGCACGCTGCCGACATCGGGATAGCCGTTGCGCGTGCTATTCGCTCGGCGTGCTCGGGCCGTCCGGGCGGCGTTTATCTCGATCTGCCGGCGAAGTTGTTCGGGCAGACGATGGATGCCGTCGCCGGCCAGAAGTCGCTGGTCAAAGTGATCGATCCAGCACCGCGCCAAATTCCTGCGCCCGCCGCCATCGATCGCGCAATGGCCCTGCTGAAGGGCGCAAAGAAGCCGGTCATCGTGCTCGGCAAGGGTGCCGCCTACGCGCAGTGCGACGCGGATATTCGAGCGCTGGTCGAAAAATCTGGCATTCCCTATCTGCCGATGAGCATGGCGAAGGGCCTATTGCCCGATACGCATCCGCTGTCGGCGGGTGCGGCACGGTCGTTGGTGCTCAAGGAAGCGGATGTGGTGATGCTGATCGGCGCGCGCCTCAATTGGTTGCTCTCACACGGCAAAGGCAAGACTTGGGGGGCGCCCGGCACGCAGAAGTTCATCCAGGTCGATATCGAGCCGCGCGAGATGGACAGCAATATCGAGATCGCCGCTCCCGTCGTCGGCGACATCAGTTCGGCCGTCAGCTGCGATGCTCGGCGCGGATTGGGGCGGATTGGCCGAAGCCTGCAGCGTGGGCGCAAAACGTGCGCACGAAGGTCGAGGACAACGTCGCCAAGATGGCGCCACGCCTCAAGAACAACAATAATCCGATGGACTATCACGGCGCGCTTGGCGTGCTGAAGACCATCTTCAAGGAGCGCCCCGATACGATCCTCGTCAACGAAGGCGCCAACACGCTCGACTTTGCGCGTTCGATCATCGACATCTATCGAGCCGCGCAAGCGCTTGGACGTTGGTACCTGGGGCATCATGGGGATCGGCATGGGGTATTCGGTGGCAGCGGCCATTGAGACCGGCAAGCCGGTGCTGGCGGTCTGCGGCGACAGCGCGTTCGGGTTCTCGGGCATGGAGATTGAAACGGTCTGCCGCTACAAACTTCCGGTGTGCGTTGTCGTGTTCAACAACAATGGCATTTATCGCGGCACGGACACGAACCCGGGCGGTTCAGATCCGGCATGGACGACATTCGTCAAGGACAGCCATTACGACATGATGGCCAAGGCGTTCGGCGGCGTCGGCGTGCGTGTCACATCGCCCGACGAGCTGTCACGCGCCGTCAACGCGGCGATTGACTCAGGCAAGCCGACGCTGATCAACGCCATCATCGACGAGAAGGCGGGCACCGAAAGTCCGGTCGGATCGGCAATCTCAATCCGCAGAGCGTGGTCAAGAAGACTTGATTGGCAAGCGATCATTTTAACTCAAGCATAGGAAATGCGCCATGCAGAAGCACTCAAAGGCGTCAAAATTCTCGACTTCACGCATGTGCAATCGGGCCCGACCTGTACGCAGTTGCTCGCCTGGTTCGGCGCGGATTGCATCAAGGTCGAGCGGCCGGGCGTCGGCGATATCACGCGCGGCCAGTTGATGGATGTGAAGGGCGCCGACAGCCTGTATTTCACGATGCTCAATCACAATAAGCGTTCGATCACTATCGACAGCAAGAACCAGAAGGGTCTCGAAATCCTCGAGCGCCTGATTAAAACCTGCGACGTGATCGTCGAGAACTTTGCGCCGGGCGCCATGGATCGCATGGGCCTGACCTGGGAGCGCATCCAGGAACTCAACCCGCGCATCATCTACGCGTCGGTCAAAGGTTTTGGCCCGGGCCCCTATGAAGATTGCAAAGTTTACGAAAACGTCGCGCAGTGCACCGGCGGCTCGGCTTCGACCACCGGCTTCCGCGATGGCCCGCCGCTTGTGACAGGTGCCCAAATTGGCGACAGCGGCACTGGCCTGCACCTGGCGCTCGGTATCGTCACGGCGCTCTATCAGCGTACACACTCCGGCAAGGGCCAGCGCGTCACCTGCGCCATGCAGGACGGCGTGCTCAATCTGGCGCGCGTCAAACTGCGCGATCAACAGCGTCTCGCGCATGGACCGCTGACCGAATACAGCCAATACGGCGAGGGCATTCCGTTCGGCGATGCGACGCCGCGCGCGGGCAACGATTCAGGCGGTGGCCAACCCGGCCGCATCCTGAAGTGCAAGGGATGGGAAACTGATCCGAACGCCTATATCTATTTCATCACGCAGGCGCCGGTCTGGGAGAAGATTTGCGACGTCATCGGCGAGCCGACCTGGAAAACCGATCCGAACTACGCAACACCCAAAGCGCGCCTGCCGAAGCTCAACGAGATCTTCGCGCGCTGCGAACAGTGGTGCATGACGAAGACCAAGTTCGAGGCGATGGACATTCTCAACGAATTCGATATTCCCTGCGGCCCGATCCTGTCGATGAAGGAAATCGCCGAGGATCAGTCGTTACGGGCAACCGGTACTGTCGTCGAGGTCGATCATCCCAAGCGCGGCAAGTATCTGTCGGTTGGCAATCCGATCAAGTTGTCAGACAGCCCGTCCGACGTGCAGCGGTCGCCGCTGCTGGGTGAGCACACCGATGAGATTCTCTCCAAGATGCTCAAATACAGTGCGGAAGAGATTGCAGCGATCAAGGCCTCTGGTGCGACCGAAGCGCCGGCGAAGAAAGCGGCTGCGGAGTAGTGTCTCTCCCTCTCCCCGCTCGCGGGGAGAGGATCGGGGTGAGGGGCGGCACAATGCTCCTGACCCAGTCTCATACTGCAGGTATCGAACTTGCAGCCGCCCCTCACCCTAACCCTCTCCCCATGCCCGAAGTGGCATGGGGAGAGGGAACGCAGCGGAGAAAATCATGCGGATTGTTGTTCACGGCCAGGATGCTTTCGGGAAAGCGGTTTTGGAGAAATTGTTGGAGCGCGGCGAGAACATCGTTGCGGTCTGTTGCGCGCCGGACAAGGCGGGCAAGCCCGAAGACCCGATGAAAGTTTTCGCGCGTGAGAAGGGTCTGACCGTTCACCAGCCGAAAAGCTGGAAGACGCCTGAAGCGCTGGAACTCATGCAGAGCTTCAAGTCCGATGTCTGCCTGATGGCTTACGTGCTGTTGTTTATTCCGCAGCCCGTGCTCGATGCGCCGCGGCTTGGGACCTTCCAATATCATCCCTCGTTGCTGCCGCTGCATCGGGGGCCGTCGTCGATCAACTGGCCGATCGCGATGGGCTCGACCCGCACGGGCCTCACGATCTTCTGGCCGGATGAAGGTCTCGATGAAGGTCCGATCCTGCTGCAGAAGACCGTTGAGATTGGTGCCGACGAAAGCCTCGGCGACGTCTACTTCAAGAAGCTGTTCCCGATGGGCGTCGATGCGATGCTCGAAAGCCTCGACCTCGTCAAAGCGGGCGTGCTCTTGAAGCATAAGCAGAACTTGGCGGCCGGCTCCTATGAAAGCTGGTTCAAGAAGGATGTCGCGGAACTCGATTTTTCGCAGCCCGTTGCCAAGGTCTACAACACCATCCGCGCGGCCAATCCGGCGCCGGGCGCATGGGGCATGATCAAGGGCATCAAGCTCGACATCTATGATGCAGCGAAAGTCGCGGGCAGTGGTGCTGCAGGACAAATCTTGTCGGTCGATGCCAACGGCATGACGGTTGCGGCGCAAGGCGGAGCTATCCTCATCAAGCGTGTCAAAGCGCCTGAGGGGAAAAAGATTGCGGCCAATGAATGGGCCGCCAGCGCCGGGATCAAAGCCGGTGATACCTTCGACAAGCCGGTGGCGAAAGCGTGACGTATTTTCCTCTCCCCGCACGTGGCGGGGAGAGGGTGCCCAAAGGGCGGGTGAGGGGCGGCCGTTTGCTCCGAGTTCGCCACTCTCTGAGTTCGCCGCCGCCCCTCACCCAAACCCTTTTCCCGCGCGCGGGGAGAGGGAGAAATAGGAAATCATCCGATGACCGTTAAATCCGATATCGAAATCGCCCGCGAAGCGAAGAAGAGCCCGATCCAGGAGATCGGTTTGAAGTTGGGAATTCCAACGGAACATCTGCTGCCGTTCGGGCACGACAAGGCGAAAATATCGGCTGAGTTCATCAAGGCGCAGGCCGGCAAAAAGGACGGCAAGTTGATCCTGGTCACGGCGATCAACCCGACGCCCGCCGGCGAAGGCAAGACAACGACGACCGTCGGACTCGGCGACGGCCTCAATCGGATCGGCAAGAAGACGGCGATCTGCCTGCGTGAGCCGTCGCTCGGGCCCTGCTTCGGCGTCAAGGGTGGCGCGGCTGGTGGCGGTTACGCGCAGGTCGTGCCGATGGAAGACATCAATCTGCATTTCACCGGCGATTTCCATGCCATCACCTCGGCGCACAATCTGCTCTCGGCGATGATCGACAACCACATCTACTGGGGCAACACGCAAAACATCGACACGCGTCGCGTCGTCTGGCGCCGGGTGATGGACATGAACGATCGCGCCCTGCGTGAGATTGTTTGCAGTCTCGGTGGTGTCGCCAATGGCTTCCCGCGTGAAGCAGGCTTCGACATCACGGTTGCATCGGAAGTGATGGCGATCCTCTGCCTCGCCAACGATCTCAAGGACTTGGAAAAGCGTCTTGGCGACATCATCATCGCCTATCGCCGCGACAAGACGCCGGTCTATTGCCGCGATATCAAGGCCGACGGCGCCATGACCGTGTTGCTGGCGCAGGCCATGCAACCTAATCTCGTGCAGACACTGGAGAACAATCCAGCGTTCATCCACGGCGGACCGTTTGCGAACATCGCGCACGGCTGTAACTCGGTGGTGGCGACCAAGACGGCGTTGAAGCTTGCCGACTACGTTGTGACGGAAGCGGGCTTTGGCGCGGATCTGGGTGCGGAGAAGTTCTTCGACATCAAGTGCCGGAAGGCTGGTCTCAAGCCGGCAGCAGCGGTGATCGTTGCGACGGTGCGTGCATTGAAGATGAATGGCGGTGTCAAGAAGGACGATCTCGGAAAAGAGAACGTCGAGGCCGTCAAAAAGGGCCTCGGTAATCTCGGCCGTCACATCGAGAATGTGAAGTCGTTCGGCGTTCCGGCGATCGTCGGGATCAATCACTTCATTTCCGACACCGATGCTGAAATCGCGGCCGTGAAAGAGTATGTGGCGACGCAGGGCGCGGAAGCCGTGCTCTGCAAGCATTGGGCGCACGGCTCGGCCGGTGTCGAAGAACTGGCGCACAAGGTCGTCGCGCTGGCCGAGGGTGGGAAGGCGAACTTCCAGCCGATTTATCCCGACGAGATGGGGCTGTTCGGCAAGATCGAGGCGATCGCCAAGACGATCTATCGCGCTGGAACAGTGACGGCCGACAAGAGCGTCAAGGACCAGCTCAAGGTCTGGGAAGACATGGGCTATGGCAAGTTGCCAGTCTGCATCGCCAAGACGCAATACTCGTTCACGACCGACCCGAATGCACGCGGGGCGCCGACCGGTTTCGACATTCCCGTTCGTGAAGTGCGGCTGTCGGCGGGGGCCGGCTTTGTCGTCGCCATTTGCGGAGAGATCATGACGATGCCCGGCCTACCGAAGGTGCCGTCGTCGGAGCATATCCGCTTCAATGACAAGGGGCAGATTGAAGGGTTGTTCTAAGGGGAGAAGGAAGTCAGGCGCATGAGCCTGCCTCTCTATCGCATGTCCCGATGATTTGGTTAGGGTGCCTTCAGCACTATTCCGCCGCCGCACGCGCAACCGCGTCGGGTTCGCGCTCGATCACCCGCAGCAGAATTTTCGCTGCCGGATCAAGGCGGCGGCGGCGCTCTTCCCATTCGCGCACCAGGACCGGTGACAGTCCGAAGCGCTTCGCAAAGTCCTCGATGTCGAGCCCAAATTTTTCCCGGATGGCCGTAACGTTCGGCACGCGGCGCATCTGGGCAAGTTGGGCGTCACCCAATGGTTGAGCATCGGCGTCAGCCACGGCCGCAGCGTGCCGCTCATCCTCGGTCATCGCATCCAATCGCGACCAATCCGCTTTCGGTGGATTGCCTGGTACAGGTCGGAATCGGACAATTTTCTCATCAGCCATCGCAAGATTCTCTACCAAGTTGGAACCGGCGTCAATCTCGACCCGCTTCGTGATAGCGCCGCCGCTCGTGGGCGTCAGCCGAACGCGCTGAAATGATCCGGCAGATGTCGTCGCGCATTGTGTAAACGACAAACAAAAGGCGACCATCGGCGTAGCCAATGGCGTGCTGTCGGTATTCGCTCAGTTCAGGATCGTCGTCTTCGATGACATATGGATCGTCGAACACACCGGTTGCGACAGCAAAAGCAACGCCGTGACGGCGCCAGTTCAACTCTGCTTTGTTGGGATCCCATTCGAATTCCATGAGCAAATCTTGCATGGCCATATGGACAACATCAAGCTGCTCCATCTCGGCGCGACGAGCCTGTCGTTTGGGTCCGGACTAACGCCGAAACGATCTATCGCGCCGGCTTTGTTGCCGCGATTTGCGGAGAGATCATGACGATGCCCGGCCTGCCGAAGGTGCCGTCGTCGGAGCATATCCGCTTCAATGACAAGGGGCAGATTGAAGGGTTGTTCTAAGTTCCACGGCTGCAACTGCCATGAAGCCCCGCCGGCATCAGCGCCAGCGGGGCTTTATTGTTCTGAGGCAAGATGAAAGCTGCATGGACGGTCTTGCGTCGGCGATCAAAACGTCGGCTATTCTTCGGCATCCCGCGCGATGTCAGAGCGGCCCCGAGCCGTTGAGCGAGTAATAGAAGAACGTCGCGCCGAGGATCATGACGAGGCTCGCGCCGGCGACGCCCACGGCGGTCTGCACGCGGTCGGCCCAACGGGGTTGGCTGGCACCGGCGAGGCGCGTTGCAAGCTCGCGTGACCCGACCGCCAGAGCCGCTAATGCTGAAACCGTGATGGCCGTGCCGATCGCCATGGCAAAGGTCGCGAACACGCCGGCCCACATGAGCCCCTGGCTCATTGCGAAGACGAGGACCAAGATGGCGCCGGTGCAGGGACGGATGCCGATGGCCAGCGCGAGCGTGATGGCGCGGCGCCAGGACCAGTCGGTCTTCAGCGCATCGGGTGCCGGCATGTGGGCGTGTCCGCAGGTGTCGCAGACATCGGCAGGGCCGTGCGTGTGGCCGTGGTGCGCATGATCGTGATGGGTGTGGTCGTGTTGATGGCGATGCGCGGCGTGCCCATGATCGTGATGGTGATCGTGGTCAGCGTGACTGTGACCCGCGTGCGCATGGGCGACGTTCCCGTGGGGGGGTGGGCCAGCCAAAAGCGGCCTCAGTTGCCGCCAGAGCAACCAGGCACCAAAGCATGCCACGAAGGCCCAGCTTGCGCGTTCCAGCCAAAGCTCGGTGTTGACGATGGTGGTGCGGGTCGATTTCAGCACGAGAACCAGGATCGCGACGACGATCAGCGCCGCCAAGGCCTGCACGAATGCTGCCATGAAGGCGAGGATGACGCCACGGCGCATCGTCTGTCCGTCGGCCAGCACATAGGACGAGATCACTGCTTTGCCGTGGCCAGGACCGGCAGCGTGCAGAATGCCGTAGGCGAAGCTCAATCCGCCCAACAGCAGAGCGGCCGATAGCCCGTCGCCGGCTTTGAGACGCTTGATTGCGTCGGCGAGATTGCGATTGATTTCCTGCTGCTGCGCCATGATCCAGGCGTAGGCGCCGCCGAAGAGACCAGACGGCTGTGCGGCCGGCGCGCGCTCGGCCTTGGGCGGGAACAGGCCGCGCGGCGGTGGTGCGGATTGTCCCGTGCTCGATGGCGCAGGCGGAGTTTGCGCGCTGGCCGACAGAATCGGCAGGAGCAATGACAGTGTCAGCGTCACGGCAACGGCGCGCGCGATCGAGAGAACGGACTTTCGGAGCATCGCGGGCGCTTTCAGTTGCAGGCAACAGAAATCGACTTGGCGAGGCCCGAACCTGACGCGCCGCCAAGCTGTTGGGCAAAGGCATCGCTCAGCTTCTTCTCGACTGTGCCCTCGGGCTTCGGCGTCCCGACGCTGAGCTTGCAGGATTTTGGTGCGCCTTCGCCGAGTTTGACGGCATCGGGCTTCTTGGCGAATTCCAGCGCGATGAAGTAGCTCTGATCATAGATCGAGAACGCAAATCCCTTGGTATTGGTTGGCACCGGTTCGGCGAGCGGCACGCGGAAGTGCAACGACAGGACATCCTTGGTATGCTCGAGCCAGGCTGAATCGGGCTTGGGGTCGGCGAGTTTCAGCTCTTTGTCGGCGAGCGTCGGGAACGTAAAATATTGGAACTCTTTCAGGCCCTCGAGATTGACCTTGGCGAGTTCGGCAAGCTCTTCGCGCGAGTACTTGCCGTCCTTGTTGGTGTCGAGGCCTTCGACGGCCATGGCCGTGTAGAATTCATCGAATGTCCAGACGTGCTCGATGCCGGTGATCGCGCCGTTCTCAAAGGCAACCGTAGCTTCGACCGTCACGAAGACATGCGGGTGCGCTTGCGCCGGAACCGGCGCCAAAACCAAAGCAGCAATGAGGCAGCAAGCCGAAGTCCGTGGCTTCAATTGCTTCACGATCGACATCGTTCCACCTCTCTTCCAAACACTTGCTGCGACCGGGTTCCGATGCATCGACGAGCGCAAAGTTCAACATGCCCAAACCGACGCGTGCCATGCAGAACTCGTCCTCGTGGAATCATAGCGCCTTCGGATGTCGCAACGATGTCATTTATGCCAGGATTGGCGCGATTGAACTGCTTTCACTTTCACGACTAGGTTTCGCACATGCTAACATGTAGCCTACGCTCAAGACAATCGCGGGAGTTCCGACGCATGGCCAAGCCGTTACTCCCATGGGATTTTGGCAAATTTATACCGAAGGTGCGTCCGGCCTTGCGGCTCGCCGTGCTGGGATGGCTGTGTTGTGGACCATCGGCCGCCGGCGCAGCCGAGCCCAAGGTTGTCGCGACGATCAAGCCGGTACACTCCCTGGTTGCCCAGGTGATGGCGGGGGTTGCCGTTCCGGCGATCGTTGTTGATGGTCTGGCGTCGCCACATAGCTACGCGCTCAAGCCGTCAGATACGCGGCTGCTGAATGATGCGGACATCGTCTTTCGCGTCTCCGAAGCGGTCGAGCCATTCACCGCTCGCGTTGTCCGTTCGTTGCCGGCGAAAGTCGAGGTGGTTACGTTGGCGGCAACACCGGGGTTGGCGCTGTTGCCACGGCGCCGCGGTACGACCTTCGAGGCCGATAAACACGCCGGGCACGACCATGATCAAGGGACACAGCCGGGGGGAGCCAAGTCGGGGAATGATGGCGATGGCCACGTTTGGCTTGATCCGAGCAATGCGAAATTGCTGGTTGATCGGATTGCCGAGGTTCTGACCAAAAAGGACACGTCGCACGCCAACCTCTACAAGGCGAATGCGGCCAAAGCCAAGGCCGACATCGATCTGCTCGACGCCACCATCAGCCGTGATCTCGCGGCGGCGGCCGGCAAGCCCTTCGTTGTGTTTCACGATGCGACGCAGTACTTCGAGAAGCGATATGGTTTGAATGCGCTGGGCTCCATCACTGTCAGTCCTGACGTGCCGCCGAGCGGCAAGCGGTTGTCTGACCTGCGCAAGAAAATTGCGACGTTGGGCGTGGCTTGCGTGTTTTCGGAGCCCAATTTCGAGGCAAAGGTGGTGCAGACGGTGATCGAAGGCTCCAGTGCGCGGACCGCTGTGCTTGATCCGGAGGGCGCGCGACTGCCAGCGGGTCCCGAACTTTATGGCGCGCTCATGCGTGGGCTGGCGCGGGGTGTCCGGGATTGTCTGGTCGGACCACCGAGTTGAAAAGGTTGCGGCAGCAGCCAACGCAGGCGACCGCCCGAAATCAGGGCCGCTTCTGCCGCAAACCAGCCCGGAAGCGCGCCAGATCTTAATGAACGTTGTTAATCGACGCTAGGGCGCCTGGGAGCGCTGCCTGATGGCCTCGTGATCGGCGGCTAGGGGTGGGGGCCAAAAAGCCCGCAACAGCATCAGGCGATCAAATTTGGGGCTGCAATCGCTATTCCGTGATTCCAGGGCTGCCTATATGCACGATTAGCGGCAATCGCGGCATTAGCGATTCAGCACCATCACCAGCGCTTTTACGTTGCCACTGTTTTGAGCAATATAGTCCTCAAACAATTTCTTGAGGAACGGCGAAATCCAGAAGCCGGCAGCTTGGACGTCGCGCACACGGTAGCTGCCGGGGCCGCCGATCAGCAGCCAGGCCACTTCATAGCTTGAGCCGTCTTGCAGGACGATCGTCGAATCGACCATCAACCCGTATTTTGCGCGGCGGCTTTCCGGGGCGAATTTGACGTTCGCGACGGGGTATTTCGGTCCCTCTGTCGTTGCATAGCGCGCGATAAAGCGCGCCATGCCGGACAGGTAGCCGGGCTTGTCGGTGGTTTCGAGTTTTGGGCGATAATCGCCGAGGGCGTAAAGCCCGATGCCGCCGATGTCACCATGTCGCGTGATGACGTTCAGCCAAGTGCCCTGGCTCTGAGTTCGCTGGGCTGCGATCAGATCGCGAGCGACGCGCTCCATGTGCTGCACGGCGGGGTCGGCGGCCTGCGCTGCCGTGGCGACCAAACCCGATACAAAAGCCGCCGCCAGCGCGACCGCTAGCAGGCATCGGCTGAGCCGTAGCGAGCGCTGCACAATGCGTGTGGCGCAATCGGTGGTGACAGGCATCATCTCAGTCCTCATCTCAGTCATCAATGGCGAACGGCAGCGGTGCTGCGGCGCGCTTGGTGGTTTCCCGGGACGCCGTTGTGCCCGCTGCGAGGCCGCACGTCAAAGGGCTTGGCGGAAGTTGCCGTTGAGAACCTAACAGAGCTGAACTTTCGGGCAATTGTGGGATGGTACTGTCGATGGTGTTGCCATGTCAGGGCAATTCCATTTTCGACGTTTCAATATAAGCGGTTTCATTTCGGGCTTTGTGCCACTGCTGTCCGGTTGAAGCTGACATGCGCCGTTATCTGCCCACGTCATGTGTGGCGCCGCCGAGGCTGTATGGCAAGACGGGCCGCAATCCGTGCGACGTTGGCCCGCCTCGTGCCGCGACGGCAGTGCAGCGTCAGCTTGATTTGTCAGTGACCGGCTTCAATTGGCCGGCTTCGCGCGATGTCATCGCAAGTTGCACGTTTTCGCCTGACTTTGCGAATTTTCCAGCCGGAATGGCAATCAGCCGACCACCGAAGCCGAAGAACCCGCCGGTCTTGACGTGGATTTCCTGGATCGCGCCGACGGGGTCAGATTTCACCCGCTGCACTTCGCCAATCTTCTGACCGTCCGAACCAAACACGGCGAGCCCAACCCATGGATCGGTCGGTTTGGCGGCTTCAGGGGGGGTGGTCTTGTTGCGAAGTCATGTCCGTCGCCGGCTGTGTCTCGGGCCGCGACGGTTGTGATGGCAGTAGCGGCGTCTCAGGGCGGGCAGATGGCGCCTGTTCAGTCGTGGTGGGTGGGGACTGCGCGTGGGCCGCAATGGCCAAAAGCGCAGGTGTCGCCGCGAGGACGGTCACGGCACTAATCAGTCGAACCAGCTTGAAGTTCAGCATGGCTCAAACTCCTTTCTGCTGTTCGCGTCCGAACGGTGCTCCGATGGGAGCAAGGCTTGGGGGCGGCCGCTCGAAGCGTATCAAGGAGATGGGGTTAACCAGCTGAGATCGCCAGCTCTTTTGCGTCACAATCATTTGAAGCGCGGTGATCACGATGCCGTGAGTGGTCTTATTTCAACCCGCGCTGGTGTGCCGATTGCGCGGCATTATCGGGACGGATGATCAGGGTTCGATAATGCTGGCGGTGGCTATGGCGTCGGTCGATGGGTAGTAGGGCTTGATGTCCAGCACGGCGGTGCCGTCATACCAGTCAAGGGCATCAATTTCGACCGTGCCGAGGGCGACATCGACGTTGATCAGGCGCGCGATACTGACGCCGATGGGATTGGGCCGTGCCGGTGAGCGCAATGCGAAGCATCCGACGGAATGCTGCAGATGCGTTGGTCGCAAAGCGATGAGGGTTCGGTCGGCCGCCGCAAACCACCCGAGAATGATGATGTGGCTGGCCCGCTCAAGATCGGCCAACGCCGGTCGCCAAGCCGCATCGATCACCAATGTCGCGGGCCGACCGATTGCCCGGGCTTGCGCCATGTTCTTTGGGCAATCGCCGGGGCGCCACGGTGTTGTTGCCCGGCCAATGAAAACCAAATGCGCATCGGCCGTGGCGTGTGTTGGGTTGATTGCCGCGTGGATGTCGCCGGGCTGCGTGGCTTTGGTGTCCGGCATGTCCAATCTCATTAGCTGCTCGACGCCAGGCAGATAGCACGCTTGCGGGGCATCCGGAATGTTGCAGACCACTCCACACGTCAAGCCACCGAACGTGGTGCACTCTGTCCAAGCGTCAGGTCGTAATGCGCCCCCAGCGCATCACGTCGCGCGCCGGGATTTCCGGAAGGCCGAGGTTGGCGCTGGCGGACATGATGGTTTCGGCGGCGATCGTGTCCGCAGAATGAAAGACGACGTGCCGGCGACCGCGAGCATCGACAAGCAGCAGGTCATGCCGTGTGCCGGTCAAAGATGTGCGGATGACGTGGCAGATGCCAGCAAAATCCGATAGCGGACGGGTTTTGCCACGGCGCAATAAGGGCCCGGTTTCCGAGATCGCGACAAAAGCCTCATCGACATGGACCGTGCGATGGCTGCCGAACCGGCGCACCAGTCCGATCGCCGGCAGACCGAAGAGGGCCATCCACATGAGTTCCTGCCAGGGACAGCTGGATGGCGGCGATGGGGCGCGCTTGTGCGGCGGCGGCGATGCCCGTCGCGTTCGCCGCGACGATCCCGAGCGGCAGGAAAACGCCGATCAAGGCTGGCAAGATCAGGGACAGTCGCAGCAGAGCGGACACGCGCGATGAGCGCTGTTCGAGCTTGAACGGCAAGTGGGTGAGTGGACCATTCGAGCTGAGGACGAGAAACGAAGCCTGAGGCACCGGTGAACTCCAAACAAGCGGTTACGAGGCGTGGTCCCGATGCATAAACCAGCTGCATTACCAGCGCGTTAACCATGCGGATTCTTGAGCGGTCGCGGGCGGTTTTGGGTTTGACAGGCGTGGTCGGGTGGCGCTCTTGACACATAAAGATATCTTTATATATTAGTGCGCGATAGCGGAGATGATTGATGCCGCGCCTTTCCACGAACATGCTGGTGACAGCCTTGAAGGCCGCGGCGGAGCCGACGCGGCTGCGCATCCTGTTGTTGCTGGCGGGCGGGGGGCTCAATGTGAAGGACCTCACGCGGATCCTTGGACAAAGCCAACCGCGTATTTCCCGGCATTTGAAGTTGCTGGGTGAAGCCGGGCTGGTCGGTCGAGCGCCGGAGGGGAGCTGGGTTTACTTTCATCTGGCCCAGCAACCCGAGGCGCGCGCCCTGGTTGGTCATCTGCTCGCGGCGCTTGATCCGACGGATGCGTTTTGGCTGCGCGACCGTGATCGCGCCGAGAGCGTCAAGCGCGAGCGTGAAATGGCAGCCCAGTCCTACTTCGAGTCCAAGGCCGCCGATTGGGATCGCATTCGCGCACTGCACGTTGCCGAGGCCGATGTCGAGGCGGCCGTTCGCGAGGCGTTGCTGGGTTTGAAAATCGATCTGTTGGTCGATCTCGGCACCGGCACGGGGCGCATGCTGGAATTGACGGCGGATCGGTTTACCCGCGGGCTTGGCTTCGATCGCAACCCCGCGATGTTGTCCTACGCCCGGGCCAAGCTGGAACGGGGGGCATTCACGCACGCGCAGGTCCGCCAGGCCGACATTTATGAGCTGCCGCTTGGCGATGGCGTGGCCGATGCGGTGATCATGCATCAAATTCTGCACTTCATGTCAGACCCAGCACGCGCCGTGACGGAGGCCGGTCGTATCGTCGCGCCGGGCGGGCGGTTGGTGATCGTCGATTTTGCGCCGCATACGCTCGAGTTCCTGCGCGACGCCCATGCCCACGAGCGGCTTGGCTTCGCAGGCCCGGCGGTGACGCAGTGGATGACGGACGCTGGATTGACGTCGATTGAAACCCGGCATTTGACGCCGCCTTCAGGAGCCGGGGCAGACCAATTGACCGTGAGTATGTGGGTGGCGGAGCGGCGTCTGGCGTCGTCCGTTGCATCGGCGCAGGCGCCGCGGAAACTGGAAAGGACCTTGTGAGATGAACACCAACGTTCCCCGAAAAAGCCGGTTGGTCGGGTCTGGCGAAATCGCGGTTTCGTTCGAGTTTTTTCCGCCGAAGTCGGAAAAGATGGAGGAGGCGCTGTGGGCAGCGGTGCGGCGACTGGAACCGCTCAATCCTGAGTTTGTCTCGGTGACGTACGGCGCCGGCGGATCGACGCGCGAGCGCACGCACAATACTGTTGCACGTCTGGTCAAGGAAACCGCGTTGAAGCCGGCTGCTCATCTAACCTGCGTCGGGGCAACGCGCGAACAAGTCGACGATGTTGTGCGCGGCTATTGGGCGGCGGGCGTCCGCCACATCGTCGCGCTGCGTGGTGACCCGCAAGGCGGCGTTGGCAGCAAGTACGAACCCCATCCCGGTGGCTATGCCACATCGTCGGATCTGGTCGCGGGAATCAAAAAGATTGCGCCGTTTCAAGTCTCGGTCGGCGGCTATCCCGAAATGCACCCGGAGAGCGCGTCATTGCAGGGCGATATCGATGGCCTCAAGCGCAAGGTCGACGCGGGAGCCGATCGCATCATCACCCAGTTCTTTTTCGACAACGCGCATTACCTGCGGTTTGTCGAGCGCGCGCGTGCGGCCGGCATCTGGTGCCCGATCCTGCCGGGCATTGTGCCGATTCATAACTTCAAGCAAGTCGCCAGTTTCGGCGCCAAAACGGGAACGACGGTGCCGGCATGGTTGGCGCGCAAGTTCGATGGAATCGAGGATGACGCTGCGACGCAGCATCTCGTTGCCGCCGCGGTTGCCGCCGAGCAAGTTACCGATCTGGTCGATGAAGGCATTCGGCAGTTCCATTTTTATACGCTGAACCGGGCTGATCTGGTGTTCGCGATCTGTCATCTGCTGGGTTTGCGGTCGCGCCAACTGGCGAGCAAGCAGGCGGTCGGCGCATGACCAGAGAACAGCGCAACAAGCTGCTTGATACTGCGGCGCGCGAGCGCATCTTGATCATCGACGGCGCGATGGGCACGATGATCCAGCAACACAAGCTGGATGAGGCTGGCTATCGTGGCCAGCGCTTCAAGGATTGGAAGCGGGACGTCAAAGGCAACAACGATCTGCTGGTGCTGACGCAGCCGGACATCATCAGGGATATTCACGCAGCCTACATCGCGGCGGGCGCTGATTTCGTCGAGACCAATACGTTCAACGCGCAGCGCATTTCGATGGCCGACTATGGGATGGAGAGCCTTGAGCCACGAGATCAACGTGGTTGCCGCCCGTCTTGCGCGGGAAGCAGCGGACGCTGCCGAGACGAAAGACGGCAAACCGCGCTGGGTGGCAGGGGCTTTGGGGCCGACCAATCGCACCGCGTCGATCTCGCCCGACGTGAACAATCCCGGTTATCGCAATACGTCGTTCGATGAACTGCGGGAGTGCTACATCGAGCAGACCCGCGGGCTGATCGAAGGTGGCGCCGACGTCATCCTGATCGAGACGATTTTCGATACGTTGAACGCGAAGGCTGCCGGCTTCGCCGTATTGGAAACGTTTGACTTGATGGGTGTGACGTTGCCGCTGATGCTGTCGGGGACGATCACCGATCGGTCGGGGCGCACGTTGTCGGGGCAGACGGCGGAAGCGTTCTGGTATTCGATGCGGCATTTGAAGCCGTTCTCGGTTGGGCTCAATTGCGCACTCGGAGCGGAGTTGATGCGGCCTTACATTGCGGAAATTTCAGCGGTCGCTGAGTGCTACGTCTCGGCCTATCCGAACGCCGGTCTCCCCAACGCGATGGGCGATTACGATGAGACACCGCATGATATGGCGTGCCAGATGGAGCCCTGGGCGCGCGACGGCCTCGTCAATATCGTCGGCGGTTGTTGCGGCTCGACACCCGCCCACATCGCGCATGTCCGCGATCATGTGAAAAAGCACAAGCCGCGCAAGGTGCCGAAGTTGGCGGCGAAGATGCGTTTGAGCGGCCTTGAGCCGTTCGTGGCGGGGTGAGGCGGTCGGCCGGCGCTTGATGTCGGCGGTGCCCATGTGTATAATACACATCTGAATGAGATGAGGTCGGACGATGAGTGAAGGGCGAACCAATATCGTGCTCGACGAAGACCTCGTCGAGGAAGCGCTGCGCGTCACGGGGATGCAGACGAAACGTGAGGTCGTCCATCTCGCGTTGCGCGAGCTTGTGCGCCAGCGTCGCAAAGGAAAGCTCAATGTGCTCGATCTCGCGGGCAAGATTGACTTCGTCGACGACTATGATCCGAAAGCCGATTGGGATCGCAAGCTGTGATCGTTCTCGACAGTACCGTCCTGATCGACGTGCTGCGCGATCGCACGGGCGGGGCGCGGCGGCGGGTCGATGCGAAGATCGGCACGGATACGATTGCCATCACCCGCATGACGCAGTTCGAGGTCATGCGCGGATGCAGGGATCAAAGGCAATGGGAACGTCTCGGGCGTCACCTCGAAGCGCATCATATTCTAGAGACGACGGATCGGACCTGGGAAGAGGCGGCGCGCATCGCTTTTGATCTGCGCAAACGCGGCTTGGCGGTCAGAAGCGGCATTGATTGTGTGATCGCCCAGGTCGTCATCGAAAACGAACGGATGATGCTCCACAACGACAGCGACTTCGAGACCATTGCCCGCGTTCGTCCACTGAAACAGGAGCGGTTCGATGCCAAGGCGACGCGGTGAGCCGACCAACGTCACAGCAAACGTGTCATCCCTGGCCTTGTGCCCGGGATCCATAGCGTCGCGGAATCTGAGTGCAGCGGCGTTGCGCCAAAGTCGCGACAACGTTGCCAGCGCCACAACCTGATCACTGGATTCCGGGCACAAGGCCCGGGATGAAACCTGAAAATTTGGCCCGATACGCCCAACGCGAGTTCACACGGTAGATCATGACCATTCAACCCTCCGGCCCATCCGACCCGCGCAGCGCTGCTGCGACCTTCATCAACGTTGGCGAGCGTACCAACGTCACCGGCTCGGCCAAGTTCCGCAAGCTCATCGAACAGGGCGACTATTCGGCCGCACTTGCCGTCGCGCGCTCTCAAGTCGAGAGTGGCGCACAGATCATCGACATCAACATGGACGAAGGCCTGCTCGATTCCGAGAAGGCGATGGTCACGTTCCTAAGCCTGATCGCGTCCGAGCCCGACATCAGCCGGGTTCCCGTCATGATCGACAGCTCGAAGTGGGTGGTGATCGAGGCCGGCCTAAAATGCGTGCAGGGCAAGTCGATCGTCAATTCCATCTCGATGAAGGAAGGCGAGGCGCAGTTCCTCGAGCAGGCGAAGAAGTGCCTGCGCTACGGCGCCGCGGTCGTCGTCATGGCGTTCGATGAGAAGGGCCAGGCCGATACGCAGGAGCGCAAGGTCGAGATCTGCACGCGCGCTTACAAACTGCTGACGGAAAAAGTCGGCTTCCCGCCGGAAGACATCATTTTCGACCCGAATATCTTTGCTGTCGCAACCGGCATCGAGGAGCACAATAACTACGGCGTCGATTTCATCGAGGCGACGCGGGAGATCAAGCGGCGCTTTCCGCTTGTGCACATTTCCGGCGGCGTCTCGAACCTCTCGTTCTCGTTCCGCGGCAACGAGCCGGTGCGCGAGGCGATGCATTCGGTGTTTCTGTTTCATGCCATCAAAGCCGGCATGGACATGGGCATCGTCAATGCCGGGCAATTGATGGTCTATGACAACATTCCCGCCGAGTTGCGCGAGCTTTGCGAAGACGTCGTTCTCAACCGCCGCCCGGATTTAACGGATCGCCTGCTCGACGCCGCGCAGAAATTCAAGGGCGATGGCTCGAAAAAGAAGGAAGCGGACCTGTCCTGGCGCAATGGCGATGTTGGCTCGCGGCTGACGCATGCGCTGGTGCACGGCATCACCGATTTCATCGAGACCGATACGGAAGAAGCGCGCAAACTCGCTGACAAACCCTTGCATGTGATCGAGGGCCCGTTGATGACGGGCATGAACGTCGTCGGCGATCTGTTCGGCGCGGGCAAGATGTTCTTGCCGCAGGTCGTCAAGTCGGCGCGCGTGATGAAGCAGGCTGTCGCCTATCTGCAACCCTATCTGGAAGCCGAGAAGAAGGCGTCAGGCCTCGATGCCAAGCCGGCCGCCGGCACCATCGTCATGGCGACGGTGAAAGGCGATGTGCATGACATCGGCAAGAATATCGTCGGCGTTGTGCTGCAATGTAACAACTACGCGGTGATCGATCTCGGCGTGATGGTCTCGGCGCAGAAGATCATCGACGCTGCGAAAGCTGAGAATGCCGATATCATCGGGTTATCCGGGCTGATCACACCGTCGCTGGACGAAATGTGTCATGTGGCGGCTGAGATGGAGCGGCAAGGGTTCAATGTGCCGCTGCTGATTGGCGGCGCGACGACCAGCCGTATTCATACCGCCGTCAAGATCAGTCCTAACTACGTCAAGGGTCAGGCGATCTATGTGACGGATGCCAGCCGCGCCGTCGGTGTCGTCTCGAAACTGTTGTCAGACAATGATTGCACGCCCTACATTGCGGAAATCCGCGCTGACTATGCCAAGGCGCGCGATGCGCATCTGCGCGGGGAATCGAAGAAGGTGCGCCTCTCGCTGGATCTCGCCCGGAAAAATCGCTTCAAGATCGATTGGGACAAGTCGCAGCCGCAGCGACCGACTTTCACCGGCGCCAAGACATTCAAGACTTACGACCTGGCCAGTCTTGTCGACGTCATCGACTGGACACCGTTCTTCCAGACCTGGGAACTCTCCGGCCGCTATCCGATGATCCTCAAGGACAACGTCGTCGGCGTCGAGGCGACGAAGCTGTTCAATGACGCGCGCGCCCTGTTGCAGCGGATGGTCCAGGAGAAATGGCTGACGGCGAATGCGGTGATCGGGTTCTGGCCGGCCAACAGCATCGGCGATGATATCGAACTCTATGCGGGCGAAGATCGCAAGACACGACTCGCCATGCTGCATACATTGCGCCAGCAGATGGCGCGTGAGAACAAGGGGCCGGGTGGGCGTGAGCGCGCCAATACCGCACTCGCCGATTTTATTGCGCCAAAGGAGACGGGCGTTGCCGATTATGTCGGGGCGTTTGCCGTGACGACCGGCATCGGCGAGGAAGCGGCGCTGGAAAAGTATTTCAAGAAAACCGACGACTACAGTCGGATCATGTTGAAGGCGCTGGCGGACCGGCTGGCCGAGGCGCTGGCCGAACACGTGCATATGCGCGTGCGGCGCGAGTTCTGGGGATACGCCGGGGCGGAGACGCTTTCCAACGAGGACCTGATCGCTGAAAAATATCGCGGCATTCGCCCGGCGCCAGGGTATCCCGCACAACCCGACCACACCGAGAAGGCGACGATCTTCAAGCTGCTCGACGCGGAAAAAGAAGCCGGCATCACGCTGACCGAGAGTTACGCGATGTGGCCGGGATCAGCCGTGTCAGGGCTCTACTTCGCCCATGCCGACAGCCATTACTTCGGTGTCGGCAAGGTCGAGCGCGATCAAGTCGAGGACTATGCGCGGCGGAAGGGATGGACCATCGATGTCTGCGAACGCTGGCTGGCGCCGGTGTTGAATTACGATCCGGTGTCGGAGAAAGGGAAGGCGGCGTAGCCGGGTTGCCCGTATCGGCGACCGCTGTTCCGCATTCAGAGAACATCTGTTAGGCTCGATCGTCTCGCGTCGAGAGTTCTGCACTCGCATTTTTGGGGTGGCGTAATGGTTCGTGTTTTCTTAGCCTGTTGTGTTGTTATCATCAGTGCGCATTCCGCGATCGCGCAGCAGGTCGAAGCCGATTTTCGTGACTGCGTGTCGGCGGCGAGCCAGGACAGCCGGATCGAATCGTGCACGCGGATCATCGATAATCCAAGCGTCCAGGGGCGGCGCGCGGGATTGGCGTTCATCGAGCGCGGACGCGCCCATTATCTGAAGGGCGCGCACAATCTAGCGCTGATCGATCTGGATCAAGCGGTTGAGTTGCTCCCCAATAATTATCGGGGCTACTTCGAGCGAGCGCTCGTGAACCACGAAAAGCGAAATTACGAAGCGACGATCAGAGACTATGACGCGGTCCTCAGGATCGACCCGCAGAACGTTAACGCCTATGGCAACCGCGGGCTCGCGTTCGAAAAAGCCGGCAATCGTGAACAAGCACGAAGCAGTTATGACAATGCCATCCGCATCCGACCGGCGGCCAACTTTGCCCTGATGCGCCGCGGCTATCTGTCTGCAAGCAGCGGCGATTACGAAGCGGCCATCAAGGACTACGATGCCTCGCTATTGGCCGAACCCCGTCAACTCCTGGCACGCGTTTACCGGGCGGAAGCACACGAGAGGCTGGGGCGCATGCAGGCGGCCGTCGATGACTACAAAGCCGTGATGGATGCTCCGTCCGTGCGCGCCGGCGTCAAAGACGACGCATTCGCCAAGAAACTCGCCGCTCAACGCATTGAGAAGGTTCAGGCCAAGCTTGCAGCCGGACCAACGCGCAATACAACAGCCCCCGAAAAGCGCGTCGCGCTGGTGATCGGCAATAGCGGGTACACGCACGCCGGCGTGCTCAAGAATCCGGAAAGCGATGCCAAGGCGGTGGCCAAGGCGCTGCGCGACGTTGGTTTCACTGACGTGCGTGAGCGCTTCAATATGGGGCTTGGTGACTTGGTGCGCGAACTCAAGGAATTCGGCGACGTCGCGGCCGAAGCCGATTGGGCGGTGATATACTATTCGGGTCACGGCATCGAGACGGGCGGCGCCAATTATCTGGTACCCACTGACGCCAAGCTCGAGCAACTCGGGCATGTTGACGACGAGGCGCTGCCGCTGACGCGCGTTTTGAGCAAAGTGGCCGGCGCCGGCAAACTGCAGATGGTCATCCTTGATGCCTGCCGGACCAACCCGTTCGGGTCGAAGTTGCAGAAGTCCGGCCGGCTGACCCGTGCGCTCTCCCGCGGCCTTGTGGCCGTTGAACCGGATTCCGGAACGCTGCTGGTCTATGCGTCGCGTGACGGGACGGTAGCGCTCGATGGCGAAGGGAACAATAGTCCATTTGCCGAGGCGTTGGTCACGCACATCGTCGAGCCCGGGCTGGAGATCAATCTGCTCTTTCGCAAGGTGCGTGACAGCGTGATGCAGAAGACCGGCCGCCAACAGGAGCCGTTTACGTATGGTTCGCTGCCAGCCCAAGAGCTGTTTTTCAAGGCGCGATGAAGTTGGGCGCGATGAAGTCGAGTGAAAAAAATGAGAGGCGCGTCAGGGGGGACCAACCGCGCCTCTCCTGATGCTATCGGAATTCGGCCTCGGGGGGAGGCTTGGGGATCCGGGGGGATTGAAATCCGATAACAAAACGTTTGTTTGCAAAATGTGTATCTTACAGAATGCCTTTTAGAATGCCTTTCGTCTCTTGCCCGGTGATGAAGCCAACCCGTGGATGTCAGAGCATCCCGAAGATGATTGCAGCGAGGAATGCGAAGGACGTCAGTGCGGCAAGCACGTTCAGCCTCATTGTCGTTGTCATCGGTGCCTCCTCATTTTTAACTCTGGACCGCCACAGCAAGACCACAGCGGCGCCTCGTCTTAATCGCCTGCAAACCGGCGCATAGACCAAAGGCTAAGACGCGATTGCCGCGCTTGCCAAGGAAAATCGGTGCTGCATTGCAGCAATTCTTCATGTCTCTAGAAGTGTTTCTAAAGTGCATCGTGCGAACCGTGGCGCGGACACAGTGCATTGGCAGCGTCTTATATAATATAAAAGACAGAAAAACGGCGGTTATACTTTAAAAATTACAGGCCATTGGTAAGTTTTGATGACACTAGCGCTGCGAAAATCGAGGCGATGCAAGCAACGCGGTGGTATGATTTTGAATTTCAAGCGACCTACGATTTTTGGTGTCGCTGATTGAGCTTGGCTGAACTGTGGCAGAAATAACGCGCAATCGGTTTCGTGCGTCGGCGGCAATGGCGTCGGGGATGGCACGCGCCGGGCGCGTCATGGGGCGCGACGTTCAAAGGTATCGACGCGGCGACAGGCCTCGGCGTAGATGCGATACGTGGCATCGGCAGGAGTTGTGAGGGTTCATGGAGCGGTTTACCGGACAGTTCAGGGCGCTGGTCATTTCGAAGGGTGACGCGGGGCAGCAGGTCGCCTGGAGTGAGCTCTCGGAAGCCGATCTGATGCCGGGGGATGTGACGGTCCGCGTCAGTCACTCGACGCTCAACTACAAGGACGGGCTTGCGATCACCGGCCAAGCGCCGGTTGTCCGACGCTGGCCGATGATTCCGGGCATCGATTTTACCGGCCAAGTCGTGTCGTCCGAGCATGCCGAATTCAAAGCCGGGGACGCGGTTATTTTGAATGGCTGGGGCGTCGGCGAAACCCATTTCGGTGGCTATGCCGGCCTCGCCCGCGTGAAAGGTGATTGGCTCATCCAGCGGCCTGCTGAATTGTCGGGTGAAGCGAGCATGGCGATTGGGACCGCCGGCTACACCGCCATGTTGGCGGTGTTGAGGTTGGAGGCGCTCGGCGCAGCACCAGCGCGCGGTCCGGTGTTGGTGACGGGGGCGGCGGGGGGCGTTGGATCGGTGGCGATTGCGCTGTTGTCGGGCCTTGGCTACCGCGTTATCGCTGCAACCGGGCGCAGCCAAGAGCACGGCTATCTCAAATCGCTTGGGGCCGCCGAGGTGATCGATCGCACGGAACTCTCGGGGACGGCGCGG
This sequence comes from uncultured Alphaproteobacteria bacterium, assembly GCA_963714325.1. Classification (GTDB taxonomy): domain Bacteria; phylum Pseudomonadota; class Alphaproteobacteria; order Rhizobiales; family Hyphomicrobiaceae; genus CAVQOB01. Next base: position 47,205 of record CAVQOB010000011.1, on the reverse strand, counting down.
CCGCTCGGTCGGGAACGCTGGGCGGCAGCGGTCGACAGCGTCGGCTCGACCACGCTTGCCAATACCATCGCTCAGACCATGTATGGCGGCGCGGTTGCGGCCTGCGGCCTGGCGCAGGGCATGGACCTGCCGGCATCCGTCGCCCCGTTCATCCTGCGCGGCGTGACGTTGGCGGGTATCGATAGCGTCATGGCGCCGAAGCCTCTGCGGATGGCTGCCTGGCAGCGGCTCGCGCGTGACATGGTCCCGGCTAAACTCCAGGCCATGACGACCGTGCGGCCGCTGGCCGACGTGGTGGCGCTGGCCACCGACATCCTCGCCGGCAAGGTGCGCGGCCGGGTGGTCCTGTCGGTCAGCTGATAGGCCGCGCCAAGAGCGGGCAACCGTTAAGCATCCGCTTACCAATGGCGGAAATACGCTGACTGCGGATGCACCGTTGGCGTTGGATGAATGGCGCGTGAACGCGGGATTTACCTTCAAGGGCTAGTGTGGCGGTTCGGAAGTTCCTAGGCATCCGCCGCGCCCTTCAGTTGGAACTTCCGAACCAAAGCCACACTAGAAACTCATAATTCTAGTGTTCCTTGTGTTTCCGAAGTTCGCAGCTCCGATGTGCGGCGGACTGTATGCGAACTTCGAAAACGGGACACTAGGCTTTGACTTTACGGCAGTCAGGGACTCCATCGACATGCCAGCCGAACAGCCAGCCAAGCGACCGGGAAAGTGGATTGATCGCTATGTCGATCGATTGCACATCCTGTTGATTGCGGGCGGCGTCTCACTGGTCAGCGTCTCGCTGGCGCTGGCTATCCATCTGCAGACGCCTGAACACGTCGAGGGTGGACCGATTTCGGACACGGCGACCTTAGTGGTCTATGAGAAGGATGATTGCGAGCCTTGCGAGGCGTTTCGCGCCGAAGGCGGCCGCGCTTACCGCAGTTCGACAATGCAGTCGAAAGCGCCGTTGATCTATCGGTCGGCGGAAGGCAGCGCAAAGCCCGGCAGCTATCGATTGAAGAGCGCGGTGCAAGATGTCGACGGCCCCGTTGCCGTCCTGTTTGATCGGCACGGGCGCGAAGTGACACGGTTCGTCGGTGCTTCGTGTAAAGCCCAATATCTCGAAAGCAGTGTTGCTGGTTATATCCGCCGCGCCTTGCGCTGAGCGTCACCTAAGCCATACTCCAAGCCGGTTCCAAAGCCAGGAGTGGCCGTGATGAGCGCAATCCCTGACCTCTTGCCCGGATTTGAAAGCCGCCACATCGCTGGTCCGGCCGGATCGATCTTTGCGCGCATCGGCGGCCACGGCCCGCCGTTGCTGCTCATCCACGGTTATCCGCAGACGCACGTCTGCTGGCATCGAATTGCGCCAGCATTAGCGAGCGAATTCACGCTGGTGATGGCGGATATGCGCGGCTACGGCGCGAGCCACGCGCCGCAGGGGGATGCGGAGCATGTCTCTTATTCCAAGCGCGCCATGGCGGCAGAAATGCGCGCCGTCATGAATGCGCTGGGGCATGACCAGTTCATGGTTGCGGGGCATGATCGTGGTGCACGCATCGCCTATCGGATGGCGCTCGATCACGCCGATGCGGTTAGGGCCGTCATTCCCATCGACATTCTACCGACGTCGGAAGTCTGGGCGCGGCTGACCGCCGATAGCGCCGTCAAGTCCTATCATTGGGCGTTCCTGGCGCAGCCGCATCCGATGCCCGAGTCCTTGATCGCTGGGAAACCCGCGTATTACGTGCGCCATACGCTCGCGAGCTGGACGCGGGACAAGACGCTCAGATGTTTCGATCCGAGCGCATTGGCGGCCTATGAGCGCGCGCTGCTGGCGCCGGAACGTATTCATGCGGTGTGCGAGGATTATCGCGCGGGCGCCACGTTCGATCGACAGTTGGACCTTGCGGATCGGCGGGCCGGGCGCACCATCAACTGTCCGGCGCTGACGCTGTGGGGCTCGGATTATATCGGCAAGGGCTCGGCCAATGTGCTGGATGTCTGGCGGGCCTGGGCGCCGGGCATCTCCGGGCAGGAGATCCTCTCGGGGCATTTTCTGGCCGAGGAAAATCCCGGTGCGACGCTGGCGGCGTTGTTGCCGTTCCTCAGAAATTGCGTTGCCGGCTGAGTTCGGGCATGCCGGTGTCATCGGCGCTTGCGAGTCCTGTCAGCGCCAGGCCGCGCGGGCGTTGGGCTATTCAGCGTGCAGCGCACAAATATGCAGCGTTTTGCCATCGGTGAGAGCAACAAATTCGCGCCCTCAGCCGGCGCGTGCGGCGCCCGTGCCTGCATTGCGGGCAGTCTGCGAATAGATTGAACTATAACAGAAATTTTATACTTCGAGAACATTGCTGCAATGCAGCATCAGGGGTTGTGGTAAGGGGGGGCGACGCCTACCTTAACGTCACGGATAAAGACCTGCGAGCAAGCGGGCCGTGCCAAGGAAACGCATCAAATGGGCTCCTGAACTCCATTGGATCAAGGGTGCAACGATGATGCGATTGGACGAACTCTCCGGCAGTTTTGCAGCTGGCCGGATCGCTGGCCGCCGGTCCGTGTTCAGCCGGATGCGCGCTGCTTTTTCCCGGGGCCATGCCGCGATGATGGCCGCGCAGGAAGCGAAAGCCGAACGGCTTGTCGCTCCCTATCTGGCGCGTCAGGACGACGAGAGCCTGCAGCGCCTCGGCTACAGCGCCGCAGAGATCGCACTGCTCCGCCGTGAAGCCGGACGATAACCCCGGATGCTTGACTGACGTTTGCGTGCACGTCTCGACTTCCCTTGAACCCCTCACGACAAGGCGGCATGACCATGCGCATTTCTGCGATTGATAAACTGTTCTCGACCGGAGCAACCGCGCCATCCCGCGTACGATCGGGGACTGCTTTGGAACGCTACTTGACGACGACACGACAGACTATCGCGGCACTGCGCGACGGTCACGTGGCCATGCGCCGGTATGAAGCGCGGCGGGCGCAGGGATGTCCGCATGCGATCGCCGTGCAAGGCCTGTTCGAGAATGGACCCCGGCAACGCTGATCAGCGGGTGACGCTCTTGCGCCTGCGGCTGCGCAAGACTGGACGAAAGTCGATAGGGGCGGCGACGAGAGTGCCCCGAGTCAAACGCATGGTACCGTCGTTCGCAAAGTCTCCGTCATGGCCGCGGAGGCGGCCACCCAAGCACGGATCCGCGATTTGTATTATTAAGCAATGCACCGTGGTCTGCAACGGACAGAATTACACGAGTAGACTTGTTGTTTCTGATGTTTGCTTGGGTGGCCGCCTCCGCGGCCACGACGGTCTTTTTTTGGGGTACATCGTGGGTATCAAACGTTAGGTGTGGGTACTACCGCCGCTCCCTTTCGATCTTCTCCCAAAGGCCGTCGCCGGCTTCGTGCGCGGCGCGGCGGCAGTCGCCAGCGCAATCGATCCAGGTCCCGTTCGGCATTTCGACTTCCTGAAAGACCGTGTTGCGGATCTGCACGTCGCGCGTTTGCAGTGTGATGCGCACGCCGCCCGGCCGTTTGCTGTCCATGGTGACGAGGCCGGTGCGCAGGATCTGGCGGGGATACTGGCGCTGATACCAGAGCCCGAAGGCGAGGACGGCCAACACCAGTGCGGCGGCGATGACGCCCAGCAATTTGCTCGACATGGTTGTCTCCGAGGTTTCAACGCCGTGCAAACAGGCGTTCGATATCGGCAAGTTTCAACGCGACGTAGGTGGGGCGGCCATGATTGCATTGGCCGGAGAGCGGTGTTGCCTCCATCTCGCGCAGCAGCGCATTCATTTCGTCGGCATTGAGCCGGCGGCCGGCGCGCACGCTGCCGTGGCAGGCGAACGTCGAGCAGATCGCTTCGAGTCGCTGCTTGAGCGCGGTCCGGCCTTTGTCGCCGGCGATGTCGCGCGCGAGATCTTCGACGAGGCCCTTGATGTCGCCGGCACCGATCAAGGCTGGCACTTCGCGCACGGCGATCGCGTCGTGGCCGAAGGCTTCGATGACGAGACCGAGTTCGGCGAGTTCGGCAGCGGCGTCTTCGAGGGCTGCCACTTCGTAGGGGTCGAGCGTGATGATTTCCGGGATCAGCAACCCTTGCCGGGCGACGCCGCCGTTGGCCAGCATCGCCTTCATGCGTTCGTAGACGAGGCGTTCGTGGGCGGCGTGCTGGTCGACGATGATGACGCTGTCGTGCGTCTGGGCGACGATGTAGGTCTCGTGCAGTTGCGCGCGGGCAGCGCCGAGCGGACGTTCGAGCAGGGACGGCGCGGGTTGCTCGGCGCCGGCGCGGGCATCGGCGCTTGGCGCCGCGAGGCCGGTGAACGCCGATTGCATGGCCTCGGCCATGCCCGGCGTGACGTGGGTTGGCTGTTGTGGACGCCAGGTTTGTGACGACGACGGGGGCACGGCGTTGGCAGGCGTACCTGCAGCCGCGCGTTGCAGCACAGCGATGGTTTGTGTTCCGCCGAAGGCCGAAGCGCGATGGCCGGCCGCTTCCAGCGTGTTGCGCAGTGCGTTGACCAGTAGGCTGCGGACGCCAGCGGTGTCGCGAAAGCGCACCTCGACCTTGGCCGGATGGACGTTGACGTCGACCTCGCGCGGGTCGAGCGACAGGAACAGCGCGAAAACGGGCTGGCGACCGCGCGGGATGAGATCGCCATAGCCGGCACGGATGGCGCCGACCAGCAGCCTGTCGCGGACCGGACGGCCGTTGACGAAAAGATATTGCCCGCCGGCGTCGTTGCGGTTGAGGGTCGGCAGCGCCGCGAAACCTGAAAGGGCGATGCCGTCGCGGTGGCCGTCGACCGCTAGCGCATCATCGAGAAATTCTTTGCCGGCGATGCGGGCCATGCGCGAGAGGTGGCCGACCGGCGTTTCGGCGACGCGCGGAAATCGCAATCCGGCCTTGTCGCCGGTGACCACCTCGAAGCCGACGCCGGGGCTGGCCATCGCGAGCCGTTTCACGACGTCGATGATCGCCTGGTTCTCGGCGCGCTCCGACTTCAGGAATTTCAGCCGTGCTGGCGTCGCCGAGAAGAGTTCACGCACTTCGATGATGGTGCCGGCATTGACGGCGGCTGGTTCGACGGCGCCACGCTTGCCACGATCGACGACGATGCCGGCGCCGGTTTTTTCGGCGGGTGGACGTGATTTCACGCTCAAGTGCGCGATCGAGCCGATCGATGCCAGCGCTTCGCCGCGAAAGCCGAGATTGCGAATGTTGAATAGATCATCGTCGGCCAGCTTGGATGTGGCATGGCGTTCGACGGCAAGGGGAAGTTCGCCTCGCGCCATGCCGCGGCCGTTGTCGGTGACTCGCAGCAGCGACAACCCGCCGCCAGCGGCAACGATTTCGATTTCGGTCGCGCCGGCGTCGATGGCGTTTTCTACGAGTTCCTTGATGACGCTCGCTGGCCGCTCGACGACCTCACCGGCGGCGATGCGGTTGATGGTTTCGGGGTTGAGCCGGCGAATGATCATCGAGGCCTCCGCTCAACGTTTGACCGCCAGCGCATCGCGCGCCAGCACTTTGGCGAGTTCGACGGCCGGTTGGTCGAACGGATCGATCGCGAGCAACCGCGCGACGAAAATCGTTTCGAGCATGAAATGCATGAGCAGCGCGCCCATGGCGAAGGCATCGAGCCGGGGAACATCGATCGTGCGCACGGGGCGTCCGGCCTTCGCCAGTGCGGCGGCGACCGCATCGGCTTGGGCGGCGACCAAATCGCCGACGGTGCGCTTGGCCATGAAGCCAATGCCGGCCTTTTTGGCCATGGCGGCGTCGATCTTGGAACCGGTCGCGGCGGTCGGCAGGCGCAGGATGGTGATCAGGTGCTCGTGCGGGCCATCCATGAAGAGTTGCAATTGGCTGTGCTGGTCGAGCGGGCCCAAGCAGGCGATCGGGCTGGTGCCTTTGCCATCCTTGCCGAGGCTTTCCGCCCACAACTGCACGAACCAATGCGCGAAGCGGCCGAGCCGGTCGGCGTAGGGCATCATGACATGCGTGGTCACGCCCTTGCTTTCGTGCAGGGCAAAGGCGACGGCGGCGCTGCTGGCTGGAACGCAGGCAGCGGCGGTGGGGGCTGCCAGCATCGCGTCGACGACATGGCGGGCGCCAGCGCGGACAGCGCGGACGTCGAGGCCGCGGGCGAGTGCCGGCAGCAGACCGACGTTGGTCAAGACGGAGTAGCGGCCGCCGATGCCGGTGTGATGGTCGAGGATTGGAATGCGGTGGCCGGCGAAGAGTTCGCGCAGGCCGTTCGTCGTACCCTTCACTGGCGGTTCGGTCAGCCCGAGGAACAGGTGGGGAATGCGATCGCTGAGGCCGGCGGCGGTGACGGCTGACAGGGCGGCGATCGCCTGCACCAGTGTCTCGACGGTGTTGCCGGATTTCGAGGTGACGACGAAGCGCGTTTTGGCCAGATCGAGTGTCGCGAGCGCGCCCGCCAGAGTTTCTGCGTCGAGGTTGTCATAGAAGCGGGTGCGGGGGCGCGACTTCTGCCCTTCGCTGGCGCTGCCGGGAATGTTCCATCCCGCCAGTTGCGCGAGCGTTTGGCCGCCGAGGCTCGAGCCGCCGGTGCCGAAAAAGATGATCGTCTTGGCGCCACTGGAGAGTTTGGCGAGGGCCGCTTCGGCGGCGATGATGTCGGCTTCGTCCTCGGCGATGCGCAGCAGGGGAAGCGTGTTGTTGTGATAGTCGGCCTTGAGGCGCAGCAGCGGCGCGTCGAGGCGCGTGAGTGCATCGGCGAGTGTTTTCGAGCCGATGCCGTGCACGCCGATGGCGCCAGCGAAGCATCCGGCGAGCGATTGCACATAGGGGGCAGTCGCGGGCTTCGGCTGTTTTACCGACCCCCGTGGTTTGCTCTGCGAACGCGCTGTCTTGGTCCCCGCCATTGCGAATCAGTCCCCGTCCCTGTGTCCTTGCCTACGCGAGCATGGTTGCCGCGCCAAGTCTTTGGCGGCAGTGGTACACAATGGTCGGGCCGGTGCCAAATCCCAGGCTTGAATCGTCGTTACGATCCGCGGCTGATCGTGCCATGGTGGGCAAGCGTTCGGAGTTCGCAGGGCATGCATGACAGTTGGGGGAAGCGATGGACGAAGGAAAAATTGATGCGGGAGCGATGGCCAAGCTGGCAAAAGCGCTGAATTTCATTGTCGGCGCCGATCATCCCACCACATTGGCGCTGCGCAAGGCGGCCGAGACCGGCACTGAGCCCGATATCAAGAACGCCCGTAAGCTGTTCCTGCGCCTCAAGCATGCCGAGCGCAAAGCGGCGCTCAACATGCTTGAAGATTGACCAGGCAACGCTCGAGGGACGTTACTTCTTGCCCTTTTGTCCGGGCTTGCCGGATTTGGCAAACGTCGCGGGAACGGAGGCTGCCGCCGCGCTGACTTTGACTTTCTCCTGCTTCGGCTTCCTGACTTCGCGATTCGATCGTGTTTGGCCTTTAGCCATGTCCGCCTCCAGAAATGTTCATTGTTGTTATGGGTTCGTCGTTGTTGTGGGTACGTCGCCGTTGGTCGGCTGGGGTGGTGAAAGTTCACTCTCCCGGGCGATACGCTCGTAGGCTTCCGTGATGGTCTTGATACGGTAGCGATGTTCGTCACTGTCGGCCGGGAGAAGACGCAGAATTTTATACGGCCGTGCCGATGACGGTACGCCGATTCGCCCGGATGCGTTGTAATCGACCATCTGGCCAACGCGAAACTTATGCGAGGCCATGGGGAACCTCCTGGGCATGCGACTGCGTCGGGCCAATTGTCATCGAAGCACTCATTGATCCAAGTTCAAGAGCTGGGTTCCAAGTTCATGAGCTGGCGCTGGAACGGTTCGTCGCGCAGCAGTCGTCGTCACGGGGAAGCGCGAAAGTGGCCCACGGCCGATGCCGGGAGCACAGGGGCCGCGGCTGCGGTCAATGCGTCGGAGTTGAGTGTAGCAGCAAACGCCGGCCAAGTGTTGGAATTAAGTTGCGGCGGGGGCCTGGAAGCAGGGCAATTCAATTCAGCCTCGGCGGCGCCGCACGCGCCGTTGTCGTCCCGGCATGTATTGCCGGGTAAAATCGCGCCACACACTCATGCCTCGGTCTTTTGCACGATGGGTCCGGGGGACAAGCCCCGGGATGACAGCTTTTGTGTTGAAGCAGGGTGTATTGAATGGCCCTGCGCATGGAAGCGGACCTGTAACGTTTCCGGCGGCGCGTCACTGTCGGCGCGCCTGGCAGCCCCTGAGACATCGCCTGGCGTTCAACTCTTGCTGCCGGCGAGGCCCTTGGGCTTGCCGACGACGACGACGAAGAGATCATCGTTGTCGAACAGGCGTTTGGCGACGCGCTTGACGTCGGCGAGCGTCACCGCTTCGACCTCGGCATTGCGCGTCTGCACGTAGGCGGTCGGGAAATCCTTCACCGAGGAAATAGAGCAGCTGATTGGCGATCTTGGCGTTGGTGTCGAAGCGCAGCGCAAAGGACCCGGTCAGGTTAGACTTGGCGTTGTTGAGTTCCTTCTCGTTCGGGCCCTCGCTCGCCATGCGCTTGAGTTCGGCCCGGATCACGTCGAGCGACTTGCCGATCTCCTCGTTCTTGGTCGCGACTCCGCCAGCGTAGATCGACGTTTTCTGCAACGGCTGCAGGTAGCTGTAGACTGAATAGGCAAGGCCGCGCTTCTCACGCACCTCTTCCATCAGCCGTGATGAGAACCCGCCGCCGCCGATCAGATGGTTGAGCACGAATCCGGCCATGAAGTCCTTGTCTTTGCGCATCATCGCGCCGAGACCGAAGCGCGCGACCGACTGCGGCACGTCCATCTCGATGACCTTGAGCTTCTCCGCAGGCTTCACGGCGACCTGGGCGATGGGCTTGAGGTCTGCTTTGGCTGGGAGTGTGCCGAACACCTGGTCGATCAACGCCCCGGCATCGGTCGCGGTGATGTCGCCGACGATGACGATGCGCAGGGTGTCGCGGGCAAAGATCCGTTTCCGGTAGCCTTCGAGATCGGCGCCGGTGATGGTCGTCAGGCTCTCGGCCGTGCCGTTCGTTGGCCGCCCATAGGCGTGACCAGCGAAGCCGAGCGCCATGAATTCCTTCGATGCGACGGTTTCCGGATTACGCGCGGCGTAGGTGAGCCCGGCCATCAACTGGCCTCGCACGCGATCGACGGCATCGGCGTCAAAGCGCGGTTTGTTCACAGCGAGGGCCAGCAGGTCAACGGCGGCCGCGCGGTTTTCGGTCAGTGTTTCGAATGAACCGTACAGGTTGTCGCGGCCGTCCTCGAACGACATCCGCATGGCGATTTCTTCGACGCGTGCCTGGAACTTGGTTGAGTCCATGTCGCCGGCGCCTTCGTCCATCATGCCGGTGATGAAATTGGCGAGGCCTTCCTTGCCGTCGGGGTCTTGCGTGTTGCCGCCATCAAAGGAATACCGCATCGCCATCAGCGGCACGCTGTGCTCCTCGACCAGCCAGGCCTTGATGCCGGACTTGGACGTGATCTCCTGGATTTTCATGGACGTGCTCTGGGCCTTTGGCTGGGAAACGGGAGGAGTCGCGAGATATGCGACGAGAGCGAGGACGCCGGCCGCCAGAGCGGCAAGTAGGCCAAGCGATGGCAGTGCGCCCTTTGGCGCCCGAGCGGTGGTTGCTGTGGTAGCCGTCGGCTGCGTTGTTGAGGTGTTCATGACTGTGCCCTCACGACCGCGTCGGCTTGACGGCGGCGACGGGCTCGCCTTCCGGCGCGACCGGCAGCAGAATACCGGTCACCGAGCGCCGCAGGATCAGATGTTTGACGGCGGCTTGCTTGACCTGATCGAGGGTGACGGCGGCGATGTCCTTCGGCCAGCTGTCGATTTGCGCGATGGTGCGGCCAACGACCATGCCCCAGCCGTAACGGCGTGCGAGTGTCGATTGATTGTCGGTCTCATAGATGTAATCGGCGATATAGGTCTTCTTGGCCCGGTCGAGCTCTTCCTGCGTGACGCCGCCGGCTTTGACTTCCGCGAGCACGGCATCGATGCCGGCTTCGACCTTTTCGAGCGTGTTGCCATCGGCGGCGACGGCGCTGACGGCGATCTTGCCGCTATCGAGGCCGGAGCCGCTGAAGTAGCCGCTGGCGCTGGAGGCGATCTGATCCTTGACGACGAGGCGCTGATATAAGCGGCTGGTCGAGCCCTGGCCGACGATCTTCATCAGCAGTTCGAGCGCTTCGGCTTCGCCGCTGGCCGCGGTATTATAGCTCGGCGCGAAGTAGTAGCGGATAACCGTTGCCTTGCCGGCGCGGGGGTCGCGATATTCGAGGCGGCGTGGCGCGCGGTGCTCAGGCTCGCTGGCGCGTACCCGCGCTGTGATCTCGGGATTGGCTTTGATGCGCCCATAGGTCGTCTCGGCCAGCGCCCTGACTTCGTCGGCTTGGACGTCGCCGGTGACGACGAGGATGGCGTTGTTCGGCGCATAGTGGCGCTTGTAGAAGGCGAGCGCGTCGGCGCGCGACAGCTTCTGCATCTCGTGCATCCAGCCGATGACGGGAATGCCATAGCTGTGATGCTGGTACAGTGCCGCCGACATTTGCTCGTCGAGGATCGCCTGTGGGCTGTTCTCGGTGCGCGAACGCCGTTCCTCGATGATCACCTCGCGTTCGGTCAGAACTTCCTTTTCATCGAGCCGCAGGTTGATCATCCGATCGGCTTCCATCTCCATCAGCTTCGGCAGCCGGTCCTTGGCGACGCGTTGGAAATAGGCGGTGGCGTCATGGCCGGTGAAGGCGTTGTCGTTGCCGCCAAGCCGCGCGACCGTTTTTGAGAATTCGCCCGACGGGATTTTGTCGGTTGCCTTGAACATCAGATGCTCGAGGAAGTGGGCGATGCCGGAGACGCCTTTGGGTTCATCGGCGGCGCCGACCCGGTACCAGACCATGTGGGTGACGACGGGCGCGCGCAGGTCGGGAACTACCACGACCTGCATGCCATTGGCGAGTTTGAACTCAGCCACGCGCGATGCGGCGTTGGCTTCGAGGATGGCGAAGGATTGAGCAAACATGAGTGTTGCGATCACCGTGCAAATAGACCGCGAAGAAGCGGAAGGACATCAGTGGCAGGCTCCTAGAGACGGTGGGGGGCGTCAGTGGAGGGAACGGGTCGAAACGATAGACAACGGGGCAATATCGCGCTGTTGGCGCATCTGGTGATACGGTCCGTCGTTCTGCTCCGATCATGTCGGCTTGGATCTGTCCGTTGTCAAATGACAATGCGGCAATCTTTAGCGGCGCGTTCGCGCTCGCTGGTCGTTTCGCGTCGTTGCCGCGTCGCCCGGTGCGGATCATTTCCGACCGGGCGGGCACGGATCAGCGCTTGGTCTGCGTGCCGGTATTGGACGGTTGCAGGCTGTCACCAATCAAGAGGTTGCACGGCCCATAGGGGCTGCGCGCTGCCGTCGCGTTCTTATCGAGGGCGCGTTCTTTCCAATTCTTTTCACCTGAGCAGTAGGCCTTGTGCTCGCGCTCGCGATCGGCAGCGGCGGCAATGCGCTTCTGGTCAGGATCATTCAGATTGAAATTGGCGTCTTGCGGCTGCTCGGAGCCGGGTTCCGGCAGGCGTGCGAGATTTGGCGGTACGATCAGTCCGGCGCGGTCAGCCAACTTAGGCTCACGCTTGTTGGCGGCCTGCGCCGATTCACTGACGCCCATCCAGTCGAAGATCTTGCCGTTCAGTTCAAGTCCGTCCGACGCACACCCCGACAGCGCCAGGGTCACCGCCAATAGGGCCGTGCGGGCGCAATGCATGAAGCTTATTTGAACGCCGGTCATACCTGCTGTCCCCCGGTGCATACGTCCTTGGATCGCGGAATCATGGCGCCTTAGAGGCGGCACCCTGATTCGGACCATAGGAGTCATACAACAGCCCGATCACCCCGGCAACGATCGCGATATCAGCGATATTGAACACGTACCAGTAAAACCCGAATGCGTGCAATTGAAAGAAGTCCGCAACCCCGCCGAGAACAAGTCGATCCAGCGCATTGCCAAGTGCGCCGCCCATAATCAGGCCGATGCTGATCGCCAGCAGCCGGTTCATCGCGCCGCGGGCCAGCCAGACGGTCAGCGCTACGACGGACAAGGCCGCGAAGACGGCAAGCGCGATCTGGCCGGCCTGGCTGCCGGTGGCGAACATGCCGTAACTGACGCCGAGGTTCTTGACGTAAACCAGATCGAAGAACGGCGTCAGGGCGACCCGGCCCTTTTCCTCGATCTTGTAGATCAGCAGCATCCACCATTTGTGGCTCTGATCGAGCGCGAACGTCGCGATCGCCCAGAGCCAGCCCAGTCGCGTAAACGAGCCGATGAGTGAGGATGCGAGGGCAGGCGAGGGGGGCGTGTTCATGCGCTTTCCATAGATCGACACGGCGCCTGCCGCAAGGCTCGCGGGGGATGTCCTTGGCGGCCGACCGTTTCGCTGTATTGTCGGCGGATCGCGGCGGCCTCCTGACTTGAACAACCCGAGAGATATGCCCATGGCCGAACATTCCGAAACCTGGACGTGGTTCGAGGGCCAGTGGCTGCCCGGCAATCCGCTGATCATGGGGCCGCGCACGCATGCGGCGTGGCAAGGGTCGTCGGTTTTTGACGGTGCGCGGGTGTTCGAGGGCGTCATGCCGGATATCAACAGGCATGCCGAGCGAGTCAATGAGAGCGCGCGGAAGATGGGCATGAACCCGACCATGACGGCTACCGAGATCGTGCGGCTGACGCGGCAAGGGGCGACCAAGTTCAAGCGCGGCGAAGCGCTCTATGTGAAGCCGATGTACTGGCCGGAGCACGGCGGCGTTACGATGATCGTGCCCGATCCTGAGTTCGACGAAGTTCTGCCTATCGCTGTTTGTCGCAGCGATGCCCGAGCCGGTCGGCGCCAAACTCACCGTCTCGTCGTTTCGCCGCCCGACCATCGAGACGATGCCGACCGATATCAAGACCGGCGCGCTTTATCCCAACAACGCGCGCGCCCTCCGCGAGGCAGCCGCCAAGGGGTTCGGCAATGCGCTGGTGCTGGATATGCTCGGCAATGTCGCGGAGACGGCGTCCTCCAATATCTTCATGGTGCGCGGCGGGGTCGCCTACACGCCGGCGCCCAACGGCACATTTCTCAATGGCATCACGCGCCAGCGGGTGGTCAAGCTGCTGCGCGCGGGCGGCACCGAAGTCGTTGAGGCGACGCTCAGGGTCGAGGACTTCCTGAATGCCGATGAAATGTTCACTGCCGGCAACTATTCGAAGGTCGTACCGGTGATCCAACTCGAAAACAAAGTCATGCAGCCCGGCCCGCTTTATCGCCAAGCGCGCGAAGCCTACTGGGCCTTCGCGCACTCCGGCGAGTGGGCGGTGTAAGGCGCAGACCGCGTTACGCCTTATCGATCTCCCGCATCGCCTTGGCATCGCGGGCGCTGAGATCGGGGTAGGCCGGATCAGCGCCGACGTCGTTGGTGATCCGCCAGGAGCGCGCGCACTTCTTGCCGGCGGCGGTCGCGAATGTCACTGCAACGCCCGCGACATCGGGCATTGTGAAGGCATCCGCCGGACCTGCGCCCGGTTTGACAGTGATCGCACTGGTGATGCACACCTCGGCGAAGTCGAGACCGTCGAGTGCCTTGATCAGTTCGCCATCCCCGACGAACACTTCAGGAGCCGCTTCGAGCGATGAGCCGATTTTCTTTTCGGCCCGTGCGATCTCGAGCGCGCCCGTCACCACGCGGCGCACCTTGCGGATTTTCTCCCACTTGGCATCGAGCGCATCGTCCCGCCATGTCGCCGGGATCACCGGGAACATCTCCAGATGCACCGAGCGCTGGCCATCATCGCCATAGCGCGATAGCCAGCATTCTTCCGCCGTGAAGACCAGGATCGGCGCCAGCCACACGGCGACGCAGCGGAAGATGTGCTCGACCGTCGCAAGCGCCGCGCGGCGTTTGGCACTGGACGGCGTCTCGCAGTAGAGCGCGTCCTTGCGGATGTCGAAATAGAACGCGGAGAGTTCCGTGTTCATGAATTGCGACAGCACGGCGACAACGCGCTTGTAGTCGTACTCGGTGTAGGCCTTGCGGATCACGCCATCGAGTTCGGCGAGCCGATGCAGCATCAACCTCTCCAGCTCCGGCATCTGCGAGAACGCGACGGTATTCTTTGCATCGTAATGGGCAAGAGTGCCCAGCATCCAGCGCAGCGTGTTGCGCATCTTGCGATAGCTTTCGCTGAACCCTTTCATGATCTCCGGCCCGATGCGCAGATCGTCGGAATAGTCGGATGCCGCTACCCACAGCCGCAGGATATCCGCGCCCGAAGTCTTGATGACGTCCTGCGGCGCCGTCACGTTGCCGACCGACTTCGACATCTTCTGCCCCTTCTCGTCGAGGCAGAAGCCGTGCGTCAGCACCACGTCGAACGGCGCATGGCCACGGGTTCCCGACGACTCGATCAGCGAGGAATGGAACCAGCCGCGATGCTGGTCGGAGCCTTCGAGATACATGACGCGGTCGGTGCCGCCATCGACGCGGCGCTTGAAGCCGAAGAGCCCGGGGAAGTGTTCCTTGTCTTCGAGCACGTAGGTGTGCGTCGAGCCGGAATCGAACCAGACGTCGAGCACGTCGTTGACCTTCTCGTAGTGTGCCGGGTCGTAGTCCGGCTTCAGAAAACGCGCGCCATCGGTGTCGGCGAACCAAGCATCCGCACCTTCGCGAACCATCGCGTCGTAGATGCGCTGGTTGACCTTGGGATCGTTCAAGACGTCGTTGGTGCCTTTGCGCGTGAACACTGTGATCGGCACGCCCCACGCGCGCTGGCGTGAGATCACCCAGTCGGGCTTCGCCTCGATCATGCCGCGGATGCGGTTCTCGCCCGACGCCGGCACCCATTCCGTTTCGCGAATGGATTTGAGCGACGTCTCGCGCAGCGACTCGGCGAGCGGCTCGTTATGTCCCGTGCCAGCGCCAGCTGCAGCGCGCTGCTTGGCGGCGAGGTCGTGAAGATACGCCACCTTCTTGTCCATATGGATGAACCACTGCGGCGTGTTGCGGAAGATCACCGGTTTCTTCGAGCGCCAGGAGTGCGGGTATTGGTGCTTGAGCCGTCCGCGCGCCACCATCATGCCGGCCGCACTCAGCGCCTTGATGACGGCATCGTTGGCTTTGCCCTTTTCGCCTTTGTCGGTGATGACGCGCTCGCCCTCGAAGCCCGGCGCGTCCCGGGTGTAAGCGCCGTTCTCGTCGACGGTGTAGGGAATGCTTGCGTCGATGCCGCGCGCGCGCAATTTCTGCGTCGTGTCGACCGCCGTCCAGATATCAAAGTCCTCGCGGCCATGCCCGGGCGCCGTGTGCACGAATCCCGTTCCCGCGTCGTCCGTGACGTGATCGCCATCGAGGAGAGGGACGTCGAACTGGTACCCGCCGAGGCCCAAGTCGCGGAGCGGGTGCGCGCAGGTGAGCGCGGCAAGATCCGCAGCTGCAACGATCGCACGCTTTTCGAATGCTTCCACCTTGGCGGCTTTCATCACGCTTTCGGCGAGCTTGTCGGCGAGGATGTAACGCTCGCCGACCTTCGCCCAGTTGTTCTCCGGCGCCTTCGTCACTTCGTAGAGACTATAGGCGATCTTGTTGTTGAACGAGATCGCCCGATTACCCGGCAGCGTCCACGGCGTCGTCGTCCAGATGACGACGCAGGCGCTCGCCAACTCGTCATGCCGGCGAAGGCCGGCACCGACGACATCTGTCGGCTTAGTTGCCTGCTTGCCGTGGGTCCCGGCCTTCGCCGGGATGACGGGCGGGTGGGGTTGCTTCGGCCGCCACCACAGGAAACTTCACCCACACCATATCACTCTGATAATCGTGATACTCGACTTCGGCTTCCGCCAGCGCGGTCTTCTCGACGACGGACCACATCACCGGCTTCGAGCCGCGATAGAGCTGCCCGGTCTCGGCAAACTTCATCAGTTCGCGCGCGATCTGCGCTTCGGCCGGAAACGTCATGGTCGAATAGGGATGCGACCAGTCGCCCTCGACGCCGAGCCGCTTGAACTCCTCGCGCTGCACGCCCAACCAATGTTCGGCGAACGCGCGGCACTCCTGCCGGAACGCCTTCACGGCGGCGGGGTCCTTCAAGTTCGGCTTCGCGCGGCCCTTGGCGATGTAGTCTTCCTCGATCTTCCATTCGATCGGCAGGCCGTGGCAGTCCCAGCCCGGCACGTAGTTCGAAGTCAAAACCCAGCATCTGTTGCGAGCGCGTCACCAGATCCTTGAGGATCTTGTTCAGCGCGTGCCCGATGTGGATGTTGCCATTGGCGTAGGGCGGACCGTCGTGCAGCGTGAAGCGCGTGCGCCCCTTGGCCTGTTCGCGCAGCTTCCCGTAAAGCTCGATTCTCTGCCAACGCTCGAGCAGCTTCGGCTCCATGGCGGGGAGCCCCGCGCGCATCGGAAAATCGGTTTCCGGCAAGAACAGCGTCTTCGACCAGTCGCGATTCGACGGGTCGGCCTTCGGCGTATCGGATGTGGACATGGATCTTTTTGAGGTTTGGAGACCGATCGGAAACAAAGCGACAAGCGTTCAGGCCCGGGTGCTCTTAAGCCGCCGGGACCATAATTCGCATCAGGATCAGTCTGGATCGGAGCGAGGCCATGCGCCGCTTGTACCGGCTCGCAGGCGCCTTTTCAACCGGGATATCATCGAGGCGAGCGGACAGATACGCCTGATGTCCAGCCTTGATCGTTTTGCGCCTTGACGGCGCACGGCTGCCCGACCCCCCAGAAATTAACCGAGATCGGCCGAAATGTACGCCCCCTCAAATGCGCTTATCCTGACAGGCGAAGTATTTTTCTCAGGACCGAAGCCGCCCCATGGACACCTCGCCGAACCTTTCTTTGCCCTACCTCTACGCTGCCCAGGCGCAGAAGCATGTCACCCTCAACGAGGCGCTGCGCCGGCTCGATGCGTTGGTCCAGATCACCGTGCTGGACCGTGATCTGGCAACGCCGCCGGCCACGCCTGCGAATGGTGCGCGCTACATCGTTGCCGCGTCGCCTACGGGCGCCTGGACGGGCCAGGCCGGCAGCATCGCCGCGTTCCAGGACGACGCCTGGATTTTGATTGCGCCGCGCGAGGGATGGCTCGCCTGGGTGGCTGACGAAGACACGCTGGTCGTCTGCGATGGCACCGCCTGGGTCATCGTCTCCGGCGGTGCGGCAATGGTCAATCCGGTGCCGCTGGTTGGCGTCAATGCGACGGCCGACTCGACCAATCGGCTTGCCGTCTCGTCGCCGAACACGCTGCTCAATCACGAGGGCGCCGGCCATCAGGTGAAGGTCAACAAGAACACAACCGCCGATACGGCGAGCTTCCTGTTCCAGACGGCGTTCTCTGGCCGTGCCGAGATGGGCACGACGGGCGACGATCATTTCCATTTCAAGGTCAGCCCGGACGGCGCGGCCTGGAAGGAAGCGCTCATCGTCGACAAGACGACGGGCGTGTGCTCGTTCCCCTTTACGACCTTCGGCGGCGGGGTCAGTGACGGCGACAAGGGCGATATTACGGTTTCCGGCACCGGCACCGTGTGGACGATCGATGCCGGCACGATCACCAACCCCAAGCAAGCAGCCATGGCCGCCGGCACGGTGAAGGCGAACGTCAGCGGTGCGGTGGCGGCCCCATCGGACGTGACGCTCGCGGCTCTCAAGACGGCGCTGACGATTTCAAACGCCGACGTCTCCGGCCTTGGAGCCTTGGCAACCGCGGCAAGCGTGAACCTCAGCACGCAGGCGACCGGCACCCTGCAAGCGGCGCAGGAGCCGGCACATACCGGCGACGTCACCAACCCAGCCGGCAGTCTGGCAACGACCATCGCCAACAACGCGGTGACCAATGCCAAGGCGGCGCCGATGCCCGCAAATACGCTGAAGGGCAACAACTCCGGCGCCACCGCGAATGCCACCGATCTGACCGCCGCGCAGGCGGCAGCGATGCTGCCGGCATTTGTGGCGTCTGGCGCCTCGGCGGCCAAGGGCCTGGTCCCCGCGCCATCGACGACCGCGGGGGCGACGAACTTCCTGCGCGAGGACGGCACGTGGATGGTGCCGTCGGGTGGCGGCGGGATCAGTGACGGCGACAAGGGCGACATTACCGTAGCCGGCTCCGGCACGGTGTGGACGGTCGACCCGCAGGCTGTTTCCTACAGTAAGATTCAGAACGTCAGCGCGACGGACAAGTTGCTCGGCCGCCTGACAGCGGGTGCCGGATCCATCGAGGAGATCACCTGCTCCGCGGCCGGGCGCGCGCTCATCGATGACGCGGACGCGGCGGCGCAACGAACGACGCTCGGGCTTGGCACACTGGCAACGCAATCGGGAACGTTTGCGGGCGCCTCGAGCGGTACCAACACGGGTGATCAGACCATCACGCTGACCGGCGACGTGACCGGTACTGGCACCGGTTCGTTCGCGACTGCAATCGCCGCCAATGCCGTCTCCAACGCCAAACTGGCGCAGGTTGCGACCGCGACGTTGAAGGGCCGCGCCACCGCTGGATCCGGCAACGTCGAAGACCTGACCGCGACGCAGGCGACTGCGCTCTTGAACGAGGTCACTGGTGACGCAGGTGCGGGCGGCGCCAAGGGCCTCGTTCCCGCACCGAACGCGGGTGATGCCGCCGGCGGCAAGTTCCTCAAGGCTGACGGGACCTGGACGGTGCCACCGGTCGGTGGCGGCGGCGGCTCGCCGGCCGGCACCACCGGCGAATTGCAGTACAACAATGCCGGCGCCTTCGCCGGCGCGGCCAATGCCGAAATCCACGGCGGCGATCTGATCATCGCCGTCAACGCCGCGCCGACCGCGCCATCGGCGGGCTTCGTCAAACACTCCGCCAAGAATATCGCCGGCCGCATTCTCCCCGCGATCATCGACCCGTCCGGCCTCAATATGAGCCTGCAGACGAGTTTCGCGCGCAACCGGATCGGCCGCTGGAACCCGGCGGGCAACGCCACCACCGCGCCGCCCGCCGATGGCATCGCGTCGCCGACCGCGACCGGCACGACGACGACCCGCAACGCCTCGTCGACAAACCTCGCGAACTCGCTCCGGCGTATCGGCTACGTCTCGGCGGCAACGGCGGGATCGCTCGCCGGTGCGCGGCAGGGGGTAGCGCAGTTCTGGCGCGGCAATGCGGCGGGCCTCGGTGGCTTCTTTTTCGTGACCCGCTTCGTCGTCTCGGATGCGGCGACGGTGGCCGGCGCCCGCATGTTCGTCGGCTTGTCCGGGACGCCCGGCGCGCCGACCAACGTCGAGCCGAATACGGTGAACAATACGATCGGCCTGGCGCAGATTTCGACGTCGAGCAACCTGCAACTGGTGACGCGCGACGCGGCTGCGGCGCAGACCATCGACCTCGGGGTCAATTTCCCGGCCAACACCTTGACGGCGGATGCCTACGAGCTGGCTCTCTTCTGTCCGCCCAACGGCACGACGATCGGCTATCGCGTCGAGCGGCTCGGCACCGCCAACGTCGCGGTAGGCACGCTCTCGACCAACCTGCCGGTCGCAACGACGATGATGGGGGTGCAGATGTGGCGGAGCAACAACGCCACCGCGCTCGCCGTCGGATTTGATCTGGTAAGCCTTTATATCGAGACGGATTTGTGAGCGGCGGGTTTAGCGAGGCAACACAACGGCATGATCGGTTTGGAGTAATACCGCCGTGCATAAACTTCGACCTGTCTGCAAACCCAAACTCCGTCATGGCCGCGTCATCGCAGCGCGATGCTCCGCATCGACGGCGGCCACCCAAGCAGGCTGCAAGTGATCACAGTCGAAGAAGTCGCATGGGGTCGAATGATGGGTGGGATGACTGGCGTAGAGATCGTGAGCCAATTTGACTTGCTTGGGTGGCCGCCTTCGCGGCCATGACGAACAAGGATGTGCAGGTCGAAAATTTCGCTCGCGGGTACAAGTGATTGTCGGTCCGATGATCCGGGTGGGCGGGCTCATGTGTCCTCAGAATCCTGGCTGCGCTGCGCGATCAAGGCGGCTTCCACGCGATTGCGCACCTGCAATTTCTGCAGAATATTCGTCACATAATGCTTGATCGTTTTTTCACTCAAGCCAAGTTCGGTCGCGATTTCCTTATTGATTTTGCCGGTGGCGATCAGACTGAGGATCTCGGCCTCGCGTGCATTGAGCATGTCAAGTTGCTGGCGACCGGCCACGGTGCTGGGCGAACCCGGCTCGTTGCGCGCCAGCAGGCGAGCGGCCAGCGTTGGCGTGATGTACAGGTCGCCGCCATGGATCGCGCAGATGGTCTGCACCAGATCGGCGCCGCTGATGCCTTTGAGGACGTAGCCGCGCGCGCCGACCCGCAAAGCCTGCTCAACCGTTTGCTCGTCTTCGCGCACGGTGATCACGATGGTTGCGACGGCAGGGCAGCGGTCCGCGATCCATTTGAGTGCGTTGAGCCCGCCGCCGGGCATGTTGATATCGACCAGCATCACGTCGGGTAGCAGGCGTTCGGCAATGGCCAGCGCCTCGTCCGCCGATTGTCCTTCGGCGACGACTTCGATACCCGGTTCGCGCTTCAATCGGCTGACGATGCCGTCACGCATCAACGGGTGATCGTCGACGACGGCAACACGGATCATGTCGTCCCGCGGCGCTTTACTCATCGTGTGTCGCTCCCTGGGACAATGGTAGACGGGCGGTCAGGCTGGTGCCGCCTTGGCTGTTGGGTGTCATCAGCAAGCTCCCACCGAGACTTTCAATCCGGTCGGTCAGCCCACGCAATCCAAGGCCGCGCCGGACGCTCGTGGGTGCCCGTGCATTGCTGCGGCCGCTGTCGGAGACGACGAGTTCCAGATGCGCCGCGTCCAGTCGTGCTCGAACGACCTGGCCCTGGCCATCGGCATGCCGGAATGCATTGGTCAGTCCCTCCTGCAGGACTCGGTAGGCACACAACTTGACGGCAGGCGGAACCGGTTTCTCCAAACAATCGCCTGAAAAATCGACGCGCGTGCGTGTCAGCTCTTCATGGCGATGGACGGCCGATGTCAGCGCTGCTTTGAGCGACAGCGCTTCGATCTCCGGGACGGCGAGGCCGGTCGCGATATTTCTGATTTCGAGCAGAGCATTGCTCAGAACTGTTCTGACACAGACGCTATTGCTTGCCTCGGCCGTCGGTGTCGCGTGCGGACCTTGAGCGGTTGGTTGTGTGTGCTGTTGCACATCATCGAGGCGCAGCAATGCTAAACTGATCAACTGCGCCGGGCCATCGTGCAGGTCGGCGCCGAGCCGGCGCAGAAATTGCTCGTTGCCTTCGCTGGCCCGCGCCGAGGCCCGATGGATCCGCGACCGCAAGCGGCCATTCTCGGCGAGCAGCCCCGTCAGCTCCGTAACGCGCTGTTCGAGGACGGATTGCTGGCGCACGATAGTCTGGCTGCCGCGCCGCACGATTGCAAAGAGCGCTGCGAGCATCGACAGTGTGACAGCTCCGACCACCAGCCAGGACATCAGGCGAGCCTTATTGAGTTCCGCCTTCAGCTCCGGGGCTTTTTCGTAGAATTCGCCGACCGCAATGATCTGATCGGAGCCGCGTGCGCGCAAAGGAATATAGACCTCGAGCAGGGCGAGCCCTGTCGCGCGCTCATGGACGTTTTCCGCATCCTTTAAATGATCGAATTCGGTCGAGGCGATGCCGCTCCAAGCGGCCACAAGGCCTTTGGTCATGGGGAAGGATTGGCCGACCAGTTCGGGGCGGCTGGCCGCAATGATGCGGCCGCCGACCCCCCAGATCTTGAAACTGATCACCTTCTGCCCGAGCGATGTATCCGTCAGCAGCCGCGCAATCTTGTCGGCATTTGACGGCCGGATCCCATCTTGAATTGCGAGATCCTGCACCAACGGCTCGACGAAGTTTTCCATGTACAATGCCGCCGATACCCCAGCGTTGTGCGTGACACCATGTTCGATCTGATTGCTGACCCAGGTGCCGATCGTCAACATCGCCGGCAACAATACCAATGTTGCACACGTGGCGAACTGCTTGGCGAGGCTCAGGCTGCGCCAGCGGCGGCCCATATGGCTGAGCAATGCGCGCAACGAAGCGCGCACTCCCACAATAGCACGAGAGATCCAGGCCAACCTTGGAGCTGGTGTCGGTTGAGCCGAAGGCATTTGGACCCTCTGTTGCATTGCTCATCATGGATGGCGATGGATCACGTTAAGCACGACAAACCATCGCTGCAAAGCGACGTTGTCCGTCAGAGATAACTTTTCCGACTATGGTCTGAGACTATGGATGCAGACCTGCGGCCCTACAGCCTATCTGTCGACTGAGCTACAGCGAGACAACAACACGTCGGACACGGATCGTGTCAGCTTGTTGTCAGCTGAGTGCCGCTATCACGGATCGTGCTGAAGTCGAGCGGCAGGCAATAGCAGGTCGCTCAGTAACATCTAGTCAGGCAGTAACGGGAGAATGTACATGCAGAAGATTTTTGTTTCGCTGGTCGCTGGTCTGGTCATGTTTGCCGCCCCGGCTTTCGCCGATGGCAAGAAAGATTGCACGACCGAACCACAGGCGAAGTGGAAGCCGCAGAATGAAGCCGAAGCCACTGCAAAGGCAGCCGGCTATGAAGTGCGCCGCTCGAAGATCGAAGGCGCCTGCTACGAAGTGTACGCCGTCAAGGACGGCAAGAACCTTGAGCTGTTCTACAACCCGATTGATCTGAGCTTGATGCTGACGGTTACGAAATAACCCAACCAAAGTCGGGACATCGTCATGACGAACTTTGCGAACGGTCCAAAACCTATGCCAGCCGATCCTGTTGAAGCGCCACAGGGCGCCGAGCGGGTGCTTGTCTGGGATGCGGCCGTTCGCACTTTTCATTGGTTGTTGGTGGCCGGAATTGTCACCGCCTGGGTTTCAGGCGGCTCCGGCCATCGCATTCACGAGACGGTTGGGTTTGGTATCACCGCGCTGGTAGCCTTCCGCCTGATCTGGGGAATTTTCGGCAGCCGGCGCGCACGATTTACGGATTTCGTCGAGCGCCCTGGCGCCGTCATCGGCGATCTCCAGTCGGTGATGCGCAAACGCGCGCCGCGACACTTGGGGCACAATCCCGCCGGCGGCTATATGATCCTGGCGCTGTTGTCGACGATCGCGGTCATCTGCGCCACCGGCGTCATGCAATTGACCAACGCCTTCTACGGCATCGAGTGGGTTGAGCAGGTTCACCACTACGCCGCCAATGCGCTGCTGGTTCTGGTTCCCATGCACGTGGCCGGCGCGGTGTTGACCAGCATCATGCATCAGGAAAATCTGATCGGCGCCATGGTCACGGGCCGCAAATCGCTGCATGCGGCCGGCGAGCATCTCCATGAGGCGCCACGCGACCGCCGCCGCCGCCTGCGCGAGCACTTTGATACACGCGCGCGCGGCCGCATCGGTCTGGCAGCCGTCGTGTTGTTGGCGACCATGGGCCTCAGCACCGGTTGGATGATGACCGGGCATCGCACAGCGCAGGAACAAGTGATCGCAGGAGCTGATCCTAGCACGGCTTCTGCCACGACGGCGTCGCAGTCGGGCACGCAGCAGCAGCCTGTTGCGACGCCGTCACCGCTAGCGGTGACACCGAGCCCCAGTCTCCCGCTGCGGCAAACGGCAACGCATGAACTCGCAATTGCTGAATCACCGATCAACGTGGTCTTGAGGGAGCAACCCGCACCACGCGGTCGGCCGCTGGCGCATGTTGTTTCACACGATGTCGGGTTAGCGTCACTTGGCGTGTCACCAGATTCGGTCGACACGGTCGTTGCTGAATCTCTGCCCCTTAGTGTCGGCGCGGTCTTGGCCGGCCCGAATCCCCAACAAGCGGCGGTCACGACTCCGAACCAAAGTACTAGCCAAGGCTTGATACGCCTCGCCGGTCCGTCGCCATCGAATGGCAGCAGCCCGATGGCAACGCAGCATGACTCTCCATCATCAAGTGTGGTGGCAGTGCGTGACGATCAACACCCGCGCGAACGTGAAGCACGCCAGCAAGCCGAACGGGATCAGGCCGCAGCCGAGCGCCGCCGTCAGGCGCAAGTCGCGGAAGCGGCCGAGGATCGGCGCCAGCGCGAACGTAAGCGGCAGGCTGAACAGGAACAGCAGGAAGCCCGGCAGCGACAGGCTGAGGCCGATGCTGCAGCCGAGCGCCGTCGGCAGGCGCAAACGGTGCAACGTGCCGAAGACCAGCGCAATCGCGACCGGCAAGAGGCGGCGGCGGCGCAGGAGCGACAGCGTCAGGCGCGGCAAGAGCGGGCCGAGGCCGCCGCACGCGAGGAGCGTCGCGAGGCGGCACGTCGTGAAACGTCGCGGCAGCAACAAGCCCAGGCATCGGAGCGCCGGCGAAGCTATACTGCGTCGCGCTCGAGCCTGGGTGGCCCGCGCAGTGGTAGCTGGAAGACGCCTTGGGCGCCGTGGCGGACCGAGGCGAGTGGCAGTGGTTCCGGCGGCGGCTTTGGCGGCGGCTCCGGCGGCGGCAATTCTGGATCCGGCAACAGTGGCAGCGGCTCCTCGGGCAGCGGAGGCAACAGCGGCTCAGGTGGGGGTGGCGGCGGCGGCGGCGGCGGCGGTGGCGGTGGCGGTGGCGGTGGCAAAGGTTAGTCAATAAACCGCATCTTCAGCGAGCTTTGGGCGCTCACCCCGTCAAACCGTTCACGCTCTCTCGGCCGCCTCAGAACCGCCTTCCCGTCAGGGAGTTGCCTCGCTATAAGGCGCTGCGAGGCAACCGAGGCGTGGCGCTTGAGCCGCTGATGCAACCTGATGGCGACGAACAAGAACTTTGCCGGCCCCGAAGCCAGGCTCCCCAAGGGCTTCCGCGACAGCGACGGCGCCGAGGTCAAAGGCCTTGCGGTCATGCTCGGCAAAATTGCCGAGGTCTATGAAAGCTACGGCTACGAAGCCATCGAGACGCCGGCCATCGAGTACACCGACGCGCTCGGCAAGTTCCTGCCCGACCTCGATCGGCCCAACGCCGGCGTCTTCTCCTTCAAGGACGAGGACGAGCAGTGGCTGTCGTTGCGCTATGACCTGACGGCGCCGCTCGCCCGCTACGTCGCCGAAAACTACGACAAGCTCCCCAAGCCCTTCCGCCGCTATGCCTGGGGTCCCGTCTGGCGCAATGAGAAACCAGGCCCCGGTCGCTTCCGCCAGTTCCTGCAGTGCGACGCTGATACCGTCGGCACCGACAACATCGCCGCCGACGCCGAAGCCTGCATGCTGATGGCCGACGTCATGGAAAAACTCGGCATCGCCAGGGGGCAGTACCGCATCAACGTCAACAACCGCAAATTGCTTGATGGTGTGCTCGAGGTGATTGGTGTTGCCGAAGCCGATGTGGCGAAGAAACTGACCGTGTTGCGCGCCGTCGACAAGCTCGACCGGCTGGGTTCGGCGGGCGTTGGCTTGTTGCTCGGCAAAGGCCGCAAGGACGAGTTCGGCGACTTCACCGCCGGCGCCGGGCTCGACGCCAAATCCATCGACACGGTGCTCGCTTTCGTCAATGCCAGCACCCAATCCAAGACCGACGCGCTCGACATCATCGCCGACCTGCTCAAATCCAGCGCCATCGGCACCGCTGGCGTTGGCGAACTCCGCGGCATCGAAGCACTCGTTGCGGCCGGCGGCTACAATGACGGCCGCGTCGCGTTCAATTCCACGGTCGTGCGCGGCCTCGAATACTACACCGGCCCCGTCTTCGAAGCCGAACTCACCTTCGAGGTGAAGAACGACGACGGCCAGGCCGTGCGCTTCGGTAGCGTCGGCGGCGGCGGGCGCTATGACGGTCTCGTCGCCCGCTTTCGCGGCGAGAAAGTTCCAGCCACTGGGTTCTCCATCGGCGTGTCCCGCCTCCAATCTGCGTTGGCCACTCTCGGCAAGGTCCAGACCGCTGATGGCTCCGGCCCCGTTGTCGTGCTGGTCATGGATAAGGATCGCCTCGCCGATTATCAGCGCTTGACGCAGCAGCTCCGCCAAGCCGGCATTCGCGCCGAAATGTATCTCGGTACATCCGGCATGAAAGCGCAGATGAAATACGCCGATCGTCGACGGGCCCCCTGTGTCGTCATTCAAGGCTCCGACGAGAAAGCCAAGGGCGAAGTCCAGATCAAGGACCTGATCGAAGGCGCAAAGGCCGCCGCCGCCATCAAAGACAACGCGGCATGGAAAGCCGCTCGTCCGGCGCAAGCCACAGCAAGCGAAGCCGATATGGTCGCCGCCGTCCGCGACATCCTCGCCCGGCATCAGGGGTGAGCGGGATGATTGCGCGCATGTTGCCAATGTTCTGACTTTATCATTTGATTCCCGAAGTTCCGCCACACTCCGTCATGGCCGCGGAGGCGGCCACCCAAGCAAGCATCCATTTAGGCGATCCAGAATATGCTGCGAGAACGACATGATTTCAATGAGATGCGCCTGCGTGGACGCCCTGTCTTAGCTTTGATTTGCTTGGGTGGCCGCCTCCGCGGCCATGACGAAATTTGTGTACCATTTGTTTGTGCCGGAACACTAAACCCTGTCATCCCGGGCGCAGTGCATAACGGAGCGCAAGCGCCGTTGTGCGGTGCAGACATGGGACCTTGCGCAACAGATTCGATAGAAGGTGCCGCGTCTGCGGCGCTCGTCGGGTCCAGCCGGCTCACCGCAGGGGCATCGGACGCGACCAGAAAAAAGCCAACCCATGACCGCTGAAACCGCACGCCGTTTCGAGGAACTGGAGCTGCAGGCGCAACGCCTGACCGGCGTCTTCACGGCGGCTGGCTATGAACTTGTGGCGCCCGCCATCATCCAACCAGCCGGCCTTTTCCTTGACGTCGTCGGCGAGAACCTGCGCGGTCGCACCTACGTCTTCACCGATCCCGACGGCGCAGAGCTGTGCCTGCGTCCCGATCTG
This sequence comes from uncultured Alphaproteobacteria bacterium, assembly GCA_963714325.1. GTDB lineage: Bacteria > Pseudomonadota > Alphaproteobacteria > Rhizobiales > Hyphomicrobiaceae > CAVQOB01. The sequence continues at coordinate 20,275 of CAVQOB010000011.1, read as the reverse complement.
ACGGTTCCATCTTGCCGGCTCTATCTCGAACGCGAACCGCAGGCACAAAACGCACAACGCTTCTGTTACAACGGTCCCGCTTTTCGTTTTCAGCCGCAGGACGCGCCGAGTGCCAACCCGCGCGAATTCCGCCAGGCCGGCATCGAAAGCTTTGCCGCCTCTGATCCCGTTGCCGCGGACGCCGAAGTTCTCGCCCTCATGGGCCGCGCCGTTGCAGCAGCCGGTCTCGCGCACTACCAATTGAAGCTCGGCGATCTCGGGTTGTTCCGCGCTTTGCTGGACGCGCTCGCTTTGCCCGCCCGTTGGCATGACCGCCTCAGCCATCAGTTCTGGCGTCCCGATGCCTTCCGTGCCGAACTGGCCCGGTTGGTCTCGCACCCGGAGTTGGCGGCCGACGGCATTCCCAGAACTTTGCTGGCGGCGCTCGATCCCGATGATGTCACGGCGTCCGAGGCGGTTGTCGCTGAACATCTGGCCGTATCCGGCCACGAGTTGATCGGCACGCGCACGCTCGCCGAGATCACGTCCGGTCTGCTCTCGGCCGTCGCCGATACGCGCACCGGCGCGCTGCATGCCGATAAAGCCCAACTGATCGAGAGTTTTGTGCGCATCACTGGCGCGCCGCGTCCCGCTGTCGCAGCGCTTGAAAGCATGACTTGCGCCGGCCATGCCGACATTGCGCCAGCACTCGTTGCCTTCCGCACCCGGCTCGAAACCCTGAGCGCCGCCGGCATCGATGTCGACGCAGCACAGTTCTCCGCCGAGTTCGGCCGCAAGTTCGAATACTATACCGGTTTCGTCTTCGAGATCATCGCGCCGTCGCTCGGCGACAAGAGCCCGATTGCTGGCGGCGGCCGTTATGACGGCTTGCTCGAAGCGATCGGCGCGGCGCGCCCGGTTCCAGCCGTCGGCGCCACCATTTACACCGAGCGTCTGCTCGCAGCCCTTTCCGGCCACACGCGAGGCACGCCATGAGCGATAAACTCATCTTTGCGTTGCCCTCCAAGGGCCGGTTGATGGAGCAGTGCACCGAGGCCTTCGCCAAGTGCGGCCTCGTCATCCAGAAGGCCGGACTTAATCGCGGCTACCGCGGCGAGATTGCAGGCTTTCCCGACATCGACGTGCACTTCGTCTCCTCATCGGAAATCGCCCAGCTGCTGCGGGCCGGGGCGGCGCACATCGGTGTCACCGGCGAAGACCTGATGCGCGAAGCCGTTGACGATGCCGATGCGCGCGTCACCTTCACCCGCAGGCTTGGCTTTGGCCGCGCCGATGTCGTCGTCGCCGTGCCACAGTGCTGGCTCGACGTCCGCCGCGTCCGTGATCTCGAAACCATGGCCATGAGCTATCGCCGTGCGCGCGGCCATCGCCTGCGCGTCGCGACCAAATATCTCAACATCACGCGGCGCTTTTTTGCCCAATCGGGCGTCGTCAGTTATCGCATCGTCGAAAGTCTTGGCGCCACGGAAGGCGCGCCCGCGGCCGGACTCGCCGAGTTGATCGTCGACATCACGACCTCAGGCGCGACGCTGCGCGACAATGGCCTCAAGATCCTCGATGACGGTGTGATTTTGCAGTCGGAAGCCAACCTGATCGCTTCGAGAACCGCGACCTGGACCGCCGCCACGCGCGCCATCGAGCAGCGCTTGCTGGCACGCTTGCCGTAAGTATCACTGTGTTCCGGGCCACACGTCAGCTCGCGGCTGCCGCGCCCCGGATGGTCTGGGCGGCCTGACAGAAAACACCCAATTTGCAACCTCTTTACCCCCGGTAGTTGCGGCCCCGCGCATTCCATGCGAAACGGCGTGACGTCAATGTGCGGGCCCGACCCGCCCCGATGGAGAGCGCGACGACCATGGCCGACAGCACGACGCAATCGAACCCCGCCTCGCCGGCAATTTTCGGCGCTCAGTCGCTCGCCGCAACCATCGGCTTGGCCATCGCGGGGTCACTGCTGCTGTGGGCTTCGGCCAAGGTCAAGGTGCCGTTCTGGCCGGTCCCCATGACCATGCAGCCGTTCGTCGTCCTGGCGCTGGGCTTGGCACTCGGCTGGTGTCGCGCTGGTCTCGCGGTCGCACTTTATCTCGCTGAAGGTGCCGCCGGCTTGCCGGTCTTTACCGACACGCCCCAGCGTGGCATCGGCCTCGCCTATATGGTCGGCCCGACCGGCGGGTATCTCGCCGGGTTCCTCGCCGCCGCCGTTGCCGTTGGTTGGCTGAAAGATCGCGGCTTCACGGCCAACATCGGCGTCGCGTTCCTCGCCTGCCTGTTGGGCGTCGCGCTGATTTACTTGCCCGGCGTCGCCTGGCTCGCGTCATTCGTCGGTTTCGAAAAGGCGATCACCTTCGGCGTCACACCCTTCATTCTCGGCGACGTTGTCAAGGCGCTGCTGGCCGCACTCGCCATCCCGACCCTGTTGCGCCGCTTCTAAGCGCGCAGGGCTGAAAGCTTACGGGCTTGTCGCGGATGCAGGCCGTGCCCGCAGCGCCGCCTTCATCACTTTGCCATTGGCGTTGCGCGGCAGTGGCGTGTCCAGTAACGTTATCGCTTCCGGGACCTTGTAGTCCGACAATTCGCGTGCACACGCCGCTTTCAGGGCCGCCTCTGTCACGAAGGGCTCGCGGCCAACGATGAACGCATGCACGCGCTCGCCGAGCACCGGATCCGGCCACCCGACCACCGCGCATTCCACGACGCCCGGCTGCTGCGCCAGCACGTTCTCCACCTCGATTGAATAGATCTTATAGCCGCCGCGATTGATCATGTCCTTCTTGCGGTCCAGAAGGTGCACATAGCCACCCGCATCGATCATCCCGATGTCGCCGGACTTCCACCAACCCGCGGCAAATGCTGTCCGATTGGCCTCGGGGTTATCCCAGTAGCCCGGCACGATCATCGCCCCGCGCGCCCAGATTTCGCCGCTGATGCCCGCTGCAACGGGGCGCCCATCATCGTCCATGACCGTGAGTTCCGCGCCCGGGACTGCCTTGCCGACGGAAAGCCGATGTTCGGCGATGTCGCCGGGTGGCATGATGGTCAGTGGCGACGTGGATTCCGTGGCACCATAGGCGTTGATCAGTGTCAGCGCCGGCAAGGTCTCGGCCAGCCGCTCGATCGTTGTTTCCGGCATCGGTGCTCCGCCGAACCCACCGGTCCGCCAGTGGCGCAGATCAATCGCTTGGAACTCAGGCTCCATCAGGCAGAGATTGTACATCGCCGGCACGATCAGCGCGTGCGTCATACGGTGGGTTGCGGCGAGATCAAGAAATGCCCGCGCCTGGAACGATCGCATCATCACGCTGGTGCCGGCGACACGCAGCATGGTCAGCAGGACCGCGATCAAGCCCGTCACGTGCGACGCTGGTACGGCGAGTACGGACACCTCGCCGTCGCGCAGCCGCATCACCTGCTCGAAGGCTATCGTCGAATGGACCGCGCCGAGATGCGTGAGGATGGCGCCTTTCGGCTGGCCGGTCGTGCCCGACGTATAGAGCAGGCACCACGCATCGTCCTCGATCAATGGTACAGGCGCCGACAGGTGTGCCGGCTCGTGCAGCAGTACGTCGAACGGGCGGTGCGTTCGCCCGTCGATGGCGTAGACACGGTCACCGATATCCCCCGTATCGAGGGCCGGTAGTTGCCGCGTCAGGCTCGCATCATAGACGAGGCCGCGGGCGCCGGACTGTGCCAGGACGAAGGCTGTTTCCGGCGCACTCTGGCGGATGCTCATCGGCACCGCGATCAGGCCTGCCCGCACCGCGCCGAATAGACATTGGACGAATTCAATACGGTTCGGAATGAGCAGCGCCAAACGATCGCCGGGGCTCAATCCGTGCGAATGCACATTGGCCGCGATCAGCGTCGCGGCGCGATCCAACTCGCGATAACTGATGCTCAGCGCCCCGTCGATGACCGCCGGCCGATCCGGCGCTCGCGCACTGGCATCACGCAACAGTTGGTCGACGCTGCCCGGCCGCTCGGCAAAGCAGCTGATGCGGCGTCCATCGTAATGCGTCTCGACGCGCAAGGCCGCCTCCAGGTCATCGACTGGCGTCAGCGCCGGCATGCGGTCAAGTCGATACGTCCAGCGTTGAACATTTCTTTGATACCGCTGGCAACGTCCTCGGCTTGACTGTCGCTCCAGCCGCCGTGGCGGACGTTGGCCCGGAATTTGGCTTGAATTTCCTTGGACGGCAATGGCTCCGTCGCGCCGCCACGCAAATGCGGCTGGCGTTCCTCGATCACGCGGCCATTAGCCAGCATCACACGGATATGGCCGGTGTAACTGCGGGGGTAGGGGTGATTGGGATCGATGACGTATTGGATTTTTCGCGCCAGATCGCGCACGGTTGGATCGCGCGCCGCTTCGTCCTCGAACGCCGCCAACCCAGCTTCGCCGCGCACCAACACCACGGCAATCGCGTAGGGAATTGAGAATTTGCCGGCATAGCCGTTCGGCGGGTTTTGCTTGCCGGCCAACGGCTCCCACAGCCGGTGCACGAACCCTTCGGCCGTCTCGCAGATGATGCTTTGGATTGCTGCGACGTCGATCCCTGTCTGGCGCAAGCGCAAGGCGCAATCGATGTAGGGATGTGCCATCGTCCCGCACGGATAGGGCTTGAAGGCGATCGTCTCGGCTACCCATCGCGTCCCAAAGCCGTCGAGCAGTGCGTCCCAATCGCAGTTTGGCGCGCGCGCGAAACCGAAGAACAGGCCATGTTTGCCTTCGAGCACTGTGCGTGGACCTTTGAAGCCCTCGGCTGCCAGCCGTGCCGCGCGATAGCCGCTCTGCCCCGCCCAGCCCGCATGCATGCGCTTAGTCCAGGTTCCCTCGGCGAGGTATTCGATGATCCCCGACGCCATGCTGCCGGCGAGGCCCAACGCCGACGCAAAACGGTCGGGTGGTAATTGCAATGCCGCTGCCACGGCCGCCGCAGCGCCCATGGCACCGAATACCGCCGTTGGATGAAATCCGGCCTTGTGCACGGCACGCGGCGCAACCAGGCTCAGGCGACACATGACTTCCGCGCCGATGGCGAGCCCCACCAGAACGTCGCTGCCGCTCAGTCCGTGACGCTCGCTCGCTGCCAGCATCGCCGGCACGATCACCGCGCCCGAATGCACCGGCCCGCCTTCGAAGGTATCGTCGTAATCGTCGCCGTGCGCTGCCGTGCCGTTGACGAGGATTGCGCTGACGGGATCGAACGTTACGCCGTGCCCGATCGCGCTGCAATTACCACCGGCGTCGAGACCGGCCAGCATCGCCGCCATATAGTCGGATCGCCGCGCCGCAACGCAGAGCCCGATCACATCGAGCAGCAGATCTTCGCTGACGCGGCGCATGGCCGGCGATACCGTCGACGCGGAAACGCTGTCTGCGGCGGCCGCCAGCGCTTCGGCAATGATCCGGTCGTGCATTCAGCGGGCCTCCAAAGAAATCGGTTTCGGAAAAATGCACTGTTTGCCGGCATTTGCAATGGGTACTAGGCTATCCCGCGAGCAGCGGATCGCGCGTGACTTCGGGAGGTTATCAGGGCCATGACAAGTGAGTACGGGGCCGCCAAGCTCAACCTCGGCATCACCCGGGATCTCGCGCGCTTCCTGGCGACATTCCGCTTCGAGGATTTGCCGCCGGCCGCGATCCACGAGGCCAAGCGCGGACTGATCGACTGGCTCGGCTGTGCGCTCGCCGGCAGCCGCCACGAGACAATCGACAAGTTGGTGGAAGTTCTCGCAGCGCTCGGCGGGCAACCGCAGGCGACCCTGCTCGGGCGTGGCCGCAAACTTGGACTACTGGAAGCGCCGATCGTCAACGGCCAGATGGGCCACCTGCTGGACTTCGACGACACGCACATGGGTGGCGTCGTCCTGCATGCGAGTTCGCCGATCCTGTCGGCATTGCTCGCGCTCGCCGATCGTCAGGCCGTGACCGGCCGCGCGTTGATCGCCGCCACTGTCGCGGGCTTCGAGGCGGGCGTGCGGATCGGACAAGCGGCGCCCGCCCATCACGACGGCGGCTGGCATCTGACCGGCACACTCGGCACGATTGCCGCTGGCGCCGCCGCCGGCCGCCTGCTCGGCCTCGACGCCAAGCCGTTGACGCACACTCTAGGCATCGCCGCGACACAGGCCGCGGGGATGCAGCAGAACCGCGGCACGATGTGCAAATCCTTTCACGCTGGAAAAGCCGCTTCGAACGGCGTTCTCGCCGCACTGTTGGCTGAGCAGGGTTTTGACAGTTCCGACGAGATCATCGAGGGAAAACGCGGCTTTGCCCGCATTTACAGCGTTGAAACCAAGCCCGAAGCCGTGCTCGAAGGGCTCGGCCAGCGCTGGGAAATCACCCGCAACGGCTACAAGCCCTACGCCTGTGGCGTCGTCCTGCACCCGTTGATCGATGCGATGATCGCGGTCGCGCGACAGACGGCCGTTCCTGCTGGCGAGGTCCAGTCGGTGCACCTGCGCGTCCACCCGCACGCCGTCAAAATCACGGGGATCGACGATCCCAAATCCGGGTTGCAGTCGAAATTCTCGATCAACCATGCCGCCGCCGTCGCCTTCATCGATCGTGCCGCCGGCATTGCGCAATTCGAAGGCGCGCGCGCGGGCTCAGCGGAAGTCTTGGCCCTGCGCGGCAAAATCAGTGTCGCGACCGATCCCGGATTTCGCCGTGACGAAGCGATTGCAACCATCATCACGTCGGCGGGCGCGCGGCACGAATGCCATATCCCCCACGCGTCCGGCACGGTCGATAACCCCATGACCGATGCGGCGATCGAAGCCAAATTCCTCGGCAACGCCGTTCCCGTCATCGGTGACGCGCGCGCACGCGATGTGCTGCGACTGGCCTGGCAACTCGATGCGCTCGCCGACGTCAGTGTAATCACGGCCGCTTGCGCCTGAACCGCAGCCAGTGAACCGTCACCAATAGATGATGCCCATTTTGTAATCCCGCACGCGGCGCAGCGTGCAACGCTGATCCGCAGATGCGGGACCTTCTGGCTGTGCGTCTCATAAGGTCCCGCGTCTGCACCGCAGCACTTTTGTTGTGCTTCAGCTGCCGACCAGCACCCGCGCTGACGTGCTGCGGATGCGCGCGGGATGACAGGGAACCATATGTCTGCGGCAGAACACGAGTATCAGTGCAAAATGCGCGGCCGGTCATCGTACCGGCTCTCGTGCGCCCAAGTTCCGCACCAATCCCAGGATACGTTCCCGCAGAGCGTCAAGCAAAAGGACTGGGACGATGCGCATCATGCTGGGAAAGCGAACCGCAGCGGTCTTGGGACTGTGCGCGGTCCTGGGCGGCCCCGTTGCCTCGCAACCAGCGCCGACCATCGAAAAGCTCTCAGGCGTGTGGATCGAGGGGCCGGGCTTCGCCATCACCTATGGCAAGGACTACACCGAATGCACGCAGCGCTGCCTCGCTAACGACAAATGCCTGATGATCGAATACTACCGGCCCGAAAAGAAGTGCAATCTCTACGACACCGTCCGCCCGCGAAAGACGGGCGGCTCGTCCGATGTTGGTATCCGGCGGTAGCGTCGGGGAATGCGTACATGGCGTCGCGCATGCGGCATACGAAAAGCGCGGGCGGCGCGGGCATGGGCCAAACACCTGCTGAGCATGTCGGCTGAGCCCTCATTCACGGCACTCTTCCCCGACAATGCGCAATCATGGTGATGGGCCACTTGCCGACTCTCCGACGTACAGACGATCAAATCGCGTGTGCTTTCCGTGCAAAGCCAGTGGACGCCGTGGCGAAAATCGCTGCGGCGCGTCAAGCAGGCGATGACATTCGGCGACTGACGACCGCTTTCGGCCCGACCTCGTCGGTCGATGGTCAACTGCCGTTGCGCACTGACGCGATATCGACCGGTCGGGTCCGATAGTAATTAAACTCGGACCCGGCGAGTTAGCCGTTTACGCCGGGGGGCTTCATCAGGGTGTTGTTTTAGGCCACGTCGCGCAACTGGCTCGTGACGTCTCTGCCTGAGGCATTCTTATCAATGTGCGCATCGTTAACTTATTATCAAACTATCAAAAAATTGATCGATTTTGCTTCTCCACCGGTTCACCAGTTGCTTGACATGCGCGACGTCACGATCATAACTTCATACCTGTTCTATTTAACGTGTTGAATTTTTTCTCATTGTATTTGTTTGGAGGGTTTCACATGGCAGGCCCGCAGGAAATTTCCCTCACCAACACCGACATCGATGCTCTGCTGACCGGTTACAGATGGGACAGCAACGACCTCACGTTCAGCTTCCCCGACAGTGGATGGTGGTACGTCCTCGACGCAGTTGTAAACGAGCTCGATCCGTTCGACGTGGCTGAAGCGTTTGTTGATTGGTTGGATGATCCTGTAGGCGGTTTCATCGATGCGCTAGCAAGTGCGGTGCTGGGCGACTATGACGCTGGCGTTACCGCTGTCATCGCACTGAATGGATTCGAGGAGTTCAATACAGCTCAGGAAGCCACCGCGCGCTTTGGCATGACCAGCGCCGCGGCATTGACCAATTTGACATTCAGCAAAACGATCCTTGAAATCGACGTTAGCATCATTCCTCCCGAGTTCAACGTCACGTTCGGCGATCTGCGCTTCGGCGAATCCGATTCGATCTCGTCTTCGTCGCCGGCTTTCGGCGTTCCGCCAATCCAGCGTTTCGAAACCCTGCTCGGCCGAAGTTTCCTCGGTGACATGTGGTTCAAGGGCGACGGTACCTTCGACGCGCCGCAGATGGGCAACTACGCGTTCACCACCATCATGCACGAGCTCGGCCATGCGCTCGGCCTGAAGCACGCCCACGAGGTGGGCCTGCTCGGTTCCGGCGGCATCCTCAATGATATTCTGACCGACATAGACGGTCCGATCCTGCGGGACGAACTGAACTCGCTCGAGTTCACGATCATGACCTACCGGTCCGCTCTCAAGACAGCCGCCAACCCCGGCGTCCCCAATTCACTGATCGCGGAACAATGGGGATACGCGCAGTCGTTCATGATGCTCGACATCGCCGCCTTGCAATACATGTACGGAGCAGACTTCAGCACCAACGCCGACAACACCACGTACACCTGGAACGAGACTACCGGCACCATGTCGATCAACGGCGCGCCGCAGCAGCAGCCGGGTGCCAATCGGGTGTTCCTGACCATTTGGGACGGGTTCGGCAACGACACCTACGACATGTCGAACTACGGCGACGGCGTGAATATCGACCTCCGCCCCGGCAGGTGGTCGATCACCGATACCGACCAGCTCGCGGACTTGGACGGAGGGCCGAACGCGGACGGGACGGGTGGCCGCAACTCGGGCCTCGCTCAGGGCAACGTCTACAACGCGATGCTCTACAACAATGATCAGCGCTCGCTGATCGAAAATGCCATCGGCGGCAGCGGCAGCGATACCATTCTGGGTAACGGCGTCGCCAACCGTCTGGTCGGCAACGGCGGCAACGACAACCTTACGGGCGATGACGGCAACGACACGCTCGACGGCGGCGCCGGCAATGACACGCTTGATGGCGGCAACGGCGAAGACAGCCTGAACGGCGGCAGCGACAACGACTCGATCATGGCCGGCGCCGGTAACGACAGCGTCGACGCCGGCAGCGGCAACGACACCGTGATCGCCGGCATCGGCCTCGATACGGTCTTCGGCGGTGACGGCGACGATTCGATCGACGGCGGCGATGACGACGACAGCATCGACGCCGGTAACCAGAACGACACCGTCCTCGCAGGCGCGGGCCGCGACACGGTCGACGGCGGCGACGGCAACGACTCCCTCGACGGCGGCGACGGCGACGATCTGCTGTTCGGGCAGGAGGGCAACGACACGATCCTCGGCGGCATGGGCGCCGACAGTATCCTTGCAGGCGGTGGCGCGGACTCGGTCGATGCCGGCATCGGTCTCGATACGGTCTACGGTGGCACCGGCGGCGACACGATCAATGGCGGCACCGACGACGACCTGCTGTTCGGCGAGGACGGCAACGATACCATGTTCGGCGGCAGCGGCGCCGACAACATGTCCGGCGGCGCAAACGACGATCAGATGTTCGGCGAGGCCGGGCGCGATACGCTCGACGGCGGCGACGGTGACGATTCACTTTACGGCGGCTCGGAGGACGACACGATCAACGCAGGCATCGGCGCCGACTACGTTAGCGGCGGCGACGGCGCTGACAACATTCAGGCGGGCAGCGGCAACAACACGGTATCCGGTGGAGAGGGCGACGATTCCATCTTCGCCGGGGACGATGCCGACACGATCGACGGCGACGGCGGCAGTGACTTCATCGTCGCGGGCAACGGAACCAACACCGTCTTCGGTGGCGAGGGCGGCGACACCATCTTTGCCGGCAGCGGCGCCGATAGCATCGATGGTGGCGGCAGCGCCGACTCGATCGACGCGGGTGGCGGCAACGATACTGTGACGGGCGGCGACGGCAACGACACGATCTACGCACAAGGCGGCCTGGATGTGATCAATGCGGGCGGCGGCGACGACTACGTCGATAGCGGCGACGATGCCGACCAGGTGTCCGGCGGCGACGGCAAGGACACGATCTATGCCGGTCTCGGCAACGATACCGTCGACGGTGACGGCGGCAACGACCTTATCCACGGCGGCGACAGCGCCGATCTGATCCGCGGCGGCGACGGCGAGGACGATCTCTATGGCGAGGCCGGCGACGACCAGTTGTTCGGCAACGCCGGCAACGACACGCTCGACGGCGGTCCGGGGCGCGACACGCTCGACGGCGGCGATGGCATCGACATGGCGTCCTACATCGACGCGACGGGGCCTGTGTTCATCAACATGCAGAACCCCAGCGCGACCACGGGCGATGCGGCCGGTGATATCTTCATCTCGATCGAGCAGTTCGGCTTGAGCAACTTCGACGACACCTACCTCGGTCGCAACGATGCGATCCCGGATATCGTCTACGGCCGCGGTGGCAACGACACCCTGTACGGCTTCGGCGGCAACGACAGCCTGTACGGCGAAGCCGGCGACGATTTCATCGTCGGCGGCGCCGGCGCCGACCTTACGGACGGTGGTGATGGCTTCGACACCACCTCGTTCCTCGAGTTGGGCATCGGCATCATCATCGACCTGACCAATCAGGCACGCAACTCCGGCATCGCGACGGGCGACCAGATCGTCAGCATCGAGCAGTTCCACATGACCATCCAGAACGACGAGTTCGTCGGGCTGGGTGCCTCCGAACGCGTGTTCGGCTACAATGGCAACGACACGCTCTCGGGCAACGACGGTAGCGACACGCTGTTCGGCGGTACGCAGCACGACCTCTTGTCCGGCGGCGGCGGCAACGATCAGTTGTTCGGCGAGGCGGGCAACGACACCCTGTTCGGCGGCGACGACGACGACTTCTTGTCGGGCGGACTCGATATCGACGATCTCCGCGGTGGCAACGGCAACGACACGCTCTCGGGCGGCGGCAGCAACGACCGTCTCGCAGGCAACGCCGGCGACGACGTATTATCGGGTAACGGAGGGCGCGACGTCTTCTCGTACGGTCCGTCGGGATGGGGACACGACGTGATCCTCGATTTCGCGGATCGCGATGATCGGATCGAATTCGCGACGCTACCGACAGGGCCCGGCATTCACTCCATGAACGACCTCGTCATTTCTGAACGTCTGGTCGGTACGGCGTTCGAAACGGTGATCACGTCGGCGGCGGGCGGAATTGACGAGATCGTTCTGATCGGCATTCGCGCCAGCCAGATCAATCACCAGGACTTCATATTCAATTGACGCATCGGGCGCTGCAAGCAGTTCGCGTGCAGCGGCCTCCGCCTGACCGTGTTTCGTAATTTCCGGCGACCAGAAAATCTGACTGGTGCAATGGTGCGTTGAACTCGCAGATTTCCGAGTGAGGAGCAGAAGTTCGAAGCTCATGAGAAGTCGATGTGGGTGTCGTCTGACGAGCAGATCGCGTTGGCCGATGCCGACTGGCGCTTGATGGCGACGAGTACGCGCGGTTCGATCCGTGAGGAACGCCGAGCGCTCTAGTCAACGCGGCCGATTTCGTTTTCGGGTTTGTCGCTAAGGCGTGCGAGAGCCGCTACCAAAGTCGAGGACCAACCCGATTAACTTCGTGTTCCGGCGAACCCAAGGCAGCTTCACTTTGAGGATGAAGACCGCATTTCGTGTCAAAGTGCACGATCCGGCGATAGGTTATCGGCTTACGCGGTAGTGTCGAAACCGGTCATGATACGCAGAAAAATGGCTGCTGGGATGATGCGCTGCAGCCGTTTTCGCAGCGACCAGCGCCGCATTAAGTGCTCGCGAAGCACAGGCCGTCTGATAGTCCGTACGTGAGTGCGACCGGTTATGGACCCTCTCGAAAATGAGAACGGAAGCGGTATTCGGTGACGAGCGGACATCCGTTTCGACACCTACCGAAGCTGCATTTCTCGCCGTGCACAAGTCGCTTGTCGCCGTCTCCGACACATCTGCCACTTAGGTGTCGAGCGCCAGCACTACGTCGGCTCCGGTGCAGTTTCTCGATGTCGGCCATGGGTGCGCGTGCGGCTGTCTCGGGCCGACGTTCGAGAAGCGCCCAGGCACGAAGTCGCGGGAGGTGAAGTTCAGGCGGTGCAGCGGGCTCGGCGAGCCACGGGGTGTGCGCTATGGGGATTGAGCATCGGCGCCAAGAGGTTGAGGGCCTGATGATCGTCGCCTGCACGGCGATTTGGGCGATGGACGGGTCTGTCAGCGCCAGATAAGCGAGCTTTGGGCAGGCAGTCGGCCGGGTGATCGTGTGGATGCATGGCGTCGGCTCTGGGTGGAGCCGACCGTCGGCGTCGCCGGCTTGGGACCAGCGTGACGGGCAGTCTGCGAACGGGCCTCAGTCTGGCTGATCTCATGACGTGTCGATCCCGATGGTCGCCGGCGTCGGTCGTGGCCAATGCCTCGGTGTCGCGCCGACCTCGAAGGTCTCGATGACGTGCATGCGACCGCCGCAACACGGGCATGGGCTCTTCAGCACGCGCGGCTCGTCAGCGCTGGTCGCGGGTGGCGGCTCCGGTGTCGGCGGGGGTGGTGCGACGGCCAGCAGTTCGCGCGCCCGGGAGATGGCAGCGGACCGATTGCCGTTGGCGAACAGGCCGTAGTGCCGGATGCGATGGAAGCCTTTCGGCAAGACGTGGAGCAGGAAGCGCCTGATGAACTCATGCGGGTGCAAGGTCATCGTCTTCCAACGCTGCGGCCCTTCGATGCGATAGTCTTTCCAGTGGAACGAGACGCCGCCGTCGTCGGCCGCGACCAGGCGGCGGTTGGAGATGGCGACGCGATGGGTGTAGCGCGACAGGTAGCGCAGCACCGCCTCGGGCCCCGCGAACGGCGGCTTCACATGCACGATCCACTTGGAGCGGCGCAAGGGCCCGAGGAAGCGTTTGAACGCCTTCGCGTCGGCGAGACCACTGAGCGATGCGGAACTGCAGGCGGCCTTGGGCGTGCGCCTCGCTCAATAGGCTGAGCATCTTGCCGCGGAACAAGGCGCCGAGACGTGCACATGCACGAGGAAGTCGGGCTTGGCCGAGACCCATCGCGAGCCATCGGCCGAGAGGCCGCCGCCGGGCACGATCATGTGCACGTGCGGGTGGTGCGTCATCGCCGAGCCCCACGTGTGCAGCACGGCGGTGATACCGATCCTGCACCAAGACGCTTGGGATCGGCAGCGATCTGGAGCGTGGTCTCGGCCGCCGCCTTCATCAGCAAGCCATAGACGACGGCCTTGTTCTGGTAGGCCACGTCGCGCAGCTCGGCCGGCAGCGTGTAGACGACGTGGAAGTACGGCACCGGCAGCAGTTCCGCCTCTCTCTCGGCGAGCCACTCGCGTGACGCCGCCGCCTGGCACTTGGGGCAGTGCCTGTTGCGACAGCTGTTGAACGCCACAAGAGTATGACCGCAGGCCGTGTTCTCGCAGCGCGCAACGTGCCCGCCGAGCGCCGCCGTGCGGCAACGCTCGATCGCGCTCATGACCTTCAGCTGGTCGAGGCTGACGTGGCCGCGGTTGGCTGCGCGCCAAGCGGCCCCGTGTCGCGGAAGATGTCCGCGACCTCCAGATCGGGGCGGGCACGGCCGCGACCGCTATGTGCTCGGCTCGCCGCTTCCATCGTTGCCAGCCGGGTCTTGGCGGCCGCTTGGCTCGTCGCTTGCGCGTCGTGCCGGCCTTGGCGCTGTGCGGCAGAGTGAGCTGATCGAGTGGCTCTCGATGGCCGTGATCAGTCCGTAGCGACGCGCGTATAGCGGCCGTCGTCTCCAACTTCTCGTGTCCGAGCAACGCCTCGATCTTACGATATCTACGCCCTGGTCGAAGAGGTGGTCGCAACGAGTGCCGCAAGGCGTGCAGCGTCGCCTTCTTCGTGATGCCGGCCGCCATCAGCGTCTGCTGACAGGCGCGTCACCTGGCGCGGCGTCAGATGCGCGTTCTCGCCACGGCCCGGGAATAGCCAGCGCTCGGCGACGGCCACGCCGTCGTCGTTGTGCGTGCTCCTGACCGTCCACCACTCGCGCAGTAGCGCGTACAGCTCCGGCGATAGCATCACCTGTCGGTCCTTGCGGCCCTTGCCCTGCTCAACACGGATGATGCCGAGCGAGCGGTCGATGTGCTTGACCTTCAGCTTGACGGCCTCACTGACGCGCAGGCCGGCACCATAGCCGATCGACAGCAGCACGCGCGTCTGCAGGTTGCCGGCCATGACGAGCAGGCGCGACGCCTCCTCTCCACTCAGGAGCTGGGGCAGGCGCGTTGGCTCCTTGATGTGATGGATCTCGTTGGCCAGATCGAGCCGGCGCATGGTGACGCGGAACAGGAAGCGCAGGCCGGTCATCGTGCGGTTGCGCGTCTGGATCGAGGTGCCGGTCTGCATCAGATGCAGCTGGAAGGCCCGGACCTCGTCGACGGTGGCTGTATCCGGCGAGCGCTTCAGCCACGCGGCGAACCGCTTCAGGCACGGACGTGGCCGATCTGTGTGCCCTTTGCGAGCTGCGGGAAGCCATATCCTCCAGCATCCGCTGGCGGAGTGGAGAGACGGTGGTAATGTTCGTCATGGGGAGTTCGATCCTGAGTGAGGTTGCTGAACACCTCCACTCTCAGGATGGCTCCCCGCCCCGTTACCTCTGTCGTCTCAACTGGTTACCGGTTGCCCCAAGCACCGGCCCATCGTTCCTGCATCCCGCGCAGCGGGCTGTCGCGCAGCGACTTCGTGCTTGTCGTTCGCGACGATCGTAATGATCATGCGAACGTTGCATCTAACGACTGCTCATCCTGCGATCTCGCTGTGGCATGGCTGAGTGTCCGGCTGGGTTGATTGCTGGGACTGCCTGCTTAATCCACTCCGGCCCCAGAGCGTCGAAGGCTAGGGTTGTTCCGGGACAACCGCTCACACTCTCGGATCAAATCCGAGGGCATCGTTTTCGTCGACACGCACGCGGTCAGACGTCAACGTCTCATGCCTGTCCTCCGGTCCCCCACGTATCCGCGACGACATAGCCGGATGGCCAGGGGTCGCTCGGGTCGACGAAGTAGTGGTGCAGGCCGGTGATCCAGGCGCGACCTTGGATCGAGGGGCGGATCGCGGGCTCGCCGGCGACCGTCGTCGCACTCAGAATGCGACCGTGGAATTCCGAGCCGATGATGCTTTCATGCGTCAGGCGGTCGCCCGCGTGCATCAGGCCGCGGGCGTGCAGCACGGCCATGCGCGCGCAGGTGCCGGTGCCGGTTGGCGAGCGGTCCGAACGGCCCGGCGAGACGATGCAGGTGTTGCGCGCGCGCCAGCCGCCATCGCACCTTTGCAGAGGTCCGGCGAATTGGACGATCGAAACGTCTTTGATGTCGGCGAGTTCGGGATGGGTGACCGGATATTGCGCACGCGCGGTGGCACGGATCTTTTCGCCGAGGATTGCGAGATCGCGGGCCTCAGCGGGCACAATGGCGAAGCCGAGCGCTGCAGCGTCGGCGATCGCGAAGATCATGCCGCCATAGGCGATGTCGATGGTGATACGGCCGAGGCCAGGAACGTCGAGTGGAACCGCGAGCAGAATAGCAAAGGACGGCACGTTGGCGATCGTCACTGAGACGCATTTGCCGCCGCGGCACTCGGCTGTGATGTCGACGGGGCCAGCCGGCATATCCAGCCGAAATCGCGTTTCTGGTTCTTGCATCGGGATCATGCCGGTTTCGAGCAGCACGGTCGCGATGCACATCGTGTTGGAGCCGGACATCGGTGGGTATTCGGTCGGCTCCATGATGATGGCGCCAGCGGCACAATCGGGGCGCGTCGACGGCACGATCAGATTGACGTGGCGGGCGACCGATCCGCGCGGCTCATAAATCAACAGCCGGCGGATGGGGTCGAAGTCGCGCTCGAAGGCGAGCTTCTTGTCCATCATCGTCGCGCCGGGTGGCGGCAGCACGCCACCGGTGATGACCTCGCCAACCTCGCCCTCGGCGTGGCAGCCAACAACGGTGATGACGCGGGACGTGGGCATGCGAACTCCGGCAGTGTTGTCTCGCAGATGCAGCGAGCCGGATGGTGGCACGTCAGGCCGGCTGCGTCACCCGCGCGGCAATGATGGCCGCTGCCGCGAGGAGCGCGCCGGCAAGGAGGAAGGCGGAACCCGCGAAGGGCAGGACTGCGCCGGCGGTGACGCTCGCGGCGAAGACCTGCGTAAAGAGGATCGGCCCGATCAGATTGCCGATCGCCATCAGGCTTGAGCCGGCGCCTTGCAGCTTGCCCTGTGCGTCGGCGCCGACGCGCGCGGTCATGATCTGTTGGGCGGCCGACGTCGAGATGCCCCACAACGCCGCGACCGGGATGCCGAGACAGAACATCCAGGGCGTCGTCGCCAAGCCATAAATTGTCAGTCCGAGCGCGCCGGCGGCGAGGCCGGCGATCATGGCGCGGCGGGCGCCGAGCCACTTGACGATCGGGCCGGTCAATCCGCCCTGCACGATGATACTGGCGACGCCGACGCCGGCCAGCACGAAGCCAACTTCGCGCGGGCCAAAACCGAAGCGATAGCCCATGAACAGCACTGCCAGCGCCGGCAGCACGGCGTGCGCGAGGTGATGCAGGAACAGCGCAGAAGAGAGGCCGAGCAGGACGGCATCGCTGCGCAGGAATTGCAGCGCACCGATGGGGCTCGCGCGGCGCCACGTATAGGCCGAGCGGTTCTCGGGCTTGAGCGATTCCGGTAACACGAAAAACCCATAGAGCGCGTTGGTCAGGCTGAGGCCGGCCGCAACCCAGAACGGCAGTCTTGGATCATGGGCGCCGAGTAACCCGCCGACGACCGGGCCGATAATGAATCCAACGCCAAACGCCGCGCCGATCAAGCCGAAGGCGGCCGCGCGTTTGTCGGCTGGCGTGACATCGGCGATATAGGCGGTGGCGGTCGAGAACGTCGCCGCCGCGATGCCGGAAATGATGCGGCCGACGAACAGCCAGGCGAGTGTCGGTGCCAGCGCCATCAGGATGTAGTCGAGGCCGAGCCCGAGATTGGAGAGGAGAAAAACCGGCCGCCGGCCGAAGCGGTCGGAGAGCGCGCCGAAGATCGGCGAGAAGACAAACTGCATCAGCGCCCACGCCGCACTCATCACGCCGAAGACGGTGGCCGCCGACGCCGTGTCGCCAGCGCGGAACTGCTCGACGAGCTTGGGCAGGACGGGAATGACAAGGCCGATCGCCAGCACGTCGAGAAAGACGGTGATCAGCACGAACGCGACGGCGGCGCGGCGTGGCGCTGGCGGGCTTGTGGATGTCATCAGACGACGACCGGCAATGCGCAGTGATCGTCGCCGGCGATGCGCCGCAGCCCTTCTCGCTCGCCAACCGTCTGCGGCGTTGCAATACGGCGCGCGAGCCCAAGCCGGGCGAGGCCCTGAATAAACCACCAGCCGAGATCGATCTGGCCCCGCTCGATGCCCAGTCGAGCAGAACCCGGGAAAGCGTGATGATTGCCGTGATAGGCCTCGCCGAACGTGACAAAGCCGGCATAGGGGACATTGTAACCTTGCACCGCAACGCCATCGACGGCCCACCCCTGCTGGCCGCGTTTGTGGGCAAAGTGTCCGACCAGCCAGTGGCCCGTCAGCGAAACGGCGACGCGAACCGCAATGCCCCAGACGACCCAATTCCAGCCGCCGAGCCCGTAGAACAGCAATGCCCATGGCAGTTGTTGTGCCATCCATGTGCGTTCGAGGAACCGGAAGAAGCGATCATTGCGGATGCGGTCTTCGATGACGAAATGCGGTGGGTGGTCGAGCGCGACGGCGCAATGCATCTGCCACCACGCATCATGAAAGAAGCCACGCCGATGGGCATGGAGGTCATGACAATGCGGCTGGCGCTGTGCCCAGTCGCGGATGTCGTGGGCGTAGATCATGCCGAACGGCCCGGCCATGCCAACCAACGTTCCGAGATAGACGAGCAGTCGCTCCAGCCAAACCGGCGCCTCGAATGCCCGATGGATGAGTAGGCGGTGCATACCAACGGAGTGGCCGGCGCAGATCGTGACGGCTGTCGTGACGAAAAATAGCCCGACAGCATCGCGCGTCGCCGTGAACGGTCCAGCGGCGAGGGCAAGCAGGGTCATCCCGATGGTCCACAGTGACTTCGCCGGCATCCAAACGACGCGGCCCGACGTCGGGCAACTCGTTGCGTCAGCGCGCATGCGGTCGGTCGACTGGGCGGCCATCTCACTCTCCTAACGAGAACGCGACGATCCTCTTCAAGGTCTGACCTCTACAAGGTCTGACCTCTGCAAGGTCCGACGCATCGCAATGCGGGTTCGAGCCATACGCGAAGCTCAGCATCGCGCCGCTCAAAAGAACGCCTGGATGCCGGTGATGGCGCGGCCGAGGATCAGCGCGTGGACGTCGTGTGTGCCTTCATAGGTATTCACCGTTTCGAGGTTCTGCGCGTGGCGCATGACGTGATATTCGGCCTGGATGCCGTTGCCGCCATGCATGTCGCGGGCTTGCCGCGCGATGTCCAACGCCTTGCCGCAGTTGTTGCGCTTCATGATGGAGATGATCTCGGGCGGCGCCTTGCCCTCATCGAGCAGGCGGCCGACGCGGAGCGCGCCATTGAGGCCGAGCGTGATCTCGGTCAGCATGTCGGCGAGCTTCTTCTGAACCAGCTGGGTGGCGGCTAAGGGTCGATTGAATTGCTTTCGGTCGAGCGTGTAGGCGCGGGCGCGGTGGAAGCAATCTTCGGCCGCCCCCATAGCGCCCCAGGCGATGCCGTAGCGGGCGCGGTTCAAACAACCAAACGGACCTTTGAGGCCGGCGACGTTGGGCAGCAAAGCGCTGTCCGGCACGACCACGCCGTCCATCACGACTTCGCCGGTGATTGATGCGCGCAAGCTGAGCTTGCCACCGATCTTCGGCGCGGAGAGGCCTTTCATGCCCTTCTCCAGGACGAAGCCGCGGATGTCGTTGTTGTGGGCCGCCGACTTTGCCCAGATGACGAACACGTCGGCGATCGGCGCGTTGGAGATCCAGGTTTTGGCGCCCGTGAGGCGATAGCCGTCGGCGACCTTTTCAGCGCGCGTTGTCATGCCGGCGGGATCAGAACCGGCATCGGGCTCGGTCAGGCCAAAGCAGCCCACCCATTCGCCGGTTGCGAGTTTGGGGAGGTACTTCATGCGCTGCTCTTCTGAGCCGTAGGCATAGATCGGATACATCACCAGGGATGACTGCACGGAGTTCATCGAGCGGAAGCCAGAGTTGACGCGCTCGATTTCGCGATTGACGAGGCCATAGGAGACGTAGTTGGCGCCGGCACAGCCATACTTTTCTGGCAGCGTCACGCCGAGCAGGCCAAGCGCCCCCATCTCGCTGAAGATGGCGCGATCGGTTTTTTCCGCGAGATACGCCTCGGTGACGCGTGGGGCGAGTTTGTCCTGCGCATAGGCGCGCGCCGTGTCGCGGATGGCGCGTTCCTCTTCGGTCAGTTGCTCATCGAGCAGAAATGGATCTTCCCAGTTGAACACCGCCTTGGCGGATTTGGATTTGGGGGCGCTGTCCTGCATGGCTGGTTCCTCGGTCGAAACGGTCGCCATGATCCATACAATACGTTGCAACGCCTGGAAAGGATTGCTCGCGCGAGGCATCACAACGCTTGAGTGTTGTGACGCCTGCACAGGCCCCCTCATCCGGGCCCAAATCTTTTTGCGCCTCGCGCAAGGGCCCACCTTCTCCCCAAGGGGAGAAGGACGAGCGG